>NZ_JAWJBA010000001.1:0-1209781 GCF_032843265.1 Alkalihalophilus lindianensis
TGTTGCTTATGGCTGGAAAGATGTCTCAGTATTATGTATGGAAGAAGAATAAAACTATACCTTATTGAACTAAAGGGTGCAATAGTTAAGGAACTCTTTTAATGGGGGTTTCTATCGTTGTTGATGTAAATACTATAGACTAAAGAAGTTTTGCTATAGTGAGGTGTACTTTGAGAAAAGTATATGAATATATGTCTAAAGAAGAAAAAGTTAGAGCGATAGAAGTATTGAGAGTTGATATTAAAGAGTTGAAGCAGGAATTACAAAACGAATATCCAAGGGTAGTTAAAGATGCTATTACTGAAACCCTAAATAGATACCAAGTAGAAGAAAAGTGGCTAAAAAATGAGGTTGACAGAAAATGTTGAACTATTAGAGCAGGAAAGTTGAACAAAAGAATATAAATTCTTTACAGTAATTGGAGGTGTATGTTCTTGAAAACATATACTATATTGTTTATTATCGTTGCTTTAATGCATACAATCACCCTTGTAAATGTAACTATATTTAAAGGCGAATGGAGTGGCATATTTTTATTGCTTTCAACTATCCTGTTTCTTATTGCCGTCGTTTATTTTGGAATAGAACATCGTGTAAATAAAAAAAATAAATCGTAATACATAGTTGCTATTCATCTAACGGGAGTATAACTTAACAGTATTTCGAGGACAATCCACTAGGGAAAAAGATCCTATGTCCGCTGCGATCTAGTGTTCCTTTAGAATTTTCCCTATTTATATTTTAGAGACAATAATGGGACAAGCTGCTGCTCAAGTTGGGGAGCTAACGGGGAGTTTCAAAATAAAACGAATTACAAGAGTATAGGGGAGGGGGGAAACAGGCTGCGAGTCGCTCTGCAGCCTGTTTTCTAGTGTTTGTGAGGCTTATGCTGAGGATCTTTTTTTTAGAGAAGGAGCAATAGTCTTCTCTTTCTGTAATGAGAGAATGTAGTTGGACACTTGTATCATCTGCTCCTCATTTAGGTTATATAAATCATATAGATCTTTCTTTTTTAAAAAATAAAACATATATCTTAAGTGCTGTAACGAGTGGGTTTTATTTATAATTGGTAGTGCACAAATCTATAAAAAGGAGGGCTTTCTATGGCAATAATATTTGTTACAGGCTTATCTGGAGTAGGTAAATCAAGTGTATTAAAACAATTAGAAAGAGAGGGATATAATGTAGTCGATACAGACTATGGCTACATAAAGGTAGTAAAAAATGGTGAGATAGAAGAAAGAGTTTGGGATGAAGAAAAAATAACTCAAATGATAGAGAAGCACAAAAAATCCCATTTATTTATGTCAGGGTGTTATTCAAATCAGAGTAAATTTTATGATTACTTTGATAATGTTGTTCTACTTAAGGCTGAACTTAAGGTAATGATTGATCGAATAAATAATAGAACGTCTCATAATTATGGCAAAAGTCCAGAGGAAAAGGCTGAGGTAATAGATAGCTATAAAAACGTTTTACCATTATTAGAAAACAGTGCGGGTGTTATTATTGATACTACAAATAGTGGAATTAATATCATTTGTAGACGGCTTATAGAATTATTATAATGATGTATTTGAAGTATTCAACTAACCCATACGTAGATTTAAAAAAGGTCAGCGCACTACTTATTATGCTAACGAAGCAGTTTTGTAGAAGAAAACATAAATTATATTTTATTGTAATTGCTTTGTTGCATTTCATTATTTTTTTTATTATAATCGTTTCATAGCTAACGATTATGAAAATTTAAGGGGGGAGCATTATTCATTCATTTAATGAAGAAGGGAAACTACTCCCTGAAGAAGTGGACACAATTAACCTGTTAACGAAATTACCAATGGAATCATTGAATTTGGATGCAATCGCTGTTGTAACAAATGTCTATCGAATTGCACAGGGATTAAAAAACAAAATGGAGCGAGAGGTTTTGTCAGAGTATGGTCTATCTTGGACATCCTTTTCATTGCTTTATGATTTATGGATAGGAAATCAAGTAGAAACCAAAAAGTTAGCAGGGTCAGCTGGAGTAACAAAGGCAACGATAAGTAATATTACAAAAACCTTGGAACGAAAGGAACTATGTTATCGGAAAGTAGACAATAGGGACAGGAGAATTACTTATGTCACAATAACCGATAAAGGTAGAAGAATTATGGAAGATTTATATCCGAAGTTCCATCAGGGTGAAGTTGAAATTGCTTCCAATCTTTCTGTAAATGAGCAGAAGAACATTTCTGCTTTATTAAGAAGAATAATCAAAGAAAATCATTTTTGAATTATTAAATAAATATTATATAAGCATTGACGGGAAATCTAGTAGTCGTTATCTCCCTGTTTTCAGAGAGTCGGTGGTTGCTGCGAATCGACACAAAGATAACACGAATTACATTCCCTGAGCTTTTCTTTGTGAGTTATAGATAGCAAAGACGGACGAGCCGTTAATCGTTAAGTGGAAGAGATTAAGTCTTCAACAAGGGTGGTACCGCGTGCAAAACCACGTCCCTTCATATTAGGGATGTGGTTTTTTTATTATATTTAGGAGGAATGAAAAATGAATGAAGTAATAGAACAATTAACAGCAGAACAAGTTACAGAAGTAAAGAGACAGATGGCTATCTACACGCAAGGTGTGCAAGATATAATTCCAGTGGAAGAATTAGAAATGAAAGTCGCAAAATCTATTTTGGAAGATCGACCACTGAAAATAAAGTTAGGATTAGACCCTTCAGCTCCAGACGTACATCTTGGTCATACCGTCGTTTTAAAGAAAATGAGACAGTTTCTAGAGAATGGACATGTTATCCAATTACTGATTGGGGATTTCACTGGAAAGATTGGAGACCCAACAGGAAAGTCCGCTGCTAGAAAGCCACTAACTGATGAAGAAGTAAAACACAATGCCAAAACATACTTTGAACAGTTTGGAAAAGTGATGGATATGGATAAAATTGAACTTCATTATAATTCAAAGTGGCTATCACAGTTAAGCTTTGAAGATGTGATTCAATTAGCAGGAAAAATAACAGTGGCAAGATTAATGGAAAGGGACGATTTTGAAGAAAGAACCGCACTTGGTAAGCCAATTTCACTGCACGAATTTTTCTACCCATTAATGCAAGGTTACGATTCCGTTGTATTAGAATGTGATATTGAACTTGGCGGAACAGACCAGCATTTTAATATTCTAATGGGAAGACATTTTCAAGAGAAGTCTAGAAAAGAAAAACAAGTAGCCATGCTAATGCCATTATTGGAAGGACTTGATGGTGTAGAAAAGATGTCTAAATCAAAGAAAAATTACATTGGTATTGATGAAAGTCCTCAAGAAATGTACGGAAAAGCGATGTCGATTCCGGATGAATTAATGAATAAATACTTCGAACTTATTACTGACTTCTCACCAGAACAAATGGCAACTATAAAAAGAGACCTAGAACTAGGTGCACTACATCCAAGAGATGCTAAAATGCTCTTAGGAAAAACAATTGTAAGAATGTATCACGGTGAAGAAGCGGCAAAAAAAGCAGAGCAGCATTTCGTCGCAGTTTTTCAACAGGGGCAAGTACCTGATGAGATGCCAGTGATTGAATGGAAGGGTAATAAGGAAATGCCAATAATTGAATTTTTAGTTGAGTTGCAAATGTTCAGTTCTAAAGGTGCGGCTCGACGAATGATTGATAATAGAGGAATAAAAATAAATGGAGAAAAAATAGAAGATACAGGATTCAAAATTACTATTACCGATGGATTAGTTGTACAAGTTGGGAAACGCAAATTTATAAAGGTAAAATTGTAAATATGGTAAAAGGTGTAACTGAATTTTGTTACACCTTTTTATTACATTCAGTTCAACTACGGGGAAGAATGTATAACAAGAGTTGTACAATTTCTACTTTTATATACATATCCTAAAAATATGAATGAAGCGGTAAGCTATATCGAGAACAATTTGGATGAAGAGATCAATTAGGTTCCTGTTAAGAAAAATCAATAGTTGAGGGAGGTCTTTGTGACCTCTCTTTTACTTATTAAACAAACGGGTAGCATCAACATTTGAACTGTTTCAATGGAGTTTCCATTGTTGTGGAAGGAATGAGCAGGTTTGTTTAATAGATACTTATGAGAACTTTAAATTAGAAGAAGAAGGGTTATCATTTAAGAAATAATATATTACTTCTTAAATGAATTCACCATAGGTTGTGAAAGTATTGAGGAAACTAATAAAGCAAGATAAAATGTTGACATGAAACCATTTGGTGTTATATGATCAAATACGAAACCAAATGGTTATATATTTTGAAAAGGAGATTATAACATGGAAACATTACAAGATATTAAGCAAACAATCACGTTTGAAGCACCTATACAAAAAGTATGGAATACAGTATCGACTTCTGAAGGAATTGCCTCATGGTTCATGCCGAATGATTTCGAACCTAGAGTAGGGCATGAATTCCATATACAGTCTCCATTTGGACCATCTCCCTGCAAAGTATTAGAGGTAGATGAACCGTATAAAATTTCGTTTTCATGGGATACAGAAGGTTGGGTAGTTTCTTTTTTACTTAAAGAAAGTGGAGGAAAAACGGAATTTACTCTTATCCATAGTGGCTGGAAATCTCCAGATACTGTTCTTCCAAAAGCAAACGAGAAAAGTGCAGTTGTACGAGAAAGAATGGATTATGGTTGGGGTGGAATAGTCGAGGACCTTCGAAAGGTTGTGGAAGAATAAGTGGCGGCAGAAAAGCATGATGTGTTTCAAGCAATTGCTGACCCTACGAGAAGAAAGGTTCTCCGGTTGCTTGCCAACAAAGAACTAGCTATCTCAGAAATAACTTCTCATTTTTCAATAAGTCGTACAGCTATAGCCAAACATCTAAAAGTTCTTTCAGAGGCAGATTTGATCAGTGGAAAAAAAGTCGGTAGAGAAAAAATATATCAGTTGCATCCAGAACCGTTAACAGAAGTAAAGCAATGGCTTTCATATTATGAACAATTTTGGAATAACAAGTTATCGATCCTTAAACATGTGGTTGAAAATGATGAGGAAAATTAATCTGAAGAAATAGAGACTGAACGTGAATATTGGTTTTCTAAGTGAATTTAGTGAGGTTTAAGTATCGAGTGTGATCTTTCAATAAAGAGGGATTACACTCTTTTTTATTAAGGCTGTTTTCTAAAGGATTGTTGCTTTTAAATATAAAATTAAAATTTGTAATACAATATATCTCTGGTAAAATATCATTATCACTGTAAATGTTACTTTTTGGGGGTGTTTTATTGAAAGGTTTTGAGGGTTTATTAAAATTGGGCTTGTATCTACAACTTCTTTGGTATGTATTTTTCTTTACAAACATACTCGGAGTTATAGGGTCAAGGAGCGAACTATTACAAGACATTGTTTGGTTAGGAATACCAATTTGTGGACTAATCATTGCAATTTTTTACACTTTCAAAAGAAAATTCAAAGTTCTTGTGTTAGTTGTAATTCTATTGTCTTTATCCATAATATTTTTGTGGCTTTTGATTTCCTTGATTAGCAGTATGTAATCAAATCAATTACGACCTCTGTCTGAGGTCTTTTATTATGCAGTTCTAAGTATCTTAACGGTTGTATGATTTGATTTTTGACACGCTGAAATAAGCATTTGCTCCACTCGTTTTTCAAATGCTAAGTTCTTCCCAATATCAAGCCAACGAAACCAGTAGAGATAGTTGTCCAAGTATTTTGTTGCAACTCCTTGAAATCTTTCCATCCAAGTTTTCAAGCGATTGTGAAAGTTATTGACGTGCTGAATGTGATAGATACCTTTCTTTACACGCTGTTTTAGGCGTTCGTTGACCGTTTCGTGCTGTAATCCTTTTATCTTAGCGAACTTTTTATAATTCGTTGCTGTATCCGTACATAACAAAGCAGATGGGTGAATATACTCACCTATCACAGTATCAATTTCTTCGGCTCTTACACGACCTGTACCTGCCATTCGAGCAATCACACTACCATTACGGTCTTGTGCTACTACAACAGCAATTTTAAGGTTAGAAATACCTCTTTTCTCGTCTTTTTCACCACGCTTCTTGGGTTTTCTGTGGATAATTTCTCTGCCTTTCATAGACTCACGAAAGAAGGTTTCGTCACTTTCAATGATACCTTGCAATTGGTTAAATCCAAGACTGCCTAATGCGTTCAAGATTTTATGTCTCCAATAGAATGCGGTAGAGATATGAATGTTCAAGCGTTCAGCGATTTTTGGCAAGGTATAACCCTCGACCATTAGTTCAATGTATTTCACCCACTTTTCAGGGTAGCGAGAGCCTGAAAATGGCGTATTAGTCATATCATTGAAAGACTTTCCGCAATCATTACATAGATAGCGTTGTCTGGAACGATATTTTCCGTTCCGTTTTACCGATGTGCTTCCACAATGAACACAACCTAAACCAGAAGCAAATCGGGCTTCACGAATGCTTTTGAGTAGTTTCGTAATTTTGTCTGGTTCATCTGGAACCAAGTCCTGTTTCATCGCTTTAAATAACGCCATTTGCTCAGATTTAGTTAATTCGCTGAAATCTTCATAAACATCTTTCCACATACTTGAACGCCTCCTTAAACCCCATTATATCAACCTTTTAATAGTATGGTCAAGAAAGCAACAATTTATTCGAAAACAGCTTTTATTAATGTAAGGGGAATTTAATCTTTGTAAGAGCATTTATTCTTCTTGGTCATGGGAAAAGGCTATTTTAAAAAGATAACGCTCGGTTAGCTTGAGAATTTTCAAACTGCTTAAGGAATTGAGGAGTTTGTAGAGATAGGAGCTTTTAAAAAACTAAAATCAAACTATGCAGCAATGCTTCTACAGGAAGCAAAGCTGCACAGATGAGCAAATAGCTACTCATATTCTAACCCATCATCAATCTCTCCTTACTTTATAATGTAATTCGACGAACTGATTAAAAGTCTGTACCCCTTCTAAGGAGAGGTTCACTTTATACTTTCCTTTAATAAAGAGTGGAATGCCTGACCCAATGATCTTTGGTGCTACAGTGATGATGATTTCATCGACCAAATCTTTTTCGATACATGTGGTCACTAGCTGCCCGCCACCTAATAGCCATATGTTTTTTCCTTGCTTTCTTTTTAAACTTCGCACGAAAGCTTCTACATCATGATTGATAAAATGTGTATGATCATTATCGTCGATTGTAGATCGTGTAAAGACGAAACTATGTTTATCCTTATAGGGGTATTCATCTATACTGTCTGCATTAATGATCCAATCGTATGTCTTTCTCCCCATTAAAACCGTATCGACGGTTTTATAAAAATCTGAGATCCCATTATCTCCTTCTCCCTCTACCTCAAATAGCCAATCTAATCTTTCTTCTTCTGTAGCAATGTACCCATCTAGACTCGTAGCAATAAATAATACAACATTTCTCTCTTGACTCATATCTTCACCTCTTTTTCAGTATAACCTGATTATAGAACGTTAATATGACAACCTATGTCATATTAAGCTGATATAAAATAGGTTAAGATAATCAACGAGGTGATTCGATGCGTGCGGAAAGATTACTGAATATCATGTTCCTTTTGCAAAATAGAGATATAGTGACAACGGAAAGATTAGCCGACGAGCTGAATGTCTCGCGCAGAACCATTCTTAGGGATATGGACGCATTAAGTTTAGCTGGAATCCCAGTATATGCACTAAGAGGCAAGCATGGAGGATGGACGATATTAGAAAGCTTTAAAACCAATCTATCTTATTTGAAGCCAGAAGAGATTCATGCACTGATCGCTTCTCCTTCAGATAAAGTATTAAAAGACTTAGGCATCAACAAGGGAACCATTGATATTCGAGAAAAACTTCTCTCTTCTTTACCTGAGAGCGACACCGTTAAAACAAGAATCTTTTGGGAAAGAATCTACATAGATACAGGGACGTGGAGAGAATCTCGCGAGGATACCACGTACTTAGAGATCGTTCAACAAGCAGTTCTTGAAAATAGGAAGTCAACCATTGTTTATAAGAAACTAAATGATCAAGAGAGTGAGAGAACGGTTGAACCATTAGGCTTAGTCGCTAAAAGTAACAAGTGGTACCTAATCGCTAAACATGAGAACCATTTTCGTAATTATAGGGTATCACGAATAGTCTCTGCTACGATTTTAGACGAAGCCTTTAAAAGACCGACAAACTTTCATTTAATCAACTACTGGGAGGAGTCTAAGACAGACTTTATTCGTCGGTTACCTGAATATGTCGTTGGAGTGGAAGTGAAGTCTACAATGATCCCCCGCATGACGTTTACATCCAAATTCATCCATTCAATTGACACCAAACAGATCTCTAAAGAAGGCTGGACTCACGTTTCGTTAACGTTCAATGACAAACAAGAAGCGATTGAATATATTTTAGGATTTGGAAATCAAATCAGAGTGATCACACCAGAGAATTTGATAGAAGAACTCTTAGATTCAGCACAAGCCGTTATTCGTTTGTATGAGTCTTTTTAATAAAGAGACTATGGCTGCTTCGTTTCCCCTAGGTAATCAATCGAATTGGCAATATCAACTAATATCTTTGGAGTGACCTTATCAGTAATTCTTTTATCAATACTAAGCATGTATTGCCAATTATCTCTTTCAAAGACGAGTGCCACGAACGAGTCAGCGATGTTTATGAGTGTGGCCTCCTCTCCATTTTTAAGTTTATACGTTTTAAGAGTGTATTTAGCTTTGATCGGAATTTTATATTGAACCGGCCGAACATTGAGGATGTAATGACTTTCAGGAGATTCTTCATTGATAAACTCCAATTCAAACGCATCATTCGCAACGCCATCTAGATCCGTAAACCGACCAAAGTGATGGGTGAAAGGTAAAGGAGGGACTTTAAGAGGTAGTTTCAAGTCTTGTTGATAATAGTGTTCAAATTCTTTTACAGCTTCTTCAACCGTTGTAAAACCAATTTCAGCATAAGGTATCTCTATCGGTTGAGTTTCCTCATATTTAATAGCGTACACAGATTCATCACTGAGCCCACAAATAAATAGGCTACATGTAATGAGCAGCAATTGAAGTTTCTTCATGTACCATCATCCTCAAGTATAATTAGATTTATTTTTACCAAAACAATCCCGGCTATTCTGGTTTTACTACCTTGCTTGGTTATTATAAAAAATAGAAGAACTTATGGAATTTTATGTTAAAATAATTAGGTGTGTATCAGTCGAGTTCGAAGGCGAAAGTATGTGAGTAGATGTATGTCCTACAGTTCGTATTTTATAACAAGCTCATTTTAGAGGGGGAGGGGAGGAAGCTAGCGCATCGTGCTTTGCTTCAAAAGTGGCAAGGTCATTTTGCTTGTCAGAAGGAGAATATATGTGTCCACAAATAAATTACAAAAAATGAATATCTTTATAAAAATGTTCATTCATTTAAGCTTTTTAATCTACGCATTAAACGTATTACAGCAAGTCATTGGTCATCTCCATATTCCACCCCTACCTGAAAGTTATTGGAGCTGGGAATGGAATGTGCAACTGATCCCCTTTTATTTTGTAGGTGATTTAATTAGTCAGTATCATTATAGTCAATATCATTCGGGTAATAGTTGGTTCTTTTGGAATGCAGTTAAATTATCTTTTTATAACATGCTACTGTTATTACCGTTGGGCGTCTATCTATCTATATATAAGGTTAACAGCTTGAAAAGAGCAACTGCTATTATTTTTCTTGTTAGTTTTTTGTTAGAGATCGTACAACTAGTATTAAGTTATTCCGGAGTTATATTTGCACGAACTTTTAATGTCGATGACTTGATCTTGAATACGGTCGGTGGTGTGTTAGGTTATTTTGTTCTTGAACAAATTAAACTGTTTTATAGAAGCTTTCATTTTAATGCACAAAATGTAGATGGCTAGGTCAGTCATTAACTACGAAGTAGCAAAAGAAACAGAAATACGATAAAGGGAGAGAAAGAAAATGTCTCAAGCAATTATCTTTGATATGGATGGAACACTTTTTCAAACAGATAAAATATTGGAATTATCACTTGATGATACTTTTAATCATTTACGATCATTAAATAAATGGGATGCGGAAACGCCTATTGAAAAATACCGTGAAATCATGGGTGTGCCCTTACCTAAAGTATGGGAAACGTTATTGCCTCATCATTCTATAGAAGATAGAGAACACACAGATGGTTACTTTTTAGAAAGGTTAGTCGACAATATAAGAAGGGGAAAAGGTGCCTTATATCCTAATGTAGAGGAAGTTTTCAGTTTCTTAAAGGAGAATAATTGCTCTATTTACATAGCGAGTAATGGATTAACGGACTATTTAGTAGCGATTGTTGGTTACTATCATTTGGATAATTGGGTGACTGAAACATTTAGTATACAACAAATTGAAACTTTGAATAAATCAGACTTAGTGCAAAGTATAATAAGGAAATATGGTCTAACCAATGCGGCTGTTGTAGGTGATCGCTTATCTGATATCCAGGCTGCAAAGGATAATGGGTTATTATCGATAGGGTGTCATTTTGGTTTTGCAAGAGAAGATGAATTGTCTCAGGCTGATTTTGTAATCGATGATTTGAAGGAGTTAAAGGCGATACTACCTAAATTGAATAAATAATATAGCTCATTCACCGAACAGTTTTATACGTACAACCAATTTAAAAAAGAACGGTGGATTGGTTTTGTTATGGGGGGATGAATGAATGAAATCACATTTGAAAATCGCATTGTTGATCATGACGATCCTATCCACATGTATGGTGATTTGGGCAGGTTTTACGGGTAGAGTGACAATCTTCCCCTTTCTACTAGGACTTACAATGTTCTTTTCTGTTTTTCAATTACAATTGGATAATCGAAATCCAAAAGTAATCACATTTTATCGTGTTGCGGTGGCTGTTTCCTGCCTAGCAGTGGTATTAGGTGCTTTACATATAATAGGGAGGATATAGATTGGAGGTGGAGAGGTTGAAGGGGGTTTGGATCGCCTTTAGGGTGATGCTGTTCTTGGTAGTTGCGGGTTGTTCATCTGCAACGCAGTCAACAATGACACAGAAAGATGTAGTGGATATGATTTATGAAGAAACAGGTGAAGTACTTTATCTACCTGAATTTGAACAGCTTGACGTTTCTTATGTGTACGTCCAGTATGGTGATGATGGCAGTGTGAGGAGCATTGATGTCCAATATGCAGATGGGCGAACAAGTGAGGTCATCGATTATTTTCAAAAGCCGAGCAATGTTGCGGAGTGGGAGGAACAACATCATGCGAAAAAAGTGTACGGACCTTTTGAGGGCGACGTTGCTTTCATGATCACTTATGGCATGAATGGGATGACAACTACGACCGCTCAGCAGGTTACGGAACTGGAAGGAGTTGAAGTGGCTATTCAAGAAGATACGACATTTACAATACATAGTATTTCTTTAAATGGTGGTTATTCGTTAGCCTATAACAATGAGTATGTTACGGAGGAAGAGGCATTGGAACAAACACGCTCTTTTCTTATGAATGTGAAGTGAATAAAGTGTAGTTTCCGCATCAGGGGGGGCAAGGTTCTATGGATTTTTTCGTTTTCTATGGTGGGTTCATTCTTCTATTACTTTTTTGCGGATGTAGTATATATCATGTGTTTAAAATGATGACGAAGAGATGAAGCAATTCCCATCATAAAAAGTACTTTGTATTATTAGACTCTTCATGGTGTAGACAAAGCAGGTTAGCATAAGGATGATATGATGTTATTACATAAATCAAGTATGGTTTAATTAGTGAGTTAATTTGAGAGGGTGAGCTATATGAATGAACAACAGGTAGAACAATCCACCAATTTGGCAGTGGAAGCGAAGGGGCTTGTGAAAGTATTCGGTGACCATCGTGCAGTTGATGGTGTTGATTTATCGATTCCAAGAGGTACGGTCTATGGCTTTCTAGGGCCGAATGGGGCAGGGAAGACCACGACGATTCGCATGCTTGCCACATTACTGCAGCCAGACGAGGGAACAGCACGTATTTTTGGTCATGATCTGGTTAAAGAAATGGACGCCGTCAAAAGTCGAATCAGCTTGACTGGTCAATATGCGTCGATTGATGAAGATTTAACTGGAATTGAGAATCTCGTGATGATTGCCAGGTTAATGGGTTATTCGAAAAAAGAGGCGAAAGGGAGAGCTAATGAATTACTTAGTGCTTTTAGTCTTAAAGAAGCAGCAAAGAGACAAGTGAAAACCTATTCGGGTGGCATGCGTCGTCGTATTGATATTGCCGCCAGTATCGTGGTGACACCAGAGCTCTTATTCCTTGATGAGCCAACGACCGGATTAGACCCGCGCAGCCGAAATCAAGTGTGGGATATTGTCCGCGCCTTAGTTAATGCCGGTACGACGGTGTTACTGACGACGCAATATTTAGAGGAAGCAGACCAATTAGCTGATCGCATTGCGGTGATTAATAAAGGGAAGATTATTGCTGAAGGAACGAGCAATGATTTAAAGGCATCAGTCGGTACGGGGACATTGAATGTATCGCTTCTTAATCCTGAAGATCGCCCAAGAGCGATTGACGTTCTCACACAAAAGCTCGAGGTAGCCGTTTCACCTGCTGGCGATGCCGCTTCTCTTACCGCCCAAGTGGCTGATGCTTCATTAGCAGCCGAGGCCCTTGGAGAACTAGCGAAAGAGAAGATTGGGGTAGATAACTTCTCACTCGGTCAGCCTAGTCTTGATGAGGTATTCCTGACGTTAACGGATCAGCCAGCAGATGTAGCACAAGCAAGTGAGGAGACACGATGATGACAAATCAAATGACAGAGCCAAAAGAACAAAACGGTGCCGATGCTAAATTACTTGATGCGATTGCCTCAAGTAAGCGTCCGGATCGCCCGAGTGCCTTATCTTCATCCCTCACATTCGCATCACGGGCTATGCTTCGGATTAAACATATCCCTGAGCAGCTATTTGATGTGACTGTCTTTCCGATTATTTTTCTATTAATGTTTACGTATTTATTTGGTGGTGCGATTGCGGGATCGACGAGTGAGTATTTGCAATTCCTCCTTCCAGGTATTCTCGTCATGACTGTTTCACAAATTACGATGTATACAGGGCTCGACTTGAACAATGATATTCGAAAAGGGATATTTGATCGTTTTCGTACGTTACCGATTTGGCTCCCATCTGCATTAGTTGGCGCATTGCTCGTTGATGCTGTTCGTTACTCAATTGCATCAGCGATCATGATTGGACTTGGTCTTCTGCTCGGATTTCGACCAGATGGTGGGTTTATCGGAGTCATTGAAGCAGTAGCCTTAATCTTATTTTTCTGCTTTAGCTTATCATGGATCTGGACGACACTTGGAATCATCATGCGCTCTGAAAAATCACTGATGATGGTGAGCATGATGGTGCTCTTTCCGCTGACATTTGTCAGTAATGTGTTCGTTGACCCGGAGACGCTGCCAGGCTGGTTGGAAAAATTCGTTGACGTCAACCCGATCTCGCTTCTTGTAACGGCTGTTCGTGGATTGATGCACGGTACCGCAACACTTGAACAAATTGGATGGGTTCTATTTGTCTCCATCCTGATCATGGCGATCTTCGCACCACTTACCATGTACTTATACCGCAAGAAGTAACTTTGGCTGAGCTTAACGAGTAATAGTCGTTAAGCTTTATTTACGTACCAAGTACAAAAGAAAGGAGGGGGATATGGGAAATAAACCCATAAATAGGCTGAATTATGGTAGGGTAATAATGGGAGAAACCGAGAGTAGGTCGTTATAGGAAACTTTTTTTACAAGGAGGGTATGGATGGAAACTACCCATGATAAATTTATTCTATCTATCATGTGCATTATCTTCCCTATAATTGGGGTTGTCTTATTTCTTTTTTTACTGGGGGATAAGGATAAAGAGAAGAAAAAAATGGGAAGAAGATGCTTATTGATGTCAATCGCTTCTTTACCCATATGGATGTTGATTGCTCTTACGCTAAAATATATTACTTAAATGGAGATTGGCTAGTAAGGAGTATGAACTTTAAGAAAAGGATGATTACATATGAAGAAGGTGCAACAATTCTGGGATGAATTTTGCGTAGAGCATCAAAAGCAAGGGAGCGAGTATAAGGATGCCTTTCAATTTGGAGCTTCGGCTGATGAGTTAGCGAACTTAGTAGTCGATGGAAAGAAGACAGCAACAACGTCAGGTTTGGTATTTTATGAATTAGAAAAAGAAGCCATCCCTCAAGCAGGTGAATATTATATCATTTTTAATGGTCAGAATGAGCCAGTTGCAGTCATTCAAATTCAATCCGTTGAAGTGCTTCCGATGAATGAAGTTTCAGAGGAATTCGCATTAGCAGAAGGCGAAGGAGATTATCAATACTGGTGGGATGCACACGAAGAATTCTTTACTACGTTATTAAAAGAATACGAGAAAGCCTTTTCACCAAATATGCTTGTTGTATGTGAACGGTTTGAGAAAGTATATCCAAAATAGAGGTTAAGGAACCATAAAGGTGGGATTGATTTTGGCAGTGTATAAAAGATCTTCTGGATATTATTTTTAGGTTCTATTTATATCATTCTAGTTCCTTTTAGAACAGGAGAGAATCCATTTTAACTGAAGCAATAAGGCACAGCATATGGACATTCTATAGACCGACATATAGTAGTCGGTCTTTTTTTTATTTATGTCAACTCATCTCATCTCTTAGGTAATCTAGCAATTCAGTAGGATCACTTGTACTTAATTCAATATGTTCATGGTTATACAAAGTGTACATAGGAAGCATATTAGCATCCAGTTGAGCTAATTTTTGATACGTTGAACTTAAATCATTCACTCTGTAGGTTTGGACGTTCCTGATGTAGAGATGATCCTCCATTTTGAATTCGTTTGTAAAATCAGCAATTTCGTCTAAACTCTCATTATAATAAATATACAAATTATAAGCTCCTTCTTGTTCTGTAGTATGCTCGTTCACGAAGGAATCGTACTGTCTGGTATCACCACAACCAGCTAGAAAGATGAAAGATACACATAAAAGAAGAATCCACCTCATAAAAACGCCTCCTGTTCTGTATTTAATAACTATGTAATCCTAAATCCTCTTTATCACCACATTGCCATATTTTTTTATAAAATTCTCGATTAACCTTTAAATAGTAACTATAGTAGAAAAAAACAATAAAAGTAAGCTGAAATTATACAAAGGATCTTGCTTGTTTTATCTAAATGGTGATACAACCTCTGCTAAAGCAGGGGTTTTTTTTATGGACTTTCCCGTTAAATACGCCCCTTCCTCCCAATTAAAAGGGAATTAATGTTAAGATTAGTTGAGAGAAAATAGTAAGCGTATCCCTATTTTTAAGTAGATTCAGTAAGAGGAGTTAGGTAAAGATGAGCAGGTTTGCAGCACGAGTGACACTATTCATCCTAGTTACTTTTTTAGTAGTAGGATGCACCGAGAAAGAGGTTAACTATTATTCAAACCCATATGTTGTGGATGGAGAGGCGCTTAGCGAAAGTGTAGAGATCGGGGATCTGATCATCATCAGGAATGATAATCAGATAAATGTCGATACAAATGAGAAACAAGTACATATCGATCTACCTGATTCTGAAAGCATGATTCAGAGTGTACATGTCTCCTATGATCAACGTTTTTTAGCTGTCGATACATGGAAGGATGAGGTGGCAAAGATTTTCGTCGTCAATTTGGAAACAAATGATGTAATCGATGTATCAGATGAGATCGGCTATAGGTACGATTATGATGGTTACGAATCACCTTATGGACTTGCATGGGCACCAAATGAAAACATCCTTGCTTTCGTTGGTGGGCACAATGAAAAGCCAGCATCTCCTCGCGTGAATATGTATCACCCAGAAATGGAAATCGAGCAACAATTCAAAGGTGTTTCTCATATTTATAAGGCCATTTATGGTGTGAAGTGGGATGAAGACGGACGTTCTATTTATTATCTCGTAAACTCTTTAGAGGGGGAAGCTCTTTATAGCCTTTATCAAACAGAAATTGAAATGAAATCTGGAGAGCACTTAACATCTGGCACCATTTTTCATGTTTCAGAGGAGCAAGATAGAGACGACTTTAATGAATGGCTTGGCAAAAAGTGAGGATCTCACACCTGGTCAGATCAGCTTACATAAGGGGGGCGGCTTTTATGACTCTTACTAAAAAATTTCTTCTCATTCTCTTTTTAGCAGTTGTAGCGATATCATTCCTGTTCGTCATTTTCACCGAGTTCAATCCTGTTGGGTATGACTATTACCTCGAAGAAGACGAAAGCATTATGATTATTGAAGAGGGCTTTGTCCAAAAGGAGAGGTATCAAGTAGAGGTGACGACAAGTCAAGCCCTACGAGTGGTGCTACCGATTACAGAAGCAAAACAACTATGGAATGTTAATCTAGCTATCTTCTCATTATTAGTGGCGGCTTTTGGGTATGTCTTTAAGAGGTATATTAGGACTCGGAAATATGCTAAATGGTATGTTCTTGGGTTCATTTTAGCCCTGAATCTCTTTACAGCTGGGCATATCCATGAACACCTGCAATTGTATGAAACGATTACAGAAGAAGTGAATTCGATCAGGGAGTAATAAAGGAAATTAGCTATTAAAGGGTGGAGAGTGGAAGGATGGATATAGGTGTTATCGTAGTCATCGTCCTAGCACTGTGGTCAATTACGAAGACATTAGAAAAGTTGACCGATAGAGTGTTGGAAAAGCAAGATAGACAAACTCAATTATTGGAGGACATTAAAGCGAAGCTGGAGAGTAAGACATAGTGGTGAAAATGTAGATATGTCGGTTAACTAAAGGGAATAACAATGCGGAAAGAAAGTGATAAGAAAAATGAAGATGATTTTTGGATCCATACTGTTTTTAATAGGAATTCTCTTTTTCGGAATGCGAATTGATAGCTTAGGTTCAGTGGGGAATATTGTTATGAATTTATGTGGTTTTTTTCTTGCTGTAATAGGAGTTCGTCTCGTTTTAAATAAATAATTAATTGGATGGGGGAGGCTGGTGTGGTGTCACCTATTAATAAAACATATGGGTATGTAACAAGGGTGAAAGGAAGGAAAAGACAAGTACTCGTCTTTCGGCATCCTATTTCTGAAGCAGGGATCCAAATACCTAAAGGAACGGTAAACCCAGAAGAAAATACTCAGGATGCCGTATAAGAGAAATAGAAGAAGAAACAGGATTAAAAAATTTTCAAGTTGAAGGACTTTTAGCTGAAGATTTTTGGGAGAATGATGATGGGACTATACATAACCGTTTCTTTTATAAAGTAATTGCACCTAATGCCGAAGATGAATGGGAGTTCAATCCAACAGGTGGTGGAGAAGAAGCTGGGCTAACATTTCGTTTCTTTTGGATTTCCTCAGCAATTGAAGTTGAGCTGATTAGAGGACATGGAGACTATTTGAATCTTATCTTCCTTTGAACAATTTTCCCGAATGACAGGAAAGTCCGGGACTCTAAACGAATCCTGGACTTTTTATGATTTTCTTAAACGGTTAGTTTGATACCAACGTGTGAAAGTGCTTGTTGAAGATTCCCAAAGAAGGAAACATGATCTAAACGATGGTTGTCTTTAATTGCTTTCCTTGCTAAATCAGGTCTCATTCCCGTAAATAGTGCCTTAATTCCTAATAATTTCAACACATCGACGAGGTTTAAGAGATAAAAGAATTCTTTCTCTACATCTGTTATACCAGAGAGGTCAATAATTAAATGATTTAATTGTAGTTTATGTGCTTCTTTGATGATCATGGTTGAAATGTAGTTTCCCCGTTCTTCGTCAATTGCTCCGATCAATGGCAGAATCGCAATTCCCTTGAGTAGAGGAACGATAGGTGCTGATAATTTTAAAATTTGTTGATAAGAGTTATCTAAGTCGATGACGTATGTTAATAGAGTAGCTAAACTCTTGAAGAGCTTAATATCTTTATCATTAAAATCATAAGGGATATTATCCATACCACAGAGAGTTCCAAACTTCTTGCCATTTTTAAGGAAAATGGGCGCACCAATTAAGGATCCTCCCCCAAATGCCTTGGTAACATCCATATCTTTTGTAAGCTCATGCTCATTAAGATTTGGGATAACGAGTGGTTCCCGACCACCCAATACAATATGTATTCAATAGGATTCTTGAAAGTCAATTTGAAATCCTTTTTCTAAAAGAATTTTATTTCGATTCTCAACTGATAGAACATCAACTGTTGTTCCATCGTTTTTGGCAATAAAAAAAGTATTGATAGCGATGCTTTCTTTTAACAATTGAAAGACTGCTGATGATGCTTCGCTTAAACTCTTATGATCAATAATATCCATAAACTTCCCTCCACTGCAGTATGTTCTTTGGTCATAAACTTTAATTTATGTTATGTGTGTCTAGTATTGAGAAAAGATACAGGTGAAAATACCTGTATCCATCATACCACTTATGACAAAGGTTTTTTGATAAAAAACAAAAGGATCAGGTAATAAAGAAGGTAAAGTTTTTTGAATTTATGGAAAATGATTGAATTTATGTTAAGGGTATAATAAAATATTGAATAATAAAATAATGATTTGATGATGAAGAGAGTAGTTATGTGCAATTCTTAAGCGAATCAGGGATGGTGTGAGCCTGTGATACGTACATAATGAACCGCACTTCTGAGAAATGTACTTGAACCGATTAGTAGAGTGCATCGGGGGAGTACCTCGTTATGAAAGGGAGTGGACCGTGATTCGGTCAAACAGAGTGGGACCGCGGGATTTATTCATCTCGTCTCTTATAAGAGGCGGGATTTTTTTGTGTTAAAAAAGGATGGGGGGAATGTAAATGTTGATTAGAAAAGCAATTATGAAAGACATAACAGACATCCAAAAAGTAGCAAAGGAAACCTGGAACGATACGTATGAAGGAATCATCCCAAGAGACATTCAAGATCGGTTTATCGCGAGAGCCTATTCAGATGAGAATTTGGAACGGAGAATAAAGAAATCCCTTTTTTTAGTTGCCACTGTAAATGATAGCGTAATAGGCTTTGCCAATTTCTTTTTTAAACAAACGGAAGCTGTATTGGGTGCGATCTATATTGAACCGAGTGAGCATGGAAAAGGAATTGGGAGTGACCTTCTTTCTACAGGTATAAAGGAGCTTAATGAAGTTACAAGAATCTTAGTAGAAGTAGAGGCTGGAAATAAAGTCGGAGTAGCATTTTACCAAGCAAAAGGGTTTTATTTGGTGGAAGAATATGACGATCATTTCGATGGTCATATTCTTAAAACCAAACGCATGGCATTAGATCTTTAAGGTATTGAAGGGTTTACAGGGGGAGAAAATGGATAAATCGATTAATTCAAAGGATGATAGTACTTATAGGAGTGATTGCGAGGAGAGGGGATTAAATACTACGGCAGTTATCTCTCTCGTATTAGGATGTGTGTCATAATTGCTTACGCTTTTCACTCTTGTTGGTTTAATAACCGCTATAATAGGTTTTGCCTTGAGCCATGTTAGTCTGAAGGAAATTCACCGAATCAGCCGCCAACAAGGCTATGGATTAGCTGTTGCGGGATTAACTTGTAACGCACTAGCAATCATTTTACCATTTATTTTGCTCATACTATCCCTTCTATTTTTCACACCAACAGAAATGAGAATGTTTTAAATGTCCTTTTAATGAAGAGAAGATAAAGCGTTGATACAAAAGGGGAATGCTTAATTTATTAAAAGAAGCTAGGAGAATAATGATGCCTCGAACTGAAACGATTTTAAGATGGAAATTAGCCGGTACGCTATTGGGGGGTTCAATGATTGTTAGTGCTAGTTTATTAATTTTTGAGAGAAATGAAGTCCTCTCTTATATGCTGTGGTTTATAAGTTTTCTATGTCATGCATACGCAATATTCTTAGCCATTAAACTGCACAAGGTCGAAAAAAAGATAAAAGACGAAAAACAGGATATTGAACGAACTGAAAACGTCTAGTGATTATGATTAAGCAAGGACAACGTATAGCGTTATATGTTGTCCTTTTCATTTGAATAAAAAATCAAACGAGAAGGTATAATGAAAATGGTTGACATTGTATATATATTATATATACAATATAAACGAAATATACATTTGCGAGGTTATTATGAATATCATCCTATCGAATTCTTCTCAGGAACCAATTTATATGCAGATTAAGAATCAAATTAAACAAAGCATTTTAAGAAATGACATTAAGGAAGGGGATCCTTTGCCGTCCATGCGGCGTCTCGCTCAGGAGCTCCGTATTAGTGTGATCACAACAAAGCGGGCGTATGAGGAACTAGAGAGAGACGGGTTTATCACTTCCTTTGTGGGCAAGGGTTCATTTGTAGCTGGACAAAGCACTGAACTGATTGAGGAGAAAAGACTCAAGATGGTAGAAGAGCGACTTTCTGAGGTAGTTTCAGAAAGCAAGAACTTGAACATCTCCTTACCACAACTACAAGAATTGCTAACAATGCTTTATGAGGAGGGAGAGTAGTGGAAGATGCAGTAACGCTAATTAATGTTAATAAAGCTTATAAGGGTTTTGCTTTAAAGGACATTTCCTTTTCGGTGAAAAAGGGCTTTATTACGGGGTTTATCGGCCCAAATGGTGCCGGGAAAACGACAACGATTAAACTTATGCTTCAACTCCTTCAATCAGATTCAGGTAAGATCGAGCTGTTTGGCAATAATGATGCGACGCACATGGAGGAGACGAAGCAACGGATCGGATTTGTTTACTCGGATCATCTTTTATATGAACATTTAACGGTTGAAAAGATGAAGCGTGTGATCGGTACGTTTTATCCTAAATGGGATGACGAGGTATTTGCTTATTATATGAAGCGGCTTAATCTTCCATGGAAACGGAAGATTGGTGATTTATCAAAGGGAATGGGAATGAAGCTATCGATTGCGATTGCCTTGTCTCACCATGCGGAATTGATTGTGTTAGATGAACCAACGTCAGGCCTCGACCCGATCAGTCGGAGAGAAATTCTTGATCTGTTAGCAGAAGTGATTCAGGACGAAGAAAAAGCGGTGTTTTTCTCAACACATATTACAAGTGATTTGGAGCAAATTGCAGATTACATCACGTTCATTAACAACGGAGAAATTGTTTTTCATGAAAATAAGGAGACGATCATGGAGCAGCATACTATTGTCCGTGGGGCGAAGGAGCTGTTAGATGATGATATCCGCACTTTATTTCTTCAAGTGCGTGAGACGTCAGTTGGTTTTGAAGGATTAACCAATCAAGCTGAGTTGGTTAGACGATTAATGGGCGAGCACGTTGTGATGGAGCAGGCTTCGCTTGAGGATATTATGGTGTATACCGTTGGGAAGGTCTAAGTCAATATATAAAGGGAGCGGGGGATGATGATGACTAGTATTTTAGAGGTTGAACATGTACAGAAAACATACAAAGGGTCAACGTTAGGTATAAAAGATGTTTCGTTTACCATTCCGAACGGCTCGATTGTTGGGTTTATTGGTGAAAACGGGGCAGGGAAGTCGACCACAATGGGCACGATCATCGGGACACTACGTAAAGATGGTGGCACGATTAGAATCTTTGGAGAGGAAATGGACCTCAATCAAGTCGCTTTTAAAGAGGAGATTGGTGTTGTCTTTGATACCATGCAACTGCCAGGTGATTTAACCGTAGATAAGCTCGGAAACGTCTTCCAACAACTATACAAGCGTTGGGATCAGCAAGCATTCTCTGACTATATCGATTTTTTCTCATTACCCCAACATAAAAAGATCAAGGGGTTTTCCCGGGGAATGTCGATGAAGCTGTCAGTTTCCGTCGCCCTTTCTCATCATGCTAGACTCTTAATTTTGGATGAAGCAACAGCTGGGCTTGACCCGGGTGGACGAGACGATGTGCTGGCTGCTTTAAGAGAGTTTGTACAAGATCAAAAACGGGGCATTCTACTTTCCTCTCATATTACTAGTGATATTGAAAAGATTGCAGATTCCCTCGTCTTTATAAAAGGGGGAGAGGTTTTGTTGGAGGTTGAAAAGTTCGCTCTTCTCGATCACTACGGTATTGTTCAGTGTGCACCGGATCAGTATGAACAACTAGAAAAGAGCATTGTGGTGGCATATCGCAAAACTGGTGAAGGTTTTGACGTGCTTGTCTCAAATAAGCGAAGCATTCCGTCTTCGATGAAACCAAAACATGTTTCAATAGATGATATAACATTGCTTCTTATGCGAGGTGAAAAAGGATGAAGGGTTTACTATTAAATCAATATTATGCGGTGGAAAAGACAATCTGGTATTATGTACCTCTCAGTTTGGTTGTTACGACGATCTTACTTTACTTTGATCAGGCAATGACTCAACGTTTAGCAGCCTTTTTGCCCATTCTCTTACTCTCTACTGCTGCGTTTGAGGTTTTGAAGCATGAAGCGAAGTCGGGCTGGAATAAATTTGTGCTTACATTGCCTGTTAAACGAAGTCGAGTTGTTCAGAGTCACTATTTGTTCTTCTTGACCCTGACAGTTTTGGGATTATTGATTGCTTGTGTTGCGCTATTAATTGCTCAGTTTGGATTCGGGCAAGCGCCTAGTGCAGGGTACACATACTCATTGATGAACATTCTTGGTATTACGTTTACGATGGGCATTGTCGCTTATCCATTGACGTACTTATTAGGTACCGAAAAAGCAGAGTTTGTGATTATGGCAAGCGGGGGAGCGGGGATTGGTGTGTTCTTCTTAAGTGCTTATCTTTTCGACCTTTTACTTATGCCCCTTTATGCCTTCCAAGGGTTGAATAGTGACCTCGTTTTCTCTCTCGGCTTTTTAGTAGTCAATTTTATTCTCTTTGTTGGATCCTATATCATTTCGATTCAAGTGTATAAGCGTAAAGAGTTTTAAGATAGCTCCCCTTGCAAAAGCAGGGGATTTTTTTATGTGTAAGGAAACCATATCTCCTCCTGAAGGCTGACTTAGAAAAAGGCTCAAGAAGGATGTTTTTATTTACATAAAATGGTTAAATTTACTAATGGACCTAGTTAAGAGGGGGGCTTTTTTCTAATGAATAGACATGAAAGTAAACTGGCTATATGGTGTTTCAGCTTTTGTCTAATGATGATCGTGAGTATGGGGCAAGTAGCTGCTGAAGAGGATAAACTACATCAGCTTGAGCAGTATATTGAGAGGTTTATAGAAGAACAACAAATACCAGGAACTTCGATTGCTATTGTTCATGAAGGTGAGCTTTTTTATGCGAATGCATGGGGTATAACAGGAGAATCAGAGGAACCAGTAACGACTGAAACGCCCTTTACTCTCGGCTCAATCAGTAAGTCGTTAACCGGGTTAGGTGTGATGAAATTAGTGGAAGGGGGTGCCGTTGATTTAGAGGATCCGATACATATGTATCTTCCCTCATTCGACCTTCAGGATCAACAAGCAGCATCTCAAATAACTATTAAACAGTTACTCACGCACACAAGCGGATTCAGCACTTATTCTGGATTAGCTGTATCTGATAAAGAATCAAAGGATGCTGGGGTTATCAAGAAACATGCACAACGTTTATTGAATGAAAAGCTGAGTGCAGGACCTGGAGAAAAGTATCAGTATAGCAATGCTAACTTTATTATTCTTGGAGCTCTGATTGAAGAAGTGACCAACCAAACCTATTCTGAATTTATGGAGAAGGAAGTATTTACGCCTTTAGGGATGGATGGGGCAGCTGCTGATGAACATACTGCTGATAATAAAGGCTACAAAGCTGGCCATCAATCTTGGCTTGGTTTACCGCAGAGAAGTCACGTTAACTATGATAATGGCGGGGCACCTTATGGATATATCGTGGCTAGTACAACAGATATGGTGCAATATCTTTCATTGCTTCATTCACGAGAGAGACCTGATTTTTTAAGTGAAGAGATGATGAACTTGTATGTATCACCCCATGTTCAAACGGGGGAGGATCGTTATTATGGGTTTGGGGTAAGAGTGACAGCTCCATATTCTAATGAAGAAATGATCTGGCATTCAGGCTCAACTCCTGATTCACGTTCAGAAATCTTCTATATACCAGAAACAGGGTGGGGCGGAGTGATTCTCACTAATAAAAATCATATTTTGGAAGAAGATGCACTAGCATACCTGAAACATGGAATCATTAACATTTTAAATGGAGAAGAGGCTGTTAAAGTACCAACTTACTTCCCTCTGATTCAAATGATCATCATCGCATTATTGTGCTTCCTCACTGCGATGTTTATTTACATCATTGTAAAATCTAAATCAGCTATCGTTCGTAAAAAGGCCCTCTGGCGCAGCCTTGGAATAATTCTTGTATTCTTATCCATTACCATTATTCCACTGCTACTATACTTTGTCGGAGTACCATGGCATACAATAAAGGGATTTGCTACGGATGTTGCATGGTTAACCATTACCTTCTCGATCCTCTCACTAGTAAACGGGATATTGCTAATAGGTTTTTCATTTAAAGCGGTGAAATAGTAGATACCTTATAAAAGGAAAAGAAGGGTGTTGTGAATTTATGTTAAAATAAAGTGATCCACTTGGTAGACTCATAGTGGTACTACTTAAATAAATTCCTTTGAAAGTAGGAAAGAAGGAAAATGACGATAACATATACAGCCCCCTTTTGGTTTTCATTGCTAATTGTCATCATTGTCCTGTTTATAATTAATTACTTAGCCCAATCGTTTGTTATGAAGAAAGAAGGCAAAATAATAAGTTGGGGTTTTGCATGTACCGTTCTTATTCAAAGTTTAGTAATTACAGTAATATTTGAGGTTATATAGGTTGTGAGGTTTGATTTTAAAATTAGAAGCACCAAAGACCTCAAAAACGTCTATATACATTTGAGGTCTTCAGGGTTATCTATGATTCTAGAATGAATAACAATGACACTAACGAACAGGATAATAAATCAAGGGGAGGGAAAGGTGAACTATGAATTAATGAGTCAGAACCTGAACTTTGGGGTTCAGGAGAATTAGTAAATACAATGGTTGATTATATTGGAGATGCTGATAATATACACTCTATTATTATTCATTACAGAAGTGGTGGGGACCCTTACGAGTATAGTATTAGCCATCCTATTGGAACATTACCAGAAAACAAACAAATCAAAGACGAATACGAGAATTCTCATATAGCGGTACTAAATGCTCTGGGATATATTCCATTTTTAATTGAGTGGAGCGAGGATGGCAATATGAAAGAAGAAGAACTTATTTTCAAATCAGAATAATAGTGATTTATTAAGTGTGGAAGATTTAAGAATATTATCGCGCCTGGTTGACTAAGAACATCTACTATATACATAAAAATCACTTTAAGAATATCATAATACAGTTAAAATTTACTTACGGTTTGGATTAAGATAGCATTGTAATTATTATGAAGGTTATTAAGAACAGGGGGATGTAAATGGAGAAGGAAATAAGGTTTAGAATAGCATCTGAACAAGATTTAGAAAGTATTGTTGCGATGCTTGCGGATGATGTTTTGGGTAGTAAAAGAGAGCGATATGAACATCCACTTCCTGATCGTTACATAAAAGCATTCGAGGCTATTTCATCGGATCCTAATAACGAATTAATTGTGGCTTGCCACGGCAATGAAGTGATTGGCGTACAACAAATTACTTTTACTCCTTATATAACCCATCAAGGTGGATGGAGAGCTACAATCGAAGGAGTGAGAACATCCACTTCTGTAAGAGGAATGGGTGTAGGTACTGAACTTATAAAATGGGCCATTCAACGTGCGGAAGAACGTGGTTGTCATGTAGTGCAGCTGACAACTGATAAAGAAAGAGCAGATGCGTTAAGGTTTTATGAACGATTAGGTTTTAAAGCAACGCATGAAGGCTTAAAGCTAAAGTTATAATAATGATTGCTTCAACTAAAAAGGTGCTTTTCTTCAACAAGACAACTTAAACGACATCTACAATCAGGCGCATTTCTTTAAGAAAGAATGCGTCAATTTTCATCTAAGGGCCAAATGGTGAAAGAAGAATATTATTTCCATTTAGGAAAATTAGCCGTTTCACTTCTAAAACGAACGGGGGCGATAGCTTAAGAAGTTCGGGTTCTAATGAAAACACATTGACATAATTCTGAATTTTCTATATATTAAATAATTAAGTTAATAGTTTGCGTGGAGATTTTGAGAAGCTCATTGAATACTGCCTAGCAGCCAGGTAGTTATTTTGTGAGCTTTTTTCATGCAAACTATGAATTTCAACTATTTTGGAAGGGGATTTTATATGTTCAAAAATTCTTTTAAACTCATTTTGGTAATCGCTTTCTTTTTCGTATTACCGCATCATTTGAAAGCAGAAGTTTCTACAGAAACATTTCTACTTGAACAAGGAACACCACCTCCGGGAGCAAACCTTAAAAATTGTGAACCAACTTTAGACAAGCCTAACCCGGTCATTCTTGTTCCAGGTACGTTTGAGAGAAGTGCGCAGAATTGGCTCACTCTTTCACCTGAGCTTGCTAAGAAAGGGTATTGTGTCTATGCAATCAATTACGGATTAACTCATGCGGGACCATCTACTGGTGATATAGAAGAGTCAGCTAAAGAGTTAAAAGAATTTGTAGATAATGTTTTACAATTAACTGGTGCAAGAAAAGTAGATATTATTGGCCACAGCCAAGGCGGGATGATGCCGAGGTATTACTTGAAGTTTATGGGTGGAGATAAACATGTGGAGAATTTGATTGCTTTTGTTCCTTCTAACCATGGAACCACGGGATTTTTTGGTTTAGAACAGGTTAGTTCGGGAGTTGCCGATACTGCTTCTTGTAAAGCTTGCCAACAACAACTTATTGGATCAGAGTTCCTAGATGAACTGAATAAAGGGAATGAAACACCAGGAAATGTCTCATACACTGTCATTTCTACAAAAACAGATCAAGTTGTGATTCCATATACTTCTGCATTCCTTCACGGTCCTGAAGTGCAAGTATCAAATATTACCATACAAGACTATTACCCATTAAATCTTATTGGCCATCAAGGAATTGTGTATGATCGACTATCATTTGCTTTTGTTTATGATGCACTGGCACACCAAGGCCCTGCAAACCCTGATCGGGTAGTGAAATAGATTAGTTTTCTCTCTAGCATAATTATAAGTTTTTTTTAGCTAATGAAGGGCTTTTCTTCAATGAACATAAACAGTCTTCCGCATTTCTTTAACGAGGAATGCATCAATTTTCCTTTGATGGGGGATGTTATTTTTTATTTATTCTTTATTGAAATTCTTTTATAAATAAAGTATAGTTCTAGTTAATTATTGAGAGGAGGGTTATTAAAAATGATGCATGCAGGAAGATTACGCCAGCAAACTTTGAACAATCAGTAACTTAATATGTTCAAAGGCTCTGTTGTCATAAACGGAGTAAACGGGAGTAGTCTGCACATTTTTAATAGTCTTCAACGGGGAAATCTACACTTTTTTCACGTGAAGAAAGGCAGATAGCGATCTGTCTTTTTTTTCGTATGATTTTTTTATTCGTACTAAGGGAGACGTCTATTTGTAATAGCCTCGTTTACTCTTAACCACAGACAGAAGGCTGTCTGTGGTTTTTTTGTGATTACATTCCTTTATAGAACATATTAGGAAGTATAAAAGAGGATAGAACACATTTGGAGGGAAAGAAAATGAATACACTTGAAATGAAACAATTAGCCCATAAAAAAGGACTATGCATCTTGGAGGAAACCATCAACATCAATGAGTCTGGTGTGGACTTTAGGGTCGCGCATGCAAAAGATCAAAACGGCGATAAATGGATACTAAGGGTTCCGCGTAGACCAGAGTCTATGAGACATGCGCTACAAGAGAAAAATGCATTAGATATCATTAACAACTATGCAAGTTTCGAAGTTCCCGATTGGTCGATCTTCTCAAAAGACTTAATTGCCTATAAGCAGCTAAGTGGTGTTCCTGCCGCTACGATTGACGTTGAACAACAAGGCTATGTATGGAGTATTGATGAAACCAATGTACCACTCGAATATTATCACTCATTAGGAAAAGCTCTAGCAGAATTACACTCAATACCTCAACAAGAATTCAAAACGATCGGTGTTGAAATTCTTAGTGCTAGTGAATTAAGAGCCTGGATGAAACAGCGAATGGAACGAGTGAAAGAAAGATACGAAATCAACCAACACTTATGGGACCGTTGGCAAGCTTGGTTAGCTGAGGACTCTCTCTGGCCGAATCATGTTGGCCTAAGGCATGGAGACTTACATCCTGGTCATATTTTGATTGATAAGGTCAATCATGTTACAGGCTTAATTGATTGGACTGAAGTAGGGATTGGTGATGTATCCGTAGATTTCATGTCACATCAGCTACTCTTTGGAAAAGGTGGTCTTACAAAGTTAATCGATGCGTATGACAATGCTGGGGGGAAGACGTGGTCAAGAATGGATGAGCATATTGTTGAACTTCTAACAACAAGTGGCATCACCGTTGCGGAATACGCCGAAGCTTCAGGTTTGAAAGACATGCATGAAGCAGCAACACATATGCTTGCAAATGAGAGCTAAAGAACGAGAAGTTTTCAACTAGATGCTCTGCCTACTGGTATAATAAAGAATACACAGGCTTTGGTATAGGAACAAAGTCATTCTAATTTCAGAGATATCATGATGATGTAGGAGGTAATAACATGGACGTTTTTGCAGAATATTTAGCTGGTATTGATAACCCGGAACATCGTGCTCGCATGGAAGAGGTGTTGGGGTGGGTCGCTAACAAGTATCCACATTTAGAGCCGAAAATTGCTTGGAATCAGCCTATGTTTACTGATCACGGCACATACATCATTGGCTTTAGCGTAGCCAAACATCATTTGGCTGTTGCACCTGAAAAGGAAGGAATGGATCACTTCTCTGATCAGATCAAGCAGGCAGGACATGACCATACGAAGCAGTTGGTGCGTTTTAAGTGGGATAATCCGGTTGATTTTTCATTACTTGAGAAAATGATTGAATTCAATATTTTTGATAAGGCAGACTGTTCAACTTTTTGGAGGAAATAGTCCTTCACTTTGATGAATGAAGAGGAAAACGTTTGGAAATATCTCCAAACGTTTTTTTGTGGAATTTCCTAGGTATTTAAAGTGTGTTACATTATCCGATCACTATCCAAATCGAATGGAATTTATGTTAAAATCAACCAATAGAAAAAGGTGCAAATAAAAGATTAAGAGGAGTGATAATGTGAAAAAGACATTCCGAATTACGTATGAGGGTCACCAAATTGAGGTGGAGAATCGTTGGTTTAATGGTGAAAAGCTTTATGTAGACGGCGAATTACAAGATGAAAACCTCGGGCTGGCACTAAGAGCTACATTAGCTGGTGTGCTTACAACAAATAATGGGGAAAGAAAAAGGATTAAAGTGGCGATTGGCGGCTTCTTTAAAATTCATTGCAAGATTTTCATAGATAATAAGTTGATTTTTCCTGAGGAGAGATAAGGAAGTTCATGGACTTATTATTTGAGCTGATGGATTATTTCTTTATGTTAATAATTTTAAGCTTGTCTGTATATAACATTTATATAAAAGGCAATGATGAACGGATTTGGGCCAAGGTGGGTGAGGAACAGGTAGAATCAATAAAAAGCAGTATTCAATTTCTATGTTTTGGTGGGATAAATTCCTTTTTTGGTGGCTATATTTTTGGTCTTGAATGGCTTTACTGGATCACGTTTTATTCAGTATTGGTCATGATCATCTGCTTTGAATCAATCCATCGCAAGAGATCTACTCGAATAGGCATGGTGGTAGTTGTAATTGCTATTTTTATGATCTTACGTGTTCCTAATCATCCTGGTTCATTTGAGGATCACATCAACTCAATGGAAGGCTATCAATGCTTGTATGGTTTGGAGTGTGTAAAAATCGGAACAAGTGATACAGAGGATGATACGTTTGAGATAGTGACAAATGTATTTATGGTGCAGAGAAATTCTTATGATTGGTATATCCTTTTTGCCAAAGCTGCTATCACCCTGGAAGATGATGAGGGGAATGTTGAAGAAATAAGAGGTCTGAATATTGCTGGATTTTGGAATGATTACTAGCTTTCTTGATATTGCTGGAAAGAAACTTACTGAACTTGTGTATGGGTGGGAGCATATTAATGATCACTTCTAAATCTATACCATTTCTTTAGCCCAAGGAGGACACCCAATGAATCTAGGAAAACCATTTGCAAAAGGAAATACGGCAGAAATTTATCTTCATCAAAATAAGATTGTGAAAGTTTTCCATGATCATTTGCCTGATGGGGAATCCTCCTACGAAGCTAAGAAACAAACGTATGCCCATTCTTGTGGACTTCCTGTACCTGAAGTCTATGATGTTAGTACCATAAACGGAAGACAAGCGATCATCATGGAGTTTGTAAATGGCAGAACGTTGGGTGAGATGCTATTGGAGGATAGAGGTCAAGCAGCACATTACATGGAACTAGCCGTTGATATTCAGCGAGTCATTCATCAGATCGTAGCTGATTCGTTTGAATCAATGGCTGTAAAGTTAAGGCGCAAAATTGAGTTCGCTCCTCAGTTAAATACGAAATATAAATCCGCTTTACTTCAGAAATTAAGTATGCTGACATCTAAGAATCATTTGTGTCACGGAGATTTTCATTTGTTCAATATAATGATGACAGAGACAAACGAAGTGATGATTATTGATTGGGTCGATTCTAGTGCCGGGGATATCCTTGCTGACGTCTATCGCACGTACCTGTTGTATACCCAATATGATCAAGAGTTAGCGGAAATGTATTTACGTATCTATTGTAAGAAAAGTGGATTCACTAGAGAAGAAATCATGGAATGGGCGCCAATCATTGCAGGGGCAAGATTGTCTGAAAATGTATCGTGGGAAAGGAATGAACGGCTGATGGAGGTTGTAGAACGTCATTGCTTTTTGAAATGAGATGGATATGATTGTGAAGATATAATGGATCAAAGGACTTGTTTCCTTTTTTCATCAAGGTAATCCAAAAAAATTCGTTTATAAGAAGGTGAGCTATTTAATGGAGATACGTGTAGATGATTTAACTGGTTCGAAAGTAAAGGAATTGATCATGAATCACCTGAGGATGATGGAAGCTCAATCTCCTCCGGAAAGTATACATGCTTTGAATCTTGATGGTCTACGGAGACCTGACGTTACGTTTTGGAGTGCTTGGGAAAAATGCGAATTACTCGGTTGTGGAGCTCTTAAAGAACTTGATGCTCAGCATGGCGAAATAAAATCGATGAAAACAGCATCAGGCCAACTAAGAAAGGGTGTTTCAAAGAAAATCCTTCAACACATAATCGATGAGGCACAAAAACGCGGCTATAATAGGTTAAGTTTAGAAACTGGATCAATCGAAGAGTTTTTTCCTGCTAGAAAGTTATATGAGAGCTTTGGATTTAATTATTGTAGACCATTCTCAAATTATAGGGAAGACAAAAATAGTGTATTCATGACGAAAGAAATATAGCGTACATTATAGCTCTTTGGACTTTTTCAAAAAAGTTAAACTTCATATATAACACATAAAATAAGTGGTCATTTATTTTGATTCTAAAAAAATTCGCGCCAAAAAATCTCTGAATAAACTGATTTTTTGACGATTTTAGTCGTTAAATCATTAAAACATACTTGACTTATAGGAATTATGAGACTACGATAAGTTCATCATTTATTTATATAATTAAAACTAACTTATGATAAGTCTATTTTTTTGTGAGGTGGATATAGTTGCAATTTCAGGTAATGAACAGTCCATTTAATCAGGAGCAGGCAGACCTCCTTAACCGCCTTCTGCCGACCTTAACAGAGTCGCAAAAAGTTTGGCTGACTGGCTATCTTGCTGCGTCGCAAACAGCTGCATCCGAAGGAACAGCAACAACAGCGACAGCAGAAGCACCAGTGGCAGAACTTTCAACAGTAAGCGCTGTACAACCAATCTCCAAAGAAGTAACGATTCTTTTTGGTTCACAGACTGGCAACGCGCAGGGGCTTGCAAAGAATGCAGGTAAGACACTCGAAGATAATGGGTTCCAGGTAACTGTCTCTTCTATGAGTGATTTTAAGCCAAATAACTTAAAAAAACTCCAAAATCTTTTGATTGTTGTGAGCACACATGGTGAAGGTGACCCGCCGGATAGTGCACTGACGTTCCACGAATTTCTACACGGTAGAAGAGCTCCAAAGCTTGATGACCTTCGTTTCTCCGTCTTATCACTTGGAGATAGCTCCTATGAATTTTTCTGTCAAACAGGGAAAGAATTTGATCAGCGCTTAGAAGAGCTTGGTGGTACGCGTATTCAACCGCGCGTAGACTGTGATCTTGATTATGATGATCCAGCGGCAGAATGGCTTGAAGGAGTCATTAATGGCTTAAGTGAAGCGCAGGGTGCAAGTACTGCTCCGGCTCCGGTAACAGCGGTAACGGAAGCAGGCGAATCAACATATTCGAGAACGAATCCGTTTAAAGCGGAAGTGCTTGAAAATTTAAATTTGAATGGCCGCGGATCAAATAAAGAAACGCGTCATCTTGAGTTATCGCTTGAAGGGTCTGGACTCACGTATGCACCAGGTGACAGTCTAGGAATCTACCCAGAAAATGATCCAACTCTAGTAGATATGCTGCTTCAGGAAATGAAATGGGATCCAGAAGAAATTGTGACGGTTAATAAAAAGGGAGATGTTCGACCGCTTAAAGAAGCACTCACTTCTCACTTTGAAATTACTGTTTTAACGAAACCACTACTAGAGCAGGCGTCAAAGCTTTCAGCGAATAAGGAGTTAACAGACCTTTTATCCGCAGGTAATGAAGCGAGGTTAAAAGAGTATATAGAGGGCCGCGATTTGCTAGATTTAGTTCGATCTTTTGGACCTTGGGCTGTATCAACACAAGAATTTATCTCGATTCTGCGTAAAATGCCAGGACGTCTTTATTCCATTGCAAGCAGCTTATCAGCGAATCCTGATGAAGTTCATTTAACAATCGGTGCTGTCCGCTATCAGACTCATGGACGTGATCGTAGTGGAGTTTGCTCTATTTTATGTGCAGAGCGTCTGCAGCCAGGTGATACGCTGCCCATTTACATTCAACATAATGAAAACTTCAAGCTACCAGAAAACCCTGATACGCCAATTATTATGGTTGGACCAGGGACGGGAATTGCGCCATTCCGTTCGTTTATTCAAGAGCGTGAAGAAGCAGGTGTGGAAGGGAAGTCATGGTTATTCTTCGGTGATCAGCATTTCGTGACCGATTTCTTGTACCAGACTGAGTGGCAAAAGTGGTTGAAAGAAGGTGTACTGACGAAAATGGATGTTGCATTTTCACGTGACACAGATGAAAAAGTGTATGTTCAGCACCGAATGCTTGAACAGAGTAAAGAGTTGTTTGAGTGGCTTCAAGAGGGAGCAGCCGTTTACATTTGTGGAGATGAGAAGCATATGGCGCATGACGTACATACAACTCTTATCGATATTATTGAAAAAGAAGGCAGTATGAGCCGTGATAAAGCGGAACAATATCTTGCCGACATGCAACAACAAAAACGTTATCAACGTGATGTATATTGATTTTCGATTGGAAGGAGAACAGACAACATGGGGAACCAAATTTTAAAAGCGCCAGACGGCCCTAGTAGCGATGTTGAGCGCATTAAAAGTGATAGTAACTTTTTGCGTGGTACATTAAAGGAAGTCATGCTCGACCGAATTAGTGCGGGCATTCCAGATGATGATAATCGCCTGATGAAACACCACGGTAGCTACCTGCAGGATGACCGTGATCTTCGGAATGAGAGGCAAAAACAAAAGCTTGAACCAGCATATCAATTCATGCTGCGCGTTCGTATGCCAGGTGGAGTAGCAACACCTGCTCAATGGCTTGTGATGGATGAGCTTGCTCAAAAGTATGGGAATGGCACGTTAAAGCTGACAACACGTCAGACGTTCCAAATGCATGGGATTTTAAAATGGAATATGAAAAAAACGATTCAAGAAATCCATGCGTCTTTGCTTGATACGATTGCAGCCTGTGGTGATGTGAATCGTAACGTGATGAGTGTATCAAATCCAGACGAATCACATATTCATACGGAAGTGTATGAGTTAGGAAAAAAATTAAGTGATGATTTATTGCCACGTACAAGAGCGTATCACGAGATTTGGTTAGATGAAGAGCAAGTAGCTTCTACCCCAGCAACAGAAGAAGTTGAACCGATGTATGGCCCGCTTTATTTGCCACGTAAGTTTAAGATTGGAATCGCTGTCCCCCCTTCGAATGACATAGATGTGTATTCGCAGGATCTTGGGTATATTGCGATTGTGGAAGAGGGTAAGCTTATCGGATTTAACGTAGCCATTGGTGGCGGTATGGGTATGTCTCATGGTGATAAAGAGACGTATCCACAGCTTGCTAAAGTCATCGGTTTCTGTAAGCCAGATCAAATTCTTGATGTAGCGGAAAAAGTGATTACGATTCAACGTGACTACGGAAATCGTTCTGAACGAAAAAATGCCCGCTTTAAGTACACAGTTGACCGCCTTGGCTTAGAAAACGTTAAAGCGGAATTAGAAAACCGTCTCGGCTGGAGCTTTGATGAAGCGAAGCCTTATCATTTTGATAGTAACGGTGATCGCTACGGCTGGGTGAAGGGTGTTAAAGGAAAATGGCACTTCACGATGTTTGTAGAAGGCGGACGTATTGTCGATACAGATGATTACAAGCTTATGACGGCTGTGCGCGAGATCGCGAAAATTCACACGGGTGATATCCGACTAACAGCGAATCAAAACTTAATCATTGCCAATGTATCGAACCAGAAGAAGAAAAAGATAAACGAGCTGATCGAACAATATCATTTGACGGATGGTAAGCAATACTCTGCTCTACGCCGTAGCTCGATTGCCTGTGTGGCTCTTCCTACATGCGGCCTTGCGATGGCGGAAGCAGAACGCTACTTACCAACTTTAATTGATAAAATCGACGCCATTGTTGATGAAAACGGCCTACGTAATAAAGAGATAACCATTCGTATGACAGGCTGTCCAAACGGCTGTGCTCGCCATGCATTAGGTGAAATTGGTTTTATCGGCAAGGCTCCAGGCAAATACAATATGTATCTTGGTGCAGCCTTTGATGGTAGCCGCCTAAGCAAAATGTACCGCGAAAACATCGGTGAAGAAGAAATCTTACGTGAGCTTGGTGTGATTCTTCCTCGCTATGCAAAAGAACGTCAAGAAGGCGAACATTTTGGTGACTTTGTTATTCGGGCAGGTATCATTGATGCGACGACTGACGGTACGAATTTCCATGAATAATGAAGATGAAGGAGAGACAGGGATGCGTTCCTGTCTCTTTTTGATTCGAAATTGAGCTTCTACATCTAAAGTTGTAGATAATATTCATCTTTTCAGGTGAGGTGATTTATCAAGTCTCCTTGTATGATAGATACAAGGGAGGTTTTATTAATGATTAAAGGATTATATGAAGCTCATTTACCAGTTCGTGATTTGAACCGTTCAATCGAATATTATAAGGGAATTGGATTAGAATTTTCTCATAGACATGAAGATAAGTTGGCATTTCTGTGGATCGAAAAAAATAAAAGTTGGTTGGGGCTCTGGGAAACTGACAAAGTAGAACTTGAGTATCATCCTTCCATAAGACATATCGCTTTTCAGGTCACTTTAGAAGGCTTGAAGCAATCAGTTTCTTGGTTAAACGAAAAAGGATATCACCCTAGAGAAGCATTTGGATTCGAACCAGTTGAACCTTTTGTGATGGCACATAATGGCTTCGCGCATGCTAAAATCCATTTTAATGATCCTGATGGAAACAGTCTAGAATTAATTTGTCCATTAGAAAATCCTAAGAAGATCACAAAGCGAATGTATTTAAGTGAATGGGAAATGGTTAACGGAGAAAGGTAGAGGGGCTTGGTACTCTACATCATGCCTATACTACGTACGTTAAGAAGAGGTGACTATAAATGAAGATAACTGAGGTTTCATTATCGACGAGCAACCTAAACGAAATGAGGAGCTTCTATGAAGATGTACTGGAGCTTCCAATGGTGAAAGAAGACAAAGAGGCATTTACCGTTCAAGTAGGGGCAACTACTCTTACTTTCCTGCAATCAAATGAGCTAGAGGACCCATTTTATCACTTTGCCATCAACATTCCAGAAAACAAAATGGATGAAGCAAAAGCTTGGATTCAATCAAAAGTTGAATTAAATACTGAAAACGACTCAGATGAAGTGTTCTTTAAAAGTTGGAATGCTCGCGCCATTTATTTTGAGGACCCAGCAGGAAATATCCTTGAATTCATTGCCCGCCATAACTTGAAAAATGGTGTGACACATCGCTTTTCATCTATGGATTTTCTCAATGTTAGTGAAGTAGGGGTAGTTGTTCGTGATGTCATTCCATTTGTAAGAAAGCTGAATCAACTCGGGTTACCTAACTGGCGAGAAGATAGTGAGGGGTTAACACCGGTAGGCGATGAAACGGGTTTGTTCATTACGGTGAAAAATGGTCGGCGTTGGTTTTTCTCAACTAAAGATGCAAAATTTTTTCCTTTCGAAGTCTCGATTGAAGGAACAGGGAGGATGTTGTTTGAGGAGCAGGGAGATAAAATATCTATATTGTCCTGCTATTCAGAGAAAGTTTAATGACGAACATTGTTTTTCATGTACAAATATCCTTGATAGAAGGAGTTTGAAATAAGATGAAGAATGATATAGTCATATCTATTGTAGAGTTACATTTTGGTGTAATTAATTTAAAGTTAGGATGGTTTGATGATAAAAAGTAAAAGAATCATGTTACGACCAGTTGTTGAAGAAGACTGGGAACTTCGTTATAAATGGTTATCAGATCGGGACGTTAACGCAACTTTACCATCTGGAAGTGGACTTCCTTTAACTCCTAATGCAGTCAGAGAACGGACGCGGAAGTATGCTGAATCAAATGATAAAGGCATCTACTTTACAATAGTTGGAGAAGATAATAAGCCAATTGGGAACGCGCAATTGTTTAAAATTGATCCATGGAACCGTCATGCTGAGATAGGTTTGTGGATTGGAGAAAAATCAGAATGGGGAAAGGGGTATGGAACTGAGGTAACTGAAATTCTTGTTCAATTTGCATTTAATCGTCTAAATTTGCACAAAGTGTATCTTACTGTTGATGCAGATAATGTAGGAGCAATTCGCTGTTATGAAAAGGTAGGTTTTCATAGCGATGGAATACTACGGGATGAGATATATAAAAATGGAAAATATGTAAACCGAATTTATATGAGTCTCCTTAAAACGGACATAAGGAGGGCTTATTAATGGAGATACGAGTAGATGATTTAAATGGTTCTAAAGTGAAAAAATTGATTATGGATCACCTGAGGAGTATGGGAATTCATTCTCCTCCAGAAAGTATACATGCATTGAATCTAGATGGTCTACGAAAGCCTGAAGTCACGTTTTGGAGTGCATGGGAAGGAAGCGATTTACTAGGTTGTGGAGCACTAAAAGAACTTGACGCGAATCATGGAGAAATAAAATCAATGAAAACTTCATCAAACCAGTTAAGAAAGGGTGTCTCGAAAAAAATCCTTCAACACATAATAGATGAGGCAAAACAACGAGGATATAATAGGCTAAGTTTAGAAACTGGATCAATGAAAGAGTTTGTTCCTGCCAGAAAGTTATATGAGAGCTTTGGATTTGAGAGTTGTAAACCATTCTCTACTTATATTGAAAATAAGAATAGTGTATTTATGACGAAAGAAATTTAGTTTATTTTTAATTTCCATTGGTGCGCTATTTATTTGTTATGTTTTTTTAAGAGCAGGAGCTCTCAGAAGTAGCTCGTATGTAAAGGATCATTCAAACAGTATGAAAAGAATCGTTTAATAATGAGATGGAGTTAAGGAGTTGTCATTAGGCAACTCCTTTTTTCCCTACTCTATTGAAGATGCAATGTCATGGATTGGGCATCATCTTGAAAACTTTGAGTCGAATAGATCCTTCGAGTTTGCTATTACCGATAAAGAATCAAGAGAATTGTATGGAACGATCGCATTATCTAGCAACCTAGCGTTTAACCACGGTGAAATTGCTTATTGGATCGGAGAGGAATTTTGGGGGAGTGGATATGCGAATGAGGCCGCGCAAGCTATTATCTAGTTTGCATTTGATGAAAAGCACTATCATAAAGTATTTGCTCGTCATTTTCATTCAAAACCAGCCTCAGGAAGAGTTTTGCAAAAAGTCGGCATGAAAAAAGAAGGTATATTGATTGACCATGTGAAAAAAGAAAATCAATATGAAGACCTAGTTTACTATGGCTTGCTTCATTCAATAGGGTTTTAGACCTGACATTATCGTCAAGAACATTATTTTCTTGACGTTGATGAATAAGATTAAAAGTACATAGTTAAAGTTTAAATCTGTCCTAAAGACTTGTAAAGGCGGGCGAATCGTTTCCTAACAATATTCTACTTCCATATACCTGCACGTCTCACCCCTGCTATTGTAATAGAGGTTTAATATAAAAAAGGGGTTAACCAGTAAAGTCTGATTAACCAGGAAATACGAGGTACCTGTTAGTGAAAAAGTAGTTTTGCCCCGTCTATTGTAGTCGCGTAATAACAAGATGTGCAGAAACTGGCTCTGTTCCTCCAGCGTCAGGAGTGATAGTTAGTGCCGTGGCATTGTCCTCAGGATTTCTTACAGTGAGTATTGTATTGATGGTTGTAGTTTCAATAAGAGCCATCCCTACTATCTGGGAAGTGCCGGTTGCACGTCCGACCACCGTATAGGGTTGTTCAATACCATCAAGAGTTAAAACGAGTTGACCTGGTTCGGTCACACTCACCTGAAACAAGACCTGATAAATTCCAATTTCAGCCAAGTTGAATGTGTCGTCACCAGTACGGGAAATCAATCCCCCAGCACTAATAGGTCCATCTTGCGGAAAATCTACATTCGTACCGGGGGCAACTGTCGCAGAATTATCAGGAGGCATTAATGCATAAAAGTCTGCAAATGCTAACACGCCTCCAGCTGGTCCTTGAGGTCCTTGCTCGCCAGTATCGCCTTGAGGCCCAGCAGGTCCCTGAGGTCCTTGTTCCCCAGTTTCGCCTTGAGGTCCAGCTGGTCCTTGAGGTCCTTGCTCGCCAGTATCGCCTTGAGGCCCAGGAGGTCCTTGTTCCCCAGTTTCGCCTTGAGGCCCAGCAGGTCCTTGCTCGCCAGTATCGCCTTGAGGCCCAGGAGGTCCAGGCTCACCAGTTTCGCCTTGAGGCCCAGGAGGTCCAGGCTCACCAGTTTCGCCTTGAGGCCCAGCAGGTCCTTGCTCGCCAGTTTCGCCTTGAGGCCCAGGAGGTCCTGGCTCACCAGTATCGCCTTGAGGTCCAGGAGGTCCCTGAGGTCCTTGCTCGCCAGTATCGCCTTGAGGTCCAGCAGGTCCCTGAGGTCCTTGTTCCCCAGTATCGCCTTGAGGTCCAGCAGGTCCCCGAGGTCCGGGGGGGCAAATACATTTACATATTGTACATTTACATCTTTTACATCGATAATAGCTTTCACAACAATTATATGAACTAAATTTCATAATAAACCTACCTACCTTTCTTTTGTAGGTTATGATGGTAACTAATTCTCCGCTTGTATAAATACCTAATAAAGGAATAATATTGGTTTTTGACATTTCTATTCGATGGTTCTGTGGTCATTCAAGTGATGATTAAGTTTAAATGACTCTTAAATAATGGCTGAAACACAAACTGCTAATACCTCTTCTTGCAGGATTTTAGAGAGGGTTGGAATGCAAGTCGAACGAAAGATTACGAGATTTGGAAAGAAGCAAGCTATTTATTCAATAACATTATCCAATTATCAACATATGCAAAGGCAAGAGGAGATTAAAGTCTTGAAAAAGAGATCTTTTGTCACCACTTGACCTTTCACCTCCCATAATTTACTATTATCATAATATCTAAGAGCGATGACGAAAAAGAGTAGGCTATAAGACCGTTTCAGAGAGTGGATGGGTGGTGAGAATTCACACGGGATGATGGTTGAATGGGCTTCTGAGCTTCTAGTCTGAACAAATAGTAGGGCTAGCGGATGTCTTACCGTTAAAAAAGACTATGCATTCGGAGCGTAAAGTTTGGTTCTGTGCAGAAATAAGTGCGTTTACGTAATGGTAAACGAATGAAGGTGGCACCACGGGTTACTCGTCCTTTTTAGGATGAGTAACCCTTTTTGTATTTTCTGATTTTAATGAGAGGTGGGATTTGGATGAAGAAAAGAATTGTAACTGGGATCAAACCTACGGGAGACATTCATTTAGGAAATTATATCGGAGCGATCAAGCCTGCACTTGAATTGGCCAAGGATGAAGAGTATCAAGCTTCTTACTTTGTAGCTGATTATCATGCTTTAACGAAGATGCCTGAGCCAGGTGAATTCCCTCAGCTGTCGAATGGAATTGCAGCGGCATGGTTAGCATTCGGACTAGATCAAAATCAGTCGATTCTTTATAGGCAAAGTGATGTACCTGAAATATTCGAGTTGAATTGGATTTTAGCGTGCATTACTTCCAAAGGTTTAATGAACAGAGCACATGCCTATAAAGGGATCGTTGATCATAATAGACAAGTAGGAAAAGAAGTAGATAGTGGCGTGAATATGGGGATTTTTACGTATCCTATTCTCATGGCAGCTGACATTTTGATGTTAAAAACAGATGTTGTTCCAGTTGGAAAAGACCAAATCCAACATGTAGAAATTGCAAGAGATCTTGCTGAATCTTTTAATCATCATTATGGAGAAACATTTGTATTACCGCAGTTTCAAGTTCAAGAAGAGACTGCGGTCTTACCAGGGCTGGATGGTCGAAAAATGAGCAAAAGCTATCATAATACCATCCCTCTTTTTGAAGAGCCTAAAGAAGCTGCAAAAACGGATCAATCAAATAAAAACAGATTCTTTGCCTCCAGAAGCACCAAAAAATCCCGCTGAATCAACGATATTCACCTTATACAGAGAGTTTGCTTCCACGGAACAAGTAGAAGCGATGAGAGCTCGATATGAAGGAGGTATTGGTTGGGGGCAAGCGAAAAAAGAGTTATTTGAGGTCATGAATAACTATCTAGAAGAACCACGGGAGATATACAACGAGTTGATGGCCTCCCCTCAAAAATTAGATGAAGTGTTAGTAATGGGTGCAGAAAAAGCAAGAGCAGTGAGTGTTCCTTTTCTAAAAGATATTAAGAGGAAAATGGGCTTTTCTTTATAGGAATAGGATTAAAAATGATAATTGGCGGTGAAATAGATGATAGTAAGCCCTAATGTACATAAATATTCGGTTAAGAATCAGGATCAAGTTGTAGAGTTAATCCTGCAAATTCAACAAGAGGAGTACAATATAGCCATCACAAAAGAGGATCAGCCTGATTTATTTGCTATAGAAGAGTATTATCAGACGGGGAATGGTAACTTCTGGGTTGCTCTATATGATGGAAATGTAGTTGGTACGATTAGCCTGTTGGATATTGGAAATCATCAAGTGGCATTAAGGAAAATGTTCGTAAAGAAAGATTACCGAGGAGCAACTTATAAAACGGCTACTCTTTTATTGAAGACTGCTGTTAACTGGGCAAAAGAATGTGGCGTAAAAGAAGTGTACCTCGGAACGACGCCACAATTTTTAGCGGCACACCGATTCTATGAAAAAAATGGTTTTATCAGTATAGATTTTCATGATTTACCTAGTAATTTTCCTGTATTACAAGTAGATAAAAAATTCTATAAGTATGTTTGTTTTGAGACAGTTTAAGTTTGAACGACTTAAATAGATAAATAGAAGAGCATCACCTAGTCGGCCATCAATTGTTTTAGAAATCGACTTGCTGGGAATAGAAGTGCTATATACGTATTTTGGAAATTTAAGTGTGTATCAGCATAATAAAAAAGGAGTTTTTCCCATGCGAAATCAACTAAAGCATTATATTAATGGTGAATGGATGGAGTCGACTGGCTCTGAAACAATTGAGGTCATTAATCCAGCTACAGAAGAAGTGATGGGTAAAATCAGCTCAGGTACGGAAGAGGATTTGGATAAAGCGGTAAAGGCTGCTAGGTCAGCTTTTCCTATCTTTTCCCGTTCAACGAAAGAAGAACGAATCCAGTGGCTTGAGAAGATTGTGCAAGGCTATGAGGCAAGAAAAGAGGAGCTTATAGACATCATGACAGATGAGCTCGGTGCCCCTCTATCTGTATCAGAAGAGATTCACTATCATATGGGACTTGGTCATTTTAAACAAGCAATCGAATCCCTTTCTGACTTTTCATTCTCAGAGGATAGAGGGGGGCATACGCTTTTAAAAGAATCGGTTGGTGTGAGCGGTCTGATCACGCCGTGGAATTTTCCGACCAATCAAGTCTCTACCAAAATTGCTAGTGCGATTGCGGCAGGGAGCCCGGTTGTGTTAAAGCCAGCTTCAAAGACACCATTTGCAGCGATGATCTTGGCCGAGGTTATTGATGAAGCTGGTTTGCCAAAGGGTGCGTTTAACCTTGTGAACGGCTCCGGTTCTGTCATAGGAAATGGAATCAGCTCTCATCCTGACATTGATTTCGTTTCCTTTACCGGTTCTGGCTCTGTCGGTGAAACGATTATGAAAAAGGCTGCGGAAACGAAAAAGAAAGTGGCATTAGAGCTCGGTGGTAAGTCTCCGATTATCGTTCTTGACGATGCGAATGTGGAAGATGCAGCGAAGACAGCTCTCTCCAATATCATGACAAACACGGGTCAAGTATGTTCAGCCGGAACAAGAGTATTTATACCACAGTCTATGAAAGAGTCATTTGAGAAAAAGATAGTGGAGTTGTTGCCGACCTTCCCAGTAGGAGACCCTCGTAAGGAAGGAATAGCTACTGGCCCACTTGTCTCTGAGGATCAGTGGGACACCGTTCAATCGTATATTGAAAAAGGCGAAAAAGAAGCGACCCTGCTTGTCGGTGGAACCGGAAAGCCTGAAGGACTAAAGACTGGATATTACGCGAAACCGACTATTTTTACGGATGTTTCCAACGATTCCGTTATTGCGCAGGAAGAGATATTCGGACCAGTCTCAACAATTATCACGTACGATGAGCTAGAGGACGCCATTGAGATGGCAAACGATACGGTGTATGGACTGGCAGGCTTTGTAATAGGGAAAGATACCGAACTAGTAAGCCATGTGGCCTCAAGCATTAAAGCTGGACGCATAGTGATCAATAACGCAGACACTGACTTTAACGGACCATTTGGCGGATACAAGCAATCTGGAATCGGCCGCGAATGGGGTGATTTCGGAATTGAGGAATACCTAGAAGTGAAATCCGTACACGGTATGCCTACATCATAAACAAAACCGTACCAGCACCGTATGCTGGTACGGACTTTTTGGGTTTCATAAGTATGATGGGGTTAGTTACTGAAGAATGAACCAAAGTAACTTGTTCCGATTTTAGTATGAAAGGGTTATTCCTCAACCTATAAAAGATAAGGAAGTGATTCAAATAAAAATCAAACTTTTATCTATAACCCTTTTATTTTTTCTAGTTTTAGCGGGTTGTATGAGGCAGGGGGCATCTCCTGAAGAAGCACTTACAAGTGAACCTCAACATATTTACGCTCAAAGTAATATTGATGATGTAACGGTAGCTTTAGCTTATTTAGCTGAGGATGAAATTAATGTCGCAACCGTTCAAAAGCAAGGCGGCAGCTGGTACGTACTAGAAGAGTTAAACTTAGGAGAGCCCACCATTTCAAACATAGAAACCGTGCTAGAAGGTCAGTTTGTGATTGCCGGTTTTGCTGAACAAGGTGAAGAAATATCAGTTGATCATCTTCCGATCACGTTAGGTGATACTGGTGAAGTAAAGGGATGGTTTTTAACAAAGGAAATCTAATAAGCATAAAAAATGCTCGGATACCATATCCGAGCATTTTTTTGTGCTTTTTCTTTTTTCTAGTACCGACTAGACAATTTGAGGTTTTAGCTTTTTGGCGACTCTAACTTGAACTATTTTATTGTCAATCATAGCTTTAACTTCAAAGTGGAGATGATGGAACTCAAACGTTTCACCTTCATAAGGGATATGTCCGAGTTCTTTGTAAATAAATCCGGCAATCGTATCATACTCTTCTGGAACTTTTGTTTTAAAGATTTCGTTAAAGCGACGTATCGTAATTTTACCGTGACATGAAAGATGCGTGTCTGTTAATTCCTGAATTAAAACTTCACCTGCATCATCAGTCTCATCCTCAATGTCTTGTCCTATCATTGCTTCAATTATATCTTCATGACTAATGATCCCTGTTGTCCCCCCGTACTCATCAATGACAATAGCTATATGCTTTTTTTCCTTAAGCATCATTTTGAATACTCTTTCAATTGATACAAATTCCGTTACAAAAAGAGGGGAGTTATCCATAAAGTCCTTTATTTCCATAGAAGGGTTTAAGGACCACTTAAGTAATAGCTTAGAATGAAAGACTCCTACAATATTGTCCATGTTGTCCTTATAAACGGGATAGCGAGTATAATTACTTTCCATGACGATCTGCCTCGCATCTTCAAATGTAACATCACAAGGAAGTCCGTCAATTTCGGTTCTTGGGGTTTTTAGTGCATCTCGTACATCTTTTGTATAAAAATCAATGGCACCCTTAATCCTTTGAGATTCTTCTTTAACAAATGTTCCTTCCGTTAAAGCTATGTCTACCATTGTTTTAATTTCTTCTTTGGAAAATCCATTTTCTTCTTTGTTGCCTTTAGAAAGGATTTTAATCACGGTATTTGTAAACTTAGACAATAAATAAATGAGTGGTTTAAATAAAATAATGAGATACCTGATTACTGGAGCAACTATAAGGGCTGTTTTTGTTGAAAAAGTTGCAGCTATAGATTTTGGGAGGACTTCTGCAAAAATAATTAAGATCACTGTTAGAATTCCGGTTGCTATTCCAATGTTAATTCCATAGTCAATAGCGATAATGGTGACAAGGGTGGGAAGCATAATATTTGAGATATTATTACCTATTAAAATGCCCGTAATAAATTGCTCTGGCTTTGAAATTAACTCTAAAAGCTTTTGAGCTTTTTTGTCATTATTCTCTGCTCTTGATTGGACTTTTGTTTTATTCACTGCTGTTAAGGCCGTTTCACTACCTGATAAAAAAAAGGACATGAATAAAAAGAAAACTAATGCAATAAACACCGAGAACACCTCCGTATATCCTTATTTATTCTACCCGAGAATTGTTGGATAAAACATTCGGGTAAAGAATTTAAATTGAATGAAAAGTAAAGGTACCGAACGGGCGATCCTAAGTGGGAGACAGATAATTAAAAACGTAAGTAACGATAAGTAAAAGCGCACTGGATTATATCCGATGCGCTTTTGCTATGAAAGGGTATTTTTATACAAGGGGAAAGCTCAGACATTTGTCTGAGCTCATAGTTTTCAACCTTTACCAACTAGACACAATATCCCCTTATAAATAAGGACACATGAAAATAACAGAATCGTCAGCACGCCTACAATTAATACTAAAGGTTCTAAGGGTTCCATAAATCCACTTAACGGAACTCTAATTAATGCAAACCCAGCAAGAATGCACGACAAATACAAAAGTGGAAAACTATTCATTTAAATCCCCCCTTAGCCTATGTCTATTCAGGAACAGAGAAGATATTTCTCGAAACGATACATTGAACAGGAATAATGTATGGGTACTTGATAAATTTGGGAAGATATATTAAGCTTTAATTAACCAATGGTCAATTGAAGGAGGAGCTCTGTCTGTCACCACGTAAATCATCATCACAAGAACTGACGAAAGAAATGATTTTAAAAGAAGCAAGGGCTCAATTTATTGAAATGGGCTTTCAAAAGGTATCAATGAGAAGTATAGCGAAGCAGCTTGGTTGCAGCCATGGCGCACTCTATTATCATTTCAGCAACAAAGCTGAATTATTCTATGCGATTATTGAAGAGTATTTCAATAGGTTGAATCAGCTTATAGAGGAAGTTGTTAATCGTTCAGCTGGCCAGCAGACAAAGCTTAAGAATCTACTCCTCTGTTTTATTGAATTCGGTTTAACTCATCAAAGCCAGTACGAAATGATGTTTATGTTCAAAAACAATGAGGTGCACACCTTATCGCAAGAGGCTGCTAATCTTAGTTATCAAAGATTTGCTCAATCAGTGCAAGCCTTGTCCCCGAATAAGTTACCCATCAGCGAGATTTATTCAGCCTTTCTTGCTCTGCATGGCTTTGTTTCTCATTATCATAGTCAGGTCGATCATTTTGAGGAAGCGAAAGAGGCTGCTCATATACATGTCAATTTTATTATCAAAGCACTAACGCATTAAAGCGCTCTAAGGCAATGAACGATGACTTAGAGCGAACTATTTAACTTTAATTGACCAGTGGTTAATAAGGAGGTAATATGGATGAAAAAAGCATTAGTACTCGGGGCGTCTGGTGGAATAGGGTATGCATTAGTAGGTGAATTGGTGGCGAGAGGAATTGATGTCATTGCTTTTTCAAGAGGAAAAGAAAAGCTTGAGGAGCTTTACGAAAACAAATCAAATGTCACGATTTATCCTGGGGATGCACTAGTGAAAGAAGACGTATTGAAGGCTGCTGATAGTGTCGACGTGATCTTTCATGCAGTAAGTTTTCCATATCAGGAGTGGGAGAAGAAACATTTTCAATGTATGGATAGTCTATTGGAAGTAGCTCAGATAAAACGCGCAAAAGTGGCGCTTGTCGATAATATATACGCATATGGTAAGCAATCAACTCGTGTCACGGAATCAACGAAAAAAAATCCTCACACAAAAAAAGGAAAAATCAGATATGACATGGAAAAGAGAATGTTAGAGAGTGAGGTAGAGACATTAATTGTCCATATGCCTGATTTATATGGGCCCAATGCGAATAATACCATTCTTCATGAAACGCTAAAAAATGTCGTGCAAAATAAGAAAACTAATTTCGTGGGAGGTCTGAACGTCGCAAGGGAATACCTTTATACAAGTGATGGTGCAAAAGCGATGGTTGAGTTATCACTTCGTTCAGAAACGTATAATCAAACGTGGAATGTTCCGGCCGCACACGCTATTGCAGGAAAAGATCTTTTAGCCATCATACGAGAGGAAACGGGCTATCAAAAATCGGTAAGAACTGTTTCAACAAATATGGTTCGCTTCATGGGTTTATTTTCACCCTTCATGAGAGAACTGGTGGAAATGATGTATCTAACAGAACAACCAGTCCTTTTAAGCGGAGAAAAGTATGAAAGTGAAGTAACATCACTACCACGTACTTCATATAAACAAGGAATCCGTGAGACGATTTCTTGGATGAGGTCTGAAGAATAGAGTTGATAACCGCAATGAAGGTTGAGAGAGGGGATTGAAAAATGGGGAGCATCACAGACTCTTGGTTCACCGTGACTCAGATCGATGAGGATACATTTGCAATTAGTGAATATGGCCATTGGGAAAAGGTCCATTCTTTTTTAGTCATTGGAGATGAGAAAGCAGCGTTAATTGATACAGGTCTTGGCATAAACAACATCAAAAGAATCACAGATCAGTTGACTACACTACCAATTATCGTAATTACTACGCATGTGCATTGGGATCATATTGGAAGTCACGGTGAATTCGACACAATTTATGTTCATAAAGAGGAAGAAGATTGGTTGATCAATGGCATCAAAAAGCTGCCAATTGAGCAAATAAGAAAAGATGTGAGCCGTGACATCACAAAGCCCACTCCAGAAACGTTTGATCCAAAAACCTATCAACCATTTAAAGGGAAGCCTACGGGTGTGCTAGAAGATGGTGATGAAATCGAGCTAGGGAATAGAACGTTGACGATCCATCACACCCCTGGTCATTCCCCAGGTCATATAGCACTCTATGATCACCGCAAAGGATATTTATTTACGGGTGATTTATTGTATGATGAAACGCCTATCTATGCATTTTTCCCGACAACGAATCCTGTGGACTTAGTGATTTCATTAGAAAAAATCGCGAATTTGACTAACGTAACAAAGATTTATGGGGCACATAATACAATCGGACTTGATCCAACCCTCTTAAATGAAGTGAAGCGTGCGGTTGAAGAATTACGTAATCAAGAACTCGTGAATTTTGGAACGGGGATTCATCGATTTGAGGGGTTTAGCTTGCAGTTTTAGGATCCAAGGGTAGGATATGAAAAAAGAAGGAGGTGAACGCAATGAAGGGTGAGTCTGTGTATTTAAGAACAATCAAAAAGAAAGATCTAGAGAGTTTATATCAAGCCATTCAAGATGAAGAGATAAGGTACATGACCGGCACAAGAAGTGCGTTTTCGATGGAGCAATTAAGTGAGTATTATCAAAGAATAATGAGTGACGAAACGCGCTATGACTTTTCCATTTGCCTAACAGGTACAGAAGAGCTTATAGGAGATTTATCGATTTTGGAAATAGATGAAGAGAATAAAAAGGCTGGCTTCAGGATTGCCCTACATCACACCAATCATTTTAATAAAGGCTATGGCACAGAAGCTCTCCAATTAGCGCTACAATTTGCTTTTGATACGCTTAATTTGAATCGACTCCAACTTGAGGTATTTTCACATAACGTTCGTGGCATAAAGTCGTACGAAAAAGCAGGATTCAAGACAGAAGGGATCATAAGAGAATCCCTTTATATTAACAATCACTATTCAGACGAAATGATTATGGGGATATTGAAAAAAGAGTATGATGCATTGAAGAATTCATAAAGGTAGTCCATTGCTAAAGGAGATATAAGGTATGACTGAAAAAAACACTCTTTATCTTGTATTAAAACAACACACCAGCAATTACCCTAATCCAATCAAGCTTCTTGAAGGACAGAAGGTGCTAGTTGGAGAAAAGTATGAAGGGAAGCAAGAATGGGAGAATTGGGTGTACTGTTACACTATTGATAAATGTTTAGAAGGTTGGGTCCCCGCACAAATCATTAACGTTCATCGTAATCGGGGATACATAGTAGAAGATTACTTTGCAAAAGAATTGGATGTAGAGGTTGGGGAGCTACTTACATTACATAAAGAACTGAATGGTTGGTTTTGGGTGGAAAGAACATCGAATACAGAAGAAGGTTGGATTCCAAAAGAAAACGTAGAAAAGGTAAATAAAAATTAACTTTGCATCTTTAGTAGGTAGATTGCGTTTAGGAGGTTTTTTGATGGCTAAAAGCGAAAATGGTGTAATAGAACTAATTAAACAAGACGAATGGATGATGGACGTATTAAAAGCAGCGCAACAATTAAATCTTCCTGATTGGTGGATATGTGCAGGGTTTGTACGTTCAAAAATATGGGATACACTGCATAAGTTTAAAGATCGTACAGCTATGGCCGATGTAGATGTAATCTACTTTGATCCTGAAAATATTGATGAACTAGAAGAAAAGCAACTAGAAAAAAGGTTAAGTGTAATTATGCCATCTATTCCGTGGTCAGTAAAAAATGAAGCAAGAATGCATATACCTAATCATATTCCTCATTATTCCTCTTCGGTTGATGCCATCTCAAAATTCCCAGAAACTGCAACCGCATTAGGAGTGAAGTTAGATGAACAAGGAAATGTCATTCTAGCTGCTCCGTTTGGGATAAAGGACCTTTTAAGCTTAGTAGTTAAGCCCACACCTTATTTTATGGAAAACGAAGACCTTGCTTTCGTCTATAAAAAGCGCATCTTGAAGAAAAATTGGAAAGCGACTTGGCCTAAAATTAAAGTGCAACAAACAAAGTCTTATTGATTATTAATATGTCTATTAGTTAGGTTTATAAAAAGGACGTTTATCTTACTGCTCTCATCACTTTCTCAACAAGCCACAACCCCAAAAAAACGCCACTATAGATAGCAACGTGATGCGAAAGGCGCTGACCGTGACATAGAAATTTTGTTCCCACACTTTGACGCTTTCGTTAGGGTGAATGTATTCGATTTGGAAAAATACGGGTTCTCCTTCATACAGAAAGAAAGAGATGGTTCCACCGGTCAGAATACCTATAATGATTGAAAGCCATATTTTATTCCTCACATCATCAGCTCCTTTTAATGTCGTTTCTATCCTGTATGAAAAACCAGGACGAAACATATCTCGTCCTGGTTTTCGTTATTCATATCGAAGGGATTCGATTGGGTTAAGTCTAGCTGCTTTATTGGCTGGTAATAAACCGAAGATAATTCCAAGTGCCATCGAGAACAAGAGAGCCCCAATTATCACTGGCCAAGATAATAAGGAAGGCCATCCGGCAAAATAGGAAATCAGTGCAGCAATGCCCCCTCCGGCGAGAATGCCAATCATTCCTCCAATAAGGGTGAGTATAATGGATTCAATGAGAAATTGAACAAGAATTTGCTGGCGTGTCGCACCGAGTGATTTACGAATTCCGATTTCTCGGGTACGTTCTGTAACCGATACGAGCATGATATTCATGACGCCAATGCCTCCTACAAATAATGAGACCCCGGCAATCCCGCCAATAATCAAGGTCATGATTCGTGTAATTTGACCAATGCCTTCAGCTATCTCCTCCATATTCATAATTTGATAGGCTTCTTCTGTCCCATTTCGATTATTTAATAGTAGAGCTGCTTGTTCACCAGCCTCCTGAAGTTCTTCTAAAGAAGAAGATTGGATCGTGACTTGATTAAAGTCATTTTTCCCGTAGACATTTCGCCACGTTTCCCATGGCATGTAGATCTCCTGGACGCCAAAGGCAAAGAGTCCAGTAGGCTCTTCAAGCACCCCAATGACTTCAATTGGCTGATTGGCTACTCGTATCACTTCTCCAAGTGCGGAGGTTTCAGGAAATAACTCTTCAGCAAGAGAGTGAGAGAGAAGGGCGACTCGTCTTCCGCTTAAAAAGTCAACTTGTCCCAGGCCGGTGCCTTCAGCCACGGCGAGTTCATGAACATTTAAATATGCCTCGCTGACCCCGGTTATAGAGGCGTCCTTTGTTTCTGTTTGATAGCGAACTGAACTGTGTTCATTGCTTGTTGCTACAACGTTCTCAATGCCACTAATTTGTTCGAGTGCTCGGATATCATCGACTGTAAAAGCAGGTTCGTTCCAGATGTTCGGGTTGGCTTGTATTTCTTCGTCCGATGGCATGTAAAAGATGTCTGATGTATTCCCTTCACCAGCGATCGAGGATTTCAGCATCTGCTCTCCACCTTGACCAATTGCGACAACGATAATGACTGCAGCCACCCCAATAATGATCCCGAGCATCGTAAGGATTGAGCGCATTTTATGAGCTCGAATCGAATTGATTGCCATAAAGAGGTTTTCGGTTAGGCTCATGAGTATCGCTCACCTCGCCGTTCTCCTTGGTCAAGTACTTCTCCGTCTCGAACAAAAATAGTTCGGTCTGTGTACTCAGCAATCTCTGGCTCGTGGGTGACCAGCGCTATTGTCGTGCCTGCCCGATTGAGATCAACGAGTAAGTCCATGATTGCAGCGCTCGTTTTAGTATCAAGAGCCCCGGTTGGTTCATCGGCAAGAATAATCGTAGGGTCGTTGACAAGCGACCGGGCAATCGCCACACGTTGCTTTTGCCCGCCGGACAACGAGTTAGGAAGATAATCCATACGTTCTTTTAATCCAACTTTTTCTAAGGCTATCTCTGCACGGTGTTCCCGTTCTTTCTTTTTTATCCCTGCATAAATCATCGGTAGTTCGACGTTCTTCTTAGCAGTCAGCCGAGGGAGTAGGTGGAATTGCTGAAACACAAATCCAATCTCACGGTTACGGACTTTCGCAAGGCCTTGATCATCATACTTTGAAATATCTTCACCAGTAAGTAAGTACCTGCCTGAACTAGGAGGATCGAGACAGCCGATAATGTTCATAAGCGTCGATTTGCCCGAACCAGAAGGACCCATGATGGCAAGGAAATCTCCTTTTTCAATCTCAAGGTTAATCCCTTTTAAGACGGTTACTTCACTTGTACCGAGCTTATAAGATTTTGTTACTTGTTCGAGTTTAATCACGGACGGTCACTTCCCCTCCGTCACTTAACCCAGTAGGTACTTCTGCCACAACTTGATCGGTTTCACTAAGACCTGAGCGGATTTCAAAGGAACCGTCTGATGTCATCCCTAGTTCGACTTCCCGCATCACAGCGATCCCATCTTCAACGACATACACATAAGACATCTCATCGTTTTGTACGACGGCATCAAATGGGAGAGAAAGAGATTCGCGTTCTTCAGTCACCACATTTAAGATCACCTGGTAACCAGGACGGAGATCAGAGGTGTCACCTGATTCAAAGCTTACAGTAAGAGGGTATCTAAGGCTTGAATCTGCCTCCCCTTGCTCTGGAAGGAAATCAATCGCCATGACTGCCCCCGTCCATTCTTTATCCAAAATAGCATCTGATTGGATCGCTACTTCCTGACCTTCTTTGATTACCAACGAATCATACTCAGAGACATAGCCACTAATCGTAAATTGGTCAACAGAAGCAATCGTCATCTGGGGGTCAGCACCTTTATTAATTGTGACAATTGTGCCTGCGACCGGACTTTTCACGATTCGTTCTGTTGCTTGCTTTTCTAATTGCTCTTCTTGTAAGAGGAGCTGACGTAACTCTAGATTCGCCGCACGCTTTTCATAGTCTAATTGCTCACGGTCCTCTTCAATCATCTGTGCAGCATCGGCTTTACTCATCTCTTTTTCAAGTTCTTCCTTTTTATCATCAAGACGCTTCTGTTGCTTATCCACCTGGTTAATACGTAAGTAGCTAGATTCCTTTTGAAGAGCCAGTTGGTCACTCTCAAAGTCGAGATCATCACTAGTGTACTCGAGTAGGGGATTGCCTTCTTCTACGACATCACCTTCTTCAACGAGTAGTTCATGCTCTTCACCAGGGCGTATGGAGATCGTTTCTGTTTCGGCAAGCTCTACTTCACCTGGAATCATCACTTCATCTTTCATCATCTCTTTTTGTGGTTGGATCAGGTCTACTTCAAATGATTGATTGGCATCAGATTGTAGCACGCCAACAGTCGTAAACCCAATTACAGCAACAGCTATACCTACACCGATTAAAAGCTTTTTCTTTTTCAACATGCTCACCTACATTCCTGAAGTCAGAAAGCTGATCACTGCCGCACCAACAGTAATTACTAGCGTCACTGTCCAAGCCGTAGCTGGTCGCATAGAGGCAACGATTTGTAATCCTAATGCAGTAAGGATTAAGGTCCAAAAGGCGAAGACTTCAAAGATAGCGATAAAAGCATAAAGGGGGTCGAACGGGTCAAATAAAACGGTCAACCCAGTAATCATTTGAATCGGATTAAGATTGAACATAGTGGCAATTAAAATATTGATTAATAGACCAAGTCCGGCAATCAAACTTATAAATACATTCAATGAGAATAACTGCTTGTATGTAGCATTACCTGCCGTTAATTTCACAGCAATCCACATGATAAAGGCTCCTATGACTGCTCCGAGGGTAGGCATGATGATGGAAGTGATAAAAGTCGTCATTCGAATAAATCCTTCAGCTTCTGCAAAGAATGCCGCATCCCCTCCATTAGGAATGTCTCCTACAAGTGCTTGGAAATCTGTTGTAAATGCCATGATCGCAGCCCATAAAGCATAAATCACGGTAACAATTAACAAGGGCACGAGGACCTTTGGATTTTCTTTGATTCTACTAAACTGTTCACCCGGATCAGTAATCACCTTAAATAAGGATGGCTTCTCCTTTTTGGGCTCTACCGGGTCAATTTGATGTGCAGTTTCTGACATGGGAATTCCTCCTCTATTTGTATTCAGTCTATTTACGCATGTAATTGCCAAAAGTTTCAAGGAGTTTGGAGATAACTTTAGAGAAAATTTAGATTTAATAAGTAGAAAGGATACAATCTTCATTCCCTGCAAACATGAAATATATGGTATTATAGAGAAAATAAGCAAGCTGTAAAAAACTAAAGAGGTGTCCTTATGATCCTAGGTGTGTATCCTTATGTTGTGACAAATGGAAATGGAGAAGAAGCGGTTGAATTTTATAAGGAAGCGTTAGAGGCAGAAGTATTAGGTGTGCAAACGTTTGGGGAGATGCCGGAGAGTCCTGAGTTTAAGTTGCCAGAGGAGGCTAAAGCTCGTATATTGCATGCGAGTTTGAAAATTGGTCAAACGCAGCTTATGCTTTCTGATACATTCCCTGGCCAGCCGTATCAGCTTGGCTCACAGGTGACAATTGCGATCACATTTAGCGATGCAAGTAAATCCAACGAGGTCTTTGCAAAATTAGAAGAAGGTGGCGAGGTGACGATGCCGCTGCAAGAGACTTTTTGGAGTCCGTCATACGGACAAGTCACTGATAAATTTGGTGTGAGCTGGCAGATCTCTACGCTAATGGAGGAAGATATGTAAGGAGTCAGCATCAGGCTGGCTTTTTTTATGCTTAGATTTAGTGGGAAGAGGGTAGTAGTACCTTTAAGGAGTAGATTTGTCAAATCAATTGAAAATTCTACTTACGAGTAGATTCATTTGAGGTCGAAAACTAGCGGAGGATGCATCTATATGGATAAGAAAAAGGAATTAACCGTAGGTGGAGTGGAGTTGAAGTGGGATCTAGAAACGGGCGATGTGTTGTTTGAGAATGGTGACGTTGTCTTTTTCTGGATTTCAGCCATGAAAACCTTTTTTGACACAATCAAAGAAATTTCAGGTGTCGAAGCAACGAAGCTTGTTTTTGAAACGACCGGATTTCGTCAAGGGCTAATTGTTGGCGAGGGCTTTCGTGATATGAAAAATATTGATACAACTAATGTAGTGGAGTGGCTATCTAATACGTATGCAACGGCGGGCTGGGGGAAAGTAGAGATTAAAGAAATCGATATTGAAAATGATACATTTAGTCTTTATATCCAAGATGATTGGGAATACAAAATGAATCAATTGGACGATAAGAACACAAAAGGGATCTTTGTTCCTTCTCATTATGCAGGAGTATTATCAGGGCTTTTCCAAAAAAACTATTGGTATAAAATCCTCCAGTATCAAGATGAGGACCATCCTCATAGTATCGTGAAGTATTTCCCTTCGGAAGTGAGCATCCAACATAATATCCATGAACTCTCAAGGCGACAGGAAGCAGAGAAAATTGCTCAACTTGAAGATCTTGTAAATGATAAAACAAAGGCATTGCAGGATCTAGTAAAAGAACTATCTTCTCCAATCATCCCTGTTTTAGAAGGCATTATTGTTGTTCCGATGATAGGTATCTATGATCGTGAGAGGACGGAAGATTTATTAGATAACATCCTCATTCAACTTCCAAAATATCAAGCGAAGTACTTATTGTTAGATTTAACCGGATTAAACGGAAATATGTGCGAACATACAGCGGCGGCCATTGATAAATTAGGCTCAGCAGCAAGGTTGCTTGGAACAGAAGTTATTTTAGTCGGAATCTCTGCAGAGCTCGCTTTAACCATCACAAAAACGTTAACAAATTTGAAAGAATACGAATGTCTCCAGTCATTGCAACACGGGATTTATTATGCGTTAGGCAAAAGTGGACGAAGAATCGTGTAGTAGAGAAAAGACCAAACAGGATTAGGTTTGGTCCATTTTCTATGAAATGGGTGATACATATTTTTTTTGCACATTTTAGGATAAAAATGTATTTCATACGAATACTACCTTTTGACACAAGTTCCTGCTAGAAGACTTAACATAAGCTTGCAGGCAAATAAAAGGAGGTTTTTTTGGTGGGTAAAAAAATGGCACTGGTACTCGTAGCATTTGCGATGATCATCTCATTTTCTCAGGCTGTGTTTGCGGCAGAGGAAACACAGCAGGACATCGTTGATACGGCGTTGGCAGCAGGTCAATTTAATACGTTGGCAGCTGCATTAGAGAAAGCGGATTTGGTAGAGGCGCTGAAAGCTGATGGGCCATTCACGGTATTCGCTCCAACCGATGAGGCATTTGATAAACTTCTACAAGAATTAGGGATTACAGCAGACGAATTATTAGCAAGAGAAGATCTTTCAACGATCCTTTTGTATCATGTTGTACCTGGTAAAGTATTTTCAGGAGATTTAAAAGACGGAATGAAGGTCAAAACATTAGCGGATAAAGAAGTGACGATCTCACTTAATCCGACAAGAGTGAATAACTCAAATGTGGTCACACCAGATATCCAGGCTTCAAACGGTGTGATTCATGTGATTGATGCTGTGTTAGTGCCGTAATGGAGGAAAAGGAACGCTCGGATTCAGATCCGAGGGTTTTAGTATAGCGTTCATACAAGGATACCAACAAAGACGTTGGTGTCCTGTTTGATTTCTACCCATTTTATAAGCACATTCGAAAATTTTATTGACAGCTGAAAATAAAGCGCTTACACTAAATGTAGTTATTAGTTGGCGAGCGCCAAGTAGAAAAGTGAAAGAGTTGTTCGTATGGCATTAAGTAATGAACGTCGAATTGGTCGACATGCTATTATGTTGTTGCTCTCAGATGATTCTGAGCAAGAATTGGCAACACTGAAGCAGTCGAATTGGAATGGTTGTACAGGTAAAGTGGGTTCAATGGAAGCGCATAAAGTCGTAGCAGCCATTGAAACGGCTGCAAAGAAAAATGGGATTATCCAACCGAATATCTATCGTGAAACGCATGCATTGTACCATGCCATTATCGAAGCCTTACATGGTGTTACGAGAGGCCAGGTTCAACTAGGTTCTGTTCATCGGACCGTAGGATTATCGTTTGCTGTGTTAAGGGGCAATCCTTATGAAAATGAGCTAGAGGGAGATTGGATTGCGGTTTCGTTATATGGAACCATTGGTGCACCTGTAAAAGGATCAGAGCACGAAGCGATTGGACTTGGAATCAATCACATATAATACGCCCATAGTATTTTAGCAAATAGGGGGCTATATCTTGGAATCTTTTTTGAAGATTTCATTGATATAGTCCCCTTTTCTATTGTCCCTTTACTTGCCTAAAGTGAAATGAAGAGGAGAGAGAAAAATGGTTCTATTAAACGGTCAGACGTTAACATTCGATGAAGTGAAACGAGTATTATTTGATGGAGATAAAGTGGGATTTTCAGATGAGAGTCGCAAGAAAGTTGAGAAGAGTCGTCAAGCGGTTGAGAAAATCGTTGCTGAGGAACGCATTGTATACGGGATTACAACGGGATTTGGGAAGTTTAGTGATGTGTATATTGATAAAGACAATGTTGAAAAATTGCAACTTAATTTAATTCGCTCTCATGCATGTGGAATAGGGCAACCTTTTCCTGAGGTCGTCTCAAGAGCCATGCTTCTCTTACGTGCCAATGCTTTACTAAAAGGCTTCTCTGGAGTCAGGCCGGTTGTTATTGAGAGGTTATTAGACTTGGTCAATGCTCATATTCACCCCGTCGTTCCTGAGCAAGGGTCGCTTGGTGCGAGTGGGGATTTAGCGCCATTATCTCATCTTGCACTTGCGTTAATTGGGGAAGGAGAAGTGTTTTATAAAGGTCAGAAGGTTCCTACTTTAACAGCTCTAACAAAAGAAGGTATTTTCCCGATTACGTTAACGGCTAAAGAGGGCTTAGCTCTTATTAATGGTACGCAAGCGATGACGGCAATGGGTGTGGTTGCCTACTTAGAGGCAGAAAAGCTAGCGTATCAATCAGAGGTGATTGCCTCGGTGACGATTGAAGGTCTAAGAGGAATCATTGATGCATTTGATGAAGATATTCATCTTGCTAGAGGCTACAAGGAACAAGTCGACGTAGCAGCTCGTATTCGTGACCATTTAGCAGATAGTGAATTAATAACGAGACAAGGTGAACTACGTGTTCAAGATGCGTATTCGATTCGTTGTATTCCTCAAGTTCACGGTGCAACTTGGCAGACATTAAATTATGTCAAAGAGAAGCTCGAGATTGAAATGAATGCCGCAACCGATAATCCACTTATTTTTAATGACGGAGAAAAGGTGTTATCAGGGGGCAACTTCCATGGGCAACCGATTGCTTTTGCAATGGACTTCTTAGCGATTGCAATGGCAGAGCTTGCCAACATTTCGGAGCGTCGAATTGAGCGTTTAGTGAATCCACAACTGAATGACTTGCCACCGTTTTTAAGTCCGGAGCCAGGCTTACAATCAGGTGCCATGATTATGCAATATGCTGCGGCATCGCTTGTTTCAGAAAATAAAACACTCGCTCACCCTGCAAGTGTCGACTCGATTCCATCATCAGCTAACCAAGAAGACCATGTGAGCATGGGAACGATCGGATCAAGACATGCATATCAAGTGATCACGAATACGCGTCGCGTCCTATCGATTGAGACGATTTGTGGCATGCAAGCAGCTGAGATAAGAGGGGTGGAGAAGATGGCATCAGCGACTCGTCATTTCTTGAATGAGGGAAGAGAGATTGCGCCAACAATTAGCGAAGATCGTGTCTTCTCAAAAGACATTGAAGCAATTAATACGTGGTTAAAAGAAAAGACCTCAACAGTAGGAAAGATAAAAAAAAATGAAATGCATTCAAAAACAAGATAAACGAGTTTACTTACCTAGTAACATTCACATCGTTCTAGGTAAGTAGATTTATTTTAATAATGAATAACTGAAAATTTGAAATTGATTGAGCGTACATAGGTGATAATCAGAGGGGGTCAACCGTTTGCTAAATGCTGTTGTTATTTCTGTCATTGTTATGGTCGTACTAAGTTTATTAAGAGTGAACGTTGTATTAGCCATCTTGTTTGCTGCTCTAACAGCTGGTCTTGTTGCGGGGCTAGATGTCGTTGAAACAATTGATATGCTTGTCTCAGGTATGGGTGGTCAAGCAAGTACCGCACTCAGTTATATTTTACTTGGAGCGTTTGCGGTGATGATTGGGTATTCTGGGATTACCGGATTTTTAGTGAGGCTATTGATTAATGCCCTAAAAGGGAAAAAAGCGTTCATGCTGCTTACGATTGCAGGGGTTGCGAGTTTATCTCAAAATGTAGTGCCTGTACATATTGCATTTATTCCAATTTTAATTCCACCACTGTTGCATTTGTTTGATAAAATGAAGTTAGACAGAAGAGCCGTTGCGACTTCTCTAACATTTGGATTGAAAGCACCTTATATTATGATTCCAGCTGGGTTTGGTTTGATTTACCATGGAATTATTTCTGGGGAAATGCAAGCAAATGGTATGGAGATTGCGATTACACAGGTTCCACTTGCGATGCTTTTGCCAGGCTTAGGGATGGTAGTCGGCTTATTGATTGCGATTTTCTTTACCTATCGAAATGACCGTGTCCTCACGCCTGAAATAGAAGTAGAGTCTGAAATTGCTGCGACTTCTGAAATGGAAAAGCAATCCTTTACGATGAAGCACTTCTTAACGATTGTGGCGATTATTGCGACATTAGTTGTGCAGCTGACTTTTGATTCGTTAATATTGGGAGCGCTTACAGGTATTGTGTTGATGTTTGGATTTAGAGTTGTTCCGTTTAAACAAGGAGATCACTTTGTGAATGACGGGATTAAGATGATGGGGATGATTGCCTTTGTGATGCTGATTGCATCGGGTTATGCGACGATTTTAAAAGAAACAGGGGCCGTCGAGACATTAGTAGAGGCATCAACTGCCTATCTTGGTGATAGTATGTTGCTTGCTGCGATCCTGATGCTACTAGTTGGATTGTTTATCACGATGGGGATTGGCTCATCATTTGGTACGATTCCGATATTAGCTGCTTTGTTCGTCCCTCTATGTCTTGCTCTTGGCTTTTCGCCACTAGCAACCGCGGCATTAATTGGAACAGCAGGGGCAATTGGAGATGCCGGTTCACCAGCTTCAGATAGTACGCTTGGTCCGACTGCTGGTTTGAATGCCGATGGAAGACATAATCATATTTGGGATACATGTGTCCCTACGTTCATCCATTTCAATATTCCGCTCGTGATTTTTGGCTTAATCGCGGCGATGATTCTTTAATTGAACAAGTTTACAAAAGTACCCACATGTGTGATGTGGGTCTTTTGTATAGATAGAAGGTGTTAGCAATGGAGATTTATTTAGTAGCTAAAGATGAATTGGAAGCCCAAGGGATTCGTTGGATGATTGAGTCTCATTTTACAGCAGTTGTTTTAACAAGGCTTGAGAGTGTCGAAGCGTTAGAGGCAAGCATTCAAAAGCAGAAGCCTGATTTGATTATTTTAGATATGGATCGTTGGAAAGATGAGGGGGCGCAGTTCGAAGGGTTGATGCATCATCAACTGATTCGCTGGCTATTTATCTCGTCTGAGCGTATGTTTCAGACTGCCTATCGTGCTCTTCGCTTTCGAGCAGAAGATGTGTTGTTTCGCCCGTTTTCCCCAGATGATTTAATTAAACATATTCAGCAAATTCGTTTTCATTTGCGTAATCATCAGCAGTCAGCGAACGAAGTGTTGACTGAGTCGCTTGATCCAAAAGTGATGGATTACTCGGATCTGTTCTTAACAGACAGGGAATATGAGCATCAAGTGACGATGGTCGCTTTTCTTACGCCTGATGCCGAGACACTTCCGCTCGTGTATCAAGCGGTTCAACGGTATTCATTTACAGGATTTCACGAAGTGTTCGCGCTAGCAAACTTCATCTTATGTGTACAGGAAACAAAAGAGAAGAAGCTCGTTCAAGAGGAGTACTATGCGTTTTTAACAGATTGGAAAAAGAAGATGGATGAACCGTTAGCTATTGTGATGAAGACGGCATCAAAAGGAAGCTCACTAAAGAAAACGTACCAGGAAACAACACATCTAACAAGAAGAATCTTCTTTGAAGGCTATGACATTATCATAGAAGAAAGGGAAGACCAGACTCCCTTAGAAATGGATCCATTTCTAACGCCACTTGAGCAGCGGCAATGGATTAAAATGCTAGAAAGACGAGAGATTCCAGCGATTCGTGAATGGTTAGAACAGGAATTTTTAACTTTCACCTCTCCTTACCCTGACCCAGAGATTATTCGCATCCGATTAACGAGTGTGCTAGCTCAAATTCGGCGTCATATGAAATCATACAATCTTGTCGATGGGACACTTGAAGCCTTTTACCATAAAGTGTTTCAGCAAATCATCCATACACCGGTCGTCTATCAAATTGTTCAAGAGTTACTCGCATTCACAACAGAGCTCTTAGGACAGAATCATGAGCATTTGCAAGAAGGCTCCCGAACATTTGTTGAAAAAGCGAGGGAGTTAATCGAATCGAATTATTGGGATGCCCAATGGAGTTTAGAAGATTGTGCGGAGGCCCTGCGGATGAATAAAAGCACGTTAAGCCGGCGCTTTAAAGCAGAATCAGGGCAAGCATTCAGAGAAACCTTGCATCATATTCGAATTCGAGAAGCTAAGAAACTATTAAAGGAAACTGACTTGTCATTAGAAGAAATTTCTCGATTGACTGGTTATTCACACCAAAGCTACTTTAATGCTAAATTTAAATTGATTGAAGACTGCACACCGACAATGTATCGAAGTGGAGCTTAATGGCAGAAGTTTCCCTTATCAAAAGAGTTGAATCAAATCTAGGAATGTGTATAATCGTAAGTAATTGTATAGGAGAAATGCTTTCTAGGGTTCCGTAGCAGAATGGCTAGCCTGGTCCGAGAGAAAGCTCACAGCCAAGCTGTGCCACGGAGGGAGAAAAGCCCGGGAGATCACTGTTTACAGTATCTCCTGGGCTTTTTTTGTTTTGATCGAAACAGTAGAAATTGGAGGGAAGTATGATGAATTGGTTAAAGGTGATCATTGCATCTGTTTTTGAAGTCGTTTGGGTGATCGGCCTAAAGCATGCGGTAGGTGTGTGGATGTGGGCGGGGACAATTTTTGCGATTGGTATTAGTTTTTATTTAATGATTATGGCAGGAAAAAGACTGCCTGTTGGCACAGTGTACGCAGTCTTTGTCGGGTTAGGAACGGTTGGAACGGTGTTAGCTGATATTTTTCTTTTCGGAGAGCCGTTTCAATTAAGTAAATTAGTGTTGATCCTACTCTTGCTTTTAGGAGTGATTGGTCTCAAAGTATCGACTGATAAACAAAAGGCAAAAGGAGTTGAATCGTAATGGCATGGTTTTATTTAATCGCAGCTGGGGTAATGGAAATAGTTGGTGTAACGATGATTACGAAATTACATCAGGAACGCAGCTGGAGGAATATCGTTTATTTAATTGGCGGATTTGGTACAAGCTTCATCTTTTTAGCACTAGCGATGGAGAGCTTGCCTATGAGTACGGCTTATGCGATCTGGACTGGAATAGGGGCATCAGGTGGTGTCCTGATTGGGATGACTGTCTATGGCGAACCGAGAAATGTGAAACGAATTTTATTCCTTTCAATGATTCTAGGAGCAGCAGTCGGATTGAAACTGATTTCGTAAAAGGACGTACTCATGTAAAAAACTTGCCAAACCATCAACAATCGTTGCACAATGATAGATATATAAATAAAAGGGGTAATTAGCGATGTCAAGTATGTATGAATTTTTTAAAGGAAGAACGTGGAATTTAACGGAGGAATGGTACGCGGCGTTAGATAAAACACAAGAAGGTATCTATGGGACTAAAAATGAAAAAAAGATTCAAACATTAAAAGAGCAAAACCATCAGTTTCACGTTAACTTTTGTGAACTGTTTAATGAAGAAGCGAAAGACACCGTCTCTAAATTTAATACGTGGTTAAATGAAATCGCCAAGGACCAATCACATTTGAATACCCCATTGGACCAAATTATGGGGGAATTCTTAAATGTTCAGAATCAATACTATCAACTTATTCAAGAATATGTCTTATTGAATGCTCAAAAAGCGTCGCATCAGCAAGTATATGAGTGGAATCGTGTAATTACTAATGCGTTTAAGACCATACTTCAAGAATTCAGTAGAAGACATCTTGAAGAGGCAGAGAGGCTCTTAAAGTCTCAACAAGAAATGATCACCGAATTAAGCTCACCTGTCATTGTTATTAAAGATGACATTGCGATTCTGCCTTTAGTAGGGGATATTGATACATATCGAGCAAAGGTGATCTTTGATAAAACACTTCGACAATGTAACGATGGGGCCATAGAACATCTTGTTATTGACCTATCAGGTGTTCCGATTATTGACACGATGGTCGCCAATCAAATTTTTCAAGTGATGAGTGGTCTTGAGTTAATTGGCACAAAAGCGAGCTTATCAGGAATTCGACCGGAAATTGCGCAGACGGCCATACAACTAGGAATTAATTTTCATAATATCCCAACCTATTCATCATTGGCCCACGCCCTATCAACACGTTTAAATTAAATCTTTTATAAAGATGCTTAGAGTTCATTCTCTAGGCATCTTTTTTTTGTATATTTAGAAAAAAATTATAAATGTTTGAAATCTAACTTCTATTAATCATAAAAAAATAATCAAAGAGAAAAATACGTGAAATTAAATATAAAAATGAAAAGAATTTATAAATAATTAGTTGAATAATCTGTATACAATTACAGTAATACAACTAGGGGGTAGGTAAAAATGAATACGGTTACAAATGGAAAGGTAAAGCGATTTGTGGGAACAGAATTAAATACAAAAGGGTGGCAGCAAGAAGCCGTTCTACGTATGTTGATGAATAATTTAGATCCAGATGTCGCAGAGCGTCCAGAAGATCTTGTTGTTTATGGCGGAATCGGAAAAGCTGCTCGTAACTGGGAGAGCTTTGATGCGATTGTTGAGAGCTTAAAGAAGTTAGAAGCAGACGAAACATTACTTGTTCAATCAGGGAAGCCAGTCGTTGTCTTTAAAACACATACGGATGCGCCACGTGTTCTGATTGCGAACTCCAACATTGTACCAGCATATGCAAACTGGGATACGTTTCATGAGCTAGATAAAAGAGGCTTAATGATGTATGGCCAAATGACGGCTGGGAGCTGGATCTATATTGGCTCTCAAGGAATTGTGCAGGGAACGTATGAAACATTTGCAGAGCTTGCGAAGCAAACATTTAACAACTCACTAAAAGGCACGATCACGTTAACGGCTGGCCTTGGTGGTATGGGCGGGGCACAACCTCTTGCTGTGACGATGAATGGCGGTGTATGTATTGGGATTGAAGTTGATGAGACACGTATCGATCGCCGAATTGAAACGCGTTACACCGATGTGAAAGCTACAACATTGGATGAAGCGATTCGTTTAGCTGAAGAAGCGAAAGCAGCAGGGAAGCCGTTATCCATTGGTCTACTTGGTAATGCAGCCGATCTTCTACCAGAGATGATTGCACGTAACTTCATTCCAGATGTTCTAACGGACCAAACATCTGCACATGATCCATTAAATGGCTATATCCCATCAGGCATGTCATTAGAAGAAGCGGCAGAGCTAAGGACTTCTGATGAGAAAGAATACGTAAAGCGTTCAAAAGCGTCAATGGCAACACATGTGAAAGCGATGCTTGAAATGATGGCCAAGGGTGCTGTGACGTTTGATTATGGTAACAACATCCGTCAAGTAGCAAAAGACGAAGGAGTAGAGAATGCGTTTGATTTCCCTGGCTTCGTTCCAGCTTATATCCGACCACAGTTCTGTGAAGGAAAAGGACCGTTCCGCTGGGTCGCATTATCAGGGGATCCTGAAGACATTTATAAAACAGATCAAGCAATCCTAAGAGAGTTTGCGGATAATGAACATTTATGCAACTGGATTCGTATGGCACAAGATAAAATTCAGTTCCAAGGCTTGCCATCGCGCATTTGCTGGTTAGGGTACGGAGAACGTGCGCGCTTCGGGAAAATCTTAAATGATATGGTCGCAAGCGGCGAATTAAAAGCACCAGTTGTTATTGGTCGTGACCACCTTGATTCAGGTTCGGTTGCTTCACCAAACCGTGAAACAGAAGGAATGAAGGATGGATCAGATGTTGTATCTGATTGGCCGATATTAAATGCCATGGTCAATGCAGTCGGCGGTGCAACATGGGTATCTGTACACCATGGTGGTGGAGTTGGTATGGGATATTCACTACATGCTGGTGTTGTCATTGTTGCAGATGGAACAAAAGAAGCAGAAGCACGTATTGAGCGAGTCTTAACAACCGATCCAGGGATGGGTGTCGTTCGTCATGCGGATGCAGGATACGAGTTAGCGAAGAAAACAGCGCGTGAAAAAGGAATCAATATGCCGATGCTAAAGGATAACGAATAAACCTATTTTTAAAAAGGAGAGATTGGATGGGGAAGCAAGCACTTTTTATACGTCATGCAAACGAAGTCATTACACTAAAAGGAAGTTCGGAAAAACCAATGACAAAAGAGCAGATGGAAGAGCTCCATATTGTCAAAGGGGGAAGTGTCTGGCTAGAAGATGGCAAGATTCATGCAGTTGGTCCAGATGAAGAGCTTCTAGCAACCTATCAAGCTCGTTTAGAAGAGGCAGAGGTGATTGATGCTACAGGTCAAGTGGTCGCACCAGGCTTTGTCGATCCGCATACTCACCTCGTATTTGCTGGAAGTCGTGAAAATGAATTCAATATGCGTCTGCAAGGTTCGTCTTATATGGATATTATGAATGCAGGCGGAGGCATTCATGCGACAACATCCGCTACTCGTGAAGCTGATCATGAGCAACTATATACCGAGAGCAAGCGTCGCCTCGATAAATTTTTAGTGCACGGAGTTACGACGATTGAAGCGAAAAGTGGGTATGGCTTGTCACTAGAGCATGAATTAAAACAACTAGAAGTAGCGAAGCGTCTCAATGACTCTCATTGTATGGATATCGTCAGTACTTTTATGGGAGCCCATGCGGTTCCTGGTGATTACAAAGAGAATCCTGAACAGTTTGTTGATCTTGTGATTAATGAAATGATTCCGAAAGTGGCTGAGTTAGGATTAGCTGAATTTAATGATGTCTTTTGTGAGCATGGTGTCTTTACGCCGGAGCAATCTAAACGAATTTTAGAAGCTGGTAGAAAGCATGGCCTACAACCGAAAATTCATGCAGATGAAATCGAGCCTTATGGGGGCGCTGAGACGGCAGCTGAAGTCGGTGCGGTCTCTGCAGATCATCTGTTAAAAGCCTCTGATGAAGGCATGAAGATGATGGCTGAAAAGGGTGTCATTGCCGTACTACTTCCGGGGACGGCATTCTTCTTAATGGCAGAATCGGCAAACGGGAGAAAGATGATTGATGCAGGTGTACCGGTTGCTCTCTCAACTGACTGCAACCCAGGTTCATCACCGACCGTTTCTTTGCCACTGATTATGAACCTTGGTTGTTTGAAAATGGGAATGACACCAGCAGAGGTCATCACAGCAACAACAATTAATGCCGCGCATGCAATTAACCGTGGGCATGAAGTAGGCAGCATCGAAGTTGGGAAAAAAGCAGACCTAGTCATTCTTGATGTGCCTAATTACATGCAGCTTCAATATCACTACGGGGTAAATCACACGAAAACAGTGATTAAAAATGGAGAGGTCGTCGTTGATGAAGGGAGATTAGTATGAGCAACTATCCTTACCCAATGCTAAATCCTCCTCCGTTCATGTGGAACACAAAAAAAGAAATCACAGAGCCAAAAGTGCATGAATGGATTCAACCATTGGATGATCAGGATTCTGCGAAATGGACTCACTATGATGCCGTCATTCTCGGTGTTCCGCTTTCCCGTTCATCCATCTCTGCATCAAGTGCGAGCGAGAATCCAGAAGCATTCAGAAGAGCATGGAAATCATTTACTACGTACAACTTAGATGAAGACCTTGATTTAAGTGAGCTGCAGGTGGCCGACCTAGGAGATGTTCGTGAGCATGTAACGGACATTTCCATCTGCCACGACAACATCAAAGAAGCGATGAAAGCCATTCAAACGCATCATCCCGATTCCCTTCCCATCATGATAGGGGGCGATCATTCGATTACGGCGATGCTGATCAAAGGCTATAAGGAAAGTCATCCAAGTGAGCGAATCGGCATTTTGCAACTAGATACACATTTTGATTTAAGAGATTTAACCGATAATGGTCCATCAAACGGAACGCCGATCCGTAATCTTTTAGAAAGTAAGGTCATTAACGGGGAAGACGTCTACAACATTGGACTTCATGGTTTCTTTAATGCACGCTCCCTCAAACAATATGCCGATGAAGTTGGACTAAACTACATCACGATGAAACAGGCGAGAAAAAAGGGGATCGAGCGAGTGATTCATGAGGCCCTTGCTGAGTTGGAAACGAAAGTCGATAAAATCTACCTTACTGTGGATATGGATGTGCTCGACATCAGTGCAGGTCCAGGGGCACCGGCATCCACTCCCGGAGGGATGTACATTCATGAATTGCTAGAAGCGGTTCAACTAGTAGGTGCTTCTAACAAAGTCTGTGCGATGGATATCGTCTGTTTGGACCCAACGAAAGATATTGCTAATGCCACGGTTAAAACCGGTGTGCATGTCATGCTGTCCTTTTTAACAGGTTATAAACTTCGACAAGAGCTGTAGCAACAGTTCACTCATGTGTCATGTAGATCGAATGGGTTATATGAGGGGGAGATGGGATGGAAAACGTAAACACATCACCAGATACGAATGCTCAGCTTCAAGCTTCACCCGAACTACATTCTTTTTCGAACTTGCTCAAGTTCTTTCTGTTTAGTGCGATTGGTATTTTTGTCTTCTTTATCCCGATCACGATAGGAGAGAGGTCAACCATTCCTCTGGATCATATCGTGCAATGGCTAACGGCGACATTCCCAACCGTGATTCCGTATTACGCTGGACTGGTGATCCTACTAGGTGCCTTGTATCCATTTATCACGAAGAGCTGGAAGAGTGATTTTACCACTATGGTGTTCTCGCTTTTTAAAGTGTTAGGTCTCCTCGTCACGGTGATGATCTTATTTAATCTTGGCCCAGCATGGCTAATGGCACCAAGCATGGGACCGTTTCTCTTTGAAAAGTTGGTTATCTCGGTAGGTTTGCTTGTGCCAATTGGCGCTGTCTTTTTGGCCTTATTAGTTGGATATGGATTGTTAGAATTTATCGGGGTGCTCATGCAGCCAATCATGCGCCCGATTTGGAAAACGCCAGGTCGGTCAGCAATTGATGCAGTCGCTTCGTTTGTTGGAAGCTACTCAATCGGACTGTTAATCACAAACCGTGTTTTTAAAGCCGGTAGCTATACCGTAAAAGAAGCAACGATCATCGCAACGGGTTTTTCGACGGTTTCTGTGACATTCATGATTGTTGTCGCAAATACGTTAGGGATCATGGACATATGGAACTTGTATTTCTGGACGACGCTTTTTGTGACGTTTGTCGTTACTGCGATCACTGTTCGGATTTGGCCATTAAGTAAGATTAGTGATGAGTATATTACCGAAGAAGGTAAGCCTGAGGAAGTCATTAAAGGAGATCGTTTCAAGCACGCTTGGCAAGGGGCGATGAAGGCGTCCGCGCAATCGCCATCCTTGATCAAAAATGTTGGTGGTAACTTGAAAGATGGTTTCCTGATGACGATGAGCATTCTGCCATCGATTATGTCAATTGGATTATTAGGCCTTTTATTGGCAGAATATACGCCTTTTTTTGATATCTTAGGGTATATTTTCTATCCGTTCACAAGCCTTGTCCAACTTCCAGATGCTCTTCTTGCTTCTAAAGCAGCGGCAATTCATGTGGCCGAAATGTTCTTGCCAGCCTTACTCGTCGTTGAGGCTGAAGTGGTGACAAAGTTTGTAGTTGCCGTCTTATCCGTTTCATCGATTCTCTTCTTCTCAGCTTTAATTCCTTGTATTCTTTCGACAGATATTCCGATTAGCATTCCGAAATTATTGGTGATCTGGGTGCAGAGAACGATTCTCTCGATTTTAATCGCTGCTCCTATTGCTTATCTCTTTTTGTAAATCATGCATGAAGCCCTAAGGTTGGAGCACTCGACCTTATGGGCTTTTTCTAGCTAGGTGTGAAATTATGAATTTTCAAACACTCGTCTCCTAAAATATGCTATCCTTAGTTAAACAAGGACTTTAATCAGGTAATGTACTAGAGGGGGGCTTTGGGGTGAATGCTATTCTTTCGAAGTTTCAGCGCTTCCCGTATGTGTTGTTAGTATTAGCAACGTTTTTTTGGGGAACAAATTTTGTCTTTAGTAGGATGTTGGTAGAGTATATGCCGCCACTACAGTTATCCTTCATTAGGTGGACGATCGCAAGCCTGGTGTTTTTGCCGTTTGTGTATAAGGAACTCAGGCAGCATGGGCCGGTGTTACTTAAGAACTGGAAGGTGCTCACGGTGATGGCGTGCACAGGGGTGGCAGGCTTTAACTCATTGATTTACATAGCGATTCAATATACGACTTCGATTAATGCCTCGCTGGTGAACTCACTTGCGCCATTATTGATTGTCATATTATCCGTTCTCTTCTTGAAAGAGACATTTTCGAGGATTCAATTTATTGGCATAATCGTCTCACTCCTTGGGGTATTGATTGTCATCACACAAGGCAGTTTTGAGCGCTTGCTCACTTTAACCTTTAACCGAGGCGATTTAATTGTGCTAGTCGGTGTCTTTTGCTGGTCTGTTTATTCGGTGGTGATGAAGAAGTACAGTGGTGGTCTTCCAAAGCGTCCGACTTTCTTAGTGACGATGTACATAGGGATGCTCGGGTTGTTTCCATTCTTTTTATTTGAACGGACGTATGCTCCGGTACAGATCACGGAGTTACCATTTGAAGTGATTGGAGGCGTCCTGTATTTGGCAGTGTTTCCGAGTATTGTATCCTTTGTCTGCTGGAATGAGGGGATCATTCAAGTCGGACCTGGGAAGTCGTCGAATTTTCTCCATTTAATCGTTTTGTTTACAGCAGCAATTGCGGTTCTAATAGGAGCAGAGAAGGTAACGATAACACAATTTGTCGGAGGATTGGCGATCTTAACAGGGGTTATCCTGGCGTCCAATCCAGAATTTCTGTATAAATGGATCAGGCGAGAGAGGCCAGTAGAGAAAAGTGTAAGTAGGTAACGAGCAATTGAGTAGATAAATAGATAAAGGAAGTGTAGAGAACGTGAAGCAAGTGTATGTAGATTACAATGCAAGCACGCCAATTGCACCAGAAGTGCGTGAAGCAATGGTACCATTTTTAGAAAGTCATTTCGGTAATCCGTCAGCTTTACATGCAGAGGGAGCGAACGCAAAGAAGGCTGTTCAGCATGCAAGAGATCAGGTGGCGAGTCTTCTAAATTGTACTGATCACGAGATCATTTTCACAAGTGGTGGAAGCGAGTCGAATAACCATGTACTAAAAGGTGTATTTGAAAGCTATAGTCATCGAGGCAATCATATTATTACAACGAAGATTGAACATCCTGCGGTCATGAACCCGTGTAAGTATCTTGAGTGGCATGGTGCTAGGATCACTTATGTCGGCGTCGATCAACATGGCAGAGTCGATCTAAATGAAATCAAAGCTGCGATCACAGAAGACACGATTTTAATTTCGGTGATGCATGCTAACAATGAAGTGGGGACGATTCAACCAATCGCAGAGATTGGAAAGCTAGCAAAAGAACATAACATCTTCTTTCATACGGATGCGTCTCAATCAGTCGGGAAAGTGCCAATTGACGTTAACGAGTTACAGATCGATTTCCTAACGATTGCTGGTCATAAACTGTATGCACCAAAAGGGGTAGGAGCTCTCTTTATCCGTGATGGACTAGAGATTGAACCATTAGTTCACGGGGCAGATCATGAAAATGGACGAAGAGCCGGAACTGAGAATGTGATCTTTGCAGTTGGATTAGGCAAAGCTTGTGAATTAGCCGGAGCGACGATGGGTGAGAACGAGCAGATCCAAGCATTACGAGATTTTTTTTGGGAGCAGCTACAAGCGCAATTCAACGAGCGTATTTCTTTAAATGGCCATCTAGATGAGCGCTTGCCGAATACGTTAAATGTCAATTTTATCGGACAAGTCGGCCAAGATGTCTTAGCGAAATTGCCCCAAGTAGCGGCTTCAACTGGTTCTGCTTGTCATGCAGGTGAAGTGACATTATCCCCAGTACTCGCAGCAATGGGAGTCGATCCCGAAGTAGGCAAAGGTGCGATCCGATTTAGCTTAGGGAAATACACGACGAAAGAAGAGATTGATACGGTTCTCTCTCTTTTACGCGATATGTAATTCAAAACGTCTAATGATGGAGGACATGTAGATGGATATTCAATTTGGGAGCATCCTATATCAACTCGTAACCATTCTCATACTTGTGCTGCCAATCGTCTTAATCGTCTGGCTGATTCGTTCTTCTAGTAGAAGGACTAAGCAGCTAGATCGGATCGAAGCGGAACTAATTGAATTGAATAAGAGTCGAGATCAGAAGGATGCCTAGGTACGACAAGTTAGTCCGAGACCGCATACCGGCGATCATTACGGAGGGTGGCAAGGCATGTAGAGTGGAGCGCTTAGATCAAAGTGAATTCGAGAAAGAGCTACGCTTGAAGCTCCAGGAGGAAATGACCGAGTTAATAGAGGCTCATTCAGGTGCAGAGGTAGTCGAAGAAATCGCTGATGTGATCGAAGTCATGTATGCACTCGCTGCTCTAAAGGGAGCCAGTCCTGATGAGGTTGAACGTGTGCGGCAACGTAAGCATGCAGAACGAGGCGGCTTTCGTGACCGATTGTTTTTACTTGAGGTAAAGGATAGAGGATGAGAAAGAGACGCTAATCAAATCGATTGGCGTCTTTTTCACGCGAAATGAATGGGGAAAGGTGCTAAATCTACAAATTTTGAGTAGATTTGTAAAACTGATAGAGGATTGTCCCTTTTAAGAGCGAAATATAGGTAGGGAAGAAGGATGCAACTAAACTAGTCTAAGTAATCTACCTATAAATGATGCGGCAATGAGGAACGGACATTGAATAGAGAGGATGAAAAGAGTGTCAATTATGAAAGCGGGTTCGATACACGAGATGTTTACTCAAAAAGAAAAGAGAGGCGCACATATCTATTACTCCTTTAATGAGAAACAAAAGTACATGAACCAGGCAAGAGACTTTTTGAGCTACGGTCTCACTTATGGCTATAAAATCATCTTTATTGATGAACAAAGTGTCTATCAAGAAGTAATGAATCAGTTATCGGATCTCTACCCCTCTGAAACGTTTAAGGATATATATTTTTATGAATGCGAAGAATTCTATTTTTCTAATTACAGGTTCGATGCAAGTAGAAACTCTGCACAACTTTCCGCAATAGTAGGACCTTTATTAGAGAATGGTGAACGAGTGATGACATGGGGACAAGTAACCTATGAGAACCATGAAGAGTTGCTCGAAGAATTGAGGATGTATGAAATTAATTGTGATTTATTTATTAACACAAAGGGTTTAATCAGTGTGTGTGCCTATAATGGTCTCACAACGGCAGCATATATCCAAATCGAGTTGCTAAAAACGCATGAATATTTTATGACGGATGATGATTTTTCGACTTCTACAATGTACCATGAGAAACATTTAAAGAACCTAACGGAAATAGAGCGTAATCGCTTAATTAGTATTGAAGTTGAAAATGAGAATTTAGTCATGAACAATAAGAGGCTAGCTAAGGCTAATAAATTAATTGCTAGAAAGAGATCAGAATACAGAAAGCTCCTTCAAGAAATTCCCGTAGCACTTCTCATTACAAAAGGGGAAACGTTATGTTATGCGAATGTAGAGGCGATGCAGGATTTAGTATTATCAGAGATTGATTTCAAAAAAAATAAAAGGATCTTCGATGTCCTGCATATTCAGGATAAAGAGGTTGAAAAAGAGTGGATGAGGGTACTCCATTCAAATATTGATATGACCATTAAAGAAGTGAATGTGACCTTGCATACCGGTCAAAAGAAAACGTATCGTTTGAAATCGATTCCGACTTGGTATGGGGGTGAGGAAGCAAGTATCCATACCTTTATCGATTTGACTCAAAGTAAGGAGTACGAAAATCATCTCATTCGTTCTGAAAAATTAAATATTGCTGGGCAAATTGCAGCGGGCATTGCTCATGAAATCAAGAATCCACTCACTTCGATAAAAGGGTTTTATCATCTCATCAAAACCGGCCTCGTGAAAGATCATTTTTATAAAATCATTGATGATGAGCTTGATCGTATTGAGCAAATAGCAAATGAGTTTCTGATTTTAGCCAAGCCACATTTAGAAGCGAATAGTATCCATGCGATTGATCAGATCATTGAAGAGGTCAAAACGCTTTTAGAAACGCAGGCGATTATGAAAGGGATTGAAATTACGACGACTTATGATGACAGTCCCTTGCTCGTAGACTGTGAGGAAACGAAAATTAAACAATTATTTGTCAACCTCATTAAAAATTCACTTGAAGCCATGAATCATGGACATATTGAAATTAAAGTGAAAAAAAGGGAAGATGATGTGGAAGTTAAAGTGATTGATGATGGCCACGGGATCTCAGCGGACGACCTCAGAAAAATCAATGAACCATTTTTCACAACAAAAAAAGCCGGTACAGGCCTTGGCTTACTAATTTGTGATAAAATCATCAACTCCCATGGGGGCTCTAAATGCATTGAAAGTGAAGAAGGAGTGGGAACCACTTATACGGTAAGATTTCCTTTAGTACAAGATACGCTTTCACCTGAATATCATTGAGCTCGCTTATAACAAAAACACTCAAACCATTTTTGAGTGTTTTCGTGTTTATCCCTATTTCCTTTGCATCTTTAAAAAGACATTTGTAATAAATTTGGAGAATAGAAAAATGAGACAGTACGATAGTAGAAGATGGAAGTATGTAATACCCTTGTATAGTTCGAAAAAATGATGTGCGGAGATAATTGGCTTAAATAGGAACGCTAAAATTAAAGATAGCATAAATGAATAAAGGTAAAAATTCTTATGATGATTCAATGTCCATTGATAGACCAACATAAATGCTACGGGTACTAAGGTAGCTTCTAATGAAATGTTTCCTGAGAGAAATGGTACAAGCTCATAAGGGTATCCCCAAAGCCCGATTCGATCTCCTGCAGTATCTAGATAACCGAACCAAACGTGGATGTTAAATCCGTAAAAGCCTAATAAGAACATGTTTCGTCGATCAATGAAAAAGTAAAGAATGATTAGTGGGGCAATAAACCATAGTAACAGCAGAACCCAAAATTCAAATGTGTCAAAGCCAGAATATAAGGTCCAGTATTCCATTTCTATTTGACTGACCTGTTCTTTTAAGGACTCTATTTTCTCGTATAGCTTTAATTGGTCTTGATCCATGACTTTCTCCATACAATACAGCCCTCCTCCAGTTGCTTTACTTATAGGTTTACAATTAAAGATAAAATTATGTAGGAACGTTCATAAGATTGTGGAGGAGGAGAGTCTTGTCTTCTAAGCTGAATGAAACGCTACTTATCAAGGATACTAAGTTCAAAATTTATTCATTCGTGTTCTGTCTTTTATCTAAGAAGCGAATCCACCCAATAAATCCGCGAACAAGCCAAAAGGTAAATGAAAAAACAGAAAACGAATAATAACCATTCCAACCTTTTCTGAATCTGACTAAGTTGGTTTGCTTCTCGAGCCAATTTTCAATGAGTGCCATTGGTCCACTAAATAGGAATACACTTAAAATCATTTTTAAAGGTTTCATTTTATAAGTAAATTGGTTGTACATCACACACGACAAAGGGAACAAGACATACAAAAATATAATGTTAGAATCAAATGCTTTAGGAAAGTAGCGATGGGGATATTGCACATATTTTTTATTGACCACTGGTCCATCCAATAAGGTAGACACTAACGTTTTACATAAATAGATCAAAAACCAATCTTTTAATGCGCCTTTTTTCCTGAAAAGCAAAAACAAACCACTCAGCCCTAGTGCTGTAATGATATTTAAAATCGTTTTATCCTTCATATTATCACCACCTTACTTAGTAGGGTGTCTTATTTTGAACATGTTATGATTGGGAAATAATAGGTGGTTACAGGAGAAAGAGCGTTGAACAGGGAGTTGAAGAAATGAACATAATCATAACGATCCTATGTGAAGTTGAGCAGTTAGATCAGCAAGATAATAACAGAACCTCTATCTTGGCTTCGTTTCTCTGCACAAATCAAAATGAGAAAAAAGTATTAACAGGAAACTTTGCGGGAGTGATCTTATAAATAAAGCTAAGAATGAAAAGGAGAGCCTCTATGGAGCTCTCCTTTTCTTTAAAATGACACAAATTTATTTCTTATTGGCTTGACGTCCACTTTTCTTTTGGCTTTGTGATGCTGAGTTACCAACTTGAAATTCATCACCTAGTTCAATGTCATTTCGTTTATCTTGTTTCTCGATTTGCTCTCTTGTCTGATCCTTTTTCTGCACACCTTGCTTAGACATGACGTTTCCACCTCTCTTTCAACTAACTTCGTCTTTACTATGTGCAAGTGAAGGTTATTTTATTTTTAATTTTAAATGAAATGATTATGGATCATTATTTGGAATATATTGAAAATGAGTACTGTGTTATGGAAAATGATGTTAAAATAAATGGAAATAAGGAAGATTCATTAGGAGGGATCAGTCAGTTTGGTTTCCATAAAAAAGACTATAAAATATGATGATCTAATAGCTTTAGTTCTCACTGTTTTTTTAGCACCATTGATTGGAAAGAATCTACTTGGATTGCATATTGATCTCAATCAGCCGGTTGTGACGAGTTTGCTCGTTTTACTATTTATTGTGATTTTCTATTATTTGGTTAGGCTTTGCACATCGTTTCTTATGCAGATGCTCAATCCAAGTGTGCGTTCTAAAGGGGTATAAGGGGGAATCCTATGATGAAAAGCCATTTAGTGCTAATCGGTTTTTTACTCATCATGCTAGTGGGTTGTTCGGTGACTGATATGACTCTTAGAGGAGAAAGTGAGTCTTGGAGTTCAACCATAGAATATAAAGCATCAGAAGAGTATAAGGAATATACAGGGTCAATCAAGTATAACGGAGAAGAAGAAATCGAGACGGTATCTTATCAAATCAATGCTCCCTCTTTTCTAGGAATGAATGCTTCAGGTAATCTTGAAGCCTATGAAGAAAATCAAAAAGTCTTCCCCCTCGGACGGAGTGGTGGAACTGGTACCAATTATGATAAACAGATGATAAAAGATGCATTGGAAGATGTAACGATAACGGTGCAATGGGTCACTGCTGAAGGGGAGTATGAGGAAATCATTGAATTTTAAGTGTATGATTCATTTATTTTGATTGGGAGCATTGGCACAAGCAGAGGAAATGCACCAAAAAATAACTCCCTCCAAACTTAACGAACTTTTAATCCATTTTATTTAAAGGTTGTCTTATGGGGGAAAATGAGCATATTTCAACAGTCGACTATGAAGACACGGACCATTATCAAATCACAAGCTACTTTCTCAAAAATAAAGAAAAGTTCTTGACTGAACTATTGAAGGATGAGGAAGAGTAGTTTTCCAGAAAGTGGAGTCAAAGCTCATATGTGCAACATTTCAACACATATGAGCGATCTTTTCTTGTTATGAGTGAGGTCAGTCTACTTATGAGCGAGCTACGTGAAATAAGTGCGCTATTTTAAATATATGAGCATAACGCCTCAAATAGCCTTTATATGTGCGACATCCTCCCCCTCAACCACCCGTAAGACAGAAGAACATCAAAAAAAGTTGATATAATATCTTGCTTTTTCCTAAGATTGGTATTATGATCAGTATATCAAAAAAAATTGATGGATAAGGAGTGAAAGAATGGAACTACCAATTCCATTATTGACAGATGAACAAACGGATTTTTCTTATTATGAGAAGCGTTTCAAGGCATTGGCTGACCAAAAGCGATTGCATTTGCTTTCGATTCTTTGCAAGCAGGGAGCAAGTTGTGTATGTGATCTAACAGAACTCTTAGATTTACCGCAATCAAAGTTATCTTATCATTTGAAAATTTTACTTGATGCTGACCTAATTGAAAAAACGAAAAAGGGTACATGGAATTATTATCATATCAATACAGATACGGTTGATCATTTATTATCAGAACAACTGTGTTGTCTGTTTCGTCCAGCTACTTCATCGTAAGTTGGACTTATTCTTTACATATTACATCAAAAAAAATTGATATATTAAGAGGTGGTTGAAATGATTGAAGTGTTAAAAAGCTTTGTTGTTATTGCTCTTCAATTAACGGTTTTATTTGTTGGGGTGTCTTTTCTTCTAAATTTATTTCAAAGTTACATTCCCTATGAAGCAATTGAGAAGAAATTAAAAATGTCTCATCCGTTGTTAGGAGGGGGAATCGCTTTATTTTTTGCCTTTATCACACCATTTTGTTCCTGTTCCACTATTCCTGTTGTGGTCAATTTGCTGAAAAATGGCGTCCGCTTCGGAATTGTAATGGTCTTCTTATTTGCCTCTCCGGTATTAGACCCAACGATCTTGACGATTATGACGGTGATCATGGGATGGCAAGTCACATTGATCTATATCGTCATAACAGCAAGCTTATCTCTATTAATCGGCTTGTCTTTAGAGTTCTTTGGGTTTGAAAAGTCAGTCAAGCAAGTAGTGATGAGAGGCTATGAACGAGGAAATAAAATGTTTTCCTTTAAGCATGCGTGGAAGGAAACCCTTGCTTTAATGAAGTCGGTCTATCCTTATTTAATCATTGGCGCATTGATTGGGGCCATTATTCATGGTGTCGTTCCAGCAGAGTTTATTAGTGCTCACTTTGGTGGAGATGCTTGGTGGATGATTCCGATTGCTGCGGTTATTGGAATTCCATTATATATTCGGTTGTCGAGCATGATTCCGATTTCGCAAATTCTTATTATGAATGGGATGGCGCTTGGGCCCGTTATGGCAATGATGATTAGTTCAGCAGGGGCAAGTCTTCCCGAACTGGTTTTATTGAAAACGATTTTTAACAAATCACTTATGGCTGTGTTTGTCTTATCGGTTATTACGATGTCAACGATTTCAGGATTTGTCTTTTACTTATTATAAAAAGGAGCGAGGTAAAATGAGAAAATTAATTGGGTACTTACAGTCAAAAGGGCTCTGGATGGTCAAGTGCTGCCAACATACCAAAGCTCAAATAGAAGAACTCATTCGTCATGATCAAATCGAAAAGGATCAAGAAATGATGAAAACAAAAATGTATCAACATCATTACTAAAAGGAGGCGTTAGAATGTTAAAGAAGTTAACTCAAGTATTACAGCCCAAGTCGAAAAAAAAATCATGTTGTAAGGTGGTCATTGAGGAAGTGAAGGTACAAAGTGAATGCTGCGAGAAGAATAGGGAGAAGTAGAGAGAGATCTTAACTGAATAGTCGCTTCACCTTAAAAGCAGTCTAACTCACATAAAAAGTTGACTGCTTTTTTGTAATTGCGCTTATTCTCTATCTTTAATTATTTTCTAATCACCAATAGCACTTGCGTAATAATAGCCAAAATCGGCAACTCAAGTAATGGTCCGATGACCAGAGCTAAGGCGACTAATGGTTGGTCTGAAAAAGCGGTCATCGCAATTGCTAAGGCGATCGGTGAGTTTCTAGCGAGCGTTGTCAAACTAAGACTAGCGCGATCAGGAAATGGGAACTTCATCAGCTTTCCAACTTGTTGACTGATGATGAAATTTATAACGAAGAACAACAGAATCGGTAAAAGCATTTTCCACATTAAGTCTAGGTTAGCAAGTAGCACCTGCCCTTGTGAAGCAAACATTGAGACAATGGCTAGGCTTAAAAACAGGATCGGCAACACGCTAAAAGTAGACATGAGATTATCATATAAATGTTGCTTGTTTCTGAGCACTCCTTTGGTTAAAAGTGCTAAGACGAGAGGAACAAGTAAGACTAGAAAAATACTTTCTATTAAAAAAGTAGGGTTAATAACACCCGTTTTTCCCCCGAAGATCAGGAGGTAGACAGGCAACAAGATCACTTGCAAAAAGAGGTTCAAAGGTAAGATGGCGGTTGATAAAGCAACATTTCCTTTTGCGATTCCTGTGAAGATTAAATACCAATCCGTACATGGGGTCACCATTAACATAATAAATCCGAGGTACAAGGCAGGATTGTCTGCTAAGAAGACCATCGCAAGGAGCCACGCTAAAACAGGTGTCCAAATAAAGTTGATCAACAAGGTAGTATAGGTGAACTTAATGTTTCGAAACGCTTTTGTGATTTCATTTAGGGGGATTTGGAGAAACGTGATGTAGAGCATTGCGACTAATAGCGGCACAATTACAATTTCGGCCAGCTGTTCAATCCCCCCCACTTGACCAAGAGCTATACCTAGAACGACGGCTAAAAAAATAATAAAGGAATAAGCTTTTTCGATTATACTCATATGAATCACACCTGATGAATTAAGATTTAATTGCCATTACATATTATCATAAGTAGAGTGTGCTGCTCGAAATAAAAGGAATTAAGAAGACATTTGCAGAATCTATAAAAAGAGGTGATGAACACGAATGAAAGATTTTCAGGGTGATGTTCTTAGTATGTTATTGACACTTACGCTTTTATTACTTATATTCTCTCCTTTGATTTTTTCAAGAAGACAAGTGGAGTCAAGAATAGAGTTTGGCTGGAAGCATGTATTGAAGTCAAAATGGTTTGGCATTCCATTCATCTTTCTTTTGTTACTAACGGATTTTTCCACGCTTACTTTAGGATATATTCTTATAATGATGGTTTCAGCGCTCATGGTTTCATTTTCGCTTTCATTTATCGTTCATCTTTTTAGAACACAGCGATTCACAGAATAATCTAGAGGAGAGAGTGATTTGAAAAAGAAACCTGCCTTATTAATAGGTTTATTAATTATCATTTTTCTACTTTTACATTCCACCCCAAGCCTCGCTCTTAGGACGCATGTACTTGTTCTAGGTTACCCGAAGGCGGCTGTTACGTCTGGAATTGTAGAAGATGACTACCATAACGAAGTAGACAAAGAGGCATTTGAAGAGCAGAATGCTAAAGCATATACATTAACAGAGCCCCCGATTGAAAAAAGCACACAAGGTCAGTTAAGTAACTTTTTAGTGAAGAAGATTGGTTTCTTGTACTTTGCAGAATTTTATGGTGATGGGTAACGAAGGTAGTTGTCTTACATGAAGCGTAAAGCTTTTAAACGAAAGGAGGAAGTACATATTAAATGAAAGAGATAATGCAAAGGGTTGGAACGATCTTCGTGAAGTCCCGTCTACGCTTCCCGCTTTATCTATTACAGTAATAACAGGTGCCGGCTTCTTTATAGCACCAGAACTCATCGAACCAACCATTTTTATCGCGTGTTTAGGATTGCTTCTCATTATGGAGAGCATTCACCCAGAGGCGTACCGGGCTTTATTTTTTGAGCCGGTAACGAGTTTTTTACCGAAAAAAGTACAGCTACCCCTAATTATTATGCTAAGTATTTGCGTAATGATGGTAGGGTTGTTTTTTCTAGTGATAGTAATCGGGGTAGGATTGGCACGCTTCTACAATTAAAAACGACAGTCGGTCATGGGGCTGATGCAATAATCTCACCTAAAAGTTGTATATCCTTATAGATGAGCTCTTTTGTCTGAGTCTCTTCACATCTTTTATATTCATTCATTAATACATACATTTCCTTGAGGAATATTATCATTTCTTCATGTGAAATCATCATCAAGATCCCCCTTAATGTGATTTTAGAACTAGTATCTCTTAAATTATATGGGATTAAAGACTGTGCGTAAATAGTAAATATAGGTAATAAGTATCGCTTTAGTGAGAATGGAAAAAGGGCATAAAAGTGCCCTTCAGACTTTGAGATGTTTTCTTTAGAGTCTTTCTTTATTCATTACCTTTTGCATGCAGTGGAGGTGGAATTAACCAACCTTTTTCTTTGTTCAGTTTAAGTACTTTTGCACCGAATTGAGCTTTAGCTTGGTGGAACTGTCCATACATCATCGCGATATCTTCTCGAATCGATTGGCCCATTGCTTGGCTACAAGCTACTAAGCCAGCTGCTACATCTTTAGAAAGGGTAGCACTGATTTCTGGATCAGTAAAGCGCGCTCCAACGGGAATATCTTCTAGGTTAGCCGAAGGACGATCAGGGGAAGCTGCAGGTAAACCAATTCCATTCACTTTTAAAAGTTCTTCTAATTGATGGTTTTCATTTTGAAGACCTTGAATTCCTTCTTCTAGAAGCTTCTTTAAATCTCCATCACCAGCATGATGAGTAAGTGCTTGATATCCAGCAATCATCCCGTTGTTTCCAAGTAAATTAGTCCAAGCAGCAAATACCTCACCATAATGCATCGGTTCATCTTGTGGGTTACCACTTAATATACCCATAAAAACACTCCTCGCTAATTTTTGTATATTCATTGTTGGCCTCTTTTCCATGAATATCAGCTAACAAAAAGTAGTTTTAGATCAAATGGGAGAAATTATTCACGTTCGTCATTATTAATCATATTTGCACCGAAGATGAGCTCCTTACACCTCTTCAGGACCTCTTCTTGATTTTTTCGCTCAGCAGCATAACGCGGGTGAAATTTGGATGTAGTCAGTTGTTTTATTTCTTCTATTTTAGAAGGATTGGCTGGTGCTGGTTCGATCACTTTGTTCTGATGATTGAATAGCTTGCCGGTCAATCCTTTAAACTCATTTGCGGTACAAATGGTGAAGTAACAGTCCGCCATTTTTTCAGGAGGAGGGAAGTAGAGATTTTGTATTATCGCTGCAACTCTCCATGCAGGCTTGAATTTTCTTAGGGTCTCCTTAGACATTCTTGCTCCATTAATTTGCAAAGCATTCACGCTGATGTTGTCAGCTTTCAACTGCTCTGCTAGTAGAAATGTTAGCGTCACAAGAGCCATTTTTGAGTCGCAATAATGCTGATAAACACTATAAGGTTTCTCCCCTTTATAGGGCCCTGTGACGTGATCCCACTGAATCGTTCGCTTCGGGTCGAAGAAATGCTTAATGATCGTGCTTGAAGCATGAAGAATTCTTGCATCAGGAGAACGTGAAAGCAGCTCTTTTAATAAAGTAGTCATGTAAAAAGGTCCAACCGTATTGGTCGCAAAGGTGAATTCAATCCTGTCCTCTGAAAGACGATGACCCTCACCATGATTAAAATAGGCTGCATTGTGAATGAGAATGTCGAGCTTATCATAACGCTTCTTCAGCTCTTTGCAGCACTCACGAATGGACCTTTGTGAGGACATATCCACCTCGAAAAGCTCCACTCGAGTATTCCCTGATTGCTGCTGAATCTCCGTTAAGGCTTGCTGACCAGACTTTTTATTTCGGCATGCCATTAAGACAGTGAGTCCTGCTTCGGCAAATTGTAAAGCAGCAGCTTTTCCGATTCCTGAATTGGCCCCAGTAATCAAAACAATCCGATTGTCCACGTCCATTCCTCATTTCTTCTCTATTGTTTAGCAGCAATCAACGCAGTGGCTGTGCTCTCTAGCATATGGATTAAGTTTTTTTCATCAAACGCAAGCAACCTGTTGGCAATCATTACACCAAGTCCAGCTTGGAACACTCTCATCTTCAGAAAGAGATCCTTTAACTCTTCCTCATTCAGCCCATCGAGATCCGCATCCTCTTTCATCATCTCAATCAAATCAGAACCCATCTCTTGATCAAATTCATCCATATAACTTGTAGGCTTCAACACGAAGTCCTTATAGATCTCGCTATATTCATTCGCAAACCGTAAGCTCGCTAACCCGATATCATAAAAGGGATGTCCTGTGTTTTCTGCTTGCACCATTTCTTTGCTAATGGCTGCAATCCTTTTAACAACTGCTCTCTTTAAATCCTCGACATGCTTGAAATTGACATAAAGAGGCGCGATCGAACTACCAATCTTATCGGCTACTTTACGAATCGAAATGCTTTCAAGTCCTTCAGATTTGGCGATTTGAAACGCAGCCTCGATGATTTGTTCCTTAGAAAACTTAGGCTTAGGTGGCATAACATTCCCTCCTCCATTATATAATAGATGTTATATAACATCTATTATATAATGGAACGAAAAGATGGTGCAAGTCTATTAAATCAACCAGAGTATGTTAAAATAGGAATGAGATGGAATTTTTAAATTAGGTAATTCATAAAGCTGAAGGGAGTCAAACATGCGTAAATATAAAGTGGTCTTATTCGATTTAGACGGGACTCTCTCTGATCCAAAGGTTGGAATTACTAAGTCTGTTCAATATGCCCTTCAGAAGATGAGGAAGGGTGTACCTGAGGTGGATCAGTTGGAGTGCTTTATCGGTCCTACTTTACAGCTTTCATTTACTGAATATTGTCATTTTGATGAAGCTACTACCATAAAGGCGATTGAGTATTATCGAGAAAGGTTTAAGGACGTTGGAATGTTTGAAAACGAGTTGTATCCACATATTCCAGAGCTACTAAAGTCGTTAAAGGAACAAAACATCTCGTTGGTCGTAGCAACCTCAAAGCCTACTGTTTTTGCTGAGAGAATTTTAGCGTATTTTAAGATTGATCATTATTTTGATCATATTATCGGAAGTCACTTGGATGGAACCCGATCCACAAAAGGAGAAATCATTCAGTATATTCTCGAATTATATAAGGGATATGAGTTAAGTGATTTTGTCATGGTGGGAGATCGAAAGCATGACGTGATTGGAGCGAAGGAAACGGGCATTTCATCAATCGGAGTAACGTATGGTTACGGCTCGTATGAAGAATTAAGTGATTCAAAACCAACCTATATTGTGGATGGTGTTGACCAGTTAGACGAGGTTTTGCTTGGTTATTCAATAAAGTAGTGAGTGGATAAATGGTTAGTTTATCAACCTTGTTTCATCCTATTTTACTGGATGTATATACAAAAAGGCTTAGGTATCACCTAAACCTTTTCGATTGCAAAGTGAACAAAGCTACTAATTAGTGGGCTTTTTAAAATTGATCAGGAAATTGCTCGATAATGCCTTGAGTAAGTGCATCAGCCATCACGATTATATGGTCTTCACCTTTATCAAATGCACTTATATCAGCATCCCAATCCTTATGAATTCTTGCTACCACACCTTCTGTAACGAGTTGTAAATGCATATGTAGCAATTCCTTTAATGCCTCATTGGTCCAATTTGGATTAGCGCTACTGAGGAACTGAGCAATATCATCCGCATTTTTATACCATTCTGTATTAAATTTTTTAAGATCCTCTTGGTTACCGATTTTTGCTGCTTGCACTATATTTCCAGCTATGAGGATGTGCTCTCTTAACAACTCAGTCAGCTTGTTACCAGCATCCTCTCCATAGTAGGGCTTGATGGCATTCCCTAAATCTTCTTGATTTTGCAATAACCTTGCTAACACCTTATCCGTATCTTCCAAGTCTGCGAGGGCGCTTACGTAATAATTTCGAGTCCATATCGTATGGTCAATCCAGAGTTTTCTTAAGTCTTCCTTTAATTTAACTGCAGGTTGGCTACTACACTGATTTTGTTCACGAACCCTTTCTTGTGCTCCAGCTTCTGTAGTTGAAAAGAGCAAAGCAAAGCACATAAACAATAGCGTTACATTGATTAGTCTTTTTTTCAAAAGAAACCCTCCTTCGGTTATGAATAGCATTGGATTTTTCTTAGTATGAGATTCTTTAATTGATTTTACTCAGGAAAGATATCACGAGGGGTATAAAACTGTTGCTATCGAAATCGAAAGTTTATTTAAAATCTGTGCTGCTAGTGGGAATTTTTCCAGCACTGGAGGTTCTAGCTCTTTGGGGAAATGTAAATAGGTAATATATCAAGAAAGTAAAGGAGACTCGAATGGCGCGTATGGTGTTAGTAGTAAGTGTATCAATCATTAGAGATGATGAAGTGTTAATGATAAAAGAAAATAAATCGACTGCTAGGGATAAGTGGAACTTTCCAGGTGGACGCATCGAATACGGTGAAGACATTCTACATGCAGCTTGTAGGGAAGTTAAAGAGGAAACTGGATATGATGTAGGACTTCAAGCCACAACGGGTGTCTATCAATTTATCAGCCATACCGACAATCAAATCCTGCTCTTTCATTTTACTGCTGAAATAATAGGGGGTCATTTGAATCTCCAAGAGGAAGAGATTTCAGACGGTGCGTGGATTAAGATAAGCGATCTTGAGAAACTTAGTCATGAAGGATTACGAGAGCCCAAAGTGCTCATGCAGATAATCGACAACTTGGTAAAAGAAAAGTTACATTCAATAAATCTATTTAACAAGCAGATCCTTTAGAAGATATGAGGAGTAGCCCTTACACATTCAAATAGGATCCAATAACGAAGGGAGGCCCCTCATCATGAGTGCTAACGATATCTCCATTAGAAAGATGAATCATAACGACTATGAAGTGATGGCGAAATGGTTAAGTACAACAGAGGTGCTAGAATTTTACGGAGATATACATTCGCCTTTTTCACTTGAACAAGTTAAGGAGAAATACGGACCAAGAGTGGATGGCGATGTTCCGGTCGTTCCTTTTATTGTTGAATTAAACAGGGAGACGATCGCCTTTATGCAATACTATAAATTGAACACAAAACAGTTTAAAGAATATAGCTATCATCCAGGAGATCATGTATATGGGATTGACCAATTCATTGGTGAGCCTCATCTCTTTAATAAAGGAATTGGGAGGATCATGGTTCGTAAGTTTATCGATTACATAAGTGAGCACAAGAATGCAGACATCATTATTTTAGATCCTAACATCTCAAATGTCCGAGCGATAAAATGCTATGAAAAATGTGGTTTTAGGAAAGTGAAAAAAATAAGCGATGATTGTAATTGGTTGATGGAAATGAAGATTTCAGCTTGAAAAGTTAATTTAGAGAGAGAGTGACACAGATGTTTACGCTTAAACAAACAGGTTTATTGCTTATCTTTGCAAGTATCCTGATTATTATCACAGGCTGTAGTACTAAAAATATTGACGATGCAATGAGGGAAGTAAATTCAGTAGACTTAACTACAGAGAATATTGACGGCATTAAGTTGGGTGTCTCCATTACGGATGAATCATTTATCAATGAGCAAGGGAAGTTTGACCCACATCCTGACAATGATTTTTACGCTGCACAAAGAAATTATGATCAATACTGGAATGATAGAATGATTATGAGTATTGATCGAGAAAAAAAGGAAATTCTCCAAATAGGTCTTTTGGAAAACAATCTTACTTCCGAAAGTGCAAAAGGAATAAAAGTAGGTATGCCGATTGATCAAGTGATATCTGTTTACGGAGAAGATTATTTTACTTACAACGACAAAGAGCAAACGATTTACCAGATCGGGTATGTGGATCATCATCACAACCTGCTGATTTTGTTTACTCATTTTGATAATACAGTAACAAATATAAATGTAGGATATGCGTTTGATCGATTGAAATGGGAATAGGAAGCAGAAAGTCTAATAAGAACAAAGGGTAAAATCAAATTCGAGGTAAAAGATAGGAGAGAGTGAAATGAAAAGGTACTTGGTGTTTATTGTTAGTTTTGGAGTGCTGTATATTGTTTTTGAATTGATATCAGGCTTGATCTTGACAACCTTTTTTACTCCTGAATTTGTAAGCGTAGAAAGTAGTTTACAGCAAGAAGTTGCTTTGGGGTATCATTCATCGATTCCCTTACTAATGCTAGTTTCTGTTGCAACTATAGCATTTTTCATATCAAATAAGGTTTCTAATGTATACGGAGCTTAATTTTAGGAAGTGCTTCTTGCGGGTGAATAAGTTAGAAAGCGAGGGATGAAATATGGGGATTAATTTTCATAGCAAAGAAAATCAACTTTCTTATACGACTCGAACAGCTGATCGTTCATGGGTGGAAACCGTGCAAAAGCTCCTGCCTATCAAAACGATATCTTATGCAGCTGATGTCGGTTGTGGAGGTGGAATATACTCAAAGGCCCTATCTGATATGGGAGTCGAAAGAGTAATAGGTGTTGATTTTTCAGAAAGTAACCTTGAAGGTGCAAGAGAAAACTGTAAGGATTACACTAACGTGTCCTTTAGGTATGGGCAGGCATATGAGACTGGGTTAGAAGGTGGCTGTTATCAGCTCCTACTTGAAAGGGCTTTGATCCATCATCTTGAAGACTTAAATGCTTGTTTTAAAGAAGGGTATCGGGTTTTAGAGAAAGATGGAGTGTATATGATTCAAGATCGAACTCCAGAGGATTGTTTGCTAGCAGGTTCAGAAACTCATATTAGAGGGTATTTCTTTGAATGCTTTCCTAAGTTAGTAGAAAGAGAGACAAAACGCAGATATACTAGCGCTTCAGTCATCAAAGCTCTTAAAGATGTAGGGTTTAAAGAGATCGAAGAGGTCACGTTATGGGAAACAAGAAACGTTTATGAGAAGAAGGAGCAGTTACTTAAAGACATAAGCGAGAGAACGGGTAGAAGCATTTTACATGAGTTAGATGATAAAGAATTAGCCTCACTTGTTGACCATATTGACGATGCCCTAACCATAGATTTGAACATCGTTGAAAAAGATCGGTGGACGATTTGGAAGGCTGTTAAGTAGATGGAAATTAGATTAGCAGGGAAAGAGGACTTAGAGGGAGTGGCACTTCTATTAAATGAGGTTACCTTGGATTTACAAAAAAGAAGGATTCTTCAATGGGAGTACCCCTGGGACGAAAAAGCCCTTTTCAAACAGCAGCAGTCTGAGAGCTTATATGTGGTGGTACGAGATGAAGAAATAATTGGGACTTTTTGTTTGAGTGAAATAGATTCAATCAATGATTTAGTCGTGGATAAAGGGAGTAAATATTTAGCACAACTTGCGATTATTCCTGCCTTTCAAGGGAGGAATGTAGGCTCCTCGATAACCGAGTTTGCGTGTGATGTTGCAGAAAGAGTAAATAAATCGCTGTATTTAGACTGTTGGGCTGGAAACGGTAAATTAAGAGCGTTTTATACAAAAAATGGCTTCGCTTGCCTCGGTAACTTTAAAGAGGCCGATTATTTCATTAGCGTGTTTAGGTATAACTGAATAAGTGGTGAGGCTGGCCGCTAAAGTGATAGTCTTAAATGAATGAAATGAAGCTGTCTTCAAGGGCAACATGTATTTTTTAAATTACTAGGCATCAGGATCATTAAAATGAAAGTTTACGATACGAATCTTTCTGTTCTATTAAGGAAATAAAAAACAAAGCAAGGGCATATGCCCTTGCTTATTTATTCCTCTAAAAAGAGTATTACGAAATTTATTTATACGACTTGTCTCTCCCAAAAACGATGAGCACTAATCGCTTCGATAAATTGAGTAGCGAATTCAGTGGTTTGTCCTTTTCCTGCAATGATGCCGGGACCTTTTACTAGTTGCTGTGCTTCAAACCATAGCAGTCCTTCGCTCGTCACTGCGATCGGTTTATAATGCATGTATGCTTCTTTTATAAGTATTTTTGCATCTTTTTCAAATTCCTTGTTCGCATTTGCTCCTCCTTCTACATAGACCGCATCAAAAGCAACCGACCCATCTGTGAGAAATGTATGCTTTGACTCTAGTTCTGTACCGTCTAAGGCTTTAATTGGGCCCAGTTTGTCGCTTAAAATAGTTGCATGTACTCCATTTGATTCTAGGACTTCTAAGACTGCTTTTACATTTATACTATTAAATCCATCTGCAATAACCACAACAGCTTTTCGGGTATTGGGTTTTTTAAGTGTGTTTTCCTGACTAAGAGCCGGGGAAGATTTTGTTGCATTTGTTGTGCCAGATGTAGGGACCACTACATCAATGGCTTTTGCAAAAGCTTGTGTCATATCCAAATCAACATTTGCGAACATGTTGACAACATTTTGTCGTACATCTTTACTTTTAACCTTACCAAGCTCAAAACGGAAAGCATCAATAATATGTTGCTTTTCAGCTGCACTCATACTATTCCAAAATAGAGTTGCTTGAGAGAAATGGTCTTTAAAACTTTCACTTCTAGCACGTATTTTGCGTCCTTCGACTTTTTCTTGATAATGAGCATATCCACCTTCAGCTGGACTGACTGTTTTTGGTGAATTATTTGCAAGTGAATTATTGTGATAGGCTACTTGACCTTTGTTAATCGTTTGACGATGAAAGCCATCACGCTGATTATTAAAAAAGGGACAAACTGGCCGATTAATTGGAATCTCATGAAAGTTAGGCCCACCAAGGCGTAGGAGTTGTGTATCTGTGTATGAGAACAGCCGTGTTTGAAGAAGTGGGTCATTTGTGAAGTCAATTCCTGGTACTACATTTCCAGGATGAAAGGCCACTTGTTCTGTCTCAGCAAAGAAATTGTCAACGTTACGATTCAAAGTCATCTTGCCAATAATACGAACTGGAATATCTTCTTCAGGCCAAATTTTTGTCGCATCTAAAACATCAAAATCGAAGGCAAACTCGTCCTTCTCTTCGAGGATTTGTACCCCAAGCTCAAATTCTGCATTATTTCCCATATTGATAGCATCCCATAGATCTTTTCGCATGAAATCAGGGTCTTTTCCACCTAATTTTTGTGCTTCGTCCCACACCAATGAATGTGTCCCTAATAGAGGTTTCCAATGGAACTTAACAAAGTGAGCTTTGCCTTCTTCATTTACAAATCGAAACGTGTGTACACCGAAACCTTCCATCATTCGAAAACTTCTTGGAATAGCGCGGTCACTCATAAGCCACATGATCATATTAGCAGACTCTTGATTCTGCGATACCCAGTCCCAGAATGTATCATGAGCAGCACTTGCTTGTGGTATTTCATTATGAGGCTCGGGTTTAATGGCATGAACCAAATCTGGGAATTTAATCCCGTCTTGTATAAAAAAGATCGGAATGTTGTTCGCTACCAAATCGTAATTCCCTTCCTCGGTATAAAACTTAGTTGCAAAACCGCGCACATCACGTGGAGTATCAAGTGACCCGCGGGAACCGACCACTGTTGAAAAACGAACAAATACAGGAGTTTTCACATTTGGATCTTGTAAGAATTTAGCCTTTGTAAATGATTTCATCGATTCATATACTTCAAATTCCCCGTGAGCGGCAAACCCGCGGGCATGTACAACACGTTCCGGAATTCGTTCATGGTCAAAATGAGTCATTTTTTCCCTGAAATGAAAATCTTCCAATAATGTAGGACCGCGTTCTCCAGCCGTTAGCGAAAATTCATCTTCTGAAAGTTTTAATCCCTGATTGGTCGTCATAATTTTATCTTGATTATCAGCACTCCTAAATAATTCTAACTGTTCATTTTTACTGTTTTCATTTATTTCTTTTTCTTCATTCATCTTAAACCACCCCTTATATGGAAATCTTAATCATTAGTAATATCTTTCGTCATAAATGTTATATTTATACAAAATTTAACTTGTTATGAAGTTTATACGGAGAATATCAGTAATGTCGTTTTTTTTACTCTAGTCAAAGCTTGTGCAGGAGTACGGGTATCCTCTTCCATAATTAATGAAAGAATAGATATGGTTTAAAATAGAAAATAATGTTAAATTTGGAGGGAGTATTTTTGGGAGGAAATCCTCTTCTGGATAGTGAAAGGGAGTCTTGATGTTGGAAGGGGAGAAAAGAGTGCTTAATACAATAAACCTGCAAGAGCGGATGAAGCATTATCAGGTAGCTGGTGTAAGTGTGGCGAATATTCTTAATCAGGTAATCAGTTTAGAGAGTTATGGAACGTTAGAAGCTGGTAGCGTTAAATGTGTAGACGATAATACTCTATTTAATGCCTGTTCAATTAGCAAGTTTTTAACGGGGATGCTTGTGGTGATTTTAGCGGAGGAAGGATTAGTTGATGTGGATGAGGATGTGAACGAAAGGCTAACCTCATGGAAAGTACCACTGAATAAATGGACGGGAGTGAAGGCCGTTACTTTACGGAGCTTGCTCAGTCATCAATCTGGAATAATCGACCCTGAAGGTAGCTTCTCCCCGTTGAATATTACTGATGACATCCCATCAATGGTTGAATTATTAGAGGGGAAGACTCCTTATTGTATCGAACAAATTGAAGTGAAGTATGGCCCAGAGAGCGAATTTCACTATTCTGATGCAGGCTTTTGTATCATCGAGCAGCTACTAGAAGATGTTACTGGCAAGTCGTTTGTGGAATTAATGCAAGAAAACTTATTTAAACCACTGGACATGACAAATAGTACATATAAGATGAAACCATCTAAATTAAACAGAGCGAATGCTTCCTGTGGTCACAACAAGAAAGGGGAGGTCGTAGATGGCAGCTATCCGGTTTACCCTTATTCCGCAGCATCTGGATTATGGACAACATCTTCAGATTTAGCCAGTGCAGTTCTGGAGTTGATGAATGCACTACAGGGGGAAAGTAAGCTTGGTCTTTCTGCAAATGCAGCAAAAGAGATGATTTCTTCCCAAGGTGGCAAGGATTGGTGTGGATTAGGTGTGTTTTTAAACGGGTCAGAAAAGGAAGTGGAAATGTCATCACTCGGCTGGGGCGTAGGCTTTCAATGTATGCTTGTGGCCACTCCTTATGCAGGACATGGATTGGTCGTCATGACAAATACAGATCTAGGTGTGCATCAATTAAAAGGGATCATTGGTGAGATGTATCAAGCGTATAGCTCTTAACAAACAAATAATGGTAGTATCGTTATATAGAAAGCAATCAAAAATATCGGAGAAAGGATGTTAAACATGCCGTACATTAATATTAAAATTACAAAAGAAGAAACACCCGTCACGACTGAACAAAAACAACAACTCATAGAAGGAGCAACGACCTTACTTCAGGAAGTGTTAGGAAAGAATCCTAAAACAACGGTTGTCGTGATTGATGAAATCGACATGGAGAATTACGGCCTTGGTGGGGAGAGTATTAAGGAAAGAAGAAAGCGTGGGGAATAGAGAGCATAGATGAAAGAGAGAAGCTGTCATGTTGACGGCTTTTTTCTGTATGAGCAGTTGGAAAATGATGTTAAAATAAACATAGACATAATATTGGTAGTAGTCGTGTGAAGGGGAGATTTAAATTAAAGAGTAGTAAAATGAGAGCCCAATTAATAGTGATGGTCATTGGTGCAGGCGTTGGAGGAATCTTAGGAGCTTATTACCAAGGGTGGTTGTGGTGAATCGCTTGATTTATAAATGGAGGTGAGCCTGTGGGAGAGAGGGTAAGTTATGAAACCATTATCTTTATCGTACTCTGTGCTGTTCTTTTTGGGGTAAGTAATTTAGTTCTTTCCTTTTCCCCACACCGGTTATTTGTATTGTGATGGCCGAGCGGACTATTAAGTATGTCATAAGGAATCGTAGTACAGAGGAGAAAAATGGATGGAAAACTTGATATGATGTCGCAAATGAGTCATTCATTCTTTCAAACTATATCTGCTAGTGTGGTAGGAACCATTCTACAAATGACTTTCTTTGTACTGTTTTTTGGAGGTTTACTAGCTGAACTACCTAGTATTGTTGGATTTATCTCGTGTTTTTTGATTGGGCTATTGAGTTTAATTGCCGGAGTGTATTCGATAAAAAAGGGGTACTGTGATTTCTTTTGGTTAACTCTTTATGCAATCGGAAGCAGCTTTATTTCAATACTTATTCTATTGCTTACCCTCTATATGTACCTCTCAGTCGAAGGAGATGGCATGGGGCCGTTGCTATTGCAATAACTAGCCATAAAGGGTTAGAAGGGAGGAGTGTTAGATGACGCAAGAGATGGTTATAAAGGTTAGGGATGTGAATTTATTTGCTAAGCTGGTGGGGGAGCATCAGGGTAAACCGACTGTGATCATGGATGCTGGGTATGGAGATGATTCATCCGTTTGGAAGTCAATGATCATGGAGGTTGCTGCGTTTGCGAATGTGCTCATTTATGATCGAGCGGGTCTTGGAAAAAGCGGTAAGAGTTCGAACGAGCGGACAAGTCTGGAGATGGTGAAAGAATTAAACGAACTTCTTCATCAGATGAATCTAGATCCACCGTACCTATTAGTAGGGCATTCATTTGGTGGTGTAAATATGCGATTATATGCAACAGAATATCCTGAGGAGGTGTATGGTCTTGTCTTAGTGGACGCTACACCAGAAGACTACAGAGAACGCTTTCTCCCAACAATGTCACAAGAGTTTCAACAAGCCTATGCCAAACAATTTACGCGCGAAGGCAATTACGAAGAAGTCATCAAAAGCTTAAAGCAGCTCAAAGAAACCAAACAAAGAATACATATCCCTCTACTCGTTCTTTCAGCAGGCAAAAAAGCATATTACACAAAATCTGCTCAAGAGCTATGGAATGACATGCAAAAAGAGATGGCGACTCTTTCATCAAAGGGCGAATTCATTCTTGCGGAAAATAGTGCTCATTACATACAAAACGATGAACCTGAAGTGGTTGTGAATGCGATTAAGAGGCTGATAGAGGGAATAAATTAGATGGAGCAACTAGCTTAAACAAGCAATAAAGGAATCATAAGACCATTAAAAGGATTTGGTTATCAAAAGATCGTAGAAGTGCTTTTTTGAGGAGGGGGTTAAAACCTTCAAACTCTGAGCCTATGATGTATAATAGGAAACGTAGAAGCAGAAGAAATCAATCATTGAAAGTGAGTGTTCATCATGGGTCGTAAATGGAACAATATTAAGGAGAAAAAAGCAGCTAAAGATAAAAATACAAGTCGGATTTATGCGAAATTCGGACGTGAGATTTATGTTGTGGCAAAGCAAGGTGAGCCAGATCCTGAATTGAACCAGGCATTAAAATTTGTTCTAGAGCGTGCTAAAACTTATAATGTGCCAAAGCATATCATCGAACGTGCGATTGAGAAAGCAAAGGGTGGCTCGGAAGAAAATTATGACGAACTACGTTATGAAGGCTTTGGTCCAAACGGGTCGATGATCATAGTAGATGCCTTAACAAACAACGTTAACCGTACAGCTGCTGAGGTGCGCGCAGCATTTAGTAAAAACGGTGGGAATATGGGAGTCAGTGGATCTGTTGCTTATATGTTTGAAGAAACGGCTGTTGTTGGTCTGGAAGGCAAAACGGCAGATGAAGCTCTTGAATTGTTAATGGAGGCAGACGTCGATGTGCGTGACATTTTAGAAGAAGACGATGCAGTCATCACGTATGCAGATCCAACTCAATTCCATGCTGTCCTAGAAGCATACAAGCAAGCTGGGGTCGAAGATTTTACGGTGGCAGAAATTACGATGCTCGCTACAAGTGAGGTTGAGCTTTCCGCAAATGAATTAGATCAATTCGATAAGATCATGGATACATTAGAAGATTTAGAGGATGTTCAACAGGTTCATCACAATGTTGATTTAGGAGAATAATAGTAAGGTAGTACAAGTCTCATCCCAGTGGTGAGGCTTGTTTTTATATCTGCTCTATCTGCTCTATCTGCTGCTTTATGTTTAGCTCATTTTTCTCGGGGAATAAAAGGCTACATGATCATTCAACTTACAGGAGGCTTGTAAATTGGCTAAGACAATTTTGATTACCGGAGCAGCAACAGGACTTGGAAAAGGAACAGCAATCGGTCTCGCAAAAGAAGGACATCATGTGATTGCTACCGTTGAACTTGATGCTCAGATAACGTCACTTAGAGAAGCAGCAAAGGATGAAGGAATTCATTTAGAAGTGTTTAAAATGGATATTAAGAATCCCGCTGACCGAGCGAGGATGTTACGATATGACTTTGATATATTTGTCGCAAATGCAGCGATTAATGAAGGAGGACCTCTTGGCGAAGTGCCGATGTCTATTTTTCGAGAGATCTTTGAAGTGAACGTATTTAGTACATTAGAAACAGCTCAATTAGCGGCACAGAAATTTGTGCGCAAAGGTTATGGGAAAATCATGTTCATGTCCTCCATGGCAGGCACGATGGCAGGTCCATACAGTGGCTTATATGCAGCATCTAAACATGCCTTAGAAGCGATTGCAAAGTCTCTGCAAAAAGAGATGGAGTATTTCGGGATAAAAGTAGCTACGATTAATCCTGGCCCATTTGAAACAGGATTTAATGACCGCGCTGTCGAGGCGAAGTGGAAATGGTATAACGAAGACATCCATTACTCACCGGCGACAGAAATGAGAGAAAAAGACCGTCGGGTGGAGGATCAATTTGACCCAGCAGATATGATTGCGAAAATGGTTGAAGTGATTCCACAGGACTCACATAAATTCCGTATCGCTTATCCGCCAGAAACAGAAGAACAAATGAAGAAAGAAGAAGCGGAAAACTGGACCAAAGAAATATAGAGTAGTAGAAAGAGCTCCTGAGATCTGATCAGGAGCTTTTTTTGTTTCGTTAATTCCTCCTTATTTTTTCCATCTTTCAATGTTACACTTGAAGGAACAGAACATGACATTGGTGTTTTCGTAAAAGGAGTGAAGGCCCGTATGAAGAAAGATCTCAAACAAAATCTAGTCGGTATCACCCTCTTTTTTACCTTTTGTGTGATCGGAATGCTGTTTTCAGACCGTCTGCCTTTACTGACTTTTATTGGGATAATAGGGCTAGCCGGCACATCCTATTTTATCTTCCGTATAGTGACAGATGCGATTGGATTTCAGAGGGAATGAGCAGTCGGAATATTGTTGCACTTACTTCGGTTTGCCACTCCCTTTTGAAATTGTACAATTAAGCTCAAACGTTACAACAATTCCCATGATCTCAGGCTTGATCGCTGGATATGTATTACTAAATAGTTTAAAAGAATAGTGAAATTGTCAAAAGAGGAGATGATCTTGGCTCATGAATGTCCCATTAGATGTATACATTCAAAAGCTTGTTGATGTGTTTGAAGAACACACTGATAGAGAGTACGCTGAATGGTCAAGAAATTATTTAAGAAACCAATTCGCTTCTTTAGGGGTCCGAACTCCGATTCGAAGAAAAGTGACGCTACAATTTTTGAAAGAGTATGGATTGCCACTAGAAGGTGAACGTAAAGAACTTATCTTTGTTCTTTGGAATCTTCCTGAGCGTGAATACCAACAAGCAGCCCTAGACATTCTTGTAAAGGTCAAAAAAGACCTCACTCCAAATGATGTGACATGGATTTCAGAGCTTATTATCAAAAAATCATGGTGGGATACAGTCGATGTACTCGCTCCCCATATTATCGGGTATATGTTCCAGAAGTACCCTAAATTGATTGGTCCATTTGCTGAACAGTGGATTGAAGATGACAACATATGGTTGCAGAGGTCAGCGATCTTATTTCAACTGAAATACAAAGATCAAACAGATGAATCACGTTTGTTTGCGTATATTTTAAGAAGAGCAGATAGCGAGGAATTCTTTGTTCAAAAGGCGATTGGGTGGGCCTTACGTGAATATGCAAAGACTCGTCCAGCACCGGTGAAGCAATTTGTAAAGGAACATTCGTTAAAACCACTCAGTAAACGAGAAGCGTTGAAGCATTTATCTTAATACAAATGCTTTGATGAATTGGAGGGATTACATAAATGAATGAAGTGTTACTCATCTCAATTATGTTTTTACTATTTTTAACGTATAAGTTCCTTTCAATTGTTAGAAATAAAGAGGGAACAGAAGGTAATAGGAGAATAGCTTGGTTACTGTATAGTGTTGCTGTGGTCACGATTATCACAGTGAATGTTTTTCTTTATTAACAAAGGTAGGAGTGAGTGATATATGGGCATTGGCTCGATAATTGTTTTTTATCTAGTCCCAATTGTGCTTGTTGCATTAGTTATTCGTTGGGTCAGGCTAATCAAAGTGAATTCGGATGAGCAGGTTCAACAAAACAAACAAATCATTACCTTGTTAGAAGACATTAGAAAGAGGAAAAACACCCTTTGACCCGAATTGAAATTTCTATACAATAGAAGTCATTAGGGAACGTTCGACATAGTAAACATATGGAGAGCATAGCTAAAGGGGAGTCTTATTTATGTTGGAAAAAGAGATTGATAAGAAAGTAGAGTCGTCACCACTGGATGGGTTTATACATACATATATCATGAAAATGAAAGGTGAGAAAAAGAGTATCCCTCAGGTTGAAATGAAAGAGGGAGCGATCTCGGCTACGGGTGGTTTTCTTGCCATTATAATCATTAGTGCGGTTGCTGTCCTATTAGGTTTTCCAATGGTGCTAGGTCCGATGGGGGCAAGTTGTTTGCTAGTATTTGCAGCGCATGAGGGACCTTTTTCGCAGCCACGACAGATCCTTGGCGGACATCTTATTTCAACGCTTGCGGCATTGTCGATATGGGATATATTCGGGAGAAATCACCTTACAATCGGGATAACATTAGCCGTGATTTTGCTGTTAATGCTAGGGTTGAAAATGGTTCATCCTCCAGCTGCAGCCAGTGGAATGGTTGCAATCAACACACAAGCCGGATGGGGGTTTCTTCTTACGATTATGATCGGTGCGCTACTAATCGTGGTGCTATCCGTCCTTTATAATAATCTTTTCAAAGACCGGCAATATCCAAGGCAGTGGTTTTAGCAAGAGAACGTGAGCGTATCACAGCTCTCTTTTTTATTACTCGTAAGTGACTCCAATCATTTAAAGACGATTGAAGCCCTTGTACAGAGTGAGGTTTGGAATGGGAGGATTAGTTTACATGAATGTGTATGTAACCATTTTTTATAATTTCTGTATTTCTGGGGCTTTGTGGAAGCGGAAACGGTAACCGGAGAATATATATGTACAGATTCAAAAATCTAGGGCTAAGAAGGGCGAGTCACAGCAACTGCTATTTTGAGTAGTTGCTCTTTTTTTGTTTTCACTCAAGAGAAATGATGAAAAAGTGGAAGTTCTACTGGAAATGATATGTTAGAATGACATGTAACTGGTAATGTGTGAAATGGTATTTTTGGAGGGTCAATATGGAAATATGGTTATTATTTTTCGTGGTGATTCTATTATTCTCTGTGAACAGTATCTACAATCGGGTTAAGTCAACGGAGGCTAAGATCGATCGAATTGCTAAAAAGCTTGGTGTATCCAACTCTCCACTTGATGAAGAGCTACGTGCGCTGTTAAAAGCAGGAAAAGATGTGGAAGCTGTGAAGGTAGCAAGAGATGAGTTAGGACTTAGTTTAGTAGAAGGAAAGAAGTATGTGGATTCGTTAAGGGATTAGGCTGAATGAAAAAGGGAGTAAGCTTTGAGATTCCAAACGCATATGGAAGGCCGCTTGGGGAAGTACTTATTCTTCAACCATGCAAGGAATTGTGGGTTTAAGAGGTGGCATACATAACAGATGAAAACGATACAAGAACAAGCCTCAAAGCGTGGTGAAGCTTTCTTCTTTCCTTCTTAAGGCTGGGTTTCTTTTTTCTGAAAAAGTTAACGATGAGGATAATGTGTAAAAAAATGGGTCATTTACCCTATTACAACATTCGCCAAAATCCTTATAATTAACTAAGTATTACATAATTTACCTGGTGAGGGGATAGCGAATTGAGCAAGAAATTAGTAATGGTAATTGGATCGCTTATGTTACTTTTTTTGGGGGGATGTTCTCTTTATCAGAACGTAATAGGCAATACCGATCTGATGACAAGTTATCTAGAAGACACAGAGAGCATTACTGATGGGTATTTAATGCTGCTGAATGAGGAAGCGACGATTGAAGATGAGGAAGAGTTAACGAACTTCACAGAAGATCGTGTTATCCCTACTCTCAATCAGTTACTTGCAGATTCTAACGAAGTGGAAGCGAATTATTCAGATGAACAACTGTTAGAAGTTCATGCTCTTTTGCCACAATCCTTTGAATTATTGGTTGAAGCAAATGAAAAGTGGCTAGAAGGAAACGATGAAGCTGAAGACCTGTTTATGCAATCAGAGGAGCTTTATCTTCAATATGAAAATGATTTAGAAAAGCTTGCGTCAAAATGGGGCATTGAAATTGTCTGGGAAGATATAGAGGAATAAATGAGAGCCCCTTTGTTAGGGGCTTTTTTAGTTATAGTCGCAAAATTTTATAATAAAACAAGGAAATCTGATTTTAAAAACTAATAAGGATAAGAGAATATTTACATTTTAGGGGTGTGTGTATGCATACATTTTTTGAATATAACTGGCAGGTCAGAGACGAGTGGTTTACTTGGTGTAATCAACTAACCACTGAGGAGTTGCTGAAATACCGTATTGGCGGGGTGGGGGGTATTTTGTATACACTCTTTCATGTCATTGATGTCGAGCATAGTTGGCTTCGGGCGATTGTGGGGAAGGACGATCTCGTCGTTCCGTTTGCTGAGTACGATACTCTTGAAGGCATTAGATTTCTTTCTGATACCTATAGGAAGGAGATCAAAGAGTTTTTACCAAAAATTTTAGCTGAATCAACAAATCAACTTGTAACGGTAGCTTGGGATGAAAAGAACTATAGAAAAAATGATATCCTTCATCATGTCATTGCTCATGAAATCCATCATATCGGTCAGCTTTCCGTTTGGGCAAGAGAGGTGGAATTAAAACCAATTTCAGCTGATTTTTTAGGAAGAGAGTTCACATCTATGAAGTAAACATGATGACAAAGCAGGAGGAGTGGAGTTTACAAATGACTACAAATGTTCCTAGTTTTCCAATGATAGAAACAGAGAGATTAATTCTAAGAAAAGTGACGGTAGATGATGCAGAAAGTATGATGAAGTATTTGTCTGATCCAGACGTCATGGAGTATATGGGATTAGAACCGTTTAAGTCGATTGCAGATGTCTTGGGTGAGATCTCTTGGTACGAATCGATATTATCCAACAAGACGGGAATTCGATGGGGGATTACTATAAAAGAAGAGGATAAGGTGATTGGCAGCTGCGGTTTTTTGAACATCATCTCCAAGCATTACCGCACTGAAATTGGAATTGATTTGAGTAAAGAGCATTGGGGACAAGGAATCGCAAGTGAGGCGATTGAAGCTGTCATAAGGTACGGCTTTAACCAGATGAACTTACAAAGAATAGAAGCGTTAATAGAACCAATGAATATCTCCTCGCAAAAATTGTTTGAACAACAAGGCTTTATCCAGGAAGGGTTATTGAGAAAGTATGAGTACACGCGAAATGGATTCGATGATCTTTATATGTATTCTTTGTTAAAGGAAGATATAGAGGCAGAAGGTAAATCATGATGCTAGAAATTAAAAGGCCAACTGACTTTACATTAGTTGCGAGCTTTATAGCGGAGTTAAATAACGAGAAGGAACACCATGTCGTGTAAATAACTTAAAAATGGGGCTGGGACAAATCTAAGAGGTTTAACTAAGGATACGAACGAAGCGCTAGATTAGCGGATGAAATATACGTAGACCTCATGCGGGATGAAAAGCAGAGGTGAGACCCTGCAGTCCGTAGCACGAGGAGGCTCACCAGCTTCCCGCGGAAAGCGAAGTATATTTCAGGAGCGGTATACATAGACCGCATCCGTAACGTTCGATTTTCCATAAGTTAAAATACTTTTGTCCCAGTCTCATACTATAGAACTCCCTGTAAGCTTTAAGCTGTCGGTTACCTATTTTGTAAATGGAATATTCAACAATTCTGGTACTGTGACAAACTCATACCCCTGTTCTTGCAATGATGGAATAATTTGTTTAAGGGATTCGATTGTATTTGTCCGATCTCCATCCCAATCTGCCCCATCATGCATGAGGATAATAGCTCCTGGTTGAACGTTGTCTATTACCTTTGAAGCGATGACTTCTGGTGGATCTTCCTGCCAATCCAATGAATCGACTGACCAACCAATTACCGAATATTGCATTTCAGCAAGTTTTTCGACCAATTCATTATATAAAAAACCATACGGTGCACGAAACAGACTTGTTTGGTAACCAATAATGTCTTTAAGAACATCTTCAGTTCTTGTTACTTCCCTCTCTAGGGTTGCTATATCGCCTTCTTTAACAAGATTAGGGTGGAAGTAAGTGTGGTTTCCAATCACATGCCCTTCATTATTCATCCGCTCGACAATTTCAGGATAAGCGATAGCACGTGAACCCATTAAAAAAAACGTGGCGGGTACGTTGTACTGATTTAAGACATCTAATACTTCTTCAGTAAAACGGGGATCAGGACCGTCGTCAAAGGTTAATGCGATTCTATTTTGATCGGTTGGTCCCTGTAAGAAAAAGGTGTCTGGATAGCGTTCCTTCAAGATATTCATATCAACAGGCTGTTGACGTTCTCTCTCGGGATTTTCACGTCCCCTTCTAAGCTTATCTGACTTGTCTTTTTTCCATGAGATTTGTAGCTCGGGATCCTCCGGAGCTAATTCATTACCCAAAACCGTCATGATATCTGTCATTTGAAAACAAAACAAAAGTACAGCAACTAACAACACCTTAAACATACTCTCTTTCATTCATTCATCTCCTATCAAAAAGTCGTCATACATTGTTATTTTTAATAAAAAAGGAGCATTTATACAAAGAAAAGGAAAACAATCCGATAAAGCTTTCGTATAAAGAATCAGTTAGGGGGATAATGAAAAAAGAGAACCCATTACAAATGGGTTCTCTACATCTTTTATTTAACAACAATTCTACCTTCTACTTCAGGAATTGAGTTGTTTGATTGAAGGGCATTGATCAGGATCGTGCTAAGCAATTCGCCACTGTCAAATTCAATATTGTCTACGTTAAACATCTCAAAACCATCTCCGCCTGCAGCCGTAAAGTTATTCGTTGCAACGGAATAAGACTTTACTAAATCAAGCTGTTCGCCGTTAACAAGCACTTCACCCACGCGACTTCCGGCAGGCTTTGCTGGATCGAAGCTGAAGCTAAGGCCAGATACATGGAGGAAGCCACCATTTTCTGCAGGATAGAGGCGAACAGAATGCTCAAGTGCAGCCAAGATCTCGTCTCCGGTTAATGTGGTACTGACAAGTGTATTATCAAATGGAAGCGTCGTAAAGACATCGTTTCTGGTGACTTCTCCTGGCTGAATCGAAGCGCGGATCCCGCCACCGTTTGTGAGAGCAATATCGGTACCAAGCTCAGCGCGCATTGCATCTGTAATCAGGTTTCCAAGATTGGTTTCCTTTGTCCTTACATCTGTACGCTCTCCGTCAAGTTGTACATCTGTAGTAGCAATGACTACATTTAACTCTTGATCAACCTCTTCTTTATACTCATCTAAAATAGCAGTTACAGAAGGATCTTCTGTTTTATCTGCATGATCACGGTAAAGGAATCCGTTCACACCAATGAGGTTGTCGTTGTGGAAAATCAAATTCGTATGGCCAAGTGCTTTTCCATATTCATTCGCCTGTGTGACATATCCATGAGTATATTTGATTGGCGTTTCAATTGTATCGTGGCTGTGTCCACCAAAAATAACATCAATTCCATTCACTTCATTGGCGATGTTTACATCTGTATCAAGACCTGAATGGGAAATCGCTACAATCGCATCTACTTCATTTTCTAACTCAGCCACTAGTTGCTTGGCTACTGTAACTTCATCTAGAAAAGTAATTCCTTCAATACCTGCAGGGTTCGTTTTCACAGCTGTATCTGTAGCCGTTAAGCCAACTAAAGCGATCTCTTTTCCATTCCTTTCAACAATCGTATAGCCATCTAAAAATGGATCGTCATCTTTTAAAATATTTGCACTAACTAGTGGGAAATCAAGCTTGTCCTTTAATTCTAAAAGGTAATCTTGACCGTAGTTGAAATCGTGGTTCCCAGGCACCATCGCATCGTATTTCATTTCATTCATCGCATCAACGGCTGCTAGTCCTTGATTAAAGTTCACATAGTTTGTTCCATGGAATGTATCTCCAAGGTCAACGAGTAGGGTAGGGTTCTTGCTACGTGCCTGATTAGCCAGCTCACTGATCTTTGCCAACCCTAATTCTTGATTTGTTTCGTTATGCATAATTCGCCCGTGCAAGTCATTTGAATGGATGACAGAAACAAACTCAAAGTTGGTTTCGTAGGTTGATAACATTGCTTTCAGCTCTAGGTGAGTAACCGGTTTTTTAGGTTGGAAGGTAGGCTGACTAGAAGGAATCAGACCCAATTCAGCTGCAGCTGAAAGTTCTTGGTGATACTCACTGTTAATAGCTTTAAAATCTCTGAAGGCTTTAAGTGAATCGATCGAATAGGAATCTCGAAGATTAAGAGAGCGAATTAAGAACACATAGGCTTGTTCTCGAGTTACTTTCTCATTCGGTCCAAACGTAGAACCACTCGTGTCGTCTAATATATTTGTACGGATTGCTGCTTCAAGATAAGGTTTTAATTCCGCATCGACATCCGTAAATGGAATCTCTCCATCTTGCAAATCAATACCAAGTGTATTGACTAATTGCTTAATAAATTCTCCTTTTTCCACAGGTTGATTCTGGTTCTGCCCAGCTTCAACAATACTTGGATTAAATAAACCTGAAAGCCCAATTACGACGGCTAACATCAAGGCAAGCATCTGTTTACATCCGTTCATATAATCACTCCTATTTACATTGATTTCAAATCCATTTCTATTATAATTTGAAAAGAATGAATTCGGGGGAGTTTTCAGTTAATCTTGTAAGATGAGGAAAATATAACTATTTTCTAGCTAGTTCGTAAAGGAATATTAGACTACTAGATTTCTTGTTTTTTCAAAAAAGGAGGAAGCGATATGAGAAAAGTTGAAGTGGTCCCTTACCAACAAAGATGGGCAAAGGACTACGAGTCGGAGAAGGACCAAATTGAGACCGTATTGGAGGATGAATGTCTCGCCATTCACCATATTGGAAGTACAGCGATACCCACGATTTCTGCTAAGCCTATTATCGATATTATGGTGGAAGTGAAGGACATAAAGAAGGTTGACGATTTTAATGTGGAGTTTGAGAATTTAGGCTATGAAGCGCTGGGTGAGAACGGTATTACAGATAGACGCTTTTTCAAAAAGGGTGGGGATGATAGAACTCATCATGTTCATATTTTCGAACAAGAAAGCCTTGGAATCAAGCGCCATATAGCTTTCAGAGATTACATGCTTGCTCACCCGGAAGAAGCAAAAAGGTATAGCGAATTAAAACAAAAGCTAGCACGAAATTTCCCGAGCAATATTGATCGATATATCGAAGGGAAGGACGGATACATCAAAGAGATTGAAAGAAAAGCAATGGAATGGTTGCGGGAGAATAAGGGTGACGAACAGGAATGAAAAGGAATGAATAGAGGGGATTAATATGGGAATGTTTTTTGAGAAAGTGAATCGGAAAAGTGCGATGCCAGTCGTGGTTCTAAGAATTACGATAGCATTAGGCATGGTTATATTATTTATAATGGGAATCACAAATGACTTTGATTTCTTCTATATTGGGTTGATGTTTATGTTAGGGGCGGTTGGTTCTGTAATAGATGGAGTGGAACGATTGTACAGAAATGAGAAGAGAAAGCTGTCCCTTTTAGATTTCGGCTTAGCGGCAGTTTATGTGATTGTAGGTTTAACACTGTATCTTTAGTTACGTTCCACATATATAAATAGGAGGACTCGAGAAAATGGTCATTACATACGATGCAGATGCAGAGATGGCTTATATTTATTTAGCAAAGCCAGCTACCTATGAAATAATCGAAACAACGGAGGTCGAAGAAAATGTTGATTGTATGATCGACATTGGACGAGAGATTCCGGTTGTAGGAATAGAAGTTGGTGGAAGGTCCGCAGAGAAACTAGCTTATGTAAAAAGAGAAAACAACCACTTTACTCGAGTGGTAACAGAAGTTGGAGATGAGTTTTTCTTGTTAGTAGTAGAAGATCAACCAATTACAAAATCAGTTGCATTTGGTGATGAGGGAGCAGTAAGTTTACTTTTTTCAGATAAAGCGTGTACAAACTTTATCGGAGTAAGAGTAAGAGGTGAGAAGTATAGAGGGTTGGATGATTTATAAGCTGAGTCTCTTCTTCAAAAAGGTACTTTATTAACGCTTTCATTTTAATGTTATTTGTCTTACAATTGAAATACACCTATAGAATGAGGGAGGAAAGAGTATGGAAGAAAATAAAGAAGTGGATATCAAGTCCCTTAGCCGTAAATCCTTGTCGAAGCAAGTCATTGATGAAATCATTAATTTACTAATGACAGGTCAATTAAAGCCAGGTGATCGAATTCCATCTGAAATGGATTTAATGGAGATCTGTGATGTAAGTAGACCGGTTATCCGCGAAGCATTAACCTCACTTGAAGTGATGGGAATTGTAAACAGAAAGACGCGTCATGGAACCTTTTTCTCTGAAAAGATTGGGAGTAAACCATTTTCGATGATGTTGGCACTCTCGGCCGGAGATGTTGTATCGATCATAGAAACACGCGTTGCTCTTGAGTTGGGTTTAGTAACGTTAGCTGCTGAGAAAATAACAGACGGAGAGTTAGCAAAATTAAAAGATTCAATTGAAGATATGAAAAAGCTTCCAACAGATGATTCGTCTGAACTTGATATGCGTTTTCATAAAATGATTGCTCATAGTGCTAGAAACCCGCTTTTTGAAGGGATTATTGATGCATTACAGAAATCTCATATGAAAGTATTAGAGCATATTCCATTAGAGGATCGCGATTTAAATGCGACAATAAAGTATCATCAAGACATTTATGATGCATTAGAAAAAAGAGACCCAATTGAAGCCTATATTGCGATGTATCGTCATCTAGATTTTGTTCGAAAGAAAGCCCTAAGAGCGCTTGACCTTAAAAATGAAGCCAAATGATGGTTTTGAATAAATCATTATTTGGCTGATCAAGGTGTAACATTTTTAGAAAATTCAGTATTGACTTATAAATTCATTTGTCTTACAATTAAATTAACAAACAAATAGAGTATCAGAAATCCTTTAAGTGATACAAATAGTTTTAAAAAAGCGAAAGATTGTAAGCGTATTCTTTTGGATGAGGAGAGATAATCAATGATGAAAGTATCGGTAACAACAACTAAATTTGATTTAACGGATGCAGAGTTGAGACAAATGTGTCAGCTTGGGATTGACTGTGTTGATTTTGGTACAGGGTCTTCCTTTCCTGGAGTGAAAGAACAAGGCTTTCCAGATCTAGATGCCGTGTTAAAAATGAAGAAACGTGTCCGGTCATTTGGCTTAGATGTGAATAGAGTGACGCTCCCTGATCTATCTCAACGTTTTATGAATAGTGAAGATGGGAGTGAAAAGGAGCTTGAAAACTCGGTAAACGCAGTGAAGGTCTTCGGTGAAGCTGGGATCAAAATTGTCAGACAACGGTTTGCAGGTGATACCTATAACTATATGACAAAGAGCTACCAAGCGCGGCAACGTGGGGGAGCGATAGGGAGAGGGGAAAGTTTAGGGTTTCAGAAAGAGCCTTATCAAACTCCTACTTTAGAGGAACATGAGAAATGGTGGTTACGCTTTCTGGATGCGTATGCTGAACTTGTTCCAACTTGTGAAGATTACGACGTGAATCTAGGGATGCACCCATCTGATTCACCTAACCATGATACACCATTTGGAGGTCTAGGATACCGCAGGATAATGGATGAATTCCCAAGTAAAAATGTGGGTTATATCTATTGTGTTGGCACAAGAGCTGAAGAAGGTGGCAGCCCTCTAGTATTGAATGAGATAAACCACTACGGCAGAAAAGATCGCATCTTTCTTGTTCATTTTCGGAATGTTCGTGGGTCACTCCCAACTGCAGGCGCATTTGAAGAAGCCCTCCTAGATGATGGCGACATGAATATGTATAAAATTTTATTAGAGCTTAGAAAGGTAGGATATAACGGTTGTTTAAATCCTGATCATGTTCCGATGATGGAAGGTGACAAGCCAGACCTAGATGGGAACTGGGCTCACTCGAATATTGGCTGGAGTTATGGCAGTGTTGGCTTTGCTTATTCGATCGGCTACATAAAAGCACTACTTGCTGCATTAGTCGAATTTGAAGGATAGTACTCTTCAACGAAAGAGGGAGGATGCGATGTTAAAACTTAGTAATGATGGAGTTGCAAGCGTTTTCTTATTGGCGATTTCAGTTCTTATGTTCGTTGCCACTTATAGCATCCAACAAATGACGGTTTCAAATATTGGTGCAGATTTCGCACCTAGATTAGTAGCTGTTGGGTTGTTCATTCTTAGTGTCATTTTACTGATCACTTCTATTAGGAAACAAAAAAATCCTAAGGCCACACTTGAAGAAGAGGTGGAGGAAGATGAGGAAATAGATGCTAGCCAACCAATAAGTAAAAAGTCAGTCTTATTGACAACAGGGTTATTGATTGGGTACGTTGCTCTAATTCCTATCATCGGTTTTTTACTGATGACGGCCATTTATCTATTTTTGCAAATGTATGTCTTAGCTGAAAAGTCACACCGAAATATTGTATTGTTTTTGGTTGTGTCGATCGTCTCTTCTGGGCTTATCTATTATTGCTTTAAATCTATTTTCTACTTAAGACTACCAGCAGGGATTTTAGGATAAGGAGGTGTTAGAGTGTTCGATCTCTTTTTACAAGGGTTCTCTGAAGTAATGACCTTTCAAACGATTCTTTTGATCTTACTTGGTACGGCAGTAGGGCTCATCTTTGGTTCGATTCCTGGATTAACTGCCACGATGGCCATCGCAATTGTTCTTCCCATGACATTTGGTATGAGTGCAATGGATGGGATGGCTATTTTAATGGGATTATATATCGGTGGGATTTCAGGGGGGCTAATTCCAGCTATTCTATTAAAATTACCTGGAACACCTTCATCGATTGCTACTACATTTGATGGCTATCCGATGGCTAAAAACGGAGAAGCAGGAAAAGCTTTTGGTTACGCGATCTTATTCTCATTTTTAGGGGGGTTATTAAGTATCATTATTTTGATGCTCTTATCTCCGCCTTTAGCGAAAATTGCGCTGAAATTTGGTCCATACGAATATTTCGCCATTACAGTGTTTGCCCTGACGATGATTTCAAGCCTTGCAGGAAGCTCTCTCGTAAAAGGGTTAATAGCGGGGTTAATGGGGATCGCTTTAGCTATGGTAGGATCTGCTCCCATTGACGCTTTTCCGAGATTTACATTTGGATATAGCGCGCTTGATGCCGGATTTAATATCTTGCCTGTCTTAATTGGATTATTTGCGGTTGCAGAAATTATTAAGGCTTCTGAGAGAAAGATCAAGAAAGGCAAATCGGTGGATTACAAAATGAAAGGTTTTGGCTTTTCAGTTAGGGATTTCTTTAAGCAAGGTTGGAATGGATTAAGATCGAGTTTCATTGGTACTGGAATTGGAATTCTACCAGGGATTGGTGGAGGAACAGCAAATATTATTGCTTACGTCACAGCAAAAAATCGTTCCAAAAATCCTGAAAAGTTTGGAAAGGGAACCCCGGATGGAGTGGTAGCGTCTGAATCAGCTAATAATGCTGCAGTAGGCGGGGCTCTTGTCCCATTAATCGCTTTAGGAATTCCAGGAGATACCGTTACAGCCCTTTTACTAGGTGGATTGGTTATCCATGGATTGACACCCGGACCACTCCTTTTTCAGAATAACGGAGATATTGTCTATGGGATTTTTATCGCTTTAATTATTGCCAATATTGCGATGATTGCTCTCCTCTATTATGGGATGAGGTTCTTCACAAAAATTTTAAGTATACCAAAATATATTCTTTTACCTATTATTCTCGTTTTATGTGTTGTTGGAGCAATAGGTGTAAACAACAGAATGTTCGATGCTGCTGCATTATTATTCTTTGGGATCCTTGGTTATTTAATGATCAAATATAAGTTCCCGATCGCACCAATCATTCTCGGATTTATCCTTGGCCCGCTGGTTGAAACGAATCTTCGTCGAGGGTTGATGTATTCACAAGGAGATTTCATACCGTTTCTCACTCAGCCAATTGCGGCGGTATTTTTACTCTTAGCTGTCTTATCGATTGTTTTTAAATTAAGAGATAATTACAAGAAGAAAAAACTAGATGAGATAGACGGGATGAACACAGGAATGTAATGCTGGTTTTGATAGAGATCATAGCTCTATTAAGATAGAAAAAACTTTTGGGGAGGGTTTTATGATGAAAGGTTATTTGAAACCAATTTTAATGATGTTGGCAGTATGGTTTCTAAGTGCTCTAATTGTTGGATGTTCGAGTGAGGGTGGCTCCGGTGAAGCAAGTAATTCCACAGATAATGGGGCTGAAGGGTCTAGTGCTGAAAATGTTGAGGGAGCTGTAGATTATCCGACAGGGCCAGTTACAGTTGTTGTTCCTGCTGGTGCCGGTGGAGATACAGACATTAATGCACGTACATTTGCTAAATACCTTGAACAAGAATTAGGTCAGCCAGTTGTTATTTCAAATGTAACTGGGGCAGGAGGTACAGTAGGTGCTCGTGAAGTATTAGATGCAGATGCAGATGGACAAACGGTTTTATTCTTCCACAATTCATTGCTGTTAAATAAGATTTTAGGTCTAGTTGACTTTAGTTATGATGATTACAAGCTTGCTGGGATCTCAATTTTAGATGAGGGAAATACGTTCATGGTTAGTGGTGATTCGCAATTTGAAGATCTACAAGATTTAGTGGACTATGCCCGTGAAAATCCAAATGAAGTATCGATTGCAACTGAAGTTGGTGGATTTACGCACCTACAATTATTAGCACTCGAACAAGACCAAGATATTGAGCTTAATATTGTTGATGTTGGAGGCGCTGCAGATAAAATTGCTGCACTTCTTGGTGGACATATTGATATTGTACCGACATCTCTAGGTCTAGTGAAAGAATATGTGGAATCCGGTGATATGAGAACACTGGGGATCATGGCTGAAGAAACAGCAGACTTAATGCCTGAGGTACCTACATTTAAAGAACAAGGTGTTAATAGTAGTTTTGAAAAGTTCTTCTTCTTTGGATTCCCATCAGATACTCCAGATGAAGTCGTTGAGAAATTCTCAAGTGCGATGGAAACTGTCATCAACAATGAGGAGTATAGAGCAGAAGCTGAACAATATTTAGTATCACCAACATATATGAATCCTGAAGAAACAGCTATCTACATGCAGGAGGCAGAAGCTTACTACGAAGAGCTTTATGAGCAAGAATAAATCATTCACCCTATCCAGCTTACATCAATTCTCATGAATCATGTTATAGCAGGGTAGGTTGGATCAAACTTAAAGAGAATAATTGATGTAAACGATGCAATAACGAAATCTTTTTTTTGAGTGAATTTGTAAGACAATTAAACTATAAAACAAACGTAAATGGTCGCTAAGTTAGCGAGACATTAAAGGAGATGAAGGTATGGACACTAGAAAAACATTCCCGCGAGGTATTCTTGGTTTCCCAACAGCACCATTCAAAGAAAATGGAACGATTGATGAAAAGGCACTTGAGATAAATATTGACTTTCTTATTAATGAAGGACTTAGTTCTATTTTCATTGCATGTGGATCTGGAGAGTTTCATGCGATTAGTAGGGCTGAATATCAAAAAATGGTTGAAGTTGCGATCAAGATAACAGCTGGCCGCGTTCCGGTCTATACAGGAGTTGGTGGCAATATTTCGGATGCGGTTGAGCTAGTAAAGTTATCAGAAGATTTAGGTGCAGATGGATACTTAATCTTACCTCCTTACCTTATTGATGGTGAACAAGAGGGGTTATACAACTACTATAAGGCAATTATCAAAGAAAGTGAGCTTGATGCAATTCTTTACAACCGCGACAATGCCATTGTAAACCTTAATACGCTTCAACGCCTGGTAAATGAATTCCCGCAAATCGTCGGGTTAAAAGATGGTTGTGGAAATATGGAGTTAAACTTAGAGCTTGTTCAGACTATCGGTGATCGTCTGGAATGGTTAAATGGAATGCCTTTTGCAGAGATTACTATGCCTGCATATGCGCAAATTGGCTTTAAATCTTACTCATCAGCTATGTCGAACTACATGCCGCATATTTCACGCCTTTTCTTTAATGCGCTCAATGAAGGAAATGAAGAAGTAGTGAATGATATTTACGTGAATGTACTACTACCAATTAATTCAATCAGAAAGTCTAGAAAAGGATATGCCGTATCTCTGATTAAAGCTGGGATGAAAATACAAGGATTCCCTGTAGAAAATTCTGTACGACCACCATGTATTCCAGTTGAAGAGGATCACTACAATACGTTAAGTAAGATTATTGATGAGTCGCTAAAAAGATACCCAGTAGAGAATAAAGAAATTACAAAACTATAAACTTTTTTAACATAATAGGAGGATTATCTATGTCAGTAGAAACAAAAAATAAAACGTATTTAAATTATGTGAATGGTGAATGGATCACTTCTTTAAGCGGAGAAGTGAAAACCAATCGAAACCCTGCCAATACAGATGATGTTGTTGGTTCGATTCAATTATCTACGAAAGACGAACTAGGCTCTGCAGTTGTGGCTGCAAAAGTGGCACAAAAAAAGTGGAGAAATTTATCTGGGAATGATCGAGGAGCGTATCTATTTAAAGCTGCTGACATACTAGAAAGTCGATTAGAAGAAGTGGCTAAATGTATGACACGTGAGATGGGGAAAACCTTACCAGAAGCCAAAGGCGAGACAGCTCGTGGAGTAGCCATCCTTCGTTATTATGCTGGTGAGGGATTACGTAGTGAAGGAGATGTTATCCCGTCTACTGATCCAAGCGCGATTATGTTTACAAGACGTGCTCCTTTAGGTGTAGTAGGTGTGATTACACCATGGAATTTTCCTGTTGCGATTCCATTATGGAAGATGGCACCGGCTTTAATTTATGGGAATGCAGTTGTCATTAAACCAGCCCAAGAAGCGGCTGTAACATGCGCAAAGGTAGTGGAATGTTTAGAAGAAGCAGGATTTCCAAAGGGAGTGGTGAATTTAGTAACGGGTTCAGGTTCGGTCATCGGGCAAGCTTTAACAGATCATCCTGATGTGAGTGGTATTACATTTACAGGCTCAAATACAGTGGGTAAAGGTATCGGTCAAGGTTGCTTAGCACGAGGCGCTAAATATCAGCTTGAAATGGGTGGTAAAAACCCTGTCATTGTAGCGAAAGATGCAGACCTTAATCTAGCAGTGGACGCAACAATCAGTGGTGCTTTCCGTTCAACAGGCCAAAAATGTACGGCGACAAGTCGTGTCATTGTTGAAGCTGGTATCTATGAAAAGTTCAAAGAGAGATTATTAGCAAAAACTGCCGAAATAACAGTCGGCAACGGTTTAGAAGAAAATATTTGGATGGGGCCTTCTGCAAGTGAAGGGCAGTTAAATACCGTCCTTCATTATATTGAAAAAGGAAAAAGTGAAGGAGCTACGTTGCTTGCAGGTGGAAACAGACTAACGGGTGGAGACTATGATAAAGGCTACTTTGTCGAGCCGACCATTTTTGAAAATGTATCTCCAGATATGACGATTGCCCAAGAAGAAATTTTTGGACCAGTAATTGCTTTAATTCAAGTGAATACCCTTGAGGATGCTCTTCAAGTGGCCAATAACGTAGAGTTTGGATTAAGTGCTTCGATCTTCACGACAAACATTGGGCATATGCTTTCTTTTGTTGAAGATATGGAAGCGGGTCTTGTGCGCGTGAATTCAGAAAGTGCTGGTGTAGAACTACAAGCTCCATTTGGAGGCATGAAACAATCGAGTTCTCATTCTCGTGAGCAGGGGCAAGCAGCAAAAGAGTTTTTCACTTCCATTAAAACTGTATTTGTTAAATAAGTGAGCGTGACCAAAAGGATCATTATTCCTTTTGGTCACGCTTGAACTAGTGTATCAATCTGTATTTCTTACATTATGTAGAGGTGGGATCGGGATGCAAATTCAACATATAAATAACGAAAAAGCAACATCAACTCCAATGGTAACAGAGCTAAAGGTAATTCCTGTTGCGGGTCACGATAGCATGCTCTTGAATCTAAGTGGAGCACATAGTCCATTTTTTACACGAAATATCGTTATTTTAACAGATAGCTCCGGAAATATTGGAGTAGGTGAAGTGCCAGGTGGAGAGGGCATTAGAAAAACATTAGAAGATGCCACTCCTTTAGTTGTTGGGAAATCGATTGCTAGGTACAATACCATCTTAAACAATATACGGACTCAATTTGCTGATCGTGATTCGGCGGGTCGCGGACAGCAGACATTTGATCTGAGAATTACGATTCATGCTATTACTGCGCTTGAGTCTGCTTTACTAGATTTGTTAGGTAAGCATTTACATGTACCCGTTGCTGAATTACTTGGAGAGGGTCAACAGCGAGATAAAGTAGAGATGTTAGGCTATTTATTCTATATAGGAGATCGCACTAAAACCGATCTTCCATATTTAAGTGATCCTAATGGCGAAGATGCATGGGCTGTGCTCCGTCATGAAGAAGCAATGACTCCTGAATCGATTGTTCGATTAGCTGAGGCTGCACATGAGCGCTATGGGTTTAATGATTTTAAGCTCAAGGGAGGCGTATTGGGCGGGGAAGAAGAGATGAAGGCTGTAACGGCACTTGCAGAACGTTTTCCAGAAGCTCGAATTACTCTAGATCCAAATGGTGCATGGTCGCTTGATGAAGCAATCAATCTATGTCGTGATAAGCATGATGTCCTTGCCTATGCAGAGGATCCTTGTGGTGCCGAAAATGGCTATTCCGCGCGTGAAGTGATGGCTGAATTCAGGCGAGCTACTGGATTGAAAACAGCTACGAATATGATTGCGACAGACTGGAGACAAATGGGGCACTCGATCTCATTGCAATCAGTTGATATCCCATTAGCAGATCCGCATTTCTGGACGATGCAGGGGTCCGTTCGTGTGGCTCAAATGTGTCATGACTGGGGGTTAACATGGGGATCACATTCGAATAACCACTTTGATATTTCACTTGCCATGTTTACACATGTCGCAGCGGCAGCACCAGGTGAGATCACGGCTATTGATACTCATTGGATTTGGCAAGATGGGCAAGAGCTCACTAAAAATCCATTAAAAATAAAAAATGGAATGGTTGATGTTCCACAGCAGCCAGGGTTGGGTGTCGAGCTTGACTTAGATCGCATTGAAGAAGCTCATAGTCTTTATAAAAGGGAAGCCTTAGGAGTACGTGATGATTCGGTTGCGATGCAATATTTGGTGCCAGGTTGGCAGTTTGATAATAAGCGTCCATGTCTAGTTAGAGACTAGGGAGATGAGGCTATGAGTTACAAGGTAGTGATAGCAAAGGGTGTTTCAGAGGTTGGAAAAGCATATCTACTAGAGAGGAACTATACAGTCATAGCTGATGCCACACCAGAGCGCATTCGTGATGAAATAAAAACGTGTGATGCTATTTTAGCAAGAACAGAGGTTTACACTCCAGAAATGTTAGAAGAAGCAAATCATTTAAAAGTCATTGCAAAAAACGGTGTTGGTTATGATAACTTTCCATTAGAAAAAGCAACGGAGCGAGGTATTTATATTACAAATGCACCTCATTCTAACGCAGTATCGGTCGCTGAGCATACGTTAAGTCTGATGATGGCCCTGGCTAAAAATCTACTAATCAGTCATTCAAACTTACAGATTGGAAACTTCGATGTGCGAAATCAAATCGTGAACTGCGAATTAGAAGGAAAGGTGCTAGGAATTATTGGCTATGGAAGAATTGGTTCGATCTTAGCTAATAAAGCGTCGAATGCTTTAAATATGAATGTGATTTGTTATGACCCTTATGTTAACCCAAAAGCAGTCATACCAGAGGTCAAAGTAATAAATCAACTAGAAAGGGTTCTTTCACGTTCTGATTTTATTAGCTTACATCTCCCTCTAACCAATGAAACAAAGGGCTTGATTAGTGGAAGAGAACTGAGTGTGATGAAGAAAACTAGCTTCTTACTGAATGCCGGAAGAGGTGGGTTAGTGAATGAAGCTGATTTATTCTTTGCTCTAAAAGAAAAAATCATTGCTGGTGCTGCAATAGATGTGTTTGAGGAGGAACCACCAGCTCCTGATCATCCGTTATTATCTCTAGACAATATTCTTGTAACGCCTCATAGTGCGGCTCTTACTGTAGAGGCAAAAGATCGAATGGCCCTTCATGCAGCAATTGGAATTGATGAAGTGCTATCTGGCAGACAACCAAGTTGGCCAGTCAATCAACCTGATCTATCATAGTGAATGGGTAACTAGATAAATAGAAAAATGGAAGGAGAGGATCTCATGACTGGAGATAAAATAGTAAATGAAATCCCACTCTATATCACAGTCCATTCTAACGATAATGTCGCAATCATCGTTAATCCAGGTGGTCTAAAAAGAGGAACTGAGTTTCCATGTGGATTGAAGTTAATAGAGTTTGTTCCTCAAGGACATAAAGTTGCTTTGCGAGATTTAGAGCCAGACGAACCGATTATTCGGTATGGGGAAGTAATAGGGTATGCAGAGGCTTCAATTCAAAAAGGGAGCTGGATAAAGGAGTCATTGATAGCTTTACCTACTGCACCGATATTAGATGAGTTATCACTAGCTACAAGAAAAGTTGATTCTCCTGCTCCTCTTGAGGGCTATACATTTGAAGGGTACCGTAACTCAGATGGAACAGCTGGAATCAAAAATATATTGGGGATCACGACAAGTGTTCAATGTGTAACGGGTGTTCTCGATTATGCAGTGGAAAAAATAAAGAAAACCATTCTTCCACAGTATCCAAATGTTCATGATATCGTCGCGCTCAATCATGCGTATGGGTGCGGAGTGGCCATCAATGCTCCTGAGGCAAAGATCCCCATTCGTACGATCCAAAATATCGCCACTCACCCTAATTTTGGTGGAGAGGTTTTAGTTGTTGGACTAGGCTGTGAAAAGTTACAGCCAGAGCGATTAAGTGACCAATCTAATATACTATCTCTCCAAAATCAACCCGGATTCAATTCGATGGTCAATGAGATTATTAAAATGGCAGAAGAACGTCTCGAAAAGCTTAATGAGAGACAAAGAGAATCGATCCCGGTGAAGGACTTAGTTGTTGGCTTACAATGTGGGGGAAGTGATGCGTTCTCTGGAGTTACGGCAAACCCAGCTCTAGGATATGCAGCAGACTTGCTTGTCAGAGCAGGTGCAACGGTACTGTTTTCAGAGGTGACGGAAGTTCGAGATGCCATTCATCTATTAACCGAAAGAGCAGTCAATAAAGAAGTCGGACGCTCACTCATTAAGGAAATGAGATGGTACGATCAGTATTTAGAAAAAGGCGATGCTGATCGCAGTGCGAATCCTTCTCCTGGAAACAAAAAAGGCGGGCTTTCAAATGTGGTGGAAAAGTCTCTTGGATCAGTAGTGAAGTCTGGAACGAGTCCGATATCAGGTGTTGTCCCTCCTGGTGAAAAAGCAACAGAAAAAGGGCTGCTTTTTGCTGCTACTCCAGCAAGCGACTTTGTGTGTGGCACCCTTCAATTAGCAGCGGGAATGCATCTTCAGGTTTTTGCGACTGGTAGAGGAACACCGTATAATCTCTCGATGGCCCCTGTGATTAAAGTATCCACTCGTAATTCTTTAAAAGAAGAATGGAATGATTTAATAGATATTAACGCAGGTACTATTGCGACGGGCGAAGCAACAATTGAAGATGTTGGTTGGGAACTTTTTCACTTTATTTTAGATGTGGCTAGTGGCAAAAAACAAACATGGGCAGATCAGTGGGGCATCAGTAATGACCTTAGCCTATTTAACCCGGCTCCAATTACTTGACTTTCAAATGCTTGTTAGCTGAATTTGTCGGGAAAGGGGGAGCTGGTGCGTAGTTATCTCATTTTAACGATGTGTTTATTATTTTTAATGTACTATTTTGTAAATAGTACATGGTTAGGATATCTCGTCGTTATCATTGCCATATTAGCGTTTTTAACGAGTGCGTATTATTCTCGTGGATTTCCTAGAATAATAGGGTCTATCATGATGGGGGTAGGGATTACATTAGAATTGAATAAAGGAGCAGGTATAGAAGGGGTAAGTCAAGGAGTGTTGCTTATTTTGCCCCTTCTTTGTTTGGTCACACTCTCTCCCTTGCTCTCTATGCCTTTAAAAATAAGTGGCTACTTCAAGTCTGTTGAATCCTTACTCCAAAACTTATTGCACCACCCTAAGAAGCTATTTTTTGGAATCACGAGTTCCCTATTTATTTTAAGTCCCATTTTAAATTTAGGCTCTATAAGAATCATTAGTGAATTTTTAGAAAACCTAAAACTACCTGCGGCTATGTCTGCCAAAAGCTACTTGATTGGCTTTTCATCTGCCCTTATGTGGTCCCCGTACTTCGCTTCGGTTTCTCTTGTTTTGTATTATTTAAATATGCCTGTTGGACGGTATATTTTATATGGGCTATGTCTATCCTTTCTTTCATTATTAATTGGCAATCTTTTATTTTTCGTGTGGCAGAAGAAACACTCTATTTCTACAAGTGGGCATCCTGAAAAAAGCTTAGACTGTACACATAAAAAGCAACTTGTGAAACTAGTTTTATTTGTTATCTTGATCATGATCTCCTCCTTAGCAATTGAATATGTGACGAAGTGGTCGATGGTTATTATCGTAAGCTTAATTTCAATCACGCTGCCTCTAATATGGGGGATCTTATCTAATGGTTGGAAAAAGCTCAACCCTTTATTAAAAGTCTATCGTGATCAATCTGTTCCGATGCTAAATAATGAAATCATGCTCTTTATGAGTGCAGGAGTATTAGCACATGCCATTCAAGGGACGACACTAGCAAATCGAATAAGTGATTCACTAACCATCATAGCGAATCAATCCTTCTTACTATTTGCTTTAGCTGTTATGGGTATAGTATTAGTCATCACATATATTGGCGTTCATCAAATTGCTGTTATTGCCGCTTTGGCCATGCAACTGAATGCTGATGAACTTGGAATTAGCAATCTAGCACTTGCAATGCTTTTATTACTTACCTGGTCCATATCTGCTTCTCTCAGTCCATTTTCAGGGCTAAACTTAATGGTGAGTCGCCTTGTTGGCATGACCGGAGTTCAGACAGGCTTACGAACAAATGGCGCCCATCTGATCGTTTTAGCCATCTTAGGTATAAGCTTTGTGATATTTATGAAATGAGTGAAGTAGATTGCTAATCTAAAGCTGTTTGATAAAGTCTTGTACCTTAATAGGTACGAGGCTTTTTGTTTTTTCTTCCCTCTATAAAACGAATTATGATATGTTTATAGGGAATGAATTCCAGTTTATTCTGTTAGGTATTGGTGGTTTACATTAATATTTCGGGATATGTCTTATTAATAATCCAAGTTTTCTACATTACTATCTAAACTTACTTAATGATTCTATTGGTTTGTCGGACTTGAGATTCCATTAAAAAAATCCAAAAAACCTAACATAGAGGTGAGATGATTGTTTAATGTATTCAAGAAGAAGCAAAAGAGAGAGGAAACAACTCAATATAGCCTTGTCATTATAACTGAAAAACTAATGGAAGATTCAGTGTATGATGAAGTGTTGAATAGGTTTGACGATCATGTAGGAAATATTGGCTTCTCCGGCAACTTAACGAGGGGTGTAGACAGAAGTGTTTATATCCAAAAAATCGAGGATCATATCAACATCACAGCCTACCCAGAGCCTTTCTTTGTAATCGTTCGAATTGACTTCGAGGAAATCAAGGAGAAAGAAAAAGCATTGGAGAAAAAACATAAATGGAAAAAGTTCTTTGATACGATCCCTTTAACAGAATACATAACGATCTATGATGAAGTCCATACAAAGCCTGAAAATATCGTTTTCCATACGGGTGATATGGATGAAGCGATCGCGTTTTTGAAGGAACAGGAACATACTCTTGATAATTAGAATCCTTGATCTCTCTTTTTAAAGGAGAGGTCAAGGATTTTTAAATTTTAAAAAAATAGATTGATTTTTTTAAAGTAAGTTACTATAATCTAGTTAAGCGCTTACTTTTAGAAAATTTAAACTTCTCATTAGTGTACTCACCTTTTGCAATAAATAGTGTATTTCCGTCTAGAAAGTGCTTGTATTAATGATTAACTTATGCAAATGAAGTTTGAATATATAATTTAAGCCATTTTTTTTGATGAGTTAATTAAGCGCTTTCCTAAATTGTCGGACCTAGATTCTATTAATTGTAGGAGAAGTAAGTGTAACTTTTTATGATGCAAGTTGCTTCTTAAATTAACACTTATAGGGGGGATTGGATGTTTTGGGTAATCTTAGCTTCATTTTTGATCTACACATTGTTTGTCATGTGGTTTTCATGGTACAAGACTAGAGGTACAGATTTAAGTAGTTCTGATGGTTACTTTTTAGGGGGAAGAAGTTTGACTGGGATTGTAATTGCCAGCTCCTTAATATTAACCAATTTATCTACAGAGCAAATAGTAGGATTAAATGGTCAAGCGTATAGTGAATCGATGGCGGTTATGGCTTGGGAAGTAACAGCCCCTCTAGCGCTAATCTTCATGGCAATCATTTTTTTACCGAGGTATTTGAAAACAGGGATTGCCACAATTCCAGATTTTTTAGAACAACGCTTTGATCTAAGGACAAGGCAAGTTGTATCTGTACTCTTTTTAATGGGGTATGCAACTGTATTTCTTCCAACAGTATTGTATTCAGGTTCGTTGGTCATTGATGGGATCTTTGGTTTAACAACCCTAACTAATTTAAGTACTTTTCAAATTGTGCTATTTATTTCACTAATGATTGGTTTAATTAGTTGTGGCTACGTTATTCTAGGGGGACTTCGTGCAACCGCTTACAGTGATACGATTAATGGTATAGGCTTAATAATTGGTGGCTTGACCATTCCGGTACTGGCGTTAATTGTTATTGGTAGTGGTAATTTCTTTGAAGGGGTAGGCCAGTTAATCGATGCAAATCCTACCAAACTTAATGCACTAGGGAATCATGAATCTCCTGTTCCATGGAGTATCTTAATTACTGGTATGTTTTTCAACAATCTTTTCTATTGGTGTACGAATCAATCGATTATTCAACGTTCATTAGCAGCAAGAAACTTAGCGGAAGGGCAAAAAGGTGTACTTTTTGCAGGCATATTTAAGATTTTCGGTATGACGTTCTTAGTTTTACCAGGCATTATTGCTTATTTGCTATATGGTAATACTTTAGCGAATGCGGATACTGCTTATCCAACGTTAATTACAGATGTAATGCCAGTCGTGCTCTCGGGTTTTCTAGCAGCTGTATTATTTGGAGCGATTTTAAGTTCATTTAATAACGTTATCACAAGTTCAATAACGTTATTTACATTAGACATTTTCAAGCCTATTTTCAAGCCAAACGCGAAAGAAAAAGAACTTGTTAAAGTGGGTCGAGTATTTGCTGCTTGTTTAGCAACAGTGGCTGTATTAATTGCACCTTTAATCATTTATGCACCAAGTGGTTTATTTTACTACTTAAATGAAATGAATGGGTTTTATAGCTTACCTATTCTTGCGATGATTGTAGTTGGTTTCTTCACTAAACGAGTACCAGCACTGGCTGCAAAAGTAGTGGTAGTCACTCATATCTTTTTCTATGGAATCAGTAAGTTTATCATTCCAGATGTGAACTTTCTATATGTATTAGCGGTGCTATTTCCACTTAATGTTTTAACAATGTTAATCATTGGTAGATGGAAACCGATGGAAGTACCTTATGAGATGCGTGATTCTCAAGTAGTCGATGTTACACCATGGAAACATGTTAAGTGGTTCTCAGCATTAATTGTTGTTTTAATGGTAGGAGTATATGCGCTATTCTCTCCAATTGGAATAGCTGCTGCTGAAGAGGGTTACTATTCACCATGGTCAGTTGTATTTCTTGGGCTTTCATTGTTGTTTGTTGCAGTTGTTATATGGTTTTGGCGTGATACAAATCATAAATTAGACAGAAAATTTAATTATGAGCAAGTAGACAAAAAGGAAATTGATTTTGAACAAACCATTACGATGGAGAAAAAGGGGTCTTAACGAATGAGTAAAATAACAGTTGGAATTATTGGTGCAGGTCGTATTGGACAATTACATGCAGACAATATCTTACGTTCAGATTTACTAGAAGTGAAATATTTAGCAGATGTATCAATTAATCACCTTAAAGGTACTCACTATGAAGATAATATTCCTGTAATCACTGAAGATCCTGAGAATATCTTTAGAGATCCTACAATTCAGGCTGTGTTTATATGTTCATCGACTGATACACATGCTGAATTTATTAAAAAGGCAGCGAGAGCAGGAAAGCATATCTTTTGTGAAAAACCAGTGAGCTTTAATGTTGAAGAAACGAAAGAAGCGTTAGAGGTTGTAAAAATTTCTAATGTGAGATTGCAAGTTGGATTTAATAGAAGGTTCGATAAACATTTTAAAAAGGTACGTGAAGTTGTAATGGAAGGAAAAGTAGGTCAACCACAGTTAATTAAGGTCAGTTCCAGAGATCCTCAAGCCCCCCCGGAAGAATATGTGATGCGTTCAGGTGGGATGTTTATGGATATGACCATTCATGATTTTGATATGGTTCGTTATCTTAGTGGTAGTGAAGTTTTAGATGTGACAGTGAAGGCTGCCAATTTAGTAGATCCGATGTTTGGTCGTCACGGGGACGTGGATACAGCTATTATTACATTGACGTTTGAGAATGGGGCAATCGCAGTCATTGATAATAGTCGTCAAGCTGTATATGGCTATGATCAGCGAATTGAAGTTTTCGGTGACAAAGGTACAGTAGCAGCTGAGAATGAAGCACAAACTAATGTTCAAATTTCTACAAAAGATTGTGTTTATCTCGATAATCCTAAACATTTCTTCCTAGACCGTTATAAAGAGGCATACATCATTGAGATTGAAGAATTTGCAAAGGCAATTAGTGAAGGTAAGGAAGTTGTTTGTACAGGTGAAGATGGTTATCGTGCAGAGCTCCTAGCCCTTGCAGCATCTATATCTTGGAAAGAAAAGAGATCTGTTTTAATGGCAGAATTATTAACTGTTGAAGTATAGCTTTTAGTCGAAGGAGGAGTTATATGAAAATTGCTTATAATCAAGCAACTACATTGCCATCATCCACCCTTAAAGATGATCTGCGTTTTTGTGAAGAGAATGATTATGATTTTATTGAAATACGTATTGATAAGCTTAAAGAATATCTAATAAACCATACCGTCGGTGACTTAAAACACTATTTTTGTCACTCAAAGATAAAACCTTTATCATTTAATGCAATCGAAAGTTTTACCTTTCAACACGAGACCAAATTTAATCTGTTGAAAGAAGATGTGCGTTTAGTTGAGTCTATTGGTAAGGAAATTGGATGTGATATGGTGGTGGCTGTACCTAGTTTTGATGTCGGTGATCGATCATGGAGTGAAATTAACCAAGAAACTCAAAGGTGTTTAAATGAATTTTTAAGCATTACGAATGAATCCCAATTAAGATTTGCAATAGAATTTGTTGGATATCCACATTGTTCTATTAATACACTAGACCGTGCTCATGAAGTTGTACGTGAAATGAATGACCCGAGGGTTGGGTTAGTCATTGATTGTTTCCACTTATACGCAATGAATTCTAACTTATCTATAATAGGTGAATTAACAAAAAAAGAACTGTTTTTATTTCATATTGATGATGCCGAAGATATTCCGCCAGGGATGATACGTGATCAACATCGAGTTTGGCCAGGAGAAGGAGTAATCGATCTTGAGAGAATTATAAAAGCAGTTAAAGATATAGGATTTGAAGGGCCGGCTTCAGTTGAATTATTTCGCCCTGAGTATTGGAATATTGAGCCACAAGAATGTATCAGAGTTGCTAAGATGAAAACCCAGGATTTGTTGAAGGAGTTAAACATTTAATCATCACAGAAAAAGTATTTGCATAATTCAAATTTATCAAGTAAGATATCTTTAAAGAAGTTAAGCGCTTACCTTTGTTATTTAGTTAAGCGCTTAACTAAATCTTGGAGGGATTGGAATGTCTAAGTTACTTGTTAAACCGCAAGCACCAAATCAGCAGGGGAAAATTCTAGACGTAACTCCTGAATCAGCAGGGTGGAAGTATGTAGGGTTTGAAGTATATACTTTGAAATCCGGTGAAAGCATTGAGAATCAAACGGAAGATAAAGAGATTTGCTTGGTATTATTAACTGGTAAAGCAACTGTTAAAACAAGGAATGAAGTTTTTGAAAAGGTCGGTAAGCGTTTAAATGTATTTGAGAAAATCCCGCCATATTCGATTTATATTCCTAATAATGATTTCTATCATTTAGAAGCTTTAACAGAAGTGAAGGTTGCTGTTTGTTCAGCTCCAGGTAAAGGAAACTACTCCGCTCGATTAATTGGACCAGAAGATGTTGGTATGGAAGATCGCGGTTCTGGAAAGATGTCACGTAAGGTTCATAACATACTACCTGAAACGGAAGAGGCCGATAGCCTATTAGTGGTTGAGGTTTTCACTCCAGATGGAAATACTTCAAGTTATCCGCCACATAAACATGATCAAGATAATTTACCAGAGGAATCATACCTTGAAGAAACTTATTATCATGAGCTTAATCCAAGTCAAGGGTTCGCCTTTCAACGAATCTATAATGATGATAGGAGCTTAGATGAAACAATGGCTGTAGAGCATCAGAATGTAGTATTAGTACCAGAAGGATATCATCCCGTTTCTTGTGTACCAGGATATGAATCTTATTATCTTAATGTCATGGCAGGCCCAATAAGAACATGGAAGTTTAATAATGAGATAGCCCATGAATGGTTGTTTGTAACAAAATAAATCAATGAAAAAAATTTTAAAATATAAGTTAAGCGCTTAACTATTTAAGCGGTTAGGAGGTATGATTATGTACAACTTAAATTATCAAGCTGATCGTCCGTTGGATTTGATAGGAGTCGGGAGATTATGTATCGATTTGAATGCAGACCAATTTAATTGTCCTATGGAAGAAACGAGTTCTTTTACAAAATATGTTGGCGGTTCACCTGCAAATATTTCCATTGGAGCTTCAAGGTTAGGTCTTAAAACGGGTTTTATTGGGAAGGTCTCAGATGATCAAATGGGTCGCTTTATTGTTAACTATCTAAAGAATGATCACATTGACACGACGAATGTAGCAATCGATAAAACTGGTGCTGTAACTGGTTTGGCATTTACTGAAATTAAGAGCCCTGAAGATTGTAGCATTTTGATGTATCGAGATAACGTAGCTGATTTAAAACTAAGTACAGATAACATCTCTGAAGATTACATTAAATCTTCAAAGGTATTACTTATATCAGGTACTGCTCTTGCAGCTTCTCCTTCAAGAGAAGCGGTGTTTCTTGCTCTAGAACATGCAAGGAAACATGGTGTAGTTGTAGTATTCGATCTTGATTATCGTCCGTACACATGGACATCTGATAAGGAGACGGCAACATACTATAACCTTGCAGCTGAAAAATGCGAAGTGATTATTGGGACGCGTGAAGAATTCGATATGATGGAACAATTCTATACTGAAAAGAACACAGATAAACAAACTGCTTCTAAGTGGTTTAGCCATCATGCCGAGATTGTGGTAATTAAGCATGGTGCAGAAGGCTCTATTGCTTATACCAAAGATGGTGAATCATATACAGGTGGAACCTTCAAAACAAAAGTGCTTAAAACTTTTGGTGCAGGGGACTCCTATGCATCTGCGTTTATATACGGATTAATGAATAAGTGGGACCTACCAAAAGCAATGGAATTTGGAAGTGCATCAGCAGCCATTGTCATTTCTCGCCATAGTTGCTCAGATGCGATGCCTTCTGTTAAAGAAATTAATAAATTTATAGATCATTCAAAAACGAATGTTTAAGAGAGAGGTGAAGTAAATATGCTTGTTACCCTTACAGATGTCTTAAAAGATAGCAAAGAAAAAGGCTATGCCGTACCTGCTTTCAATGTGTTTGGTTATGAGGATGCAAAAGCTTGTATATTGGCAGCCGAAGAATTAAATGCACCAGTTATTTTAGCGACAAATAAAGTGGCCATTTCTCATATGCCGATCACAATCCTAGGAAGCATACTTACGCAACTTGCTGAGTCCTCATCTGTCCCAGTGGTTGTGCATTTAGATCATGGTAAAGATTTTCAAACTGTAGCGCAAGCTCTGAAGGCAGGGTACAGTTCCATTATGTATGATGGCTCACAGTTGTCACTTGATGAAAATATTAAAACAACCAGAGAAGTAGTGAAGCTTGCACATGCGTTAGGTGTTCCCGTCGAAGCAGAAATTGGTGCAGTTGGTTATAGTGACCCTAATTTAGGAGTGAGGGCTATACTTACAAACCCTGAGGAAGCGAAAGTATTTGCAGAAGGTACAGGAGTTGATGCATTAGCAGTTGCGGTAGGAACGCTTCATCGTATGGAAGAACAATCAGCAGAAATTCGCTATGACTTAATAAATGAGATTGAAACGTTGGTGTCTGTGCCTCTCGTTATGCATGGATCGACTGGGATTCCAGATGAAGATTTGAAGAAGATAGCCAAGACGAATTTCGGAAAAGTGAATATTGGTACAGCACTTCGTATGAAATTTGGTCACTCGCTCCGTGAACAACTCGATAAGAATCATGATGTATACGACCGTATTGAACTTTTTGGCAAAGCGATGGACGAGGTGAAAGAAGAAGCAATCCAAAAAATGCGCTTATTAAATACGCAAAACTACCAACCTAATACATTAGTACTTAATTAAGAATATGGAGGGATTTTGATGACAACAACTACAGTGAAAACGTTAAAGAATTATATTGGTGGAAAATGGATTGAATCAAAATCAGATAAAACAGATGAAGTTGTGAATCCTGCAACAGGTGAAGTAATTGCTCATGTTCCACTTTCTTCTTCAGAAGATGTAGATTATGCAGTTCAAGTGGCTCAAGAGGCATTTGAAGAATGGAAAGAAGTTGCCGTTCCTAAGAGAGCACGAATTCTATTTAAGTATCAACAATTACTTGTTGACAACTGGGATGAGTTAGCAGGATTGATCACTCTTGAAAATGGCAAAAACTTAACCGAAGCAAAAGGTGAAGTTCAACGTGGTATTGAAAATGTTGAATTTGCCGCAGGAGCCCCAACATTAATGATGGGAGATAACTTACCTTCAATTGCTACTGATCTTGAATCCGGTGTATACCGTTACCCAATTGGAGTAATTGGTGGCATTACGCCATTTAACTTCCCGATGATGGTTCCCTGTTGGATGTTCCCAATGGCCATTGCGACAGGAAACACGTTTATCTTAAAACCATCAGAGCGTACACCGCTGTTAGCGAATCGTTTAGCTGAATTACTTGAGGAAGCGGGTTTACCTAAAGGGGTTTTTAATATTGTTCATGGTGCTCATGATGTAGTGAACGGTATTCTTGACCACAAAAAAATTGCAGCTATTTCGTTTGTTGGATCTCAACCAGTAGCAGAGTATGTGTATAAAAGAGGAACAGATAATTTAAAGCGTGTTCAGGCACTTGCTGGTGCAAAAAATCACTCGATCGTTTTACAAGATGCAAACTTGGAAAATGCAGCTACTCAAATTCTAAATGCGGCATTTGGTTCAGCTGGAGAGCGTTGTATGGCTGCCTCAGTAGTGACGGTAGAAGAGTCAATTGCAGATGAATTTGTTGCAAACTTAGTTCAAAAAGCTAATGAAATTACCATTGGTAACGGAGTAGATGAGGGCATTTTTCTTGGTCCAGTTATTCGTGAACAACATAAAGAACGGACACTACAGTATATTGAAGCGGGTAAGAAAGCAGGAGCCACATTAATTCGTGATGGACGAGATGACACAGCTGCTATGGAAAAAGGCTATTATGTAGGGCCAACTATCTTTGATCATGTAACAACAGAAATGCAAATCTGGCAAGATGAAATTTTTGCACCGGTCTTATCTGTTATTCGTGTAAAAAATTTAGACGCTGCGATCGACGTATCAAATGAATCAAACTTTGCAAATGGTGCTTGCATCTATACACGTGATGGTGGGTCTGTGCGTAGATTCCGCGAGAAAATTCATGCTGGAATGTTAGGAGTAAACCTTGGGGTACCTGCACCAATGGCATTCTTTCCTTTCTCAGGTTGGAAGGATTCGTTTTATGGCGACCTTCATGCTAACGGAAAAGACGGAGTTGAATTCTACACTCGTAAAAAAGTCGTGACTACTCGTTGGGTATAAAAAGGAAATGGGTTGTCGGGTAAAAAGGAGTCTTGACTCCTTTTATCCGGCTTTATTTTTACCTTCTAAAAAAACGTTATAAATATGAGGTGAGATCAATGAAATTAACAATGGCACAGGCTTTAATTAAATTTCTAAACAATCAATATATCGAAGTGGATGGGGAAAAATCACCACTCTTCAAAGGAATCTTCACTATATTTGGACATGGAAATGTACTAGGGATTGGTCAAGCGCTCGAAGAAGACCCAGGTTACCTTGAAGTGTATCAAGGACGTAATGAGCAAGGGATGGCACATGCTGCAATGGCCTTTGCAAAACAAAAGCATCAAAAGCAATTAATAGCGTGTACCTCTTCTGTTGGACCAGGTTCAGCAAATATGGTTACAGCTGCAGCTACTGCGAGTGCTAATAATATTCCTCTTTTGCTCCTGCCAGGTGACATTTTTGCTAGTCGTCAACCAGATCCAGTCCTTCAACAAATTGAACAAACCTATGATTCTTCTATCACTACAAATGATGTCTTTCGTCCTGTAAGCAAGTATTGGGACCGAATTACAAGACCAGAACAACTAATGTCTGCAATGCTTCAAGCTATGCGAGTACTGACAAATCCCAAAGAGACCGGTGCGGTGACAATTGCATTGCCTCAAGATGTTCAGAGTGAGGCTTATGATTATCCAGCATCTTTCTTTAAAAAGAGAATTCATAGATTTTCGCGAAACACCCCACTTATTGAGGAAGTAAAGGATGCAGTAGCTCTAGTTAAAGGTAAGAAAAAGCCACTAATCATTTGCGGTGGGGGAGTTAGATACTCAGAAGCTGCACAAGTTTTAAGTGAATTTGCTGAGACATTCAACATTCCTATAGCAGAAACACAAGCAGGAAAGAGCGCGTTATCTTCCACGCATTTTTTAAATGTAGGTGGGATTGGCGTGACTGGAAATGCATGTGCCAACCAACTTGCAAAACAAGCAGATCTCATTATTGGAGTGGGGACTAGGTTTACTGATTTTACTACTTCATCAAAGCAGTTATTTCAAGAGGAGTCTGTTGAATTTTTAACAATCAATATATCAGAGTTTCATGCAGGAAAACTAGATGCTACTAAACTCGTTGCGGATGCCAAAGTAGGTATTCAAGAGTTGACTTCCAACCTAAAAGAGATTGGCTATCAATCTACTTATACAGATGAGATTTCGACCTTGAAAAAAGAATGGGAAAATGAACTCGAGCGTTTGTACAACGTGAATTATCAAACTGAAGCATTTAAACCAGAGGTTAGTGGGCACTTGGATGAAGCTTTACCTGAATATGTAGAAGCACTAGACTCATGTTTAACTCAGACAACAGTAATTGGCAAGGTTAATGATTTGATTGATGAAGATGCAATCATTGTTGGAGCTGCTGGAAGCTTACCAGGTGATTTACAACGGATGTGGGTAGCACGAAAACCTAACACTTATCATATGGAATATGGGTACTCATGTATGGGTTATGAGGTTTCAGGAGCACTTGGGGTGAAAATGGCTGAACCTGAAAAAGAAGTGTATGCCATGGTTGGTGATGGTAGTTACTTAATGTTGCACTCAGAACTCATCACAAGTATACAAGAAAATAAAAAGATAAATGTACTTCTATTCGATAATGCTGGGTTTGGGTGCATTAATAATTTACAAATGGGTCATGGTATGGGAAGTTTCGGGACTGAATTTAGAAAGCGTAATCAAGATAATAGACTAAATGGTGAACTAATGTCAATTGATTTTGCGCGTTCCGCTTCTGGGTACGGGGTTGTAACATATACGGTTAAGACACTAGAAGAATTGGAAGCTGCTCTTGAAGATGCAAAAAAACAAACTGTTTCAACTTTAATCGATATTAAAGTTCTGCCTAAAACGATGACGGATGGCTATGATGCTTGGTGGCATGTTGGGGTTGCGGAAGTATCTAAGAAAGAATCGACTAAACAGGCTTATAAGCGAAAAGAATTAGATTTACAAAAAGCTAGAAAGTATTAATTTAGGAGGATACAAAGATGTTTACTGAGAATGCAGTTAAATTAGGGATTGCTCCAATTGGCTGGACGAATGATGACATGCCAGAACTAGGTAAAGAGAATACCTTTGAACAATGTATTAGTGAAATGTCTTTAGCTGGATTTATAGGTACAGAGGTTGGAAATAAATATCCACGTGATACAAAGGTATTGAAGAAAGCTTTAGATCTTCGTGGGATGGAAATAGCTAGTGCTTGGTTTAGTTCATATTTAACAACAAAGCCATTTGAAGAAACAGAAAAAGCATTTATTGAGCATCGTGATTTTTTGCTTGAGCTAGGGGCAGAGGTTATCGTGGTTTCAGAACAGGGGCGTAGCATTCAAGGAGATATGAATGTTCCCTTATTTGATGAAAAGCCTGTCTTTACAAATGAGGAGTGGATTAAATTAGCAGAAGGGCTTAATAAGCTTGGAAGATTAGCTAATGAGAAAAACATGTCGCTAGTTTATCATCATCATATGGGCACTGGTGTGCAAACGGCTAAGGAAATCGATCAATTAATGAGTATGACTGAAGAAGACTTTGTTTCTCTTTTATATGATACTGGTCATTTGTACTTTTCAGGAGAAGATCCTTTAGAAATATTGAAACGGCATTTAAAGCGAATCAAACATGTTCATTTAAAAGATGTGAGAGAAGAAGTCGCTGAAAAAGTAAAGGATAAGAAGATGAGTTTTCTAGTGGGCGTACGTGAAGGAGTGTTTACCGTTCCAGGTGATGGGAATATTGATTTCACAGAAATATTTATCTGTCTATCGAACTCTGCTTATAAAGGTTGGTTATTAGTAGAAGCTGAGCAAGATCCAGCAAAGGCAAATCCATTTGAGTATGCATTAATAGCTCGTCAATATATAAAAGAAACTGCAGGGGTGTGATCAAATGCAGAAAAGAAAAGTAAAAGTAGGAATTGTAGGACTAGGTAGATTAGGGTATCAACATGCTGAAAATTTATCTTTTCGTATACCATTTTGCGAATTGACAGCAGTTTGTAGTATAAATGAAAAGGAAGTAAAAAAGGCACAAGAAAACCTAGAAGTTCCCTATGGGTATACAGATTATGATGAGATGTTAACAAATAAAGAGCTAGATGCTATTTTCATTGCTTCTCCATCTGGATTTCACTGTGAACAAATTATAAAGGCACTTCGTGAGGGTTTCCATGTATTTAGTGAGAAACCACTAGGTTTATATATTGAAGAAACTCAAAAGGTTGAAAAGGTAGTAATGGAACATCCTGACCAAACTTTTATGCTAGGGTTTATGCGCAGGTATGATCGCTCATATGCTTTAGCAAAAAAGAAAATTGAAGAAGGGGCTATTGGTCAACCGACCCTCATTCGTTGCTATGGGATTGACCCTACCAAACAATTAGACGGATTTATAAAGTTTGCAACTAAAAATTACAGCGGTGGTTTATTTCTTGATATGTCTATCCATGACTTTGATTTAGCGCGTTGGTATTTAAGTGCAGAAGCAAAAGAAGTGTGGGCAGTAGGTGGAAGTTATTCTAGGACTGAATTTAATGAATTAAATGATGCTGAAACAGGCGCAGCAATGATTCGTTTTGATAATCAAGCTATTGGAATTTTTGTAGCGGGAAGAAATTGTGCACATGGCTACCATGTAGAAACAGAGATCATCGGAACAAAAGGTACACTTCGCATTGGTACAGTACCAGAGAGTGATCAAATTGTTTTATTTAATGATAATGGGGTCATTAATGAATGCTTTGATGGCTTTATTAGTCGCTTTGAGCAAGCATATTTAAGTGAAGTTGAAGAGTTTGTCAATTGCATTATTGAAGGGCGTCAACCAGCTGTATCAGTAAGAGATGGAGTTGAATCGACGAAGATTGGCTATGCGTGTAAAGAGTCATTTGAAAATGGTCAACTTGTACACGTGCAAAATGATCGATTTGTTTCAAACTAATCTTATACTTTAGGTTAATCTGCTTATTCTAGGCTGTTCTCATTACTAGAAAAGGAATATTTATGATATTCTATAAAAAAAGAACGGTGTAGGAGTAAAAGTAGAAATGAGGCAAGGATATGAAAGCAACTATATACGATGTAGCAAAAAAAGCAGGTGTATCCATCGCCACTGTTTCAAAAGTGATCAACAACACAGGGAACATGCGAGAGTCAACTAGACAACGTGTGATAGAAATTATGAAAGAGATGAATTACCGTCCCAATATGGCAGCGTCGGCCTTAACTGGTAAAGGAACGAAAACACTAGGGTTGTTAATTCCTGATATTTCAAACCCATTCTTCTCGGAGATGGCCCGAACGATTGAAGATCGTGCCCATGAATTAGGAATGAGCGTTATCATATGTAGTACGGATGAAAATGATGAGAAAGAAAAAAAGTATGTCGAGTTGTTAAGAGATAAAAATGTAGATGGATTTATTGTTGGTGCAAGCTTCAAAGATAAGCGCGTCCTACAGTCGTTAATTAAAGATCATATTCCTTTGGTTCTATTAACACATGATGATGTATCACTCGATATTACCAGAGTCTCCATCGATGACTTTAAAGGTGGTTATGAAGCCACTTCGCATCTTCTAGCTCAAGGTCATAGAAATATCGCCATCATTGCTGAACACGCTTACAGCAGTAATATCCGCATTACCGGTTATAAGGAAGCTCATAATATATACGGAGATACATGTAAGGAAGAGAACATTTTGAGGACTTTTGCATCGATTGAAAATGGAAGGTCTTGTTTTAACCAATTATTCAATCGCACAAATCCAAGTCCCCCAACTGCTATTTTTGCATGTAATGATCAACTTGCTATCGGTGTAATTCAAGGGGCTAAGGAGAAAGGAATAGATGTTCCAGTTGATTTGTCAGTAATAGGATTTGATAACACGATTTTAGCTACGACGACGGTTCCTGGATTAACTACTATATCTCAACCCATTTCTGAAATGGGGGAACGAACAGTCGATTTATTAGTAGAAGAAATTAAAAGAGGGGAATCATTGAAAGAAAGAGTCGTCTTTACCCCAGAACTGATCATTAGAGGAACTACATCCAAAGTAAATAAAAATAATAAATGGAAACAAAATATCTACCTTGAAAATGGATAACTCTGAAGTATAACTATTAGAAAGAACGGTCTTAATGACCGTTTTTTTGATTTTATAAATACAAAAATTAGATATTGATGTAAAATTAAACCAACATGAGAAAACAGGTGATTCAGTGATACGTGCATTTGAATTAGAGGATAAGGACTACATCATAAACTCGCATTATCAGGTATTTAATCGAGAGTTCCAATACGATTTATCGTTCAAAGCCTTTATTGCAAAACGTGTAGAGGAGATTGTAACTAGGTCCGATTCAAAAGAACAAATTTGGATAGTAGAGGTTGATGGTAAACAAAAAGGTTCAATCTGTTTGATGAAAAAAGACGAAGAAACAGCTCAGCTCGGTTTGTTTTTAGTAGAACCTACGCTTAGAGGAGCGGGATATGGCCAGCAGTTAATCGAAGTGGCAATCAATTTCTCAAAGAAGGTAGGGTTCAAAAGAATGATACTCTGGACCAATAGTGAATTAACTTCAGCTCGGAAATTATATGAAAGAAACCGATTTACGCTAAAAACCACACAAATTCAAACATTATCAAATAAAGAACTGATTGAAGAAATGTGGGAACTGACTTTATAGGAGAGGTCGATGCTAGTTGAAGAAAACAATCATGCTTCTGTTTACCTTACTTGTTCTAGCTGGGTGTAATGTAGAAGAAAACCCTGAAGATTATACCGTTATTTGGGGTGAATCACACAATGCAGACTTACATGAATCAGCTATTAAAAGGCTAGAAGACGCAAAAATTAAGTACCGAATGGATGAGAACAATCAAATGTTAATCAAGGAAAAGGATTTGAATAAGGCTGTGATGTGTTGTTCTTAGAGGGGAGTGAGAAATGAGAAACTATTCAAAAATCATACTTAGTGTTCTAACCATTTTAATTGTATTTGTTGGTGGTTTTCTAACAGCAAAATTGATCTATAATGTACCAACGAAAGAGATTTTGGCAGGGTATGATCACCCTGAACAAGAGGGAAGGATTGATTATCCAACGGTCATAACAGATATAGAAGAATAAGGGACAATCGATAATATACAGCAAATTTTGATGTATAGTGAACAAATTGACGTTGATCAGGTTAACCGAGAAGGTGTAGATGTCCATCTCATCATAAAGAGTCCCAAAGCTGCTATTAGTTTGGTGGACGCAAAGGTTTGGTTTGAGGTAGATGGTGCCCTTATAAAGATGGGTGAGGCAGATTACAGGAGAATAAATCATGTAGATGCTGAAGTATTAAAGCGTATGATTAATTATGTTAAAGTAATCTCAAAAGAGTAAGGGGGCTTTAAAATGAAAACCTTCTTTGTCGCTTTCCTCTCATTTGTTGTGATTAGTGGTGTGTTGTTGTTTGTTGGTTATTTCTTTCAAGTGAATCAACTGATGTTTCGTTTTTACAACGAAACGGCTACAGGCTTTGAAGCGGGGGGTTCGGTGATTCCGTTCATAGTCGCGATTATTTGCAGTTATTTTGTTGGGAGTTCTTATGAAAGGATAATGCAGAATAAAGTAGGTTAAACTAAGTGGTAATTAATTTTGGTAGGCTTATTTTTGAAAATGAATTATCAACTCAGCCTATACTTTTTGAAAGTATAGGCTGAACTGCTCTATTGCAAGAAAAGAATGATGGAGATTAATACAAAATCCTTATCAAGAAGAAAGGGAGACGGAAATTTTATACGGAGCGATATAACTATAAAGATTGAACCAAGCGTGGGACCTTTGCTTGGTTCTTTTTGATTTTATCAAAGAAACACTATTTGAATAAAATTCTATTGATAATATTTGGAATATAATAGATAATATTTCTAGTTATTTGAAATATTTTCTATTAGGCAGGGGTCAGATGATGAAGAAGAAAACAAGATTGATTGTTGGAATTAGTGCTTTAGGTCTCGTATTAGCTGGTGGAATTGGGGGAGGGCTTTACTTTACAGGAGATCGTGAAGTGAATGCGATGTTAGATGAACCTTGGGTCGAGCAAGTAGGTAATATGACGTTCTCCGAAGATTTCTCAGCTTCAGCTTTTTCAGGGAAGGTTGAGCCTGAAAAGCATGAAAAAATATACTATGAACCAGATAAAGGAACGATAGAGGAAGTGTTTGTTCAAGAGGGAGAGTTGATTGAAGAAGGAACCGAGCTTTTTGTCTATGAGCCACTAGAAGATTCGACGTTAGAACTCGAACAATTGAAGATGCAGCTTGATATGTCTTATCTTCAAATTAACCAGAGTGATAAGAAAAAGAAAAAACTAGAAAAGAGCTTGAAAGAAGCACAGGATGAAGAAGAGAAAGAGTTAATTCAAGAAGAACTGGACCAACTTCAATTTGACTTACGAATGAGTAATCTTGAAGCAGGTCAACTGCAAAAGCAAATTGCGAGTTTGGAAGAAGAAGCAGGCTCTACGGCTGTTGTAAGTAAAAGTAAAGGGATTGTGCAGTCAGTAAACCAAGATGTGATTGATGGAGCTAGCCTTGAACAGTCCCCAGGAGCCTTCATCCAAATTGTCTCGACTGGTTCCTACTTAATAAAAAGTCAAATTAACGAGTTTTTATTAGATTCAATTGAAGTAGATCAAAAAGTTAAAATTACCAAAAAAGTTGGAGGGGAGGAAGAATGGATCGGGACCATCAGGGAAATTGGTAAACTACCAGTTGGAGACGATCAAGGTGATCAGATGATGGATTATTACGGAGAATCAAACCCCCAATCCTCAAATTATCCTTTCACCGTTTTAATAGAGGACCATGAAGGATTAGAAATTGGTTTTCATGTGAATGTAGAACCGATCTCGGAAGAAGTGGGAAATCAAGCTTCAAATGTTGTACGAGTGATGCAGGATTTTGTAGTGTTTGATGAAGATACTCCGTATGTATGGCTAGTGAATGAAGAGGAAGAAGCAACCAAACAAGTTGTCGAAACAGGGGCAGAGTTTGAAGAGGATTATACGATTGAAATAGTAAGTGGCGTTACATTAGAAGATTATTTGGTCTATCCAGACGAATCTGTTACAGAGGGAAAGAAGGTAGCCATTTATCATGATTCATTTGAATAAGATTTACAAATCCTACAAGCTTGGTAAAGAGGAAATAGCGATACTAAAGGATATCAATTTGACGGTTGATTCAGGTGAATTCCTTGCCATTATGGGCCCTTCAGGCTCGGGTAAATCTACCCTAATGAACATATTAGGGTGTCTGGATAAACCAACTTCAGGTGAGTATCAGCTTGATGAGGCTGATGTGTTAGCTAGTCGCGATGGTTTGCTTGCTGATATTCGCAACCAGCAAATTGGTTTTGTATTTCAAACCTTTCACCTTCTACCAAGGCTAACTGCTTTACAAAATGTCGAGTTGCCCTTGATTTATAGCAAGGTTAAAAAGAAGGAAAGAAGAGAACGGGCATTAGAGGCTCTAGGTAAAGTAGGCTTGAGTGACCGAGTGTCCTTTTTGCCAACACGTCTTTCAGGTGGACAAAAACAACGAGTAGCCATTGCACGTGCGCTAGTTAACCAACCGAAATTCATTCTAGCTGATGAGCCGACTGGGGCACTAGATTCAAAGTCAAGTGCTCAAATCTTATCTTTATTTAAGGAGTTAAATGAAGAAGGCGTTACGATCATTATGATTACTCATGATCGTGAAGTGGCAGAAAAAGCAGATCGAGTCGTATATATTCGAGATGGTGAATTACTTTTAAGTGAGAAGGGAGTGATCCCAAGTGCTTGAGAATATTCGAATTTCGTTTCAATCTATTTTTGCTCATAAGTTACGATCAACCCTTACAATGCTCGGCGTCATAATTGGGATTGCTGCAATTATTGCTATCGTTTCAATGATTGAAGGCCAAAGCGAGGCACTAAAAAGCAATTTAGTCGGAATGGGTAACAATACGATTAACGTTGTGTATGAGGAAAGCAGCATGATGGGGGAAGGGTTTTATAACACCTCATCCTATCTTTCTGCTCCACCTGTAAAAGATGAGACGATTGAACAAATTCGCAGTCTTGATATGGTGTCTGGCATTTCGATGTATCACGAATCATGGAGTGCTCCTGCTTTTCATTTGACTCACTTTTCTTATCCCCAGTCGATTGGGGTAGATGAGGCATATTTTGACCTTTTTCCAGTGACGCTACTTGAAGGAAGACAGCTCACTGAAAAAGAGCTTTCAGGTACAGCGCAAGTGGTGATGATTAATGAAGATGTTCAAAGTGAGTTGTTCCCTGAAACAAGTCCAATTGGTCAATTTATTGAAGTGAAAGAGATGCCATTTCGTGTAGTGGGAACCTTTACGGATAAAAGTGAGGATAGTTTGTTTTATGGGGACTGGACGGAACCTAAAATGTACTTTCCAAGAGGTGTATGGCCACTAATTGAAGGCTTTGATGCGCCGACTCAGATTGCTGTTCAAGCAACATCATCTGAACATATTCAAGAGGCGGGAATGTTAGCTGCTGACTTTTTAAACAATGATTTATCAGCATTTGATATGGAGACGGCGATGTATAATGTGATGGACTTGCAGGCAATAGCTGAAGAAATCGCTGCTTTTAATATGGCGTTTGCGCTCTTACTGGGTGGTATTGCAAGCATCTCCTTACTTGTAGGTGGTATTGGCGTCATGAATATCATGCTCGTTTCTGTGACTGAACGCACGAGGGAAATCGGCATTAAAAAGGCACTCGGTGCTAAACGACACATCATCCTCATGCAATTTTTGACCGAAGCGATCGTGTTAACGAGTATTGGTGGTATACTGGGGATTGCTGGAGGGATAGGAATTGCGAAGATCATCTCAACCATTATCGGAATGCCGTTTATGATTTCCATTCCTGCCATTATTGGTTCACTTGTCTTCTCGATGCTAGTCGGGATTGTATTTGGAATCTTGCCATCTGTGAAAGCATCAAATTTACAACCTGTAGACGCTTTGAGATATGAATAATCGCGTAAGTAACCGGCTCAACTATGAGTCGGTTTTTTTCTATGATATTCTTTATCAAAAATATTATATGGTATAATATGGTTGTGTGAAATGTGCTTTAAGTCGACTACTAGGAGTGAGTATGTATGAAACAAACTCAAGGCGCGGATTTTTCAAGCGAGTACGTTAGAGTCGTAACATCGCGTTTTCTAGAAATGAAGAAGACAGCTGAGAAAGCATTTGAACAAGTGGAGGAAGACTTTCTTTGTTGGAGTCCGAATGAAGAGTCAAATAGCATCGCGGTAATTGTTCAGCATATGAGCGGAAATATGATCTCCCGTTGGACGGACTTTTTAACGACTGACGGAGAAAAGAAGGAACGTAATCGCGATCAGGAGTTCATAAATACCATTGAAAATAAGGAACAGCTTTATGAGGTTTGGAATAGAGGTTGGGGAGTCTTATTCCATGCATTAAAGGATTTGAAAGAGGAAGAGCTACTACATACCGTTTTTATCAGGAACGAACCTCATACAGTGATCGAAGCAATCGAACGGCAAATGTATCACTATTCCTATCATACAGGGCAAATCGTTTACATAACGAAGCAGGTAGCAGGAGAGGAATGGACGAGTTTAACGATTCCAAAGAAAAAGAGTAAAGACCTATGATCAAAGGAGTGCTATTTGACTTAGATGGGACATTGTTAGATCGAGATTCATCGGTTAAAAAGTTCATTCATGATCAGTATGATCGCTTGCATCTGCATGTGGGTCATATTCCAAAGGATGAGTACGTGGCGCGATTTATTGAGTTAGATCAACGCGGCTATGTATGGAAAGACAAAGTCTATCAGCAATTAATCAAGGAATATGGCATCACCGGAATGAAGTGGGAGGAGCTGCTTGAAGATTATCTAAATGATTTTAAGTTTCATTGTGTTCCTTTTCCCAATCTTACTGAGATGCTAGAACAATTAAAGAATCACAACCTTACACTAGGCATGATTACAAATGGAAGAGGGCAATTTCAGTTGGATAATATCAAAGCCTTAGGGATTGAACCGTACTTCGATCGCATCTTCATATCCGAATGGGAAGGGATGAAGAAGCCTGACCCGACATTGTTCCGACACGCTCTAAATACATTGAATGTTCAAGCGAATGAAAGTGTATTTGTAGGGGATCATCCAGGTAATGATGTGAGAGCTGCGAGGGATGTAGGGATGAGAGTGATCTGGAAGGAAGATCGTTTTTGGAGTCATGCAGATGCAGATGCCACTGTGAATGATCTATCTGAGATTCCTTTGTTAATCAAAGAGCTAATCCTAGCTCAATAGGAAGGTGCTATGATCAAAGATTTCAAGAAAATCGTTGTGGCTTTTTTTCTATCAGAGTTTGGGCGTGCTATGTACTTTGTCTCGATCACTTGGCTACTCTATCAATTAACAAATGATCCTATGTATACAGGGTTATTAGTTAGCTTAGGGTTTCTACCTGGTCTTGTTATGAATGTGTTTTTCGGTGTAGTGGTTGATCGCTTTGACCGTAAGAAGCTATCTGTGCTGGCTAACCTTCTAAGTACAACGGCGATGCTAAGCTTACTGATCTACTTTCTTTTTGGTGTCGTAGAGCCATGGTTTATCATGGGTGTACATATGGTACTACAAATGTCAGGCTCACTATTCCGTCCAGCCATTCAAGCCTTTATGGCCGAACGTTTTCCTAAAGAACAACTACCTAAGGTGTTTTCGCAATCGTCATCAGCTGCAATTGTTGGCGGATTATTAGGAGCCTCACTTGGTGGCCTAATAATTAGTATGATCTCGATATCTGGTTCCATGGCCATTGTCACAGGGAGCTTTGCGATTGCTTCCATAGCGTTACTTTTGATTCAACATGTGGCGAAAGAAAGAGCAGAGGCTGTAGTGGAAACATCAATCATTACTGACATCGTAGAAGGTTTCAGCTACCTAAAGCAGAATCGCTTCTTATTGGGCCTTTTTGTGATCATGTTCAATGGTCAACTTGTGTTTCATACAAGTTTAGGCTTTTTATCTGTGTATACGATCGATTATTTGCAACAAACAGCAGCCGTTTATGGATTATTAGATGCCACGATCTCCGTGGGCGGAGTAATTGCTGGACTACTTGGAACGTGGTGGTGGAAAGTAGGAAAGAACAGATTAGCCATCTACTCTTTGCTCCTCGTACTAATAGGGTTATTAGGTGTGGGAATGGCACAGGCTCTACCCATCGTTTTCGCCGGGATCTTTCTGATTGGTCTTGGGACAACGTGGATTCGAGTCTTGCTACAAGCCGTCCAGCAAATGGCGACGGACGCTAATTATCATGGAAGAATGGCTAGCTACCGCATGATAGGCAATCAAGGGTCGGTCGTAGTAAGTGCCCCCATTATTGGGTGGATTGCGGCAGAATACGGAGCGAATTATATTTATTTAAGTTTAATGCTTCCCATTTCTTTATGCATACTGTTTGCAATCTTTCAATCAAGGCAGAAATCATTCATCCAGATGACGAATCAAGCAGCCTGAAGAAGCGGAATTGGAGTGTTTAGTGAGACGTTTCTGACAATCAGGAACGTTTCTATTTGTAGAAGAAATAAGAATTTTAGAGGATTCTGTTGATAGGTTATAGAACGTGTAGGGAAGAGAAAATTTTTGAAGGATAAATCGCAAAAAAATTGTCCGTTTTTCAAACCAATTGATTCCCCATGACGCCTTTTTCAAATTCTTTGCCGATTAACCGAATGATCAATTGGGAGAAAAATAAGCAAAAACATTTTGATGTGGTTTTATATCTATTCCCACTTTAGAAACAAAAAAGGTCCCACAGACGTACACGTACTTATATCAGGAAGGTTCACTGAGATTTTTCCATTACCGTTGCTATTCTTATCAGACGACAATTAGTGTCGATGAAGAGGGCTTAGTCATCAGCTATCCGAACGTATTTCATAAAATGGTTTAATGGTTCATGTAAGTAGAGAGGGATTTGATATAGGTTCAACACTCGGATTTTTCGGATTCGAGTGTTTTTTTATAGAATTTGTAGAAGAAAATCCTTTTTTTGGAGCATCTTTTCACATAGCTTGTTGTCTATAAGTAGTAGATAGATAGAGGGGGTTAACGAAATGAACGATCATGAGCTCCTACAGGAGATTCTTGCAGGTGATCAGCATGTCATGGAAAAGCTTCATGAACGATATGTGGATCGCATTTTCCATTACATATACATTCAGACAAATAGCTATCATGATGCAGAGGAATTATTACAAGATGTCTTCTTCAAAGCTGCAAGGCAACTTGAGCGTTTTGAAGGGAGGGCTTCCATTAAAACATGGATTTTTAAAATCGCACGCAACATTGTAATTGACTATTATCGCAAGTAAAATAAAGAACGCCAATCGATTTCAATGGAGCAGGAGGTATTGGAGGACATTGTTGGGAATGATGAATCTGCGGAGAAGACCGTTCTTCGCACGATCCATATGGATGAAGTGCTAGAATTGATAAACTACCAAGCCAATACAGGTTATGGCTATGGTTATTATAGTGGAATGGAAGACGAATTTATTGATGGATACGTTCAACTATTTGAAAGCCCTAACGGATGGTATTACCATCACAAACATGCAGACAAAGAAGATTACAACGGGGGTGTGTACACACAACGCTTACGAATGTTTATTGATTCAATTGAATGGCATTAAGAAGTGTGGGAGAGTTGCGGTGATTCGCAGCTCTCTTTTTTTGCTTAATCATTTGAAATCAATGGTAAAATCAAGTTGGATTTTACCATTGATTTCAGTTAAGTGAAGAAGCTAAATGAGCGAGGTTATATATGAGAAATTTTTTTGTAATAAAGTGAACGTTTTCTGCTTGTGAAGACTCTTATAGGGGAGAGAGGTGAAGGGATGAATGTGAAAAGGCTGGTTGGCAAAGCGAAGAAGGGTAATAAAGAGGCATTGCTTCAATTAATCATGACCGAAAAAGACGACTATTATCGGCTTGCTCTCACCTATTTGGGGAATGCACATGATGCGATGGATGCCATGGAGGACATGATTGTAAAGCTCTACGAAAAAATCGATCAGCTTCAAAAAGAGGATGCCTTTTATAGCTGGAGTAAAATGATTCTTGTGAATCAGTGTAAGACCTTACTGAAAAAGAAAAAGAAACTGGTATTAATAGATGATTGGAAGACGAATGAAAATGGAGGAGAACCATCTACTACGAATGATCCTTACCAGCAAAGCATGCACCACATGGAGCTTCAGGAGCTATTGCTTTATCTAAATAAACACCAAAGAGAAGCGATTCAATTAAAGTACTTTCGCGACTTGGATTATGAAACGATTGCACGAATGACCGGAGTACCGATTGGGACCGTTAAATCAAGGGTCTCCCAAGGGTTAAAGAAAATGCGAGATCATATAGGAGGTGGCTTGAATGAATGAGATCGAAAAACGATTAGTGGAAGAACGAAAGCGGTTAGAATCAGTACATGCTCCTGATGAATTAGAAAGTCGATTACGGCATGCCCTAGGGCAGATACCTCCTAAAAAGAGAAAGCCGACTAAGTCAATTTGGAAGCTTGCGACGGTTGTGGCATTATTTTTTATAGTGATTGTCGGTTATCAATTCAATGGATTCGCTTATTACGGGAAGAAGCTTCTCGGATTTGAAGAGGTCGCCTCAGGGACGTTGAATGATTTAAATGATGCAGGAATGGGGCAAGTCATTGATAAAAAAGTTGAGCTTAAGGACGGAACGACTCTCGTGATTGATGGAGTGATGACGGATGCCAATCAATTGATTATGTACTACACACTTCATAATCAGACTGGACTACAGGGTGATGTGTACGAGATGATAAGCATCGATCGAATGACTGGTTTTTTAACGAATTCTCATGTAGAGAGTGGTACGTCGATCATGAATGATGACGGAACAGAAATTAAAGGAATGATGACATTTGAGCCAGTCAGTGCCTTTTCTAAACAATTAACGCTTCATTATTGGCAGTATGATGAGGGTAGTCTAGTGAATGAAAATCATTTAACTTTTGCCTACAATCCAAATCAAGCGATGCAAACTGAAATTAAACAATCAATCAATGAAACGTTAGAAGTCGATCGGGGGAGGATTACCTTTAAAACAATCACAGCGACGCCAACGGTTACGGTGATTGAAGGATCGTTGAATGTTGATAATTATGATCGTGTGGACTTTGCTTTTGAGGGAGTCGAGCTAATGGCGAATGGAGAGCGAGTTGAATTAAAAGGGCATAGCAGTAAGTCTACAATGAGAGGAAATGACTTTGATATTCGCTATGATGCATTACCGGAGCAACTCGATTCATTGGAGATAGTGATGAATAAATTTGTCGGGTATGCAGCGGTCGATGAAAAGATTTCACTTGCTCATGCCGAGAGTACACCACTTGTCCTCGGTGAAAGAGAACTACTTGTAAACGAAGTAGTAGCGACCGAACAAGGGATCGAAGTGAAGCTTGCTACGGATGATGATGTCATGCTTGATGGTGTATCAATTGAAGCTGAAGATCAATGGATTCCTCTTACAACGACACTCAATCAAACGTATTTTATCGATGAAAACGGCCGTGAATGGAAAGAGCGTACGCTTTTGTTTAAAGGACTGCAAGCGCCTGATTTTCTTGTGATTGAAGGTATGCACTATATGAAGGTGTATGATGTAGGATTTGAGATACCTGTTCAATAAGATGTTTCATAAAAAAACCGTTCAGATCATTTGTCTGAACGGTTTTAATTATAACTATATAGTTTCTAACGCTTGCTTCACACTTGAATAAGCCTTCATATTTTCCATATCTAATCCACCTTTGACAGATGTTAAGGCTAATTTAGGATTGATTCCCGTCGTAATAAGATCGATACCGAGTAAACGAAGAACACTCCCGATTTGGTGAATATGGTGGGCAGTTAGCTCATCCATTGTTGATATTCCAGAAAAGTCAACAATCAAATAGTCTAGGTTCAATTGTTGAACTTTAGGCACAACTTTTTCTAAAAGGTAATCTGCACGATTGGAATCGATTTTTCCCATCAATGGTAGAACAGCAATGGCTTCTCTCACTGGAACGATAGGAGAGGAGAGCTCCTCCATTTCCTTTTGCATTTCTTTTTTATATTTTTCAGTTAAACGCTCGTAAGCAATCACTGTTTTATCTAAGCTAATATCGAGCATTTCATTAATGCGTGTGAAGACATATAAGGAGTCACGTAAAGAGAGTTCAAATTGACTACTAAGTTCTTCTACCAATTCAGCAAATACTTCCCGTGTGGGTGGGTAACGAACGATAATATCAGAAATCTTCCCTTCAGCTACGACGATCGCTTCAGCATTCTGTTTACTCCATTCGATTAAGGCAGTAGGGACCCCTTTTTCACCACTTTCAAGCGTATCCCCTATAAATGACATGAATGTCGTATACATAGAAATGGCAGTAGCGTGTTCTTCCGTTGATATCGTCAGTTGAATCTTATTAAGCACATTTTCTACCACTTGCTCTGCAAGTAATGAAGCGTTCTCTTTAAAATGATTTGTAAGATTTGATAATGATGACATGGTTCTTTAAACCTCACTTTCTTGTTTTATTATAGTACAAGAAATACTAATGTAAAGGCTAATTTAGGCAATATGGACTCTATTTATATACCAATTATAAATGACTTATTTTACTTATTTACCAAAGTTTTATAAATATTTCAAAATAATTGAAACTTTCTCGAATGACCACGCGTCTTATAGTCGTAATCAAAAATTTTTATGGGAGATGATTTCTTTGAAGAAATGGAAAAAGGTATCGGCAGCGATTTTGACAGCTTCAGTTTTAATGGTTGGTGTACCTGCAGGAGTTGGCGCACAGGAGAATATTCCGTACATTTTTGATCTATCTCAATCTGGAACATTAAAAGAAGGTTCAAAAGGAGAGAATGTTAAAATCATGCAACGTGCATTAAATAGAGAAATGGGAGCGAAGTTAACAGAGGATGGCGTATATGGTCCAAAAACCAAAACAGCTGTGTTTGCGTTTCAAAAGTCAAAATCAGAATTAACGAATGATGGAATTTACGGACCTAAAACACATGCAGCTCTTTCAATAGAATTCAATACATTTGGGTTTGCAGATGAGGTATTAAGAGAAGGCAGTCGTGGTGAAGCGGTTAAGACGCTGCAAAGAGGGTTAAACGATATGAGCTACAATGTCTCAGTGGATGGCGTTTATGGACCAAAAACGAAAGAAGCCGTCATCAAATTCCAACAACGATTTCCTGATTTAGCGAACGACGGTATCTTTGGTCCGCGAACTAAGGATGTAATGGATAAAGTGTTGAACAGTTAAAACGAATGACTAGGAGAAGGAGCACCTGAATGCTTTCAGGTGCTTTTTTAGGTTATTGATAAGTGACCTTTTTTCTCCTTCTTTTTTCTCATATTTCAAAGTTGAAGATTTGAATGAGTGAGGAAGGGTACATAAATGTTAAGAAGCCATTAAAAGTAGCTTATAAGATTAAACAACTTAAGGAGGAAATGAAATTGAAACCATTATTTAAAGTATTCCACAACGACGAAACAATGGAAAAATCAATCGGCAAATTAAGAAAAGATGGTGTGAGGGATGATGATATTTATGTCCTTTCCCATGATAACGACCATGAAAGAAGAAGTAGAAAAGAAACTGATGCAAATAAGATCGGAGTTAGTGAAACAGGCGTCGGAACAGCCTTAAAAAATGTCTTCCGTAGCAAAGGAGATACACTTCGTTCCAAAATGAAAGAAATTGGCTTTGAAGCTGACAAAGCGGACGAACTAGAAGAAGAGTTAGATAAAGGGAAATCATTACTCGTGGTCACGAACCAAGAGAGAGTTGAATTTTAAAATTTAGCTAATCTGAAACTGCTTAGAGTGATATCTAGCATAATAAAAAGAACGTGTGTTGAATCTATTTTATCACACGTTCTTTTTTGTGTGTTAAGTCCCGTGCCAAAGTACGTGAATGAGAGTAATAAAAGTATTTTTTTAGAGAATGGGTGACAATCTTACTGAATTGCCAAACTTAATTGACAATGATTATCATTTCAACTAACATAGCCAACAAGAGTTATTGATAATGATTTTCATTATCTTTTATTTTAAAATAAGATTATCCAGGAGGTATAAGTATGGGACTAAGTCAAGTTGACCTTAGATATCCACTTACACAAGTTACGGAACATCAACATAGATTTGATCGCTATTTTCTACATAACCAAGTAGAAGGAATAGATTACTATCAATTGGCAATGAGATCAGCTGAGGCTGCTTTAGTCGAGCAGTATGCAACTAATGAGAAGCCTTATAGTGGACTAGCTCCTACTAAATTTGTACATATCTTCGACGATACATTTGATGAGATGTTACCAGAAGAGGGGGCTTCCATTGAGAATCTATTAAAAAAGGTGGGAGAAACGATTGTGGCTCATTCAATTCAAGTTGCTAACCCGAGGTGTTTGGCTCATCTTCATTGCCCGCCATTAAGTTCAGCACTTGCAGCAGAAGTGTTGATCAGCGGAGGCAATCAATCAATGGACTCGTGGGACCAAAGTGCTTCCGCTACAATCGTTGAAGAAAAAATGGTGCGCTGGTTGAGCGATTTATTTTTTAAAGAAGACCGAGCTGATGGAGTATTTACAAGTGGTGGGACGCAATCTAATTTGATGGGATTATTACTGGCTAGAGACCGCTTCTTACAACAGGAACTGAATTGGAATGCACAGCGAAATGGTCTCCCGATAGAAGCTAGTAAATTACGAATCTTGTGCTCAGAAGCTGCGCACTTTACCGTTCGTCAATCTGCTTTTTTACTAGGCTTAGGAGAGCAAGCGGTTATTCCGGTTGAAACCGATGAGCATCAGCGTATTTCCATCGAAAGCTTAAAGCATCACTTGAAGCTAGCAAATGAAGAGGGACTGCTTCCATTTGCCTTGGTTGCAACTGCTGGTACAACCGATTTTGGGAGCATTGATCCACTTAATGAATTGGCGAGAATAGCTGATGAGCATCACATGTGGTTTCACGTCGATGCAGCGTATGGAGGGGCGTTGATGCTAAGTGAGAACCACAAGCATAAATTAACAGGAATCGATCACGCTGACTCAATCACTGTTGATTTTCATAAATTATTTTATCAACCAATTAGTTGTGGGGCCTTCCTATTAAAAGATCGTGCAAACTTTGATTCTCTTAAACTTCATGCAGATTATTTAAACCCTGAAGATGATGAGGAAATCGGTATTCCGAATCTCGTGACTAAGTCGATTCAGACAACTAGACGATTTGATGCATTAAAGTTGTTTGTCTCATTTCAAGCCTTAGGAAGAAAGATATTTGCTGAGATGATAGACTATACGATTGATTTAGCAAAAGAAACAGCATCAATTCTTGATGATGATTCTCAGTTTGAACTAGTTACCCAGCCTGAGATCAATGCCGTGGTCTTTCGCTACAACCCCGAAGAAGAGAAAAGTGAAGAGGGGTTAAATCAAATCAATGCTTTTATACGGAGTCATTTGTTAGAAGAAGGCCAGGCGATTTTGGCACGAACCCGAGTAAATGAATCTGTTTACTTGAAATTGACGTTGTTAAACCCACGAACAACGATTGAGGATATTCATGCAATCTTTAACCAAATCAAGCAACTAGTACAAGTAGAAGCAAAATGATAAGGGGGACTTGATTATGAATACAAAGCAAATGGCTGAACATGCAACGATTCAATGCTTTTTAAACTGCTACTTAAGAGAGGCAGGTGGATATAAGCTCGTTCAAAAGAGTGATCTTGCAGGAGAAGTTGCGAATCGACTGAAAACAACGGACGTAGAGCAAGTAATTGATTGTCACCTAGCTCAGCAAGGAATTCACTTGTATATTCCTCTAGCTTATTGGTCGGTAACGGAGCGGCATATCTTTTCTTATCCACTCTATTATTCTTCAAGACTAGATGAGGTGCTTGAGCTAGATTACATCACACTAATCAGCCTACTTATAAAAGAGCTGAACCTAGTAGCAGGTATGACCTCTGGTGTGACGAGTCATCAAGATGAACTGATGTTACGAGTCATTTTAAGCTGCCAAAACATCGAGCATTTTATTCAGGAACGATTAGAGGAAAGTGATCGTCTTTATCAAGCAGATCAGAGTTTTATTGAAGCGGAGCAAGCATTAATTTTTGGACATCTCTTACATCCTACACCGAAAAGTCGTCAAGGGATTGCGGAGTGGGATGTACCGAGCTATTCACCAGAGCTAAAAGGGCAGTTTCAATTGCATTATTTCCTTGTCCATCACTCGATTGTCTACCAGCGTTCAGCTCTCCATCATTCAGCCGAGCATCTCGTGAAAGAACAATTGTTAGTAGACCCTGAAGTACCAAGCGATTTTAAAACGGAGTATTGTCAAAACGATGAGTACGTACTTTTACCGATACACCCGTGGCAGGCTGAATTTTTAATGAGGAATTCATCTGTTCAAAAGCTAATAAAGCAAGGGCTAATAAAGAGTGTAGGACGACAAGGCAAGAAGTACTACCCGACATCATCAGTACGAACCGTTTATCATCCAGAAGAGAAGTTCATGTTTAAGTTCTCCTTAAATATAAAAATCACAAATTCCGTCCGAGCAAATAAAAACATGGAACTCGAACGAGGGGTGGAAGTGAAGAATCTACTTAAGAGTAAGATTGGTTCGGAGCTAGGGGATCGTTATCCTGATTTTCAAATCATATGTGACCCGGCCTTTATGACAGTGAAGATAGACGGTGAGAAGGAATCTGGTTTTGAAGTCATTTTAAGAGAGAATCCATTTTATCTAGATCAGGCTTTAAATGCTACGCCTGTAGCTTCCTTATGTCAGGATTCAATGAATGGACAAACCTCAAGACTATCAGAAATCATTAAGCAATTGGCAGAGAAGGAAGGACGTACGACTGAGGAAGTGAGTGTAGATTGGTTCGAACGCTATCTTAATCGATCGCTCCAGCCGATTATCTGGCTATTTTTGAATAATGGTATTGCACTTGAAGCGCATCAGCAAAATAGTATCATTCAGTTAAAAGACGGTTATCCAGATCGCTTTTTTTACCGTGATAATCAAGGCTACTACTTTTCTGAATCGTATTATGAGCAGCTCAATCAGCTCTTACCAGGAATTAGCGAGAAGAGTAACACCGTTTGTTCTGACGCGATTGCCGATGAGCGTTTGCGCTACTATTTCTATTTCAATCACTTACTCGGCTTAGTAAATGCCTTTGGAGTTGGCGGGTTAATTGATGAGAGAAAGCTAGTAGATAAGCTGCGTGATCATTTGGCTGATATCAATATTCCTGAAGAGAACTCATCCCAACTGATTGAGAGTTTGCTAACGTATGAGACATTACCATGCAAAGCAAACTTGCTGACTCGCTTTCATGACATGGATGAATTAACTGGTTCACTTGAAACGCAATCAGTGTATATAGAGGTTAATAATCCCTTGGCAGAAAAGGAGTTGGTCAAAAATGAATCTCTTTGATGAGCAGATTGGATATGAAATCTCTTTTCGCGAAGTCGAGCTAGAGAAGGACTTAGAGAAGTTGCATCAGTGGCACCATCAAGATCATGTCATTCCCTTTTGGAAGCAGAACTTTATGCTGCCTGACTATAAGGTTCACTTACAAAAGCTTTTAGCTGATCAACACCAAACCTTATATATTGGTCATTTAGATGAAGAGCCGATGAGCTATTTTGAACGCTATTGGGCAGAGGATGATGTGATTGCCAATTACTATGACGCAGAAGTAGGAGATCAAGGGATTCATTTATTGATTGGTCCTGACGCCTTCTTAGGAAAAGGCTTAGCTCTACCATTAGTACGGGCGATGACGGCTTTGGGGTTTCAACACGCAGGAACAAAGAAGATAATTGCAGAGCCTGATATTCGCAATAAAAAAATGATTCATGTTTTTGAGAAGTGCGGCTTTAAGGCAGTTAAGGAAGTAGACTTGCCTGATAAAAGAGGCTTGCTGATGTTTTGCGATCGTGAGGAATTTTTAAGGAGGTGGGATGGTGTCTACTATATACAACCATCAGATGCTTGATGTTATTGGAATTGGGCTTGGACCATTTAATTTAGGTTTAGCGGCCATGATGGAAGAGAGCACAAATATCCAATCGCTGTTCTTTGATCAGAAGCCCCACTTTGAGTGGCACGGAGGATTATTAATAGAAGAAACAACTCTTCAAGTACCCTTTTTGGCCGATGTGGTTACGATGGCAAACCCTAAAAGTCATTACAGCTTTCTTAACTACTTACACGAACAAGAAAGGTTATATAAATTCTATTTTCTCGAGCGATTTCATATTCCGCGAAGAGAGTACAACCACTACTGCAAGTGGGTATCTGAACAACTATCAAACTGTCGGTTTGGAAAGAAAGTGACGTCGATTGAATGGGAAGAAGAAGGTGTTTTTAGAGTTGAAACAGAGGACGTTGAAACAGGAGAGTGTACGTACTATTATGCGAAGCACATTGTCCTTGGAATTGGGAGTGTTCCGAACGTACCTAAGAATATGGTAGGTCATTCAAACGAGCGAATCTTTCATTCAGCCCAGTTTCTACAATATCGTGAAAGATTACGCCAAGCTGAATCGATTAGTGTAGTTGGATCAGGTCAAAGTGCAGCCGAAGTGTTCTTAGAACTATTAAAGGAGCAGCCAATCTACAACTATCAATTAGACTGGTTCACACGCTCAAGAGGTTTCTTTCCAATGGAATACTCTAAGTTAGGCTTGGAACATTTCTCTCCTGACTATACGCATTATTTCTATAGCTTATCCCAAGAGAAAAAGGATGAGCAGCTGCCAAAGCAAGACTTATTATACAAGGGAATCAGTCCGACGACAATTTCAGAGATTTACGATCTTTTATATGAGCATTCAGTCGGAGGAGAGAACCCTCCTGTTCGGTTGCTTGCTAAAACTGAAGTCACTGAAGTAGTAGAGGTAGATACAGATGCAAAATTACAGCTGCAATGCAATCAATGGGAGCTTGACCAATCGTTTACTCACGAGAGCGAGTTTGTTGTCGCAGCCACTGGTTACAAACATCCGATTCCCAGCTTTCTTCGCAATGTGCAATCGCTTATTGATTGGGATGAGAAGGGCAGATATCGTGTCGGGGAAAACTATCAGTTGAAGCTAACGGATGATGTGGCCAATAACATCTTTATTCAAAATGGCGAGATGCATACACATGGAGTAGGAGCACCGGATTTGGGCTTAGGTGCTTATCGAAATGCAACAATCATTAATCAGCTAGCTAATCGAGAAATATTTCGAGTGCGTAAGCGTAATGTGTTTCAACAATTTGGGGTTCATTAAATGCCTTCTATGAAGGTAACGCAGACGGTGTTATTTCTTCTCATTTTCTACTTTGTTTTTGCAGATGTGACACTGTCACCCTATTATCCTCAATTTTTTTCAAAGGTGTTTGGGGTTAAGGATTTGGATTATACAGCGTTTTATATTTTTATTGCGCGTCTAACGGTCATCATCGCTGTGCCGATATGGGGAGTGCTTTCGAGATATATCGAAGTGAAGCACTTGCTTTATATAGGTCAATGGATTTCCTTTGTCATCCTTATTTTAATGGCGACTGCTCAAGATGCCCAGCAGTTTTTAACGTACACCATTTTTCTATTAGTAGGAAAAAGTAGCTTCTTTCTCCTCTATCCATTACTGATTGAATTAAATGGGCAAAAAAGGCGGTCGGCTGTTGTCGGCGCCTATCATATGGTTTTTCACGGTGCGATTATAGTAGGGACCTTATCAGGGGCATGGTTCATCCGCCTTGAAAACCCATTACTCTTATTCTACGGACTAGCAGTGGTGGAGTTGATGCTGTGGCTTCTTTCCATCTTTACTTTCCGGTCACTATCTACAAGAAAAAAAGCGGTGGCGAGGAAAGAAGCACCTACTTACTCTACGAAAAGGCAACTAGCTTTTTTAGCCCTAATGGGTGTCGTTATTTTTGCTTTTCACACAGCAAATAACATGATTCGTCCGTATTTCACCACCTATACAATGAATGATTTTCATCTCTCAATTGCTGAGAGCAGTGTCTTATTTATGGTTCCTAGTGCGATGGCGATACTTGCTTATCCGGTTATTCGAAAGTTTTACTCCAAAGAGAGAGTACCTTTTATTTTTCTACTGGCATTAGGCGTCTTAACAATTAGTCTTCTCGTTCAAGGAATGACGGGTAGTTTTATGGTGCTTGTGATCGGCCGAATTTTCTACGGATTTTTCTTAGCGATCGCCCAATCAGCTCTAGAACTTTATTTGTTTAATCGAAGCAGCAACCATTTACAAGTGTATACGGTTGCTTCATCGTTTCAAAATGCAGGGTTGCTAGTGGCACCATATCTCGCATCAGCGACTCTTACATCTTATAGCCTAGCTGCACCATTCGTTTTTGCAGGGGCCATTTGTTTAGGGACTCTTCTTGTGGCTCGTTTATCAATGTCAATTGAAGCAAAGCCACCTTTTCAAGAAAATAAAATGAAAGAAGCGATGTAACTAAATACATAAGGAGTGTGGAAGCATGAGACAAGATTATCAAGTTCAGGATATATTGACTGCGGAAATTTGGGATGAAGTAGGTTTGAGTTTACTTGCTAAGATGATTTCTGAATTTATGTATGAAGAGATTATCAAACCAGAGGTGGTAGAGGAAACGGGTGAACGAACTTTCTATCATCTGCCGCTTGCTAAAAAGGACGGAAAAGAGGTTCACTATCGATTTGAAGCGAAGAAACGTCTCATGAATAGCTATCGTGTGTATACAGAGTCGATTCAGGTGAACAGAAATGATCAATGGGAAAGGGCTCTCAACCCCATTCAATTTATCTTAGACATTCAAGAAACAGTTGGGATGAAGCCGCTGACGACTGGACATTTAATCAAAGAATACAATAATACGTTACTAGCAGATGCTCATATTCTACAGAAAAAGAAAACATCAGATGAATTAGTAGATATGGATTATGGAGAGCTTGAGGGTGAAATGGAAGGCCACCCATGGATCACTTACAATAAAGGGCGAATCGGCTTTGATTATCAAGATTATCTTGCGTATTCACCAGAACAAAAGAAGCAAGTGAAATTATCCTGGGTTGCTGTTGATAAGAAGTATGCGACATTTCATTCCGTTTCTGAAGTCCATTATGAGACCTTACTTCGTGAAGAACTAGGAGAGGGGCAATATCACTCCTTTATCGAACACTTGGAGAGTGAAGGATTAGATGCATCAACCTATTTCTTTTTACCAATTCATGAGTGGCAATGGAACAATGTCATCATTCAATATTTTCCGGGTGATATTGCTGAAAAAAGGATTGTCCCACTTGGAGCCGGTGAGGATAACTATCTCCCGCAGCAGTCAATTCGGACATTTGTGAATACAAGTGATAAACAAAAGCATCATGTGAAGTTGCCGATGAGTATATTAAATACGCTAGTCTACCGTGGACTTCCAGCTGAACGAACGGTAGTGGCTCCAATTATTACAGACTATATTCATCGCATTCGTGAACAAGACTTATTTTTAAAAGAGGAGTGCCGGATCATCTTGCCTGGGGAAGTGGCGAGTATGAATTATAATCATCCCTACTATTCAACTTTAGAGGGAGCTCCGTATCAATATCTTGAAATGCTAGGCAGTATTTGGCGCGAGAGCATCTATTCCTTCTTAGAAGAAGACGAACATGCGATTACATTGGCATCACTCCTGTATGTAGACGATGCCGGAAAACCGTTTGTAGCTTCCTTAATTGAAAAGTCAGGCTTAACAGTCGAGCAATGGACCAAGAAGTTATTTGATGTTACGCTACCACCACTTCTACATTTTCTTTATAAATATGGCACGGTCTTTTCACCGCACGGACAAAACACCGTCGTGATCCTAAAAGATCACGTCCCGCATCGTTTAGCAATGAAAGACTTTGTCGATGATGTCAATATTAGTGGAGAGGCACTGCCTGAATTATTGAATTTGCCAGAGGAATTAAAGCCAGTCCTTCGTAGTGAAGGAGCAGATGGATTGTGTCAGTTTATTTTCACTGGGCTCTTTGTATGTCACTTCCGATACTTAGCGGATATTATCGATGTTTATTACGCATATGATGAAGAGCAATTTTGGCAGTTGTTGCGAGAAACGATTCTTGCGTACCACAAACGTTTCCCGGAGTTAGAGGATCGTTTCCGACTGTTTGATTTACTACAGCCAACATTCACAAAGCTATGCTTAAACCGTAATCGAATGATTGATTATGGCTATGAAGACGATGATGATCGTCCACATGCATCTGAATTCGGATATGTCCGAAATCCTCTTTACAAAGATTAAATACCGAAGCGTTTCTGTTGTAAGCAGAAACGCTTTCTTTTATTTTGGTAAAAAGAAAATAATACCATTTAACCCAAGTGCAAGGGGATTCTTGGTATGATAGAACAATAGAAGAGGGGGTCAGGATGGATTCAAAGACGGTTGTTCATTATGTGTTGATTGCGGTATTCTTTTTTACATATATGAGGATTCTCAGCTTTATTGGGAACAGATTGATTCCTTTTCAGTCTTCACTTTCTGTGTTAATCGTGTCGGTATTGTTCCTCATTCTTGCGCTCGTTTTATCAGTGATGACTACAAATAAAATAACCGATGTTCTGAGGTCGAAGTAATAATATTAGAGCACTTAAACGAAAAAGAAAGATGGGATTAGAAATGTTTATCTTTTGGTTGATTGCTTTTCCGATTTTAATGTTTACATTATTTTCGATTGAAAAGAAACTAAGTAAGCTCAATGAACAGAATAGTGAGCTGATTGAATTGTTGAAAGGAAGAGATAAAGATGAATGAAACACTAACTCAATTAGGAGAAACGGTTACAGTGATCGCGAACTTAAAAGATCAAGAGGATTCTCAGCTTCTAGCCCCTATTAAACAGGGGAAGTGGTCTATTAGAGAAATTGTCGCTCATCTATATTATTGGGATCAATTCAATTTAGAGAGTATGATTCCCTACATGAATGATGGAGCGAGTTTACCTCCATTTCCAGACCATGATGCACATAATCAAGAGGCTATAAATGACGTACATGGTCAGTCTGTGTACGCTATTATTGATCAATTTGTAGCTGCAAGAGAAAAATTCATGGAACATTTAGAGAGCATAGGAGAAGATGTACGTTTTACGATTGGAGGGGGCAAACGAACGTTCTCCGTAGAAAGCTTTGCAAAGGTCTTTCTCAAACACGACATTCACCATTTGAAACAAATTGAAGAGAAAGTAAAGTGAAAAATAGGGGTGATTCGTGAAGAGACAAAGATGTTATAAATGCGGTGAGAAATTCACATGGGGTGAAATCTTCAAATCACTTTTGAGGTTGAAGGAAATATGATGCAGTGCCTGTGAAACAAACATTATCTAAATATGATTGGAGCTGTGTTAGTAGGGTTAGTATGTCTATTAATTACCCCGTTTGTGACGTTCTATGATGCTGGGAAAAAGTGAATAGGAATGATTGAGGAGGAAGAACTATGATCATTTATCGATTTGATAAAGAAGTAGGGAAGCAGGTGACTCACTTCGATTCCAATTTCATCATGTCAAAAATAAGTAGACTCGATCAACCAGTGCAGATCGGCTGCATGTATCTCGAAGAAGGCGGATTAATCGGCTTTCATCAAGCAACCGTTCCACAGCTTCTCTTAATTATTGAAGGGGAAGGGTGGGTACGAAGTGACATAGAAGAGAAGGTAAAGGTTCAAAAGGGAGATGCTGTTTTCTGGGAGAAGGGCGAAGGTCATGAAACCGGAACACACGAGGGACTGGTTGCGATTGCGATTGAATCTGAAGCATTAAATCCATCTGAATTTATGGTGGAAAGAGGATAAGGTCAACTGGTAAGATAGAAGAAGTCTTATTATTTTGATTGAAGTGAGGTTTCCTATGATTGATTATGGTGTGCGAGCTTTATCTGGATTTTTGATTCTAATGTTTCTACTATTTGTAGCTCCTCTTACTAACATTGAGTGGCTACAGCCAGGACATCCCTATCGTTTTATTATTGTGCCGATTGCATTAATTGGAGGCTGGGGTTGTTTGTTCTTATATAAGAAGGTAAAGAAACAAAAGACGGAGAACGTATAAGACAAGTTGCCAGCCATGTTGCTGGCTTTTATTTTATTTACATATAGAGCCTTGGAGGATTAACGATGAAAACAGAAAAACAAAAAATGCTTGATGGCGAATTATACGAGCCTTGGGATGCAGAGCTAATGAAGGAAAGGGAGAAAGCAAGGTACCTTACTCGGATGTTTAATCAGACAACAGAAACTGAGCATGAGGACCGTAATAGGGCAATTAAAAAATTATTTGGGTCAACGGGAGAAAATGTCTACATGGAGCCGAACTTCAGATGTGATTATGGCTACAATATTCATGTTGGGAATAACTTCTTTGCGAATTTTGATTGCGTTATTCTGGATGTGTGTGAGGTTCGTTTTGGAGAGAATTGCATGCTTGCCCCTGGTGTACATATTTATACGGCGACTCATCCTGTAAATCCTTTTGAACGTATTAAAGGACCTGAATTCGGCAAGCCAGTCTCAATTGGTGACAATGCATGGATTGGCGGCGGGGCCATCATTAATCCAGGAGTGACGATTGGAGATAATGTGGTGATTGCTTCTGGTGCAGTAGTCACAAAGGATGTTCCCTCAAATGTGGTAGTAGGAGGAAATCCGGCTAGAGTGATTAAAGAGATTGACATAGAGGATAAGAGCTAAGAGAATTAGTTGGAGGTTCTTGAAAAAGAGGAATTTCTTGATCAGCCCGAGAATCCTCTTAGGTGTGAACATTCGGATGGAGGGGGCTTTTTACACGATGTACGAACTGAAAACAAAAGAACACGATGGTAGCGTAATTGAGTTTATTGAGCAAGTTGACAACCCTAAAAAACGAGCAGATGCCTATCAATTATTAGACATTTTTACAGAAACGACTGGTTACGAAGCGAAAATGTGGGGGCCGAGTATTATTGGATTTGGCTCATATCATTATAAGTACAAGACGGGTCATGAAGGCGATGCGCCACTCGTTGGCTTCTCGCCACGTAAATCGAAAATCAGTTTGTATTTTGCCACCGGTGATCCAGATCGAGAAGCGTTATTAGAGAACTTTGGAAAACATACGACTGGAAAAGCATGTGTGTACATTAACAAGATTGCAGACATTGATGTTGATGTCTTAAGAGCCTTGATCAAGCAATCGATTTCATTTTTACAAGAGACGTATCCGGAATAAGTGCATGTTTGACCTGAGCCATTCTTCTGCCGGAGGTATGGCTTTTTCATTTGCAAAGATTGGTAGTATGATATAATTACCTAGGTAATGAATAATGAGGTGATGAAGATCGATACGAATCTTACGTTATTTCACAGACTAAACCAGATCTCACGTTTGCTAACAAAGCGAGCGAATCAAGCACTGCAACCATTTGATTTGTATAGCGCCCAGTGGACTGTCATCTATACGTTGAAAACGAAAGGCACGTTAACTCAACGTGAGCTGTGTGAGTATTTAGCTGTAGAGGCACCGCCTTTAACACGAAACGTTCAACGACTTGTGAAAAAAGGGTTAGTTAGACAAGTCTGTGGCAGAGATAAACGCACGAAAAGAATTGAATTAACCGAAGTGGCACAAGCCCAGTACCCAATTTGGGAACGGACGATGGCAGAAGTGAAACAGCAGTTGATGGATGGAGTTTCATCAGACACCGAAGAACAGTTAGACAAGCTCTTAGTAGATTGGTTAAGCACGATTGAACAAGAGACTTGTCATGAACAACGAGAGGAGAGGTAAGCATGCCATTTTTACGGTTTAAAGGGTTTGATAAAAGCGTACTAAAAGATGCGTCGACCGCTTTGGCGGAGCAAATGTCTATCATGGCGAATGTATCACCAGAAACGGTGAAGATCGAACTGATCCAAGTTGACCAAATTACTGAAACACCATGTTCAGTGGAAATTTTTATGTTCCAAAGAGAACAAGAAACGCATGACGCGATTGCAGCAATGATCGATCACTTACTGAAAGGTTATGGATACTCTAACATCCATATCTTTTATATGATTTTAAATCCGGAGCTTTATTATAAAGAAGGAATTCCGTTAAACGAGATTCCTCGAAATGTACAACTGACTTTTTAACCGTGACAAATACTTGATAGGGATAGATGTTCATGCTTTGGGAAATAATTTTTCTCTTTTTGATTGTGTTAGTAGGAGGGTTTATACAAGGTGTGAGTGGCTTTGGGTTTGGCTTAGTGGTGATGGGCTTTTTACCGCTTTTTCTTACGTTAAAAGAAAGCACCTTAATCGTGATTGCCCTACTCTTAGTTGCCTCCTGCAGTATTCTCTTGAAAATTTACAAATGGATTGATGTAAAAGGCTTAATCGTCATTGTAGGTTCAGCTCTAGTAGGACGAATTCTCTCCTTTTTTGTTCTAAGTACATATGGGGATATGGATATACTAAAGCAAATTCTCGGATTCTTTTTAATCGGGATGGTCATTTACTTATTTTTTAGTAAAAAGAGTTCGTCCACAGAAGCGAAAATGAGCCCAGTCATTCCAATTGTGCTAGGGTTTTTGGGAGGTTTTATTGGAGGAATATTCGCAGTTGGTGGTCCTTTCTTTGTGTTTTATTTTTTAATGCTCTATAAGGACAAGCATACATACCATGCCAATTTACAAGTGTCAGTTGTGATCACGAGTTTAATGACGATCATTCTACATGGTGTAAATGGAGATTTCCATTCGACAATGCTTAGCTATTTAATAGTAGGAATCATAGGTGTGTTTATCGGAACCGCACTAGGTATGAAGTGGTTTGAAAAGCTCCCCCGAACCTTTATAAAAAAATTAGCCATGTCCATCGTTTTGGTTGCGGCTTTAAATTTAATATTCGTTAGTTAAAGCAACAAGCGATCTTGAGTAGATAACTTAAGCTCGCTTGTTTTGTATTTATAGGTTTTTCCATGTTGGATATTGTTTTATAATGGAAGGGGTATAGGATCATCAACCAAGAATAGAAACAGACAGGATGGGAGACGGTCAACGTGAAAAAGAAAGTCGTACTAGCTGGTGGAACGGGATTTATTGGTCAGTATTTTGCTAAAAAATTTGAAAAGGAAGGGTACGAAATACATATCATCTCAAGGCAAGCACAGCATCTATCATGGAATGATCAAACCGCTATTGTAAAAGCGTTAGATGGTGCTGAACTCCTCATAAATCTTGCTGGGAAATCAGTGAATTGTCGCTATAACGAAGCAAATAAAAAGGCGATCATGGATTCAAGAACAGAGACAACAACCATACTCGGAGAGGCGATCATGGCATGCGATACCCCGCCAAAAGTTTGGATGAACTCAAGTACAGCAACGATTTATCGACATGCAGATGATCGTCCAATGACTGAAGATGGTGGGGAGATTGGTTCAGGCTTTTCTGTTGATGTGGCAACAACGTGGGAGGAAACGTTCTTCTCATTCGACTTATCAAGCACCAGGCAGATCGCACTAAGAATTGCGATCGTATTAGGAAAAGACGGCGGAGTGATGACACCTTACCTGAATCTCGTTAAATTTGGACTCGGAGGGATTCAAGGGTCAGGAAGACAGATGTTTAGTTGGATCCATGTTGAAGACTTATTTCAAATTGTTCTCTTCTTGCGAGGTAGGGAGGATCTAACCGGTGTATTTAACTGTGCAGCTCCAGAACCTGTTAGCAACCGAGAGTTAATGAGTCAGTTACGTACAACAATGAATGCACGCTTTGGTTTGCCTGCTCCAAAATGGATGCTTGAGCTTGGCTCCGTATTCTTAAGAACGGAAACAGAATTGGTCTTGAAAAGTCGTTGGGTCATTCCAAAGCGATTAGAGCGGGAAGGCTTTATATTTACGTATCCTACACTTCGTGAAACATTGGAGAATATTATTAACGAATGATGATGACATTTCAAAGGGGATAAGCTATGTTTACATCAAATAGAGTGCAACTACGCAAAATGGTTCCAGAAGATATTGAAAGGTATCATACATGGCGAAACGATATAGATGTGATGAATTCAACTAGTTTATCACTAGATATTTACTCTCTTGATGAAACGAGAGCATTTGTAGAGAACGTTATGTTAAATGCCGGCTCATCTAAAAGTTATCTGATTGAGGAGAAGGAAAGCAAGCTGTCATTAGGGGTTACTTCACTAATCCATATTGATTATAAAAATAGAAATGCTGAATGCATTATTGATATAGGAGAAAAAGATTACTGGGGGAAGGGTTATGCTACTGAAGCATTAAAGTTGCTGCTCGATTATGCCTTTCTCGAGCTTAATTTACACCGCATCTCATTGAAAGTATTTTCATTTAATGAAAGAGCGATCGGTGTATATTGTAAACTAGGTTTTAAACAAGAAGGGGTTAGCCGTCAAAGTTTATATAGAGAAGGAAAATGGCACGATATTATACATATGGGGATATTGAGAGAAGAGTATCACGTAAACTAATGATAAGGCATGTTTCTGTTTAACAGAGGCGTGCTTTTAATTTATTTAAACGATAGCTACCTTAGCTACTGCTTGTTCACTTTTTACATTGTAAGACTCTTGTAAAATAGTTAATGGATCCTTTATAAACATTTACGCTAGCTACATTAGGAGTTGATATTAACCTTCTATACTAAATACTGTAACCTAATCTATTACGTTATAGGAGGAGTTAGTATTGAAGATGTTTAAGAGATTTGTGGCAACGGCGTTATGCTCGGCTTTGGTGGTGTCAGGGTTCAGTTATGTTCATCATGTTGATGCGGGCCCTCCGCCTCATTCAAATGCGAAAGTAGAAAACGTGATTTTTATGATCCCAGATGGCTATTCCTCAAGCTATGCTACAAATTATCGTCATTATAAAGGGGAAGCAACGATCCTTGATTCGATGCTTGTCGGCATGATGAAGACAGATTCTGCAGACAATCGTGTCACAGATTCGGCAGCTGCAGGTACAGCGATGGCCACTGGTGTGAAAACGAATAATGGAATGGTCAGTGTAACACCTGATGGAGAAGCGGTGGATACCATTCTTGAAGCAGCTAATGATGCAGGGAAAACGACAGGGCTTGTTGCCACCTCTACCATTACCCATGCTACACCTGCCGTTTTTGGTGCTCATGTAGAAAGCAGAGGGAGCGAAGCTGATATTGCATTACAATTAATAGATGAAGTAGATGTTCTCTTCGGTGGTGGGAAAAATAACTTCTTACCTAAATCTCTTGGTGGACAACAAGCAGATCGTCATTTGATAGAGGAAGCGAAGGCGAATGGCTACCAGTTTGTTGAAACAAGAGATGAGTTACGATCTCTTAATGGAAAAGGCGACAAAGTATTAGGGTTATTTGCAGCTGGAGGCATGGCGCCAGAGTTAGATCGTGATGAAACAAATGAACCAAGCTTGGCAGAAATGACAAAGGGTGCGATTGATACACTTTCAAAGGATAAACAGGGATTTTTCTTAATGGTTGAAGGAAGCCAAATTGACTGGGCAGGACATGCACATGATGCAGCCTGGGCGATGAAAGACTCCGAAGCTTTTGAAGAGGCTGTAGAAGAAGCATTGGAATTTGCAAAGAAAGACCGTAAAACGTTAGTCGTAGTAGCTGGAGACCATGATACAGGTGGGATGACGGTTGGAGGATACGATGAATATCTATCTAAAGTGGAAATCCTTCATGATGTTACAGCTACTGGTGATTACATGAGCAGTCAATTAAATGAAGATCGTAGTAATGCAAAAGAGATTTTACGAACATATGCGAATATTGACCTAACTTCTGATGAGGAAGAGCGTATCCATACAGCAGGAGCGGACGATATTGCCTTTACGATTAACACGATTATTAGCGAACGTGCTTATGTCGGCTGGTCGACAACTGCACACTCCGGAGTAGATGTTCCTCTCTATGCTTTCGGACCGTCATCCGATTCATTTAGTGGCTTACTAGATAATACAGATGTACCAAAAAGGATTGCAGAAGCAATGAAAATTGATTTTGCTCAATAAAATAAAATCCTTTGACTAAACGCTTCTGTTTTTCAGCAGAAGCGTTTTTTACATACATACGCAATAGGATAGTGAGATAGATATCTTTAACACATACTAAGAGAATCGAAAAAACGTTTTAATCATCTTTAAAAGGGAAGAGGTTTACTAACATCATTTGATAATCATTTACATAACTGGAGGGAATATCATGACTGAACATCAAAGCATGCCAAAAGAAGGTGGATTGGATCATAGCTTAAAGCTATTAAAGGAAGGGTATCAATTTATTTTGAATCGTCGACATACGTTTCAATCTAATGTGTTTGAGACCAAATTATTGGCTGAGAAAGCGATTTGTTTAACAGGAAAAGAAGCGGCTAAGGTTTTCTATGACAATGATAAGTTTACAAGGGTTGGAGCTGCTCCTAAACGGGTTCAAAAGACGCTTTTTGGCGAAGGTGGAGTTCAAGGCTTAGACGGAGAAGAACACCATCACCGCAAACAAATGTTCATGTCACTTATGACAAAGGACTCGCTTCAAGAGGTCATTGAACTGACGCAAAATGAATGGAGTGAAGCTACAGCTAAGTGGGAGTTAGAAGCAGACAAAATTGTCTTATATGACGAAGCGAAGAAAATCCTTACTCAGGTCGCCTGTAAATGGACAGGAGTCCCTGTAAAAGAAGGGGAGCTTGATCAATTAGCTGAGGAACTTGGAGAAATGTTTGAAACGGCTGCAGCCCTCGGTCCTAGTCATTGGAAAGGAAGAAGAGCACGGTCTAAAATTGAAGATTGGATGGAAGAACTCGTACAAAAAGTACGGGATGAAGAAGTGAACCCACCGAAGGATAAAGCACTTTATACGTTTTCATTCCACCGTGACTTAGAAGGTAATTTGTTACCAAAAGAAGTTGCAGCTGTTGAGCTAATTAACTTACTACGTCCAATTGTAGCTATATCGGTTTATATTGGATTTACAGCGCTTGCGGTGCATCAATATCCAGAAGAAGTGGAAAAGCTTAAGTCGAACGATGATGATCACCTACAACGTTTCGTCCAAGAGGTTCGTCGCTTTTATCCGTTCTTCCCATTCACTGCAGCACGTGTGAGAGATGATTTCACATGGGAAGGATACGAGTTTAAAGAAGGTACGATGACACTCCTTGATTTATATGGAACGAATCATCACCCTGAAGATTGGGAGAATCCTGATCGTTTTGATCCTGACCGCTTTAAAACATGGGATGGCAGCCCATTTGATTTCATTCCTCAAGGTGGAGGCGAATTTGACATTGGCCATCGATGCGCAGGCGAATGGATTACGATTGATATTATGAAGGTGAGCTTAAGTCATCTCGTCAATCAAATGACTTATGATATGCCAGAACAAGATTTAGCCTTTAGCATGACGGATATACCTAGTTTACCTAAGAGTAAGATCGTGATGGACCATATAAAGCGTGTCTAACATCAATCTTTATGGAGGTGCTTCTTATGATTCGTAAACTTTCCACAAGTAAGGAGAACATTGTCGAGTATGAAGTCGATGACAAAATAACGGAAGAAGAGAACGAGCAAGTACTAGAGGAATTAAAAGGGTTGATTAATGAGTATGGTCAGATTAGGTTGCTCGTTCGCCTGAATGAAATGGCGGGAGTAGAACTTTCAGCCATTGATAAGAGAGTGAAATTTGCGAAAGAGCATTTATCTCAAATCGAAAAATATGCATTAGTTAGTGATTCCAATTTAGCAGAGTATGTATCTAAAGTAAGTGATAAAATGACGAATATGGATATGCGACATTTTGCAAAAGATGAAGAAGAAATGGCTAGAAGCTGGGTTCGGGACGACTAAATATTGAGGTGAGGAGCGTTTCTACTTTAGTAGGGACGCTCTTTTTGTGTACGCATTTTCTCAGATTATGGTAATGTTTAGGTAGAGCTACTAATTATGGGATAAACAAGCTGCAACAAGGGGGAAGGTCAGAGTGGGTTTTGAACTAAAGGACCTAGTCGTAATTGGTTTATTACTAATTCTTCTGAGTGCTTTTTTGGTCTGTGAGTTTTGGATGAGAAGAAGAAAACAACAATCATTTCGTGAACAATTGTTTAAAACGCAAAATATGCTTAAAGATCGGAACCAAGTTATATTAGTTGTGGAAATTCATTTATTTGTTGCTTTTATTGTATGTATGATTGTAAGTGTAGTAACAGGATTACTCATGCTACAATCTTTTATCATGCTAATGTTTTTCTCTATTCTCCATTTTTTACGAGGAATAGAGCATTGGAAGTTTAAAAGAAAAGTGAATGAATATCAACATTATTGGTTGGCTTCTTTCTTTACTTTCTGTAGTGCGCTTGTTATTTTGTTCGGTAGTATCATCTAACAAATGAATAGTGTTGAAACATCTTTATGCTTGAATCGTATATAGTGGAGCGCAAGGGAGCTGATCGTACTTTATATGTTACTTTTAAAAAATAATTTATTTTATTCTAGCTATTATTCTAGCTAAGCAAGTAGATAGGGGAGCTAGGAGACTTTTAAGGGTAGGGGATACGGACTCATTCAAGTTAAGCAAGAAATCACATAAGTGGATAGACAGTATTCTTTATCTAGCTTTCATCTTTTCAATGGTCATTGCGATGGACCTCTACCGTGAGTCGTTAATCTGGTTTATACTAATCCCTTTTTCTCTCCGGATAGCTTTTTTAACATATACAGAATATCGTTATAGTGCTGAACCAAAAGCATATAAGCTAAGGATGATTATGGGTGTGTATGGATTAATTGTGATTTTACTTGGAGTGCAGATTGCCTTTTAGATTAAAATTTCATAATTTGATAAGGTTCCAATAGACGTTTCTGCCCATACAGAAGCGTTTTTTCTATATGAGATTTACCCACACTTTTTGTAGAGGATTGACCTTTTAACTATGGTAAGATAAACGAATGAAGGAGGGATATTTTTTGAAGCTTTCTGCTAAGATTTTTTCGATTATTAGTGTGTTATTTGCTATTATCTTTATCTATGAAAGGCTTATGTCAAATACTACTTTGCCTATTCTCTTTGGGGAGATGCTTTGGTTTGCCCCATTAGTGATCTCCATATTTAGTTATATGATCGCAGTGACAATTAACAAAGGCTATAATAAATCTCTTAAACTAATCGGGTTTGCATATATTGGCATAGCAGTCGTAGGCATTTGTTGGTATTTTGTTGTCGTTGTGATGATGGTGACAGCTTAGGTCAAGTCATATTGGAGGACATGTATGAAACCATTGGAAGGGAAAATTGCGATTGTAACAGGGGTCAGTCGGCTAAAGGGAATTGGTACAGCGATTTGTAAGGAGTTAGCTGAAGCTGGTTGCCAGATCTTTTTTACATATTGGACGAATTATGATAAGGAAATGCCCTATGAGGTTGCTGTAGATGAGCCGATGATGATAAAAAAAGAGTTGGAGAAGTTGGATGTACAAGTGGCATGTATGGAACTCGACTTATCGGAGACGATCGCACCTGATCAGCTATTTCAACAAGTCCGGGCACAGATTGGAGCTCCGGATATCTTGATTAACAATGCCGCTTATTCTACCAATTCGGATTTTACTACTGTTACAGCAGAAGAATTAGATAATCATTATTTGGTTAATATTCGTGCGACGACCTTATTGAGTAGTCATTTTGCGCAAACGTTTACGAAAAAGAGGGGTGGCCGCATTGTCAATTTAACATCAGGGCAATTTCAAGGTGCGATGCCTGGTGAATTAGCCTATGCGACCACTAAAGGAGCCATTGATGCATTAACTCTCACACTCTCAGCAGAGGTCGGCCATTTAGGGATTACAGTTAATGCAATTAATCCAGGGCCAACCAATTCAGGATGGATGACGGAAGAAATCAAGCGTAATCTAAAGCCGATGTTTCCTTCTGGGAGAGTGGGAGAACCTAAAGATGCAGCAAAAGCGATTAAGTTCCTTGTCAGTGAAGATGCCGAGTGGATTACCGGTCAGGTGATTCATTCAGAGGGTGGATTTAATAGATAAGCACCAGAGGCGGTTGCAATTATACCGACCTCTTTTTTTATGGCAATTAATGGGTGAATGGATTCTAACCCAAAGAGTGGTAGCAAGATTACGCTTCTGCACGTTGATAAACCATATAAAAGTAACAATATAATAAAATAATGTAGATTTAGTGGTTTTAATGTATCATAATTAATGTAGAGATATTACTAGTAGGTTAAAGTAGAAATGAGGATTGCCATGTATCGTACAGCGCTTGATCTAATAGAAGAAAGCATCATCATTACAAATGGGCAATTAGAAATTGAATACATAAATAAAGCATATGAAGAATTATTCGAGGTGCAATCAAGTGAGGTCGTTGGCCTGCATCTACATGAATTATTTCCTGATGTGCAAGAGGATCTTCGGATTGCTACAGAATCAATCAAAACCAGGAAAGATGTCGAATACAAACACGTCCCTTTTCACTGGAAGGGCCAAGATTTAATATTGAAAGTCTATACGAAAGTTAAATTCCATGATGACGGCGAGATTCATTTACTGATTACAAAAATTGAGGACGTGACGGAGCAGGTCCGTGCATCGCAGAAGGCAGAAGAGTTAATTAAGCAATTGACGATCAATGTTATTCCCCTTACCAAGCAAATTGGGATTCTACCACTGCAAAGTGTTTTACATGATTCTCAAAAGGAAATCATTTTACACGATACGGTCATGCAATGCCAAGCCTTAAAGCTCGACTGTCTGGCAATTGAATTTTCTTCTCTCAGATCAATAGATGATGAACTAGCAGAAATTATTGATCACTTAGTCAATACGTTGGCATTTATGGGGGTCACCGTCTTCTTATGTGGCTTGCATCCTACCATTGTACCTTCCATCCATAAAAACTACTCTCACTTATCCAAATTCCCAACATTCTCAAAACTGTACCAAGCACTTAATTATTTCAAGAAAGTAGAAGCTGATAAAAGCAATTAAAACAAAATAAGCCAGCCTTCCTAAACGTAAGGGAGGCTGGCTTAAACTAACAATAATTAAAAACTTTTATCACCGTTAAAAATGGAATTCTTCACAACAACATAATCTACATGACGAATGGCTTCTAGCGTCTTACCACCTGCATAAGAGATAGACGATTGGAGGTCTTGCTCCATTTCAACTAATGTATCTTTTAGTGAACCTTTATGCTCGACAATCATCTTCTTACCTTCAACGTTTTTCTTTTCACCTTTTTGGAACTCTGAAGCTGAACCAAAGTATTCTTTGTAGAGCTTTCCGTCTTTCTCAATTGTAATACCTGGGGATTCTTCGTGACCTGCAAAAAGGGAACCGATCATCACCATTGAAGCTCCAAAACGAATTGATTTCGCAACATCACCATGTGTACGAATTCCGCCATCGGCAATCACAGGCTTACTTGCTGCCTTTGCACACCAACGAAGAGCGGCTAATTGCCAGCCACCAGTTCCAAATCCAGTCTTGATTTTTGTGATGCATACTTTCCCTGGTCCTATTCCGACTTTCGTGGCATCGGCACCAGCATGTTCAAGCTCTCTTACAGCTTCTGGTGTACCAACATTACCCGCAATCACAAAAGTTTCAGGTAAGTGCTTTTTAATATGTTGAATCATCTCTATCACTGCATTTGAGTGACCATGTGCAATATCAATGGTAATAAATTCAGGAACTAATTGATCTTTCGCTAATTGTAAAATGAAATCATATTCATCCGCTTTAACTCCGACGCTAATTGATGAAATCAATTCACGTGACTTCATATCTTGAATGAAAGCGACTCGCTTTTCAGGTTCAAAACGGTGCATGATATAAAAGTATCCATCCTCTGCTAACGCAACCGCAATCTTTTCATCTATTATCGTCTGCATATTCGCAGGTACTACTGGCATTTTAAATGTATGTTTACCTAATGTAACAGTTGTATCACACTCAGAGCGACTATCTACTATACATTTTGCTGGAATCAGTTGAATATCTTCGTAATCAAAAACATTTTCCATGGTTACACCCCTAAAAACGAATATTTGAATTAGATCAATAAAAAATCGTTCGTACATTTGGTAATTTACATCATTTTCTATGAAAAGTCAAAGCATTTTTGGAGATTCATTCATAAACAGAAATAGACTGAGCATAAAAATTCCTTTGATGGGGATCTATTAAGAATGACCTCATGGGATGATCATTCCTCATAAAAAAGCTATACAGATCAGAATCTGTATAGCTTCTAAATAGTGGTCACGCTTTTCTTTTATCCGCATAAATTCCCATCGCATCACACATAAACTGGGCTAGGCCCACACCGAATTGATCGATGTTTTTTGTGAAGCGCTCATCTTGCACATACATTTGTCCCAAGCCTTTAAAGGCGTCTAGCGAGTAGGTACCGATTTTATTTAATAATGTAAACCATTTCCCAATCGCTTCTTGTGCCTCATCAGTAGAAGGGTCTAAGTGGCGGATCGCTGCAAGCTCACGGTAGAGGTTATTGATCTCATCTTGCTTTTCTTTTGAGAATCCTTTTGCTTTCTTATTCGCTTCATCAACAGCGTGATCACCATAGCGTTCGCGAGCCTCTTGTTCATAAGGATTATCACTAAAGTCAAAGCCTTCAAATCTTTCTTTTTTCGTCATCTGAATCTCTCCTTTCATATGTTGAATCGTTTTTTCCACCGTTTTAATCATTTGATCAAGTCTGTGCCGTTTTTCTAACAACATTTGTTTCTGGATGATGAGCGCCTCTTCATGGTCAAAGGAAGGGTCATCAAGAAGACCCTTAATTCGTTTTAGAGAGAAGCCAAGCTCTTTAAAAAACAAGATTTGCTGAAGGGTCTCTAAGTTTGCATCTGAATAAAGCCTGTAACCAGAGTCCGTAATGGTCTCAGGTTTAAGCAAATCCATTTCATCATAATGATGGAGGGTACGTACACTGATGCCCACGAGTTCAGCGACTTCCTTTACTCTCATTTATATCCAACCTCCCTTCAGAAATCATGTTAAGCTATCACGTTACGTGAGTGTCAAGAAGTGATGTCATATTTATTTTTGGAAGAAGAAACATATTACTTCATCTGTTCGTCTTATTGATAGTAGCGCATTAATGGGTCTTTATCCTATTAAAATCAAGGCGGGTGGTCAAATGGAAATACATCCTATTTTAGTCGTCTGTTTCATTATTGTCGTTGTCGGACTGGTCGGCTACTTACAAGTTGATCGAGTTATTGTTCAACCGACGATAGCTGAGGAAGAACAAGTATTTAGAGCCCCTCCTGAAATAACGATCACGATTAATAATGAGACTTATGAAGCAATTCAGGGAACTTACAGCTGGACTTACAAAAACAAAGATGGCTCAATCACAGGGAGAGAAGCAGATTCGGATGTGCCTTCAAGGTATATGGTAGATTATGAAGCATGGAATGTTCAGGCAGATACAGAGGTCGAAGTGAACTTTGACCGTCAACCAATCGACTATCATATTAAGAGGTGGGATGAGGATACACATACTTCAGAAAGCCATGAGACGATCGATTTGACAGAGCAAGAGGGAATCGCAATTTATGAAATCGTCGGACGTTGGCCAGAAGGTACAGCGAGTTATGCGTTTAAGTTAAATGTAGAAGAAATAGAATAGAGAGCAGGATGTGACCGAATGAATTCATTTATGAAAGAAAGCATTACTTTTTTAAAACAAGCGACTTCTATCATTCCTATTAAGAAAGGATTTTCTAGTGACGAGAAATTTGTCATTAATGAGACGTATTTGCTAAGGGTCTTCCCGAGCATGGATCTAGATAAAAGAAGAGAAGAGTTTGAGACGATTGATCAGTTAAGCACGTATTCTTCTTATATACCAAAAGCGATTGAGTTTAATGTGCTTGAGGAGATTGATAGAGCTTATATGGTTCTATCTTATATTTCAGGTGAAGACGGAGAAGAGGCATTAGCTCAATTGACTCAAGATGAGCAATACGAAGCTGGCTTTAAAGCAGGAAGAGAGTTGAGAAATCTCCATCAACTAGGAGCCCCAGCTCATTATCCATCATGGTATGAAATTAAAAAGAAAAAGAGTGATCGCTACTTGCAAGAATTACAGGCTGTTGATGTGGATGAGAAAGTAAAAGAAATGCTAGCATCCTATATAAATAATCACGAATTTCTTATGCAAGGTCGACCTAATATGTTTCAACATGATGATTTTCATCCATCTAATCTACTCATTTGCGATAAACAATTTACAGGCATTATTGACTTTCAACGGATGGACTGGGGAGACCCGATTCATGATTTGCAAAAGTTAGGATTCTTTTCAAAACAGGTGAGTGTACCTTTCACAAGAGGAAACATCGATGGTTATCATCAGCATGAAGAGATCGACGAAACCTTTTGGAAACTATACGGGCTATACAGTGCGATGCATGTTGTATCTGCCCTTGTGTGGGGATTGAAAATGAGCCAAAAGCAATATGATCTGTTGTTAAGTCGCTCGATGGAAGTCATTAGAGATCATCATCAGTTTAAGGCTGATATTCCTAGTTGGTATGAGGAATGATCAAGAGTGATGAAACAATACACGAGGCGTAGCTGACTAAAACGGGAAACGAACGCTTAATTTGAGTCAGCTTTTCTTTTTGGTATGAACGATTTATATTTCTACGGTTTTACATACAAATTGTATTTAAGCCTTATTAAAGAATACTTTATAAAAACAGTAATAATGTAGTAAAGGAGCAGTTTTAGAAAGTACGCAAGAATAGAAATCTTGTGGTGAGGTGAAGTGATTGGGTGTTATCAACGGGTCGGAATACATCAAGAGAATTAATCAATTAAATAGTGAGGTGTGGATCGAAGGTGAGAGAGTAACTGGCAACATATCCGAACATGCTGCATTTAAAGGAATTATCAAGAGCCAATCAAGATTATATGATCTGCAACACAACGAACCTTTAAAAAAGATGATGACGTATGAATCTACAAAGAGTGGAGAACGAGTGGGTGTATCTTTTTTACTTCCAACAACTAAAGAGGATTTAAAACAGCGTCGTTTGATGATTCAGGAGTGGGCAAAAACAAATGCGGGAATGATGGGAAGAAGTCCTGATTATATGAATACGGTCTTAGTCTCACTCGTTGCCTCCAAACGAATTTTTGAAGAAAATGAAAATTGCTTTCCTGAAAACGTTCTCTCATTCTATGAAAAGGCAAGTGAAAATGATTGGTCGTTTACCCATACTTTTATTAACCCACAAGTCGATCGCTCACCCTATCATCTTTTCGATGGTTCTGAAGAGCTCATTGCAGCGAAGATTGTAGATCGAAACAAGGAAGGGATTGTGATAAAAGGGGCTAAACTTCTTGCTACACAAGGTGGAATCACGGATGAAATTATTGTGTATTCGATAGCAGGGATCATTGATAAGTCCTATTCATACTCATTTTCAATTCCGAGTAACTCACCAGGGCTAAAGTTTATTTGTCGTCAACCGTTTGGTCAGAGTGATTCAACCTATGATTCGCCTTTAGGTGCTCGGTTTGAGGAGAGTGATGCATTAGTGGTATTTGATCATGTATTGGTCCCTTGGGATCGAGTATTTTATTATGACAACATCGAGGTAACAGACACCTTGTCGCTAAAAGGAGCCTTTGCAAAACTAGCCTTGCACCAAGTCGTATCTCGCCAAGTGATAAAAGTAGAATTTATTCTCGGTGTTGCTCAAATGATGGTTGATACCATAAACTCAGGTAATTACCAACATGTACAAGAAAAAATTGCAGAGATAATCGTAGCCCTTGAGACGATGAAAGCTTTTTTAATTGCTTCTGAGGCCGGTGCGACAAAAGAGAATGGATACATGCTGCCTGACCTGAATCCATTATACGCAGCCATTAATACCTTCCCACGTTTATATCCAAGACTTACCGAAATCCTTCAACTTTTAGGAGCGAGCGGGTTAGTCTCAATTCCCTCAGAAAGAGATTTTCAGTCTGAAATAAGAGAAGATATTGATCTATACTTACAATCTACCACCAAGAGTGCAAAAGAACGGGTGAAGCTGTTTCGACTTGCTTGGGATACATGCATGAGTGCATTTGGATCAAGACAAACATTGTATGAGCGTTATTTCTTTGGAGATCCGATCCGCTTATCCAGCATGTTATACCAAACGTATAATCGAATTGACCTTATGGAACGTGTGGAGAATCAATTTTTATCTGAAGACTATTAGCTAAAAAAGGCGTGCTCGATCGAGTAGATGTAGCCACGCCTTTTTATGTTTGTATCAAATTGCTGCTCTACTTCAATTCAAGTCCAAACACCAACCCGCCGCGACTTGCCACGACGATATAGTTTTCATAAACAGCTGGGGTGGCTTCGATATTTGAACCAAGATTGACAACATCTTTCACTTTTCCCGTCGATCCTTCAGTAAGGTGCATATTTCCTGCTGAATCGGCTTGAATAAGCATTGCTTTCCCGTCCTCTGTATAGACATCAACAGGGGAGGACCAGGCGTAGTGATCCATAGTGAGTCGCCATTCTTCTTCCCCTGTTTTTTTATTCAAAGCAATCATCAACCCGCCGTGTAACGTCTCATAGCGCGCAATGGTGAAAATAACTAGATGCTCAATTTCTTCTTTTCCGACAACCGGTGTTGCGAGCATGCCGCCATTTACAGCTGAAAGGGAGTAGGCCGGGTATTCCTTACTCCAAATGATCTCCCCTGATAGACCATCTATTTTTCGAATCAAGCAGTTACCGAAGGAGCCTTGCTGGTCCACTTCCGTCCCTGTATACAAAAACGGATGGTTGTCTTCCGCCTCAACAACAATGGTGGCATCGGTATCATCCGTTGGCTCTAGAGCGAATAGCGGTTTATGTTCGACTAGATCAATCGCTAAAACACTGCCGCCATTATCAGCAAAATAAGCAATGTTTTTATAGATGGCAACCGAATTTTCAATACCTTGATAGTGATTTCCTTGCACGTTATAACGAGCTTTCATTATATCTGGATCGACGGAAATCGTCTTTTCTTGAACGTTAAATTTTGTATGGAGGTTGGCATGATAAAAGAGACCGTTTTCACCGCCAAGGACCAACTGATCACTTTTCCGGTTAATTAAGGCAGCGCCATCAAATGCACCCCAGGCTCGGTGTGCAAAAGGGTCAACGCCTTTAATGAAATGAAGTTCTGAGCCGTCGATTAAGCTGAAAATCCGGTAGCCAATCTCGCTCTCTGGTATCCCTTGCCCTACATAGAGCAAGGGATAGCCACGGGGGTCAATCGAAACCGATCCTTTAATCGGCCCCCCAACTTTTATAGGTGGACGAGTGGCTTCGCCGGACTTTAGTTCAGCAAAATAAACGGAGCCATCGAGAGATCCATAGATGACTTCTGTAAAATTTTCTTGCTCTTTAAAATGATCATGAATATTCATGATGTCCCGTACATCTGATTTCCATTTCACAATACTTGGTTGGCCCGTCCACCCAGCTCCGCCTCCCCATTTGCGGTGAGTAGCGGTTCGAAAGCTCCATGCTGTATCGAGAGTGTAAGAAGAAAGGGATACCTTCCCGTATGAAGGAGCCGTGCGGGAGTGATTGCCCCGAAAGGTCAGAATCCCTGGAATGTCTGTATAGGTTTCAGGAAATAAAGTCGCTTCAAAATCTACTTCTCCATTTACTTCATATGTTAGAGTAGGAAGAATTTCTTTTTCGATATCAATTTCAGCGTAGGATGGTTTTATAGGTAAAAGCTTCTCTCTTATGTCCTCCTGCTTTTGCGCATGGTTATGAACAATTAATTTTTCATCAGCAGCAACACGCTCGTTAACAAAGGTGATTTGACTACAGCCGGCTAAAAGAGCTAGGCTGAAGCCTGATATAAGTAAAGGTCGCCATCTCAATAAAATCTCTTCTCCTCTCAGGTGAACATATTCTAATATATTGTAAAGGAAGGTTAGAGAAAAAGGTGACGAAAATTGTAAGGCGAGTATAAAAATTCATTGTATAGGTTTGAAAGGGTAGGGAAGTGGGTAAAGGGGTGGGAAAAATGATTAGACCGAGCATGAGCGCGCTCGGTCTAATGAAGTTATCTTAAACGCCTTGAAACAGCTTGAATGAATCTTACTAACAATCCAACGATCCATATACTTAATCCGAACATCAGCATCAAGACCCCGATAAATCCAGCACCGTACGTTTTTGTTTCACCAGGATTGACTACGTTTTGTACATACCCTGCTGCGAATCCTAGAAAAGGAGCTAAAATGGCAATCATGGCTCCCCAAACAATCAGGTTGATTTTCTCTTTAGAATAAAGAATGAAGCAACAGATGTTTAAAAGGAAAACGATCGCAATGAACAACCAGAGGAGATGAATATCCATAGCAACCTCCTAATCTTTAATAAAACGCTGCCATTGTAAAGAACACGATATAAAATAGCAGCGGACCGCCCATCATGAGTAAGCCTACATGAAAATACTTCTTGAAAAAATGAATGATGAACCCGACAGCCCATAACACAACTGGAATTAAGTAGCCAGGGGCAATAAACATCGGAGCGTCATCACCGTACTCCCCAATAAACCCAGTTGCAAACCATAACGAAAGAGGAACAATAATAAAGCTTGTTACAATTAAAAGTACACGTAGCACCATAGCTAAAGTAGAATTCACCGAACCCCTCCTTTTATCTATATATTACCATTTATACGGTAGTGTTCCATTTAAATGCTTGGACGATATCGAATGATGTAGCAATATAAATAGAATAAGCACAACCACCAAGGTTGTGCTTTGTGAAGCTTATTTTGTAAATTGTGTTAGAGCCTCTACTTTTTCAGGTAAATGCTTTTGATCAAAATGGTGGAGCTCTTTGAAATTTGTGGCACTGAGAAGATAGATACGATTGTTTCAATATGATTCATCAGGTTGGTGGATGAAAATTAGACATTGGCATGCTACAAGATAGAACAAGTACAATGTAGAATTTCCTTGTTTATGCTTTTTCAAACTAACGCAAGCTAACAAAAAAGTACTTCCAACAAAACTCCCGATAATTCTAGCAAATCCCCCAATTATTTTGCCTGTACATCAAATAGATGAATAATAAGAGTCGGCACACCCAGCCAACGATCATTCCCCAAGAAATAATTCCCACTTTTTAAAATCTACTATTGAAAATTCATACTATTTCATATATATTGAAAGCACTTACATATAAGGTCATCAGATGACCTTATGATCGTTTTGTGGTATAAAGGGGAGGGAATGCTTATGGGATTAGGTATATTATCATTGTTTGCACTTATTCCAATTTTGACTGTCTTATTGTTTCTCGTTATTTTCAGGTGGCCAGCTAAGCGTGCGATGCCAATTGCTTTTGTTGTAACTGTGCTTGTCGCGTTGTTTGTTTGGGAAGTGCCGGCTAATCAAATTGCAGCCGCAAGTACAAAAGGCGTGGTGACGGCACTTGAGGTGCTATTTATCGTCTTTGGTGCCGTACTCATGCTCAATACGTTGAAAGAAAGCGGTGCAATTCAGACGATTCGTCAGGGGTTTATTGATATTTCACCAGACCGACGTGTTCAAGCCATTATTATTTGTTGGTTGTTTGGCTCTTTTATTGAAGGAGCATCAGGCTGGGGGACACCAGCTGCGGTGCTCGCGCCATTACTTGTAGCTATCGGATTTCCAGCTATGGGTGCTGTTATGGTGGCACTCATCATTCAATCAACTCCGGTTTCATATGGAGCTGTAGGGACGCCGATTCTGATAGGGGTTCAATCGGGCTTAACCGGTTCAGAAAATGTAACGAATGCCGCTGCGTCTCTTGGAATGACATTTGAAGCGTATATCAAAATGATTGGTGGTCAGATTGCGATTTTCCATGGTGTTGTCGGATTGTTTATCCCACTGATTATGGTAACGATGCTTACATTGTTCTTTGGAAAAGAAAAATCAATTAAAGCAGGCATGGAAGTGTGGAAATTTGCATTATTTGCCGGGCTTGCATTTACGATTCCGTATGCATTAGTAGCGAATTTCCTCGGGCCCGAGTTCCCATCATTATTCGGTGGATTGGTTGGTCTTGCCATTGTTGTTCCAGCCGCGAAAAAAGGATTCCTTATGCCAAAGCGTACCTGGGATTTTGAGCATTCTTCAAAATGGGATCCAGAATGGACGGGTACGTTATCCGCCACTCGTATAACAAAAGCAACGATTAGTCCATTTAAAGCATGGTTCCCTTATATTTTAATGGGATTTTTACTTGTGATCACGCGTTTGAATACCCTTCCGTTTGGGGATTGGTTAAAGATGGTAAGCATTAAAGTTGAAGGCGTATTCGGGACACCTATTGATATTGCGAGTACACCGTTTTTCTTACCAGGATTTATTATGGTATTAATGTCTATTATGGGTTATTTCTTATACAGCATGAATCAATCCACATACGGAACAGCCGTTAAAAATTCAACAACGATGATCATTAGTGCCGCTCCGGCTTTATTATTTGCCGTTCCGATGGTGCAAGTGTTTATCAACTCAGGAGTAAACGCAACAGGATACACAAGTATGCCACTTATGCTTGCTGAAGGGGTATCGGAGCTAATGGGTCAAAATTGGCCACTTGTTGCACCAGCGATCGGTGCACTTGGAGCGTTTGTAGCAGGAAGTAACACAATCAGTAATATGATGTTTGCGATGTTTCAATTTGGTACAGCTGAAAATGTTGGGATTAATCCTGCTACCATTGTCGCCCTACAAGCGGTCGGTGGAGCAGCGGGAAATATGATCTGTGTTCATAATGTTGTTGCCGCGTCTGCAACAGCTGGCTTAGTAGGAAAAGAAGGAACATTGATTCGTAAAATGTTGATCCCGACGTTCTATTATGTCTTCTTTGCCGGAGCGGTCGGTTACATTGCCATTAACGGAATTGGGCTCAATATCGGTACGTTAATGGCGGCAATGGTATTGACCACGATCATATTCATTATCATCAAAGAGAATCGTAGAGAGAAGCACATAGAGGATATGAAACAACAGAAGTTCGGAGGTTGATCGATATGAAGGTTTCATTATTTATCACGTGTTTAGCTGATGTATTTTATCCAGGAGTGGGGAAAGACACGGTTGAAGTATTAGAGAGATTAGGGTGCGAAGTTGATTTTCTAGAGAAACAAACCTGTTGTGGGCAGCCAGCTTTTAATAGCGGCTACCACAAGGATACAAAAAAAGTAGCAAAGCATATGATTGAGACATTTGCTCATTCAGATTATGTTGTGATGCCATCGGGATCTTGTGCATCAATGATTTTTGAGTACGGTGAGTTATTAGAAGAGGAACCTGAGTGGCAAAAACGAGCTGAGGATTTAGCGAATAAGACGTATGAGTTTACACAATTTCTCGTACATGTCCTAAAAGTAGAAAAGGTTGATGCTAGTTTGAATGCGAATGCGACCTATCACACCTCTTGTCATATGACTCGCTTATTAAAAGAGAAGGAAGCGCCTTTTAAACTATTAGATCAAGTAGAGGGGCTTAATCTTGAGACATTGCCAAATCGTGAGGCTTGCTGCGGATTTGGTGGTACATTTGCGGTGAAAATGTCTCCGATCTCTGAACAGATGGTAGATGAGAAAGTACGCCATATTGAGGAAACAAAAGCTGAAGTCCTAATTGGTGCTGATTGTGGGTGCTTGATGAATATCGGTGGACGGATTGAGCGTAACGGTAAACCAGTTAAAGTGATGCATATCGCACAAGTGCTAAATAGCCAAGAGAAAGTCATGAAGGGGTGAGTGGACAATGCCAATGAAAATCGGGGACCCGAATTTTGATAACCGAGTGGAAAAAGGGTTGAAAGATACCTTTATGAGGCAGGCAGTCACATCTGCTCAAGAACGACTGAAGATGGCTAAATCTAAAGCCGAAGATGAGCTTGGTAATTGGGAAGAATGGCGTAATCTATCAGAAGAGATTCGTACCCATACTTTAGAAAATATTGATTATTATTTGCATCAATTAAGCGAAAACGTCAGCAAGAATGGTGGATATGTTTTCTTTGCAGAAACAGCAGAGGAAGCCAATGCGTACATCAAGGAAGTAGCAAAAAAGAAAAATGCGAAAAAAGTGATTAAGTCAAAATCAATGGTCACTGAAGAGATTAGTATGAATCAAGCGTTAGAGAGTGTAGGTTGTGAAGTGATTGAGTCAGATTTAGGTGAATACATTCTTCAGATTGACGATCATGATCCTCCCTCACATATTGTGGCACCTGCTCTACACAAAAATAGAGAACAAATCCGTGAAACCTTTCAACAAAAAAAGGGCTACACGAATTCCTCTAAGCCAGAAGAGCTCACTCTTTTTGCAAGAGAGCAGTTACGTAAGGAGTTCCTAGAAGCCGATATCGGGGTCACTGGCTGTAATTTCGCTGTTGCTGAATCTGGTAGCATTTCGCTCGTAACGAATGAAGGAAATGCAAGGTTGGCAACGACTCTGCCCAAAACACAGATTACCGTGATGGGGATGGAGCGGGTTGTGCCGACTTGGGAAGAGCTAGATATTTTGGTGAGTATGCTTTGCCGAAGTGCCGTTGGTCAAAAGCTAACAAGCTATATCACAGGTTTAACAGGGGCAAAAGAAGAGGGCGACCTAGATGGTCCAGAAGAATTCCATCTCGTTATTGTGGATAATGGTAGATCAAAAATCCTTGGCACCGAGTTTCAATCGGCACTTCATTGCATTCGTTGTGCAGCTTGTATTAATGTATGCCCGGTGTATCGTCATGTTGGCGGCCACTCGTATGGATCCATTTATCCAGGTCCGATTGGGGCAGTGTTAACGCCGCTACTTGAAGGATATGATGATCATAAAGAATTGCCATATGCCTCAACTCTATGTGCAGCCTGTACGGATGCGTGTCCGGTTAAGATTCCACTCCATGAATTACTCGTTAAGCATCGCCGAAACATTGCGGAAGAAAAGCGTACGACTTTATCTGAAACGCTTGCTATGAAAGGGTTTGGAATGGTAGCGAGCTCACCATCGCTTTTCAATATGAGTACACGAACAGCTCCAATGATGCTATCCCCTTTTACCAAGGATGGTTCGATCAAGAGTGGTCCAGGGCCATTGAAGTCATGGACCGATATCCGAGATTTTCCGGAGAGTAAAAAAGAGAGATTCAGAGATTGGTTTAAGCAACGTGAGAGCAAAAAGGGAGGGACTCATCATGATTCAACATCGCGAAACATTTCTCAATAATGTAGCTGAAAAGTTAGGAAGAGAGCGTCGAACAACAGGAGTCGTTCGTCCGAATTATCGCTATAAGCCACAGCTTGATGTGATGAAAGATCATACACCTGATGAGCTCGTCTCCGTTTTGAAAACGCAGTGTGTAGCGATTCATACAGACTTTAAGGAAACGAAGCGCGACGGTTTGGAAGCTGTGATTGATGAAGTGCTTGGTGAGTTTCAGGCGACCTCTGTTATTACATGGGATGACCCAAGATTTAGCGAGTATGGATTGAGTCATTTCCAAGCAAGGGAAGAAGTTGACGTATGGGATACAGGTAGTGAGAGTCAATCGGTGGAACTCGCTGAGAAAGCTGATATTGGGATCACCTTTGCCGATTACACATTAGCTGAATCCGGGACGGTTGTCTTGATTAGTGATCAAGGAAAAGGACGTTCGGTCAGTCTGCTTCCAACGTATTATATTGCGATCATTCCAAAGAGTACACTCGTTCCTCGTATGACTCAAGCAACGACGGCGATCCATAAGATGTCTAAAGACGGCAACCGGATCCCTTCCTGCATTAATTTCATTTCTGGTCCTAGTAATAGTGCCGATATTGAGATGAACTTAGTCGTTGGCGTCCATGGTCCGATTCGAGCTTGTTATATTTTGGTCGTCGATATGTGAAAAGGAGGCTAGTAGTGCGATGCCACTGCTGGCCTTCCTGCGTTTATGCTATAATGAAGGTAACTGAAATGAACGAGGTGCAAGGAATGGCATTTAAACAGGTGCAAACAAAAAAGGTATCCGAAGTAATTCGTGAACAGCTAGAAGAAATGATCCGTGAAGGCGAAGTGAAGCCTGGAGAAAAGCTTGATTCAGTTGAAAAGTTGGCAAAAGAATTTAACGTCAGTCGTTCTGCTGTAAGAGAAGCACTTAGTGCACTGCGCGCCGTTGGATTGATCACGATTCGCCAAGGCGAGGGGACCTTTGTTAATAAATATGATTTCTCTAATATGTTCGCTCCAGTGACGGTGGAGCGGATTATCTCAAAGCAAGAGATGCTTGAGCTGTTTCAAGTACGAAAGATCATCGAAGTCGGAGCGGCAAGCCTTGCTGCTTTATACCGGACCGAGGAAGATCTTCAAGAGATGAAGACGGCTCTAGTGGAAATGGAGCAGGCTGCTGGAAATGAAGACCTCGGGGAGAAAGCAGATGTGAAATTTCATCTCGCATTAGCAAGAGCAACCGGCAATAGTATCTTAAAGGATATGATGCAGCAGCTATCAGATACATTAGGCAAAACAATGTATGAAAGCAGACGAATTGGCTTGTTTTCAGATAAGCCAACCTTTGACCGTCTACAAGTCGAACATGAAGCGATCTTTGAAGCGATCGAAAATCAAGACGCAAACAAAGCAAATGAAAAGATGTTAGAGCATTTGAAGAATGTGGAGAATACATTAATTGCTTATCATCAGGATAAATAAAGAACAAGCATCAGTCGAGTGACTGATGCTTGTGTTTGTTTGGTGAATCTCTACTTTTTAACACGTGTATTTAATTAAACAGACTCATAATCCATCCAAGTAAAATACCCACAATACCAAAATCGGAATCTCCAAAAGTTGTTCCCTCAAACCCTATTGAACCAAGGACAGGTAAAAGGAGAGCGGGTAAGAAACTAATCAGAATTCCATTGGTGATCGCTCCCAAAATAGCGCCACGTCTACCACCCATCGCATTACCAAATACTCCGGCAGCTGCTCCTGTAAAGAAATGAGGTACTAACCCAGGAACAATTAATGCCAGACCGAACACAGGTAAGATGAACATCGTTCCTAATCCTGCCATAAAACTAAAGAGAAATCCGATAATCACTGCATTTGGAGCAAATGGAAAGACAATAGGTGCATCCAAAGCAGGTTTTGCATTTGGAACAATTTTGTCAGCAATTCCTTTAAATGCTGGAACGATTTCAGCAAGTAGCATACGAACCCCTGCAAGAACAACATATACACCGGCTGCGAATGTAATGGCTTGCATGAGCGAGAAGATAATGAAGTTCATTCCCTCACTTAGTTCAGTTTCAACGTAACTGGCTCCGGCGAATAAAGCAACAATGATAAATAAAATGGCCATAGTTAAGGAAACAGCTACGGACGTATCTCTTAAAAATCCAAGTGATTTAGGTACTTTAATATCTTCAGTTGTTTTTTCTTTATTTCCAAAGTACTTCCCGATCGTACCTGATACAAAGTAACCCAAAGAGCCGAAGTGACCTAGTGCTATATCATCGTTTCCTGTTATTTGTCTCATGTATGGTTGAAGGATCGCAGGGAAGAATACCATTAAGGAGCCTAAAATAATCGATCCTGTTACGACTAAAGGTACGCCACTCATTCCACCTGTACTTAAAATAACGGCAATCATACAAGCCATAAATAGTGTGTGGTGTCCTGTTAGGAAAATATATTTAAATGGGGTAAGACGAGCAATAAGAATATTTGCCACCATACCAAATAACATAATCATGGCTGTTTCGGTACCAAAAGCTTGTTGAGCAACAGCTACAACGGCTTCGTTGTTAGGAATAACCCCTCTAATATTGAAAGCCGTTTCAAACATTTGTGAAAAGAAGTCAAGAGAGGAGATAAGCACTCCTGCACCTACCCCAAGAATGACAAAACCCATAATGGTTTTTAATGTGCCAGAAACAGTATCAGCAGCATTCTTTTTTTGGAGTAGTAGGCCTAGTAGGGCGAATAGCCCTACTAGTATGGCGGGAGTTCCTAAGATGTCATTCATGATTAATTCAGCCATTATTATCCCTCCGTAACGATGTGTTTTTGTAGTGCATCCTTCAATTCTTGCTGGTTTAACAAGTTAATAAGTGGAATAATCTTACGATTGCCATCATCTAAGTTTGAGATGATATCTTGAGAACCAATATAGTAATCTGCTGGTTCCGTTTTAGAAGTAGTTAGGTCAGTGTGAGAAACGTCTGCTTCAATTCCTAACTCACCTAAAGCTTTCTTTACATTCATTTCCACGATAAAACTACTTCCTAATCCATTTCCACATACAACTAAAATTTTCATTTGTAATTCCCCCCTGTAATTAATTTGAATAGCTATCTATTAAATTTTGAATTTCAATGACATCTTCACTATGAAGCAACTTCTCGATATTTCCCTCATCAGATAATAGGGTTGTTAATTGAGATAGGGCTTTTAAATGTGTTTCATTATCTGTAGCGGCTAATACGAAAAGTAGCGATGCTTGGTGCCTTTCTTCTTCGGAAAAAGCGATTGGCTCATTCAGCTTAAGAAGGCTCATACCTAATTTACTAACACCTGCTTCGGGTCTAGCGTGCGGAATAGCGACATGTGGTGCAATAATGACATAAGGTCCTAATTCATCAATGTTTGCGATCATCGCGTCAATATACTTTTGACTGATTGAGTTGTTTTCAAGTAATGGAGACGATGCAACCTCTACCGCCTCTTGCCAGCTACTAACTTTATCTACGATTTGAATAGATGAGCGATCAATAATTTCGTTTAGCATAGGTTTGTAAAGCTCCTTTATTTGTAGATGCTTATTAGAAAGAATGTGTTCAATCTCGATTAGCAATTGTTTTTCGTTGTGGATATGAGCGTGCTTTTCAATTGCTTGTAACAGTTGATTCACCTGCTCTGTTCTAGAAGAGGATTCTCTTTGGTATAACAACCTATTTACATTTGTTAAAAGACGTTCTTTTTCCACATCATTAAGAATCGCATTCACATGAAATGTAGGTAAGGTTTGTTTTTTTAGGGAAACGGTTGTAAAAATAAGTTCAGCATTATTTAATGTCTCGTCTAAAGATGTCACGACTTCAAAGTCAAGCGTTGAGAATAATGCTTCTAACTGACTTTTTAAAATTTGAGACGTTCCAATACCACTTGAACATACGATCAATGCGCGTTTTCTTGTCGCCGGTTGACTTCCTTCTTTTCTCATCCATCCACCAAAGTGCATCGTGATGTAGGCTATTTCATCCTCATTGATTTTTGTGCCAACAAAAGTTTCGAGATGAGAGATGACTTTTTTAGTGAGTTCAAAAACATCACCATACTTTTCTTTAATTGAAGCAGTTAAAGGGTTTTTAGCTAAAATTCCATACTTGAGGCGATAATAAGCTGGCCTGATATGAATTAGTAAATTTTCTTCAACTGCTCGGTAATGCTCAAACTCGATACATGAATATCTCTGGAAATCAATGACCATCTTTCTTACAACATCTTCGAGTCCGTTGACAGTGCCAAGAGGACTTTCTGATTGACTTCGTAAACTTAGCAAGAAAATCGTGAAATAAAAAATTTCTTCTTCAGGTACACGAATTTGATAGGAATTGAGTATTTCCTTACTTAGTAATTCAGCTCCCTTATAAGCGGGGCTTGACTGTAATGCTAGTTTTTCATCACTCTCTACTGAGATGTTTTGCTCTTGCTTGATACGCTGTAAGATAAAAGCGATATGCCATAAGAGCTCGCCAGTTGACTCTGGGTTTAGCTGAACATTTAATGTAACCTGCATAACTGTTAATAAGTCAGCATTACGCTCAACAGTTTCTAATAAACTTGGATTTGCTTTTTTCCAAACTGATATCAAATTCTTGGAAAATTCATTTTCATTTTGAAACTCAAAAGCATCAACAAACCATTTACGAAGCTCAAATTCAGGTCCATTAATAAAGTATCCTTTACTACGCTCAAAATGGATGGTTAGTCGAAATGGTTTTGACTGTTGCTTAATAGCTTTTAAATCATTTAGACAAGTATTTCGACTAGTTTGTGTTACAGCCATAAAATCTTTTAAATAAACAGGGTCACTACTAGTAAGAAGCATGAGTAGAATTAATTTCTGCCGCTCATTTGCAGTATAATAATAATGAACTTCTTTATTAATCTTCACAGAGTTTGGTATTTTTTCTTTTGCAGAGCTTGTTATAAAAATACCTACAGATTTTACATGTTGAACTTCATCAAGCTCATTTTCTTTTAGCCAATCATTTACTTTTTCAAGATTGTAATAAATTGTTCTTCTTGAAACACGCAAACTTTTGCTTAGCTCTAAAATAGACACGGGAGCCTCTTTTAGCACAAGAAGTTGCAGTAATTGGGTACTTCTTTGATCTAATGCCATATAAATCCATCACCTTTTCCGTATATGCTAGCTAGCTGTTAGAGATTAGGTAACTGAATTGAATTGCTTACTCTAATCATAATTGAATATAAAAAGTTTGGAAGTCCGAATGATGAACAACAGAGTGTGCAAAATTGGACTGATACAAACAATAATCGGATACTATAGGTTTTACAATGACAGCGTACTTTTCATTCGGTATGATAAGTAAAGAGATGTTATTATTTCTCAAAAGATCCTAGATTATTAGAAGGTGGTCAAATTGAATAAAAAACTTACTATTTTACTTTCGGTTATAGTCGTCTTTAACAGTATTAGATACATAATGGCGATCCAAGGCGGTTCAGACTCTAATTATGATTACGTCATGTTAGCTATTAACTTACTTGCCTTACTGTTTTTTGCATTCAGCTTACGAAATAAAAAGTGTGAAGAGAAGTAAGCTTTTACATATTGAAGGAGAGGTTGGATGAAAAAGAATCTACTAGTCATGTTACTGGTGCTTAATGTGGCGGTGCTTGTCGCTGTATTCCTCCTTGGCACCCAATCCTATTTTCATAGTAAAGAAGTACAGAGCCTTACAGAGGGGTGTCGCGAAGTTGGGGGAACACCTCTATTGGAAATTGACACATTTGTGTTAGCGTATTCGTTTTCTTGTGAGAAGTAAGAAAGGGTTCTATCGTTTTTTAAAGCATGAAGAGGGTTTGATAGTAACTAAATAGAATCTTTTTATTGAGTGAGTCTAAAGGTTTAAACTGATTAGATAGAATCCACTTTTAAAAACACAAAGATTGAAAGGTGGGAGTGCAATGAGTTTTTCAAAATTGGTTTTTACTCCATTAAGCTATGTAGGTTGGGGGTCTTTAGAGCAATTAGTACCAGAAGTGCAAAACTATCAACCAAATAAAATTTTAGTTGTTACAGATCCACTCCTTGTGAAAATGGGTATCGTTGAACAAGTGACTTCACCACTTGAGGGATCAGGCTATGAGATTACATTGTATACAGAGGTAGTACCTGAGCCGCCGTTACAAACGAGTGAGAAGCTTGTTTCATTTACAAGAGAAGGTCAATTTGACATGGTCATTGGGATAGGAGGTGGGAGTGCATTAGATTTGGCAAAGCTAGCTGCCGTCTTAGCTGTTCATGAGGGGGAAGTGGCCGACTACTTACATTTATCCGGAACGAAGAAGATAGATAAGAGAGGATTGCCTAAAATCTTGATTCCGACCACATCTGGGACAGGGTCAGAAGTAACCAATATTTCGGTCCTTTCGCTTGAAACGACTAAAGATGTCATTTCACATGATTACTTACTAGCTGATGTGGCAATTGTCGATCCGAAACTGACAATTTCAGTGCCACCGAAGGTAACTGCTGCAACAGGAGTTGACGCTCTTACCCATGCAATTGAAGCGTATGTTTCTGTCCATGCAAGTCCGGTAACAGATGGGCTTTCCCTACAAGCCATTCGCTTAATCGGACGTTCTCTTCAAATGGCCGTGCATAACGGGGAAGACAAACAGGCGAGAATCGATATGAGCAATGGAAGTTATTTAGCCGGTCTTGCCTTTTTTAATGCGGGTGTTGCAGGCGTTCATGCTTTGGCTTATCCACTTGGCGGCCAATTTCATCTTTCACACGGGGAATCAAATGCGGTGCTTCTGCCTTATGTATTGGCCTATATTCGTAGAAGCTGTCCTAAGCGGATGGTTGATATTTTAGAGGCATTAGGAGGGACTGCTTTCAGTTTATCCACTGAAGAAGCTTCGTATATATGTGTTGAAACGTTGAGGAATTTGATTGACGAAGTAGGCATCCCTTCTAAACTAGCTGACTTCAACATACCAGAAGCAGCACTAGATGGCCTCACGAGAGATGCGGCAAAGCAAAAGAGATTATTAGCCCGCAGCCCACTTCTGCTTAGTGAGGAAGACATTCGTATTATTTATCAAGCAGCTTTTGAAGGGGTTATTAAGGAACGATCATAGGAGATGGAGAGACTTGTGAAAGGTCTCTCTTTTTTTCGTTATACAAACAGGTGCATATATTATGCAGTCAGATAAACAATAAAGTCTTGTAATTAATTGTTGAAATAGAGTATTCTATGTCGTTCATTATACCTATTTTTGTATATTAATGCAGTTAAAAAGTACCTTTTGTCACTAAAGTTATTACGGATTCCGGAATGTTCTGCTATATTTTAATAGTTCAGAATCTATTAAACGGTGTGAAAGGTAGGGTAAATCTATGAATATAAAAAAGGTAATGATAGGCTGGTTAGCACTTGTTATGGCGATAACATTTGTTTATCCTACATCCCTTACGGCAACGGAACAAACGGTTGTAGAAGCTAGTGAAGTAATCGAATTAGACGTAAGTAGGTCACTCTTTTCTTTGACTGAATTACGCACAGTCGAAATAAGTGCGGATTTCGGTGAAGAGGTCGACCTAGAGCAACTTGAGATTCAGTTTGGTGGAAAGAGTCTTTCTGAGTGGAAGAAATGGAGTGGTGGAAGCAATTATGAGGGTGAGCCTTTCATTAACGTCATTGAAGGTCCTTCGTATGTGGATGGTACAACAGAGGTAGGGGCTACTGTAGAGTTTGGCTTACTTTATAATACGTCAAACCTTTCTAACCGTACGATTCGTACACAGTACCAAGACTTTATTGGAGACTATGAATTTGCATTAGTTGATCCGATAAGTGGAGAGAAAGCTGCAACGACTGTTACGTTAAATGTGTATGATGAATTTTTGTTTTATGATGAATTAAAGCCGGCGATTGATGAAGTGTTTGCTAGTGTTGAAGCAGACGGTGAGAATGATCGTTATCTTGAGTACCAAAAAGTAGGTGAGTCTGTTGAAGGGAGAGACATTCATTTTGTCATCCTTGCAAGAGACGAGGCAGCAGTGGATAAATACTTAAATGAAACATTGCCAACAGCGTTAGAAGACCCAGCACAGTTACTAGAGAAACTAGAAAATGGCACAATGGGAGATTACCAGATTCCGATTTGGTTTAATAATATTCACCCTGACGAAGTGGAAGGGGTGGACGCACAAGTTGAACTGTTAAAGAAATTTGCATTAGAAGATGAGGTTACATTTACAAACACAGATGAAAACAACAATGAGTCTCCAGTGACGTTACATATGGATGGCGTTCTTGATGATGCGATCTTTTTATACATGTTCACCAACAATCCTGATGGGCGTGTGGCGAACACAAGATCCAATGCTGAAGGATTTGATTTGAATCGTGATAATGCCAATCAAACGCAAGTTGAAACACAGCAAGTAAATGAACTCATTTCAAAGTGGACACCATTATCATTTGTCGATATGCACGGGTATGTTAATGGATTTTTAATTGAGCCTGGTACACCGCCTCATAATCCAAATTTTGAGTATGACTTACTGATTGATAATATGTTAGAGCAAGCACATGCGATGGGAAGAGCAGGTGTTGGAAGTTCTGATTTAACCTCTTATTTTATTGCGCAGCTTGAATGGGAGGACGGCTGGGATGATATGACACCAGCTTATACGGCGATGTATGCCATGCTTCATGGATCTCTTGGACATACCGTAGAGGTTCCAACATTGAGTCAAGATTCACTTCGTGCCATGGTAGGAGTGGGACTTGGATCCACTTTATACGTAACTGAAAATAAAGATGAGTTGTATAAAGAGCAACTTGAGATTTTCAAGCGTGGTGTAAACGGAGAAGATAACCGTGCTGTAGATGAGTACTTTGTTAACGCAGCCGGAGAGTCAATTGGGCGTGTACGAAATGGGGACGATAGTTTCTTCCCAGATTATTATGTGATCCCAACGGATGATAAGGCTCAGAAAAACATTCTTGAAGCTCATAAAATGGCTGAGTATTTACTTCGCAATGGAGTAAAGGTTGAAGAGACGACTCGTCAGGTTCAAGTAAACGGGACAACGTATCCTAAAGGCACGTATATTGTACCGATGAATCAAGCGAAACGCGGATTAGCTAACGCGGTTCTTTATAGTGGAGATAACGTATCAGACTGGAATGCGATGTATGACCCAGTGGTCGTAAACTTCCCTGCATTACGCGGCTTTGATATGGATGAAGTAAGAGAAGAGGGACTATTCAGTGGGAAGACAGCGGAGGTAGCTGAGGTTGTCGTTCCAACAAGTACAATTAAAGGAAATGGTCCAAAACAAATAATTAAAAACTCAACAAATGACACGGTGAAATTCGTCAACGCTGTTCTAGCTGATGGCAAGTCGGTTGAAGTGGCGACTGAAAGTAAAGGGAATATCGTAAAAGGTGATTACCTTGTAGAGACTGAAGACGTGCGTGCGTATGCGAATCAATATTATGTTGAATCTCATCCAGCAGGTAAAGGAGCAAATGTAGAAACACAATCCCTGACTCAACCAAAAGTGGCTGCTACAGGGTCTGATCAGTTACACTTCTCACTGAGACAGCTTGGGTTTGAACTAGTGGACGCTGGAGATGCCAATGTCATTGTAAGTGATGGAAGCAATTTTAATAGTGAACAGATTGCAGGAAAATCATTTATTGGCATTGGAGGTCGTGCTTTAAGAGTGGTTGAAGAGAGTGGCCTATTAACTGATTTTACAACGGCTCAAACGAGAGGGAATCACGAAGGTCTTGTAAAGGCCGATGTGAATGACCACCCATTAACAGCAGGCTATGAGGCAGAAGAGTTGCTTTATGTAACGACTGGAACATGGATTACAGACGTTCCGGAAGAGGCAGAGGTACTTGCTTCATTTAGTGAAGAGGATGATTTTTATCAAGCGGGATGGTGGCCAGGACATGAGGGAGCTAAGGGTCAAACGATGGCTTTTACTACTCAAGTGGAGAACACTACCTATACACTATTTGCCAACGATCTAGCCTTTAGAGGGCATACGGAACATAGCTATCGTCTATTAGCGAATAGTATTTTTCAATCAACATCAAATTAAATAAATGGAACCGCCGGGTGCTGTTAACCCGGCGGTTTTTTGATGAAAAAAAGTAGGTGAGATCCACAGATCCATCTACTTAGCTTCTATTTATATTTTATATTCTTTTACGGACCATTGTCGGTTAAGGTCTATGTTGGTATTAAGCTTTTGAGCGAATAACTCCGCTTCTACTAATTCTATGAACATCTTGTCATAGGGACTACTGGAATCTTTTAATGACTCCAACTCTCCTGCTTTGTCTCTTACAAGCTTGAACAAGTGAATCATCTCCTTTCACTAATCCAGCTATTATACGAGCTGTTTAACGATTGTCTCACAAATTTCAACAATAAGATACAGTAAAAGCTAAAATAAGTAGGTTATTACACATTTGCCTAAAAAGTCTCTGCTCGATGAAAGGGATAAAAGCGAGCAACAACCTTTCCGGTCACATGATCGATCGGAACAGGTCCGATATCACGGCTATCTGTGCTGCCATTACGATTATCTCCCATTACAAATACATGACCTTCAGGGATTTCGATTTCTTCGAAGTCTAGATAAATCGATTCCTTAATGTACTCTTCGTCCAATTTAACCCCGTTTCGATAAACAGAACCACCATTAATGGCAATGCGATCACCAGGTTCTCCGACAATTCGCTTTACCCAGTTATGTCTAGATCGTTCCTCGACATCAATGAATGCAGCAATCATCGGACTTTCGATAAAGGAATCGGCCAATGTCCGTTCATCCTCGACGCGGCTATCAATGATGACGATATCTCCTATTTCAGGTTCTTGTCCAAGTAAATACATCGTTTTGAAGGCAAATACTCGGTCACCTGCTTGTTGTGGATTAAAGTGATCGAGTCCTTGAAGAGTAGGCTCCATCGAACTACCATCTACCGTAAAAGGTTGAATAACGAATACGCTAAGGCAAACAGCTAGGACTAATGCCAGAATAATGGCCTTTATCCAGCTGAAAAATTCAATAAATAAGTTTTTGAACATGGTGTATCAGCATCCTTTAAGTAAATGTCCTCTTTTTATATTGTAATCGAACTCACTATATTTTGTAAGTTTAAATGTGCTAAAGTGAGAAAGATGGGGTGAAGAGATGAATCGCAATCAAGTATCAATTTTATTTTTTGTAGGAGCATTTGTAGCCGTTGTGATGGCTAGTGTATCTTATATTGTATCTGATTTAAAACTTGTGGAATCCGTTATGATAGCTTGTTTATCAGCCGTTGTAGGCGGTGTGCTCGGATATTATTTATTTGCTAGGTGAAGAGGGATGTTTTCTTTCGGAGAGCCATTAAAAGGTCGATCTGTAATAAGGATTTTTAAGAGAGGAAAAAAAGACGCTCTAGCCAAGGTGAGATGCACTTCAAAGGTTAGGACGTCTTTTTTGTCATGGCGACTTCACAGCGATTACGACCTGACTGTTTGGCGCGATAAAGCGCTTCGTCAACCCGCTGCATAAAAGTGGTAAGGTTTTCCGAGTCATTTCTGTAGCAACCGACCCCAGCTGAAAATGTGATCTTTTTACCAGACGGAGCAATCATATTAGCTAATGTGTACTTAAGTCGATGTGCCAGCTTTAAGGCTTCATCGACAGTAGCTTCGGGAAGGAGGATCATAAATTCTTCCCCTCCATAACGTGCGAATAAATTGTTTTCTCCAACAACCTTGCCCAAGGCTTCCCCGAAGAAGATGAGAATCTCGTCGCCCATTTGATGACCATACGTGTCATTAACCATTTTAAAGTAATCAATGTCGAGGATAATCATTGAAAAGAAAGGTTTCTCTTCTATCCAACTTTGGAGGGTAGTATCAATGTACCTTCTATTAGGCAGCCCGGTTAACGGGTCAGTTTGTGAATCTTTCATCACAGTTTGAAGTTGATCTTCTTGGGCATCGATGTATGTTTGGATCGTCTGATTGAGCTGAGTGGCTTCAAAGTACCAAGTAGAAATCGAAGGACGTTCTTTTGGTATTTTCTGGTTTTTTAGCATGTACGTTTGTAATGCTAACTGTCGCAGCGGAGAAGCGATTCGCTCGGCAAAAATAATGGATAATAAAACAGTAAAAAAGATAAAGGGGATTGAATACAACACCATATTACGGATCGTATCCCAAACCGGCTGAATACTGACATCATATGGAGTTTGGGAGACAATACCCCAGTTGCTTGTCGGGATATGAGAAAAGCCGGCGAGCATATCTTTCTCTTTTGTATTGGTAACCTGAAGAGTTCCGCTTTCACCATTCATTAATTTTTGCACGACAGGATTCTCTTGGGCATTTTCTCCGATTCTGCTACGCTCTGGGTGATAAATAATGACCCCATTATGATCAACAACATACACATAAGAGCCATCTTGTGAAAAATGTTCACCTAGGATTGATTCTATGATGTTGCTTTCTTGTAAGTAAACGGTTCCTGCAAGCATTCCCTCATAGGTTCCTGATTCTGTCCATATAGGACTTGAGATCAAGAGGATTTTTCGACCAATGGCTGCATCGTATAATTCAGAAATGACTGTTTCTTGTTTTTCAAGTGCTTCATTGATCCCAATAGAGTGGACATGATACCCTACCACATCCAAATCAGGAGCAGAGGTAATCACTTTGGCTTCTTTATCTACAATAGCAATCGAATTAAAGTAGTGACTACTTCGCAAAAACTGATCAAGAGAAGTTCTAAGTGCTTCCTGATTATCTAGTAAGGCCGCCATATCAAGGGCACGATTCTCTAAGCTTTCTTCCATTGCCTGTAAGGACTGGTCGGTAACTTGAGCAAGCTTTTCAGAATAAACACGATTAATTTCTTTTGTATGGGTAATTAAATTATTTTTTGATACATAGTAGCCGGCAAATAATGTGCTGGCAATCATGCCAAGGATCGTAAATGTGATAAGCAATAAGATCCAAAATCTCAAACTCATATTCATAATGGTACCTCATGTAATAGGATACAAAACGGTTGATTACTGTCTTGCTATGACTAACGTATCATGATTTTAGCCAGATTCCTACCATTAATTACAAGCGAAAGTCTTAACTGTTTATAAAATCAGCTAGTTCCATTTCTTCGGGTACTGAAGGTTGCCAGCGAACCACTTTATCTCCGTTTACCCCAAAGATTTCACCAGACTTTGAAAACTGTGGTTTTGTGAAAAGGGTGGTTACAAATCTTGCCACATCATCTGTAGAGCCGACTTCCCAATAAGAGGGAAGTTCCATCCCTTGTTCAGCTGCTTTTTTTCGAGCGCGGGTAATATGAGGTTCGGTCATCGACGTAAGGGCTGCCGGTGCAACTGCATTGACTTTGATATGATGTCGCGCTAACTCTTTGGCTAGTGTCCAAGTCATCCCGTTGATTGCGGACTTTGCCGCACTGTAATTCAATTGTCCAATTGTGCCGGTCAATCCGGCGGTTGAAGTCATATTAAGGATTTGTCCACCAGTCTCTTGCTTGATCACTTGTCGAATAAAAGCTCTCGTGCAGTAAAAGGTCCCATTTACATGAACGCTGATCACACTTTGAAACTCGTCATCTGACATTTTATAAGACATTCGATCATGCGTATTGCCAGCGTTATTGATTAAAATGGTCACTTTTCCAAATCTTTCTATGGCTGTATGGACCAGCTCTTCTCCTGTATGTGGTTCATTAACAGGAGAGGCAAGTCCGACTGCTCGTCCACCAAGTTCATTGATTTCCTCTACCACTTTCGAAACGTCAGCTTCCTTTCTACCATTTATGATCACGCCCGTTCCATTTGCCGCTAGCTGTCTCGCTAAGCTATAGCCAATGCCGCGCGTCGATCCAGTAATAATCGCCACTTGGTCTTGGAGGTTCATCGGGCATGCACCTCAAGTGAAATCTGCCCTTTGATAATTGTTTCGCCGTGTTGATTCTCGCCAGTAAAAACGATGGAAGTCGTTTGGTCAGTTATAGTCGCAGTGCCTTTAATTCTGAGGGAGTCTCCAACTAACAGTGGTTGGATAAATGAAGTTTCATAGCTTTTCACTAAATGAGTAGAGATCCAAGGTGATACTAGATTTGTACTGACTCCCATCGTGAACATTCCATGTGCAATTTGTTTAGGGAAGCCGGCATCTTGGGCTGCTTTTAGATCAAAGTGAATAGGGTTGTAATCATTTGATACAAGCCCGTAAGCCTCCAGTTGCTGTTGGGTGATTTCCTTGATGTGAATCTCTTCAAGTGAGGGTTGGTTAAGCATCGTCTTCACTTCCTTTTGGTAAAATGACGAGCGTAGAAAGGGCGCTCGCATGAACCACGCCGTTATAGTGAATTGATAGTTCGTGTTCAGCGATTTGCATCGGACCTCGTTTGTTCACTTTTGTTTTTAGGGAAAGTAATTGAATGCTGCATTGATATGTTCGGTTGGCAATCAGTGGTTGGTCATAGGAGAAAGCTTGCTTGCCGTGAACCAATACCCCCACATCATCTAACCAAGGCACCTCGAGATATTGCCAGAAAATAAATGGCATGGTAGGAGGAGCCGGGATGTCCTCATAGGATGCTTGTTTTGCAGCTTCTACCTTTGTATATAATTCGTTTTCGTTACAAATCGCGTCTGCATACGATTTAATCATTTCTCTTGTTAAGGTGATCTCGATCGGCTTTGTTTGTGAGTGGAGCCATTTTTCTGTAATCATCTCATTTCCTCCCTATTCGATTAATTCAACTAATGTAGCTAATCCGAGTCCGCCGCCAATGCCCAAAGTAGCGATTCCTCGTTTATAACGTTTTTCTTTCATCTGACTGAACAAACGTGTGATTAAAATTGCCCCGGATGCTCCGTATGGGTGCCCAAATGCGAGTGCACCGCCTTGTTGATTAACTTTTTCAAGGGGGATATTTAATTCTTGTAAGCTCGCAAGTACCTGCGAGGCAAACGCTTCATTAAATTCAATGAGATCAATCTCCTCCATTGTAAGCTGAGTGCGTTCTAGAAGTTTCGTTATAGCAGGGATAGGACCAATTCCGAGATAATGAGGGTCAACGCCTGCACTTGTTGTATCGATTACTCGTAATACGGGTGTTAAGCCAAGTTCCACGCATTTTTCTTCTGACATCATTAATACAACAGACGCTCCGTCATTCATGGGACAAGCATTCCCAGCTGTTACGGTGCCACCTTCTTTAAAAACGGGAGGGAGGCTGCTTAGTTTTTCCATCGATGTAGTAGGGCGTGGACATTCATCTCTAACTCGATCCCTTACAGCTACAATTTCTTCGTTAAAGTGACCCTGTTCCATCGACTGTACCGCTTTTTTATGACTCCAATACGCATACTCATCTTGCATCGCTCGAGTGATCGCGTACTTAGCTGCTACATTTTCAGCAGCCACACCCATATCCGGATCTCCTATGTCTTCTGGAGAGAAGCGTGCTCGTTGAAAGAGTTGCGGGCCACTAGGGTGGTGAAGCGTAGGAGGCTTTGCTAGTTTCCAAGGAGCAAGACTCGTGCTTTCCACACCACCTGCAAAATAGATCTCACCTGCTCCTGCTTGAATCAGTCTAGCTGCTAAGTTAATTGCTTCAAGTCCTGAGCCGCATTGACGGTCGACTGTCACTCCTGGCACGGACATAGGCAGTCCTGCTGTGAGTGCGGAAAGTCTCGCAAGGTTACCACCCGGTCCGACAGCATTGCCAAGGATCACTTCATCAATGGCTTCGACAGGAAGGGGATGGTCTTGAATGACTTGTTTAATAAGCGGGGCAACTAAGTGCTCAGGAGGAATCTCTTTAAACATCCCGCCAAGCTTTCCGATTGCCGTTCGTTTTGCTGATACGATCACAGCATGTCTCAATCTCTTCACTTCCTTTGCGTCTCTCGTTGTTGGAATTGCTCCATCACCTGTCTTCGCGCAATTTTCCCACTCGAAGTATAAGGGAAGAATGGTACTTCTATAAATTGACGAGGACATTTATACGTTGCTAAATGTGTTTTGCAATGCTGCTTCAATTGTTCTTCAGTTAATTGCATACCGTTACGCCAAGAGAGGATGGCAACTAGCTTTTCTCCCCAGTAATCATCAAGGAGGCCAATGACGATCACTTCATGAATCTCCTCTAGGGAAGAGAGTACTTGTTCTACTTCTTCAGGGTAGACGTTTAATCCTCCAGTAATGAGTTTATTTTTGTCACGACCTACTAATGTAATAAAGCCCTCCTCATCCACGTATCCAATATCACCAACTGTAGCCCATCCATTAGAAAATACTTCTTTAGTCGCTTCTGGTTGATTGAGATAGCCACTAAATAGGTGAGGGCTTCGCACATAAAGCATTCCTATTTCATTAGGAAGAGCTTCTGTCTGATCTCCTCTTTTTATAGACACCTCAACCCCTGGAAAAGGACGGCCGACTGATTCGGGTTTTACTTGGTTCGCCTTTGGATCAAGCACGCTCACAAAGCTGAGCTCAGAGGCACCGTAAAATTCAAAGACATCGGCATTCGGCATAATCGTTGCGGCTTTCTCCTTCAAATGAGGCTCCCATTTTGCTCCTGCAGAAATGACTCTATTTAATGAAAGTGTTTGTTGCAGCTCTTCAAACTGTTCCGCTAAAGCTTGAAACATCGTCGGAACAAGAAAGAGGGTTGTGATGTTGCTTGTGCATAATTGCTCATACACCATTCTCTCATTGAATTTTTTTGTGATGTGCAGTGTTGCACCGATATGTAAGGCATGTATGGCTGCATATAAAAAATGTGAATGGACAAGTGGACCAGGGGAGGAGATGACCTCACTAGAACTTAGGTTAAAGACTTGATTAGTTCCATTGAAGCTCTCGTACCAGGAATCATGCGTCCGTAAATACCCTTTTGGCTTACCGGTCGTACCGGAAGTGTAACCAATATAGAATAAAGAATCTTCACCAACCACAGGACCTTTTACAGTTGTATGTGAGTGTTTGATGAGATCCTCTAGGTAAGCTGTGGGATAGGTAGCTGAGAACTCTCTTATTCCATTCGAAATGATTAAATCAGGTTTGCAGTCATTCAAAATATGATCGACTTCCAGGTCACTCCATTTAGGGTCAAGTGGAATCGCTATAGCACCAATACCTGTGATTGCCAGGAAGGTAGCTAAAAAGGTAGCATCGTTTTGAACATGCATGGCTATTCTCTTTTTTATAGGGTTCTCTAGTGTACACAATACATTTTGTTGGATAGTTAAAATGAGTTGTTGGAAATCTTGGTAGCTAAGGTCAGCGCCGTCACAATGGATCGCTATTCTTTCGGGGAATGTAGCTGCTGTATGTTTGATTGTGTCGCCAATGATCATGATGTCCTCTCCTTTTCAAAAAGAAAGGGAATCCACCTTAATGGACCCCCTTTTCTCGTATTATGCAACTTTTGTTAATGTTGATTCTTTTGTTTTCTTGGTGATCAGAGGGTAGGCTTTCTTCAGTTGCATCGCAATCACACCAGCTAATACAGCTTTTGCAAGGTCACCTGGAATGTAGATAAGCGCTTGAAAGGCAGCTGTTGTCCAAGGAAGGCCCGTCATAAAGGATAAGTATGTCACTCCACCTGCGTAGACTACGATAATACCACCAACGATATTAAATAAGATAAATCGTCCGATATTCATTTTGTGCCAGTATTTCTCAACTAGAAATCCGATGATAAAAGCGGCGATCGGCCAGCTTAAAATGTAGCCACCACCTGGTCCAAGTAAGACGCCGATGCCTCCACGACCACCTGCTAGTAATGGCACCCCCATTGCTACAAGTGAAACAAAGACAACTAAGCTCATCCCGCCATATTTCGCTCCGAGAACAGCCCCTGCAAGCATCACACCAGCTGTTTGAGCCGTGATAGGAACAGGCGAGATTGGTAAGACAATCGGAGGGAGAATACCAAGAGCTCCAATCAAGGCAGCAAATAATGCCGCATACAACATCTGTTTTAAATTCATCTACGTCACCATTTTCTGAATAATATAAATGCTATGTATGAAGTTAGTATAAGGCGCAGAAAGAGGTATGTCAACTGATGTTTGATAGGTGTTTACAATCAGTCTTTAAAAGAGATTGGAGTTCACCTTCCTCTAGCTTTTGATCAAAAAGACCTAGCGAATGAATAGAAACGAACCTAGTAATAAGAACGTATGTTTGGTATAATAGCATTAGCAACTACTAGCAAGGTGGCGGCTGAACTCCCGTGGAGAGGGGGTGAGGCTTATTTTGACGATCTATGAAGCATTAAGTTTACTGGCCCAATTCTCAAGCATTCTTCTCGCCACATTAGCACTGACGGTCAGTATCATTGTGAGTCAACAAAAAAAGAAATAGCTACCCTGCCGCCAAGTAAGGTGAGCTATTTCTATGGCAATATCCAATTGGTCAGCTGCGCAAGGCAGCAAGTAGTTGCTAAGGCTGAGTGTAGATCACACTCAGTCTTTTTTTGGGTTGGTTTGATTTTTATATCTTCATTATACATGAGTGGACAAGGGTTAAGCAAAGGAAAATGAGGTGGAAAATAAGTGAATTAATATTATAAAGTTTAATTTAATGGATAGGTGATTCACCTAGGTCATTGTTATATTCTTTTCTTTAGCGTAACGAAATAAACTGGTAATAGGACCTAATTAAAGAAAGGAATATATTCCCTTATGTAATAGTCTGAAATATTGTACGATTCAGAATGTAAACTATTACTCTACTTGGAGGGAAATGTAAATGAAAAAGGCTATTCTATCTATTGCTCTCGTAACCTCACTAACACTTAGCTCAGTCGGTGTACAAGCTTTCGCTAGTCCCGCAGTTACGACTCAATCTGGGGTTCATAATGTATTAGATAACCGTGTAATCAACAAAATTAATGTCGAGAATATCTATAATACGATTGATTATCTCCAACAATCACCTCGTGTGGCAGCAACTGAAGAAGAGTATCAAGCTGTACTCTACATTAAAGAGCAATTTGAAGCGTATGGATATGAAGCAGAGATTCAGCCTTTTGAATTTTTTGGATTTACAGCTCCTCACACAGTGGATTTAATGGTAAATGGGACAAGCTTAACTCCTAATTCCTTTACATACACAGCAAGTGGAGAAGTGAATGCTGAACTTGAATATGTTGGATTAGGTCGTCCGCTAGAACTTGAGGGTAAGGATCTGGAAGGGAAAATTGCCATAATTCAGCGCGGTGAAATTAGTTTTGGTGATAAGGTATTAAATGCAGCGAGAGCGGGTGCGGCAGGGGTTATCATTTTTAATAATACAACTGGTGCATTAAATGGAACTCTTGGTGGTGCGAATGACGAATTTGTACCTGTTGTTTCGATCTCTCAAGCAGAAGGAACTGCATTAGTGAGTCAATTAGAAGGTGGCGAGTCGGTAGAAGCTTCTCTTACAGTACTTGGGGCAGAATCTGGATTACGTACGTCAAATAATGTGATTGCATCAAAAAAAGCCACAAACAAAAACAAAGATAATGGCAATGTGATTGTGGTTAGCTCCCATCATGACTCGGTACCAGGTGCTCCTGGAGCAAATGATAATGCTTCTGGAACAGCAATGGTACTAGAGTTAGCCAGAGCAATGAAGAATTTACCAACAGATACAGAGATTCGCTTTGCTACCTTTGGAGCGGAAGAGCTTGGACTAATTGGCTCTAGACATTATGTGAATACACTTCCAGAAAGTGAACTCAATCGAATTGCAGCCAACTTTAACTTAGATATGGTTGGGAGTAAGGATGCAGGAGATCTAGTGATGCGTACAGTGAACGGTCAACCGAATCTAGTAACGGAATTAGCACAATCTTCTAGCCTTCGTTTAAATGGAGCACCAACACCATTTTCACAAGGTGGAAGTAGTGATCACGTTCCATTCGGTGAAAAAGGTGTTCCAGCGGCTTTATTTATTCATAGTCCACTAGAGCCTTGGTACCACACACCAGAAGATACGATTGATAAAATCAGCAAAGAAAAACTTGAAGATGTCGCTCAAATTGTTGGAACGGCCATTTATGACTATGCAAGCTTTGACAATATGGGACCAAAACCTAAAAAAGGTAAGCCTCAATCAGTAGATACACATATGTACTTTGAAGAAGATGTACAATAACGAGCAAGCAAAACCAACCTCAAGCGGTTGGTTTTTTTGCGTTTAAATTCCTGACTGATAAGAATTGGAAATTTATTTTGTATTTTTATGGTAGAAAAAAAGAATTATTGGGTAAGAAGTAATTAGAGACAAAAGTCACCGATTTAATAAAGTATACTTAATATTTTGGTAAATTAGTCTTGTGAATCATAAGGGATGTAAGTCGAAGCTGGACATAATAGCACCCTAAGTATGGTTTTCATTTCCAATTAGATCTTTTAAAATGATAAATGTACTTATAAATCGTGGTGTGACAATGATAAAGGAGGACATTGGAGTGAGTGAAGAAATTAGCTTGAAGCCTCAACGAGTCAGAAGTAGAATGGATCGTTTATCCACTCGCTTAGATGCCGTCGTACCCGAATACAATGTATCATTTGATGGACGGACGGAACTTGATACCTTAAAAGAAGCGGAACAAAATATGCAAGCAATGGAGGCACTACTTCAATCCTATAAAGCCCTCTTGCAAAAGAATGTTGAACAAGTCTATCGAGTGGTGGATCAATACGAAGAAGCAGACCAAACTGTCTCGAGTCAAATTAAAGGGGGTTAGTCTATGAAAGTCTTAGATGCTAATGCTACCATCGAAAGCCTGCAATTATTAATTCAACAAGTTCAAGACCAGCAAGAGCAGTTAGGACCTGTTGAAGGCTGGCTCCAACATGAAACGACTTTCTTAAATGTCGAAGCTAAATTTAACGGAAGAACAGCGATTAATATCATTAATTACTTCACCTATTGTCATGGTCCTTTTGTAAAACTTCTTCGCACCGTACTCTCTGAATTTGAGAACACGCTTCAAGATACTTTAGATAAATTGAATACGTATTTTGAGAGTGACGAGCTTATTCGCGAAGACTTTTTACAAGATGGCGTTCATGGAAAGATTGAAAACTTAAAAGCTACCATGGTTAGTCTTGGTGAAGAGGTTAATAGCATAACTTCTATGTACAAGGATATCGTATATTTGCCCACTTTTAATTATAATGGAGTCATGGATGGGCTCTCTAATTCAAAAGCAAAGGTAGACTCCACGATTGAAAAGATTCATGAATTTGATGAAGAACAAATAACTAGTATGCAATATGTCGGGCAAGACATTACTCTTCTTCAAAACTACGTCACGAGTTTAGAAGAAATGTTTGTCAGTCAATCCATTTCAATTGAAAACTTCAGCAAGAGTATGATGAAGGACAACGATGATTTTAGAGAGGTGAAAAATACGCAAAATGTGCGTGAAGCGGACCAAGTATTCTCATTTGTAGGAGATAGCTCTACTTTATTTGGGTATGGTGACTCCGCATTTTTTGCGGGCCAAAATGTATTAGCTGCTACTTCAATTGGAATTGGTACTTATGCAGATATGACGAAGAATGGAAAGGCACCTTTACCTACTAGTCAATCAGCTCCAACATCCACTCCTTCAAAAAACAATTCCTTTCTTGATAAAACGAAGCAAGTAGCTGCCTCAGCTAAAAATAAAGCTGGAGTAGCCCTTCATAACGCAATGGCGAGTGAAAGAGCTCAAAATTTCGCTCGTACATTTAGTAAATATGAAATCGAGAAACATGCAGCGAAATTTGTTGACAATAAGTATACAAGGGCAGCTGGACCTGTAGGGTGGGGACTGACTATTGTAGGGAACTTTAGTGAATTCACGAATAGTGATAATCGTGATAAAACGGGTCTCGAAAAAACAGCTAGATTTGCCAGTGGTACATTAGTAGAAGCCGGTGGAGCAGCAGGAGGTGCGGCAGTTGGTGCAAAGGCTGGTGCGGCGCTTGGAACATTAATTGCTCCAGGAATAGGAACAGTAGCTGGTGGATTAATTGGTGGCGCAATTGGAGGTCTTGGCGGCGCATATGCTGGTAGTAAACTTTCAGAAAATGTGAAGGATCTAGCGGAATCTGGAACAAAGAAAGTTGTTGAGGTAGGAACAAATATTAAAAATAAAGTAACAAACTCTGTATCAAGTTGGTTTAAGTAGGAGGATCATTAGGTGGTTGTTTTTATACTGTTTTTAATTTTTATGTTTATTTTAATTGTACAGTTTGGAATGAGCTTGTTTGCCGCTTTATTTGGCAATCGTGTCATTTCTTTCATGGAGTTCACATACACTACAAATCCTGAAACAGGTTACGATCGATTTATGAACGGTGTGTTTTATGCACTTTATGGCGTACCTCATTTTTTTTATAAGAAGTTTATGATTAAACATTCTTACGGGAAAGCAAGAGTCTTATTTTTTATTTGGATGCTTGGATTTTTTATTGTTTTCTGTATTCTTGCAGGGACTGCTTCCATTCTAGCTGAGCGTTATTCTTACTTTCTTTAATACTAACTCGTAATGGAACAGACATACACTAAAAGTCCCAAAACTATATACGAGAAACTGATGAATATAGTTTTTTATGCACTATATGGTATTCCTCACTCTTTCTATACAAAATTAATGATACTGCTCCCTTATTGGTAAGCCAGAATCGTTTTTCTTATATGGTCTGTGGTTTTTGTGTTTTTAAGCTTGGTACTACTGGTAATCTATGATCTCATATTAGATTGGTTGGGAATTAATTTTTGTATTTACTTTAATTTATTTTATTAACCAAACATTGGAGGTTCTACTTATAGATTCCATAATAAAGTGAAAGTTGAGGTGTGAGAATGAACACGGTCTTAAAATGCACAACTGAAGAACTGATGCTACTTGTTAACTTATGTGGTTACCCAGATGTGGCAAAAGGGATTGGAGAGAGTTCTCTAGGAGAGAAGTCAGAGGATGCTTGGGAGGCAGTTTATGAAGGGGCTGCTCATCAGCTCATGCTCAAAGAGGTTTGGGATGTGCAAAAAGCTGCAGAGAATGAAGTGCCGTTAAATAAGGAATTGCAAACATTTATTCATCACTATGTTCAATCACAAAACATCATCCGTTCTGCTAATGTCACAACGAATGAAACATTACTCTTTCATGAAATGCCGAATGATAAATGGCTCATGCACCATGTTATAGCTGACCTGATTCATGAGTTCTTTTTTGTCGAGGAAAGTGATATAGAGAAACATATCTTACCTTTTAGTCGCTACAATCAAGTCGAAGGTGAAGCCCTCTCATCTTTTACGCTCACGGATCATCAATTTGATCTTCTTAGTAAAAAAGAGAATCTTAAAGAGGTGAGAAGTCTTGCCAAGTTGAAGAAGGAGGAAGAAGCTGCTTTTGATTTATTTGTTCATTCGATAAAAATAAATGACTGGTCTCTTCATAATAGCAGTCTCCTAAAAGTTGATGCTGAAGCTGGTGAAAGTTCGATAGAGGAAATTATGTTTCATGTACCATCGGAGTATGGAATCTGGGTGTTGAACTATGATGAGGACCTTGTTGTACATGCTTCAAATGTGAGTGCAAGTGAATTTATGAGCATGATTCGTAGTAGGTTACTATTAAAACAAGAGGCGTAGGAGGAGGTTATATGCTCTTTAAAACAAGACGGGATCTTCCTATGAATGCGATTACTGTTGCGATCATTGTATTCTTATTTTCCGTCCTTTACTTAAGCATCCGATTCGTTGACTTTACGCCGCTCATTTTATTTCTTTTCCTCATTTATTTGTTTTCAATATGGTTAGCTCTTTATTCAATCTTTCAAATTAGGTATTGGATAAGAGAGGAAGGGTTGTTTGTACAGATGGGACCGTTCCAGTCTACTTATCACTATTCAGATATGAAAAGAATTGATTATACAAAAGGATTAAGTCGATTAAGGCCTGTAAATGTTCATAGTTTTATGTGGGCAGTCGATGGAATCGAACTTCATTTTAAAGGTGAGGTCACGAAGATCCAATTATCACCTGAAAGACAAGGTGAATTCATTCAGGAATTATTTAAAAGAGCGCCTCAACTAGCCTATTGCTCGATTGAAGAGCAACGAGCTAAGCATAAAAGGCAAGAACAAGTAGAACAACAAGAAGTAGTGATGATGCCCCATATTGGGGGTACAGTAAAGGGTTCAAAGGTAGGAAGCTCATCAAGTGAATGGTTGAAAATGTGATGGGCGAAGAGGTGATTTCAATGGAGAAGATGAATTGGTCAACAGGAGAATTACTGACAATGATTGATCTATGCGGATATTCAACCACAGCAGAAGGAATGGGTGAGAGTATTTATCCTAACCGTACTAAGTTCTTTTGGGGAGACTTCTTTGAAAAGAGCGTTGAATCACTTATAGCAAAAGAATATTTATCAAAAGAAAAGTACACTGAAGGAGACAATCCCCTTACTCCGAAGCTACAACAATTTATAGAAGAGTACATGCAAGCTAAACGAGTGATTAGAGCCGCTAAGAGAGGTACCGATGAAACCTTCATTATTCGAGAATTGGGGGATGGTACCTGGATGAGAGAGTCTATCATATCCAAGGAAGCTCTCCATCGTTTTGATTTTAGTGATCATCTCGATTTGAAACAGGAATTAAAAGAGTTTTATCAATACGCACCTACCTCGCCACAAGTGTATGCTTCTTCCTTTCAAATAACGGATGCTCAGTTTGCTATGCTCAATCAAAAGAGAAATGGTAGAAGTGTTCGAGATGAAGCTAGTTTTAGTACTGAAGAAAGAGCATCATTTGACCACTTTATTAAAGATTTGAAAAAGAAGAATGGAGTGCTAAATAGTATTAGTTTGCTGAGGTTTGAACCTGAATATAATGAGTTACACCTAGAGAAGGTAATATTTCATCTCCCGAGTGATGAAGGGGTTTGGGTCATTCATTATCAAAATGCTGAGACTGTGCATGTCTCTTTACAAATATCAAACGAATGGCTACACATGATCGACTTTACATCATATATGATTGGAGGCGGGGACGTTGTTTGAGACGGAAGCTTCAGTGAGACAGAGTATAGCCGTATTATCAGGTGATATTAGTCAAATTCATGAGCAAATGCGACGATTGAATGAAGTGAGATCAACATTGCAGGGTCAAGAATCAGAAATGATTTCCTATCAGGACGAATTTAAGCAACCAGAGCTTGATTCATCTACATGGTATGGGAAATATGCAAATGAATTTGAAGAGATCCGAACAAGTGAAGTGTATGAGAAATACACCGATGTCACCTCTTCTACCTTTTCTACGTACTATAGCCAAATAGAGAGGGCACAGCAGTTCCTTTCCACCCAATTAGAATTGAAATCACAGCAACTTCAAAACAGGAGAAATCAGTTACAACACATGCAAAGTCAGCAAGTTTAAAGTACACATGGTTATGGTGGAACAAGCCTATTCTAAGATGGAACAGGCTTGTTTATTTTAAGTTCGTATTTTCTTAGTCAACATCACAATAGCAAACACTTTTCACCATTTGCTTCCACTCTTTTTTTATATATACGATAATGCTGATCTGAAACAAAAATAAGTTATAGCTTGCTATATATCTGAATATTCTATAAAATTATAATACTGACTAGTAGGTATGCTAGAGGAGGATAAACAATGGATGCAACAGAAAAGGTTCATTACAGAACGTGCCCTTTATGTGAGGCAACTTGTGGGCTTGAAATTCACACGAAAGGTAATGAAGTAACAAGTATTAAGGGAGATAAGTTAGATCCGTTTAGCGAAGGTTATTTATGTCCGAAAGGGTATCACTTAGACAAGTTATATGCGGATCCAGATCGGATTAAGAAGCCAATGATTCGTGAAGGGGATCAATGGCGCGAAGTGTCGTGGCAAGAGGCGTTTACCGAAGTGAGGAAGGGACTTCAATCAATCATAAAGCAAAATGGTCGAGATGCGGTGGCGACCTACCTTGGAAACCCAAATGTTCATAACTTAGCGGGTATGTTATATGTGCCTATTTTACTGAAGACATTAGGGTCTAAGAATCGTTACTCGGCTAGTACAATGGATCAAATCCCGAAACAACTAACAGCTGAATGGATGTTTGGCAGTGATTTCTCGATACCAATACCTGACATTGATCGAACCGATTATTTTTTAGTGATTGGTGCCAATCCTCTTGTATCAAATGGAAGTTTAATGACGGCTCCTAATATGCGTAAGCGAATGAGAGATCTCAGAAAACGAGGCGGAAAAATCGTTGTCATTGATCCTGTTCGAACCGTTACAGCGAAGGCTGCAGATGAGCATTATGCAATCACACCTGGCACAGACGCCTATTTACTAGTAGGGATCATTCAGACGCTTTTTGAGGAAGAGCTTGTTGATCTTGGTAGAGCAGGTAAGCATGTTAATGGCTTATCCGAAGTGAAAGAAGCTGTGAGAGGGTTCTCAATTGAAGCGTTGAGTGCTAAATGTGGCATTGAGGTAAAAGTCATTCGTAGATTAGCCAGAGAAATTGCCACTTCAGAGCATGCGGCAGTGTATGGACGGATGGGTACCTGTACTCAAGCATTTGGGACAATGAACAGCTGGTTGATTGATGTCATCAATATTCTAACAGGAAACCTTGACCAAGAAGGCGGTGTGATGTTTACAAGCCCAGCAGCCGGCTCCAAAAATGCTGGAGGTAAGCGTAAAAAGAGTGCCCGATATGGTCGCTTTCATTCTAGAGTGCGAAATTGTCCAGAGGTACTGGGGGAACTTCCGACCTCCTGTTTAGCAGAAGAAATTGAAACGGGTGGAGAGGGCCAAATTAAAGCATTGGTCACTGTGGCAGGAAACCCAGTGCTATCAGCTCCGAATGGTGAACGAATGGAGAAATCACTCGGTCAGCTAGATTTTATGGTGAGTGTGGACTGTTATTTGAACGAGACGACAAGACATGCGAACGTATTATTACCAGCGCCCTCAGCTCTTGAGCGTTCCCATTACGATCTTTCGTTTTATCAGCTTTCTGTAAGAAACATCGCCCACTATTCAAAACAAGTCTTTCCATTAGAAGAAGGACAGCTTGATGAATGGGAAGTGTTACTCCAGTTGACTGCAGCCGTCATGAACCAAGATGTAGGAGCTGACCCTGTGAGTGCATTAGATGATTATGCAATCATGCAGCTAATCAAAAAAGAGTGTGGCATTGAAAGCTCACCTTTAGCTGATAGAGATCCAAACGAGATATTTGCTCACTTATCAGTTAGAAAAGGCCCGGAGAGAATGCTTGATTTCCTTTTACGTACCGGAGAATATGGAGATTTCTTTGGTGAGAAGGCTGATGGAATATCGCTTTCGACGCTTATGGAAAATCATCCGCATGGCCTTGATTTAGGACCACTTAAACCTAGGCTGCCACAAGTGCTATCCACAGGATCAGGCAAGGTTGAGTTAGCACCACCATTACTAGTGAAAGATTTAGAGCGTTTGAAAGAAAAAAGAGATAGAGTTCAAAAAGGTTTGCTTCTGGTTAGTCGGAGGCAGCTGCAATCCAATAACTCATGGATGCATAATATTGGAGAATTAACAAAAGGAGCTAACAAATGTACATTACAAATCCACCCAACAGATGCGGCCCGTCATCAAATAGTAGATAAAGGGATCGCCTCGGTTAAATCAGTTGCCGGTCATATCAACGTCTCAGTTGAGGTGACGAGTGATGTGATGGAAGGCGTTGTTACGTTGCCACATGGCTGGGGGCATCATTTAGAAGGTATACAATTACGCAATGGAGAAAGGTATGCTGGTGTAAATTCAAATCGCCTAAGTGATGAAAATGAAATTGACCCGGTCTCAGGAAATGCCATCTTTAATGGAATTCCAGTGGAAGTGAGTATTGGTTCATAGTATGAGGAGACGTTGCCGGAATGCCGGCGACGTTTTTTTAAAATGAAGAAGGATCCTCACTTTTAATCAAATAGAATAGTGAGGGAATATTTAACACATGTTAAGTATGATAATGATTTATAGAGAGGAGGGTCATTCATGTTTTCACGGCTTCAAGTGATTTTCGTATTACTGTTATTTATCGGGATTTCAAATCATGTATTGATCCTTCCTCATCTCCTACAAGCAGCTAAACGTGATGCTTGGATTTGCGTTTTAGTAGGGTATGTCATTTTAATCTTATGGGCAATTGTCTTAAATAGCATTATCAAAAATAGTAAACAAAAAAAATTAGTTGTCTGGGTAAAAGAACGTTCGGGTAGCGTTATTGCGACTGGAGTTATTTCAATATTTATGGTCTATACCATTCTAACGGCTATTATTTCTTTTTACGATTTAACACAAACGGTCGATATCTATTTTTTACCTATCACACCAAAAGTAATGATTGTTTTTCCCTTTTTATTGCTTTGTGTGATAGCAGGATATAACAACTTAAAGACAATTGTCTATTTATCGACCTTCTTTTTACCAATTGTTTGGATACTAGGCCATTTTGTTGCTTTCTCAACAATGGGTGAAAAAGCTTATTCTTATATGTTCCCGGTTCTTACATATGGGAGTGAACCCATTATCAAAGGCACAATTATTGTTATGGGTGGAAGTATTGATTTACTATTCCTGTTGCTTTTACAACACCACATCAATAAAAGATTTACATTCGTATATATAGTAGTTCTTATCTCTCTTCTTGCTGGACTTATTCTTGGGCCTACTCTAGGTTCTATTGCTGCTTTTGGACCGAATGTAGCTGCTAACATGCGTTTTCCCGCATTTGAACAGTGGCGGCTCGTAATGATAGGAGAACATATATCACATGTCGATTTCTTAGCTGTATTGCAACTTTTATGCGGAACAACGATTCGAGTTTCTTTATGTTTGTTCTTTCTTTATGACATATTAAAAAGTCATACAAATCTAACGAAACAGATTCTTTTTCTGATAGTGAGCACAATCCTCGTGGTCATCTCCATTTATCCAGTAAGTGATATCTGGATGCAGACATTTCTTAGTATCTATTTTTACCCTGCTTCTCTTACCTTTGGCCTCCTCATGTCGTTGTTCCTTCTTATCATTAGTTATTTGCCGGAAAAGAAAGGAATGGAAAGTAAACTATGAAGAGAAAACTAACTCATGTAGAAAATAAGCACTCCATCGATGAGGATTTACTAGGCGGTTCCCTTACTTTAACTAAGCTGAAAGACTATTTTAGCGGGCTTTCTGATCTTTACTTTGTAGAAGTTCAACATGATGAACCAATTCTTTCTTTTTATTGTGAAGGAATGATTGATCACACTCAGTATAATGACTATTACCATGGTGTAATGAAGGAGATTAAAGGTCAGGAAACAGACACTTTTGATCAAGATCTAATACCGCCAATTATTCATATAGAGTCATTATCTACTTTAATTGAAAAAATTTTTTCAGGCTTTTTACTTTTCTATAAAGAAGGAGATTCTCATTTTTTTGGAATTAATATAGCTAAGATTCCCCAACGAACTCCGGAAGAATCAACTACAGAAGTGTCGATTAAAGGCCCAAAAGATTCATTTACTGAAGAACTACATGTAAATGTATCCCTTATTCGTAAAAGGTTAAAATCAGCACATCTCTATAATGAGTCATTTACAATCGGTTCAGAAAGTCAAACAAAAGTGTCGTTACTGTATCTGAACAACAAAATAAATCATGAGATGATTAAGGAGGTTCGTTCAAGATTAATAACGTTTCAAACAGAAGGTATTGTCAGTAGTGGTCAATTAGAACAGTGGTTATCTGATCGAAGTTTTACTTTGTTTCCTCTTTTCGATTATATAACTAGACCCGACTTCGTCGTAGAGTGCATGCTTCGCGGGAGATTTATTATCATAGTCAATGGTTCACCTTCCGTTTTGATTGGGCCAATTAATCTATTTGAACTGATCAAATCCCCTGAAGACGTACACTATCCCTATTTCTATGTAGCCTTTCAGAGGATCATTCGATTAACAGCCTTACTGATAGCGATGTTTTTACCAGGCTTCTGGATTGCGATCTCTTCGGTCAATATTGATCAACTCCCTTTCCCTTTACTCGCTACAGTTGTTATTGCTAGAGAAGGGCTTCCGTTCCCTTACGCTCTAGAAGCTCTTTTTATTCTAGGTCTATTTGAATTATTGAAAGAAGCAGGTGTGCGAATGCCTAAAGCACTTGGACAAACGATTTCAATTGTAGGTGGGTTGATCATAGGAGATGCTGCGATACGTGCAGGTCTTGCCTCGCCTGCTCTAATTGTTGTTATTGCTTTAAGTGCAGTAGCAACCTATACACTCGTTAATCAATCTTTAACTGGAACAGTAAGTATTCTACGTATTTATTGTCTGGGTATTTCAGCTTTCTTAGGGGTCTATGGCTTCTTTATTGCTGTGTTTAGTGTTCTCATTTACCTGTGTCATCTTGAGTCGTTTAAGGTTTCTTATCTTGAACCCATTTCATCTCTAAGCTTCAAAGAATATCTCTCAGCTTTATTGATTGATCCTTTTAAACGCAGGAAATTCACTGCACCGATGCTCGAGAAACGGAGAAGATAGCGATGTGGCAATTAGTGAAGATCTATTCGGTTGTTCTTTTGTTGGTATTCAGTTTTGTTCTAACTGGGTGCAATGACGTGAAGGAACTGCAGAATTCCAATTATGCAACGGCTATAGGTGTCGATTATAAAGATGGTAAATATGAAAGTTATATTCAAATGGTGAATTTAGATCAAGTCGCTACGACCGAGGGAGGGGGGCGAGGCGAACCTCAAATGTTGGTCTCTAAAGCTGTAGCCAACACATTTGAAGAAGCATTTTTTGAAGTTTATAAGACCGCTCAAGAACGAATCATTTGGGCACATGTCACCTCGATCGTCTTAAGTGAAACTGCCATAAATGAAGGGTTTCAACATATATATGACGCCTTAACAAGGTATTACGAGTTTCGATTAACTCCATGGGTTTTTGGCACAAATGATTCCATTGAAGAAGTGTTATCTATAACAGGTTTTTTTGCCAAGACATCTCTTGATACGATTATGCATAACCCAATTAGGAGCTATGAGCAAAGTTCAATGATTCGACCCATTAAATTACAAAGGTTAGCTAGAGAAATGTTCGAACCTTCACAAACGACGTATGTCCCTTCGATTACAATTGATCATACACAGTGGGATAAGAATAGAGAAGATGAACCTAAATTAATGATTAATGGAGCATTCTTTATCCAAAATCAACATTACAAAGGATTTTTTAATTTGGATGAGTTGAAAGGGCTTCGCTGGACTATACCAGATACCCAGCGTGCATCGCTTGTCGTCCCTGATGAGATCAATACGGAATTCGTATTAATCTTGAAAGACCCAACAGCGAAAATTAGTTCTGAGGTTGAGGGGAATTCCCCTTCGTTTGTGATCCATATAAAAGCTAAAGGGTATTTCACTAATCGCATGAATAATCACAATCTGCTGCTTGGAAAAATTATCGAAGACTCTAAAGAAAAGTTGAAAGATGAAATAAAGCAACTGTATCAATTAGGGATTGAAAAGAATGTAGATTTTCTTAATTTAGAGCATGAGTTGTATCGGAAGCATTCAACGGTCTGGAAGCAATTAAAAGAGGATGGCAAAATCATTATTAATGAGGACTCATTGAATAATGTGACAGTGGATCTCACTTTAAAACACACAGGGGCCGTCTTAAATAAAACATTGGATATAAAAAACATAGAATGATGTATAAAGGTGAAGAGCCAAAGGGACATACCTCTGGCCCTTCATCTATTTGGTCAGAAAAACCTAGTAATGATAAGGCTTTCAAGATAGTAACCTAAGCAGATTAATTGAGGATTTTTTATTCTATGGTAATATAATAAACAATCCGTGTTATGTAAGGGTTCCTAACGTCCAATTTTGTCGTTACAAAGGCTAGAGAATGCCGAATTGTCAGAAAAATATTTGCTTGTAAATGAATTTTCGGGTAAGATAATAAAAACCTATAGGGTATACCTCGTATCGTCGAGGGACGCTCGATGACCATTCGGGACTTATTGTGTCCCTGAAGGTCGGTTGGAAACCCGATAAACAGAGCGAACAAAATAGGTATGAATAGTATGAGGAGGTAGTTTAATGATTGAAGTTGCACATACGAACACTCTTTTACGCAATGATGTAAAAAAGCTAGGTAATATTTTAGGGGAAATTCTTATTCACCATGGTGGTGTTGACCTCTTAAATAAAGTAGAGTCTATTCGCGAGAAGACAAAAGCTTTACGCGAAGAGCATAACCCTGATACATATAACGCTCTGAAAGATGAGATTCGCACATTAGAACCACCTACACGCCAACAGGTGATTCGTGCGTTCTCGATATATTTTCATCTAGTAAATATTGCAGAGCAAAATCACCGTATTCGTCGTCAACGTCAGTATCAATTGCAAGAAGAAGGCGTGAGTCAGCCATTTTCACTTGAACGTGCAGTAGCAGCAGTGAAAGAGTTGAGTCCTGAAGATGACGTCATGCAAAAAGTGCTAAACGACTTATCGATTGAGCTGATTATTACCGCTCATCCAACAGAAGCAACAAAGCGTACAGTTCTTGAGACACAAAAGCGTATATCGATGATTCTACAAGAGTTTGATAACCCGCAATTAACGAAAAAAGAACGTCGCCGCCTTGAGGATAGCTTATTTAATGAAGTGACAGCCTTATGGCAAACAGACGAGTTGCGTCATCGTAAGCCAACGGTGCTTGATGAAGTTAAAAATGGTTTACACTATTTCAATCAAACGTTATTTGATGTGATTCCTGAGATCCATCAAGAGCTCGAAGTGCAGCTTGATGAACAATTCCCAAGTCATAAATGGTCGGTTCCTAACTTCCTCCATTTTGGCTCATGGATTGGGGGAGACCGTGATGGTAACCCGAATGTAACACCTGAAGTAACATGGGAAACGTTAAAATTACAACGCCGACTAGTCTTGAAGAAATACAAGGAGAGTCTTGTTGATTTAATGAAACGATTCAGTCAAACGACAACCCGTGTACAAATAAGCGAACAGCTCCTTCAATCTGTTGAAGCGGACGAGGCGAAGTATTTAGAAGAAGGCGAAGCATGGCCGATTGAAGCAGAGTTATACCGTCGTAAATTCCAAGTGATTTTAAAGCGACTTCGTGCTGTTGGGAAATTAGACTTGGGCTATGACAACGCAGAAGAATTTTTAGAGGATCTAACGTTAATTAAAGAGAGTGCCGAGCAGCATCAACCAGCTAATCGCACATTAAAAACGCTTCGCAAGTTAATTCGTCAAGTACAATTGTTTGGTTTCCATTTAGCAACACTCGATATTCGTAACCATAGTGGGGAGCATGAGGCTGCGATTACGGAACTCTTAAAAGCAGTTCAAATTACTGATGACTATGCCTCTCTTTCTGAGGATGAGAAGTTAAAAATTCTCGAAGATGTACTCAGTGATCCGAGACCGTTATTACTTCTAAAAGAAGATTACTCAAAAGAAACGCAAGAAGTGTTGAAAGTCTTTGATATGATCAAGCAAGCTCACCGTGAATTTGGTAGCCGCTCGATTGAAGTGTATCTTGTTAGTATGACGCAAGATTCAAGTGACTTATTAGAAGTTCTCTTGCTAGCTAAAGAAGCAGGAATCTATCGCTTGCATGCTGATGGAACGGTTGATAGCAGCTTACATGTTGCACCACTTCTTGAGACTGTTGATGATCTTGTTGCCGGTCCGCGTATTATGAAGACACTGTTTAACATGGACCTTTATCGTAAGCATTTATCAGAACGAGGTAATCATCAAGAGATCATGTTGGGTTATTCTGATGGAAGTAAGGACGGCGGAACGCTAACAGCGAACTGGAAGCTGTTTAAAGCCCAACAAGAAATTCATGAGATGGCGAAAGACTATCAAGTTCGTCTGAAATTCTTCCATGGTCGTGGTGGTTCTCTTGGCCGTGGTGGTGGGCCGTTAAATCGCAGCATTCTCTCACAGCCTGTTGAAACTTTAGGGGACGGGGTGAAGATTACCGAGCAAGGCGAGGTATTATCGTCTCGTTATTTACTAGAAGATATTGCGTATCGAAACTTAGAACAAGCTGCATCTGCCTTGCTTGAAGCGTCTGCTACTTCATCAATCAAAACAAAAGAAGGTCACTTCCGTAAAGAGGCTTGGGAAGAGGCGATGGAAGTAGCTTCTACTCATTCTCTGAAAAAATATCAATCGCTTGTCTTTGGCGATCAGGATTTCTTAACGTACTTCAAACAAGCAACGCCACTTGGCGAGCTTGGCGCACTGAATATTGGTTCTCGTCCAATGAGTCGTAAGGGTAGCCAACGTTTTGAAGATTTACGTGCAATTCCTTGGGTATTTGCGTGGACGCAATCACGTCAGATGATTCCAGCGTGGTATGCAGCTGGTACAGGATTGATTGCTTTTGCTGATGAGAGTGCAGATAATTTGGAGTTATTACGTGAGATGTACAAAAACTGGCCGTTTTTCAACTCTACGGTTAATAATTTACAAATGGCTCTTATGAAAGCTGACTTAAAGACAGCACAAGAGTACATGAACTTAGTTGAAGATAAGGAAATTGCCGATCGGATTTTTGGAGATATTAGTGCAGAATATGAGCGTACAAAAGAGGTTCTCTTAAAAATCTCTGAGAGTGAAGAACTACTTGATCACACACCTAATATCCAAGAATCGGTTCATAGACGTAACCCATATGTAGACCCACTTAACTTCTTACAAGTGGATCTTATTTCGAAAATGCGCTCAGAAGAGGAGCCATCTGACGAGTTAATGACCGAGGTGTTATTAACGATAAGTGGAGTTGCAGCAGGACTTGTGAATACAGGTTGATAAAAGAAACTAACCCCATCTTGGTTCGCCAAGACGGGGTTTTCCTATACTTGCTTCGCTTTAAAATGCACAACCGCTGTATAGATGGGTTGGCCAGTTTTAAAATGAGGGTAGACATGGTGATTCACATTGGCTACTTCTAGTAAGAGTGCTTTGTTCACATCGATTTTTTCATTCATGCGTTGTTCTAGTTCTCTAAGACTTGTTGCTTCAAAGCATTCGATTTTATCTTCAATTCTCTCTAGTTGGATACTCATCTGCTCCGCTCCTTCTCACAATTCTCTCGTTCAAATCATAGCAAATTCACCAGGAAAAGAAAATAAGTGAATTCAGTGCATCAGCTGTGTATACTAGGGAGAGAATCGTAAGGGAGTGGTGAAAGAAATGAGAATTGGAATTATTGGAGCAATGGATGAAGAGGTTGAATTACTTAAAAGTAACTTAATGAACCGTGAAGATAGAACGATTGCTGGATGTGAGTTTCATCATGGCCAGTTAAATGGTGTCGATGTTGTTCTACTTAAATCAGGAATTGGGAAAGTGAATGCAGCTGTAGGCACCACGCTTTTAATTGAATTATATAAGCCAGACCGTATCATTAATACGGGTTCTGCAGGTGGATTTAAAGAAGGGTTAAACGTTGGGGATGTCGTCATTTCAACAGAAGTACGTTACAACGATGTCGATGCCACTGTGTTTGGTTATGAATTTGGACAGGTGCCTCAAATGCCTGCTTTTTACGAACCAAATGAGGAATTAATTGCTGTTGCTGATCGAGCTGCCCAAAAGGTAGGCGTTAATACGGTGAAGGGCTTGATTGTGTCTGGAGATTCATTTATGAGCGACCACGCACGTGTGCTTGAGTTAAAAGAAATCTTCCCAAGTGCTCAATGTGCAGAAATGGAAGCTGGGGCTATTGCCCAAGTGTGTCATCAGTTTGAGGTGCCATTCGTGATTATCCGCTCGTTATCTGATATTGCAGGTAGTGATGCGAAAGTTTCGTATGAGCAGTTCCTCGAGACAGCTTCAGTAAACTCAGCGAAACAAGTTATCTTGATGGTAGAGGCATTAGCGGAATAAGTTTCCTCTGTTTACGGACATTACATCATCATCTCCTGTTCTAAACGTGCTATCATTATTGATAGAGTAGGAGGGGACATGATTATGACAGAGAAAAAGATGCAAGATCTACAAGCAAAAGTGGCTGATTATAAGCGCTTTGGATTTATTTTGCTGTCGTTGAGTGCCTTTTTGTTTATTGGATTAATTATACCAGCGGATGGACAAGCAATTTCACTACCTAGTGGCTTTATTGTAGGAGTTTTTGCCACATTAGGACTAGCGGTAGTATGCCACCGTTTAGCTATGAATGCACAGAAACAATTATATGAAGAAGAATAATAGATTGCGCTTCGATTGAGGAGGCGCAATTATTTTGTTTTGATTTGATCGTTCGAGCCGCATATGGGCGAAATGCTCAGGTTATGAGCGATCGAGCTATGCTTATGAGCGTTATTTTTAAAATATGTGCGATATGTACTTAAGTATGAGCGCTTTTTTCAATATAGGAGCGAATGCATACAATATGAGCGGGATTAGCAGATATATGAGTGGCTCTATACTGAACTGGACCCCGCCTCACCACACAAAAAAACGCCATGCTACAGCACGACGTTTCGACTTATGAGGCTGGCGGAATGACTAAATAATACACACATGCAAAGAAGATAAAGATGGCTAGTACTGATCCGTAAGAGCGGAATCCTTTAAATGATTGAGTCGCTTCCATCGCCCGAACCCCTAGTACATACATCCACGCAAGTCCTGCTAATAAGAGGACGACATGAATGACCGTAATCGAGAAGCCTGCTTGCATCCCAATTAACGTCGGCATCGCTAGAAAGCTAGGCACTAGGATAATAATCGAGATCCGGTAGAGCGATCGCATTAATCCAGGTCCTCCAAATCCTTTAGCCCCTGCCCATAATAAAAGAGTAAAGGCAAATCGAGTAAGAATAATCGTTATGATTCCAAAAACGATAAAAATAAGAGGGACAATGATGTTTCTAAGTAAAGGTGACTCGAAGCTACTAACATATTCGAGGTTGGCTTGAACTGAAAAAAGTCCATAAGCCGCCCCTAGTAAAACGACTAGTAGTAAGCCGATTCGATTCGTTTTAGGTGAATCAGCTAGCTCTCGAAAAGAATGGCCATCAAGCATTAGTGCTTTAGCAAGTAGAGTGAATCGATTCATATGGATAACTCCTATTCTCATTAACTATGTATAGATGTAAGCAGCAGTGCACACTATGTACACTGCTACTATTCACCTGAAATGTCAAGTGATTCTATAAATTCCAAGGCATAACGGCCCAAATGGCAACGCCTATGCAAATGATACTGATAATAGCTGCACCAAAGCGGCTGTTGTACCGAGCAGGGTTAACATCTGTCCAACCGTGGATACGCTCAACTAACTTATGATCTTCAGATGTTGATAGTTTGGATTGAAGTGAAGGCATACGGTTAGTGATGTATGAAACGACAATCAGCAATAAGAAGCTAAGAGGTACAGCTAACATTGCACCTGAGATTCCCATTCCATCAGTTAACCCGTGTCCACTAACGACTATAGTAGGGAAGACGAATGGTGAAACGACTACATAAAGACCACCGGCTACAACAGATGCTGCCATAGCACCAAATCGGTTAGCTTCTTTCCACCATACCCCCATTAAAATCAGTGGAGCATTGGTAACACCAGCTAAACCAAACGCCCACAGAATACTAACTACTAAGAAGTCCGGTGGATTGATTGCAAGAAGGACACTGGCAACCCCGCCGCCTGCAATAGAGAAGTAACCGAGTTTTACTTTCATGTTGTTTGTTAAATTGGGCTTTAGAGTTGTTACAATATCTTGTGAAATAAGAGCACCAATTGCTAGTAAATTGCCGCTTAATGTTGATAGACCAGCACTGATTGCACCAGCAATAACTAAAGCTGTTACCCACTCAGGGTTGTAAACTAAGTTTAAGATAATTGTTAATTTGTCTGCGTCTGCTTGAGAGATCACAACGCCTTCTGTTTGTGTAAAGAATACACCGGCGAAGCCCATAGCATACGTTGCAGAGAATACTAAACCAAGAACAAGTGCGAACCAAACCATTGCTTGACGAGCACTCTTAAGGCTTGATGCTGTGTAAATACGCATCGCTAAGTGAGGCAACCCAAGCGCCCCAATCGTGAATGCTGGAATTAAGGCGAAGTACCATTTTGATGAATACTGGTAATCAAAGAAAGTAGGCATCGCATCTAACATCGCTGGAACCATATCAGCATATAGAAGTGGCGGGAAGAACCAGCCAGACCCACCCATTGCTTTCATGATTGCTCCAAGTGGAACGATGAACATTAAAGCGATAATGACCATTTGAATCGCAGCGTTGTTTGTAGCACCAGACATCCCACCGATTGTCACGTACCCAACGATAAGGATACCTCCAATGATAAGACCCGTCATATAAGGGATACCAAGTAAGGTTTCAAACGTTACAGCAATCCCGATCATTTGACCTAACGCATACATAATAGAGACTAAAATCATAAATAGAGCTGCAATAATAGAGGCACTAACACCGTAACGCTCACGTACAAAGTGTGTAGGAGAGAATGCGCCCATACGACGTAAACTTGTACCGTAGATAATCGTTATTAATGGAATTGCTAAGATCATTTGAATCCATAAAAGAATAAAAGGTGCTTGCAGATTTAAGATAAGACCGGTAACACCGAGGAAGGTAGCAAGACTCATGTATGTAGAGGCCATCGCTAAACCATTTGTAATCGGTCCAACACCGCCACCAGCAGCATACAAGTCTTCAACAGATTTACTAGCACGGTTAGAAACCCAACCTACAATGTAAAATAGGGCAAATGTTGCAACGACAAAAATAATACCGATAATAGGATTGGATAATTGCCAAACTTGATCTTCCATTTAGCTAGCTCCCTTCTGAGATGAATTCGTAGTAGATTGGTTTTGAGCATTTTCATCTTCAATCGCTTGGTCGATGTGATTTCCCATTTTACCTGCGATGATTGTAAGGATGAGGACACCGAACCAACCGACTAGTATGGGAACGATATACATAATAGGGAACCCAAACAACATGCCATCAACTGGGAAGAGAGAAAAGAATAACCCCATGTGACCGGATACTAGAAAAAGGGCAGACATGATAATTGTAAACCATACTTCTTTTTTGTAAGCACTCATTCGTACACCTCATTTCATTTTGTTGGTAACGCTTTCAAGTTAGTTAAGACTGAACGCTCACTCAGTTTGATGAACGGCTGAGTTACCATTGTTAAGGTATGTATGTCACCCCCTTCCAAATAATTAGTCGTTCAATTCCTTGTCAATCTATACTAAAATTACATCATGTACGAGTGAATGTAAAGACTAAAAATTGAGAAAATTACATAAAGTTCGAAAAAGGGGACAGTTCATGTGAGTATTAGACAAACAAAAAGACCGATTGTGCTAGCGGCTGTTATTTTAGCAATGTTTATGGCGGCAGTAGAAGCAACAATTGTTGCAACAGCTATGCCTGGAATCGTCGCTGATCTTGGGGGATTCTCATTATTTAGCTGGGTATTTTCATCTTACTTGTTGATGCAAGTGGTCATGATTCCGGTCTATGGTAAGTTATCGGACCTTTATGGTAGAAAAGTCATTTTCACAATAGGGATCTCGATCTTCTTGGTGGGATCAATTCTTTGTGGATTTTCATTTTCAATGGAAATGTTAATTATTAGTCGTTTTATTCAAGGGCTAGGAGCAGGTGCTGTCCAGCCGATTGCAACCACAATTGTAGGGGATATGTACACAAAAGAAGAACGTGCAAATATCCAAGGCTATCTGGCAAGTGTATGGGGAATCTCGGCCATTATGGGGCCTTTATTAGGTGCATTATTTATCGAATACCTACATTGGTCTTGGATTTTCTGGATCAATGTTCCCTTCGGTGTGATTGCGATGCTCGGTGTTCATTTCTTTTTGCATGAGTCGGTCGAAAAGAAGAAGCAATCGATTGATTATAGTGGCGCCTTCTTGCTCTTTTTAGCAATCACTCCGCTCATGCTTGTTCTTATTCAAGGCGCTGTATGGGGATCACCACTTGTTGTCGTACTTGTCTTTGTTTCTATTGCTAGCTTTGCCCTTTTTATTTGTGTGGAAAGGCGAGCTGTGACACCGATCATGACGCTTTCTCTTTGGAAAAATCAACAAATACGCAATGCAAATATAGCATCCTTTTCAGCGGGGGCGATCTTACTTGCGGTCTCAACCTTTTTACCGACCTATGTACAAGGCGTGATGAATCAACCTCCAATCATTGCAGGACTAACTCTCACAGCCATTTCGATTGGCTGGCCAATCTCCTCAACGATTGCAGGAAAGTTAATGCTGAAAACAGGGTTTCGAGTAACTGCTTTAATTGGTGGGTGTGCGCTTGTCGTTGGAGGACTGTTTTATTTACTTTTACCTGTCATCAATCATCCAGTATGGGCTGGGGTAGGGTCATTTGTGATCGGTGTGGGGATGGGATTTTCAACGACTACATTCATTGTATCGATTCAATCGACTGTGAGCTGGAATGTTCGCGGTGAGGCAACCTCAATGAATATGTTCATGCGCTTACTAGGTGGTGCGGTAGGAGTGGCTTTTCTAGGAGGTTTGTTGAATCGACGTTTACAAATGGAGCTAGCAGATAAGCAAAGTGATTTATCATTTGAACCAACGATTGATTCTGTGAACCGTTTACTGGAAGGAGAACAACGATCGAATCTTACAAGAATCGAATTAGAAACTTTGCAGGTAGGGCTAACAAATAGTTTAAGCATTGTATTTTTGACGATTTTTATCCTTGCTTTGATTAGTTTCTTCTTTATATTACGGTTACCGAAAGAATCAACCTAACAACACAACCAACATGAGTGCATCATGTTGGCTTTGTTAAGGTGAGGAAATGATTGAGAACACGTGCTGTCAGACCCCATATCACATAGTCCTCATAGAAATAAAATAGCTCTTGGACTGATTGAGTTCGTCCATTGTACGTTCTTCTATTCGGGATTAAGTGAAAAGGGAAATCACTAGCAGGCTCAAACGTAATGCCCATCTCGTACATTTTTGGCTCTTGGTTATAAAGATAATTAAGAGGGACAGTGAAAGTAGCCGCTACTTCAGCTTCATTTGGTTGAATCTTGCTAATATCCTCTACTTTTCCTACAAAAGGATAAATCACACCTCGAAAAGGGGTGACTAAGTAATCAAGCGGAGCAATTACTTCGACTTGGTCTTCATTGACTCCTAGTTCCTCTGACAACTCTCGAACGGCTGCAGCCTCTGCATTGAGGTCGGTTGAATCGATTCGACCGCCAGGGAAGCAAATTTCGCCAGGTTGACTTTTTAAGTGTTCTGAACGGACTTCAAATAACACGGATAGCTCATCATCTACTTCTACTAGCGGTAATAGAATAGCAGAATGTTTGGCCGTTTTTTGTCCAAGGACTTCAGGTTGCCTGCCTTCTAATTTTGATACAATGGATGACACTGACAAGATAGATCCTCCTTTCAAACGTCTGCTAATGCCTTATATAACGTCTGTTTAACTAGTATAGTATAGCATATCCCTCTCTATGAACAGTTGTTGCAAATAATAGAGGGTTCTTGTACACTTAGACCGTATCTTAAAATTAAGATAAAAGGAGAGAGACGATGGCTAAAACAAATGATGAGCTCTCATTAAAATTATTTGTTGTTTTATCACGTGCCCACAGTGCAGTGATAACGGAAGTAGAAAAAGACATTCGTAGCTATGGGTTGAATCCAACAGAGTTTGCTGTATTAGAATTGCTCTATCATAAAGGAGATCAGCCTTTACAAAAAATTGGTGAGAAGATCTTAATTTCAAGCGGAAGTATCACCTATGTGGTTGATAAACTTGAGAAGAAACAGCTGCTCACTAGAAAGCCATGTCCCAATGACCGTCGAATAACGTTTGCGACATTGACGGCTGAGGGAGTGAAGTGGATGGATGATCGCTTTGATGACCATAAAAAACGAATTGCGACGATTTTGTCTGGACTTGACGTTGAAGAAACTGAGCAAGTCATCAATTTACTTAAAAAGCTTGGCTTGCAGGCGATGCGAGCGTAAGCTTTTTTTGTGGAAAATAGTTTCTTGAAATAATCTGTCAGAAGATATGACAAAAAAGCTGATATTGAATAGGGAGTGCGATAAGATGAACTCAGGAAAGGTCATAGACCTAGCTTCCATAATGTTCTCTCTACTCTCCCCATTGTTAGCGGTTCACTTAGGTGAACCGCCCTTTTTTTGTGGTTGGATCAATTGTTTACAGACTCACTTCTTAAGCGTTAGCCTCTTTAATACAATAAATCAATAAATTCATCCTTTGATAGGTTACCAAAGTAAGTGGTTAGATCGACTTCAGCTAGTGCGTCATGCAAAGCATCAGTTTCATATTTTGTTCCAACTAGCAAATGACTTAGCTCATCGACATCGCCAACACCAAAGAAGTCACCATATATTTTACATGCTTCGATTTTCCCTTTTCGTACATTTAAGCGGACATCTATCGAACCGATTGGAAAGCGCTTTGAGCGTGTTAAGTCAAACGTAGGGGACTTCCCGAAATTCCAATCCCAATTCCGATAGCGTGCACGAGAGATATTATCAATCTCCTTCCAATCATCCTCCGTTAATGTATATGTCGGGATCTCATTCTCTACATCAAAAATGTATCGTAGTAAAACATTTTTGAAGTCATCCATCGTTAAAGGTTCGTTTAGAAATTCTGTAATATTAGCGACACGGCTTCGGATTGATTTAATGCCTTTTGAACGTATTTTCTCATCTTTGACATTTAATGCAGAGACGACATGCTCGATCTCTGAATTTAACATTAACGTGCCATGGCTAAACATACGCCCTTTTGTCTGAAATTGGGCGTTGCCAGATATTTTTCTCTCACCAACATGAATGTCGTTTCTTCCACTTAGTTCAGCATCAACGCCTAATCTTTTTAGGGCTGTTACAACAGGCTCGGTGAATTTTTTGAAGTTATGAAAGGACTCACCGTCATCTTTTGTAATGAAGCTGAAGTTTAAATTACCAAGGTCATGATAGACTGCTCCACCGCCTGAGAGTCTTCTCACAACATGAATATTGTTCTCTTTGACATAGCCTAAGTTGATTTCTTCTATGGTGTTTTGATTCTTACCGATGATGATCGAAGGCTCGTTCACATAAAAAAGAAGATAGGAATGATCGGGGTCCAAGTGTTTTAAGGCATATTCTTCAATTGCCAAATTAATGCGTGGGTCTGTAATCCCTGTATTATCGATAAATTTCATCATGAATTGATCATCCTTTCAAATGAATTCCTCTTTCAGTATAGTGTTTGTTTCACAAAGAGTCTAATAGCTTGTTTCTTTCCTTGTTTTACCTTTCACTCATTCAACCTCAATATGCATAGGATGCAACTCCTGTTGGAAAAGATATGCATGGACCAAATAAAAGGAGATGAGATGAAATGAAAAAAGTCGTTAGTTTTGCGTTGTTTGTAATCATGATGGTGACCTTCGCTAGTATGACAATGGCAGAAGGAGAGGCAATGGTACGTGTATTACACGCCTCACCAGATGCTCCTGCTGTTGACGTGTATGTAAATGATGATCTTGTGGTAGATGGAGTAGGGTATAAAGATGTCACAGATTATCTAGCCCTACCTGCTGGGACCCATACGATTGATGTTTATCCATCAGGCGATCAATCTACTGTAGTCATTACTGAACAAGTAGCTGTAAGTAGTGGCCAGTCTTATACACTTGGTGCAATTGGGCAGCTTGAATCGATTCGCTTAACAACGATGCTGGATGACCAAGAAGTGACTGCAGGAAATACGAAGGTACGCGTAGCTCACTTCTCACCAGATGCACCGGCTGTGGATATAGCGACTGATGCAGGGGATATTCTATTTCCGAATGTTGCATTTTCAGCAGTGACGGATTATGTAGAGTTACCAACTGCGACGTATAATCTTGACATTCGTGGCGCGGGTACAGCTGATGTCGTAGAAGAATTATCAGAGCTTGAATTAAAAGATGGAATGGTTTATACAGCCGTGGCTGTTGGTTTGTTAAATGGTGAACCTGAATTTGAAGTGATCCTTCTAAATGATGCATTGCCAACCCCAGATGAATTACCTAAAACAGGACTAGGTGGAGCTTCTGAGATTCGTTAAGATGAAGAAATGGCTTTTCTTTTTAGTTGTATGCTTGCTCACATTAGTGGGGCAGCCGGACGTAATGGTTGCCAGGGAAAGTTTGACCGGCTATTCTCCTCTACAGCTGAAGATACCTTCTTTATCGATCCAAGCTCCTATTGAACCGATTGGAAGGGAAGAGTTAGATGACATTCCTCCAGAAGGTGAGAAAGTATTCTGGTATAAAGATGGGGTGAATCCAGGGGCGTCAGGAAACGCAGTAATAGCTGGTCATTTTGATGACTATGAAGGTCCAGCCGTTTTTTACTCCATCGATCAATTAAAGCTAGACGATTTACTTTATATTGTGAACGAAAAAAATCAAATTTTGACTTATCAAGTCGATGAGATGAAGACATTCAAAAGAGATCATGCGCCAGTGGAGGCCATCTTTCAGGGGAGTAGTCAATCAAAGCTAAAGCTGATCACATGTTCAGGCTATTATAGTAAAAAAGAAAAAACACATACGCATCGAACCATTGTATCAGCAACATTAGTTGGTAAGACGCATCCTTACACACCATTAACCGGGCCTTGAAAATAAGGCGCGGTTTATTTCATTTCTAGCCTGTTCTTTAGTTGTTGGATAAGCTAGAGAAAACGTATAATAAAATGAGTAGAAGGATTTCAGGAATGGAGATGATGATATGGAAATGAGAAATGTAACAGAGGCGGATTATGTTCGTGTCATTTCGGTCATCGATGATTGGTGGGGCGGTCGCATGATGAGTGATTTGCTGCAGCGTTTGTTTTTTATCCATTTCCAAGAAACGAGCTTTGTTATTGAAGAAAAAGGAACGATTATCGGTTTCTTGATAGGATTTCCTTCTCAAACACTTCCAAAGGTTGGATACATCCATTTCGTCGGCATTCACCCTAAAGCGAGAAAGGAAGGGTATGCGCGTATTTTATATGAAGCATTTTTTGAAAAAGTAAGGGAGCTTGGATGCGAAAAGATCGAATGTATTACATCACCTGTTAACAAAGGCTCTGTAGCATTTCATAAGCGAATAGGCTTTAAGATAAAAAGGGGAACAACGAGTGTAAATGGACTCCAAATTTATCAAAACTACGATGGACCCGGAAAGGATCGCGTACTGTTTGAGAAAGAACTTTCATAATAAAACAAACCAAAGCTCTACGTAAGGGCTTTGGTTTGTTTTATTAATTGTATGATATGTGGATACAATTGAACACATAATGTAAACCAAACAATGGAGATACTAATGGCTGCAATGATGTCAGATGGGTAATGAGCTTCAAGAACCATACGACTTAAGGCAACAAGGACAATGCATAAAAAAGCGATGCTATAGGTAATAACACGTAAGGAACGATTTCTTATGAAGAGATAGCTCAGGTACATGATGAAGGCAAAAAGTAAAACGGTTCTCATCGTATGACCACTAGGAAAACTATAGGAAGCCATTTCAAAGGTGTGCCCAAATGCTTCAATGTATCGCATCTCACCTGGACGTTCCCGTTGAAATAATAGCTTTAAGCTAAGGTTCAATGCGAGGCCACCAAAGACAATTACTCCCAAAAGAAGGGACATCATACGTTGTTTTGTGAAAAATAATAGGCTCATCAAAATAAACGTTAAACCAAGTATCACCTCACCAGAACCGAGCTTGGTGAAATAACCCATAAGACTTTGTGTTGAAGTTGAAATGGTTGTCTCTAACCATAGCAATAATTGTTTGTCATAAACATTTGAATCAATCAATAAAACTGTAAATAAAAATACGGTGATCATCAAAGCATATAGTGAATAGAAAAGGTAATGTTTCATAATGGCCTCCGAAATTGTTTAAAGGAAATCGTAACAGAATTTTAAAAATTTGGCTAGTCATTTATGGAGTATAGTATACTAGGTACTATTAATAGGCATTTGCTACACTAAATATAAACAGTTGAAAACGTTCATACAAATCACAAGGAGGTCCCTTAAGTTATGGAAACACCAAGAATGAATGTGAGTGGATTAGAGTTTGGCTGGGATATTGAGAAAGGTCAATTTCTTTTTGAGGGGGAGGATGCTGTCCTATTTTGGATTTCTTCTGCTATGAAAACCTTCTTTGATACAATTGAAGAAGTGTCTGGAAAAGAAGCGACGAGTGTGGTGCTAGAGACCACAGGATACCGACAAGGAACCGTTGTAGGTGAATATTTCGAAAAATTAAATGCCCGTGAACGTGACTTTGCTGAAACTCTGACCAAGACATACGCCTCTGCTGGCTGGGGAAAGGCCACGTTAAAGGAATTTAATTTAGAGGAAAAGCGAGTCGTTATTCATCTAAAAGACGATTGGGAGTATAAAATAAATGTTGCCCAAGGGAAAGAGAAGGGTGGAAACTTCTTACCAGCTCATTATGCAGGGATTTTTACAGGTATTTTTGGGACAAACATTTGGTACAACAAGCTTCAAAGCCAGGTGGAAGGTCATGAGTACACGATTGTTGAATACTATCCCTCAAATGTGACTGTAACTGAAAATATTCATGAGCTTATTCGCAACCGAGAAGAACAAGAAATTATGCAGCTTGAAGCATTAGTAGAGGACAAGACAAAAGAGTTAAAAACACTGATTAAAGCCTTATCATCCCCAATGATTCCAGTTCTTGAAGAAGTAGTGGTTGTGCCATTACTCGGGAAGTATGATGAAGATAGAACGGATGAGTTGATCGAAAAAACATTACATAGCTTACCTAAGCACAAAGCGAAATTTCTTATTTTAGACTTTACGGGATTAGATGCAGAAGTAGCCCCGTTGTCTGCAGATTTGATAGAAAAATTAGTGTCAGCGACATCTTTAATTGGAACAAAGACCATCCTTGTTGGGATTAAGGCTGAACTAAGCATGTCGATTACAAAATCGGGTATTAATTTGAGTAAATATGATTGTTTCCAAACGCTTGAGCATGGCATTTATTATGCATTGGCAGAAAAAGGACGTAAAATCACTTCAATGTAAACAAGCATTAGTCTCCTCTGTGGGACTGATGTTTTTTTGTGTTTACCAAAACGACTAAAGGCAAAGCGAGAATTTGTTGGTAAAACAAGGGATATCGCTTGTATTTGGCGAATAGATAAAGACAACTAAGCTGAATTGGAGGTTTGGTCGATGGAAAAAGTGGTTTCTTTTGAGATGAGCAGTCAGGACTCTGAGAGGTCCGCTGCATTTTAAGCGAATGTTTTTGGTTGGGAAATAAGCCAACCTAATTGGGGTTATTACCCGGTTACATTAAAGGATCATACCGAAATAATTATTAAGAGAGGAATTGCAAAAGGTCCTCAAGATTTTCCGCACGGTAGGTACCCGAATTCAAATTGAAGTGGAGTCTATTGTGTAGACGATAAAACAAGCTTTGGAACAAGATGCCCAACTTGTTAGAGAGAAGATGGAATTCGATGAATATTATTTAGCTTATTTAGTTGATCCGGTTGGTAGCGGATTTAGGCTAGTCGAACAAAAGTAACATTTAATTGGAGGGGTAAGATGAATAGCATTCACACAATAAAAGAAACGATTTTACGCTTAGAAGAAAAGCTACTTCAACGAGAAACGAGAACTTCCCCAGAAAAGCTTAAAGAGCTGTTAGATGAGGAGTTTTTAGAATTTGGTAGCTCAGGACATGTTTGGGTGAGGGACGATTGTTTAGGAGACGGAGGAGTCGGGGTTGTGAAGATGACCATTCATGATTTTGAGGTGCGCGAATTAGCACCGGATGTAGTCCTAGCCACTTTTCGTGTCTTTGATGAGCACCGCGTTATTTACACTTTAAGAAGTTCTATTTGGAAAAAAGTTGAGGGGAACTGGAAAATGATCTTTCATCAAGGTACATTAACGAAATCTTAGATCGGTGGTTATCGAAGTGCATGTTTCAAATAAGAAGAAAACAGTTGTGATCGTCGGGATTTGGCTCGCATCATTAGGGGTTGCCCTACACCCGATAATGGATGTTGGATTTCCAGAGTCCGCTACCATGTTTTCGATCCCCATCCTTATAGTAGGAGCAGCCTTGTTGATTGGGTCTCATTTTGTAAGTGAGAAGGAGAAGAAGTAGAGCGCTACCCTAAATACGTTGGGGGAGTGCTCTACTTTTTGTTAAGATGATTGTTTCATTAAAGCTGGGGGTTCCTTATGATGAGCAATTTTTTGAGTAAGGAAGGTCACGGCTCCAATACAGAATAGGAAGATACCAGAGGCTCTTAGTACGGGATGGATCGAAAGGATCTCGACAAGGAACGCACCAACCAATGGAGCAATAAGAATGCTTAGGCTAATAATGGAGTTATAAAGACTTGAAACACGAGCAATCGTTTCCCCATTTGTCTCTGTTTGAATGACGTATTGAGCAACGATCATTTGCAACCCCGCTCCAAAGCCCAATACGATCGCCATTAATAATGGTCCTGATAAATGAAACTCAGTCGTTAAAAATCCAGCACTCAATAAAACAATTCCTAAACAAAGAAAGCTAATGATTAGTAAATAGGTGGGGTAAGGCAATTGTTTGTACCTTGATAAAAAGACAATGATAAGTACTGAACCAATGCCTACAAATGACATGATCCATCCCATGATTTCAGGTCGGTCTGGTGCGAGCATTCGAAATAAAATAGGAAATTGAACATCAACCATTTGTACAGCGAAAAAACCTAGGAAGGAATAAAAGAAACAAAACAGAAGCGTTCTCGTCTTTAAAATGATCCGCCACCCTTCGCGCCAATCACCCCAAAAACTATTTTTCTTTTTAGTCTTACTAGAAGAGGTCGTTTTTCCTTCCTGTAGGACGCTTAATAGTAACAAGCTTGAAAGGATCAAAGTGACGCCATTTATAAAAATACATAAAAGAGGAGAATACAAGGCAGCAAGTGTGGCCCCAACCACAGGACCTATTATTCTAGAAGTTTGAGCAGATAACCCATTTAAGCTCACTGCCCTCATCACGAGTGATTCAGGTACAATTTGCTTAATAATCGCTTGTTCGGCTGGGAAATGAATGGTCGCAATCGTAGAGCGGAGGGAGAGAATGACTAAAAAGAACCAAGTGTTCGAGATGAACAATAATGAAAAGGTGAGAAGAGCCGTACTCACATCAGCAAGCAGCATGATTTTGATTTTATTTTTATTTTCAATAAACACACCTGTAAATTGACTGATTAGCGTTTGCGGTAGAGCGATGGCTACAGCAATGAGTGCAAGCATAAGAGGACGTTCCTGCCATACATAAGCAAACAATAAAAAGATGGCAACGCGGTCAAAATAGATTCCGAGCATAGAGAGACTGTATGAAGTAAACACCCTCATAAATACTTTGTTTGAGAGTAGTGAGTGGGCAGTCATAGTGACATACCTCCTTATCTTTGATGCTTCTTATGATAAAGGAGGTATGTCAGAGGAATATCAGAGGTGAGTTTGAAAAAGAGATTTTAATTGCTCGCGAAGTACTTCTACTTTATAAGGTTTGACGAACTCTTCATAATAAGTGTCTCTTTGCTTTAAAAGGTGTTTGTCCTTGCATTCCTTCTCTAAGTAAAAGGTAAGGATGGCAATGGATAAGCCAATATGGGAGTTGAAGTGGGATCGCTTTAGCGTATCCATTCCTTCTTGAATGTGGTTGAGTCCATCTGTTTTCTTTCCGTCGATTATCTCCATGATTCCTTTAAGTACAGTGAAAATCCCTTTCTCTCTCTGATAAGGGCGTTTTTGAAAAAAATCCTCTAGAAGTTTTTTTTCTGCTAACGTTTGTTGTTTGTTCCCATTGCAAATGGCATACATCATCTTTGTCAGTCTGAAAAATGGATAGAAGCTTTGATCAGGTGAGATTATTTTCGTTTCAGTATAGGCGATGGTCTCAGACGTTTCTTTGATATTTCGACTCAGCAAATTAAAAAGAATGGTGCTAAGTGTTTCGACTTCAAGCTGCTGTTCTGAAGGGAAGAGGTTCTTTTTCCGGGCTTGATTAAAATAATGAACTGTATGCGGAGCGCCCTCAATCAAGAGGTGAATCCACAGTAAAAATAAAGCTTTTTCATGAAAAGAAATGGAAGAATCATTTACGATGGCATGATACTCTCCCGACATAAACGCAAGTGGAATCCGTAAATTTTGAGGTGGTTCGATCCCAAATGCGGGATTATCTAACAAAGATTTGATAGCTAGACCATTCCCGTATAAATGGTAGGTATGCAAGAGTTCTGTGCTAGAAGCAAGAAATGTTGGATCTGTGATGATTGGTTTCACTTCTGAACGTGGAAGGACGGTCAGTTGGTACCCAAGGCCTCTTATGGTTTCAATTTTCACCATATTACTTAGAGGCTGAAGCTTCTTTCTTAGGCGGTAAATATGATCATCTACTGTGCGATCAGTAGGGTAGGCATCACTCCACACAGCCTCAAGAAGAGCATCTCTGCTAAAAACATGATTAGGGTGCAGGTATAAATACTGACATAATTCAAATTCCTTACGCAAAAGCTGAATGCTTTGATCAAAATAACGAATGGTATAGTTAGAAAGTTGAAAGGAAAGGGTGTCCATATGCTCACCTCAAAAAGTATATTCTCTTTCATAGTATAAGATGTGTGCGAGGAAAAATATAGAAAATAATGATTGGTACATTCATTTACATATCAAATTTTAGTCGCATAGGCACTCATGGAATTTGTCATTTTTTACTTTCATACTTGCGAAAAGGGCGCACATCAACGAAAATATAAGGAATAGGTAGCATATAATAGAATGAACGTAAATGTGTAGGAGAAGAAAGAAGGTACGTTAGTATGATCGAGATCCATTCCAAAGAAAGTGAAATGCTTCAATTACTTGAGAAACTGGTCAATATTGATAGTGGTTCAACAAATAAAGCTGGAGTAGATAAAATTGGTGAGATTGTAGCAGCAGAGTTTAAGTCGCTAGGCTATGATGTACGTGTGATTGGAAATAATGAGGTTGGCAACCATTTGGTTATCAATCACCCAGAGGCCGAGCACACAGATATTTTAATTGTTGCCCATATGGATACGGTTTTTGAAGATGGCACCGCGAGCGCTAGGCCGTTTCGAATTGATGAAGAGAAAGGACGTGCCTATGGTCCTGGCGTCATAGATATGAAAGCCAGTCTCGTTTCTGTTCTCTATGCGCTTCGTGCGTTGAAAAATGAGAATGATAAGGCGTATAAAAATGTTCGGATTGTCTTAAATAGTGATGAAGAAATCGGATCGAGAACGTCTCGCTCTTTAATCGAACAAGAAACAAAAGGGATTGCTTATGCGCTCATAATGGAACCTGCTAGAAAAGATGGTTCACTTGTAACGGAACGACGTGGCAGTGGGCGATACAAAATAGAAGTACAAGGCCTCGCTGCTCATTCAGGGATTGAACCGGAAAAAGGCAGAAGTGCGATTGAAGAACTCGCTCATAAAATTGTGAAACTTCATGAATTAAATGATCATGAACATGGGATTTCAGTAAATGTCGGCATCATTGAAGGGGGAAATGCAGTGAATACCATCTCTTCCTCAGCTATAGGACATGTTGATGTACGTGTGGCAACACCTGAGCAAGCAAGTGAGATGGAGTATAAGATTGAAGAGGTATGTGCTTCAACCGATGTACGAGGAACCACGATCGCCTTAACGGGTGATATTAGTCGCCCGCCGATGCTTAAAAATGAAAAGATAGCCAAGTTGTTTCAAATCGTACAAGATGTCGGTCGAGAGCTTGGCATGGAGATTAAAGATACAAAGACGGGCGGCGGGTCAGATGCTTCATTTACGGCTGCGATGGGAATCCCCACCATTGACGGACTTGGGCCGATCGGTGGGAATGCGCATAGTGAAGATGAGTATTTGGAGATAGCATCCTTAACAGAACGAACAAGATTGCTGGCCAAAATTATTCAAAGACTACATGTAGATAAATAGAGTGATCAACTTAAGAAAGAACTTGCCAATTGCTGGTAGGTTCTTTCTTCATGTTTAGAGATCATAAAACAGGGTATTTTTCTATTAACAAACATTAATTTAACTATAACAGGAGGTTCTATCAATGGCACAGTCAAAAGTAACTCATACACCATATGCACAAGCACCCTCAGCTAAAAATGAAAAAGGTGGAAGTTTAGTGAAGGGGATCGTAATCGGAGCAGCAGTCGGAGCAGCTGTCGCAATGTTAGACCCTAAAACAAGAAACCGTATCACAACAGCAACGAGTGACATGAAAGACCAAACGATGGATATGTACACAAAAGTAAAAGAAAACCCTGAAGAAGTGAAAACAGATGTTCAAGCAAGAATTCAATCTGCTTCCGCTGTCTTAAAGGAAGCGATTACAGAGGCAAAGGATTTATATGAACGTGTAAATGGTGACATCAAAGAACAAATCAATGACGTTAAGGAAGACTCAATGGATATTGTAAACCAAGCACAAGAATTAAAAGATGATGTGAAAGATATCGGCGGGAAAGTAGCTCAAGTAAAAGACGAGATCAACCCAGACGCCACACAATCAACTAACACAAGCAATATTCCCGGTGAAGTTGGAAAAGATAAATTTTAATGAAGAAAAAGCGAAGCTGCGTGCTTCGCCTTTTTTTGATTAATTGAACAGTTAGTTGCTTAAAATGTTTAAACGTTCGCACAGTGGGTTATATAGATATAGGGGTATTAATCACCTATAAATAAGGAGGCTTTCAAATGTTCCATGTAACAGTAAAATCACCTGATTCCATTGATGTAGCAGTTGAAAAATTAGTAACAAACTTAAAAGAGCAAGAATTTGGTGTGCTATGGGATTTTGATTTACGTTCCAAGTTAGAAGAAAAGGGACAAACGTTCGATGAGGACTTCCGTGTTCTTGAGGTTTGTAACCCGAAAGTGGCGAAGGATGTTCTTTCAAGGAACTTACTTGCTGGATATTTCCTTCCATGTAAAATGGTTGTCTATGTAGACCAGGGTGTGACGAAGATTGGAATGCCTAAACCAACTCATTTAATCTCAGCACTAGAAGATAAGGAATTAACAAGTCATGCAAAAGACGTTGAAGAGCGTTTAACGATTGCGATGAATCAGACAATAAGTGGATAAATATGGAAGTTGAAGCGACAAGGAATGAAACTTGTCGCTCTTTATCATGTTAATCGTTATGGATCCATTTTCGCACATCAACTTGTAGAAGCTCTTCTAAGTCATCAATCAGTATAACGAAATGCTCGATATTTTCTATTTGTTGATCGCTTCCGTATCGTTGTGTTAAGAATCTACGCACAGAGGGGATATGGACCGAGAAAGATGTCTCGTGATCGGCTACTCGCATCAATTCTCCAAGGGTGACCGTCAAACCTTTAAACTCCTCGTGAAAATCTTCCGCATGAAACCGTTCAAAAGGAACGTCTAGTTGATAGGTAGGTTTCAGCTGATCAGTGGTGGCTGGCACTATGAGCAGCTTAGGGTAAAGATGGCCATCGATTTCATCGTAATACACACGCATGTTTTACACCTCTTTAAATGTATGAATGCTACTATACTATCATCTAACAAGCTACTTATCAGCTCCAGCATATTATCGTGAAACGAGAAGGTGTGACCTCAATAAATTACATAATTCATTTCTGTGTGTACAGACACGGCCAAGCCCAATTCGACATATGAATAAAGAAACGACATATCAGGGGGTGAGGTCGTGTCTGGAATGCTAGCGGCACTTTCTTATTTTATTAAAGAAGTGATTGTGTTTGTTTCCTATGTAAAAAACAACGCGTTTCCGCAGCCATTAAAAAAAGATGAGGAACGGAAATACTTAAAGCTGATGCAAGAAGGGGACGCAGAAGCACGAAATCTGCTTATAGAACATAACTTAAGACTTGTTGCCCATATTGTTAAGAAGTTTGAAAACACGAGAGAAGACACAGAAGATTTGATTTCAATTGGGACGATTGGTCTAATTAAAGCAATTGAGAGCTATTCAGATGGAAAAGGGACGAAGCTTGCAACCTATGCAGCGAGGTGTATTGAAAATGAAATTCTCATGCACCTACGCGCACTAAAGAAAGTCAAAAAAGACGTCTCTCTACATGACCCTATTGGAACGGATAAGGAAGGCAATGAAATCTCTCTTATTGATGTCTTACAAGAAGACGCCGATGATATTGTCGATGTGATCCAAACGAAAATGGAGAAATTGCAAATTTACGAATATATTCATGTGCTCGATGATCGTGAGAAAGAAGTGATCGTTGGCCGCTTCGGACTTGATATGGAAGAAGAACGGACGCAACGTGAGATCGCTAAGGAACTTGGAATATCCCGGAGCTATGTTTCTAGGATTGAAAAGCGGGCATTAATGAAGTTATTTCATGAGTTTTATAAGCATAGTCAAGGAAAAGGTTAGAAGGAACAGCTGGCGTGTGCCGGCTGTTTTTGCTATGTTCGAGACTTGTTACGGATGGTTTTCCAATTAAAAACCAGGGTAATCCTCAACTCATTTGGGTATGAGGATAAAGGCTACCTTATATCTTCTTTCATTTAAGGGAAGAATAATTTCAAGCAAATTTGGTATAGAAATTCCTGGGAGTGTTCCTAATTGAGTAAACAATTTATCAATGAAGCATTTTGGATTAGAGCGATCGCATGTTTAGCTGTAGCAACCACTCACGCAGTTGACACAACGCTTGCTAATTATGAATATAGCGCCAATCAACTAGAAGAGCATCTGTTGATCTTAATTCGATTCATGGCGTATTTTGGTACACCTGCATTTGTTTTCTTATCAGAACTTTTGTTAGCAAGGTCTTATCCAAACTATGTACCACAAGGCTTTTTCAAAAAAAGAATCAAGTTCTTGCTTATCCCTTTTATCTCCATTGGTATCCTATTTGCTTTTCTCATCTCGCATTCCTGGCAAGAAGGCTTACGTCAAGCCTTTGTGCACATCTTTCTAGGAGGATATTATGGGTATTTTATTTTAATCATTTTTCAATTTTATATTTTGCACGTTTTACTGCAAAAGTATTTAAGAAACTGGTCTCCAAAAATAGCTTTAAGTATTGCTTTTGCTATAAATGTATTGTACTTAAGTTTCTTTAATTTTACCGAACCTATGAATAATGCAGCAGCCGAATATATATGGTTAAGAGGCTATTGGGTTCCCTTTCTAGGATGGATCTTCTATTTTGTCCTAGGGTACTATTGTGGCAAAAACTTCGAGATATTAAAGGAGAAGCTTTTTGAAAATAAGAAGAAAATCTTACTTCTTCCGTTTCTATCAATTGCGCTCATTGTCGTATTAGTCCTTACAGAAATTTTGCACGTCGTCTCATCCAAACGAGTGGACATGCTCCTCTACACGATGAGTATGATCTTTGCGATTATTGCTATTACAATGACAATTGACAGGGTTCCTGTTTTTATAAAAATCATTAGTAAATATTCGTTTAATATTTATCTCATACACAAGTTTATTTTATACTTGATGCCAACGATTGATTTTCTAAACCCGCTCCTCTATTTCGTTTTCGTCTATATGGTAGCTGTAGGAGGATCCATCATACTAGCTAAGCTCTTATCTAAGGTGAAATTCAGCCAGTATCTTATTGGAAAGCAATTGGTGGTACCAAACGACTCAGATTTATCACGAGGAAAGGGTAGTTAGTTTAATTCATCAGATAAAAAGGAATAGGAAGATTGAATCTGTTAGAAGAAAGCTTTCGGTGTAAACTTAAATGGTATCTAAGAACTTAGAAAGGTAGAGGTGGTAAGGGATGAAGAAAGCAAAAATAGTAATAGGAAGCATGACCTTAGCAACTGCATTGGCACTGTCTGCTTGTGGTGACACCGAGGATATTAATCCAGATGAGAAAATGAATGCGGATTCGGAGGAAAGTGCTGAGATGGACCATTCTGAAATGGATGAACATGCTCATATGGATCACTCTAGTTCAGGAGAAGTGCCTGATGGTTTAGAAGAAGCAGAGAATCCAACATTTGAAGTTGGGAGCCAAGCCATGATCACAGATGGACATATGCCAGGAATGGAAGGTGCTGAGGCAACAATTGTTGGGGCATATAACACGATGGTATATGCCGTTTCCTACGATCCAACTGATGGTGGACCAAGAGAAGAAAATCATAAATGGGTCATTCATGAAGAGCTTGAAGAAGCACAAGAGGAACCATTTGAAGCAGGAGATGAGGTCACTCTAGAGGCAGACCATATGGAGGGCATGCAAGGAGCAATGGCAGTCATCGATTCCGCTGAAGATACAACCGTATATATGGTTGATTTCACATTGACTGATAGTAGAGAAGAAGTTGAAAATCATAAGTGGGTCACAGAAGAGGAATTATCAGAGATAGATGAGTGATAGAAAAGAAAGAGATAGCCGCAGTGATGCGGCTATCTCTTTCTTTGTATGGGGTTTTAAAATGAAATACTAATATGATCGTTACCTGTCGAATAGTAGATATTAGTAAATGTTTACATTATGAATGTAAGAGTTTGGAAAACAACACAGAGCAAATGGATGTAGCTGAGACCCATAGTAAAAAATAACAAGTTTTCACACAATGTTCTTAATTTAACTCGAACGCATAGCTACACTCATCGTTCGTCACCTTCTACATTCGTTCGACAGGTATCGACGTGACAGACTCTCTGAATGCCTTTATAATAGGGGAACGTATGAGGAAGCAGGTGTTTTAAAAAGTGTTAGATTATACCATTCATAAAAAAGATAGTAGTTTAGAAGATGTTGTTTTCATTCATGGATTTGGTGGGAACTCAAAAATTTTCAATCTACAACTTAAATCATATAAAGAACATTTTAATGTTATTACCATTGAATTACCTGGACACGGGGAGTCAGCTGATGTTGATTCCTATAAGGAGTCATTTTCATGGCAACTCGCTGCGCGGGAAGTGGTGAAAACACTCGAACAATTAGGTGTGAAAAAAGCCCACTTTGTTGGGGTTTCTCTAGGTACGATTATTATTCATCAAATTTTACAAGACACTCCTGCTCGTGTGAAAAGTGTCGTGATGGCTGGTACGGTAACAAGATTTAATTTGACCTCAAAAGCGTTGCTTACATTTGGTAAGCTCATCAAACCTTTCACACCGCATTTATGGATCTACAAGCTTTTTGCCCAGATTATGATGCCAAAAGCAAATCACAAAAAATCAAGAGATAGCTTCATTCGCGAAGCTGTGAAAATGAAGAGGAAGAACTTTATGGGTTGGTATGATGCGGTACAAACGATTGAAACAACCTATACGAAGGTTCAAGAAAAAGCCTCGCATATAAAGAAACTATACATTTCCGGAAGCGAAGATCACTTTTTTATTGATACGCTAAAAGATGATATTAAAACCGATCCCAATGCGCAAATGATTATATTTGAAAAATGTGGTCACCTTTGTAACATTGAAAAGTACCGAAAGTTTAACGAGGTTTCCGTATCGTTTCTACTTGATCAAGTAGAAAAGGTCAGGAAGATTTCTTAATGACAAACACAAATGGAGTGAATAGATAAATGAACATTTTTTTAACGGGTTCTACAGGCTTTCTAGGTGGTAAGCTCATAAAGAATCTAGTAAGCAACTCCTCACATAGCGTATATGTCCTTGTACGGAATGTTGAAAAAGGAGAGCGTATCAAATCGACTTTTACACCTGAAGAACAAGGCCGTATCCATCTCATAAAAGGCGACATTACGCTGCCATCTTGTGGGTTGTCATCTAAAGATTTATTAACAGTGATGAATAAGGTGGATACATTCTACCATTTAGCTGCGCTTGTGAAATTTGATTTGGATTTACGAGAAGAGCTATTTGCGGTTAACTATGAGGGAACGAAGCATGCACTTGAGTTAGCGACTGAAATCGGAGCAAAAGCATTTCATTATGTCAGCACGGCCTATACAGTCGGAAAACGAACTAGAGGTGTTGAAGAATTATACGATCCAGACGTCGCCTACAATAACCCGTACGAAGAAAGTAAAGTAAAATCCGAGCATCTCGTATTCTCTTATGCTGATAAGATGGATGTTTCCATATTCAGACCTTCTATTATCGTCGGTGATTCGAAGACTGGAGAAGCTGATTCGGAATTTACTTTATATGGCTTCATGCGTGCCCTTGATCTTTTCAAACGAAAGGTTAACAGACGGCAAGCAGGTCAAGAGATGACGTATCGCTTAGTTGCGAATAAAGAAGGGACATCAAACTTAGTGCCGGTTGATTATGTAGCTGATATTTTAGCACTTGCAGCAACAGAAGCTGAGCGAAACCATATTTATAATATTACAAATCCTTATCCGCCAAAAAATATCGATCTCCTTAACATGCTTAAGCAAGCATTGCAATTTGATAATTTATCAGTGGTGGAGGATGCTTCCAACTATGAACTCAATCCTGCTGAAGAGAAATTGAATTGTATGGTCGATGTATTTAATGATTACTTAGCAGGAGCGATCCAGTTTGAAGATACTAATACACAAAAGCTCATTAAGCACTCACCTTTAGAGCATTTAAATATGTCTGAAGTAACAGTTAAAATGATTATGAACGCTTATTTTGAAACCCAATTAGTAAAAGGGTAGCACTTAACTTAACTGTATTAATACTTGAAACACCGGCAAATTGCCGGTGTTTTTTGTCGGTGTTGGAGATCTTTATACAAGCCTCAGAAGTTTGAAGACTATAGAACATCAGCTCAACAGCAAAATGCATCAACGGAAGAACTCTCTCAACAGTGAAGTGAGAATTTATTTACAAAATGATATATCAAGTTATTTTATAAAGTAGGAGCAAGAGATAGAGAGCCTCTCTAATTTTTACTAGATAGGAGAGGGTGAAGTTATGACCACCAAATAAAAAAGAGTTTTTCTTATTTATCAGGAATCTACTTTTCGAACGTATATTGCTAAGTAAAGGATATAGTTATGTACACACCCTAGATAAAATCACTCAGTTACTAATTATGTTTCATACATTAAAGCCAGATATCATTTATTTGAAATTGATTCCTACTATCAAATGAAATAAATATATGAGATAGTGAATGATCCAAATATGATTCTATCAAATGCAGATCGTTTGTGGTGTTGTGGTTGGTTAGGGTGAAGACATCCGCTTAACTAGAATTGCGTACATATGTATATAGCAAAACCTTACGATATCAACTATATAACGTAAAAATTTTTAAAAAGATTATTTGGAATGTTGGAAGGAAGGAGTGTTGAAGTCGTTCCGAATTAGTAGGGAATGGGTAGGAGGTTATTTCAAGGATGTGGTTGAGATGTTGCAAATTCCAGAGATCATGGAAAAAGATATCTTTTCAAAATAAAAATAATTAGTAATGTGATTGATACGAACTGTTTTCAACAGAACAGCACTTAATTGAATAATTTCTTCTTTAATTTGTTGCTTAAGTTGATCATTAGGGCAGGCTAAATATTCCTCAGATAATTTTTCGATTTCTCTTTTAAAAATTGCCTGTTCTATCATCGATAACATAGTTAAGCACCTCTTGCATAATAGTTTAGTGTCTGTAAATTAGTACCCTGCTAGCAAAAAGGTTAAACCTATATATGGGCATAAAGTCTGGTTTCTTTTGTGATGAAGTGGTTTTTTATTTAAATATTTTTGAAGAAAATAGGAGAATGAACATTATTTAGCGTTTGAGGACAATGTTCATAGCCCATGTTCAACTTTACACCTTATTGGGTATAGTAGGAGTGAAGTGAAAATGTATTACTCTAACTGTGGCTATTATTCAAAATCGAGGTGTAAACATGCAAGCACATTCACATAAGCATTTTATGGTTGTTTTTTTTCTCATCCTACTTAGTTTTTCGGTGACCACTTATGTTGTCATAATGGGGTATACAGCCACGATTGATCGGTATGTAATAGAAAAGATCATTCCAACTCATACCGAATCATTAACAGCTGCGATGCAATTTTTTAGTTTTATTGGGGATATTGTTCCCGCGGTTATTATTTCACTTATATGTATCATGATCATTTACTTAACCTATAAAAAATGGCAAGAGGTGTTTCTCTTTATTGCGGTTATGATTGGGTCGACAGCTCTTAATACTTTCACGAAGTGGATGATTAAAAGGGAGAGGCCCGAATCAACGTTTGTGTATGAAGCGGGCTTTAGTTATCCGAGCGGACACACGATGGCTGCCATGTCATTATATGGGATTATTATCTTTTTGTTTTGGAAGCATACAAGACATGCAGTTGCACGCGTAAGTATTCTAGTATTTGGTATAACAATGATTGTAACGATTGCATTTAGCCGCCTTTATCTAGGAGTTCATTATATCAGTGATATCATTGGGGGAGTTCTGCTAAGTGGATTATGGTTGTATGTAACGATTTATGTGTATCAATATTTGATCGAAAAACAGTCGGAAGAGTCGTAACAAATGAAGAGGCTGGGAAAAAAGCATTTTAACTAATGGAAAATCGAACATTACTGATGCGGTCTGTATCACCTCTGCTTTTTATCCCGCAGGAGGTCTGCGCATATTTCATCCGCTCATTTAGCGCTTCGTTCGTATCCTGAGTTAAACCTCTTAGATATGTCCTAGCCCCTCAGTATGTCTTTAACCTTTAAACTCAATGTCTAACTCTTGACCATTATCAAAGTCCACTTCAAGCTCAAATTTTTTACGTCATCTTTGTTTAAACCAAGCTGTGATAAAGTAGTGTTAATTACTTCATCACGGTTAGATGATGGGGTTAGAGCTAGCTTAGACATAAAATCTTGTACTTTAGTTGCGGCATCTTGCCCATAGACGACAGGTTCACCAGGAACTTGATACTTAGCTTCAATGGAACTACCTTTTACTTCATACTCTTAATCATATTTGTTGCCATCTTTAAGATCAATTTCTAATTCAAAATCAATAATGCTTGGTACTGCATATCCAACGTTGGTCATAACTCCTGTTACTAAGCCGACAATTAATAATGAGCACAGTAAAAATCGTAACTTCATCGAAAACCCTCTTCAAGCTAAATTTTTTTCATATTTAAGATGCACATTGACTGGGAGATTATGCTGTTTTAATGAAATAGCTTCTTTTTTTATTTCATAACAACTTACGCTACAATAAGGTTTAATTTAAAGAGAGGAGAGTCAACGATTGAACAATACATATAAAAACATACTTGCTATTGGAGTAGGTGGAGCAATTGGGACGTTTCTACGCTATTTCTTTAACGTATTAACATTAGAATTGGGTTATCCTCTTGGGACCATTATTGAGAATCTTGGTGGAAGCTTATTATTAGGCTTTCTAACTGCATGGTTTATCGTCTTTATACCAAGAGAGTGGATAAAAGTAGGGTTAGGTGTAGGTCTTTGTGGCGGTTTTACGACGATGTCAACGTTCGCAGCTGATTCGATTTTCCTTTACAGTCGTACTCCTATAGATGCGATTTTCTATATCGTTCTATCGCTTTTTGGAGGCATCTTATTTGCTCTTGGAGGCTATTTAGTAGCAACTAGATTGGCAACAAAGACGCGACAGAAAATGGAAGGGGGCCGTTAGTTAATGAATGTACTTTTACTTGCACTAGGCGGTGGAATTGGTGCGATTGCTAGGTATCTCGTTGGCTTAGCAATGATGAAACGATATCTAGATCCTCCATTTCCAGTCGCTATGCTCGTGGTTAATCTCATTGGATCCTTTGGCCTCGGAGCATTTTTTGGTGGTTATTTTCAAGAAATTCCTCTAGGAGCTTATGAAGACCCTTTATTCTTAACAGTAGGGATTGGTTTTTTCGGGGCTTTTACCACCTATTCCACTTTTAGTGTTGAAGCATCTATGCTGCTCAAAGCCAAACAGTGGAGAAAATTAAGTCTATACATAGGGTTTAGTATCATTGGATCTATTCTCTTCTTTTTGCTCGGTTTTTCGATGTTGGTCGCATTTACAAGCTAAGAACAGTTCATTTATTGGCTGTTCTTTTTGTCATTATTTCCCTATATTTGCATAAAATAAATACGAACGTGCATTCCTTTTTTGGTTGATTAAAGAACGTTTGTTCGTTTATAATGATGACAAATATATGTGAGGTGCAGACCATGCAAGGGCTATTAATGAGAGCGATGGAACGAAAGGAAAAGGTAGAGATGATTTATCTATCAGCTAATGGAGAACTGACACAGCGAGTGATTGATGTTGTCAACTTGAATGACCAGCATGTTATTGCGTATTGTTATACGAGGAAAGAACGTCGATTATTCAAATTAGACAATATTCTATCTTTAAGTAACAAAGTCAGGCGATTTGCTCAGTAAAAAGAACCTTGCTCCAGGTTCTACGGAGCAAGGTTCATCTAAGATCTATTAACCGATTGCTTTTGTTAAGGCAGGAATGATTTGTTTCTTTCTTGATACAACACCTTTAAGCAGGGCAGTGTTTTCTGTAACAGCAACGTCAAAAGCTTCTTCTACTTTTGCAACGCCATTGCCATACGTTAAAATGGTAGAGTCGCCTTCTAAAATATCTGTAATCGCAAGAACGAATACTTCTAAGTTTTTAGATTCAATCGTCGCATTGATTTCCTCAGCAATTTCTTCTTTTCGTGCTAAGACTTCAGCTACATCCACTGTATTTACTTGTGCAACTTCCACTAACTTTTCACCCATTGGAAATTCTTTACTATCAATGGAGATGATTTGCTTTGCTGAGCGATTTTCAAGCTTTGTACCAGCTTTCAGCATATCAAGGCCATACTCATCAAGGTTAATTTCAGCAATCTCAGCCAGACTCTTTGCAGCTTCTACATCTTCATCCGTGCATGTTGGTGATTTAAATAATAATGAATCAGAAATAATAGCTGATACCATTAAACCTGCCATTTGCTTTGTGATCTCAACATTGTTTTCACGATACATTTTATGAAGAATTGTTGTCGTACATCCAACAGGTTCAACACGGAAGTTAAGAGGTTCTTTTGTTTGGAAGTTAGCGATACGGTGGTGATCAATTACTTCGATAATCTTCACGCTCTCAATATCACTCACACTTTGTTGGAACTCATTGTGATCAACAAGAGCTACTTGCTCCACTTCATTTGACACATTTTCGACTAGACGAGGCTTTTCAGCTTGAAAGAAATTAAGGGCGAAAGCAGTTTCTTCATTGATTTCTCCTAAACGAACTGGTTCGACGTTCATCCCTAATTTACTTTTTAAATCTGCATAAACAAGAGCAGAACAGATCGTATCCGTATCTGGATTCTTATGTCCGAACACTAAAACTTTTTCGTTACTCATTAGTAAGGCACCTCTTTATCAAGTTTTTGTATGTAATTGCCATCCATTCTCACTGATTCATTTTACATGAAAGGTGCTGATTCTTCAATCCTCTCATGGGCTTAAGCATGATCTTTTAAAAATATGAAACCTTTTAAAGCGAGCGACGTAGAAGGGTAAAGTGATTATTTAGAAAATTGTGTTATTGTAAGAAGGATTAGTAAGGGGGGATGTGTATGGCCATTGATTGGAAAGAGAGAATGCTTAATAAAAATGAATGGGCAAATGGTTGGTACAGGTTACTTGCTGCGTTTTATGACTTTTTATTTTTGTCATTAGTGATGATCCTAGCAGCTGCTGGTACGACTTCTTGGTTAATGGTGAAGTCGCAATCTCCATATGATGATGCAGCTGGTTTCTCGTATTATGTGTGGCAAAATGAATTTGATTTGCTTCTGATTAATTGGGGAATATTGGCGATCGTCTTTATTGGTGTGCATCTACTCTATGTCATTCGGGCACGTCGTTCTTTTGGAATGATGATTGTTGACCTACATGTTTACGATGAAAAAGCAGAAAAGCCAAGCGTATGGCGCTTACTGTACCGTGAGCTTTTGAAGTATATCCTTTTTCCGTTTATGATTGTGTCCTTTTTCAAAAAAGAACGACCTATATACGAAAAAATCACCAAAACCTATTTAGTGAAATAGACATTAAAATGATGGTCATAATGGAGGTTTGAGTGAATGAAGTGGGATTTAGATAGGATCAAGCCAAAGGGTCTTCCAGAAATAGAAGTTAAGAAGGCACTAAACGAGGTAGACCAGCGACTGGCAACGTTTGTGGTTGATAGAAATACAGCGAAAGAAGAAGGTATTATCCAAAATGTGCTTGAGGCGCAAGACATCTATCAAGAGTGGTATCAACTCTTTGAATACGTCATCTGCTTACATTCGATTGATACGACCAATGATGATGCAGCAGTTTGGCTTCATTCTGTAAATGAAGTGTATAGCCGTTATCAGATGCTTGAGACGACGTTAGACCAACTGTTTGCCAGTGCTTCAGAAAGAGATTGGGGAGCCGTCCTTCAAGATAGACGAGTAAGAGATATTGAAGTGCTCCTAGATCGCAGACGTCATCAGCAATTACAGTTGAATAATGACTCGATTGAAGCAGCGATGAAGTCCTTGCAAGCAGATGGCCTGCATGCATGGGGAGAGATGAATCAGCTAGCTGCTAGTAAGGTTTCCATTACATTGAATGAAAAGGAAGTCAAGGCACAAAATGTTCCTGCTCTCATTTACTATGGGGCGGACAGGGAGATTCGCCTAAAAGGATTTGAACAGTGGAAAACGGCTTGGGAGAGAGAAGCTCCAATCTGTGCAAAAGCGATGAATCATATTGCGGGATTTCGATTGAGTCAGTACAAAGCACGTGGTTGGGATTCCTATTTAAAAGAATCATTAGATGCTAATCGATTAACAGAGGAGACTTTAGATGCGATGTGGCAAGCGGTACTGGAAAATAGACAGCCATTCTATGATTATATTAAGCAAAAGAAAGATTTGTTTCAGGCAACGGAATTATCTTGGACAGATCAATTTGCTCCTCTAGCATTAGAGCAACAAGGAAAAGTTGTCCCCTTTAAAGAAGGCGTCGCTTTTATTGAGAATCATCTACATTCCTTTGACCCTAAGCTAGCTGAATTTACACGACAAATCATTAAGGACCACTGGGTTGACTCACAACCTAGTGAGCTTAAAAGTCCAGGCGCATTTTGTGCACCGATGCCTATTAATAAAGAATCAAGGATTTTCATGCACTATCATGAGAACCTTGAAAGTGTTGGCGTGTTGGCACATGAAATCGGACATGCCTATCATTACCGATTATTGCAGGAGCTACCTATGTATCGACAGGATTGTCCGATAGTCATGGCTGAGCTTGCTTCTACATTGACAGAGACGATCGTGATGCGAGCAGCGATTGAGGCAGCAACCGATCCAATGGAAAAACTCAACTTGTTAAATCAGCAACTTGTAAGAGACTTAGTTACCATCTTAAATAGCTATATTCGTCACCAGTTTGAAGTCAAACTCTATGAGAAACGAAAGAGTGGCTTTGTGAAAGCGAGTGAGTTGAATCAGTTGATGGAAGATGTCCAAAAAGAGGTAATGGGTGATCTCTTTAATACTTACGATCCAACGTTTTGGGCGTCGTTACGTCATTTTTACTTCACTCATAAGCCATTTGGTCATTATCCGTACACGATTGCCCATTTATTAAGCATCGGTTTTTATACAGTTCTCGAAAAAACTGATCGGCCAGGAGTGTTATTTGACGAAATATTAATCGATGCATCTATTCTTTCAGTTGAAGAGCTTGTAGAAAAGCATACGGGGATGGATCCAACAAGCTCTGAGTTTTGGGCATTGAGTTTAGAGAAAGTGTTTGATGATATCAAATTATTTATTGAAATTAGCGATGGAGTAAAAAAAGGAGAAGCGAATAAATAAGCTTCTCTTTTTTTATTTTTAAATGAATGGAAAATTAAGCTTGTCATTATTGACCGAATTATAGGAAAATAGAAGAGTTCTATTAAATATGAAGGAGATGGCATAATGGTAACGAGCATAAAAGAGACAACGACATTACATAACGGTGTGAAGATGCCTTGGTTTGGTCTTGGCGTATATAAAGTGAAAGATGGCTCTGAGGCTGCTGATTCTGTTCAAACTGCAATGAAAAATGGCTATCGCAGCATTGATACAGCTGCAATTTATAAAAATGAAGAAGGGGTTGGCAAAGGGATTAAAGAAGCTGGTGTTTCCCGAGACGAACTATTTATTACATCGAAAGTGTGGAATGCTGATCAAGGATATGATACGACTCTTGCTGCATTTGACGCTAGTTTAAAAAGGTTAGACCTCGATTATCTTGATTTGTATCTTATTCATTGGCCGGTTGAGGGGAAATTTGTTGAGACATGGAAGGCACTAGAGAAGCTATACAAGGAAGGGCGAGTAAGGGCAATTGGTGTTAGTAACTTCCATATCCATCACTTAGAAGAATTATTGAAAGAAGCTGAGATCAAGCCAATGATTAATCAAGTTGAATATCATCCACACCTCACACAAGTAGAGCTTCGTGAGTTTTGTGAAAAAGAAGGCATTCAGCTTGAAGCTTGGTCACCATTAAAGCAAGGTGAATTATTAGAGGACGAAACGATTAAGCAAATCGCCGAGTCTTATCGAAAGTCACCTGCTCAAATTATTTTACGTTGGGACCTTCAAAATAAAGTTATTACGATTCCAAAATCAATAAAGGATTACAGAATTGCTGCTAATGCTGACATCTTTGACTTTGAGTTAAATGCAGAAGATATGGAACGTATCAATGCCTTAAATAAAAATGAGCGTTGTGGTCCAGATCCAGATCATTTCGATTTTTAATTGATAAAGAGACACCATTCCTTTGGGGTAGGTGTCTTTTTGTTAAATTAATTAACACATCCGCCCATGGGCTCATATAGTGAATATGGGGGTGTGATGATGAATTACTACGGATCGAATCAACAACCTTTTAATCACGCATATACTTTAAATGATTTATTGAAGGGTAAAAACCTAGACTTTATTGCAGCGGCTCTACTCGTAAGTGGGAAATTAAAAGTCGATTCGGTTGAGTTGTTTAGAGGATCCCCGGTCATTGTTGTTTCTTTACTTGGAGCTTATCAGACCTTAGCTGATACAAAGGCTGGGGAGATGGAAGAATTCCTAAAAGAAAATGGTGACGTCACCCTTGATGAACTTTATGAGGGTATGAAAAAGAGAATGCCTAAAAATAGGAAGGGGTAAACCAAGTGATGAAGCCTCCTTGCAATCAACCTCAATTTGATGGAGCCAGTTTTCCAGGATTAATTATTGTTGGCGTATTAATTGCTTTATTGGTGTTTGGTTCGACTGACATTCGAGATTTAACGGATGCTCCAGAATGATAGGGAAATGGGGATTTCATTTGGAGATAATGTCATTCCCCATATTGTTCTCTTTGTATTGAAGGAAATAAACGGAATATGTCGAATACACAGTTTGTGGAAGTATGTGGATAGAATCATAGACGGGTGTAGCACCCAGCATCAAAACAGGTTTTAGTTTGGACAAGTTATCAGTGATTAAGGAGTGTTAAGCTTTATGAAAGTGATACGTAATCAGGGCTCGGTTGATATGGAACAAATGCTATCTAAGCCATTGTTTGCCCACCTTGCAACTGTAGAGGAGGGGGTACCTAAAGATTCTCCGGTCTGGTTTTTATGGGAAGAAGAACACATTTGGATACTTGGCAGTACGTCTGCGGATCGTTTCCCTCATAGACTGAAACAAAACCCTACATGTGCTATCGGCATCATCGATTATGAAAAGGCGACTGGAAAGGTCATACATATCGGTTTCAGAGGGGAAGCAAGCGTTGAACCATTTGACTCTGAAAGGGCTAATCGGTTGTTAAGGCGTTATTTAGGTCCAAATACAGATACTTGGGATTCTCGTTTTACAACTTTTGATGAGCAAACCATCCTCGTTCGAGTGAAGCCTGAGACGGTGGTGGTAAGAGATCAGTCCTACAAAGTGCAAATTACATAGGCTACTAACAGTTTAAAGAGCGTATTCAATACCCCTATCCCAACAAGATAATTTTAAATGTTTTGCTTGGACTTGTTTCTGTTTTTAAAGAGGTGAGGTGATTAAATGTAGGTTTTCTCCTTTATGTCATACCAAGTTTTATAAATACTGGTTCGTACATGTAAAGGGGATAGGGGAATGAAACACAGCTCGTCTTTTCGATTTCTTTGGTTAGGGCAATCGTTTGCTAACCTTGGAGACGTATTATATATTGTAGCGTTGATTACATTAATTTATCAGTTGACCGGTTCTGCTACTTACATGGCGTTGATTACGAAGCAGCAAGCTTTTGAACCGTCGGTTGCCATCTATTATTGTATGGGGGACGTTATCTACTAGTCTACTTACGTTCCTTTTCGCATTGAATACGATCACTTGGGTGGCCCTCTTTCTCTCATTAGTCATTGGGTTGACGGAGCAAGTAAAGGGGATCGCTCAACAAACGACGATTCAAAAAAGTATACAGGATCATCAGTTGCCAAAGGTTTACTCCGCTCAATATGCCGTTGAGTTGCTCACTTTTGGTGTATCGGTTTTGTTATTAGGAGTATTAACGGATGTGTGGGGAGTCAGGATGGCCTTTATATTGGCTTCCTGTTTTCTCTTCCTATCGTTTAGCTTCTCTATTCTAAATCAGAAGCATTTAAAAGGAGCGAATTAAAATAAGAGGTGACATCTCAAAAAGATGTCGCCTCTTTGTTAATCGTCTGAAAATAGAAATTAAATCTTTTTTACAAATTGGGATTTTAATTTCATAGCGCCAAATCCATCAATTTTGCAATCAATGTCATGATCACCATCAACTAAGCGAATCCCCTTTACTCTAGTGCCGATTTTGATAACAGAAGATGTTCCTTTTACTTTAAGGTCTTTAATGACGGAAACGGTATCCCCGTCAGTTAACACATTCCCGTTCGTATCTTTGGTAACTTTATTCTCTTCAACCTTTTCAGGCTCAGCTTCTAACGTCCACTCATGTGCGCATTCTGGACATACAAAAAGGTTTCCATCTTCATATGTATATTCTGAATGACACTTTGGACAGCTTGGTGCATTTGACATATTTTCACTTCCTCCAACTCTATGGGCATCTGTTGTACAATTTAATTGATTATAGCAGAGATAGTCGGAGCTATGAAGATAGGGTTACCCTCCTCGGCTCTTACTCATCGTGGAAGTGGAATGGTAAATGATACATGATACATGATACATCTATTCCTTTGTTTCTTCTAACCATTCTGTAATGGAACTCCAGTGTTCATCACTTTGTTCACCGAATGCTTCATTATCTGTTTCCATTTTTTCAAGCAAGATCGAAAGACTTTCTTCCTCTACTGTTTCTATGAGAGGGAAGTTTGCTTGTTCTTGATTCGCTAAAAGAAGGCCAAGGCTCTCCTCGGGGTCCTCTTTCATGGTTTGATACCCTTTTTCGGCTGCCCGCCAGAACGCTTCCACGGTTTCAGCTTGCTCATTTTTCATTTGTTCATTCGTAATGAGGACCAATTCATAGTAAGGCGGAACGCCATAATCAGTAGGGTTCAAATAATTGATGTCATACCCCTCGTGCTTTAAGACAGGGTACTCATGGTTAATATAGGCGCCAATAATAGCATCTGTTCGCTCGGTCATAATCGCAGGACCAAGCTCAAAGCCGATATCGACCATTTTTACTTTTGAGAAGTCTCCGCCATCCGTTTCAACCATTGTTTTTAAAATTTGTTCATTTAACGGAATGCCAGGATATCCGACCGTCTTTCCTTCAAGATCACGCGGACTCTTAAAGTCTTTATCTGCCAAGAACATCACATGATTCAATGGACTGCGGACAATCGGTGCCACTGCTTCAATAGGGAGACCTGCCTGTTGCGAGGTGATAATATCAGGCTGATAACTTAGCGCAAAATCAAGCTCACCTGCTGCGGTAAGATTAATGGGATCAGTTGGATTGGCTGGGAAGATAATGTTAACGTCAAGTCCTTCTTCCTCAAAGTAGCCATTTTCCATCGCAACATATAAAAAGGTATGAACAGCATTTGGATACCAATCGAGCATAATGTTTACTTCATCTAGTGAGTCTGAATCACTTGCATTTGTTTCATTGGAAGCCCCGCAGCCTGTGAGCAAAACAGCGCTTAAAAGAAAGAAAGCAAGTCCTTTTAATTTAGTCATGTTGATTCCTCCATCGTAATAAATATCGTTCAAGTAGTGTAATCAGTAAAAAACCAGTCATGCCTATTAAAGAGAGCCAGACAATCGGAGCAAATACACCTGGCCCATCAAATTGGGTCATCATCCGTCTGCTGAAATAACCAAGTCCAGCTTCAGCGCCAAGCCACTCTCCAATAGCTGCTCCGACAACGCTTAACGGGATCGCAACTTTCATTCCTGATAAAAAGGATGGCATGCTAGAAGGGACATAGAGCTTAAAGAACATGGCAACCGGACTGGCCTTCATCGTCAAAAATAATTCTCGTAATTCTTTTGGCGTTGATTTAAGGCCATCAAAAGTATTGACTGTAATCGGAAAGAACGTAATTAAGACCGTCACGAATACCTTACTCCAGATCGAATAGCCAAACCAAAGCACAAAGATAGGAGCAAGTGCAATGATTGGGATCGTTTGTGAAACGACTAACAGGGGATAGAGCGCTTTTTCGACGACTTTAAAACGATGCATCAAGATTGCCACGCTCACACCTCCCACAGTAGAGATCATTAGTCCTATGAGAACGACCTCTAAAGTGGCAGGGAGGTGAATAAACATTAGCGTGGAGTTAAGCTCTATCAATTTATGAAAAATTGCCACTGGACCTGGAATGAGATAAGGTTTAGCGATTAGGGCTGCAATCATCTCCCACATCCCCAAAAGAAGGAGCAGGAGGAGAGTAGGGGCTAAGGATTTTTTTACCATATTACCTAGCCTCCATGAAGAGCGTTTGCAGGATTCGTTGTTTATGATCGACTAACACTTTGGATTCTCTTCTAGGGTGAGGTTCTGCAAGGGTAATTTCCTCATATTCTGCAAGTGGAGTGGACGGAAAGACAAAAATACGATCACTTAATCTAAGAGCCTCGTCGATATCATGTGTGACTAGAATGGTCGTTAATTCGAGCTTCTGACACATCTCTTGCAACCAATCTTGCATATGAAGTCTTGTAATCGCATCTAGAGCGCTAAATGGCTCATCTAAAAGCAACACGCGACAACCACCAATGATCGCTCTTAAAAAGGAGACACGCTGCCTCATGCCTCCTGAGAGCTCGTTTGGGTAATGCTCTTGTGTACCTTCTAAACCGAAGTCGGAGAAATAGGGTGCGGCTAACCCTCTAGCCTTCTTCTTTTGGACACCTTTTAATTCAAGAGGGAGAGTGACGTTATCTAAAACAGTCCTCCATTCAAGCAAAAGGTCCCGTTGCGGCATGTAGCCGATCTGAATGTCTTGATTGAGTTCATAAAGGATTTGTCCTTGCTGTGGCCTTTCTAATTCTGTTAATAGGCGAAAAATCGTACTTTTTCCAGCCCCACTTGGAGCAAGGATCGAGAGGAAATCTCCTTCTCTGACAACCATATTTAGTCGTTGAATGGTTGGGATCTCTTTTTTGGGATACGTAAACGTCAGGTCCCGTATTTCAAGTAGATTAACGGACATGTGCTGGCCAAGTCTCCTCGTTATAGGACATCTCCCAGAACATGTACTCAAAGCGACTCGTATGAAGGAAGATCTCTTCAAGTCGTGTAAGTTCATTATCTGGTAAGCCTTCTGCTAGTTGATCAATCAATTTGATTAACCAATCAGCAATCTCGCCAAATTCTTCAGACTGATACATCGTGACCCATTCACCGTAAAATTCATGCTCCATCGCACCAGGGATCTCAGCAAGCTTCTTGCCAATTTCATAATAGCTCCATGCACAAGGAAGAATCGCTGTGACGAGGTCGATTAACGAGCCGCGCTCAGAAACGCTTAGCATATAACTGCTATAAGCAAGAGCCATAGGAGCAGGTTGAGTGTCTTCTAATTCACCATTTGAGATTCCTAGTTTTGCAGCATATTGACGGTGTAGGTCCATTTCGACATTAAGTGTCGCATCGAGCATTTTAGCAAACATCGACATATGTTCAAGTGAGGTCGCTTTCATGCTTGCAAGAGCGAATAGCCTTGCATAATCGATGAGATACACATAATCTTGCTTCATAAAAAATTTAAACTTCTCAAGATTAAGACTGCCATCACCAATCCCTTGTACGAAAGGGTGGTTATGACTGGCCTCCCAAATAGGTTGTGCTTTATCGTGTAAACGTTGTGAAAATGACATGTAGATGTCCTCCTTGTATGTGTAATAGCTTGGGCTAGCTTATGGGTGTTCGCACATAAATTGGGTGTTCGCACATAAATCGGGTGTTCGCTCATAAACCGTAGTAGATCGCACCTATATCGAAAATCTCGCTCATAAGTTGGTTGCTTTCGCGCATAACCCCGTTTATTCGCTCATGAAGGGCCTTTCCTAGCACATAAAAGCAAAATAGCGCACATAACTCTCGTGACATATAAAGTGATTCTATGTGTGATCTATGGCCTTTTCGTACTGCACCACTCGTAGATGAATGTAAGTAAGGTTTTTGTGTAGCTAACTAGTTGATCAATGGATACTTGCTCATCTACTGCATGAGCGTGGGTTAGTTCCCCTGGACCATAGATGACGGTAGGAATCTTAGCTTCGCCTAACCACCCACCGTCTGTAACTGTTGAAGACATCCCAACTGAAGTGGGAGAGCCGAATCTCTTTGTATGTGCTCGCTGCAACTGCTTGAGACCATCCCAATTTCGGTCGATTTTTAATGCTGGGAAAATCTCCCCACGATCTTCAATCATTGACGTGCCACCCCAACGAAAAAGTGGGGGGTGTTCTTTAAGCCAGGGATCAGCAGATGCAACGGCTAGAAGATGCTCTTCAATTTCACGAGTGACCTCCTGATACGTTTCATTTGGATAATAGTGAACAGTGATCCATAGCGAACATTCATCGGCAATAAACGCAGCATGACGTCCGCCTTCAATGACGGCTGGATTAATTGTATTCATCCCAGCAGGGAAGCCTGGATAAGTCTTTGTGACTGCCCAATGACGCTCAAGCTCCGCAAGTCCTGTAATCATTTTTGTCATTTTTTCAATCGCGCTAGCCGCGTGTAATCCACCACCGGCATGAATCATATTCCGTCGTAAGCCATCATGATAGGTTTTGGGACTCTTTAGCGTGACCCACCCTGTGATCACGCCTCCTTGTCCATGAATCTCACAATTACTTGTATCAGCGACAATGGCAAAGTCAGCGCTGTAGCCACGATCGCAGCATTCTTTTGTACCAGCTTCACCAACCTCTTCACCGATGACTGATTGCACGAGTAAGTCTCCAGGCAATTGAATCCCAGCCTCATCTAATAGCTTCACAGCAAACAGACAAGCTGCTAATCCACCTTTCATATCGGCAACTCCACGACCAAAAACAGTTCTGTCTATGGTAGTCGTGGTAAATGGAGGGTAGGTCCAATTTTCATCTTCTGCGACTGAAGCCACATCAATATGCCCGTTTAACAGTAAGCTCCGATGTTGGTTGGTTGCACTCCCGTTTTTTATAGCTACGACATTAGGGTCATTCGGGTACACATCCCACTGATCAATCTCAAAGCCTGCGTCTGCTAAATAATGAGCAATGAATTGTTGTGCTTCTTTTGTGTTTCTAGCAGGAGGGCTCTCTGTTTGGTATTCTACCAGTCTCTTAAGTAAGCTAAGTAATTCTTCTTCCCGTTCGTCAACGAGGTCTACTAATTGATCAAGATCATTCAACAAAGGACACTCCTTTCGATTTTCCACACAAAAAAACCACTTCTATCGATAGAAGTGGTTGATAAACGTCGTATGTACATGAGTGAATAATTGTCTAAGGACATACTAAACAATTAATTAGTCACAAGAGACTGAACGCTCTCACCACTTCCCTACGCTAGTATTATCTAGATCAGGTAAATAGGGTTAAGGTATCAAACCTCTCTCAGCAATTCTGCACCCCTAGTGGTCGATCTATGCAGTTTTTAACACATTCTTGATAGTTAAAACTATTACCAAAATATCATACTTTTCAAAAGGATACAACAGCCGTTTCATGAAAAAAGCGAAGAGAGCTTGTCTCTTCGCTTTTATGGACTGTTCTTAGTTAACAGCGTCTTTCAGTTGTTTACCTGGCTTGAATGCTGGGTTCTTAGTTGCTGGGATTTCGATTTCTTCACCAGTTTGTGGGTTACGGCCTTTACGAGCAGAACGCTCACGTACTTCAAAGCTTCCGAAACCAACTAGCTGAACTTTACCACCTTCAACAAGTGCATTAGTGATGCTGTCAAATACAGCGTCTACTGCTTTAGAAGCATCTTTCTTAGAAAGGTCTGCTTGCTCTGATACTGAATTAATTAGATCTGTTTTGTTCATGAAAAAAACTCCCTTTCATACCTTGTTTTGAAAAACGAATGAAGAAATGAATGATTGCTTCTTCGTTTGTTCGATTGGATTTATTAAGTCTCCCAACAAGCTAAAATAACCTGCCACTCAAATTTACTCATGAAACCCCAATGGTGTCAATACTTTGAGGGTAAATTAAAGCATTAAAAGGCAATTTTTCCACTCTTTTTGACAATTCGACAACAAAATCGACAAGAAATCGAGACTTTTGACGTGGAGGGATCAAAAAAAGCCCGAGCAGCTAGCTTGGGCTTCGTTCTACATTTTTCTTACTTTAAATGAACTTACCATCATTAATGCTAGAATAACTGTTATAAACATAAAGCTATATGCTTCGAGCATTGGTACGAGTAATGAAGAGAAGGTAAGAATACATCCTGCTGCAGTGATTGGTAGACCAACAAAGAATCCATGACTTTCCATCACATTAAATCGAGCTAAGCGAATGGCTCCACAAATTATAAAAATAATCGCAAAAATTGCCCCAACCGAGCCAAATTCGTGTAAAATAGCTTGATGAATCAATAATGCAGGTGCAACCCCAAAGGAAACAATGTCACTTAAAGAATCAAGTTGCTTTCCAAATTCAGACGTACATTGAAAACGTCTCGCTGCTGCCCCGTCTAGTCGGTCACAAACTGCTGCAATGGTAATAAATAACAAACCCATACGTAATTCATTTTGCAAGACAAAAATGATCGATAACGCACCTAGACCGAGGTTCATCAGGGTTAGTATATTTGCAATTTGGCCTTTGGCTTTTTTGATCGTTTGATCGAGATGTTCTAAAAGGAACATTCATTTCACTCCTTAACGCTAGTGGTGGTGAATCGTAACACCACGCTAACGCCCTTTATAAATAAATATCATATCACATAAGACGGGTTTTCACTAGGGAAGGAAGTCGTTAAAACCGCACTATTTTTGTCATAATTTGGAGGGTCTCATGGTAAAGAAATCATTATTTCGTCTGTTTGTAGAATTATCAAATCATAAATTCAATTCATATTTGTTACGGAGGTTTGCTTCAGCGCCTATAAGTAAAAGGCTTAATCGTTCATTTACATCCACTTTTGGTTTAAATGAACAAGAGATGAAAGAGCCAATTGAATCCTATAAAAGCTTGCATGAATTGTTCATACGTGAGTTGAAATCAACTAGTCGACCAATCGATGAGTCACCTAATAGCTTGGTTAGTCCCGTTGATGGCATTCTTGCTGAACAGCATATATTATCACCGGGGGTCACTTTTTCAGTAAAAGGGCAAGATTATACGATTGAAGAGATGCTTGGATCAAAAGAGGCAGCGGCAAAGTATGATGGGGGAGTCGTAATGGTGCTTTATTTAAGTCCAAGCCATTATCATCGTATTCATAGTCCCATCTCAGGAGAAATTCTGAAACAATGGACGCTCGGTGGCAGGTCTTATCCAGTGAACAACTGGGGATTAAAGTACGGTAAAAAGCCTTTATCAAGAAACTACCGCGTGATCACCGAAATTGGTGTAGAAGGCAGACGTCTTGCAGTTGTCAAAGTAGGGGCAATGAACATTAACACAGTAGAGCTTACTCATTCACGACAATCAGTGAAACGAGGCGAAGAACTGGGATACTTCTCTTTTGGTTCTACGGTCGTCTTAGTGGCTGAAAAAAATATGATTGACCTTGCAGATAAGGAAACACCTTCTGAGGTGAAAATGGGAGAGAAGTTAGTTCAGGTGAATCGTTAGTGTAGGTGACATGTCCTTAATAAGAAGAGCCCCTTTGGTTAACAAGGGGCTCTTCTTAATGCTTATTTCACGTTAACTTGTAAACCAACTAAATCCAAAATAAGTGCCCACTGCAAAAACGACAATCCAAGCAACGAGGCTAATCGTCATCCACCATGTGGCAGCTTGTTTTTTGGCCCCTAATGCAAGAGCCATGAGAATCGTTAAATGCGTGCCTAAAATGAGTGGTCCACCAAGCGATAACCCAGGTAGACCATAACGATTCCACACTCGTTTAGCGCGTTCCTGACGCTTTGTAGCGGGCTGCTCTTCGATGCCTTTCTTCTCGCGACGTCGTTTTCTCCATTCTTCAAACTTTTCATAAAAGATAACAACGAGTAAAACCGTTAACATATTTCCAACGAATCCAACAATTGAAACGAGAATAGGATTTAAGCCGCGGATGATCCCGATTGGAATGACCACAATAGCTTCAAGCCAAGGGGTAGCTGCTGCTAAGAAAATCAATATGTACTCTAAAAGTAATTGAACCATAATCCCTCCATAAACTTCCATTTACTAATGTGTATTCTAGCATGTTTTGTTCTATTCATCCATGCTAAAAAGGAAGAGCCCCACCATGTTTAAATGGGGGACTCAGTTAAGTCTGAAGCAATCTACTTAATTGCTTCCTTTCATTTTTTTCTCATACATCTTCTTTAAATCATCTTGTGAGCTCTTCTCCCATAACGGCACTCCCACTCGGTAAGCAGAGCGGCCCATCATCATTCCAGCTACCGGAGCTGTTAAGAACACGAATAGAATTGTTAAGAGTAACTTGCCTACAAATTCACCTTGGACAAGTAAGAAAAACAAGAATGTAGCAAACATGATCGAAATTACGCCGAGTGTTGCGCTCTTTGTCGCAGCATGTAAGCGTCCGTATACATCTGGAAAGCGAATGATCCCGATCGAACCTAGAAGGCTTAGAAAGCCACCTAAAAGGACGAAGAGGCTAATGATGATCTCAACCGCGGTCAAAGACAACACCCCTTTCAATAAATTTAGAAAGCGCAATCGAACCAATGAAGGCTAGAATACTGATGACAAGAACAACTTCTGAATAGGCTAATGTTTCTTGCAGCATCATAATGATTCCAATAAAGCCGATCAAGTTAATGCCGAACGTATCAAGCGCTACGATGCGGTCAGACATCGTAGGGCCGATTAATGTACGAACAAAGCAAATGAATAAAGAGATAGACATGACCACTAATACAATCATTAATAAGGATTGAAACATATTATTTGGTCACCTCCAAAATTGCACGCTCAAACGTATTGTGAATTTCTTTAATCATTGCTTCTTTGTTTGGAACGTCAATCGCATGAATGTAAATATACTTATTATCATCTGAGAAATCCATCGAAAGCGTACCAGGTGTAAGAGAGATGAGAGAAGCTAGTAAGCTTAACTCCCAATCTGTTTTTAACTTGGTAGGAACAGCTACAATTCCTGGTTGGATATTCATCTTAGGGCTTAAAACGATTTTAATAACGTCAATGTTGGCAAGAATCAGCTCTTTAAAGAACAAGCCGATCAGCTTAATAATGGCCCATACACGACGCATGTAAAAATCAAATCGTAAGAAGCGACGAAGAACGAATAAAATAAAGATCCCAACAACATACCCAATGAAGAAGTCTACACCTGTATAGCTATTTTGAAAGTTGACCCAGATGATCGCAATGACAATATTTAATAGGATTTGAAAAGCCATAGCAACTACTCCTTAAGTACAGATTCGATATAAATCGTTGGGTCTAAAATTTGTTCTGCAACTTGCAATGAATATTGGAAAATTGGCTCTGCTGCAAAACCTAGAATGATCGTTAATGCGACAAGTGGAACGATTGGCAACAAGAGCTTTCCAACTTTATAATTTGCTTGTTCTTCTGTATGTTTCTGCTCCCCCCAGAACGCATAGATGAAAATCTTCATCATCGAGAAGAGAGTGAGGAGACCAACTGCTAGTGCCACCGCAGCAATGATGTAGTTCTCTTCTAAGAATGCGGCTAGAATGAGCGCAAACTTACTAAAGAATCCACTTAGAGGCGGGATACCGGCAAGAGAGATGGCTGATATAAAGAACATCCACGCAAGCCAAGGGTGCGTTTTAAGTAAGCCACCCATTTTCTTTAAATCGGTTGTACCTGTAATCTTTTGTGTTGCCCCAGCAAATAAGAACAGGGCTGCTTTTACGATAATGTGATGGGCAATGTAGTAAATTGCACCAGCGATCGCAAGTTGTGTGTAAATACCAAGCCCCATCACCATGTAACCAACCTGACTAATGATGTGATAAGAAAGGATTCGTTTGAAGTCAAATTGTGAAACGGCTCCAAGAACCCCAAAGAACATGGTCAGACCAGCTAAGATCAAGATAAGGGTGTGAGTAAATCCTGGGTCATGTGTGAAGATTAGGGTGAATGTACGCATAATCGCATAAATACCAACCTTCGTTAACAAGCCCCCAAATAATGCGGCAATGGCAGCTGGCGGACCATAGTATGAACGTGGTAGCCAGAAGTAAAGAGGGAATAAACCACCCTTCATTGCAAAGACAAGTAAGAAAATGACCGCAATGACGTTTAATACACCTGTCTGCTCAAGCTGTCCGACTTTAACAGCTAGATCAGCCATATTTAATGTTCCCGTTATAGAGTAGATGTACGCGACTCCGACGAGGAACAAGATTGAAGCAAAAACATTGATAATCACGTATTTTAAAGACTCTCGCAATTGATACTTTGTTCCACCAAGTACGATTAAGATGTAAGAAGAAATGAGCATTACTTCGAAGAAAACAAATAGATTAAATAAGTCTCCTGTAAGAAATGCTCCGTTAACCCCTGCAAGTAAGAAGAAGTAGAACGGATAGAAATAGAACTTCTCACGCTCAGATGAGATTGTCTGAAAAGCAAAGAACAAACAGACAACCCCAACAATACTTGAGAGAATGACCATCATCGTTGCGAACATATCAGCAACTAAGACAATACCAAATGGTGCTTGCCAGTTACCAAGTTCAAGCACGCCAATGCCTTCTTGATACACATGTATGGCAAGATAGACCGATACCAATAACATGGCAATTACAGTAAATCCACTAATCACACGCTGTAAGCTATGATTTTTAGCGAATAAAATGAGAAACGTACCTACAATAAATGGGATTAGAATCGGTAGTATGATTAAGTTATTCATCTGCAGATCCCCTTAATTGGTCTAAATCATCCGTCTTGTGTTCCTTGTACGTACGGTACGCAAGAACAAGTAAGAATGATGTGACCCCAAAACTAATAACAATCGCTGTTAAAATTAATGCTTGTGGCAAAGGATCACTATATGTGCTTGCCTCAAGACCAAGTAGTGGTGGTGCACCTCTTTGTAAACCGGCCATCGTCAATAGTAATAGATGGGCGCCGTGTGAAAGTAAAATCAATCCTACAATCACTCGGAGTATACTTTTTGTAAGAATTAAATACGTTCCGACCATAAAGAGGACACCAACAGTGATGGACATTAATATTTCCATTACATATCATCCTCCGCAATCGTAAGAATTATCGTAAGCGCAATACCAACAACAACTAAGTAGATACCTAAATCAAAAGGCAGAGCTGTTGTTAATTCGGTTTCACCTAAAATCGGTATTTGATAGTACTCAAAGTATTGCGTTAAAAATGGATCTCCTACTAAAAGACCACCAAATCCTGTAAAAATCGCAAGAAGCAATCCTAATGCGATCATTTTTGTGAAATCAAACGGGATTGCTTTTTTAATGCTCTTCATATCAAAACCTAGATACATCAAAAGAAGGGCACTTGCCGTCATTAATCCTCCGATAAACCCTCCGCCGGGGTTGTTATGTCCGGCGAAAAAGAGGTATACGGAAAATGCAAGGATGATGAATGTCACCACGCGAGTGACTGAATGAAGAAGGACATCATTTGAGTTTATTTTCTTCACACATCTTCCCTCCCTGTCATTCGTAACTTAATTAAAGCAATAACACCTAATGCTGCAATTCCAAGAACAAGAACCTCAAGCAAGGTATCGAGTCCACGGAAATCAACTAGGATCACGTTAACCATGTTGTAACCACCAGCAAGTTCTTTCGAGTTCTCAACAAAGAATTGAGAAATTGGCTCAATTCCAGCTTCATTTCCAAGTGCTAAAGAACTTAGCGCAATCGCAGTGACAAGGAAACCGACTCCAATAGAAATCACAAGGTTTACAATATTAAATCGTGGCTTGAATTCTTCTTTACGCAATTCAGGTAAATGGTAGAACGCAAGCATTAATAACAATACGGTTACTGTTTCAACTAGTAATTGCGTTAAGGCAAGGTCTGGCGCTCGGAACACAACAAATAATAAAGCTAGTAAGAAACCGATAACCCCCACGACCACAACAGCGGTAATACGCTTGTTGATGAACGGGATTGAAATCGTTGCTGCAATAAAGACGATCGTTAATACCCAAATATAAGGGGCGATTTCTGATACATTCGTCGTATCAATGGCAAATGCATCGTAACGAATCATCGTATAGGTGAGTAAAAGAATCATGAACACCGTCATATAGGCGAAATAATCGCGTAATAGACCTGTCATTTGAATTCTTGTTACGGCTTGTGAACCAGTAATAACACCACTAAGGGCATTGTCATAAAACCAGTTTAATGGGTCGCGTTCTTTCAAATAGAAAGCAGTCTTTGCCCAGTTTTTCATCAGCAAGAATAAGATGATCCCAAGAGCAACAACACCCATTGTCATAAATAGTTCAGGATTAAACCCATGCCACATATAAATGTCGACATCAAACACCTCACCAGGGCCTAATAATGTTGGTAAGATCGCTTGCATAGCAGGTTGAATAATCGTGTAAGCCAAGATGTTCGGGAAGAAACCGAAGACGATAACAAGTGATCCTAAAATTACCGGACTAATAAGCAGCCCAATAGGAGCTTCATGCACTTTCACATCATAGTTTTCTGGCTTGAATTTCCCTGTAAATGTTTTAAAGAACATAATTAAACAGTACAAGAAGGTAAATACACTAGCAATCCAAGCGACAACGACAATGATGATACCGAATGTTTCCATATTAAAGGCATTCATCTCGGTTGCACGAAGAAGCGCTGTGAAGAACATTTCCTTACTCAAGAACCCGTTAAATGGAGGAAGGCCTGCCATTGATGCTAGTCCTATTAAGGAAACAGTAAAGGTTACTGGCATAATCGCCATCAATCCACCGAGCTTGCGAATATCGCGTGTGCCGGTTTCATGATCAATAATCCCAGCGGTCATAAAGAGACTTCCTTTGAATGTTGCATGGTTAATCAAGTGGAAGATCGCAGCCATAATCGCAAAGGAATAGAATGCAGGATCGACACTATCTCCGAAGTGAATCGAAGCTGAACCTAGACCAAGTAAAGTCATAATTAACCCAAGCTGGCTGACTGTTGAAAAGGCAAGGATTCCTTTTAAGTCCTTTTGTCTTACAGCAGATGTAGATCCCCATAAGAGGGTGACGACACCAAACCCAGTTAGAAGCCAGAACCATTCAGGGGCACCGCCAAATACAGGCGTTAGACGTGCTACAAGGTAGATCCCTGCTTTAACCATCGTTGCTGAGTGTAAGTACGCACTAACAGGCGTTGGTGCTTCCATTGCATCTGGTAACCAGATATGGAATGGGAATTGTGCAGATTTTGTAAATGCACCAAGTAGTACAAGAATCATTGCTGGTAAGAACAATGTACTAGACGTTACTAGATCAACATTCTCGATAATGCCACGAATACTGAATGTGCCAGTCATTACATATAGCAATGAAAAACCACCAAGCATCGCAAATCCACCAAATACAGTGATCAGCATTGATTTTTGTGCACCGTATGTAGATTTTTCACGGTGGTACCAATAACTAATTAATAGCGATGATGCTAAACTAGTTAATTCCCAAAATACATAAAGGACAATAAGGTTATCGGATAAGACAACCCCAAGCATAGCCCCCATGAACATGAGAAGGTACACATAAAAATTGTTCAGGCTTTCGGTCTTCTTTGATAAGTAGAAGATCGAATAGAGGATAACAAGTGTTCCAATACCGGTAATGAGTAGGGCAAATAAAAGACTTAAACCGTCTACGAAGACAGTAAAGTTTATTCCAAGGGATGGTACCCAAGGAACGGTGTGCTCAATGACGCCACCAGATGAGGTCATTGAAAGGTATTGAATGAAATAGATAAATAGTACAAGTGGGAGTACTAATACAAACCAACCTGTATGAATCCGTCTAGCGTATTTGTACAGAAATGGGATCAAAATAGCTAATAGAAAAGGCGAAATCGTAGCCCAATGTAATACGGTCAAATCACATACCTCCTTAAATAGTTACTAGTAGAATTGGTTGGGCCCTATAGTATTTATCCTCTTATCCGTATTTGAAAACCGAACAATTCTTAGACTATGTAGAATTATAACCTAATTTAAATCAGCGTGCATCCTTGCAGCCCTTAGTGTCACCTGCTTTTATAGAATTTATTAAATATGAAGAAAGGCGAAAAATTTAAGCGAATTTTTTTTGGATTGATCGTATTTTTAAGCGTTTACGTAAATGTGGAATTTCCAAAATTCGTGATGGATGTATATTTTTTGGTAGATAACGACACCCTATTAAAAAAGATGAATAGGGAATGGTGGTTAGATGTCTACTAAAAGAAAAAGCATCATAAGTGGGCTCATCTTTGCGTTTATTTTGGTAGCTGGAATTTTAGCGAATGGATTCAATGAAGAAATGACGGAAGAGCGAATCAAAAATATCCCAGGACAAGTGGGAGTACAGCAATATAGAGAAGGCTCTCCTAGATTTGGACCAAGAGAGTATTTACGTATAATTGAAACAAAAGGCTGGCTACACGAAGAAGAAGGAGAGCAACCTAATTAGGGTGCTCTCCTTCTTCACTATGGTAACAACATTTACTTAGTCTGTCTTGTCTTGGGGTGAGTCTTCAAGAAGTCATGAAGAGATTTTAATTTTGTCTGAAAGTGAACGTCTACTAATTTCCATACGGATCAGTTCAATAAAATCAGGGCTCAAGTCAAGCTCGATTGCTTTGTAATACGTTTCAATTAAAAGTTCATCGGATAAATTGTTCATCATCTCTCACTACGAAAGCAGTGAGCTCACCTCCTTAGACATTCAAATTAGGAAAAATTCTTGTTCTATTTGAGTTCTTATATTCATATCATGTAGGTTGCCTTGTCTGTACCTAAATATTACCACGTCTCCTAAAAGAGAACAATCGTTCTTATTATCCACATTTATACGTGGATAACTTGTGGGTTAATTGTTTATTGATGGAAAAAACCCTTATAAATAGAAGTGTAATAAGTGTATAACGTTATCCACAGTGTAGAGGGGTGGCAGAATTTGTCGAAAAGTATTTTAAGGTTTTTTAAACCCTATTCAAGAGGGTTATTTAATTAAATGAAGGAAATGCGTTGAAAATTTTTAAATGTGACGGTATAGTTATGGTTTGACTACGTTTATTAATGGAAACATTTGCCCACCAAATTATTTTACAGTGGGTTCCAATAAAATAATGACAGCGAAGTTGGTTGTTAATGAGGTGAACTGATGATTAAAAACCTGTTGCCAAATAAGTATGTGAAAAGTATTTTTGAAATTAATCTAGAAGAATTAAAAGAGATGGGCATTAAAGGTGTCATTACCGACTTAGACAATACACTTGTAGAATGGGATCGTCCAGAAGCAACGCCAGAGGTTCGTGAATGGTTTAAAAAGCTTCAAGAATATGGCATGAAGGTGACGATTGTCTCCAATAATAGTAGAAGAAGAGTACAAGCCTTTTCTGACCCTGAGAAAGTGGTTTTTATTCATAATGCAAGAAAACCGATGCGAAGAGCATTTAGACAAGCATGTCGTCAAATGGAAACTGTACCGGATGAAACGGTCGTTGTCGGAGATCAAATTTTCACAGATGTGCTAGGTGGAAATCGTGCAGGCCTGCAAACGATTCTGGTCGTACCGGTAGCTAAAACAGATGGGATCGCCACAAAGCTCAATCGCCGCATGGAACGTGTCGTTCTAAACTGGATGAGAAAACGTGGATTGATCCAATGGGAGGAGTAGAGATGGAAGAAACAGTCATTACATGTGCTGGTTGTGGAGTTGAGATCCAAACCGAAGATAAACAGGCATTAGGCTATGCTCCAAAGTCAGCCTTAGAAAGAGATGTGATCATTTGCCAACGTTGCTTTCGTTTAACTCATTATAATGAGGTGCAAGATGTATCATTAACAGATGATGACTTCTTGAAATTATTAAACACATTAGGTCATACCGATTCTCTCATTGTGAAAGTCGTAGATATTTTTGACTTTAATGGCAGCTGGTTACCTGGTTTGCATCGATTTGTAGGAAACAATGATGTTTTGCTAGTCGGAAATAAAGTCGACTTATTGCCTAAATCATTAAAACGCAATCGTCTCATTAACTGGATGAAAAAATCAGCAAAAGAAAACGGCTTAAAGCCAGTTGATGTTCTTCTAATGAGCGCCGACAAAGGAGAAGGTGTTCTTGAGATCGCCTCGGAGATTGATCGTTTGCGTGATGGTCGTGATGTTTATGTCGTGGGTTGTACAAATGTAGGGAAATCAACGTTTATTAACCGAATTATAAAGGAATTTGGTGGAGACACAGAACAGTTGATCACGACATCTCATTTTCCTGGAACTACATTAGATATGATAGATATTCCACTTGATGATGGCTCAGCCCTTTACGATACACCTGGCATCATCAATCATCATCAGATGGCCCATTATGTAGATAAAAAAGAATTGAAAGAAATCACGCCTAAAAAAGAAATTAAACCAATGGTCTTTCAATTAAATGAGGGACAAACCCTATACTTTGGGGGGATGGCTCGCTTTGATTTCGTTTCTGGTGATCGTTCCTCTTTCACATGCTTTACTTCTAACGATCTTAAGATTCACCGTACAAAGCGTGAAAAAGCGGACGAGCTATATAAAAACCATCTAGGAGAGCTTTTAACTCCTCCTGGTAAGGAAAGCGTACTTGATTTTCCGCCACTTGTTAAACACGAGTTTACCATTAAAGAAGTAAAGAGTGATATTGTTATTTCAGGACTTGGGTGGATTACCATCAATGATCGCAATGTGAAAGTGGAAGCCTATGCACCTAAGGGTGTTGGAGTGTCCATTCGTGAATCGATTATCTCGTAAAAGATAGAGGGGAGCGGTTAACATGGGGAAGCGTTTTGGATTGATCGGGCATCCGGTTGAGCATTCGATGTCGCCAGTAATGCATAATGATGCCTTTCGTTCATGTCAAATTGATGCAACGTACGAGGCGTTTGATGTTGGAGCAGGTGATTTAGAAGAAGTAGCAGAGAAGCTACGGAGTGGGGAGTTAGATGGTGTCAATGTAACGATTCCGCATAAAGTGGCGATTATGAACTTTCTTGATGAAATCGATAGAGATGCCGAAGTGATCGGAGCGGTTAATACGATTGTACGCAGAGGTGAGAAGCTGATTGGCTATAATACTGATGGTGCAGGGTATTGGGAGTCACTCGTCTCTTATTTGCCGCATGATACAAGTGCCTTAAATGTACTTGTGATCGGGGCAGGAGGAGCATCTCGTGCTGTATGTGCAGCCTTTTTAAATGCGGGGGTCGCTCATTTAGTTGTAGCGAATCGTACCGAAGAAAAGGCAGCTACTCTTTTAAACCTTATCAATACGAAGCAACAATCAACAGAGGCTTGTTCATTGGCTGAAGCTAAAACAAAGTTAAACCAGTTTGATGTGGTCATAAACACGAGCTCTGTTGGAATGAGTCCTCATACAGACCAACTGCCGCTCTCGCTTGATAACCTAAAAAAAGATGCCGTTGTCAGTGATTTAATTTATAATCCGATGGAGACCGCTTTTTTAAAAGAAGCAAAGGCCAAAGGAGCAATAACAGTAAATGGGGTCGGGATGTTTGTTAATCAAGGTGCATTGTCTTTTGAGCATTGGACAGGGGTAAAGCCGGATCGCTCACGGATGACAAACATTGTGACCAATAAACTTGGAGGGTAACACATTATGTTAACAGGTAAACAAAAACGTTTCTTACGATCAAAAGCACATCACTTAACACCGATTTTTCAAGTTGGTAAAGGTGGAGTGAATGAGAACATGATCGCACAGATCGATGATGTTCTAGAATCAAGAGAATTAATTAAAATAAGCATTCTGCAAAATTGCGAATTCGATAAAGATAAAGTAGCGACTGAATTATCGAAAGGCGCAAAAGCTGAGCTTGTACAAGTAATCGGGAACACGATTGTTCTTTATAAGGAATCAAAAGAAAATAAAGAAATCGTTCTTCCTTAGTTCATAATATGGATGAAAGGAGTGTGTAGATGTGAAGCGAATTGGACTTTTCGGAGGAACCTTTGATCCTCCTCACCTAGGTCATATGATGCTTGCTGAAGAAGTGCGGGTCGCATGCGGGCTTGATGAGGTCTGGTTCATACCGGCATCTACTCCTCCACATAAAAAACGGCCTGACATGTCCTCGATTGATGACCGTCTTGAAATGGTCTCACTCGCGACAAGAAGCAATCCGTTTTTTTTCGTCTCTTCTATTGAAAAAGATAGAGGTGGGCGTTCTTATACGATTGATACAGTTAAGCAATTAAAAGAAGAACATCCAAGTGTGGAATTTTTTTTTATCATAGGTGGAGATATGGTAGAATCACTTTCAAGTTGGGTAGGCATTGATGAGCTCGTTCGCTTGATTACATTTATTGGTGTGAATAGGCCAGGTGCTAAGCGGTCTGCTGCATACAATGAACGTGTTCAACATGTGGATTTTGCCCAGGTTGATCTATCCTCTACAGCCATTAGAGAAAGAGTACGAGAAGGAAAGTCGATTCGCTATATGGTGCAAGATGAAGTGGCGACGATGATAAGGGAGAGTGGGTTATATGGAGAGGGAACTGGCACTTCTGACCGTTAAACCTCACTTAACAGAGCACAGATATCAGCATACACTCGGTGTTGTCGATACGGCTGTAGAATTAGCGAAACGGTTTGGGGCAAATGTAGAAAAAGCAGAGCTTGCTGCTATTTTTCATGATTACGCTAAATTTCGTGATAAATTAGAAATGCGTGCTCTAGTAATATCGACTTTAAACGAGAAAGATATTCTTCACTACGGGGATGAATTACTTCATGCGCCTTGTGGGGCATACTATGTAAAAGAAGAAGTGGGCATTACAGATGACGAGGTACTAAGTGCCATCCGTTATCATACAACTGGTCGTCCGGATATGACATTGCTTGAAAAAGTCGTTTTCCTTGCAGATTATATTGAACCTGGGCGACAATTTAGAGGTGTGGAAGAGGTAAGAGAGGTGGCTCGACTAGATCTAGATGAAGCGATTATTCAATCACTTGAGAATACCATTTCTTTTTTAATGAAGCGACGCCAGCCTGTATACCCGGACACGCTAAACACATATAATAAACTAATTATAACAAGAAGGAGTCATGCATAAATGAATGAATCAAAATTATTAACGCTTGCAATCAATGCAATTGATGATAAGCGTGCTGAGAATATCGTGGGACTAAATATGAAGGGGATTTCTTTAATTGCTGATTATTTTGTCATTTGCCACGGTAATTCTGAAAAGCAAGTACAAGCAATCGCGCATGAGTTAAAGAAGGTTGCTCAAGAAGAGGGGATTGAAATTAAACGACTTGAAGGCTTTGATCAAGCTCGTTGGGTACTTGTTGATCTTGGCGATGTTGTTGTACACGTTTTCCATAAAGATGAGCGTACGTACTATAACCTTGAGAAGCTTTGGGGAGATGCACCTACAATTGAAATTGAAGGGGTTCTAAATTAATGGAATTAAAACCTGGCTATACAGTGACTCTTGAAGTAGCTCGTAAGGCGAAGTTTGGTTATTTTCTAAGCGATGGTAAGACGGATATTCTTATGCATGAAAATGATGTAGAAGAAGAAGTTGAGACTGGAAGCCATATTGAGGTGTTCTTGTACCATGACCACCAAAACAGGTTATCAGCAACGACGAAAAAGCCTCTTATACAAGGTGAAGGATTCGCTTGGCTTGAAGTCGTCTCTGTAAAAACAGGTCATGGTCTTTTCTTATTCAACGGTATCTCGCGTGATTTATTCTTATCAATGGACGAGTTACCAAGTGATCGAAACCTTTGGCCGAAGCCTGGTGATAAACTGCCAGTATCCTATACTTGGGATAAAAAAGGCCGTCTCATGTCACGTCTTGTTAAAGGGCAACCGATTGAAGAGCAATCCGTCCGTGCAACTGAGGACATGATGAGTAAAGAAGTAAAGGGCCATGTCTATCATTATTTAGATGAAGGGGCTGCTATTTTTACAGAAGAAGGGTATTTAGCGTACCTTCATGATAATGAAATGATAAAAGAGCCTCGTTACGGGGAAGAAGTGACGGTCCGTGTCATTTACGTTCGTGAAGACGGTCGTATTAACGTGACGATGCATCCACTTCGCTCAGAGCGTCAAGAAGATGATGCGGAGAAGCTAGTGCGTTATATGGAAGAGAGAGGCGGTCAAATGCCTTACTGGGATAAATCGCAACCAGAAGACATTAAACATCGTTTTAATCTTAGTAAAGCAGCCTTTAAGCGTGCATTAGGTAAATTGCTGAAAGAGAAGAAAATTGAGCAGCGCGAAGGCTGGACATACTTAAAGGAGAAAAAATGAATTATCAAGCCTTTGCAACACTGTACGACCACTTGATGGCAGAGGCTCCCTACGATGAGTGGGTTGCTTTTACAAAACGGTCATTAGGAGTGGATTCCTTACAAGGGTTGTCCGTCTTAGATGTCGGTTGTGGCACCGGTGAGCTGTTGATTCGTTTACTTCAAGAAGGGGCAGATGTCACTGGAGTGGACCTCTCAAGTGAAATGCTTGTTGTCGCTCGTGATAAATGTGCAGCGATAAAAAAGCAGCCACTCCTCTTACATCAGGATATGCGGAATTTAGAGGAGCTTGGGCAGTTTGATATTGTCACCATTTATTGTGACTCGCTTAACTATTTAGAGACGCCAGAAGACGTAATGGTCACCTTTGCATCTGTGTATAACCAATTGCCAGAAGGTGGACTGTTGTTATTTGATGTCCATTCGACCACAAAAGTAGAAGAGGGCTTCATTGGTCAGACCTTTGCTGATGCAGATGACGAAGTTTCCTATATCTGGCATTCGTTTGCAGGGGAGCACGAAGCAAGTGTTGAACATGAATTAACGTTTTTTGTTCAAGATGACAATGGCTCGTACAATCGCTATGATGAGCTCCATAAACAGCGAACGTATTCGATCAGTGACTACACGTCATGGTTAGAGGGAGCTGGATTCACAGTTGAGGGGATATCATCTGATTTCAATGAAAATCCTCCAACGGATGAAAGTGAGCGAATTTTTTTTGTGGCTCGAAAAAAATAAAAAGGATATCGTAGCTTCATGTCGAAATAAAAGCAGGGTAGACATCAGTCTTCCCTGCTTTTTGCTATTTCTTTGTCGGTTGATTTGAAAACGCTTCTGTAATTTTCTTTTGCTCATGGTAATATTTTGCATGTGTTTGTTGAAATAAATGATCGAACATATGCCCAACCTCTTGCTCTAACACCTTAATTCCCTCACCTGTAATACCTCCGGGAACACATACTCGCTTCTGTAAAGTAGGTAAGGTGTAATGCCCCTGCTCAAGTAAACGCCCCATCCCAATGATCATATTTGTCGCTAGAAAGGTTGCATCTTCTTTCGTGATTTCCGTTTGCCGAACAGCTCCATCAATAAATTGTTGAAGTAAATAACTAAAAAAGGCCGGTCCACAGCTGACGATATCAGATGATACGCGCGTAATATTCTCATCGATTTCAAGTGGTTCAGAAAAGTGATTCATAAACGCATGAATCTGAGCTCGATCCCCTTCATTGCAACGTTCTCCATAGCTTATTAAGGTTGAACCGGCAAGTGCACGATTTAATATGGTTGGAATGATTCGTGCTACTTTACAATCAAGCTTAGCTTCAATTTGTTTAACAGATATGGGACTTGTAATGGAAATGAATAGTTGGTCTTGCGTACAGATAGGTTCCATTTCGTCTATCACATCTGCAAATTGAAGAGGCTTTACACAGACAAAGATATAATCAGAGTGCTTAACCACATCTGAGATGGTCTCGGCTACATTGATTTTTGTAAATCGTTTCTTGGCATCTAATACTTTTTCTTTCGATCGATTAACGACCGTGATCTGATCTTGAGTGACCGCACCAGATTCGAGAAATGATTCAAGTAGAATCTCTCCCATGCTACCAAGTCCAATGATGCCAATCCTCATTAAGAATCCCTCCTTCTCCAAAACATCCTGCAAGATTATCGTTATCACAAGCGTATGAAGAAGGAGTCCAAAGTATGTGTGATTATTATTCGGACTTTGTTAAGTAGTCTCGTACCATGTCAATTGTAACTTCCTTACGAGGAGGAAAATGATACGTAGATGCAATGTTGTTCATTTCTTTTGTAATGGAATTAATTTCATGAACGGAAACATGCAGCCCTTTTTTTGCATCTTCTAACACGCGATCGATCGCTTTTTCTCTCTTCTTATCAAGTGCTAGAAATTCTTTTTGAGCTTTGCGGTGATTAGATACTTGCTTAGCAATTTGTAAATGAACGCTCATCTTTGGTGTCGTCCTTTCTATTGGAGGTTGATCAATTGAAAACAAATTGGCAAAATCATTCACTTGTTGTGATTTTAACCATTATTGCTCTTATTGTAAGTGTAGTGTTATTTCTCCATTTTCGCAATACAGGTATGGAAGAAACTGAGCTCGAGTGGAGTTTTGCAAATGATGATACTGAAGAACAAGAAACACAAAATGAGGTGACCGAACCTCAATCCGTTACAATTGATGTAAAAGGAGCTGTTCACTCGCCTGGAGTGTATCAATTAGATGCAGGAAGTCGTGTCCATCAAGCTATTGATGTTGCTGGTGGTCTGACGATAAATGCTTATGGTGATGGAATTAATCTTGCTCAAATTTTATTTGATGAAATGGTTGTCTACGTCCCGGAAATAGGGGAGGCGGAGGATGGTGGGACGATTGAGGTGGTAGGGCCTGCTATAGGGAGTGTGGGAGGTGATGGGAAGATCTCCTTAAATAAAGCGACACAATCTGAATTTGAAACGCTGCCTGGTATTGGACCTGCTAAAGCTGAAGCGATTATTCAATATCGGGAGGAGCAAGGTCGCTTTGACAGTGTTGAGGAGTTAATGAATGTTTCTGGCATTGGCCCAAAGTCGTTTGAAAAACTTCAAGATCAAGTAACCGTTCAATAAGTAATTGACGCGGCTTGTCTTTTTTCTCTACACTAGTAGTTATGAATAACTGTTGGGAGTGGAGAGAATGGAACGTATTTCGTGGGATCAGTATTTTATGGCGCAAAGTCACCTGTTAGCTCTGAGAAGCACATGTACCCGTTTAATGGTAGGTGCAACAATCGTCAGAGAGAAGCGAATTATTGCAGGGGGGTACAACGGCTCTGTTTCAGGAAGCGATCACTGCATTGATAAAGGTTGCTATGTGGTGGATCATCATTGCATCAGAACCATTCATGCGGAAGTGAATGCACTCTTACAATGTGCAAAATTTGGCGTTCCGACTGAAGGAGCCGAGCTTTATGTGACTCATTTTCCGTGTGTACATTGCACGAAATCGATCATTCAAGCGGGAATTAAAAAAGTCTTTTATGCGACTGATTACAAAAATCATCCGTATGCCCTTGATTTATTGAAAGAAGCTGGGATTGAGGTGGCTCAGGTAGTTCTAGATCAGCCAGTTCTTGATATCCATCAACAAGAGAAGCAAGCGTTAACAGAACAATTACTAACGAAATTAAAAGATAGTGGCATTGATGAAGCTGAATTTGAAGACCTACAAGGTCAGGTGACTTCCTTATACCGTACAAAGCCGTAAGGGAGAGGTGCTCATGCTCTACAGTGTAATCGTAGTCATGTCTGCGATGCTCGGTCTCGTATTTATCTTAAGAGGGCCGAGCTTCTTTTTTTATGTAGCCATTATTTTATTGTTGATCTATCTCCTCGTTCATGCAAAGCATTTTAGGGTCAATGGGATGATCGCCGTGTTGGTGTTTTCTCTATATGCAGGGTTTGCCTGGATCGCTGAATCTAGCAATACAACGCACTTAAAAGCGGGAGAACAACAAATCGAAGGTCATATTCACTCTCTTGTGAAAATAGATGGAGATGCGATTGCGCTGAAAGTAAAAAGTGTACATGGTGAAATACTTCAATTGCATGGCTTTATCGAAAGTGAACAACAGCAAGCTCAACTTAAACAACTCCTACCTGGAGATCGATGTATCTTTACGGCTACGCTTTCCCCTCCGTCCTCTCCTACCAATTTCTATCAATTTAACTACAAACAATATCTTTATCAGCAACAAATTCATTGGGTCCTCACCCCTGAATTACAGAAGCTGAACTGTGTGCGAAGTGAGAAGTCCCTTTTCTATCGTCTCCAAACCTTTAGAGCGCATCAAATAAAACGAATAGAAGAGCTCGTGCATCCTGATGCGTCTGGCATCATCATCGCCTTAGTGTTCGGGGAGAGGATGTATGTAGAACAAGATGTTCTCGAAGCTTATCAACGGTTAGGGATCATTCATCTCCTTGCGGTATCAGGGCTTCACGTTGGTCTTATTATTGCGGCAATGTACGGCCTCTTTATTCGAATAGGTCTTACCCGAGAGAGAACGCTTGAGAGTCTTTGTCTGTTCTTACCTCTATACATCATCATCGCTGGAGCGGCACCCTCGGTGATCCGAGCTTCATTAATGACTCTTATTGTGATGGTGTTTCTTCGCTTCAAATGGAATATTCCGCCGTTATTTGCTATTGCTATCGTATTTTTAGTTTATTTAGCGCTCAATCCCTACGCGCTCTTTCAACTAGGTTTTCAATTATCCTTTCTTGTCTCCTTTTCTCTGCTAGTCTCGGCTGAGGTGATTAATAAACGCTATTCTAGCTGGCTGGCTAAGTTAGTTGCTGTTACAATCCTTGCGCAACTTGTCTCCCTTCCACTATTGCTCAACCACTTTTATCAATTTTCTCTCCTCACTTTATTAGTGAATATCCTCTATATTCCGTTTATCTCGTTTATTGTCTTACCACTAAGCTTTTTAGGGGTACTCATGCAAAATGTAATCCCTATTGAATTAAATCTTCCTATTCAGTTAGTAACAGTTCTCATTCCCCCAGTCCATCATGGCTTGGTGCAGCTTGATGCGATCGAACTGTTTAACCTCATTACAGGGAAACCACATTCGATTCCGTTCATTCTATATTTTCTTGTTACGTTAATTGGATTGTTGGTAGGGGAAAGCGGGAAGGACAGGTGGTGGATTGTTCCGCTTGTTGGATATGCAATGGTAGCAGGTGTGCAGTGGACTGTACCTATATGGACAAAAGAGGCTATTGTGACGATGCTGGATGTCGGGCAAGGGGATAGCTTTGTTATTGAGCTCCCGAGGCGTGGTGAGGTGTATGTGATTGATACAGGTGGTACTATTCGTTTTAATCAAGGGGAGGAATGGCGTTTGCGGCAATCAAATTACGATGTTGGACGAGAGGTCGTATTGAGTTATTTAAAAGCCAAGGGGATCCGTCGAATTGATAAGCTCATTCTTACACATGGACATATGGATCATATAGGTGGAGCAATAGCATTGGTAGGAGAAGTGGCGATTGATCAGCTTTTATATAGCGCAGGAGAAGTAGAAGGAGAGTTTGAAAAGCTATTATTAAGGGAATTACAGCATAAAGGGACTGAAATTATATTTGTAAAAAAAGGCAATCGTTGGACCAGTTATGGTTCACAATTTGCTGTCCTCTCTCCACAAGGTCATGAGCAAGGCTTAAATGATCGATCGATTGTGCTCTATGCTGACATTGAAGGCGTAAGCTTTTTATTTACAGGTGACCTTGAAGAAGAGGGGGAGCGACGTTTGCTCAACACATACCCTGATTTATCAGTCGATGTGTTGAAAATAGCTCATCATGGTAGTAAAACATCCACTACTGATAACTTCCTCCTACAGCTTCAACCCTCATTTGGTTTGATTTCGGCAGGACGAAACAACCGCTTTAATCACCCTCATATTGAAGTGACCGAGCGTTTAGATGAACAACATGTGAAGATAATACGTACTGATAAACATGGAGCCATTCAGCTTTATGTAAAGAATGGTTCAATGAAGATGCATGCGACAGAATATAAAAAAGCAGAGTAGCAAGAATCCTTGCCCTCTGCTTATGTACCAATGGTTGGTACGGTTCATGCCTGTTCTTCTTCGGCTTAAAATGCTGAGAATACATCCACAATTGAAGCGATGATAAAAATCGTTGCAAAAAAGCCAAAAGAAACAACAAAGGCAACACCAGAATCGATCGCATCATTACGTTTACTTTGTACGTCTTTTTCAAAATGATTCATCTGGCACCCCTCCTTTATTCAACTTTTAGTATAAGCCAAGCTGTAAAAAAAAGCTATACGGATTCCTCAAACATTTATCCTGAATTACGAAATGTTCAATAATTTGTTTAAGTTCGGAGTGATCTACCTTCATTGTAAAGAGTTGTCACCTATAGTTTCCGTTTGCATAGGATATCATAACTAGTGAAAGCGGTCATGATTATCGTCATGAACGAGGCTTCCCGGGATCTTGGATCATGACGTTTATCATAAATGGGGGTTTGGCACTTGGGGGCTAAACCCCTTTCTCTATTTTCACTTGCTAAAGACGGCTTTTTTTTCTAAGCTAAAGACAGGCATGGAGATGGTTGTCGTATCTCACTAGATAGAATATCCAATAATGGATGAGAATATTGCATGAAAATAGGGGAATGAGCGCATGAATTATTTGCAAGCAAAAAAAGAATTGAAGCAAGGGAAGGTCTCGCCGGTATATTTTATTTACGGCACTCAAGCCTTTTTGATTGAAGATTTCACCCAACATCTTTTAAATCAAGTGATTGGTCAAGATGGGTCTGATATGAACGTGATTACATATACTTTTTCTGAAACGCCGATTGAACTTGCTGTACAAGAAGCAGAGACGATGCCATTTCTAGGGACTAATAAAGTCGTGATTGTAAAAGATTTCCACGCTGTCACCAGTCAGAAAACAGATTCGAAAATTGAGCACGACTTAGATGTGCTCACTCAATATATTGAGAACCCATCTCCTGAGTCTACATTGGTTTTAGTTGCCCCTTATGAAAAATTGGACGAGCGTAAAAGGGTGACAAAACGTTTAAAAAAGGAAGCTACCGTTATTGAAGCGATGCCTTTTGATGATCGTATGATGAAGCAATGGATTGAGGAACAAGCTACTACAAAAGGAATACAAATTACAAAAGAGGCATCTGAAAGACTTGTCGAAAGGCTAGGGTTTGATCTGCTTATGCTTGCAGGTGAACTTGAGAAAATGGCTTTATATGTTGGGGAAGAAGAAATTACAGTGGATGTCGTTGAATTACTTGTAGCGAGAACGCTAGAACAAGATGTGTTTGCGCTAATCGACTTTGCTGTGAAAAAGCGTTTAGACGAGGCACTTGTCATTTATCATGATTTGTTAAAACAAAAAGAGGATCCGTTAAAATTATTAGCGTTACTTGCCCGTCAGTTTCGAATTTACTATCAAGTAAAAGGATTAAGTAAACAAGCTTATTCACAAAAACAAATTGCTACACAATTGAAATTGCATCCCTATGTTGTAAAGCTAGCAAGTGCAAAAGTGAATCAATTTAATGAGCGGACATTGCTGACATTCTTAGAAGCGTGTGCCGATACGGATTATGCGATTAAGTCGGGGAAAATTGATAAAGTACTAGCCCTCGAATTGCTACTGATGAAGATGACTCAAAAAACAGAAACCAAATAAAAAAACGACTCCGAGGAGTCGTTTTTTTACTTCAATTATGCAGAAAGACCGTTAAGCTTTTTAGCTAGACGAGACTTTTGACGTGAAGCTGCATTTTTATGAATAAGACCTTTGTTTGCTGCTTTGTCAAGCTTTTTAGAAGCATCAACGAATGCTGCTTCAGCGTTTTCTTTCTCACCAGCTTCAACTTTAGTTTCAAAGTTTTTGATAGCAGTACGTAGAGCAGATTTCACAGCGATGTTTTGCGCACGACGTTTGTCGTTTGTTTTCACACGTTTGATTGCAGATTTAATATTTGGCATATCTTTCACCTCCTGGTTAAACAACGATTGTCCTCTTTTGTAACCAGTCCATCTTCTATGTTATGAACGGTTTCGCATCCTTTATTCAAGGCAGTGACGACACCCGTTGGTATCATCAATACAACAATCTGCATTCTATCAAAAACAACGGATAAATGCAATAGAAAGAATGAAAACAAAACGCAAGGGAAACACTGAGGATAAGAGTTGAAAGAGGAGAGTGATTCGTTTGTCTGAGGAATTAAACCTTGAAAAGTATCAAATTCGCACTGATTTAGCGATTGAAGCTCATCAATTAGCGGTAGAGGAAGAAGAGAGAAAAGCTCCTGAAGAGGAAGAAGCAAAAAATGTTAGTGGAGTTCAAATTGAAGAAGAAACCATTGATGAAGTAAAAGTGACAAAAGTGATTATTGATGAAGTCGGAGCAAAACGTCTTGGCAAAAAACAAGGCTCTTATTTGACATTTGAATCGCAAGGTATCCGTCGAAAGGATACAGACATTCAAGAAAAGATGGAACGAGTTTTCGCCAATCAATTTCACCAATTCATGACTGATATTGGCATCAAAGAAGAAGATACATGCCTTGTTGTAGGACTTGGAAACTGGAATGTGACACCTGATGCGCTTGGCCCTATTGCTGCTGAGAATCTGCTTGTCACTCGCCATTTGTTTGAGCTAGCACCAGAGCAAGTGCAAGATGGTTATCGTCCAGTCAGTGCTGTCACACCTGGCGTAATGGGTCTAACAGGAATTGAAACGAGTGATGTGATCTTCGGAATTATAGAAAAAACAAAGCCAGACTTTGTGATTGCCATTGATGCACTTGCTTCACGATCTATCGAGCGAGTCAATGCAACAATTCAAGTATCAGATACCGGTATTCATCCAGGAAGCGGTGTCGGTAACAAGCGTAAAGATTTGAGTAAAGACACATTAGGAATTCCAGTGATCGCGGTGGGCATTCCGACAGTGGTGGATGCTGTTTCGATCACGAGCGATACGATTGATTATGTGCTGAAACATTTCGGGCGTGAAATGAGAGAAGGGAATGCACCTTCACGCTCACTTGCACCTGCTGGCATGACATTTGGAGAAAAGCGCGTCTTAACAGAGGAGGATCTCCCCTCTGATGAAAAAAAACAGACGATTATGGGGATGATTGGCACACTTCCAGAAGAAGAGAAGCGACAATTAATTCGAGAGGTGCTATCGCCGCTTGGACATAATTTAATGGTGACCCCAAAAGAAGTTGATGTGTTTATTGATGATATGGCAAACGTCATCGCCGCAGGGTTAAATGCTGCCCTTCATCGTAAAGTAAACCAGGATAACGTCGGTGCCTATACGCATTAATAAGAGAACCCTTCCGCTATGTGTGGAAGGGTTCTGTTGTGTTGATCGACATGGGATGAGGGTGAAGCGCGCTCATATATAAGTCCTATCGCACATAAAAAAATGCGTTCGCACATATTCACGAAATGGCGCACATAAATCACAAGAATTCGCACCGATATCAGTTATCTCGCACATACCCCCGGAAAAAGCGCTCATATAACAAAAATCCCGCACATAACGAACCCAAACTCCAATCTCCTTTCTTAAGCAAATCCCTCCAGCTAACATATGGTTCTAAACATCCCGCTCGCCGCATAAACCTCCACTATCAGGACTTATTTCTAACGCAAAGTCGCATGGACAAGCAAAAGGGAAAGGATGAGAGGATGCGTAGACGGGGATTTCATGGTTTTACCGTTAAGATGAATCGGACGAGCTTAAAGCGTCTAGCAGCGCTAATCATAGTAGGTGTGATGTCCCTTTTTATATTTACTGGTGTGCTTACATCATTTGAACCGGGTTATGGAATGGCCTCATCGTCGGTTAATCAATGGGCAAATGGACTAGAGGGGGCAGATTTTGTTCATCTCCTCGGTATGGAGAATCAATATTTCAAGCAAGCACTGCCACCAGATGCTGAGGCGATGAGTGTTTCAGGTGTCGTATTTCAGGTCGCAACAAGCATCAATCCAGATGATCCGCGGAGTCTTCTTGGGAGGGAGCTGCCTGGGTTTTCCTTATTTGATGGCCAAATTATCGTTGCGGGTGAGGGGACTGATTATACGAACTTGCCATTTGAATCTGCCCCACCCTTAGAAGTGATTATGGCTGAGCGTGAAGCAACAAAGGAAAGTCTCGCAAAACTTGAAGAGTTAAAACAAGCTGGAGATGAATTGCAGGGGTCGACAAATGGAAAAAAAGTCGCGCATATTATTCACTCGCATAATACTGAATCCTTTTTACCGGAGCTGAAAACAAATGTCGTAAATGAAGCCTTCCATGGTGAGGTGAATATTACGCTTGTTGGTGAGAAGCTCTCGCAAGAACTTGAAAAACGTGGAATCGGGACCCAGATCGAGACGCGTGATGTCCAAGGTGAGCTCAAAAATCGTGGATGGCAATATGCACAGTCCTATGATGCTTCAAGAGAATATGTAAAAGAAGCGATTGCTCAAAATGATGACTTACATTTTTTCTTTGATCTACACCGTGATACATTATCTCGTGAAAAGACAACGGTTACGATCAACGGGGTAGAGTATGGCCGTACAGTCTTTGTCGTTGGAGGAGATCATTCTAATTATGAACATAATCTTCGCTTAGCAGAGGATCTTCATGACATGCTAGAAGAAAAATATCCAGGCTTAAGCCGTGGGGTTATTTTAAAAGCCGGAAGAGGAACAAATGGAAAGTTCAATCAAGATTTATCAAAGCAATCGATGCTAGTAGAATTTGGAGGAGTTCATAACTCACTTGATGAGGTGTATCGCTCAGCGGAAGCTTTGGCGGATGTCTTTTCTGAGTATTACTGGAACGCAGAAGCAGTTGATGGTGAGGAGACGGTCACATCAGAAGAAGCGGTTGAGACAAGTAAGGTAGAGGAGGAAAAATGATGATAAAAAAGCTGGCTCTTGTGATGACTCTGATAGTAGGTACCCTATTACTTGGTTCGTTGTTCGGTGTGCAACATATGAACGAAGAATTAGGCATTACAAAGCCAGTTCCTCTTGAAATCAAAACGGATCAATCCGATGATAGTGTAAAACCAGTGGTGCAGAGTGGTGCAACGAAGACTCAAGTGGATGCAAAGAGCGAGCTGATTGATAAGAGACAAAAGGCGGAAGATGTGGGGCGGTTTAACTTTTTTTCAGAGCTGGGATCAAATATGGCAGAAGGGGCCAATCGGTTAAGTCGTCTTGCGCTAAGTCAAGTGATGGCGTTTGTGCATGAAGTACTTAACGGAGAGAGTAGGAGCGAGTAGAGCTTCTACTCTTCCTGTTTGTCGATCAAACTTTTGTTGGTGCTTACATCAGCATACGTTCGAATGATGTGGTAGCGATCGCGGTTCACCCCGTCTATGACGTTAGCTAACATCTCTTTTGATCCTACCTCAAGGAGCGAATCTAAGACGAGCATTAATCGTTCAAATTCTTGTTTCGTCACGTATCCACCTCCTTTCCTTTTTCTTATCAGATTATGCAGCAAAAGGGAGACATGCTTGTGAGAATCCCCCTATTTTTGTAAAAAGAATGAGCGCTTGATTTTTAGCTAACTCTAATCTTGTATTGAAGACGGCCAAAACGATTGGTATAATGAGAAATAGTGTATATGGCACGATTTAGTAGGAGTGATCACTTATGAATAATAAAGACCGTTTAGCGCGTCAACAAAAAATCCGTAACTTCTCGATCATTGCTCACATTGACCATGGTAAGTCAACGTTAGCAGATCGTATTTTGGAAAAAACCGGCGCTCTAACAGACCGTGAAATGAAAGATCAAACGCTTGATGCAATGGATCTTGAGCGTGAGCGTGGGATTACAATTAAGTTAAATGCTGTTCAATTAACATATACAGCAAAAGATGGCGAAGAATACATTTTCCATTTAATTGATACTCCAGGACATGTGGATTTTACATATGAGGTGTCAAGAAGTTTAGCAGCGTGTGAGGGTGCTTTATTAATTGTCGATGCTGCACAAGGAATCGAAGCTCAGACCCTTGCGAATGTATATCTAGCCCTAGATAATGACCTTGAAATTCTACCGGTTATTAATAAAATTGACTTGCCGAGTGCTGAGCCTGAACGCGTGAAAAAAGAAGTAGAAGACGTCATTGGTCTTGATGCTTCAGATGCTGTTCTTGCCTCTGCAAAGAACGGGATTGGAATTGAGGATATTTTAGAGCAGGTCGTAGAGAAGGTCCCTGCACCAACAGGAGATCCGGATGCGCCACTAAAAGCGCTGATTTTTGATTCGCTCTATGATTCTTATCGTGGAGTTGTAGCTTACATTCGTATCATTGATGGTACGGTGAAGCCTGGTCAGAAAATCAAAATGATGGCAACAGGGAAAGAATTTGAAGTCACAGAGATTGGTGTCTTTACACCGAAACCAGCAAAGCGTGATGAATTAACCGTCGGAGATGTTGGATTTTTAACAGCGGCGATTAAAAATGTTGGAGATACACGTGTGGGTGACACGATTACAAATGCGGTTAACCCTTCAACGGAGCCGCTTCCAGGGTACCGTCGCATGAACCCGATGGTGTATTGTGGCTTATATCCAATTGATACAAACGACTACAATGATTTACGTGAAGCATTAGAGCGTCTAGAGTTAAATGATGCATCTCTGCAGTATGAGCCAGAGACCTCTCAAGCATTAGGCTTTGGATTCCGTTGTGGTTTCTTAGGACTATTACACATGGAAATCATTCAAGAGCGTATTGAACGTGAATTTGGCATTTCGCTCATTACGACGGCGCCAAGTGTAATTTACAAAGTTCAACTAACAAACGGGGATGATCTTCAAATTGATAACCCGTCTAATATGCCAGATGCACAGAAGGTCGATTTCGTCGAAGAACCTTATGTAAAAGCAAAAGTGATGGTTCCTAATGATTATGTAGGATCAGTCATGGAGCTTTGCCAAGGCAAGCGTGGTATCTTCATCGATATGCAGTATTTAGATGAAAATCGCGTACAGATTGTCTATGAGATTCCGCTTTCTGAAATCGTCTATGACTTCTTTGATCAATTAAAATCGAATACAAAAGGGTACGCATCATTTGATTATGAGTTGATTGGTTACAAGCAATCAAATCTTGTCAAAATGGATATTCTTTTAAATGGTGAGAAGGTTGATGCCTTATCAGTCATTGTTCACCGTGACTCAGCTTATGAGCGTGGGAAGATTATCGTTGAAAAGTTAAAAGAGCTTATTCCTCGTCAACATTTTGAGGTGCCAGTTCAAGCGAGTATTGGACAAAAAGTTATCTCTCGTTCGACGATTAAAGCAATGCGTAAAAACGTATTAGCAAAATGTTACGGTGGAGATATTTCTCGTAAACGTAAACTTCTTGAAAAGCAAAAAGAAGGTAAAAAACGTATGAAGTCTGTAGGTAACGTTGAAGTGCCACAAGAAGCCTTCATGGCTGTTCTTCGTATGGATGAATAAACGAAACAATAACCGCAGGGATTCCTGCGGTTTTGCTTTTACTAGCGAGAGAGGAGGATACATGTGAGAAATGCAGCTTATATTCACATTCCCTTTTGTGAGCATATTTGTCACTATTGTGACTTTAATAAAGTGTTTTTAAAGAACCAACCAGTAAATGAATACATTGAAGCATTACTTGAGGAAATGCGTTTAACAATGAAACAGTCCCCAATCGAGCAGCTACGCACGATCTACATTGGAGGCGGAACCCCAACTGCCTTGTCTGCCGAACAATTGAAGCGCTTGTTCACTGGGATGAGAGAGATTTTGCCGATGGAAGAACTACTTGAATTCACGGTTGAAGTCAATCCAGATAGCAGTGAGGAAGAGAAGTTAGCTGTGATGAGGGAAGCTGGGGTCAATCGTCTTAGTATCGGTGTGCAGTCATTTGAGAAGGATCTTCTAGACCATATCGGGAGAACTCATTCCAGTGATAGTGTGTATGATGCCGTAACAAGAAGTAGACAAGCTGGATTTAACAATATCTCGCTTGATTTAATGTTTGGCTTGCCGCATCAATCTGTGGACCAGTTTATCGACACGATTGAAAAGGCTTGTGTTTTAGGTGTGGAGCATATCTCTGCTTATTCGTTAAAGGTCGAGGAGAAGACGGTGTTTTTTAATCGACAACGAAAGGGCAAGTTAAGCCTACCTCCAGAAGAAGATGAGGTCAGAATGTATGAAGAGTTACAAGAACGTTCGAAGGCCCACGGATTCACCCAATACGAGATCAGTAATTTTGCAAAAACTGGCTATGAAAGTAATCATAATCTCGTTTATTGGAAGAACGAAGAATATTTCGGGTTTGGCGCTGGGGCTCACGGGTATGTAAATGGAGTCCGCCATCAAAATATCGGAACTGTTCCAAAATATATTGATTCCCTCACTAAAGGGGAGCTTCCCTATCTTAGAGAACATATCGTCACCAAAGTAGAGCAAATTGAAGAAGCGATGTTTATGGGGCTAAGAAAATTAGATGGCGTGGACCTTGGTGACCTCTCGACTCGATACGGTGTCGATCTTACGAAACTATATGCTCGCCAGTTAAACGACTTAAGTGAACGTGGTCTACTATCGTATGAAGATAACCGTGTGAAGCTTACAAATGAAGGGCTCCTCTTAGCCAATGAAGTGTTTGAACAGTTTTTAGCGGTCTTAGATGAGCACATGGTAAAAAAAGAAAGTTGATTTTGTGCGTTTTTTGACGTTTTGAAGTTGACAAATCTTGACCTATTTGATAATTTATCATTAGATTTAGCACTCGTTCATGTTGAGTGCTAACAGAGGTGATGAGAGATGTTAACAGATAGACAGTTGTTAATTCTGCACGCCATTGTTGATGATTATATCCGGTCGGCAGAGCCAGTCGGTTCTCGCAGCATCTCTAAGCGAGAAGACATCACATTTAGTCCAGCGACGATTCGAAATGATATGGCGGACCTTGAGGAGTTAGGGTTCTTAGAAAAGCCTCATAGCTCAGCAGGACGTATTCCGTCGCAAAAAGGGTATCGGTATTATGTGGACCATATGCTTATGCCTCATGATCTGACTGATGATGAGCAAGCGGATATTCGGACGATCTTTTCGGATCGGATGCAAGAGATTGAACAAGTGATTCAGCAGTCAGCAAGATTACTATCGAATATGACAAGTTATATATCGATTGTGCTTGGTCCTGAAATGTTTGAGGCGAGGTTACGCTCTATTCAAATTATTCCACTTGCCAAAGGGTCAGCCATTCTCATTTTAGTCACGGATACTGGTCATGTTGAAAACCAAACGATTCAACTTCCTGAATCGATTGATGCTTCAGATATTGAACGTGTAGTCAATATTTTAAATGATCGCTTAATGGGTGTGCCTTTGTTTAAGCTTCGTCAAAAGCTGAATACAGAGGTTAGTAAAGTGATGCGTGCGCATGTAACCAATTATGAGCAAGTCCTTCAATCGCTTCAAACGACCCTAACGACCGATCGCCCTGAGAAAGTGTTTTACAGTGGGAAAACGAACCTCTTGTCGCAACCGGAGTTTCGTGACGTAGATAAGGTGAGAATGCTTTTGAATATGCTTGAAGAAGATCAGATGATGCAACAGATCTTACGAGCACCCCATCAAGGTATTCAAGTGAAGATTGGGCAAGAGAATAACCTTGAGGCCTTTGATTCCTGTAGTATGATTACAGCGACGTACTCAATAGGTGGGAAGCATATGGGGACGATTGGCATATTAGGTCCGACACGAATGGAATATCGACGTGTCATCGGTGTGGTTGACTCTGTTTCAAAAGACTTAACGAAGCTTTTAACGAACTTGTATCAGGAACGTTAATAGTGGTAATATTGTTTTTTAGTGGAAATGATTTTTGTTAAAAGAACAGTTACGTTTTTCGTAGCGTTTTTTAAATAATTAACTGCGACTATAAGCAGGCGACTTGATTTCGGTAGGAGGTGAAACAGATGACTGAAAAAGACACTCACACTTTAGAAGATGAGAAAACAGTTGAAGATACTGAGCAAGATGTGATAGATACTGAAAATGATCAATCATCAGCATCTGAGGAAACAGTAGTAGAAGAGAATGCAAATCCTCTTGAAGCACAAGTAGTTGAACTTAATAATCGTGTGCTACGCCTTCAAGCAGATTATGATAACTTCCGTCGCCGTTCTCGTGAAGAAAAAGAGGCAGCTGCAAAATATCGCTCTCAATCATTGGTCGAAGGATTACTTCCAGTCGTTGATAGCTTTGAGCGTGCGCTTCTTGTTAAACCAGAAGCAGAGGAAACTCAATCGCTTTTAAGTGGGATCGAGATGGTGTATCGCCAATTACAAGAAACACTGAAAAATGAAGGTGTGGAAGTAATTGAAACTGTAGGGCAATCCTTTGATCCTCATTTACATCAAGCTGTAATGCAAGTGACTGAGGAAGGGTTTGAATCCAATCAAATCGTGGAAGAATTGCAAAAGGGTTATAAATTAAAGGATCGCGTCCTACGACCTTCCATGGTCAAAGTAAACGCGTAATCCTTACATAGAGATATTAACTAGGAGGCATATAAAATGAGTAAAATTATTGGTATTGACCTTGGTACAACAAACTCATGTGTGGCAGTAATGGAGGGGGGAGAAGCAACTGTAATCCCTAACCCAGAAGGTAACCGTACAACGCCATCTGTTGTGGCATTTAAAGATGGTGAACGTCAAGTAGGGGAAGTTGCAAAGCGTCAAGCAATCACGAACCCTAACACAATCATGTCGATTAAGCGTCACATGGGTACTGACTATAAAGAAACAATCGAAGGAAAAGAGTTTTCTCCACAAGAGATCTCTGCAATCATCTTACAAAAATTAAAGTCTGATGCAGAAGCATACCTTGGTGAAACAGTTACAAAAGCTGTTATCACAGTTCCTGCTTATTTCAATGACTCACAACGTCAAGCTACTAAAGATGCTGGTAAAATTGCTGGTCTTGAAGTAGAGCGTATTGTCAACGAGCCAACGGCGGCAGCTCTTGCTTATGGTCTTGAAAAAGAAGAAGATCAAACAATCCTTGTATATGACCTTGGTGGCGGTACATTTGACGTTTCAATCCTTGAGCTTGGTGATGGTTTCTTCGAAGTTAAAGCAACTTCTGGTGACAACAAGCTTGGTGGAGACGACTTTGACCAAGTCATCATCGATCACTTAGTAGAGCAATTCAAAAAAGATAACGGTATTGATCTTTCTCAAGATAAAATGGCGATGCAACGCTTGAAAGACGCTGCTGAAAAAGCGAAGAAAGACCTTTCAGGCGTTACACAAACTCAAATTTCATTACCATTCATCACAGCTGATGCAACTGGTCCTAAGCACTTAGAGTTAAGCTTAAGCCGTGCTAAATTTGAAGAGTTATCTTCTGACTTAGTTGAGCGTACATTAGGCCCGACTCGACGTGCAATGCAAGATGCTGGCCTTTCAGCTAGTGAAATCGATAAAATTGTATTAGTTGGTGGATCTACTCGTATCCCTGCTGTACAAGAATCAATTAAAAAGCTTACGGGTAAAGACCCTCACAAAGGTGTGAACCCAGATGAAGTTGTAGCTCTTGGTGCAGCTGTACAAGCTGGTGTTTTAACTGGTGATGTTAAAGATGTTGTTCTTCTAGACGTTACACCACTATCACTTGGTATTGAGACTATGGGTGGCGTGTTCACAAAGCAAATTGAACGTAACACAACAATCCCAACATCTAAATCTCAAGTATTCTCAACGGCAGCAGATAACCAACCATCTGTAGACATCCATGTTCTACAAGGTGAGCGTGAAATGGCTGCTTACAATAAAACATTAGGTCGTTTCCAATTAACAGATATTCCACCAGCACCACGTGGTGTTCCTCAAATCGAAGTTACTTTCGATATTGATGCGAATGGTATCGTTAATGTTAAAGCAAAAGACCTTGGAACAAACAAAGAGCAATCTATCACGATTACTTCTTCATCAGGTCTTTCTGACGATGAGATCGAAAAAATGGTTAAAGATGCAGAAGCGAACGCTGAGGAAGACAAAAAGCGTCGTGAAGAAGTTGAACTTCGCAACGAAGCAGATCAATTAGTGTTCACAACTGAGAAGACACTGAAAGATCTTGGCGATAACGTTGAACAAGAAGAGAAAGACAAAGCTGAAGCAGCGAAAGATAAGCTAAAAGCGGCAATCGAAGCTGACAATCTTGAAGAAATCAAGACAGCGAAAGATGAGCTTCAAGAAATCGTTATGGCTTTATCTACAAAGCTATATGAGCAAGCGGCACAAGCGGCACAACAAGCAGAAGGCGCTGAAGGTGCAGATGCAAATGGACAAGACGATAACGTAGTCGATGCTGATTACGAAGAAGTAAAAGAAGAAGAGAAGAAGTAAGACACGCAGAAAAGTCAAAGTCAGCTCGTATGACTTTGACTTTTTCTACGAGAAGGCATATATTGCTTGGTCTTTAAAGTTCTTGCGCATCTTAAACAGGTAATGATATGATGAACGTTATGGAATAGAATCGGGAGTGTTGACATGAGTAAACGTGATTTTTATGAAGTTCTCGGTGTCGATCAAAATGCATCGGTTGATGAAGTGAAGAAGGCATATCGTAAGCTTGCTCGCAAATATCATCCAGATGTAAACAAAGCACCAGACGCTGAAGACAAATTTAAAGAAGTAAAAGCAGCATACGATACATTGAGTGACCCACAAAAGAAATCTCATTATGATCAGTTTGGTCACACCGATCCAAACCAAGGCTTTGGAGGCGGTGGAGCAGGTGGATTTGATGGTTTCGGTGATATTTTTGACATGTTCTTTGGTGGCGGCGGTGGTCGTCGTAATCCAAACGCACCTCGTCAAGGGGCCGATCTTCAATACACAATGACGCTTGAGTTTAAAGAAGCTGTTTTTGGTAAAGACACTGAAATTGAGATTCCGCGTGAAGAGACATGTCAAACATGTACCGGATCAGGTGCTAAGCCTGGTACGAAACCAGAGACATGTTCACACTGTGGTGGTGCTGGTCAATTAAACGTTGAGCAAAACACACCATTTGGCCGTGTCGTCAATCGTCGAGTTTGTCATCACTGTGAAGGTACTGGTAAATTCATTAAAGACAAATGTTCAACATGTGCTGGTAAAGGGAAAGTCCGCAAACGCAAGAAAATCAGTGTGAAGGTTCCTGCAGGTATTGATCATGGTCAACAATTGCGTGTGTCTGGTCAAGGTGAAGCTGGCGTAAATGGCGGCCCTGCTGGTGACTTGTTTGTTGTTTTCAATGTGAAGCCTCATGAGTTCTTTGAGCGTGATGGCGATGACATCTATTGTGAGATGCCATTAACGTTTGCACAAGTGGCTTTAGGTGATGAAATTGAAGTTCCAACATTAAACGGAAAAGTGAAATTAAAAGTTCCAGCTGGTACACAAACAGGTACAAACTTCCGCTTACGAGGAAAAGGTGTTCCGAATGTACATGGTCGTGGTCAAGGAGATCAGCATGTTCAAATTCGAGTGGTAACACCGAAGAACTTAACGGAAAAAGAAAAAGAGATGATTCGTGAATTTGCCAAAATGTCTGGTGGACAACCAGATGAGCAAAATGATAATTTCTTTGCGAAAGTTAGGCGTGCCTTTAAAGGCGATTAATTGTTATCAATTAATAAGCTAATAGAAGCAGCAAAGGACTTAAAGCCTTTGCTGCTTTCTCCCTGTTATGTGACGTCTTGATTTAGGAAATAACTAGGAAAAAAGATGAGGATGGAGTTGGAGAAGTATGAAATGGTCGGAATTTAGTATCCATACGACAGAGGAAGCAGTAGAACCAGTTTGTAATATTTTGCATGAAGCAGGTGCAAGCGGGGTTGTGATTGAAGATCCAATCGACCTTATTAAAGACTGGGGTGTACACTACGGCGAAATTTATCAACTTTCTCCTGATGATTACCCTGAAGATGGCGTCATTGTTAAGGCATATTTTCTAGTGAATAGCTTTTTGCTTGAGACAATTGATGAGGTGAAAGAATCAATCAATAACTTAACAACGTATCAGATTGATCTTGGGCATAACAGCGTTCAGTTAGCAGAAGTGAATGAAGAAGACTGGGCAACGGCTTGGAAGAAATATTATAAGCCGGTGAAAATTTCAAAATCGATTACGATCACTCCTACCTGGGAAGAGTATGAGCCAACAGAAGAAGAGATGGTGATTGAGCTAGACCCTGGCATGGCCTTTGGTACAGGGACCCATCCAACTACTGTTCTCTGTATCCAAGCACTTGAGAGTGTGGTAAAAGGTGATGAAGACGTAGTGGATGTAGGAACAGGTTCTGGTGTATTAAGTATCGCTGCGGCAAAGCTAGGTGCTAAAAGCGTCCTTGGCTTAGACTTAGATGAAGTGGCGGTAGAAAGTGCTGCGTTAAATGTTAAACTAAATAACGTAAGTGATGTCGTAAGTGTTCGTCAAAATAATTTACTTGAGCAAGTTGATGGAAAGTATGAGGTCATTGTAGCTAATATTTTGGCAGAAGTCATCGTGCAATTTGTTCAAGATGCGGCAGCGATTCTTAAACCAGGTGGTGCGTTTATCACATCAGGGATCATTAAACGTAAAAAGCAAGAAGTAAAAGATGCTTTAGTAGCTGCTGGCTTTACAATTGAGGAAGTTGTAGAAATGGATGATTGGGTAGCGATCATTTCTAGAGTGTAAGGCAATTTGCTATTAAAGTGAGGACGATAAGATGCAACGTTATTTTGTATCAGAACATGACATGAAAGCAACTGTTATAGAAATTACAGGGGATGATGTGAAACATATCTCGCGTGTCATGCGTATGCAAGCCGGTGATGAAATTATTTGTTCGAATAATGCAGGCCGTACCGTACAAGTATCAATTGAACAAATTGCTGACGATAAGGTAGTCGGTTCGATTAAAGCTGAGTTAGAGCCACAAACAGAATTACCCATTCAGGTAACGATTGCGCAAGGCCTACCAAAAGGTGATAAACTAGAGTTAATCGTTCAAAAGGGAACAGAACTTGGCGTCAGTCACTTCCAACCATATGCAGCTGCCCGTTCGATTGTAAAATGGGAAGCTAAAAAGGCGAAGAAGAAAGTCGAACGCCTAGAGAAAATCGCAAAAGAAGCCGCCGAGCAATCGTATCGAGAGCGTATTCCGACTGTTGGTGAGTCTATTTCTTTTGGACAATTACTTAAAGATGCTAAGGGCTATACGCATGTTATTGTTGCATACGAAGAAGCAGCAAAGTCTGGTGAGGCAAGTGCACTAACTAAAGTATTGAATGGTGTGAAAAAAGAAGACTCGCTACTTGTTGTGATTGGACCCGAAGGCGGCCTTGCCGCTTCGGAGGTAGGGGAACTTGAAGAGGCTGGCGCTATCTTATGCGGGCTTGGTCCAAGAATTATTAGAACAGAAACCGCGCCACTATATGTGATGGCCGCGATTTCCTATCATTTAGAATTAATGAGGTGAAGAAGATGCCTACTGTGGCTTTTCATACATTAGGTTGTAAAGTGAATCATTACGAAACAGAAGCAATTTGGCAGCTGTTTAAAGAAGAAGGATACGAGAAAGTGGAGTACGAACAAACATCTGACGTCTATGTTATTAACACTTGTACCGTAACAAATACAGGTGATAAAAAAAGTCGGCAAGTGATTCGTAGGGCAATTCGGAAGAACCCTGATGCCGTTATTTGTGTAACAGGCTGTTACGCACAAACTTCTCCTGCAGAGATCATGGCGATCCCTGGTGTTGATATTGTTGTAGGCACACAAGATCGTACAAAGATGATTGGTTATATCGAGCAGTTTAAAAAAGAACGCGAGCCGATTAATGGAGTAGGAAACATTATGAAGTCCCGTGTTTATGAAGAGCTTGACGTGCCTGCATTCACAGACCGTACTCGTGCCTCTCTTAAAATTCAAGAAGGCTGTAATAACTTCTGTACATTTTGTATCATCCCGTGGGCTCGTGGCCTCATGCGTTCACGTGATCCAGAAGAAGTAATCAAGCAAGCTACACAATTAGTGGAAGCTGGGTACAAAGAAATCGTTCTTACAGGTATTCACACAGGTGGATATGGTGAGGACTTAAAAGATTACAGCTTGGCTCGCCTCTTGTTAGACCTTGAGCAAGTAGAAGGTTTAAAACGAATTCGTATATCGTCGATTGAAGCGAGTCAGTTAACTGATGAAGTAATTGATGTGATCGATCGTTCTGAGAAAGTCGTGCGTCACTTGCATATTCCGCTTCAGTCTGGTTCAAACACAGTCCTAAAGCGTATGCGTCGTAAGTATACAATGGAATTCTTTGCAGAGCGCCTTGACCGTCTGAAAGAAGCGTTACCTGGACTTGCGGTGACATCTGATGTAATCGTAGGGTTCCCTGGTGAGACTGAAGAAGAATTCCAAGAAACCTTTGATTTCATTGCGAACCATAAATTTAGTGAGCTTCATGTTTTCCCTTATTCAAAACGTACTGGTACACCTGCAGCCCGCATGGATGACCAAGTGGATGAAGAAGTGAAAAATAAGCGAGTTCATCGTTTAATTGAACTATCAAATCAGCTAGCAAAAGAGTATGCGTCACAATTTGAAGGCGAAGTTCTAGAAGTGATTCCGGAAGAGCGCGACAAAGAAAACCCTGATAGTGGCATGTACATTGGATACACAGATAATTATTTAAAAGTAAAAGTGAAAGCTACTGAAGAGATGATTGGTAAGATCGTTAAAGTGAAAATTGCAAAAGCAGGTTACCCATATAATGAGGGTGAATTTGTTCGTGTTGTTGAAGACGAAGCAATGAAACAAGTAGTGAATGGGTAACAGGTAATGGGCCATGAGTAATCATGGCCTTTTTATTATGCAAGAGCATATACACCTTAACATAACGCAATCGCTTTCAATAGCGTGTATGATTCAAGCTCATCAAGGCGATTATTGGAGTGTTTAAGGAGATTTGGGATACATATTTATCATTTGAGTAAAAATAAGCTCGTCTATTAGCCGAATGTATGCTACGATAATAGAGAGGTACGGACAACTTATAAAACGAAATGAGGAGTTGTAATAATGAGTCAATCAATCGCTAATTTAATCGATCACACTGCTTTAAAAGCGGATACAACAAAGGAACAAATTTTAACCCTTTGTGCTGAAGCAAAAGAATATAAGTTTGCATCTGTATGTGTGAACCCAACGTGGGTCAAACTTGCAGCAGAACAATTGAAGGATGCTGAAGGTGTAGAAGTATGTACGGTTATTGGTTTCCCACTAGGTGCTAATACACCGGAAGTAAAAGCATTTGAAGTGAAAAATGCGATTGAAAACGGGGCGACTGAAGTTGATATGGTTATCAATATTGCAGCGCTTAAAGATAAAGATAATGAGCTTGTAGAACGTGACATTCGTGCCGTTGTGGAAGCTGCCAAGGGTAAAGCCTTAACTAAAGTTATCATTGAATCTTGCCTACTAACAGATGAAGAAAAAGTACGCGCTTGTGAATTATCTGTTAAAGCAGGAGCTGACTTTGTAAAGACATCTACCGGTTTCTCAACAGGTGGAGCAACAGTAGAAGATATTGCATTAATGCGTAAAACAGTTGGACCAGAGCTTGGTGTAAAAGCTTCTGGTGGTGTTCGCGATCTTGAGGGAGCTCGTGCAATGGTTGATGCAGGAGCAACAAGAATCGGAGCAAGTGCTGGTGTATCAATTGTAAATGGTGAGAAGTCGGATTCTGACTACTAAAACCACTTAAAGAAAGCAGGTGGAGAGCATCTTATGACATGCTCTCATCTGCTTTTTATTATGCTTCATTATGCGGTATTCCAAGGAAGTTCAAATCGATAACATAATCTCCCAGCTTATCGGGTATATGTATGACATGACGTATTATTCGAATCATAAAAGGAGTGTCCATCATGAGTCGTCGTTTCGCTATCATTAATACCATCGCACTTGTTGCAGTATTAATTGTGAATTATTTATCGAACTCACTACCAATCAATGGCCAAACAGCTGGAGAGATTTCGAATCGTCTTGGCGTGTTATTTACACCGGCCGGATATGTTTTTTCTATTTGGGGTTTAATTTATCTCTTGTTGATCATTTGGGTAGGTGCACAATTTATTCCTAGGACAAAAAACAACCCCGTTTATGAGCGGGTCGGATATTGGTTTGCTATTAGTAGTATCCTTAACATTGCTTGGCTTCTCTTATTCCATTACGAGTTTTTCAATTTAACACTTATCGCAATGGTTGGACTATTACTGAGCTTAATTGTCATTTTTCTACGAATTGAGAAAGTGACAGGTCCATCACTATTCAGAACTCCTTTCTCTGTTTATCTTGGATGGGTGTCAGTCGCAACGATCGTTAATGTCGGTATTGTTTTAACGGTGAATGAGGTTAGTACATTTGGTATTGCACCAGAAGTATGGACGGCCTTACTGTTAGTGGTTGGGGCGGCACTGGCGATTTGGTTTATGATGTATAACCGCGACTTGATCTACCCACTAGTATTCATATGGGCCTTTATCGGCATTGCAGCGGAGCGTTCAGAGTATCCGATCATCGTCTATACAGCTTGGACAATGGTTGCGTTGATCGCGATTGTATGGGTTGTCCAGTTTATTAGAAAACGAGTCGCATAAGGTGAAAAGTGATTCAATAGGTTGCTTCATGCAGCTAGTTTGAATCACTTTTTTTATATGGTAGTTATCTTAGCAAACAAAAGGATCAAATCCTTATTTACATCTGCATATACTTACGTTAAAATAGAAAAAATTTCAAATAAAAAGAGGCGTTTAGTATGAAGGCTATATTGATAGGTTGTCTTGCATCGATTTTTTTCTCTCTTACATTCATTTTAAATCGGTCAATGGAGCTTGAAGGTGGAAGTTGGTATTGGAGCGCATCCTTGCGTTTCTTTTTTATGGTGCCCTTTTTAGTGCTTATTGTGTGGATGAGAGGCGGGTTAGCAGATCTCTTTGTTAAAATGAGACAACATCCAAAAGAATGGTTTATTTGGAGCTTTGTGGGCTTTGTTGTCTTTTATGCACCGATTACATATGCGGCAGGCTTTGGACCAGGGTGGTTAATTGCAGGAACGTGGCAAACGACGATTGTAGCAGGATTACTATTAGCTCCGCTTTTTTATGAGTCAATACGAACGACAGATGGGGTAGTGAAAAAAAGACAGCGGATTTTACTCCATTCCTTATGGCCATCGATGATCATTTTAGGAGGGGTCTTTCTCGTGCAGCTTGAAGCAAGCACCGGGGTAACGATGTTGATCCTACTTGGCAGTGTCGTCCCTGTAGTTGTGGCTGCGTTTGCTTATCCACTAGGAAACAGAAAGATGTTAGAACTTGTAGATGGTTCGCTTGATACCTTTCAACGGGTGCTAGGGATGACATTAATGAGTTTACCATGGTGGTTTGTGCTAGCGGGATATGGATTTGTTGTAGATGGTTTGCCTGAGACTAATCAAGTCGCTCAAGCTTTCATCGTTGCGCTTTCATCTGGTATTATAGCAACGGTATTGTTTTTCTTTGCTACAAATCTCGTCCGTCATCAACCTCAAAAATTAGCGGCAGTAGAGGCTACTCAGTCAGGTGCTGTTGTTTTCGCTTTATTAGGTGAGCTAATATTCTTAGGAGGAGCCTTTCCCTCGTTTATTGGATTGTTCGGGTTACTAACGATAGTAGGAGGAATGGTAATCCATAGCTTTCATTCAACAAAAGTCCCTAGCAGTGAAAAGAGTACAACCAAACAAATCAGTTAAAAAGGCTCGGACCTTCTTTACAAGTGCAAAAGAGCTAGCTATGATACCCCTATAGCTATATAATTGTGTAAAGGTGGAAGTGCAATGAATGAAGTATGGTCAATTGGCCCTTTGTTAGTTAGACAATCATGGGTCGTCTTAATATTAATCGTTTTGATCGGATATTTCTTAAGTGTACAATTTTTCTTTGACATCTTAAAGCGGAAAAAAGAAGAGTCAGAGATGTTTTGGAATGGATTCTTTGCCTTTTTTGTCACATTTCAGTTTTCAAAATTAGTATTAAATCCTTCAGTTGCTCTAAGTGATCCAATTGCCGTATTAGCAACCCCAAGTGGTGCAAATGAATGGATGGTTGCCTGGGTTATAATGAGTATTTATCTATGGTGGAGCACAAGAGTAGATATCACACAGCGTCTTAATCTTTTTACCCATATAACAGGGGCATTCCTTCTTATTGAAACAATGTATTATGCGTTTTTTCCGTTCACTACAATATCAGGAAGCATTCGGACGAGTGTCGTCTTAATGATGATGAACACACTCATTCTTGGATTGATTTATTTTCAACATAGACGTAATGAACAGGTACAACGGGTGCTTGGCCAAGTTCTTGTCTTTTATGGGGGGATCAAAGGGGTATTGTCGTTATTTATTTCAGTTCGAATGCTTGATTATTCGCTTCCGAACTGGTTTTATTTTATGATTTTTATAGCGGGTTTAATTACCTTGTCATCCCAAACGAAGAACAAGGAGGCCTCTTAACATGCGTGCAAAGCTTGTATTATTCATTGTCGCAGGTTTCTTATTATGGGGGATTGTTGATTCGGTAACGAGTGAGACATCTGTAACTGATGAGGCCAATCAACTCGAACAAACTGATCTTGCCCCTAATTTCACCTTGGATAGTTTAACTGGTGAGAGAATGTCACTTACTGATTTTAAAGGAACGCCTGTGATGATTAATTTTTGGGCATCATGGTGTCCACCTTGCCGGGCTGAAATGCCTGATATGGAGTCTTTTTATCAAGAAGCAGATGTCGTGATACTAGCTGTTAATCAAACGGGCTCAGAATCCTCTGTACAGGCGGTCGAATCATTTACAGAAGAACTAGGTCTTACTTTTCCTATCTTACTGGATGAAAAAGGGGAAGCGGCAGCACTATACAATGTGCAACCATTGCCAACTTCTGTTTTTGTTAATCGAGAAGGAGAAGTGCATCATGTGCAAGTGGGTGCAATGAATAAAGAAATGATGAGGCGTGTCCTCGAAGAACTATAGTCAAATTGGGTGTTCATGTACAATTTTTCTCGAATCGGTTAGAATAGAATAAAGAAACTAACGACATAAATCCTTTAGTGGAAAGGGGTTGTAATAGATGGAATACACACAAGAAATGAAAAATCGTCTGAAGCGTATTGAAGGACAAGTTCGTGGTGTTTTGAGATTAATGGAAGAAGAAAAAGATTGTAAGTCGGTCATCACTCAAATGTCTGCAACGAAGTCAGCGATGGATCGTGCAATGGCATTTGTGATTGCGAAAAATATGCAACAATGCATTCTTGATCAAGTTGAAAAAGGTGAAGACGCTGATCAAGTGGTAGAAGAAGCGATTCAATTACTAGTAAAAAGTCGATAAAGTTAAAGAAGAATACCGTTGCGGTATTCTTCTTTTTTGCGGGATTAACTTTTGAAAAACGGGGAACATAAAAAGTGGATGATAAACCATAGGAGGTATAGCTAGAGCGCCTTCATCTTACTTCATGTATAATAAAAATAATTATCTAAGGAAAGGAGTAGGTGGTAATATGGAAGATTTGGTTTCAATGGTTATACATAACCCAGCTCTACACAAATTATCGTTAGCGGCATTAGCAGGTTTGATAATTGGTCTTGAGCGTGAATTAAAAGGGAAGCCGCTTGGGCTTAAAACCTGCCTCATTATTGCGGTGACGGCTTGTTTGCTTACAATTGTTTCGTATGAATCGGCCTTTTTATTTTCAGAAGCCTACTCGCGCCCAATGGACCCAGGTCGAATTCCGTCCTATGTAATTAGTGGAATTGGCTTTTTAGGGGCAGGGGTTATTTTAAGAAGAAACAATGATGCGATCTCAGGACTAACAACAGCTTCACTCGTTTTAGCCTCTGCGGGAATTGGGATTACAATTGGTGTCGGTTTTTATGTTGAAGCGTTCCTTGGTATCTTCTTTATGATTCTTGGAGTGCGGATTATTCCTGATTTAATCAGTTGGATTGGCCCTAAGAAACTAATGGATATTGAGGTCCGAGCAAAAGTATACATTAAAAAAGATACCGACTTAACGAGCTTCTTAAAAGAAGTGAAGAGCAAAAACTTTGGCATTCGTCGCGTGAAAGTTAAAGAAGAAGCGGATGATATCGTCTTAACATGTATTGTTGTGACGAACAAAAAAGTATATACAACGGATGTATTCTATGCGCTGAAATCATCAGAGAATGTCTTACAAGTTGAAGTTGAAAATATTACGTAATGCCAGCCACTATGAAAAGTAGTGGCTTTCAAATTATGAATTATACCCCCTTGTGTATAATAACCCGATATGCTAATATAGGTAATAGGGTATCCGCTATTGGTTATCCGTTACTAATATAGTTTATGAATGACTAATTAAATATAAATAAGAGAGGGGATTTATATGGATTACTCACAAGATATGAAAAATCGCCTTAAACGTATTGAAGGTCAAGTTCGTGGAATTCTCCGCTTGATGGAAGAAGAGAAAGATTGTAAGACGGTTATTACACAAATGTCGGCAGTAAAATCAGCAACTGATCGAGCAATGGCTTACATTATTGCAAAGAACATGCAGCAATGTATTCTTGATGAAGTAGAAAAAGGCGAGCAGGCAGATCAAGTAGTAGAAGAAGCGATCCAGTTACTTGTTAAATCAAGATAAATTTTTTGGTTTTCAATATACCTAAACGGGTATGAGTAAATTATGTGTTGACTTGCAAAAAAATCAATGTGTATAATATAGTCATACGGGTAATGGTATATAAAGAGGAGGCAAACACAATGTCAATTAAAGTAGATCACGTATTAGATGCAAAAGGATTATCATGTCCAATGCCAATCGTAAAAACGAAAAAAACGTTAGATGGAATTGAGCCAGGTCAAGTATTAGAAATTCAAGCAACAGATAAAGGGTCACTCGCTGACCTTAAAGCGTGGGCAGGTTCAACTGGTCACCATTACTTAGGAACAATAGAAGAAGGGGATACATTAATCCACTACATTCGTAAGGCGAGCGCAAGTGAGGAAAAAGAAGAAGTAGATTATCCACATGTGATTGATAATGAGGAACTTGAAGCAAAAATCGGGGAAGACAATGTCACGATCCTTGATGTGCGTGAACCTGCTGAATATGCTTTCTCGCATATTCCAACAGCAACTTCAATCCCACTTGGGGAACTTGAAACTCGTCTAAGTGAGCTAAATCAAAATCATCAAGTATACGTTGTATGCCGTACGGGTTCTCGTAGTGCAATGGCTGCAAAAACACTTGAGGACAATGGATTTTCAAATGTTGTAAATGTGAAGCCTGGTATGACGGCTTGGAATGGTAAAGCAGAAAGTAAATAACGATTAAATAAACCAAATCAAGTAAAATGATCACAATATATGGAGGTGTTTTTCATGGCTGTTAAAGCGATGAAAGCTGGAGAATTAGCGAAAACAGTAATCAATAAAGAAGAGTTATTCATTTTAGATGTTCGTAACACGGATCAATACGATGATTGGAAGGTTGAAGGTGAAGGAATCGTCACAATGAATAAGCCATACTTCGATTTAATCGAGGGAGTGGATGAGATTCTTGAACAAATACCAGCTGACAAAGAGATCCTTGTTGTATGTGCAAAAGAAGGGTCATCCATTTTCGTTGCTGAGCAATTAGCAGAAGCTACTTCACGCGATATCCATTACCTAGAAGGTGGAATGAAAGCGTGGAGTGAACATCTTGAACCAATTAAAGTTGGAGATCTAGAGGGCGGCGGAAGCCTGTATCAATTTGTTCGCTTAGGGAAAGGTTGCTTATCGTACATGATTGTATCGGGTAATGAAGGTGCGATGATTGACCCATTACGCTTAGTTGATCAATATGAAGCGTTTGCCGATAAGCTGGGTATTAAAGTGTTACACATGTTTGATACACACTTACACGCTGATCATATTTCTGGTGGACGTCGCTTAGCAGAGTCAACAGGTGGAACGTACTACCTGCCTCCAAAAGATGCTGGCGAAGTAACATTTAAATTTGAACCACTAGAGGATGGAATGGAAGTAACATTTGGTGAAGCTAATGTACGAGTGAAGGCTGTTTACTCACCAGGTCACACAATCGGAAGTACGTCCCTAATTGTAAATGATACGTACTTGTTCACAGGAGATATTCTATTTCTTGATTCAATTGGACGCCCTGACCTTGCAGGTAAGGCAGAAGATTGGGTAGCTGATTTACGTGAGTCCTTGTATGTACGTTATAAAGCACTGAATCAAGACTTACTTGTCCTACCAGCTCATTTTGCGAAATTAAAAGAATTAGATGATCAAGGGCGTGTATTCGCTCGCCTAGGTGATCTGTATCAAGAAAACCATGGCCTAATGATTGAAGATGAAGAGGAGTTCCGTCGGGTTGTATCTGAAAATTTACCACCGCAACCTAACTCTTATCAAGAGATTAGAAAGACAAATATGGGTATTTTAACACCCAACAAAGAAGAAGAAACAGAGATGGAGATCGGTCCTAATCGTTGTGCTGTATCTTAATCAATAAAATGAAACAAAGAAATAAACAATATTATTAACCAATCTGAGGAGATGATTTTTAATGAATAGTAATAAAATATTAAACGCACAAGGTCTAGCTTGTCCAATGCCAGTAGTAAAGACGAAAAAGGAAATGGATACACTTGAGTCAGGTCAAGTTTTAGAAATTCATGCAACAGACAAAGGTTCACAAGCTGACATGGCTGCATGGTCTAAGGCTAGTGGTCATGAGTTAATTCACCAAGAACAAGATGGTGACGTGTTTAAGTTCTGGATTAAAAAAGGATAATAAAAATAATTGCTTGTGAGTGGGTAAGGTCTAATGAGGGTTAGACCTACTCACTCATTTTAAATGAAAGGGGGCCAAATGATGTTAAAGAAATTGTTCCCGGGTCTTGAATGGATGTTATCGTATCAAAAACATGATTTACGTGGTGATTTATCTGCCGGTTTGATTGTGGCAATCATGCTGATACCTCAAGGGATGGCGTATGCAATGCTAGCGGGGTTACCACCTATTATTGGGTTGTATGCTTCAACGATTCCGCTCTTGATCTATGCACTATTTGGATCATCGCGACAATTGGCTGTTGGACCGGTTGCGATGGTTTCACTACTTGTTCTAACAGGTGTTCAAGGATTGGCAGAACCAGGCTCGTCTGAATATATCTCACTTGTATTATTACTTGCCCTAATGGTCGGGGTTATTCAACTTAGTTTAGGATTATTACGACTAGGATTTATCACTGATTTCATTTCCCATGCTGTGATTAGTGGCTTCACCTCTGCAGCGGCGATTGTGATTGGTTTTAGTCAATTGAAGCATCTGCTTGGCATTCCTTTGCCTTCAACTGAAAATGTATTTGAATTACTTCTTGAGGCTTCAAGACAAATTGGCTCGATCAATTTATACTCTTTTTTTATTGGGGTTACGAGTATTGCTATTTTAGTTTTATTGAAAAAATTCGCACCAAAAATTCCAGCACCATTAGTTGTTGTCGTCTATAGTACAGCGCTTGTGTATCTTTTTAACTTACATGAAAAAGGTGTCAGCATTATCGGTGAAGTACCCGATGGCTTACCATCGCTCTCATTCCCTGTATGGAGTACAGAAGCAATCAGTGCCTTAATGCCAGTAGCAATCACGATCGCGATTATCGGGTTTGTAGAGAGTTTTGCAATGGCTAAAGTTATTGCCACAAAGGAAAAGTATAAAGTAGATGCCAATCGTGAATTAGTTGGTCTTGGTCTTGCCAATGTTTCTGCTTCAACATTTTCTGGTTACCCAGTAACTGGTGGATTTTCTCGATCTGCTGTAAACTACGGAGCTGGAGCTAGAACAGGACTTGCGGCAATTATTACAGCTATTTTAATTGTCTTAACCTTGCTTTTCTTTACATCATGGTTCTACTATATGCCAAACGCTGTTTTAGCAGCGATTATTATGGTGGCTGTATATGGGTTAATTGATGTCAAAGAAGCCAAACATCTATTTAAAATTAAGAAGATCGATGGCTTTACTTTACTTGTGACTTTCATCGCCACTTTAACGCTTGGTGTTGAAATGGGGATCTTCATTGGAGTAATATTCTCCCTTGTTATTTTCTTATGGAGAAGCGCGAATCCTCATATGGCCGAGCTTGGATATGTAGGGAAGTTAGATGCTTATCGTAATACAAAGCGTTTTAATGATGCAAAAACTTATGAACATCTTTCATTTTTACGTATTGATTCACCGTTGTATTTTGCGAATATCCAACGAGTCGAAGCACGCATTCAACAAGCTTTTCTTAAGTCTGATAAGATCAATACGTTAGTGATTGATTTCTCAGGTGTAAATGATGTAGATGCTGTTGCTGTAGATCATTTAGAAGAGTTAATGAATACGTATCGTGATTTAGATAAACGAATTTATCTGTGTGATGTGAAAGGACCAGTTCGAGACACGTTAAAAGAAGCAGGATGGTATGAGACGTTTAAAGGACAGATTGAGTATCAAGATCTAGAGAATGTGCTAGATCACTTGAAGAGGTGATTCTTTTGGAAAAGAAACAACTTCAACAACAGAATGAAGCCTTCTTAAATGAGATGAGGAAGCAAGATCCTCATTTCTTTGAGAGACTAAAAGTAGGTCAGCGACCAGAGATGTTTATCTTAGCATGCAGTGACTCAAGAGTAAGTCCTTCAGTAATCACACAAATGCCGCTTGGTCAGTTGTTTATTCATCGTAATATTGCTAACCAAGTGAATAAGACTGATGAGAGCTTCACAGCAAGTCTTTACTATGCACTTAAACATCTTAAGGTGAAAGATGTTCTAATTCTCGGTCACACGAGCTGTGGTGGTGTGAAAGCTGCGGCTGAGGGGAACCAGGAAGCGGAACTCATTCCATGGTTACAATCAGTCCGTCAGTCAATTGAAGGGGTAGAGTGTACGGATTTATGCGAAAATGGTTCACGCCAAAATGTAAAAACACAAATGGAGCGACTTAAGAAGCATCCGGTGTATGAACAGTACGGAGATGGCGTTGGCGTACTGGGAGCTATTTTTCATGTCGAGAGTGGCGAGTTTGAATGGAGTAACTAAAAAATTTAGTTGACATTATACCTAACCGGGTATAGTATATAAAGTATAAGAAATACCTACGTGAGTATAAAAATAGGAGGAGATTATAAATGGAACAAAAGAAAGCAACAATGATCGTATTTGACGGGGATTTAGATAAAGCCATTGCAAGCTTTATTATCGCAACAGGGGCTGCAGCGATGGGGAAACCGGTAACGATGTTTTTCACATTTTGGGGTTTAAATGTACTTCGTAAGGAGCAATATGTTAAAGTAGAAAAGAATTTCCTTGAAAAAATGTTTGGAAAAATGATGCCACGTGGTCCAGGGAAATTAGGTTTATCTAAAATGAACTACGGTGGAATTGGCCCAATCTTAATGAAAAAAATGATGAGAAAACATAATGTTGTCTCGTTAAATGAATTAATTGAAATGGCTCAAGACCTTGATATCAAAATGGTTGCATGTACAATGTCTATGGATGTTATGGGGATTCATAAAGAAGAGCTAATCGATGGCGTTGAATATGCAGGTGTAGCAACTTATCTTGCAGAAGCTGAAGATGGTAATGTAAACTTATTTATCTAAGGACTGTAAATAAGGGTGTTGCTGATGAAGTATGTAACGGTTACAGTTTTGATTATAATCATTGGAATAGGAGTGTTCTCTTTGTTTAATCAATCATCAAATCCAGTAAAAGAGATAACTACAACTGAACTAAAAGAGCAAATGAAGGCTGATCAAACGGCAGTGTATGTCGATGTTCGCGAGGTTGATGAATTTGAAGACGGGCATGTAGAAGGTATGAAAAATATGCCGCTAAGCAGTTTTGCCGAAACACATGAAGAACTACCAAAAGATAAAGAAATTGTTCTAATGTGTCGTAGTGGGAATCGTAGTATGCAAGCAGCAGATTTCCTTACGCAACAAGGTTATAGTATTGTGACCAATGTTGCAGGTGGCATGCTCTCATGGGATGGTCCAGTTAAATAGTCTCAACGTCAAAGAAGCCCTAATCACCTGCTAATAGGTGGTTAGGGCTTTTGTGTAAGCTAATGCTATTTCTAAAAAGAGAGAGGAATGGTAGTCAAACACAAACACTGGTTTGTCTCTCGATTATGTATAATTATCCCTAGAAATTATGTTGTAAAGTTCTCAGAAAAGTATCTCTATGGAAAGAAGGGTATTTATGAAATTGAGTATATTAGACCAAGCACCGATCTCAGCTGGAAAGGCCCCTAGAGATGCATTAGTGGCCTCATTGAACCTTGCACAAACAGCAGAAAAACTAGGGTATGAGCGGTACTGGATTGCTGAGCATCATGATTTTCCCGCTTTAGCATGTCCAGCTCCTGAGGTGATGCTTAGCTACATTGGTGCACAGACTTCAAAAATTCGCATCGGTTCCGGGGCGGTGCTTCTTCCTCACTATAAACCATATAAAATTGCTGAGACATACAATCTGCTTGCTACGCTATTCCCTGACCGTATTGACCTAGGTATTGGCAGAGCTCCTGGTGGTTCTGCGGAAGCAACAATGGCTTTGTCGGATAACTATTTAGCAGGAGTAAACAAGATGCCTGAAGCCACAAAAGAACTATTGCAGTTTTTACGAAATGACATTTCCTCTGATCCTATGTATTCAAAAGTTTTGGCATCACCGCTCCCCCCTATTGCCCCTTTACCGTGGATACTAGGAACAAGTGAAAAAAGTGCCATTCTCGCTGCAGAGAATGGTACGCCTTATGCCTTTGGACATTTCATGAGTGAAAAAGACGGAGTAAGCATTATGGAGAAATACGTGGAAGAATTTAAAGGAAGCGATCATTCTCAAAAACCTCAATCGATCCTTTGTATATCAGTTATTTGTGCAGAAACCACTGAAAAAGCAGAGGAACTGGCCTTAAGTAATGCTCTTTGGAAAATCAAACTTAATAATGGAGAAGGTAGAGACGGAATACCGTCCAAAGAAGAGGCAAGACAATATTCATTTATTCAAGATGAAAACAATAAATTGAGTCGTAAAATGATTATTGGCAATCCAAAAGAAGTAAAAGAAGAGCTATTAACTTTGCAAACCCAATATAAAGCGGATGAAATGATGATTGTAACAATTACACATCGCTATGAAGACCGAGCTCCTATGAACTAATAGCAGAAGCCTTTTCTAATTAAAGAGGATAATGAATATGCTCTTAGCGTTCCACCTTCTACAGTGAAAGTAAAGAAGCCCTTGACACAAAAGTCAAGGGCCAATTTCATTTAACTACTCTTCTCCTTCTAAAATACCACCAGCACCACCTAAGTTACCAAGTGCAGCAAGGATTCCTTGAAGAACATCAAGTAATTGTTGAATCTGAGCTTCTGTTAACGGACCAGGGGATGTTAATCTTACGCATGGTAACTCAACTTGAAGTTCAATTCCTAAAAGCACAATATCAATTGGGCAAGGAATTCCAATACATAAAATCTCATCTCCCGTACAACAGCTGTCAGGGCAAACGTTGTTGTTGTTGTTTCCCATCTTCTCACCTCCTTTGCATCAAGATAATTCTATCTATATGTTTACTCTTCGATCGTGCTTGTTCTTTCACCTAATCTTCTAATTAATATGCTATAAAACGAAAGTAATAGATTAAAAGGTTTACTGTCCGTTTCCATAAGAAGAAAAGTACATATAATATAACAATTAAAGAAATGTTACCTGGAGGGGAAAATATGAGATTAGGTGAAGATAAGAAGTTATATGAAGATAGGGTTAATAGTCTACTAGATGATCGGAAGGAGGTAGAAAGTAAGGATGTAATCATTGGTATCTTAGTATCTAAATCAACTAAAAAGCTGAAAAGGTTTCTTCCTCATTTAGTAGATCTAGAAATGAACTGTAAGAGTGGAGGTCTTTTTGCTTTTTCTCTTAATGGGATAGATAAAGAAAACCTTAGTATCAAAGGTTATAGCTACTGTAGAGAAAGTAAGAAATGGAATCAATTAATTGTTTCCATGCCTACTGTTATTATTAATCGAATTTCTTTAAATCATAACTGGGAAAGCTTCTTCAAAGAAACAACCGGTTGCAAAACGATAAACAATTTCACTTTTAATAAATGGGAAATGTATGAATGGCTCTCGAAGAAACCGGAGCTAAAAAAACATTTGCCGCTAACTGAGTTATTTAATAATGCACAAGATTTGCCTGGTCTTATCGGAAAATATAAAGAAGGTTATGTTAAACCTATTAGTGGGAGTTATGGAAAAGGAATTTATAAAATTTCTAAACAAGCTGAATCCTTCAAAGTAGCTACAAATAAAGATTTATTTTATCTCAATGAGGAAGAGTTAGTAATGTACTTTAAAGAAAAGTGTAAAAAAAGAACGTACATTTTCCAAGAAGTGATTGACTTGTATATTGGAGGACGTCCAGTAGATATGAGGTTTATTTTGATGAAAAATGAATCAATGGAGTGGCAGGGAGTTGGGTTACTAGCACGAAAAGGCTTGAAAGGTGGAATTGTTAGTAATGAAGGGGTAACAAAGCATGGCAATTCGGCGTTACAAAATTTATTTTCACTCCCCAAGCAGAAAGCTATTGAACTAAGAAAAAAGATAACTGAGATCTCTATAGAGGCTGCTTCAGCAATGGAAGAATTAGGGGGGATTAATAGCAACTTAGGGAACGTAGGAATTGATTTTGGTATAGATAAGAACCAACATCTTTGGATTATCGAAATCAACCATCGAAATCCGAGGCACCGGATGGCGATAGACGCAGGACAAGAGGGGATTTATTTTTATTCTAATAAACTTTTGATTGACTATGCATATAAGTTAGCAGGCTTTTCAACTAGTTCTCAATAAAATCCCTCCTGATTCACGATAAAAGGCAAAACCCCTCATCTATTAGTCTATTTAGGCTACACCTCTTTTTCATATAGTGAAAAGAAGATTAAGAAAAGGAGGAATAGCCTTGTATATTAAATGGATATCCACGGAGGAGGTGGATAGGATTTATCTTCCGAATACAAGCCAAATGAAAGATATTGAATCTGAAGATAAAATCTACTTTCACTTCGGCACATCTACTAGAGAACTATCAGTAAGAAAGACTGATAATCTACCAAGGCAAACAATTGGTTTATCAGAGAATATAAAAAGTGAGGTCTTCATTCCTGAGGACCTATTCTATGATATAAACATAACAGAAAATAGTATAAGTTTAGGGCCCGTTATTTTGTATTTAATTTCAAAGCGATTTTTAACTCGTTTAGATAAAGTGAAAGATCGTCTTGAAAAGTTTGTTCCGGTAAATGGATTGATCATGATCAGTGAGCCCTCGGGAATTAACACAGAGGAACAGTTAATTAAGGGGTATTATTTTCGACCAAGTAATCAAGAAAGGGAAGCTACTTTAAAGGAAGGTGTATTTCAATATCCAGGAGCCATTTTTAAACGAGTACCCTTATCACTTTCGTTAAATGAGCACTTAAAAGAGAGGACGAATGGGTTTATCTTTAATTCTAAATTCTTTAATAAATGGGATATGTGGAAGTGGTTATCCCCTGATCAATCTGTTAGAGGTCATTTGCCTGATACTAAAGAGTTATCAACACTCGAGGAAATTGAAGAAATGGTAAGCCACTTTCAAACCATTTATTTGAAACCTAAAAGTGGTTCACGAGGGAAAGGAATCATTCAGATTAGAGATGAGGGAGGTTCTTATCACATCATTGATGATAAGAATAAAAAGTGGGTTGTGGAGTGTTTAGAACAGCAGCCAGTCATTGATCGGATTTTGAAAAAGAAAGGTGAATATATGATCCAACAAGGGGTCCCTTTAGTGCATGATTCAAGAAATGTTGATTTTCGTATTTACATGCAAAAAGATCAAACAAAAGATTGGAAGTGTACAGGACTCATTGCTCGAGTTGCTAAACCAGGGAGTATCACGACTAATTTAAGTCATGTAGATTATTTACTTAAGGGCAAAGAGGCTTTTAATCCTATCTATGGATTAGACGAAAGGGAAGGAGAGCTCCTTTTTCAAGAGATTGAAGCTACTTGTAAAAAGGCCTGTCAGCTACTAGATCAACAAGGTCATTTTGCTGATATTGCGATTGATTTTATCCTAGACAAAGAGTTACATGTCTGGATTCTAGAAATGAATAAAAGATATGGATATAAAAGCTTCTCAATTATTGAGGACTCTCATTTATTTGGTGACATTATTTCTAATCCATTCTTTTACGCTAGTGCTCTTACGGGTTTTAAAAATGCAAGAAGAAGTGAGTGAAGTAGATTTTAACTTTGGATCTTTTTCTTAGTTAAGAAATGGATTCACTTATAAGTTGATTGAAACGTACGTAATGCAGACAATTTCTCGAGGAGTGGTTAATGGTGGGTAAAAGAGTGATCATCTATTCTAAAGATACGTGTTATTACTGTACAAAGGCGAAAAAATTTTTAGAGGAACTTGGGGTGGAGTACACAGAGATTAATGTAAATCAACATCCTAAGGCATATAAGGAAATAAGAAGTAAAACAGGTACTAAAGGAGTGCCTCAGTTGGTAATTGGAGAGGAAACGGTCGTTGGCTTTAACCCAGATCTAATACGAGAAAAATTAGAAGGCTAAAATTAAAAATAGAGCTATCAGAAGCAAAAAGGATTTAATAACAGGTTAGGAGTTAATTACTGTAACTCTATCGTGCTTCTTTCTATCCCTTAGATCTAGGAGAAAGTGTGACAGGATTTTAAATAAATTTAATCAAAGAAAAGCGCTGGTACATGCCAGCGCGGAATTTCTATTTACTTTTCTGTATAGTAAAGCCGATATATTTTAAAGCGGTCTCAGGGTTTGAGACCGTTTTGACGTTCAAGTGTTTAAGTGGTTGATTGTCAACTAATAATACGATTAGTTTTTAGAATGCAACCACTCGACTCCTCTAGCAAACAATTTGGCAAATGGAAGCATAACAACTGAGCAAAGAGTATTAAAAAGCACACTCGAATGAGCAAGTTGCTGCATCGTATCATCCGTCATCGCTGTAACAATTTGTACTAAAATATCCATTAAAGGTAAAAATACAATGACACCGAGGAGATTTAGCCATATGTTAGCAAAAGCAACTAGCTTAGCATGTTTACTCGCTCCGATGGTAGCGATGAATGCTGTGATGCATGTTCCAATGTTGGCTCCAAGCATTATCGCAATTCCCGCTTTTAATGTAAGGAGGTGATCGCTCATAAACCCCATTGCTATCGCTGTTGTGGCCGTACTCGATTGAACGAGCCCAGTTAGAGCAGCACCAATAGCAACACCTGTAAGTGAATGGGTATTTGTAAATTCAAATAACGTATGCACAGAGGGCAGGCTAGCTAGAGGATAAGCAAGCGATTCAAGCCCATCCATCGCTATAAAAATACAAGCAAGTCCAAAGGTGAAACAGCCAATACTGAATGCCTTCTTCTTTGGGATAAATAAAGCAATCAATCCAGTTAGCAGTAAAGGAATAATAATATGAGAAAGGTCAAATGTAAGGATTTCTGTCGTAATGGTTGTGCCGATATTAGCCCCAAGGATGATGCCAATTGATTGCCTGAAGGTTAATAAATTCGCTGCCACAAGGCCAACCGTCATGACAAGTACAGCTGAGCTACTCTGAAGCATAGCTGTAGCAATTGTTCCAATTAACATTCCTTTCCATGCTTTATCTGTAAAGCGATGAACATTTCGTTGAAAAATTTCTCCACCAAGTGGTAATAATCCAGCGCGCATAATCACCATGCCAAAGAGAAAAAGAGCAATGAAAACGGCGAATAAGGAGAATAGTTCTTTGAACAAATAAATCACCTCTTTCTCACTTTATGGACAAACAACTCTAGTCATGACAGAAAAAAAGTAGATTTAATGATTGAATGTTCAGATATTTTTAGGTATAGTTAGTAATAAGACCAACTCTATGCTACATAGGTAGGTGATTCAGTAGATTGCAAGTTGCCCTTTTTTTTGAATGTAACATACTGACTAGTTAGTAAGTTTGTCGAATCGCAGGGAGGAATGATGGATATGGGATTTTTTTATAGTGAAAAAGTGAAGCGCTTACAACATGATTTGACTGTATTTATGGAAGAACATATTTATCCAAACGAGAAACTATTTGAAGATCAATTGAATCAAATGCCTGATCGATTTGCAGGAAACCCCGAAATTATGGAGGAATTAAAAGCAAAAGCAAAGGAAGCAGGCTTGTGGAATTTATTCTTGCCCGATGCAAAAGAAGGTGCTGGGCTAACGAATTTAGAATATGCTCCGCTATGCGAGATCATGGGACGTTCGTTTATTGCACCCGAAGTTTTTAATTGTAATGCACCAGATACAGGGAATATGGAAGTTCTTGTTCGTTACGGGACTAAGGAGCATAAAGAAAAATGGTTGCGACCTTTGCTTGAAGGGGAGATTCGCTCCGCTTTTGCGATGACTGAACCAGATGTGGCTTCTTCTGATGCAACGAATATATCAATAGACATACAACGCGATGGCGATGAATATGTAATCAATGGTCGCAAATGGTGGTCATCAGGTGCCGGAGATCCAAGATGTAAATTGCTCATATTAATGGGGAAGACCAACCCAACCGCCGATAGGCATAACCAACAATCGATGATTATCGTTCCAATGGACACAAAAGGAGTACAAATCAAGCGAATGCTGCCTGTGTTCGGTTATGATCATGCTCCCCATGGCCACGCAGAAATTGAATTTACGAATGTGAGAGTTCCTGTTTCGAATTTACTATTAGGTGAGGGACGTGGATTCGAGATTGCTCAAGGGCGACTTGGACCTGGTCGAATTCATCATTGTATGCGAACTATCGGTGCAGCTGAGCGAGCGCTTGAACTAATGTGCGAGCGAGCAACTGAGCGTGCTCCATTTGGCAAACCATTAACAAAACAAGGAGTCGTTCAAGAGTGGATTGCAACATCTCGTATAGAAATTGAACAAGCGAGGCTTCTTACATTAAAGGCTGCAGCGATGATGGATACCGTTGGAAACAAAGTAGCTAAAAAAGAGATTGCGATGATTAAAGTCATTGCTCCTCAAATGGCACTTCGAGTGATTGATCGTGCTATTCAAGCATTTGGGGCGGCGGGTGTAAGTGAAGATGTTCCACTTGCAGCCATGTATGCCAATATACGTACATTACGCATTGCAGATGGTCCAGATGAGGTTCATCTTGCTGCGATTGCCAAACAAGAATTGAAGCCGTACGCACGATCACCTATTACTGTTGGGGAGGAATAATAGATGGAAAAACGTTGGTTACCTTTATATGGAAATAATCTTGAAGCGCATTCGACAATAGAAAATCGTTCGTTAACAGATCTCTTAAACGACACGACTGCAAAATATAGTGATAATACAGCAATCACATTTTACGGAAAGACTTGGACGTATAAGGAATTACAAAAGTTTAGTGAAGCATTGGCAGCTTCTCTAAATGGAGATCAATTCAAAAAAGGCGATCGACTTGCCATTATGTTGCCAAACTGTCCTCACTATCTATTCTCTTTATTTGGGACATTTCGTGCAGGTGGGGTTGTGGTTCAAGTCAACCCGATGTATGTCGCACGTGAACTTGAATATATTTTAAATGATTCAGAAGCAACACATATAGTGATTCTTTCAGATTTATATCCTCTATTTAAGTCAGTAAGAGATAAAGTGCCAACAAAAAAAGCCATTGTGGTAGCTTTAAAGCCAGGTGCAGAGATAGAGCTCGAAGCGAACGACTGCTTATTTGAATCGTATTTAAAACAAGCAACGGCGCCAGCTCCAGCAATTACCATTGAGGCTGAGAATGATCTTGCAGTCCTGCAATATACAGGCGGGACTACGGGTGTATCTAAAGGGGTTATGCTTACTCATTTGAATCTTGTATCGAACACCGAACAAACGTATGACTTCATGTTTAGTGGAGAAGTATCGCCACCTCCTAATGCAAGAATAGTTAATGTCTTACCTTTATTTCATATTTTTAGCTTAACTTGCTGTAACTTTGTAACGATTCGTCATGGTGGGAATCAAATTTTAATCCCACGTTTTGATATGCCTGAAGTACTTGAGACAATCAAGAAAGAAAAGCCTTTTCAACTTGGCGGGGTCCCAACCATGTATGTGGGCTTTAATCAAGTAGGAAAGTATAAAGAATTCGGACTAGATCTTGTAGAAAGCTATGTAAGCGGTGGGTCCTCGTTACCAGTAGAGGCGCTAGAAGCATTTGAAAGAGGAACGGACCGCAAGCTTTGCGAAGGGTATGGCTTATCTGAAGCAGCTCCCGTGACTCATTTCAACCCCTCATTCCAGGAAAGAAAAGCCGGTAGTGTAGGCATACCTCTTCCAAATACAGATGCAAAAGTTGTCGTTGAAACAGATGCAGGTTGGGAAGAAGTAGCAGTTGGTGAAGTTGGTGAAATGATCATCAAAGGACCTCAAGTGATGAAGGGATATTGGAGAAAGCCTGAGGAAACAGAGAGAACGTTACGTGATGGCTGGCTCTTTACAGGGGATTTAGCGAAAATGGATGAGCAAGGGTATTTTTATATTGTAGACCGCAAAAAAGACATGATTCTAGCAAGTGGTTACAATGTGTATCCTCGTGAAATTGAAGAAGTTCTCTATCAACATGAAGGGGTGCAGGAAGTGATCGTGTTAGGCATACCTGACCCTTATCGGGGAGAAACGGTAAAGGCTTATATTACGCCAAAGCCAAATAGTACATTAACAAGTCAAGAGATCATCGAATTTAGCCGTAAACAATTGGCAGCCTATAAAGTGCCAAAAGCGATTGAATTCCGTGAAGAACTGCCAAAGTCAGCTGTTGGTAAGCTATTAAAGCGTAAACTTCGCGATGAAGAACTAGCTAAAGTAGAAGCTGAGCAGTCGTCTTAATCTTAACGGGGGCTCCTACCTGAGTTGGTAAGAAGCCCTCGTAACTTAAATGAAGAGGTGATTCAATGAATGCTTTATCCTTATTCGATTTAAAAGGTAAAACGGCGATCGTTACAGGAGGCGGGCGCGGTCTTGGTCGACAAATGGCACATGCTTTCGCTGATGCAGGAGCGAACCTCGTTTTATGCTCTAGAAAAGTGGAAGCGTGTGTGGAAGTAGCAGAAGAATTAAAGCAAAAGGGTGTTGAAGCCATTGCTCTATCTTGTGATGTAACGAATCAAGAAGAGGTTGAAAACGTAGTTAAAAAAACGGTCGATACATTCGGCACCATCGATATCCTAGTGAATAATAGTGGAGCCACATGGGGAGCTCCGGCTACTGATATGCCGCTTGAAGCATGGAATAAGGTAATGAATGTTAATGTGACGGGAACCTTTTTAATGGCACAAGCTGCAGGGAAAGTTATGAAGCAACAGAAGTCAGGGAAAATCATAAACATTGCTTCAGTTGCTGGATTAGGTGGCGCTGATCCAAGGTTTATGGATACGATCGGATACAACACTAGTAAAGGGGCAGTCATTACATTTACCAAAGATCTCGCTACTAAATGGGGACAGTTTGGGATTAATGTTAACGCCATTGCTCCAGGCTTTTTTCCAACGAAAATGTCGAAGGGGTTACTAGAAAAAGGAGAATCTTTTGTTCTTGATCGCACACCTCTTAAGCGTTTAGGAGGAGAGCATGACTTACAAGGTGCAGCATTATTTTTAGCGTCAGGGGCCTCAAATTTTGTGACTGGTGATGTCTTGGTTGTTGATGGTGGTATGCACGCTATGTAAGGGGGAGTCAACAGATGAAAAAAGTAGCCTTAGTAACAGGTGCCACTGGTGGAATAGGCCTTGCCACTGCTAAACGTTTCATCGATAGAGAGATGGCAATCGTATTATGTGATATTGATGAAGAAAAAGGAACTTCCGTAACAGAAACCTTAGTAAACGATGGTGCAGAAGCGATGTTCGTTCGCTGTGATGTCTCAAATGAAGAAGATGTTAGGGATGCATGTCAAAAGGCAGTCGATCAATATGGACGACTGGATGTGTTAGTGAATAATGCTGGAATTGGGAATAGAGAAACGACATTAACAGAGTTGACTTTATCAGAATGGCAAAAAGTCATTGATGTCAATTTAACAGGGGTTTATCTTGGCATGAAGTATGCCATTCCCTTTATGAAAGAAAGTGACGGGGGAGGAGCGATTGTAAACGTTTCTAGCTTACTTGGATTTAAAGGGAAGAAGTTTGTTGCCCCTTATAATGCTTCAAAAGCTGGTGTCATCACGTTAACAAAAAATGCGGCCTTAGAGTTTGGACGCGATCAAATTCGAGTGAACGCTGTAGCTCCTGGTGTGATTGATACGCCAATCGTTGATGGTTGGAGAGAGCAAGAGCAGAAGTGGAAAATAATGAGTTCTGCGAATGCGCTCAAGCGAGTAGGGCAACCAGAAGAAGTAGCGAATGCCATCTCTTTTCTTGCATCAGATGAAGCCTCGTATATTACAGGAACCACATTGATGGTCGACGGCGGGGGATTAACATACTAACGATCTGCATATTAGTAGAACCTCTTTGGCTCACTATGACCAGTTAAAGCTAACCATATCCTGCTAGGTTTTGGCTCGAATTGTGGTATACTAAACGGATCAGTTTAGATAGATAGTGGGGCGTTCGTATGAAAGAGAAAATTATTGAAGTGAGTATTGATCTATTTGGAAAAAATGGATTCACCGAAACATCTATTCAAGATATCGTCGAGGCACTTGGTGTAACGAAAGGAACATTCTATTATTACTTTAAAAGTAAAGAAGAATTATTAATGGAAATTCACCTACGATACATTGAAGATATTTTATCGAGTCAGCGTGAGATTTTAGAGAAATCTAAAACGGCTGAAGCAAGACTTTTTGATATGGTATATATGCTGATGAAGCATATTGAAGGTCAAGGACAAAGTGCGCGTGTGTTCTTTCGAGAAATGCAGCATTTAAGTGAAGCTCACCTAGAAGATATTTTTAAAAAGCGTGATGCTTTTCGAATGAACATGAAAAAAGTCATTGCTGATGGAATTAATTCTGGAGAGTTCCGTCAAGACTTAGACGTCAATATCGTAACATTGGCTATTTTAGGAGCAGTCAACTGGAGTTATCACTGGTTCGATCCAAAAGGCGAGCTTGATGAAAAAGCAGTGTCTACGATCTATATTGATTTCATGTTAAATGGCTTAAAGAAAGCGTAAGAGTCCTAGATAAGGACTTTTTCCACGATTATAATACTAACTGGTTAGTATATAGGAGGAATTCATTATGACATTAGAGAATATTAATCGTATTGCCGTAATTGGTGCAGGTTCAATGGGACATCAGATTGCGATGTTATCTGCTTTAGGAGGCTTTGAAACCTACTTACAGGATATTGAGCAGTCCTCTTTGGATAAGGCAAAAGAAAGCCTTCAATTTCAAATGAATAAATGGGTGACAAAAGGAAAGATCGATCAACCATCCCTTGATGCAGCTTTTTCTCGCCTACATGCTACAACCGACTTACAAACAGCTGTGAGCGAAGCCGATTTTGTGATCGAAGCAGTGGTTGAGAAGCTAGATGTTAAACGAGATCTATTTGCAAAATTGGATCAATTTGCACCTCCTCATGCTATTCTTGCGACGAATTCCTCAACAATCGTGAATTCAAAAATTGCAGAAGTTACTTCAAGACCTGAAAAAGTGTGCAATATGCATTTCTTTTTTCCGCCACTTGTGATGGATTGCGTCGAAGTGGTAAAAAGTGAACAAACATCAGATGAAGCGGCTGATCTTGCAATGGCTGTTAGTAAAAAAATGAACCGTACAGCAGTGTTGCTGCATAAAGAGATCTCAGGATTTATAGCGAATCGTATTTTAGGGGCCTTAACAAAGGAAGCAGTAGAACTGTATGAAGAAGGATATGCAAGTTTTGAAGACATAGATCTTATCTGCAAAAAAGCGTTAAACCACCCGATCGGACCCTTTGCATTGATGGATTTATCAGGAATTGATGTAGCGTACTTTGTTAATCAACAGCGCTATGCTGAAACAAATGACCCAGCTGATCGTCCTGCAGCTTGCATTGAAGAAAAGGTGAAGGCAGGAGAACTGGGCCGTAAAACAGGAAAAGGTTGGTATGATTACTCAAAAAAAGAGGTGAAGCAGTCATGAGCTCAAAAGTAGAGGTTCAAAAAGAGAAAGGGATTGCGGTCATTACGATTAATAATCCACCTTTAAATGTGATGGACAAAGATGTGATCAATGGCCTAAGACAAACATTTCAACAACTTAACGATGATTCAGAAACAGTTGTTGTCATCCTCACGGGAGCTGGTGAAAAAGCCTTTATGGCAGGAGCAGATATTAAAGAGTTTCCCCAATTGATGGATCATCCGAATATGAAAGAGCCAGTTATGGAAACTCATGCGGTGCTTAATCAGATTGATTTCTTTGAAAAGCCGACAATTGCCGTCTTAAATGGTCTGACATTCGGTGGAGGGTGTGAGCTGGCTTTAACATGTGATATCCGAATTGCTGAAGCACATGCCCAGATCGGGTTACCTGAAATAAAGCTTGGTTTATTCCCAGGAGGTGGCGGAACACAACGATTACCTCGCCTTGTTGGCGAAGCAAAAGCAAAAGAACTCATGTTTACAGGAGAGCCGATTGATGCGAAAACGGCCGGTACGATCGGATTAGTCAACCACGTGACGGATCGTGGTGCAGGAATGGGTAAGGCAATGGAGATTGCTCAGCAAATTAGACGCCACTCCTTACCGGCGCTACATTGTATCAAAAAGGCGGTGGACGAAGGCTTGGATATGAGTTTTCCTCAAGCGATTGAGCATGAAGCCGAACTTTTTGCGAAAGTATTTCAGACAGAGGATATTAGAGAAGGTGTGACAGCCTTTTTTGAAAAACGCAAGCCTGAGTTTAAGCATAGATAAGGTGGTGTCGGCATGGAACAAACAAAAACCGTACGTCCAGGTGAAGAGTTAAATACGGAGTCTCTTTTATCGTATCTAAACGAACAGATGGAAGACCTTCCTGATGAGGAGCTTGTTGTACGGCAGTTCCAAGCAGGTCATTCCAATTTAACGTACTTACTTAAAATAGGGAACTGGGAAGCTGTACTTAGAAGACCACCGCTTGGCCCAGTAGCTGCTCGTGCTCATGATATGGCAAGAGAATCAACTGTGATGGCCACATTAGCACCGCATTTATCCATTATCCCAGAGCCGCTCCATTTTTGTTCGGATCAAGGGATCATTGGAGCCCCTTTTTTCCTAATGGAAAGAAAAAAAGGGATCGTTCTAGATACGGAGTTTCCAGAAGACTTAGAAGCAACTCCACAGCTTGCTAGAACGATCTCTGAACAAATGGTTAATCGCTTAGTAGACTTACATGCGATTAACTATGAAAAAACGAAACTTGTTGAATTGACAAAGCCTGAAGGTTTCCTAGAGCGTCAAGTTCATGGATGGATCAAGCGTTATCACCAAGCGAAAACTCATGACCACAAAGGGTTAGAGGAACTAACGACCTTTTTGAGTGATCGAATTCCGACATCTCAAGATGCAACCGTTATCCATTATGATTACAAGCTAAATAATGCGATGTTTTCAAAGGACGGTCAGGAAATGGTTGGGTTGTTTGATTGGGAGATGACCACAGTAGGTGATCCTTTATGTGACGTTGGCGTGGCCTTGAGCTATTGGATTGAGCCCAATGATCCGACCTTATTAAAAAGAGGTTTTGGCAAGCCGCCAGTAACTGTGCAAGAAGGCTTTTTCTCAAGAAGAGACTGGGTAGAGTTGTATGCAAAAAAGAGTGGTCGTCATGTCGATCATATCGAATATTACTTAACCTTTGCTTATTTTAAATTGGCTGTAATTGCTCAGCAAATTTATTATCGCTATCACAAAGGTCAGACAAATGATACGCGTTTTGCACAGTTCGATCAAACGGTAGCAGCCCTTATCCACCATGGAAGAGAAACGGCAACAACAGAGTTAACATAAGGTTTTGTGTGAGAGGACGTGAGGAGTTTGACTCATGTACATGTTCTATTAAAGAAGGAAGAAATTGAGCCGGAAAAGCTTGCGGGAGAGATTGTCATCGTACTCGATGTCTTATTAGCGACTTCAACGATTGCTTTTGCCTTATCATACGGAGCTAAAGCAGTGATCCCCGTCTCTAGTGAAGAAGAAGCGATAAAGCTCTCTACCAACTATCACCCTGATGATTTCATCTTAGTTGGAGAGAAGGAGGGAAGGGTGATAGATGGTTTTCTATCACCCAATCCTTCTCTTTTAAAATCGTTTGTACAAGGCAAGGTGGTTATTTTAGCGACAACAAATGGTACCGTCGCTCTTAATCGATCAGAAGGTGCAGAGATGATCTATCCAGCTTGTTTACGAAATGGAGAAGCAGTGATAGAAGACATTACTACTCATCTTAATCCAGGACAAAAAATCATTATTGTCTGTTCCGGTTCTTCTAATCAGTTCTGCTTAGAAGATTTTTATGGAGCTGGTTATCTTGTTTCGTGCTTAAGAGAAAAATTAGGTGTGATCTCTATAAATGATGCAGGTATAGCAGCAGAAGCTCTGTTTTTAACAGATAAGCAGGGTGGCTATGATTTATTAATCGAGTCTGCTGTTGGAAGATTTATAATCGATCATGGTTTTGAAGAAGATGTGAGGGAAGTTGTTCAAGTAGGGGTCGATTTAGATGTCCCTATTTATCAGAATAAAAAGATTTTTAGAAAAGGAGTTGTTGGTAGTGAAACAAACCAAACGTGAGTTGATGGGCGGTCACTTTCTTGTCAGGAGTGTTGAGGCAAGTGACGTATTTACTCCAGAAGATCTGAATGATGAACAGAAGATGATTGCTCAAACAGCTAAGCAGTTTATAGAAAAAGAAGTGATGCCTAAAAGAGAAGCGATTGAAGACCAAGACTTTGAGGCCATAGTTGGTTTATTGAGAAAAGCAGGTACCCTGGGGCTCCTTGCTCATAGCATTCCTGAAGCATACGGTGGGCTAGGTCTTGATAAAGTAAGCAAAGGAATTGTGGGGGAAGAGCTTGGTGGCTCAAGTGGCTACGGTGTTGCTCATTCGAATCATACTTGTATTGCAACCTTACCAATCACTTACTTTGGAAGTAAGGAACAAAAAGAACATTACTTACCGAAACTTGCCTCTGGCGAATACTTAGGTGCTTATTGTTTAACGGAACCCTCTTCCGGCTCAGATGCACTAGCTGCCAAAACAACTGCTACATTAAATGAAGAAAAAACACATTACCTGTTAAACGGTACAAAGCTCTATATTACGAATGCTGTTTTCTCCGATACTTTTATTGTTTATGCAAAAGTAGACGGGACGAAGTTTACAGCATTTATCGTCGAAAAAGATTTTACAGGCCTCTCACTTGGTCCTGAAGAACAGAAGATGGGCATTAAAGGATCTTCGACAAGAAGTGTAATCCTAGAAGATTGCGAGGTGCCAGTTGAAAATGTTCTCGGAGAAGTAGGCAAAGGTCATGTAATAGCGTTTAATGTGCTAAATTTAGGTCGCTTCAATTTGGGGTCTGCTTGTATGGGGGCTGCAAAAAGCGCACTTCGTCTAGGGATTCAGCATACAAACGAACGCAAACAATTTAAAAAGCGAATAAGCGAGTTTGGCATTACAAAGGAAAAAGTAGCCTTGATGGCTGCTCGTATTTTTGCAGCTGAGTCACTCCAATATCGAACGGCCGATTTGATTGAAGGGGCGCTAGGTGATTTAGATGAGACTGATACCGATGGAACCGTTGGAAAACGAATGATGGAATATGCCCTTGAATGTGCCATCTGTAAAGTGTATGGGTCTGAAACACTTGATTATGTGGTGGATGAATCGTTGCAATTACATGGTGGAGCAGGGTTTATAAAGGAATACCCAATCGAGCAAATGTATCGTGATTCTAGAATTAATCGCATTTTTGAAGGAACAAATGAAATTAATCGATTACTTGTGCCAGGACTCTTCTTTAAAAAAGGAGCTAAGGGTGAGTTACCTGTTCAAGATGCCATTAACGAGGCCATTGACCGTTTGAAAAATGGGGAGGAGGCAACGTATTCAGGTGACCTGGCAGGTGAACGTACGGCTATAGACCATATCCGTACCGTTTACTTGGCATTCTCTGGTCTAGCGTTTCAACAATTTGGTCAAGAACTTGATGATGCACAGGAAACACTTATTAAGTTAGCCGATATCGGTATTGAGCTCTATGCTGCTGAGTCTGCAGTACTAAGAGCTTATAAGAGTAAAAATTCTTTACAGCATCTACTTGCTAAGACAGTCGTTGAATCTTCCTTTAGCCATGTGAAGAGTGTAGCAGGGGAGCTTCTTGGTGGATTTGCACCTACTCCTGAAGTAGAAGGCTTACGTCGTTTAATAGCTCGTGCCCAAGAGGCAGTCGTTTTCTCAGATCGTATTTCACGAAATAGAGAAATTGCAAGTGTTGTAAATGAAAATGGACAATATGTTCGCTTATCTTAGTATGAGTAATGATCTAGTAGAAAGTGAGGGACATCTATGAATCGTTTTCAAGAACAAATCGTCCTTATCTCAGGAGCTGGCAGTGGGATTGGTGCAGCGACAGCTAAGCAGCTTGCTAGTGAAGGAGCGACTTTAATTCTTGTTGGCCGTAGAAAAGAAAAGCTTGAAGAGGTAGCTGAAGAGATTAATAGTGAAATGAATGTGGAGAGTGCCTATGTTTATTCCGCTGATGTGACGATTGAAGAAGAAGTTGAGCTTTTAGCCAATTATATTGAAAGTAACTTTGGACGACTTGACGTATTGATCAATAATGCAGGCACATCTTCTGGAGGTCCTATTCTTTCATTGGAAAAAGAGGAATGGGAGCGAGTTCAAACGACAAATGTCACAAGTGTGTATTTAATGGCAAAGTACTTGGGTGCTTTAATGACCCAGTCAGATTCTTTAAATAAATCGATCGTAAATGTTGCTTCTCTTTCCGGGCATAAAGCAGGAGCAAAAATCCCTAGCTATAGTACAGCTAAAGCTGCGGTTATTCATTTAACCAAATCACTTGCTGGTGAATTAGCTCCTTATCAAGTGAGGGTTAATTCCGTATCACCAGGCTTTGTCGAAACCCCTATGACCGAAGATGGATTAAAAAACCCTAAATTCAGTCAGGCGATTGAACGTCATACCCTACTCGGACGGGTTGGGAGACCGGAAGAAGTTGCGAAGGCGATCGCATTTATTTCTTCTAGTGATGCAAGTTATATCACAGGTACAGATTTATTAATTGATGGTGGATGGCTCACAGTTTAAAAAAGGAGATGAGGACATGAATGTAGAAAGTAGTAAAACAGTAGAAGGAACGAAAGATTTACTTGTACAAATTGATAATGGTGTCATGCTCCTAACACTTGATAGACCAAATGCCTTGAATGCCTTCAGCCCTGATATGATGATGGGCTTACAACAATCAATAAAAGAGGCAGAGACGAATGATGATGTGAAAGTGCTTGTCTTGCGTGGGAATGGGCGTGCCTTTAGTGCTGGCGGAGACGTGAAGACGATGGGAGAAGCTGCTCCTGTAGATGTATACAACCACATCGGACATCTTAATCAATTAATCGAGCAAATGCGTACCCTTGAAAAACCAATAATTGCAGCTGTACATGGGTTTGCAGCAGGGGCTGGGTTTAATTTGGCCCTTGCATGTGATTTGATTGTGGCAGCTGAGGACACATCCTTTATATTAAGTTTTGCCCAAGTAGGACTTGTTTCAGATGGTGGAGGTCATTACTTCCTGCCACGATCACTCACTCCATATCAAGCAAAAGAGCTGCTGTTTAGAGCAGAACCACTTGATGCGAAGACGGCACAACAATGGGGGCTTGTAAATCATATTTACCCATTGGCTGAAATGGAAGAAAAAGTGAAAGAATATGCTGCCTCCTTTACAGTACGCCCGACAAAAGCGATTGGGTTAATGAAGCGATTAACGAATCTCGCAGATACAGCGACCCTTAATGATATTTTAGAAGCGGAGCGTACAACCCAAGCGATGATGGTCACAACAGAAGATCATCTGGAAGGCGTAGCCGCATTTAAAGAGAAACGAAGACCACAATTTAAAGGGAAATAAGGAGGATATGAAGATATGAGAGCTATTCAATTTACGACTTACGGTGGACCTGAAGTATTAAAAATGGTGGATTTAGAGCTACCAAAACCAGAAGCAAATGAAGTCATTATCAAGATTGAAGCAATAGGGGTTAACTACGCAGATACTGCAAGGCGTGAGGGTCAATACGTTGTACCGACACCTCTACCGTTTGTTCCAGGAGCAGAAGTGGCTGGTGTGGTAGATGAAATAGGGAGCGATGTTTCCACTGTTAAAGTGGGCGACCGTGTAGTGACACTTCTTGGCTCAAAAAAAGCGACTGGTTATGCAGAATACTCAATTGCTGATGATAGAGGCTTAATGCCGATTCCAGAAGGGGTAAGTTTTGAGCAAGCCGTTGCTTTGCCATTGCAAGGCTTAAGTGCTTATCATATTTTAAAGACGATGGGTCAGCTTGAAGAAGGCGATACGGTACTCGTACATGCGGCTGCGGGGGGTGTTGGGACGATTGCTGTTCAACTCGCGAAATTAATGGGCGCTGGTAAGGTCATTGCAACAGCAAGCTCTCCTGAAAAATTAGAATTAGCTAGTGAGCTTGGAGCGGATGTTTTAATCAATTACACAGAAGACAACTGGTACGAGCAAGTACTCGATGCAACGAATGGTCGAGGAGTCAACGTTGCTCTAGAGATGGCTGGGGGACGTGTGTTTATTGATACTCTAAAGTGTTTAGCTACATTTGGAAGACTTGTTGTCTACGGGGTAGCAAGTGGAGAACAAAGTCCGTTTAACCCTTCGTCTCTAATGGCGCGTAATCAATCTGTTATCGGCTTTTTCCTCCCGCAGATCATGAGAAAGCCACGACTCTTGCAATCTAGTATGAAAGAGTTACTAGGTTATGTCGGGAGTGGTCAGCTTAAGCTCCAAATAGGTGGAACGTATCCACTTGAGGAAGCAGCTGAAGTTCATAGCTTAATGCAAGGTAGAAAAACTACAGGTAAGCTCATATTAAAGCCATAACACCTAGAGAGCCAGACTTCAACGCGTAAGTCTGGCTTTTTTATGTAGTGTTTTCGGTATAGTTCTTTGGACATGAGCATACATCACTTATATAGATACTATCTAGTAGGTATGTTAATTAAGGTCAGGCAGTTTAACTAAAGGAGGAGAAGAAGTGGAGCTCTTTTTTCAACAAATTTTAAATGGGCTTACTGTTGGAAGCGTTTACAGCCTTGTGGCTCTAGGGTTAACGCTAGTATTTGGGATCTTGCATGTACCTAATTTTGCTCACGGGGCATTGTACATGGTGGGGGCTTATATCGCTTTAACTGTTATGACTGCTTTAGGTATGCATTATTGGATTGGACTCCTCATCGCTGTGTTGATTGTGGCTTTATTATCTGTGGTGATGGAGAGACTAGTGTTTAGTCGCCTTGATTCAAAAGATCCACTGCCTATCATGATTGCCTCAATTGGTATTTTATTTTTTCTGGAATCGTTTGCTCAGTACATGTGGGGGAGTCAGTACCAGAGAATGGTGACTCCATACGGGGATACGATTCAACTATTCGGACTGACGGTTACAATGCAACGCTTACTCGTTTTAGTGGCTGCTGTTTTCTTAATGGTTTTATTGCATTTATTTTTAACGAGAACAATGACGGGAGCAGCAATTGTTGCCATGTCTCAAAGTCGCAATGGAGCCTTCCTAGTAGGGATTAATGCGACTCGAGTATCAATGCTCACCTTTGCCATTGCTGGCGGATTAGCTGCTGCGGCTGCCACTTTAGCCGCACCTATTAATCTCGTTTTTCCTAGTATGGGGAATCTGGTAATCATGAAAGCCTTTGTTATTATCATCATCGGTGGAATGGGGAGTATTCCAGGTGCGATCATTGGAGGTTATATCTTAGGGATGGCAGAGAGTCTTGGAGCTACTTATATCTCTGGTGATTATAAAGATTTAATTGCTTTTGTGCTTCTCGTACTTATTTTAACGATGAAACCGAATGGATTATTTGCTAAGGGGGTCAGGTAAGGAATGAAACGATCTAAAAAAACTTATCTTCTCCTAGCCTTACTTTTAATCGCTATTCTTTTTCCGATTCTAATGCCAAATCAATATTATCTACAAATTTTAATTCTCGTTTTTATTTGGACGATTGCTGTATATGGATTAAACACGATTACGGGGCTCACCGGGCAACTCTCGCTTGCTCATGCTGGATTCTTTGCAATTGGTGCATATGGGCTAGGCTTGTTAACAACTAAAGGAGGCGTACCTTTTTGGTTAGCTTTCGTTTTAGCCATCGCTCTCACTGTTTTCATTAGTTTCTTTATTGGTCTAATCGCACTAAGAACAAAATCTCATTTCTTTGCCATTTATACAATGTCAGTCGGTTTTCTGATCTATCTCTTGATCTATAAATCAGACTTAACAGGAGGTGTGAGGGGATTAATTGGAATTCCGAATCCGGCACCTATTGGCCCACTAACATTTGAATCCATAACTTCCTATTATTACTTGATGTTGTTTTTCTTACTGCTGACGATTTTCTTTATGTATCGCTTATTCCATTCCTTGCTCGGAAAGACGTTTGTAGCCATTCGTAATAGCGAAGAGCTAGCTGAAACATTAGGAATTTCCGTGATGAGAAATAAATTGCTAGCCTTTGTAATCTCTGCAGGACTTGCCGCTCTCGCTGGGGCGTTGTATGCGTCTTACGTGCGATTTATTGGTCCGCAAATGGCTGACATACATGTAGCATTTGAGATTTTACTTTACTTGCTTGTCGGTGGGATTGGTACATTAGCCGGCCCTTTAATTGGTACGTTCATTGTTGTTCTTCTCACGCAAATGCTTCAGTTTTTAGAAGAATTTCGAATGCTTGTATTTGGTCCAATTGTTGTTCTCTTAATCTTATTTTACCCAAGAGGAATTGTTGGAGGGTACTTGATGTGGAAGGCCAAAAGAGCAAAGAAAAAGCAGATACTCCAAGCTCAACATGCCAAAGGAGGAAAAGAGCATGCTGTTAACGATTGACCGTCTAACCAAGAAATTTGGCGGACTTGCGGCTGTTCAAGACGTAAGTGCCAATATTGAACAAGGAAAGATCACAGCCATTATCGGACCAAATGGAGCAGGCAAGTCAACCTTCTTTAACTTGATTAGTGGTTTTCATCAACCAACCACTGGCCAAATTGAGTTTTTAGGGCACGATATTTCAACGATGCGAGCTGATCGAGTTGCCAGGCTTGGAGTAGGACGTACCTTTCAAACCACTCATTTATTCGAACAAGCAACCATTCTTGAAAATGTACTCATCGGTCATAGGCTGCGAACAAAATCAGGTTTATTTGATGCCATTTTTAGAACAAAGAGGGAGAAAGAAGAAGAGAAACGTTGCTTAGAAAAGGCAGAAGATGCTCTTGATTTTGTGGAGTTATCTTCCCTTGCCTATGAATCAGTTGCCCAAATTACTCAAGAACAACAAAAAAGAGTCGCATTTGCCCTAGCACTGGCGACTGACCCTACGCTTATCCTGCTTGATGAGCCAGCTGCAGGTGTTAATCCTGATGAAACTGACGGTCTAGCAGAATTAATGAAAAAAATGGTGAAGCATGGAAAAACGGTTTGCTTAATTGAACATAAAATGCCGATGGTTATGTCCCTTGCTGATCATATCATTGTACTAAATCACGGTGAGCTGATCGCGGAAGGTACACCTAAAGAAATACAAGGAAATGAACGAGTGATTGAAGCGTACTTAGGGGGGAATAGTCATGTTAGTGCTTAAGGATCTTACCGTTTTTCATGGTCCCGAGCGTGTGCTACAGTCGATTAATCTCACAGTAGAAGCCGGGGAGTTGGTCGTACTGCTTGGGGCTAACGGAGCTGGTAAAAGCACGCTTTTTCATACAGTTAGTGGCTTAGTGAAACCTGCTGAGGGTCAATTGCATTTTAATGGGAAGTCACTCATTGGTAAGTCACCTGCTCAAGTTGTAGCAGGTGGGGTGGTTCAATGTGCTGAAGGGCGGATGCTTTTCTCTCAAATGACCGTTCAAGACAATTTAAAAATGGGGGCTTATTCTTATAAACGAAATAAAAAAGCCATCGCAACTCAATTGGATTACGTTTATGAACTTTTTCCTGATTTAGTACAAAAGCGCAACGCATCTGCAGGGAGTTTAAGTGGTGGTCAGCAACAAATGGTGGCGATTGGTCGGGCGCTAATGTCTAAACCGAAACTTCTCTTGTTAGATGAGCCATCGCTTGGGCTTGCACCATTAATCGTTGAGCAAATGTTCTCCATTATAAAAGAAGTGAATAAAGAAGGGGTTACTGTATTACTAGCTGAGCAAAATGCGTATGCAGCACTATCGATCTCGACACGAGGCTATGTATTAGAAAATGGTCGCCTTAGTGTTGAAGGGACCAAAGAGGATTTACTTGAAAATGAAGAAATTCGCAAAGCGTATATTGGCGCCTAGGGTTTCGATAAATTAAAAAAATGGGGGAATTGAGAATGAAGAGAAGTTGGCTGATTTCTGGTGCGGTTGTTGTGTCAATGTTACTAGGTGCTTGTGCGAGTGGAACAACAGGAGGCGATGGGGAGGCTGCTCCTGAAGGCGAGGAAGAGCTACCCGAAGTAAGTGGAGGAGAAGAAATTTTAAACATTGGCTATACTGGTCCATTAAGCGGTCCAGCGGCATTTTATGGTGAGAATACTGTCAGTGGAGTTAGAATGGCGGCTGATGAGATTAATGAGGCTGGGGGATTTGAAGTAGAAGGTACGACATATAAATTAAACCTAGTGACTTATGATGATATGTATCTTCCAAATGAAGCAGCAACGAATGCGCGACGACTGGTGCAAGAGCATGATACCCCAATTGTATTTGTGCCACACAGTGGTGGAGTCTTTGCAACACAAGTCTTTAATGAACAAGAAGACTTTTTAATTGCAGCGTACACAAGTGAACCTGATATTCTTACTCAAGGTAATGAACTAACATTACGTATTCCACCAGCTTATGATCAATACCCAGAACCTTTTGTGAAATACCAACAAGAGCGTTTTGGTAAAAAATTAGCCTTACTTCCGACGGCCACTCAATACGGCAAAGATTGGACGGAAGAATTAGTTCCAGTTTGGGAAGAGCATGGTGGGGAAGTAGTGTATGATGGTGAAGTTGATTTTGGAAAAGACACAGATTTTTTCCCGATTGTGACAAATGCATTGAATCAAAATCCTGATGTCATTTTTGTCGGGGGGCCGTCTGAGCCAACGGCCTTATTAATGAAAGCTGCAAGGGACCTTGGATTTGAAGGTGGATTTATGGTGATGGATCAAGCGAAATTCGAAGAAATGGACGGGGTTCTTGGAAACTATGACGATATTGAGGGTGCAATTGGAATGTTGCCTATTTTAAATAGTGATGCTCTAGGGGCTGAGAGTTTCATTTCCTCCTTTGAAGAGCAAGTAGACCGTGTACCTACTGCAGAATCTGCTTTTAACTACCAAGCTATGTACGTTATTGTGGAAGCTATGAAGTTGGCAGGAACAGTAGAGGACCCGCAAGCGATCATGGCACAAATGGATGCTGGTGTAAAAGCTCTAGATGAAGACAAGTTTGTTTGGCACTTAACAGGTGTAGAAAATAACGGCTTTGATTGGATGGCATCAATTGCTGCAATAGAAGATGGTGAGATTGTCTTAATAGAAGAATAAGTTTTAAAAGGGGAGCCAACTTCATTTCATATGAGGTTGGCTTTTAAATAAGTAATTATTTTTTTAAAAATAGCTAAAAAGTATCGCATAATCCTACTTTAACGCGGAATTAAGTAAATTTTGGGTTGACCTATTAAAAATGCTATATTATAATTTAAAAAGACGTGCACTTCGGATGGATGTGCCGTTTGAGTTGGTTGTTTCGGAGGGAGGGAAATATAATGGCAGAAACTCGTGTTCGCAAAAACGAATCGATTGATGCTGCACTTCGTCGCTTCAAGAGATCACTCTCTAAAGAAGGAACGTTGGCTGAGGTTAAAAAGCGTAAGCACTACGAAAAACCTAGTGTTAAGCGTAAGAAGAAATCTGAAGCAGCAAGAAAACGTAAGTTCTAAAGAAGTGAGAGGGTGTATTCATTGAATCTTCTTGAACGGTTGAACGTAGATATGAAGAATGCGATGAAGAATAAAGACAAGCAAAAACTCTCTGTCATCCGTATGGTAAAGTCGTCGTTGCAAAACGAGCAGATTAAGCTCGGACGTGAGTTGACGGACGATGATAGCCTTACGGTGCTGAATCGCGAACTGAAACAACGCAAGGATTCCCTCCATGAGTTTGAACAAGCAAACCGTGAAGATTTAGCTTCCAAGCTACGTGATGAAATTACTGTGCTTGAAGACTATATGCCAGAACAGCTTTCTGAAGAAGAAGTTTCTGAGATCGTCAAAGAGACGATTGAAGAAGTTGGTGCTTCCACCAAAGCAGATATGGGTAAGGTCATGGGAGCTATCATGCCTAAGGTTAAAGGTAAAGCTGATGGTGGTCTTGTGAATCGTCTTGTGCAACAACACTTATCATAATTAATGACACAAACGCCTCGTTTCTATCTATATAGAAGCGAGGCGTTTTTTGATGAATCATGCTGTAAGTGGAAGTCAACTGTTTATTCGTGTTAAAATGACGTTACATTTTAAAAAAAGTTGAAACTTTTTAGGGATGGCTACGTAGAGGGAGTATGACTAAAAAAGAAAGGAGGTTAGCGTGATGAATACGTTTCGATTAAGAATGTCTCTTCTACTCATTGTGGTGGCCCTGCTTTTAGTTCCCCTACAATCATTCGTTTATAGTGAAACGTCTCCAACCAATGATCCGGTCGTCTATTACATACCTGTTGAACAAACAGTCGAAAGAGGGCTTGCTGCTTTTATGCAACGGTCTTTTCAAGCGGCTGCTGATGAAGGGGCTGACTATATTGTCCTAGAAATCCATACCCCTGGTGGTGCGGTTGACGCGGCTGGTGATATTGCGAGACTCATGCAAAATACGGAAATTCCTATTATTGCTTTTGTTACAAAAGAGGCTATATCAGCAGGTGCTTATATCGCCTTAAATGCTGATGAAATTGTGATGGCTCCAGGTACGACTATGGGTGCTGCTGGTGTCATTGATGGGGCAGGAAATGCAGCCGATGAAAAAGCACAATCGTATTGGCTTGCTGAAATGCGTGCTGCCGCAGAATTAAATGACCGGGATCCTCTGTATGCACTTGCTATGGCTGATCGCTCCGTTGAAATTCCTGAACTTGGAGTAACTGATGAGCGCTTCTTAACTCTATCACCAAGTGAGGCATTAGAAGTTGGTTATGCTGAAGCGGTTGCTTCAAATCGTGCGGAATTAATGGAGCACCTTGATTTAGACCAAGTAACAGAGCGAGAGATGGAAGTCAGTTTTGCTGAACAAATTGCAAGATTTGTGACGCATCCGATCGTTATTCCAATTTTGCTTTCAATCGGGAGTTTAGGGCTTGTTCTTGAATTATACTCACCAGGTTTTGGAGTCCCTGGCTTTATGGGGTTAGCTGCACTGGGGTTGTTTTTCTTTGGACATCTTTTTGCAGGGTTTGCCGGATGGGAATCGATTTTGTTATTTGGAATAGGCTTTTTACTTATTATGATTGAAATCTTTATCCCTGGATTTGGAATCTTCGGGGTCCTTGGGATAGGGGCGGTTATTGGAGGGATGCTCCTAGCATCGTTTTCAATGTCCTCCATGGTTATCTCGATTTTTATTGCCGTTATTTTAACCGCAATTGGAACCGTCTTTATCTTTAGGTATTTCGGAAACCGAGGCCCGTGGAAAAAATTAATTCTCACAGACTCTACAAGCAGCGAGAAGGGGTATATCACAAACCACACCAGAGCGGAATTACTGGAGATGGAAGGGGAAACCTTAACACCTCTAAGGCCATCAGGATCCGCTGTTTTTGATGGAGAACGCCTTGACGTTGTATCTGAGGGAGGATATATTGAACAGGGTAGGAAAATCCAGGTTGTGTATACATCTGGTTCACGGATTGTCGTTCGTGAGGTAAAAGAGAACTTATAATTTAAAGGAGGAAACAAAATGGTATTAGATCCAGGTAGTATTGGTTTATTAATTGGACTAGGGGTTTTAATTATTTTCCTAGCGGTACTTTTTACTTTTGTACCAGTCATGCTGTGGATTTCTGCATTAGCTGCAGGAGTCAAAATTGGTATTTTTGAATTAGTGGGGATGCGTTTACGTCGAGTGATCCCAGCACGTGTTGTTAACCCGTTAATTAAAGCGGTGAAAGCAGGTCTTGACCTAAGCACATCTAAGCTTGAAGGTCACTACTTAGCAGGTGGTAATGTTGACCGTGTTGTTAATGCATTGATTGCAGCTCAACGTGCAAACATTGACTTAAGTTTCGAGCGAGCGGCTGCAATTGATCTTGCTGGACGTGACGTATTAGAAGCGGTTCAAATGAGTGTTAACCCGAAAGTAATTGAAACTCCATTCATTGCCGGTGTAGCGATGGACGGGATTGAAGTGAAAGCGAAAGCGCGTATTACGGTTCGTGCAAACATCGACCGCCTAGTCGGGGGTGCTGGTGAAGATACAGTAATCGCCCGTGTTGGTGAGGGGATTGTTTCGACGATCGGCTCTGCTCACAACCACAAAAAAGTTCTTGAAAATCCAGATATGATCTCGCAAACAGTTTTATCAAAAGGATTGGATGCAGGTACAGCATTTGAAATTTTATCGATTGATATCGCAGACATTGATATCGGCAAAAACATTGGTGCGGAACTACAAACGGACCAAGCGGAAGCTGATAAGAAGATTGCTCAAGCGAAAGCCGAAGAGCGTCGTGCAATGGCTGTAGCGCAAGAACAAGAGATGAAAGCAAGAGTCGAAGAGATGCGCGCGAAGGTCGTCGAAGCCGAAGCGGAAGTACCAATGGCGCTATCAGATGCATTGCGTAAAGGGCACATGGGTGTAATGGATTACATGAATTACCAAAATGTGATGGCTGATACAGACATGCGTGGTTCGATCAGTAAAGCTACAGGAGAAGATGACTCAAACGAGAAGCGTGGGCAATAATGCACCTCTCTTCTAATGGTGGAAGGAGGAGAACATAGTGGAATCTCTGTTTGAATTGATTATGTCAAATCTTTTCTTCGTCATCATTGTCATCGGCGGGCTCATTAGTTTCTTCAACCGAATGTCTAATGGTGGTGAGTCAGACGAACGCCCACAACGACATGAGAGACCAGCTCAACGTGGTCAGCACCCAACAGGACAACGTCAACAAGAAGAGACGGTTGATTGGAGAGAAATCTTCAAACAAGAGCAACCATCTCAACCTGAGGCAACTAATCAGGAAACTGTTAGACCTGTTTCGTTTGAACCTGTTTCTGATGCACGTGAGGAAGTCTCTAAAGGTATCGATCGTCAGCAAGAGTTGTATGATCGCTATGAGCGTTTGAAAGACAAAAAGCGTGATGCAGTGAAGCGATTTGAAAAAACGGTTAAGCCGGACTCAGGGGAGACGAGCCAAAATCGTTCGAAACTTGATTTGCAATTAAATCGACTTTCGAATCAAGAAGCAATGAAAGCAGTTGTTTGGGCAGAGGTGTTAGGTAAACCAAGAGGGAAAAATCCTCATCAAGCATTTATGCAATCAAAACGTTAAAAGAACCATCTAACCCGTACAGAATCTTTTCTGTACGGGTTTTTTTGTGAGCGATTTTTCGCTTATTCACAAGATTTGAGTGATAACCTACCTTTCTCTGACATAAAAATGAGAGAAGGAGGAGGGTCGCCCATGAAAAAAATCAAACAGCAGATGAGAGTATGGATGACTAAGAACATGCAGCTGCCGGCAGATGTAATGATGGACCTGCCACGGATTACCATGATCGGTCAACTACATATTTATATAGAAAATCACCGCGGGGTATTACGCTTCTCCAATCAAGAATTAAGGTTATTACTTAAACAGGGACAGCTCCTAATAAAAGGGGATCAATTTGTCATTAAGACGATCCTACCCGAGGAGTTACTGCTTGAAGGACGTATTGACCAAGTTATTTATTTAAATGAGTGACCATATAACAAAGATGGTAAGGAGGGGCCAGAATGCGGAATAATTGGGTGCAAGCTTTTAAGGGCTATGTTCGAGTGAGGGTAGACGGGGCCTATCCAGAGAGGTTTTTAAATCGTTGTATTGAACAAAGATTATCAATTTGGAAGATAAAAAGAGTCGGGGATGAGCGTATTGTTTTCTACATGGATATTGAAGATGCCAAAAAGATTCGTCCTCTGCTACGGACAACAGATTGCAAAGTGACATTTGCTGAACGAAAGGGCACACCTGCACTGATGAGAAAAATAAGCCTTAGAGCAGGTTTTGTCGTTGGGCTTGCTACCTGCTTAGCGATTGTCCTCGTGTTCTCAAATATGGTGTGGAAAGTAGAAGTGGAGGGAGCCTCACCACATGTCGAGCATGAATTACGGCAAGTAGTAACGGAAATGGGCATTAAGCCATGGACCTTTCAATTCTCTCTACCGAGTGTCGAGCAAATACAGCGGGAGGTAACAGAGCAGGTCAGTGGGGCTACTTGGGTAGGGGTGCGACAAAAAGGGACGACCTATCAATTTGAAGTAGTCGAACAAAAATTACCTGATGAAGCGACACGTGTGAGTCCGAGAAATTTAGTGGCTAAAAAGAAAGCAATCATTCATGATATATTTGTGGAACATGGTCAAGCAGAAGTGAAGCCCAATGATTTTGTTGAAAAAGGAGACATGCTTGTAAAAGGGGAAATTGGAAAAGAGGGCAAAACAGAAATTGTCGCAGCTATTGCTGATGTTAGAGGGGAAATCTGGTATAAATCTGAAGCGTCTATACCACTTGAGCGCTTATTTACAACGTTAACTGGAGAGTCCAAAAACCGTCATTATGTATCTTTTTTTGATTTGGATGTCCCTTTTTGGGGACTTAGGTCTCATGATTTTGAGCAAGTGCAAGAATTTAATGAACAAAAAGAGTTCCACTTTCTCAAATGGGCATTGCCAATTAAGTATATAAGAAAAGAATTTCGTGAAACCTCTTCGTATAACCGAACGTATACAGAAGAAGAAGCGGTTGAAGAAGCAAAAAGGATGGCGCGTGTTGAGCTTGTCCATCGTTTGCCAGAAGATGCAGAGATCCTGGGCGAAAAAGTTTTGCACGAAGCCCTTGAGAATGGTAAAGTAAAATTAAAGATTCACTACCAAGTACTAGAAGATATCACATCGGCACAACCGATCATTCAAGGGGATTGATGTTATTGTCAGACATGAAGTCGATTCAGCTAGAAGTGAAAAACACAAATGAGACACAAGCACTACTCGGACCAAATGACCGACACTTAAAGCGTATTGAAGATTTACTTGAAGTGTCAATTGTCACAAGAGGTGAAGAGGTATCCGTTAGTGGAGATCTCTCTAGGATAATAGTAGTTGAAAAGGTATTAGCTAGTTTGGTCAAGTTAATTCGAAAAGGTATCTCTATATCTGAACGAGATGTAGTGTATGCGGTTGAATTAGCTAAACGCGATCAACTTGATGAGTTACATGAACTTTATGAAGAAAAAGTGGCTACGAATGCAAAAGGTAAAGTCATCATTGCCAAAACTCTCGGTCAACGCCATTATGTCTCAGCGATACGAAAGCGAGACATGGTGTTTGGTATAGGTCCTGCAGGCACAGGGAAGACCTATTTGGCAGTGGTTTTAGCTGTGGCGGCCCTTAAAGACGGACATGTTAAGCGTATTGTCTTAACAAGACCGGCTGTTGAAGCAGGTGAAAGTTTAGGCTTTTTACCAGGTGATTTAAAAGAAAAAGTCGATCCGTATCTTCGTCCGATCTACGACGCGCTGCATGACGTGCTGGGAGTAGAAGCAACAACGCGCTTAATGGAACGTGGAACGATTGAAGTAGCTCCACTTGCCTATATGCGTGGCCGTACTCTAGATGATGCCTTTGTTATTTTAGATGAAGCGCAAAACACAACCCAAGAGCAAATGAAAATGTTCATTACTCGTCTTGGGTTTGGATCGAAAATGGTCATCAATGGGGATTTGACTCAGATTGACCTACCGAAAGGGAAAAAGTCTGGTTTAAAAGTAGCAATTGAGTATTTGAAACCTGTGGGTGACATCGGGTTTATTTACTTGCAAGCAACCGATGTTGTCAGACATACATTGGTGCAGAAGATTTTAGAAGCGTATGAAAAAGAGACCGGGAAAGTTGAATAGCAAGCAGTAGTGGTCACACAACCTTTAGTGAACGCTTCAATAAGACCCTCGCTTGACGGGGGTCTTCTCTGTTCTATAGGAGGCTTACGTGATTCAGGCGCCGTACATATATGAAGGTATCTATTAAGAGAAAGAGAGGTGAGACAATTTGAGAAAGCGCTTTTCGATTGATCATATTTCTTGGTGGAAACGTGTGCGTAATCATAGGTACATACGAACAATTTTATTTATCATTCTTGCGCTTTTCCTCTATCTTTCGATGCTTGGAAATATTATCCCAGAAACGTTAGACGTGCGCTTGTCACAAATAGCAGATAGAGACATACGCTCTCCTATTACGACTGAAAATCGGATCGAAACAGAAGAGCGAAGAAGTGATGCCACAGAAGCCATTAACCCAGTTTATGAGTTGAAACGTGATTATGCAGAGAATCAAGTGGTGAAAGCGAACGATATATTTGAATTAGTTAGGCGGGTTGTTTTTGAAGAGGGAGAGTCCATTGAAGGTATGGGAGAAGGGAAAGATGAAGAAGATATTAGATCTGAACAACTAGCCTATATTAAAGAAGTACTCTCTTCTGGGACAAGCAATGATTTGTCAGATGATACGTTGGTTACGTTAATTGAAGCGACCGAATCTCAACTGCAAATCGCACAAGAAGCGACCGCTAATGCTGTGTTTGAGGCCATGACAGAGCAACAAATCTCCATTCGCAATTTATCAGAGGTGAAAGATTCAGTTGATGAGCAATTTGCGATCTCAACAGTGAGCAATAGGTTACTTGAGGCGATGATTGAGATTGCTCAATTTGCGATCATACCGAATTATATTTACGATATGGAGGCAACAGAGAGGTTACGTCAAGAAGCAAGTGATGCAGTCGAGCCTGTCATGATTCGTGAGGGGCAGCTCTTGGTGAAAGAAGGCGAGATCATTGATTATGAGATCTATGAGCAACTTCGATTAGTTGGGTTGCTTGATGATTCGTTTAACCCCTACCCATACATAGGGCTAGCTCTCCTAGTTTTATTAATAGTTGGTATACTTGCCTATTATTTAAAAGAAGCTAAGACCACAGTCCAACACAATAATAGTCATCTCGTATTGTTTTTGCTTATTTTTGTCGTCACCTTGCTATTTATTAAAATGGCAAGCTTATTAGAGAATTTAGATGTCGTTGGTATCGGTTTTATTGTTCCTGTTGCGATTGGGGCAATGTTGTTAACGTTATTAATCCACCCTAGAGTTTCATTGTTCTCAAGTGTATTATTGGCGGTTATTGGAAGCATTTATTTTAACAATGAATCAGTTGGGACATTTAATTTTACTTACGGGGCTTATATGCTATTGAGTTCGTTTGCCGGAACGTTTTATTTAAGCCAATCCACGCGTGTGTCACGAATTTTAAGAGCAGGCTTCTTTGTTTCCTTGATTAACATAGTGGCGATTATTTCTTTATTATTTATGAGAACGGTTCAAAGTGGTTGGTTTGATATCGGACTTCATGTTGGGTTTGCTTTTCTCTCAGGATTCCTTGCAGCTGTTCTTACCATTGGCCTTATGCCATTCTTTGAAGCTGGCTTTGGGATTTTATCTACATCTCGCTTAATCGAACTCTCTAGCCCTAACCAACCTTTGCTTAGAAAGATATTAACTGAAACACCAGGAACGTATCACCATAGTGTTGTGGTTGGTAACTTAGCGGAAGCGGCTTGTGAAGTAGTAGGGGAAAATGGGCTTTTAGCTCGTGTTGGGGCTTATTATCATGACCTTGGTAAAACAAAGAGACCCCACTACTTTATTGAAAATCAACAAAAGATGGCGAATCCGCATGATCAGCTTTCGCCCCTTAAAAGTACAAACATTATTGTGGCACATCCTTATGACGGGGCAGACCTGCTGCGAGCGCATAAAATGCCAAAAGAAATTATTGATATAGCTGAACAACATCATGGTACAAGCTTATTAAAATTCTTCTATCATAAAGCTAGTCAAGAAACGGATGAAGAACTAGAAGAGGCGCAATTTAGATATCCTGGTCCAAAGCCACAAACAAAAGTATCAGCCATTGTCATGATAGCTGATAGTGTAGAAGCGGCTGTGAGATCGATGCCTAGTCCTACTCCGGAAAAGATTGAGAATTTAGTGAAAAAGATCATTACAGACAAACTTGAAGATGGTCAATTTGATGAATCAGATATTACCTTAAAAGAATTAAGCCAAATTGCAGTCACAATTTGCGAAACATTAAATGGCACATTTCATCAACGAATTGAATATCCAGATGACTCGAAAGAAAAAGGAGAGAAAAAAGCATGAATTTGACGATTGATCTACATGATGAAACGGGTACACTTACTAGTGAACAGGAAAATCTTATTACAAATTTAATAACGAGTGCAGCAGATTACGAAAAGTTAGAGGGAGAAATCGAGCTTTCTATTACCTTTGTAGATGAAAAGCGTATTCAAGAAATTAATAAAGAATATCGTGAAAAGGATGCACCGACGGATGTTATATCTTTTGCACTGAATGATGAAGTCGATGGCGAAATGGATCTTGTGATGGAGGGGATGCCGAATGCCTTAGGGGACATTATCATCTCTGTTGCCCATATTTCAAGACAAGCTGAAGAGTATGGTCATTCTTTTGATAGGGAATTAGGCTTTTTAGCGGTTCACGGATTTTTACATTTGCTTGGATATGACCATATGAGTGAAGAGGATGAAAAAGCGATGTTCTCACGTCAAGAGGAGATCTTAAGCGCATATGGGCTTACAAGATAGAAATAAACGTGGTTTCACACGCTTGTTACGTTCGTTTGGGTATGCCTTTCAAGGATTAAAACATGTCTTTATAAATGAACAAAACATGCAAGTGCATTTTTGTCTAGCTATTATCGTCTTTGCCTTAGCGGTGTGGCTTGATGTTACTCGTATTGAATGGCTGATACTACTTGTAGTTGTCAGTGGGATTTTTGCCCTGGAAATTATGAACACAGCGATCGAGAGGACAGTTGATTTAGTTACGGAGGAATATCATCCGATTGCTAAAAGAGCAAAAGACGTTGCCGCATCAGCAGTATTCGTGTATAGTGTTTTTGCCGTCATCATCGGTTTGGTTTTGTTTATCCCTTATTTACTTGAGATGTTTCTATAATACGTAATCTGTATGCGAACTGAGAGGAGATTCTCTTTACTATGTGGAAGAGATTTCAAAAAAACATTATAGCAGGAATCATCTATTTATTACCGGCCATTGCAACCATCTATGTCATTCAATTACTCTTTACTCTCGTTGACTCGTTTTTAGGTTCATTTATTACCGGGATCTTAAAAGCGATGAATGTGATTTCGAGTGAGGAGGGAAGAATTTACTTTCTCGGAGTGTACACACCATTCTCAGAACGATTGCTGGGGATTGGTTTTGTTTTAACCATCTTACTTCTCACTTGGGTTGGTGCGATGCGATTAAAGGGTCGTGGTGTGAAAGTACTTGATTCAATTGATCAGACGTTTAGAAAAATTCCAATTGCTAATTCAATCTATACGTCCGTTGAACAAATCATTCATGCCTTTGCCCAAGAAAGATCGTCCTTTCAAAATGTAGTTCTAGTTGAATACCCTAGAAAAGGCTTATATACCGTAGGATTTCAAACAGGTGAATCAAAGGGGGAAGTTCAACGAGTTACGTCTAGGGCATGCATCAATGTGTTTTTGCCTACAACACCAAATCCGACATCTGGATGGCTCATCCTCGTGCCTCAAGAGGATGTTATAGAATTAGATATGACAGTTGAACAAGGGCTCAAATTTATTATTTCAGGAGGCGTTGTTGTGCCGCCTGATAAAGAAAGTGACTATGACGCGGAAACAGAAGCAATAGTAGACAAGGAAAAAATGCTAGTACAACTTCGTTCTAAAAGAAAGGAAGATCCTAATGGATAAAAAACAATTAATTGAAAAAGCAATTGAAGCACGCGAGCAAGCATATGTTCCTTACTCAAAATTTCAAGTAGGAGCAGCTTTATTAATGGAAGATGGTACAGTTTTTAAAGGTGCGAACATTGAAAATGCTTCTTATGGATTAACTAATTGTGCTGAAAGAACAGCACTGTACAAAGCATATTCAGAAGGAAACCGACAAGTGAAGGCGATTGCGGTGGTGGCAGATACAGATCGACCTGTCCCTCCATGCGGAGCATGTCGTCAAGTAATGGTCGAATTAATCCCACCACAAGCCCCTGTTTACCTTACGAACTTAAAAGGGGAAATTCAAGAAATGACTGTATCAGAATTATTGCCAGGGGCATTTACAGCGGAGGATATGAATGAATAATACACCTAAAGGATTTAAATCAGGATTTGTTTCAATCATCGGTAGACCTAATGTTGGGAAGTCAACATTATTAAATTATGTAATCGGCCAAAAGATTGCAATTATGTCTGATAAGCCTCAAACGACACGTAATAAAATTCAAGGAGTTTATACGAGTAATGAATCTCAAGTCGTTTTTATCGACACCCCAGGTATTCACAAGCCTAAGCATAAATTAGGCGATTTTATGATGAAAGTTGCTCAAAACACATTGCGTGAGGTGGATTTGATTCTTTACGTTGTGGAGGCAGGCGAAGCCTTTGGACCGGGAGAAGAGTTCATCATTGAACGTTTAAAAGAAACATCAACACCGGTTTTTCTTGTCATCAATAAAATCGATAAAGTGCAGCCGGACGATTTATTGGGCATCATTGAAACCTATCGTACGAAACTTGACTTTGCTGAAGTGGTTCCAGTTTCAGCTCTACAAGGAAGCAATATTCCAACTTTGATGGATCAAATTGTAGGGCATCTTGATGAAGGTCCACAATATTACCCAAGTGACCAAATCACCGATCACCCGGAGCGCTTTGTTGTAGCAGAATTGATTCGTGAAAAGGTACTCCACCTTACACGCGAAGAAATCCCACACTCTGTAGCTGTTGTCATTGATCAAATGAAACGCCGTGATAATGAAATGATCTATATTGGAGCAACGGTCATTGTTGAGCGAACGTCTCAAAAAGGAATTGTGATCGGAAAACAAGGCGGTATGCTAAGAGAAGTAGGGAAACGAGCACGTGGAGATATTGAGGCATTACTAGGCTCAAAAGTCTTCTTAGAGCTATGGGTCAAAGTCCAAAAAGACTGGCGCAATAAACCAACTCACTTAAGAGACTACGGCTTTAAGGAGGATGAATATTAAAAATAAGTTTGAGCAAGGTGAAGGAGAGACATAAACCATTTTATGAGCGTAAATTAAGTAGATATGAGCGTATGCAGGTTACATTTGTGCGCTATCCTGAGCATATGTGCGACCTTAGACTGTTTAAGAGCGCTATATTCAATATAGGTGCGATCGCTATCAAAAAAAGCGATTTCAGCCTATATTTGAGCGAACACCATGACTACTTAAAAGCGGAAAAATCTCCTTGAAACAACTTTGTAACACAATTACCAAAATACTTTCACAATGGCTGGGCGTCTGGCCATTGTGTTTTTGTTTTGAAACGATTATGATGAGGACAAATGAATTTTGAAAAAAATAACAACTCTATTTGTCAAGGCGATTAAATTAACAATTTTTCCTTGACATGATTCCTGCAAACAAGGTCAACCTAGTAACACAGAGCGTTTAAGTCTTGAGAGAAAGGTGGAATCTGAGATGCTCGATTTTTCCTGGAAGGTTTTTTCAATGACCGGCAACTTAGACACGTATTTGTTAATGAAAGAGCTTGAGCGGGATTCGAATGATGAATCTAGCCAAGAAGACGTTGATGCGATTGACACTTTAGACGCTCCGACACATTGACCTTGTTTGCACCTCACAATGAATATGTGGTGATGTAAGCATGATGCAAAAAGTAGAAGCAATCGTGATCAGAACAAATGATTACGGCGAATCCAATAAAATTGTCACATTGTATACGAGAGAGAATGGTAAGGTTGGTGTAATGGCGCGAGGGGCTAAGAAGCCAAAAAGTCGACTTGCGGCCGTTTCGCAACTGTTCATTCATGGTCTTTATTTGTTCCAAAGAAGCAACGGACTCGGTACGTTAAATCAAGCAGAAATGATTCATTCCTTTAAAGAAGTGAGAAATGATTTATTTCTTGCATCTTATGCAACTTACATGGTTGAGTTAACGGATCGATTAACGGATGAAAAAGAACCAAATGAGCCGTTATTTAATTTACTTCAACAAACGTTGCAGTATTTAGATGAGGGCATTGATCCTGATGTTTTGTTACGAATTTTCGAAATGAAAATGATGGCTGTTGCTGGGATTTCGCCCGAGCTTGACCAATGTGCTAGCTGTGGAAGTACAGAACTACCAAGTGGATTTTCAATATCAGAAGCAGGTTTTTTGTGCAGGCGGTGTATGCATAAAGATGAGCGAGCTTTTCCTATTACGCCACATACGGCGAGACTCTTGCGATTATTTTACTACATCGACTTAAATCGTTTAGGGCAAATCTCATTAAAAGATGAAACAAAAAAAGAGATTAAATTGATTATCTCAACGTACTATGATGAGTATTCTGGTGTCACTTTGCGTTCAAAGCGTTTTCTTGAGCAATTAGAGCGAATGGGTGACCTTAGAGGCGAATGATATTGACACCGCCATTGAAATTCAGTATGATGCTAGTATTATCATATGGTGCATTGACGGAAAGAAGTACAATTAAGTCCTGTTGAAAGCGAACCTAGGGTGGTGTGAGCTAGGGCAACAGTTTAATTGGAAGGCATTCCTGAGCATAAACGGTGAAAGTGATTCGTGTTGCAGCTTTGCTGGCGAATAAGTAGGGTGGAACCGCGGGAGAAACTCTCGTCCCTATGTCGATTATATCGGCATAAGGACGAGAGTTTTTTGTTTGTTCCGATCCAACACTTTTAAACGATGCAGTGTGTACCGATGTGTGTAGAATCTTTATTGGAACTTTGAAGGAGGAGTCAAAATGAATGTTCAAACGATGATTTTGACATTACAAGAATTTTGGTCAAAACAAAACTGTATGATCATGCAAGCGTATGACACAGAAAAAGGAGCAGGTACGATGAGTCCTTTTACACTGTTGCGTACAATTGGTCCTGAGCCTTGGAATGTTGCTTATGTTGAGCCATCCCGCCGTCCTGCAGATGGAAGATATGGAGAAAATCCAAACCGCCTTTATCAACATCATCAATTTCAAGTAATTATGAAACCATCTCCAACAAATATTCAAGAGCTGTACCTAGATAGCTTAAAAGCACTTGGTATCGATCCTCTAAAGCATGATATTCGTTTTGTAGAAGATAACTGGGAAAACCCGACACTCGGTTGTGCTGGTTTAGGCTGGGAAGTTTGGTTAGATGGAATGGAGATTACTCAGTTCACCTATTTCCAACAAGTAGGTGGAATTGAGGCAAACCCAGTGTCTGCTGAAATTACATATGGTCTTGAGCGTCTGGCGTCCTATATTCAAGATAAAGAAAACGTATTTGATCTTGAGTGGGTGGAAGGTTTCACGTATGGTGACATCTTTAAACAACCTGAATATGAGCATTCAAAATACACTTTTGAAGTATCAGATAGCCAAATGCTCTTTTCACTATTTGGCACATATGAGCAAGAAGCAAAACGTGCGTTAGATGAAAACCTAGTCTTCCCGGCTTATGATTACATTTTAAAATGTTCGCACACGTTTAACTTGCTTGATGCACGTGGAGCGATTTCAGTTACAGAGAGAACTGGTTATATTGGACGCGTCAGAAACCTAGCTCGTACGGCAGCGAAATTATATTATGATGAGCGTGAGCGTTTAGGGTTTCCAATGTTAAAGAAGGGGGATGCAGAGAATGAGTAAACGTGATTTCTTATTTGAGCTAGGACTTGAAGAACTTCCAGCTCGTTTTGTTACCGATTCAATGAATCAATTAAAAGATAAGGTAGAAGCTTGGTTGAAAGAAGAGCGTTTAACGTATGATGCGGTTGAAGCTTTCTCTACCCCTCGTCGTCTTGCGTTATATGTTACTGGCTTAGTTGAAAAACAACCAGATGTTGAAGCTGAAGCAAAGGGACCTGCTAAAAAAATCGCTCAAGATGAAGAGGGAAACTGGTCTAAAGCGGCTCTAGGCTTTGCTCGCGGGCAAGGTGTGGCAGCTGAAGAACTATTCTTCAAGGAATTAAAAGGTGTAGAGTACGTGTATGCCAAAACCTTCTCAGCTGGTAAGCAAACAGTTGAGTTGTTACCGGAATTAAAATCGCTTGTGACATCACTGCACTTCCCTAAAAACATGCGTTGGAACCAATATGACTTACGTTTTGCACGCCCGATCCAATGGATGGTAGCCTTATTTGGTGAAGAAATCATACCGTTTGAGATTACAGATGTAAAAACGAGCAATGTTACTCGTGGACACCGTTTCCTAGGCGAAGAAGTGAAGCTTGCCTCACCTAGTGATTATGAGACAGCTCTATTAGGTCAATACGTGATTGCGCGTCCGGATGAACGTAAACGGGCGATTCGTAATCAATTAGAATCAATGACTGAGGGCAATGGTTGGGTGATTCCAATTGATGAAGATTTACTTGAAGAAGTAACCAATCTTGTTGAATATCCAACCGCTCTATCAGGTTCATATGATCAAGCATTTTTAGAGATACCAAAGGAAGTACTGATCACTTCAATGCGCGAACATCAACGTTATTTCCCTGTAGAAGATGTGGAAGGTAATCTCTTACCACATTTTGTCACAGTTCGTAATGGAGATCATCAGCACTTAGAAAACGTAGCAAAAGGAAACGAGAAAGTACTTCGTGCGCGCCTTTCTGATGCGGCATTCTTCTATGCTGAAGATCAAAAGCTAAAAATCAGCGATGCACTTACACGCTTAGAAAACATTGTGTATCATGAGGACCTTGGTTCTATCGCTGACAAAGTTCGTCGTGTACGTAAAGCGACTCAATCCATTAGTGAGTTAGTTGTTTTAGATGCTAAAGAACGAGAAGTAGCTGATCGTATCGCAGAAATCAACAAGTTTGATCTAGTTACACAAATGGTTTATGAATTTCCTGAACTTCAAGGCCGTATGGGAGAGGTCTATGCCGAGTTAAGTGGTGAGCCTAAGGAAGTAACAACGGGCATTAAAGAACATTATATGCCTAAGTTTGCAGGAGATAAGAGCCCTTCTTCAAAAGCAGCAACGGTTGTCAGCTTAGCAGATAAGTTAGATACGATTGTTACGTGTTTTGCGATTGGCCTGATTCCTACAGGTTCACAAGATCCATACGCGCTTCGTAGACAAGCAGCGGGAATCGTTCAAATGATTGCTGACTATGACTTTGATGTTGTGATTGATGAGTTAGTTTCAGCTAGTCTAGATGTAGCAGAGGAGCGCGGCTTATTAAAGCGTGACCGCAATGATATTACGAAGGAAGTTATTGAATTTTTTAATATGCGAGTAAAAAATGCTCTCCAAGAAAAAGGTGCTCGTTATGATGTCATTGATGCCGTGATCACAAGTAAGGCGATTCATGTTCCTACAGCGATCAAAAAAGCGGATCTTCTGATGAAGCAAGTGAGTGAACCTACGTTTAAGAAAACGGTTGAGGCATTAAGTCGTGTCACAAACATCGCTAAAAAAGCAGAATCGGATGCAGATATTAACCCAGATTTATTTGAAAAAGAAGAAGAGCACGAGCTATATAAACACTATCAACAATCACAAAAAGAAGTGCATGTAGCGCTTGCTAATGGTGATGTTGAACGTGCATTTACTAGCCTTCAAACGATTGAACCTGCTATCCATGCTTATTTTGATGATATTATGGTCATGGCAGAACAAGAGAATGTTAAACGGAATCGTCTTGCCCAAATGCAGGAGTTGTCAGCCGTGATTTCCGCTTTTGCAAACTTCCAATCAATTGTGTTTAGCTAAAAAATAAATGACTAATAACTACTTTGAGCGATTTTTGTGCAAAAAGTGAACTATTAGTATATAATATTGAGGATAAAGCATAACACATTTGTGTGTTGAAGGCGGTGGAAACAATCGAACTCACAAATCGGCAAGAACATATTGTAGAAATTGTGAAGCAAAATGGACCTATAACAGGTGAACAAATCGCAGAACGTCTTTCATTAACGAGAGCGACATTGCGTCCGGATTTAGCCATTTTAACGATGGCTGGTTATTTAGATGCCAGACCACGAGTAGGATATTTCTATACAGGTAAGACAGGATCTGAATTACTTGGAGAAAAAGTAAAGAACATCACCGTGAGCCACTATCAATCACGCCCGATTGTTGTGCAAGAGTCATCCTCTGTATATGATGCTATTTGCACAATGTTTCTTGAAGATGTTGGTACCTTGTTTGTAACAGACAAACAAACAACGCTCGTTGGAGTACTATCAAGAAAAGATTTATTACGTGCTAGTTTGGGTAAACAAGCACTAGAGTCCATTCCAGTCAGTATTATTATGACGAGAATGCCTAATATCACAGTATGTAGGCAAGATGATCTCATTATAGAAGTAGCTAAGAAGTTAATTAATAAACAAATAGATGGACTACCTATTGTTCAGGATGTTGATTTTGGCTCTGGCTATGAAGTGGTTGGTAGAATTACGAAAACAAATATAACTTCGTTGCTCGTAGATTTAGCGAACGAAGAAACGATCTAGGAAGCAACCGATGTGAGGAGGTCATGATGGTAGAAATGAAGCAGCGTCCTGTTGTATACGTCGTCTCAGATTCTGTAGGAGAAACCGCCGAGTTAGTGGTAAAAGCTGCTGCGAGCCAATTTAATGGTGCAGGTGTAGAAGTTCGTCGCATTCCTTATGTAGAAGATGAGGGAACGATTGATGAAATTATTTATTTAGCTTCACAAGCAAATGCATTAATTGCCTTCACATTAGTTGTGCCGGAAATTAAAAATTATTTGATTGAGCGCGCTGCACTAAGAGGGGTAGAGACGGTCGATATTATCGGACCGATGTTAAATAAGATTGAAACCTTAACAGGGAAAGAACCAAGATATGAACCAGGGCTCGTGTATCGACTTGATGAAGATTATTTTCGTAAAGTTGAAGCAATAGAGTTTGCGGTTAAATATGATGATGGGCGTGACCCAAGAGGGATCATGAGAGCGGATGTTGTATTAATTGGTGTATCTAGAACATCAAAAACACCACTTTCTCAATATTTAGCTCATAAACGACTAAAAGTAGCGAATGTCCCACTCGTTCCTGAAGTGGAACCGCCTCAAGAGTTATTTAAGATCTCAGCTAAAAAGTGTATCGGTCTTAAAATTAGTCCTGAAAAATTAAATGATATTCGGGCAGAGCGCTTGAAAGCATTAGGTTTAAAAGCGCAAGCAAATTATGCGAATATTGAACGAATCAAAGAAGAGCTCGTGTATGCTGAGGATGTAATGAACAGAATCGGTTGCCCGGTGATCGATGTTTCAAACAAAGCAGTAGAGGAAACGGCTAATTTAATTTCTAGTATGTTTCAGCGGAAGTAGGCTATAAGAAGGCACCTTTTGATTAGAAGGTGCCTTTCCTACGTAATAGCCTTACTACAAATGATGTTTAATTGGAATCTTTATAAAATAATACTAGTCAAACCATTTAAAGTTCCGTATAATAAAGAATTGTGTTCTTATTAGTATTGTAAAATGATCATAGTTTAGAAAAAGAACGATTAAATTTTAAAAGTCAAGACTTTTTCTTGTTTTTTTGGTAATGATAGTAAAGGAGAATGTGTATAATTAGTTTGTTGGTGAAAAAAAGTGATACAATTTGTAACATTCGACAAAAAACAGCGAAATTCTTTAAAATGTTTGCAGGAATCTATAAGGGGATGTTGAATTCAAGTTATGAGCGAACAAATAGCACGCGTTTATGTAGATGCAGATTCATGTCCAGTTAAAAACGAGATTGTGTCGATATGTCAAGAGCTTAATCTAAGTGCTGTATTTGTGTCTTCGATTGCTCATCATATCTCCGTTCCAGAAGGTTTTTCTCATGTGACGGTTGATTCTGACAAAGAGGCAGCGGATATGTATATTCTTAATCATACAAGGCGTGGAGATTGCTGTGTGACTCAAGATCATGCGCTTGCTTCAATCCTGCTTCCAAAGGGTGTCAATGTCCTTTCACCGCGCGGATATGTATATCGTGAAGAAACGATCATGCAAATGCTCGATGCTCGTTACTTTTCTCAGAAAGAACGTAGAGGTGGTGGCAAGACAAAAGGCCCAAAAGCATTCACTGAGGAAGATCGTTCACAATTTTGCTATCAATTTACAACAATTTTATCAAAATAAGCAGGAAAATAGCAAAAAAACTCGAACATATATTACACTCATCAGGAAAGAAAAATGGTGATGCAAAGTATGAGTAGTCGCATACCAGAAGAGAAAATTGAGCAAATTCGCAAAACGACGGATATTGTTGAAGTGATTAGTGATTATGTTCAATTAAAGAAACAAGGTAGGCAATACACTGGATTATGCCCCTTCCATGGAGAAAAGACTCCTTCATTTTCCGTTTCACAAGATAAGCAACTGTATCATTGTTTTGGATGCGGAGCAGGTGGGAATGTCTTTTCCTTTTTGATGGAGCATGAAGGATATAGCTTTGTGGACGCAGCTAAACAATTAGCAGATCGAGCCAATATCGAACTGCCTGTTTCAAACCAAAGAGAAGCCAACCCCAATTCTCCTCAGAAGATGATGATGGATGGACACGAGCTTGCAGCTAAACTCTATCATCATGTTTTGACCTTAACTGAGGAAGGATCAGGTGGCAGAGAGTATGCGAAGGCTAGAGCTTTTCAAAAAGAACAGCTTGAACACTTTCAAATAGGATTTGCACCTAATCGTTGGGACTCTCTTAAGATCATATTTGAAAAAAGAGAATTCAATTTAGACGTGATGGCGAACGCTGGTCTACTTGGTACTAGAGAGTCTGATCAAGGGCATTATGATCGGTTTAGAAATCGTCTCATGTTTCCGATTTGGGATGGCCAAGGGAAGGTAATTGCTTTTGGTGGAAGAAGCATAGGGGATGAGAAGCCGAAATATTTAAACAGTGCAGAAACTCCGATTTTCCATAAGAGTAAAACCCTTTATGCGATTCATTTAGCTAGGCCGTCCATTCGCAAAGAAAATGCAGCTATATTATTTGAGGGATATGTCGATGTGGTAGCAGCTTGGGGTGCGGGAGTAAAGAATGGTGTCGCAACACTTGGTACAGCTCTGACTGAAGAGCAGGCTAAGTTGTTAAGGCGCAATGCTGAAACTGTCACCCTTTGTTATGATTCCGACCGAGCTGGTATAGAGGCAGCCTTCAGATCTGCAGGCATCTTAGAGCAAGTTGGATGTCATGTAAAAATTGCCTTAATGCCAGAGGGTCTTGATCCCGATGACTTCATTCGGAAATTTGGAGCTGATCGCTTTAAAACGGATGTAATAGGGGCAAGCTTATCATTAATGGCATTTAAGATGCGTTTCTTGCGAAAGGGAAAAAATCTTCAAGATGAAGGAGAACGCCTCCGTTATATCGAAGAAGTGCTTACAGAGATTGCCTCCTTGCCACGAGCTGTAGAACGCGATCATTATTTAAGGCAAGTTGCTGAAGAGTTTTCGCTTTCACTTGATGCTCTAAAGCAAGAACAATTTCAAATTTACCGTGCTAAAAAGCAACAAAAACGCTCCGATAAAGAGCAACCGATAAAGCGCACGACAACCAAAGCGTTAAGTCAAAAGAAACTTCTCCCTGCATATAAAAATGCAGAACGGTTATTGCTTGCTCACATGATGAGGGATGTAGAGATCGCCGAACAAGTCCAAGAAAGAATAGGCGGCCAATTTAATGTTGATGAATACCATGCGATTGCTGCTTACTTGTTTGCGTACTATGGTGAAGGGAACGAGGCGGACCCAAGTCGTTTTGTTCAGCGCCTAGATGATCCTACTCTTATGCGAATTGCCTCAGAGCTTGCTATGTTACCAATTAATGAAGAATGTTCGGATCAAGAGATAATTGATTACATGAAACAGATTGAGAATTATCCAAAGTGGGTAGACATACAACAGAAAGAATTACTTATGAAGCAGGAGCATGATCCCGTTGCAGCTGCAAGGTTAAAAATGGAGATTATTCAAATGAAAAAACAGCTTCATTAACTCGTTGTGATGTGGACCATGTCAATTGGGTTGTGAACAATGGAAGGAGGGGATCGAATGGCAGAGAAACCATTACGCCCACTAGCGGAAGGTGAATTGTCCATCGATCAAGTTAAAGAACAATTAGTTGAGGTAGGAAAAAAGAGAGGTGTCTTAACATATACAGAGATCACAGAGAAGCTAGCTGTATTTGACCAAGACTCTGATCAAATGGATGAGTTTTTCGAATACCTTGGAGAGCAAGGTGTTGAGGTCCTGAATGAATCAGACGATGTTCCTAATCTTCAACAAGCTGCAAAAGAAGAAGAAGAGTTTGACTTAAACGACTTAAGTGTACCACCGGGCATTAAAATAAATGATCCTGTGCGTATGTACTTAAAAGAAATTGGTCGTGTTCCCCTTCTTTCGGCTCAAGAGGAAATTGAGCTAGCAAAACGGATTGAGCAAGGAGATGAAGAGGCTAAGCGTCGCCTAGCAGAAGCGAACTTACGACTTGTTGTCTCGATTGCCAAACGTTATGTAGGACGTGGGATGTTGTTCCTTGATTTGATTCAAGAAGGAAACATGGGCCTTATTAAGGCAGTTGAGAAATTCGACTATGAAAAAGGATACAAATTCAGTACGTATGCAACTTGGTGGATTCGTCAAGCTATTACTCGTGCGATTGCTGACCAAGCAAGAACGATTCGTATTCCTGTCCACATGGTTGAAACGATCAATAAATTAATCCGTGTTCAACGTCAATTACTGCAAGACTTTGGCCGTGAACCAACGCCAGAAGAAGTAGCAGAAGAAATGGAATTAACGCCTGAAAAAGTACGTGAAATCTTAAAGATTGCTCAAGAGCCAGTATCTCTTGAAACGCCTATTGGTGAAGAGGATGACTCTCATTTAGGAGATTTCATTGAAGACCAAGAAGCGCTTGCTCCGTCTGATGCAGCAGCATATGAGTTATTAAAAGAACAACTTGAAGATGTTCTAGATACTCTGACAGATCGTGAGGAAAACGTTCTACGTCTTCGCTTTGGACTTGATGACGGTCGTACACGTACATTAGAAGAAGTAGGTAAAGTCTTCGGTGTTACACGTGAACGTATTCGTCAGATCGAAGCGAAAGCTCTTCGTAAGCTACGTCACCCAAGCCGTAGTAAGCGTCTGAAAGATTTCTTAGAATAGAACAATACATTTAATAGTCGGTTATAAATGGTTTGCTTATCGATGAGATGAGTAAGCCATTTTTTCCATCACATACAATACCTTAGGAGGAGTGGGATGGATGATTTAAGGAAAAAGGTTATTATTAATGAAATCAAGCACTGGAAACAGTCAAACTTACTACCGACGCAGTATTGTGATTTCTTGTTAACCTTATATACAGAAGGGGAAGAAGATAGTGAGAAACCCACTTCAGGAAAGCGCTTCCTAAACTTCCGGTTGATCTACCCTTTCTTATTTGTACAATTATCATTTTTATTAACTGCTCTTGTCATTTATTTTACTGATTTTTCAAGTGGATTGCAAATGCTTATTGGTTTGATTTTTTCGATAATTGTGTTTTTTGTCGCAGTATCAACTAAAAGAGAGCTTGTTTTCTTTAGACAATTTTATTATTTTATTGGGGCACTTATCTTATTTCTTGTAACGATTGAAGCAGCAGGCCACTTTGCAAATCATAGCAATACAGTGCTATCGATTGCTATTACAGTCCATTGCTTAGCTTGGATTTTAGTCGGCTTCAAGTGGAAAATGCGTTTCTTTACAATCTCTGGTATACTAGGACTTGTCGTACTAAGTGTGTTTTGGTTTATTTAAAAGAGTGACAAAAAAAGCAATTCTGCTCACAGTACTTTTCACCGGAGGCATTTTCGAGTAAAATGGAGAAGGTAATCTTTATCGTCTACATAACTGACGTGAAAATAGTTTACATGCAAAGGAGGGTACTAGCATGAAAGGAAGACCACTCTTACCATTCGGGATTATTGCAATCGTAGGGATTGTAGTAATGATTTCGCTTTCATTCATGGGGTTAAACCAACGTGAAGCGATGAATGCAGATGAAGAAGAAACAGAAGAAGTAACTGAGTTTGAAGATCCAGTTGCAGCAGGTGAAGAATTATCACAAGCTTCTTGTATCGGCTGTCACGGTGGAGATTTAGGCGGAGGTTCAGGTCCTGCTCTAACATCTCTTGAAGGTTCATATTCACAAGAAGAGATCACAGATATCATTCTTAATGGACAAGGCGCTATGCCAGCTATTTCTAATGTAAATGATGTTGAAGCTGATGCAATTGCTCAGTATTTACTTTCCATTTCTGAATAACAAGTAAGAAGCGAGGGGTTCCGATAACTCTCGCTTTTTTTGATCGGCAAATAGCTCGTGTAGTTGCGAAAAATAGCTATTATCGGTAAGATGAAAGACATCAATGACATAGAAATGATAGGTGAGTAAAAAATGAATGAGCGACAATTATCAAGACGTTTACAACTAGTGGCTACATATGTACCTAAAGGAGCGAAAACAGCTGACATCGGTTCTGATCATGCTTATTTACCATGTTATCTATGCCTAACTGACGAGACGGCAACAGCAATTGCAGGTGAAGTCAATGAAGGTCCTTATCAATCAGCACAGTCTCAAGTAAGACAATCAGGGCTTACTGAGCGTGTTTCAGTTCGTAAAGGAAATGGATTAGCCGTTATCGAAGCTCAAGATGGCGTTGATGTAGTAACGGTAGCGGGAATGGGCGGAGCATTGATCACAACCATTTTAGCTGAAGGGAAAGATAAATTAACAAATGTATCACGTCTAATCCTGCAACCGAATGTTTCAGCTAGTACAATTCGTCTTTGGCTAGATCAAAATGGATGGACGCTGAAGGCTGAAGAGATTATTGAAGAAGATGACAAAATTTATGAAATTCTTGTTGCAGATCATGGTGAGAACAAGTCTTTATATGAAACGAACAAAGAACAGAAAATGCTACTTGGCCCCTTTTTAATGGACGAGTGTAACGAGGCTTTTCAAAAGAAATGGACGTATGAAAAAATAAATTGGGAGAGAATTCTAACTCAATTTGAAAAAGCAACTGAGACTGTTGAACTTAAAGAAAAGAAAGAAGAACTGAAAAAGAAGATTGAAATGGTTAAGGAGGTAGTAAAATGACGAAATTTGTGAATGGACAAGCCCTTATCCAACATTTTGAAAGTTGGTCCCCGAAATCATATGCTGTTGAAGGCGATCGAAATGGAGTTATGATTGGTACATTGAATAAGCCGATTAAAAAAGTGATGGTTGCACTTGATGTGTTAGAAGTCGTAATCGACGAGGCGGTAAGTGAAGGAGTCGACCTTATTGTGGCTCATCATCCGCTTTTATTCAGGCCACTAAAAAAAATTGATACAAACACAGCGCAGGGAAGAATCGTAGAAAAAGCGATTAAAAATGATATCACTATCTATGCTGCCCATACAAACCTTGACATTGCCAAAGGTGGGGTCAACGATATGATGGCGGATGCATTAGGTCTAAAGGATACGGAGGTGTTATCTCCGACCCAAGAGGTGGCTTTAAAGAAAGTGGTTGTGTTTGTTCCTGAGTCACATGCAAACGAGCTGAGAGAGGCGTTAGGACGTGCAGGGGCAGGGTATATTGGAAACTATAGTCATTGTACGTTTAACTCTATTGGAGTTGGCACATTCCTGCCTGGTGAGGGGACGCATCCTTATATTGGAGAAGCGAATAAGCTAGAGCGAGTCGAGGAAGTGAAGATTGAAACGATCATACCAGCTCATCTGCAAAATCGTGTGATCGCGGCAATGATTAAAGCGCATCCGTATGAGGAGCCTGCATATGATGTATATCCGCTTGAAAATAAAGGCGAAATACTGGGACTTGGACGCATTGGTTTATTAAGTGAAGAAATGACACTGCAGGAATTTGCTGAACATGTGAAGCGGGCCTTTGATGTAAGTGGCGCAAGGGTAGTAGGAGACCTATCCGGCACGGTCAAGAAGGTGGCGGTCCTTGGCGGCGATGGAAACAAATATATGATGGAAGCTCTTTTTAAAGGAGCAGACGTGATGGTGACAGGAGATGTTTATTATCATGTGGCTCATGATGTGATGATGGAAGGGTTGAAGATTGTTGATCCTGGTCATAATGTCGAGAAGGTAATGAAAGAGGTAGTCAAGCGATTTTTAGATACGTTCCTGAAAGAGAAAGGGTATCAGACTGAAGTCATTGCTTCAAAGCCAAATACCGACCCATTTCAATTTGTATAAAAAATGAACCAACCTCAATGAAAGATGAGGTTGGTTTTTTGGTAGAAAAAAACCGCTGCCTTTAAGTATGCAGCGGTTCAGATCTTATTTCTTTGCCTTCACCTTAGGGAGAATCTTTTGCAAGGCAACTTTACGTTCGAGTTTCCATGTTGATTCATCTTCAAGGTCAAATTTCTCAAGAAACGAAATCACTTCTTTTGTAATAGGTGTTGGGGTTGAAGCACCAGATGTGACACCAACAAGGTTCACGTCTTTAAGCCAATCCAACTCTAATTCAGTGATGTCCCCGATTCGATATGCTCTTGTTCCGGCAATTTGCTCGGATACTTGTGCTAGGCGATTCGAGTTGTTACTTTTCGGATCACCAACCACAATAACAAGGTCACACTCTTTTGCTTGTTCGGCCACTGCTTCTTGGCGAACTTGTGTAGCTAAGCAAATTTCATTATGAACTTCGGCTGTGGGGTAGATTTCCATCGCTTTTTTCATAATGTCGGAAACATCCCACTGACTCATCGTTGTTTGATTCGTAATGATTAGTTTATCAGTCCCTACATTGAGGTTTAACACATCATCTACTGATTCAACAAGATGAACAGCGTGAGGGGCGACACCAATCGCACCTTCAGGCTCTGGGTGGCCTTTCTTACCGACGTAAATGAACTCATGACCTTCCGCTGCTTTTTCACGGATAAGGTCGTGTGTACGTGTTACATCAGGGCAAGTTGCATCAACGACTGTTAATCCTTTTTCTTTTGCTAACTTACGCACTTCCGGAGAAACGCCGTGTGCAGTGAAAATAACAGTCCCTTTTTCCACTTGTTTTAAAATTTCTACACGGTTAGGACCATCTAAAGAGATAATCCCATCATCTTCAAACGCTTCTGTAACGTGCTTGTTATGGACAATCATACCAAGGATATAAATTGGTCTTGGTAAGTCCAAGTTTTGTGCTGCTTGTCTAGCTAATACCATCGCATCAACTACGCCGTAGCAATAGCCGCGAGGTGAAATTTTCATCACTTTCATGACAGGCCTCCTAAAATGAGAGCTCCTGTCCTCAAAAGTTGAGAACAGGATTGTCGATTCGTCCTATATTATAAAGGAGAAACAGAGATGTGACAATCATTTCGCCTAGTTTAGCTCGAGTAAGGCACCATCAATGAACTCATATGCTTGCTCTTCCGTCATATCATTCATCAGCACAAGTTCACTAGCAATCATTTGACGTGCTTTTTGCAAGTGGTTACGATCTTGGATGTGTAAACCATTTGCACGCTCAGCTTGCTTTTTGGAAAGAGAAGAAATTAAGTGTGCAGCATCAACGATACTTCCACTTTTTAATAAGTTTTCTGTTTCACGAGAGAAATGGCTGGTAGATGGTGGTGTCTCAGGTCCATTTTGTAATGCTTCGACAAGAACATCTAACTCTTGTTGATCAATAACCTTTCGTAATCCTGATTGATCAATGCGATTTTCTGGAAGCATTAATTTCACATCAACGAGAGGGAAGTGAAGGATATAATAGGAATGAGTTTCTCCTAAAACATCTTTCTCTTCAATATCTTGAATCGTACCAGCACCGTGGTATGGGTAAACGACGTGATCACCAACTTTAAACATGGGCATTCCTCCATTCGAGTAATACCATTAGTATAACATAAATTGATGCAAATTTAAAATTTTACTATTCGCTAGCGAATGTTGTCAATAAAAAAATACTGAAATCAAATATAAAGTTTTGGACTTGGCAAACCATTGGTAAAAACGGGTGGTTTTGCTGGTCTCGTTGCCACAGGAGTAGACATGGTTGTGCTCTCATTTTGTGGTATGACTGGAACGTGTTGTTGCATAATTGTTTCTTCATTTACAGGCGTTGCTACCTCAGGAGTAGGTATGTCGTTACTTCTCATAATCCTCCAAATGGCAGGCATGTTGCGAATGAGAGGACCGTATTGCTGCACCATAGGTACTACTTGCTGAGTCAAGCCTAAAACACGTTGAGTATTTTGTAAAATAGTCGTGAAGTTCATGGTGCCACTTGCACCAGCTGCTGCCCGGCCAATCCCGCCAGCAAAAGGAGCCCCGGCAGCTTGGGAAGCCCCTCCACCAAATAATCGAGCAAGTAATCCACCACCACGACCAGCAGCTGATAACCCACCAAAACCTCGAGCTAACCCAGCCGCCTGTCCTGCATAGGGTGCAGCTTGTGCTCCTTGAAACATAGGTGCTGCCTGCATGAAGCCGCTTGCTGCTTGAAAAGGTGGTTGCATAGAGAGAGGTCCAAGGGGAGGTCCCATATAACGTTGCATAATATTATCTCCTTTCACGTTCATGAACAATATCCTTATAAGTAGGTATATGCACAAGAGAGAAAAGGGTGAAAAGGGAACAGGATTAAAACTTCATTGGCATCTATAGTGTAAACTATGATAAAATGAACTATTGCATTGAACTATTGCATGAAATAGTCACGGATGAAGGGTGAGAACAATTATGGAAGCAACTAATTTTAAAAGGTTTGAATTAAAACCATTTCTGATAGAGGCGCTATCGGCGCAACGTTTTTCATTACCAACTGAAATTCAAGAACGTTTAATACCAGCTATTAAAAATGGAAAAGATGTGATCGGCCAATCTCAAACAGGAACAGGGAAGACATTATCCTTTTTGTTACCGATCTTAGATAAAATTGATACAACGAAAGATGAAGTACAAGCAGTTATTACAGCTCCAACAAGAGAGCTTGCTTCTCAATTATTTGATGAGTTAAAAAAGCTTATTGAGCATTGTCCAGAAGACAACATGATTCATGCGAAGCTTTTAGTAGGTGGTACAGATCGTCAACGAGCTATTGATAGCTTAAAGAACCAACCTCATATCGTTGTCGGTACAGCAGGCCGTATTGGTGATTTAGTTGATGAAAAGGCGCTGCTTGTATATACAGCGTCAATGCTTGTAGTAGATGAAGCTGACCAAATGCTTGATATGGGATTTATCGCAGATGTTGATAAAGTCGCTTCGCGTATGGCAGAAAACATGCAAATGATGGTCTTTTCTGCAACGATTCCAGAGAAATTACAGCCATTTTTAAAGAAATACATGAATGACCCTAGGCATGTGCAGGTTGAACCTAAGCATGTAACGGCATCAAAGATTGAGCATCGCATTGTGCCTCTTCGTAATCGAGACAAAATGAAATTTGTTGTCGAGCTTGCAGAATCAATTAACCCATATTTGGCAATTGTGTTTACGAACACAAAAGAACAGGCAGATGAAGTGACAAAAGTGATGCAAGAGGCTGGTTTGAATGTTGACTGCATCCATGGTGGATTGCAGCCACGTCAACGTAAACAAATTATGAAGCAAGTAAAAGAAGTGAAGATGCAGTATCTAGTAGCGACTGACCTTGCTGCACGTGGACTGGATGTAAAAGGTGTAACCCATATTATTAATTTTGGATTACCTAAGGATCTAGATTTCTATGTACACCGTGTAGGCCGTACAGCTCGAGCTGGTGCTGATGGGATTGCTTATACGATCTTTGAACAAAATGATCAGCAAGCGGTCGAAAAGTTATTAAAAAGAGGAATTAAATTCACTTATTATGATTTCAAGAAAGGTGAATGGCTAAAGCTTGATAAACCACCACTAGGTGTGCCAGGTAAACGCCAGAAGCCTACATCAAATCAAGAAGCAACAACGAAGGGACCGAAAAAAGAAACCGTGAATACAGGGACAGGAAAAGCAAAAGCAAAGCCGAAAAAAGTAAAACCAGGCTATAAGAAAAAAGCAAAGTTTAAACAAGCAAAAGAAGCGCAACGAGAGCGCCGTATTTCATCACGTAAAAAGTAATAACGGGGGATCAGCATGACGTTAAAAATCGGATCGCATGTATCAATGAATGGGAAACAGATGCTTCTTGGAGCAAGTTTAGAAGCTGCATCTTATGGTGCAAATACCTTTATGATCTATACAGGTGCCCCTCAAAACACCCGTCGGAAGCCAATTGAGGAGTTAAATATTGAGGCAGGGCTTGCTCATATGAGTGAACACGGTATGGTGGATATTGTCGTTCACGCACCTTATATCATTAATATTGCTAATACAACAAAACCAGAGACATTTGAACTAGGTGTTAACTTCTTACGTTCAGAGATTGAACGTACAGAAGCACTTGGTGCTAAACAAATCGTTTTACACCCTGGTGCTCATGTAGGGGCTGGTGCAGATGTTGGAATTGCAAAGATTATTGAAGGTCTAAATGAAGTGCTTGAAACAAAGAATGATGTACAAATTGCCCTTGAAACAATGGCTGGAAAAGGGACAGAGTGCGGTCGTTCGTTTGAAGAATTAGCACAGATCATTAACGGTGTAAAACATAATGAACGTCTATCCGTTTGTTTAGACACTTGTCACGTTCATGATGCCGGATATGATATCGTACAGGATTTTGATGGTGTTTTAGATGAATTTGATCGTGTGGTCGGAATAGATCGACTGAAAGTACTTCACATCAATGATAGTAAAAACATCTGCGGGGCAAAGAAAGACCGTCATGAGAATATTGGATTTGGCCATATTGGGTTTAAGGCCCTCCATAAAGTTGTTCATCATCCTCAGCTAGAAAGTGTACCAAAGATTCTTGAAACGCCATTTGTTGGCGAGGATAAGAAAAACAAGAAGCCTCCATATAAACATGAAATTGAGATGTTGAAAGCAGGAGAATTTGACGAACACATTCTAGGAAAAATAATGGAATAAAAAAAGGGAACATACTCAAATTTTTTGAGTATGTTCCCTTTTTGAATTAAGATAAAAAATGACCAAATTGTTGCAGCAGTTGGGAAACGATGGTAGAGACGTGAGGGTCAACATCTGTTTGTAGGCGTTGGAGAATCCGATTGATTTGTGCTTGATTCCCCACATCAATATGTTCTTCTCGTAAAACGTCGATAACCCCTTCCGCTTGCTTTTGATTAAGCGGAATTTGGTATTGAGAACTAAGTTGCATTAATTCCGCTGCGGTTAATGAGTTTACTTTTTGGTTTACAAGTTGTTGCATAATTGAATTCATCCAAGCACCCCTTTGTTCATAATAAATCTAGGAATAGCAGATTTAGACCATTCTTTTAAATATATGTTCGATTAGTAAAAATGTGCGGAAAAAAAAGGAGATTTCCTAGTTCTTCTAGAATAGATAATAGACATGAGTTGGATGAATGTTTATAGGACAATCAGAAGTTACCTCTATATCTAAGTAGAGAAAGTTCTACTTCAATCTTTAGAACTTGATCATGCAAAGAAGGAGAGGGGCAGAATGAAGAAGTACTATTTAGACAAAATCGCCCCTAAAGGGAGAAATCATATGTACACTCAATCAAACACTACAACTCCTCAAGGCAAGGAGAAGGATGAACCTTTGCTTGGTGCACAATCAGCCACTGATACGAGGAATTATATTGATGAACTTGGTATCCCTTATATTAGGGTTAATCATTATACAGATATCGTCGATTGGAATTATGTATTTATCGAATTAACGGATATGCGTCCGACTTATTTAAATGGTTCTTCTCTTGAAGAATTAGCTACTCACGATGAATTGTTGTCTTTATCCTATCATCTAGTTGCAAAAGTTCATGAGACTAGCAAGGGTACTGAGGCTGACTTTGAAGAAGGTGATATGCTTGTACGAGTGCGCGCCTTAACCCCTTGTGAAAATGGGGACGTGTATGTTGTTTTTGAAGATCGATCCTTACAAAAGCAATTTGAAAACCTGTTAACATTTCATCATCAAATGGAAGCCGTTTCTCATATTGCAGCGGGAGTTGCTCATGAATTGCGTAACCCTCTCTCGGTCATCAAAGGCTTCATGCAATTAGCCAAATTAACAGGAGATCATGAGAAGTATTATGATACGGTTATTTCAGAATTAAACCGAATGAATAATATTATTGAAGACTTCTTATCAGTTTCCCGTAAGAAAATTGATCGTAAACAACAATCTCCAGTACATATTATGGAGTCTTTGATTGAAATTATTAAGGCGGAATGTTTATTACATGATGTGAATTTAACCCTTGAAATAAGCGAGGTAGATCAATTAGTATATGTGAACGAATCGATGGTTAAACAAGTTATGCTTAATTTACTGCGAAATTCAATTGAAGCCTACGGTGGCTCTAATACTTCGCGTGAATTTAAAATTAAAAGCTACCCCTGTGAGACCGTTTATAAAGTAATCATCACCGATAATGGAAAAGGAATGCCGAACCACGTATTAGAGCAATTGGGTAAACCTTTTTTTACAACAAAAGAAAGTGGAACAGGGATCGGAATTCCTTTATGTAAAAAAATCATCGAGGATCATGGTGGCGAGTTCACCATTGAAAGTGAATTAAACGTGGGTACGACTGTTACTTTAACCTTACCTTTTACTTCTTATAATCAATGAGCTTTCCATACAAATATGGAAGGCTCTTTTTGGTTATATCTGAAGGCGTTAAACCTAGGAGTTTACAACAGTCGAAATTGTCTCTATAATTGTACTTAGGAATAAAAGTTTCCCTAAGTAAACTTTTATTCCTGAAACTAATTTGCACATTTAGGCGATTTTGACCATACACTAAGAAGATAATAAGCTAACAGGATTATGTTTAAGGGAATAGGGGGTTACAAATTATGAGTGATGTCATAGAAGTGAGTCAGTTATCTGTCTATTACGAAGATAATGAAGCAATAAAAGATATTAGCTTCAAGGCAAAAGAAGGTCAATTGATCGGCGTTGTTGGTCCAAATGGGGCAGGCAAATCAACTTTAATGAAAGCAATTTTGGGGCTTGAAAAGTATAAAGGGACGATTTCGGTTTTAGGGAAAAAAGTAAAAGAAGTCCGTAAACAAATCTCCTATGTGCCTCAGCGCAGCCAAATTGATTGGGACTTTCCGGTCCTGGTGCAGGATGTAGTTATGATGGGGCGAGCAACGCATATAGTGTGGTATAAGCGTCCTAGCAGCATCGATAAAGAGGTTGTTGCTGCTTGCTTAAAGAAAGTCGGTATGCTTGATTTTGCGAAACGTCAAATAGGAGAGTTGTCAGGAGGCCAGCAGCAGCGTGTGTTTATTGCAAGAGCATTGGCACAAGAGGCAAATGTCTTTTTTCTAGACGAACCATTCGTAGGAATTGATGTGACCTCAGAAGAAATCATTATTGGACTTTTAAGAGAATTAAAAGCAGAAAATAAAACCATCTTTGTTGTCCATCATGATCTGAGCAAGGTTCAAGATTATTTTGATCAGCTTCTTTTAATCAATAAAGAGTTGATTCAATTTGGCTCAGTTGATCAAGTTTACACACCAGAGATCCTTCAAAAAACATATAAAGGTGGGCTTGCATTATTTGGCTCAAATGAAAAACAGATGGTGGTGACACCGCAATGACAAATATTTCTTTCTTTATTGACCAAGTGATGCGCTACCCTTACTTACAACAAGCATTATTTGCAGCTATTCTTGTTGGGATTATTTGCGGCGTAATCGGTTGCTTTATCATTTTAAGGGGGATGGCATTGATGGGGGATGCAATCTCTCATGCCGTCTTACCAGGTGTAGTTGTGTCTTATATGATTGGAGTTAACTTCTTTTTTGGAGCCGTATTGACAGGTGTTTTGACGGCATTAGCAATTGGATATGTCTCGCAAAATAGTCGGATCAAGGATGATTCAGCCATAGGGATCTTATTTACAGCAGCCTTCGCTTTAGGAATAGTGATGATAACTGGTCTAAGGGGAACGGGTGTAGATTTGTGGCATATCTTGTTTGGAAATGTATTAGCTGTATCACGTGTTGATTTATGGATAACAGCCGGAATTGGCTTTTTTGTCATACTTCTAATCATTATTTTTTATCGACCATTATTAATCAGTACATTTGATCCGATAATGGCAAAAGCCACAGGTATTCCTGTTCATTTAATACATTATTTACTCATGCTTTTGTTATCTCTTGTAACGGTTGCTTCGTTAAAGTCTGTTGGGATTGTTTTAGTAGTAGCCATGTTAATCACTCCTGGTGCAACTGCGTACTTATTAACAGATCGACTACCAGTTATGTTAAGTCTATCAGCCCTGTTTGGCGTCATTTCTGCTGTGGTAGGCATTTATTTCTCTGTTCTCTATGATGTAGCGAGTGGAGCGTCGATCGTTTTAGCCGCATCCGTGTTGTTTGGTTTAGCCTTTTTCTTTGCACCAAAACAAGGAGTTATTACAAAAAAATTCCGACAAAGGAAATATAGACATGTTAAAAGCGCTTCTTGATCTTCTCCGAAAATCACCCTTTTATTGTGGAATGGGTGTTTTTTCTTTTTTAAAAGATTGCTAAATGATCCCAAAGAATCAGTAATCATTTCCTTCTCTTCTAATTTCTTTCCTATTAAAACACTGAAAAAGCGAGGATGACAGACGAAAACACTGTTATCTGTATGAAAAGAATGTTCTCTGATTAGGAGAACCCGATTAAAGGGACGACACTAGAGGAGATCCCCTGTCACTCATGTTGTTTTGTCTGATGGATTTCTGTAGGATTATAAGCACTGAAACAAACGTAGCATGTATATTTTATCAAATACATTTACAAAGAGGAGTACTTACACGATGAAAAAACATTTATTTTGGATGATCGCTGTACTAACTCTTGCTATAGGCGTAGGATATTTTTTCTACCAGACGATTCAGCTGCAGGAAACAGTTAAAGAATCAGAGGAAACAATTGAGGAGCTGCAAACAGCTCATGAAGTAAAAGAAATGGAATTATACTATGCCGAGCAAGATGGAGATATAGAAAGAGAAACTGGATACAATTCTTGGATGAGATCTGTAAAATTAGCTGATGATCTTTATGAAGATAGTGAAGGAAGGTTCAAAAAAGAGTGGGGGGTCTTCCTAGGGGAAGTGGCAGAACAACATGATATAGATCCACTGATCGTTTATGAACTTCTTCGTACAGAAACTGGAGGGAAGTTTGACCCGACATTGGTTGGACCAGAAACACGTTATGGACATGCATATGGCATGGCGCAGTTTATGAAAAATACAGCACCATGGATTGCAGATAAAGCAGGGTTGGATTATGCAGATGATCTATTGTATGATCCCATATATTCGATTGAATTAGCGATCGAATATTTAGGGTTTTTACATGATCGTTATGATGATTGGGATCATGCACTAACAGCCTATCACCGTGGGATGTACGGTCTTGAGAAATATATCGAAGAAAACGGTGATGCCGCTAGCTGGTATGCCGTAGAAATTCAAGAAAATGCAGAAGCACTTGAAGGCTTTGCATATTTGAATAAAGAGTAATGTGGGAAGCAGTGAAACCGGATATGGTTTCACTGCTTTTTTTGTCATGAGAGGATGGAGCGAACGATCGATTTACGGTGGAATTTGAAGGATAAGATCAGATAGAGAAGAACTGCCTTTCCATTAAGGTTTTCTTCACTATTTTTTCATCATTCATCGAATGATTCCGCATGCTTAAAGGATTGCTCATAAAACGTTAATTGTGATTGCACAGACGTTTCTGTATCTGCTTTTTTGACATAGTGATAAGTACCATCTGAGTCTTGTTCACGAGCTTTTGTGTTATCAAGAAGTGTAATGTCCAGGATTTCTTTTATGCGGTTTTTTATGGAGGCGTTTAGAATAGGAAACAAAATTTCAATACGCTTTTCCATATTACGTGTCATCCAGTCAGCAGAAGAAAGGTAAACCTTTTTTTCTCCATTATGATGAAAATAGAAAATTCGACTATGTTCTAAAAAACGATCAACGATGCTTCTGACTCGTATGTTTTCACTAACTTTTTTAATGCCTGGTCGTAAGCAACAAATACCTCTTACGATCAGGTCGATTTTCACGCCAGCATTTGATGCTTCATATAGCTTTAGAATAATCGGTTTATCCGTTAGTGAGTTCATTTTGGCGATAATACGGCCATTGCCGTATTGCTGTTGATTCTTGATTTCTTGATCAATTAATTGTAGAAATTGGTCTCTTATTTCAAATGGAGCTGTAGAGAGGTAGTACCATGTCGGTTTTTCACGATAGCCACTTAGATAATTGAAAAAATTTGTGGCATCAATACCCATTTTCTCATTACTCGTCAACAAGCCCATATCTGTATATTGTTTAGCGGTCGAGTCATTGTAGTTACCGGTACCTAGATGAACAAAGCGTTGTACTTCATGGTTCTGATGCCTAACAACGAGGGTGATTTTGCTATGAGTCTTCAGAGAGGTGATACCATAAATGACATGGACGCCAGCCTTTTCAAGTTTCTTTGCCCATTGAATATTGTTTTCCTCATCAAAGCGAGCTTTTAATTCAACTAATACCGTCACTTGCTTTCCGTTTTCAGCAGCTCTTTCTAGGGCATGTATGATCGGGGAATCACCACTGACCCGATAGAGCGTCTGCTTGATTGCTAAGACATCTGGGTCATCCGCGGCCTGAGAGATGAAGTCAACGACTGGCTGGAAGGACTCATATGGATGATGCAAAAAAATATCCTTTCTCGAAATGGCATCAAAAATATTCTCCTCGCCAATCAAATCGAAAGGAGGTTGAGGAATCAGGTTTTCATTTGCTAAGTGCTCATGATCATTGGCAAGTTGCCTGTAAAATTTAAATAAAAAGGAGAGGTCTAGAGGACCTTGAAAGGAGTAGACATCCCCTTTGTGAATCTCAAGCACATCAAGTAATAAGCTCAAAACAGTAGGGTTCATTGTCCCTTCTTGCATCTCAAGTCGAACCCCAGCTCCCCATTTGCGTTTTTTTAATTCTTTTTCAATTTCACGCAATAGATCACGTGCCCCTTCCTCGTGAATAGTCATATCGGCATTTCTGGTTATTCGAAAGGGGGATACGGATACGACATCATACCCAAGAAATAATTCACCAATAAAATGACTAATAACTTCCTCAAGCATAATAAAAGCTTCTTTCTTATTTGAAAAAGGTAAGCTAATAAATCGATTGAGCACGGAAGGTACTTGAACAATGGCTAATTGATTTTTTTGGTCCGATTCATTCTTTAATAATACAGCTAAATTCAAACTTTTATTTAATAGCATTGGAAAAGGCCGATACGCATCAATAGCCATTGGAGTCAGGACGGGATAAATATAATGATGAAATCGTTTTTTAAGAAAGTGAAGTTGATCTTCGTTCAGCTCATTTATGGCTAAAAACTGAAATCCTTCATGATAGAGCATTGGTACAAGAGTTTCTGTAAAGACACGGTCTTGAAGTGTAACGAGTCTGTGATTAACTTTAGCAATTTCTTTTAGCTGTTGCTTTGGGGTTAGTCCAGCTTTATTTTCAGGGCGATTAAATCCAGCCTTAACTTGATCTTTTAACCCTGCAACGCGGACCATGAAAAATTCATCTAGATTCGAACTGAAGATCGCTAAAAACTTCAATCTCTCGAGTAATGGGTTCCTTTCATCAATTGCCTCTTCAAGTACTCGCTCGTTAAAGGCAAGCCAACTCAATTCTCGATTATTGTAATGATGAGGATCATTAAAGTTTATGGGAGCTTGATCGATAAACTCCTTTGACATGAGCGTCAACCTTTCTGTTCTATAGTAGAGAATCAGCATTTGTAATCACAGGTATCCTTCTATATTTTATCAATACAATGTAAATATTATGTTAAGAATACTCGTTCTGACTCCAAGCAGAGATAAACTCTAGGTCAATGTCTAGGTTTGTGATGCGCTCAAGGTGTTTTTTGTGCTTTGTGGCATACTCCATTTCAAACGAACAGTCACTTTCAAAATGAAGGGGTAAAGCAACTTTAGAACCGTTAAAGGTTGGTTCTCCGATGTGTTTTATTAAATGGCGACGCGTTTTATTTAAACTATATGCGAGCTTCATTAACGAACCTAAAAATTCATACCATTTTAACTCTTTTTTCGAGATTACATCCTTATATGGTTTAGCGAGTCTCACTAACTGTGACTTTGATTTAAAGGATGAAATGAAGGCAATCGCTAATCTTTCTTTGTGATTAAGCCCATCAATAGTCATATTCGTTAACAAATAAAACGTGTGGGTGCTACTTGATTCTTTGTTAATAAATTCTCCAATGTACAAAACCTTGGTGCTGTAGCGAAGCAATGTCAAAGCCTCGTCACTATCTGAAATTGGTGCATACTCTTTGAAATGTTGATAGAGCATGCTGACAAGCTTCGTTACATAATTAACATGACTTAACTGGATGTCAAAATTATGACTGAGTTGATGGAAGCTTTCTTCAATAACGACTGGAAAACGATTTGTTTCCATTGGTCGTAGCATTTCTTCATATAAAATACCGTCACGAAGGCCACGACGACTTAAAATAAAGCTTTCTGCTTCGACGTATTGTATAAAAGATGAAATGACAAGAGCTGCAGGTACAATGATGTCTGCTCGGTCTTTAGACAATCCATCAATTGCGTGGCGATCCTCTAAAGATGTACTGGAGAGAGACTCATACAAATGTTTCAGTTCTGTTTGTGACATTTCATATTGGTGAAGACCACCTAGTGGGTATTCAACTTTTTGTTGATGAATAAGGGCTAGGTTTCTTGCACTTCCACCAATGCCTATTACATTCATAGGTTTAACTTCCTTTATCCATGTAAGTTGGTGAAATTGATTAATGATAAAGTCATGCATAGTGGCAAGCTCTTGTTCGGTAGCGTCACTGCCACTAATAAAAGTCGACTGCAGGGTGACTGCCCCAAAGGGGAAACTGTGAAAATGTTTTAATTCTCTATTTTTGAAATAGGTCACTTCCGTACTTCCTCCTCCAATATCGATGGTAAAGCCATCTTTAATGGAAGTAGAATTCACAACAGCTAAATACCCGTAATAAGCTTCCTCGTAATCAGTAAGCACTCGTATTTTAATTCCTAACATATCTTCAATCATCGTAATAATGTCTTGTTGGTTTTTTGATTGACGTAAGGCAGCAGTACCTACTGCGGCAATTTGAGCAACCTCGTGGAAGTTCATCATCTCTTTAAAGCGAACAAGTGTCTCAATTAAGACATTTACACCTTCCTCTGTTATTTCCTTATCTTGATTCAGATGCTTGCTTAAACGAGCGACATTTTTGACGTTATGTAATTCTTTGAAGCGACCTTGGGAATCAAGTTCAGTGATAACAAGGCGAATAGAGTTAGATCCGATATCGATAATGGCAAAACGTTGATTATTCATGGATAGACATCCTCTCTTATATATAGAAGGTAAGCAATAAGGAAATGTAGGTATGGTCTGATTTTTCTCATTATATCAAATCCGTATCTACCTAAGCTAAAAGGGTGGACAGATCACGATTTTGCTTTATAATGAGTAAAGATTGTTTATAAATCGGAATGGTTCTGACTATTTAAATGAATGCATATGGATAAACTTGTATATAAACGAATGAATCGCTGAAGAGGAGGGATATGAGTGGTAACAACACTTACAAAAACAGATACGGTCGTTGAGATCAAAAATGTTTCTTTTCGTTATGGTAACCGGAATGTATTAGAAAATATTACACTTCCCATTGAAAAAGGCGCATTTCTAGGTTTAGTGGGGCCAAACGGTTCAGGGAAGTCTACGTTAATCAAAACAATATTAGGATTAAAAAAACCACAAAGTGGAGAAGTTTACTTATTTGGTGAGCGAGTTGATAAATTTAAAAGCTGGGATAAGATCGGATTTGTTTCGCAAAAAGCAAACAGTTTTAATTCAGGTTTTCCGGCAACAGTATTTGAAGTCGTTTCAATGGGATTATACGGGAAAGTAGGACTCTTTCGTTTTCTAAATCGTAAACATAAAGAAAAAGTACGTCAGGCTATTGCCAGTGTGGCAATGACGGATTACATCCATCAAAATATTGGAGAGCTCTCGGGCGGTCAGCAACAGCGTGTCTTTATAGCGCGAGCTCTCGTGAGTGACCCGGAATTATTAATTCTTGATGAACCGACTGTTGGGGTCGATGCGAAAAGTGTGAAATCCTTTTACGATATGTTAAGTGATTTAAATCGAGATAAAGGGATTACACTTTTAATGGTGACTCATGACATCGGGGCTATGACTGATCATGTGACAAATGTAGCCTGTTTAAATAAACACCTGCATTTTCACGGCAATCCAAAAGAGTTTGAAGAGAATCAAGATCTATCAGCCATTTATGGTCATGATGTTCATCTTCTCACTCATAATCATAGTCACGGGGGGCATTAAGCGATGCTTGAAGCGTTTTTTCGCTATGAATTTTTACAGAACGCTTTTTATGCCGGAATCATGATTGGGCTGTTGGCACCGATGTTAGGTGTCTTTTTGGTTGTCAGAAGGCTTTCTCTTATCGCCGATGCTCTTTCGCATATTACGTTATCTGGTATAGCAGCGAGTTTACTTTTAGGTAAGCACTTCGCCTTCTTTCAAGGAATGAACCCTCTTTATATGGGAATGGTTTTTTCTGTTGGAGGGGCGTTATTAATCGAACAGTTACGAAGTGTGTATCAATATTATAAAGAAATTGCGATTCCAATTATCTTATCTGCGGGAATAGGTCTTGGTGTTGTATTTATTTCACTGGCCGATGGATTTAATAATGACCTATTTAACTATTTATTCGGAAGTGTTATTGCTGTAACACGTTCAGATCTTTGGACGATTTTGGGTGTTACTGTGTTGGTTCTCATTGTTTTAATCATGTTTTATAAAGAGTTATTTTTTCTTTCATTTGACGAGGAACAGGCAGTGGTATCTGGACTGAATCGTAAAATCGTGCACTTTATTTTCATCGTGATGGTAGCGCTGGTGATTGCGGCATCGATGAGAATTGTTGGAATTTTGCTGGTGTCCTCACTGATGACCCTTCCAGTAGCAGCTGCAATGCGGTTTGCTCGTGGATTTAAACAAATGTTTGTCTATTCGATCCTCTTTGGTGAAATCTCTGTTATTGGAGGGTTGATTGCTGCTTATCAATTAGATTTAGCTCCTGGTGGAACAATTGTGATACTTGCTGTTCTCATCTTAATCGTATCGATTTTTATTGATAAGTTTCGAGGTGGACACTCCTTTACGTGGAAAAAACCAAAACAAACACCGGCAGAATAAAGATGCTAAAGCATTGTTGAATGATCAGCAAAGAGGTACAATAGGTACGACATAAAAGGTAGTGGTGAACATGCAAGACTTATTGATGAATTTAACATTTATTGAACGCGGTGTGGTCGCTGGAGTGATTATTGCGCTTATTTGTCCAGTAGTTGGGGCATTTTTACTCGTGCGTCGTGTCTCGATTATTTCAGAATCTCTATCCCATATCACTCTTACAGGGATATCGGCTGGAGTGCTATTAGGATCAACGACTATTTGGTTTACCGATATCAATCCAATGTATGCTGGACTTGCTTTTGCTGTTGCGGGTTCACTTTTAATCGAGAAATTACGAGACATATACAAACACTTTCAAGAATTAGCGATACCAATCATTTTATCTGCTGGCGTTGGCTTAAGTGCAATTTTTATGAGTCTTTCTAAGTCAGGTTATACTGAATGGTATATGTATCTATTTGGTAGTATTGTGAGTGTAACGAGGGAGGATCTGATTTTTATCATCATTACTGCCATTGTCGTATTGATCATGGTTCTCCTATTCTATAAAGAGTTCATTTCAATTTCCTTCGACCAAGAATATGCCACCGTTTCAGGGATTTCCGTTCGACTCATGAATCGAATCTTTGCCGTGTTAGTTGCATTTGTGATTGCCATGTCAATGAAAGTGGTTGGGATTCTTCTTGTTGGAGCAATGGTTGTTTTACCGGTAGCAACGAGCATCCATGTTGCTAAAAGCTTTAAGCAAGTCGTCGGGTATGGAGTTGGATTTGCTCAATTGGCGATGTTAAGTGGGATTTATTTTTCCTATCAGTTCAGTATTGCGACTGGAGGAATGATCGTAGTAATAGGCTTGCTTCAGTTAATAGTGGTTATGATAACAAAGAAGGTTGTAATAAAGTGGCAAGGGAGGGATATACGTGAACATTGATCAAGCGATGACGGCTTTAAAAGATAAAGGATTTAAGCATACGGACAAGCGTGCAGATATGCTTCGCTTATTTTCAGATGAGAAACGGTATTTGTCAGCAAAAGATGTCCTTGAGCACCTTCAAGACGATTATCCAGGACTTAGCTTTGATACAATCTACCGTAATCTTTCGCTGTTTGCTGAGCTTGAAATTCTAGAGGCCACGGAGTTAGAAGGAGAAAAACGCTATCGATTTAGTTGTTCCACTACTGAGCATCACCATCACCTTATTTGTCTTGAATGCGGGAAAACAAAGCATATTCACAGCTGCCCGATGGATTCTCTGGAGGCAGTATACCCTGATTTCGAAGTGACAGGACATAAATTTGAAATTTACGGTAAGTGTCAAGAGTGCAAAGCCTAATTTATATAAGGTCAAGATGATTCAACCTGCAAATTCTACTCCTGTTGCAGGTTTTTTTATTGGGTAGACCACCAACTACTGACAGGTGTGAGGGAAGAAAATGATCACATCCTAATGATAGGAGGGGATGACGATGGCAAATCCGGTTGTAAAATGCAACGTTGCAAACTGTACGTTTTGGGGAGAAGGAAACCGATGTCAGGCTGATTCGATTTTAGTGGAAATCGATAGTCACGCAGAACGCAACTATCATATGGAAACTGGGGAAGAGCCATATGCGGATGCCCTGCATCGTGATGCTGCTAAAAAGAGCGAAGAGACCTGTTGCCATACCTTCCGTGAGAAAGAATAGCTAAAAAAAGAAGGCGAAACATTCATGTTTCGCCTTCTTTGTCGTGGGGCTTCATTATTTTTCTGCCACTTCAAGTATCCATTGGTCGACCCATTCCTTAGCTTCTTGCCAAGTGTAGGCACGGATAACATTATCAGGTGCTGAGAGTCGGTTGTATGGTGTATCCATTAAAATAACAGGAATCTTGAATTCCTCGGCAATCATCACTGCATTATCGTGTTTATCTTCAAAAAAAATATCTAATTGATGCTCACGAACAGCTTCAAGCTTATCGTGTTTACCAACAAGCTCAATATGATCAAAAGGCACTTGGTTCGTTTCAAACCAGCTTTTGGTAATATCATTGAGGTGTTTTCTTCTTGCTGTAATGTAAATCAAGTCATGTTGCTTCGACCAATTGTGTAAGATCGATTCCGCATATGGTGCTAATTTTGCTTCTGTATAAATAGTACCTTCATGCTTAGTCATCCATTCCCAGAATTCCTGTTCTGAAATATTGAGAATGGATGTTAAATCATACTGGGTTAAATCATCGAGTGTGAGCGACTGGTTAAAATGTTTATTTAAATGTGGGACAAATGTATTAGGGTCGGTTACAGTACCATCAATGTCCAACCCAAAACGTTTCTTAGCTGACATACCTTTCACCTCTTAAAAATATTGTTTTACCTATGTAGTTAATCTACCCTTACCTTACACGAAATAAAGGAGATAATCTAGGTCATTTCCTGCACTTGTAAAGATTAACTCCTATATTTTTACCGTATGGCGTCATACTATTACTGCTCCCACAAAATTTGAAAGTGAGGGATTCGTATGGCAGATGATAAGCATCCAAAAGATGAACCCATTCGCTTGTTGGATGAGGATGATCGTTCTTTAACGCTTGTTAACAACCACGTTGAAGGACGAGATGATGACCGTGACCTCTCACTAGCTTTATCGAAAGAAGAAGCAGAGGCAGAAAGTCACGCAGAGGTAGAAGAGGAGCCTGTTAATACGGAATATCCACTTCAACCAAGTTTCCAAGAAGAAAACGCAGCTGAATATGCAGCAATAAATGGAATGGCTGGAGCACGTCCGTTTGATGAGAATCAAACCGTTGAAGCCTCTGAAAGAGAGGAAACAGCTATGAGCAATGAAGGCGACGTCACGGCTGGCCGTGGAGTTGGAACATTTGCGATTGTTCTTTCCATTTTGTCGTTATTCTTCTTACCAGTATTGCTTGGAGCAGCTGGGATTGTTATTGGTTTTGTATCACGTCGCATTGGCTCTACAACGCTTGGTAATTGGGCGATTGGGATCGGGGCCGTGTCGATTTTAATGACCGTCTTTTTCTCGCCATTCTTTTAAGCATGGTGAGTGTGGGAGCGCGGAGTAGGGTTGTTTCACTCCATAAAAAAGAAAGCATAAGCCTTGTGGCTTATGCTTTTTCTAATTGACGTTGTGCTTCAAAATATTCCTCAGCAATTTTGTCAATCTCACGCTTTAATTCTTCAACCATTGTTTCTTCAGGTACTTTGCGGACAATTTCGCCTTTCATGAAGAGTAAACCTTCACCTCTAGCACCAGCTATACCGATATCTGCTTCACGTGCTTCACCAGGTCCGTTTACTGCACAACCAAGAACAGCTACTTTAATTGGCGCTTTAATCGTTGAGATGTAGTCTTCAACTTCATTAGCAATGCTAATCAAGTCAATTTCAATACGTCCACAAGTCGGACAAGAAATTAAGGTTGCTGCATTAGCGGCAAGACCAAATGACTTAAGAAGTTCACGAGCTACTTTTACTTCCTCTACAGGATCTGCACTTAATGAAATACGAACCGTGTTACCGATTCCCATGTTTAAGATTGCACCAAGCCCTGCAGCACTTTTAATCGTGCCTGCAAATAAAGTTCCTGATTCGGTAATTCCTAAATGAAGTGGGTAATCAAAGGCTTTTGCTGCCTTTTCATACGCTTCAATTGCCAAGTTTACATCCGATGCCTTCATTGACACAATAATGTCATGAAAATCAAGATCTTCTAAGATCTTAATGTGATGAAGAGCACTTTCAACCATTCCATCTGCAGTCGGATAGCCATACTTTTCTAAAATACGCTTTTCAAGTGAACCTGCATTTACACCAATTCGAATGGGAATGCCTTTTGCTTTTGCTGCTTTTACAACAGCTTCTACTTTTTCGCGGCGACCAATATTACCAGGGTTGATACGAATCTTATCAGCGCCACCTTCAATTGCTTTTAAAGCTAATTTGTAGTCAAAATGAATATCTACAACAAGCGGAATTGAAATTTGTGCTTTAATATCAGCAATCGCTTCAGCTGCACGCATATCAGGGCATGCAACACGAACAATTTGACAGCCGGCTTCTTCAAGTCGTTTAATTTCAGCAACAGTTGCTTCGACATCATGTGTTTTCGTTGTTGTCATACTTTGTACAACTACTTCATCATTTCCACCAATCGTCAAATTACCGACCTTAACGGGACGAGTTTTTGTACGATGTGTTAATTCGGTCATTGACCAATCGCTCCTTTTATAACAAAAATGGTGATCCACTTTTGTCTAGTCTCTCATGAGATACGTATTCATTCTATCAATCATGGTTTCAATTTGGCAAGAAGAAAGTCATTGATTGGCGTAATAAGGAAATTTATACGTTTCTCCGATCTGAATCATTTCCGGTTCTATCCCTTGATTAAGCTCCTTAAAATCAAAGATTACTTCTTGAATCGAAGCAGGAAAGGGGACAATTCCTTCGTGCAGATGTTCTACAATTGATAAAACGGTATAACCAGGCTCTACCATCACTTCTACATAGGGCTCGATGATCTCTGGTGTGGTTACTTCTATATCACTTGTCATAACAGTATCAGTATTTGTTACTTCCTCTACAGGCTGAGTGGAGGTCGATTCTAGGCCGTTGGGTAAAGTACCTATCGTAAGATCATAATAAACACTATAAAGGATAATAAGTACAAGTAAACCAAGTCCGATCCGTTTCATGCTTGTCCCTCCTAATTAGAGTGCTTACACTCCTTCTTACAGTAAGTGTATGTTTCTTTTGGGAAAGTATGACAAGCATGTGAACAATTTTTCATTACATAAAACAAAGGAAAGTGAATAAAATGAATCAAATCTCTGCTCGTCCATCCATTTTGTTACTTGTTATAGGATTATTACCAATCGTTATGGTGCTTGGTAATTCAATGTTTATTCCTATCCTTCCATTTATGCAAGTGGAAATGGGGATTACGACTGCACAAGCAGGTCTAATATTAACGATCTTCTCAATCCCGTCTGCTCTTTTTATTCCGATAAGTGGGGTTTTAAGTGATGCCTATGGCAGAAGGAAGGTCGTAATGGCCTCTTTAATCGTGGTGATGATCGGTTGTATACTCTCGGCCTTTGGAGCAGTGTATCAGTTGTTTGGATGGGTGCTTGTCGGTCGATTTATTCAGGGGATTGGTGCTGGTGGAGTAACACCGATTGCTATGGTTTTAGCTGCAGATGTGTTTTCGTCTGAAAAAAGAAATCAAGCACTGGCTTCCATTGAGAGCTTCAATGGCATTGGAAAAGTAGTCAGCCCTATTATTGGTGGGTTGGTATTAATGGGTGTATGGTATTACAGTTTTGTTGTTTATTTCGCGGTAGTATTATTTGCTTATATCGGTTTTTATTTATTCATCCCAAAAACGAAACGAGCGAATGTAAGGAGAGCGCGCGCCCCATTTAAAGAGAGTGTAGCTCTGTTGAAAATGGAACGAGAAACGTTGCTTCCGATCTTTACAGCAAGTGGGGTTGGCATGTTTTTGTTGTTTGGATTTTTATTTTTATTATCCTATGAATGGGAACAGGGAGTGGATAGTAATGGCTTGGTAAAAGGATTCATTTTAGCGATGCCTTTACTCGTTTTAACAGTAACTTCTTTATTGGTGGGTAAGTACGGGTTGAAAAATAGCGATCAAACGAAAAGAAGTATTATATGGGGGTTACTATTCGTAACCGGAAGTGTGGCAGGCTTTATATTTTCAAGTCTATTTATCGCCGATTTATTATTAATTAGTATGCTCGCTTTAGGGTTAGGGTTTTTACTGCCAGGCTGCAGTGCGTGTGTAGCCCTGGTCGTCACGCCACAAGTTAAAGGAATGGTGTTCTCTATTTATTCAATGATTCGTTTTCTAGGAGTAGCATTTGGTCCTTACTTTTTTGGCCTTTGGATGGTAGATCGAGAGCAATTAGTGTTTAACGTACTACTTTTAGCCGGTTTGACATGCGTGGTTTTACTATGGAATTGGACCTGTTTACCAATTGGGAAACGATGTGAAACCCATCAAACTTCATGAGATTGATAAGGAAATAAGTCTAAAGTCCCTTTTCTTTTTACTGTAAAAATTGTTTCCTAATGAGTAGAGCATTCGTTATATAGGGGAATGCCATTGACTGTTTTTACGGTCAAAACAAAGGAGTCGATTAGATTGAAACACACTTGGAAGAAGTTATTGTCGCTTGTACTTGTGGTCTCGCTAGTAGTACCAACCGTCCTTCCATCACTTGCTCTTGCTGATGCAGCACCAGGAGATGTGATCGTGACATTAGGAGAAAATTTATCTCCAGCAGAGCGTGAGAAGATCCTAGCTGAGATGAACGAAACGGAAAATACAGAAATCATTACAGTTAGTAACCAAGAAGAAAGAGAATACTTGGGTGATTATATTAGTTCCTCTCAAATTGGAACACGTGCACTTTCCTCAACAAAAATTACATTAGCCGAAGAAGGATCAGGAATTAATGTAGAAACTAACAATATCACGTGGGTATCTGAGGGGATGTATGCCAACGCACTTGTTACAGCAGGGGTTGAAGATGCAGATATTTATGTGACAGCACCATTTCCGGTTTCAGGTACAGCGGCACTTACAGGGTTAATTAAAGCTTACGAAATTGCAGCAGAAATTGAAATTCCAGAAGAGCAAAAGCAAGTAGCCAATGAAGAAATGGTTCGTACAGCAGAACTTGCGGAGTCTATCGGAGTTGAGGAAGCTACAGAGCTTATGAATCGCATTAAGGAAGAGATTGCGAATAACCCAGTGGAGTCAGAAGAGGACTTACGAGAATTAATCCGTCGCGTTGCAGCTGAATTAGGAATTGAACTAACCGAACAAGAATTAGATGGTCTCGTATCTTTATTTATGCGTATGAAAAACTTAAATATTGATTGGAACCAAGTGCAAGATCAAATTTCAAAAGTACGAGATAATTTAGGTGACTTTTTAGCACGTGAGGATACACAATCATTTATTAGCAAAATATTAGAGGTTATAAATCAGTTAATTGAAGCCATTAAAGGTTTCTTTACTTCTGAAGCGTAAGAGAGGGATGTTCCCTCTCTTTTTTCTTTGGAATTCTTTTACACAGGTCGACAAGTTGTAGTACGATGTATGTAGGCAGGGAGTACGTTTGGGGGTTCTGTTTCTTTTCTAACAGTTTTTTTTTCTTGTACTTTTGTTTTCGGCTTTCTCAATATCATCACCCCCTCGTACCATTAGGGTGAGCTTGAAACTGTTCTTTTTATTCATTTTTAAAAAATCTGCAACAATTTCTTCATTCATTCGTATATACATAAAAAGAGGAGGGACGAACATATGGAGTGGCTTGATTCAGCAACAATAGGATTTTTTGTTGTGTTTTTAGGGACGCTTTTCTTATTCGGGGAGCTACTGGTTCGAATGAGAGGGTTATTTGCGGTCTTAGGTGTCGCTATTATGGCTATGTATTTCTCGTACCATTTAGCAGGAGATGTTGGATTTTGGGTAGTAATTCTTTATGTGTTAGGGTTAGTCCTTATTATCGTTGATGGCAAAGTAATCACAGATGGAACCGTGGCTTTGTTAGGGGTATTATTAATGATTACAGGCCTTGCTCTTCCGGCTCCAGACCTAATTTATGGCATTCTAGTTTCAATGGGATTTTTAGTTGGTGGTTTTAGTTCTGGATTATTCTTAAAAGTATTTCCATCTAGAGATTTATGGGCGCGTTTGACGTTAAAAGACCGACTAACTGGAGATATGGGGTACAATTCCCTAAGAGAAGACTATCGCGAATTAGTCGGAAAAGAAGGGATGACACTAAGTGCATTCCGTCCAACTGGAACGGTAGAGATTGAAGATAAACATTATAGTGCAACGAGTGGTGGCCAATGGCTTGAGGCGAATATGCAAGTTAAAGTCATTGATGTCGATGGCACCCGCATAGTCGTGAAGCGTATGAATGATCAAAAAACAAGCGAGTAAGCCTATTACGGCTTCTCGCTTGTTTTTCTTTTCGGGATAGGGATCGAAAAAAGCGCGTACAGCACCATCGTAAGAGTGGCAATAAGTAAGACATAGGCTGGAATGCCACCTATTAGTACATCGACCCAAGCAAAAGCGATGACCGGCATTGTCATGGCGTAGGCCGTGATAAGCCACATATGTCGATATTGAATGTTTTTTCGTTTCCCTCTAAATAATAAGCCGACATAGCCAAAGATTGTTACCCCTAAAAAAGCCACTCCCAACAAGCCGCTATAGATGAGTAAGGAAACAATCAGCAATAATAAAGGGAGGAACCCTTTCACATCCCCAATACGCTCGGTTAGCTCTTCATCTGTTACTTCTTGTAAGCCAATTAGGACATATGATACCGAGTGAGTGGCTCCGTAACGAAACAATAGCGCCTCTTCATGACGAAAAACAACGCCTTCCCCAAGCTCCGCTAATTCAGTACTCGATAATTCATTATGAGGATCTAACACAAATACTCCTTCATTTAATGAGTAATTAAGATAAGGCTCATTAAGATCCGCTTGCAATTTCCCATCTTCTAATGAAAATGAAGGGAGGTCCTTTTCTAAGCTTTCTTCTAATTGACTAATACTAGATGTATAAGTCATCCATAGTGACAAAATAAACGGGATACAAGCAATAAAAATAACTGCTAATACATGAAAGATGGCTTTAGTAATCGGTTGGAATCTGCTATAAGCTAATACTTTCTTGTCATAAAAACTCTTATAAAAAAATTGAAGGCCGTTCATAAATAATCTCCTCTCACACCACTCCATATTTTAACGAAAACTGCTACATTCAACAAGTTTCAAATCAGTGAACAGCTATAATTTTCGTTAGATGGGGAAGTTCAGAAAAAAAATCAAAATTCATATTTACAAAACGTTCATAAATGCTTAATAATAGACAGGGTGTCATTGTTGAGGTTTGTCGAAAGTCGAAAAATTAAATAAGACTGACTTTCTAAATGAGGGGATGAGATTAAGTGGATTTACAGACACTTTTGTTCATGTTTTTTGGAGGCCTTGGAATTTTCCTTTTCGGTATTAAATTCATGGGGGACGGTCTTCAAAAAGTAGCAGGGGAGAGACTGCGCGACTTATTGGACAAGTTTACTACGAACCCTGTTATGGGTGTTTTTGCTGGTTTGTTTGTAACCGTGTTACTACAAACGAGTACCGGAACGACTGTTTTAACGATTGGCCTTGTAAATGCTGGATTTATGACATTAAAACAAGCAATCGGCGTCATTATGGGTGCCAATATTGGAACGACGGTAACAGCGTTCATTATTGGAATTAAAATCTCAGCCTATGCTCTACCAATTATCGCAGTTGGGGCAGCTTTAATTTTCTTTATTAAGCAAAAGAAAGTAAACAATTACGGCCAAGTTATATTTGGATTTGGTGCCTTGTTTTACGGGCTTGACTTAATGGGAGAAGGATTAAAGCCGTTACGTGATCTTCAAGCTTTTGCAGATTTAACGGTGCAAATGGCAGATAACCCATTGCTTGGGGTGTTAATTGGTACAATCTTTACTGTATCCGTTCAAAGCTCAAGTGCATCAATTGGGTTGTTACAACAACTGTACGATCAAGGTGCAATGACATTAGATGCAGCTCTGCCTGTATTATTTGGTGATAACATTGGGACAACGATAACAGCCATTCTAGCTGCTATTGGGGCGTCTGTTGCAGCAAAACGCGCGGCGTTAACGCATGTAATTTTTAACTTGATTGGTACGATTATCGTTTTGATTGTTTTACCTTTCTTCTTAAGCCTGGTGAGCTTCTTGGCACTAGAATTAGGATTGAACCGACCAATGACGATTGCATTTGCTCATGGTATTTTTAACGTTTCCAATACGTTGATTCAGTTACCATTTGTTGCATTACTTGCAGTGATCGTTACAAAGCTTGTACCTGGTGATGAATACAACATCGAATACAAAGCAAAGCATTTAGATCCACGCTTTATCGGAAGATCACCTGCTATTGCACTTGGACAAGCGAAACAAGAAGTGCTACGCATGGCCGATTTTTCTGAGAAAGGGTTAATTGAAGTCAGTCAGTATTTAGAAAATGGACAAAAGCGTCACGCTGAAATGGCTACTCAATTTGAGAGTGCGATTAACAATCTAGATAGAAAAATTACAGAATACTTAATTCAAATCTCCTCCCGTTCGCTATCTGATCAGGATTCAAAAATGCATTCTATGCTGATGGATACCGTTCGTGACATTGAACGTATTGGTGACCATATAGAAAATATTGTGGAATTGAAAGATTATCAAAAAACACAAAAAGTCGTGATGTCTGATACGGCATTAAGTGATTTAAATGAAATGTTTGAATTGACCATTTCGACGTTACAAGAAGCGATTTCGTCACTAGACCTAGGTGATACGGATAAGGCTCGTTCTGTTCTTGAAAAGGAAGACCTGATTGACAAGATGGAGCGTAAACTACGTAAGCAGCATATCCAACGTGTAAACGAAGGAAGATGTTCTGGTGGAGCTGGTATTGTCTTTGTTGATATTGTTAGTAACTTAGAGCGTATCGGTGATCACTCTGTAAATATTGCAGAAGCAGTGATTGGAGAAATACGCTAATAATGGGAAAGAGCAGTGAGTATTTTCACTGCTCTTTTTTTTAGTTCGTGCTATAATAGACAAGCAAGTAGGACAAAAAGAAAAAATTCTAAGAAACAAATAAAAATTTAAGAAAATCTATTGACTTAATCGCAGTAGATTGGTAATATAATTCTTGTCTTTAATATTCCACAGTAGCTCAGTGGTAGAGCAATCGGCTGTTAACCGATCGGTCGTAGGTTCGAGTCCTACCTGTGGAGCCATATTTGGCGGTGTAGCTCAGCTGGCTAGAGCGTACGGTTCATACCCGTGAGGTCGTGGGTTCGACTCCCTCCGCCGCTATTTTTTTAAGAATTACATCTTTACATCTTTACATATGGCGATTGTGGCGAAGTGGTTAACGCACCGGATTGTGATTCCGGCATTCGTGGGTTCAATTCCCATCAGTCGCCCCATATGAGGACCCTTAGCTCAGTTGGTTAGAGCACTCGGCTCATAACCGATCGGTCGTAGGTTCGAGTCCTACAGGGTCCACCATACTTTTTCTTTGCGGAGGAATACCCAAGTCCGGCTGAAGGGATCGGTCTTGAAAACCGACAGGCGGGTTAAACCGCGCGGGGGTTCGAATCCCTCTTCCTCCGCCATATTGAACTTAATGATTGAGTACATAAAAAAAGGCAGCTGATATTCAGCTGCCTTTTTGTTACGTTAAAAAGATCCAAGTGACTAATCCGAGGGAAACACAGTAAACGGCAAAATAGCTTAGCTTAGCTTGTTGGACCATTGAAATAAGCCATTTGATTCCAATAAGAGCAAAGAGAAAAGAAGAGATAAAGGCAATCCATAATTCATTATTTATACCATGTGAAAATTGTCCGATAAGCTCAGGCAGTTTTAAGAGCGTAATTCCAGTGATGATTGGGATTGAAAGTAAAAAGGAATAACGTAATGCTGTTTCTTTACTTAAGCCGCACCATAATGCTGCAACGAGGGTACTACCAGCACGAGAGATACCTGGAATAACCGCGAGAGCTTGCCCTAGTCCAATAAAGATCGCATGTTTCCACGTCATTTCACTTGGTCCACGCATCCCTTGTGAGACCCCGTGCTCAATTAAAATTAAAAAGATACCTGTAATGATTAGAGCCGCACCAATCGTCGCTGTATTGGTAATTGACTCAGCAAGCCACTCTTCAAGTAATTTTCCAACGACCATGGTAATAACAGTTGAAACAAGCATTAAGCTTACAAAACGAAAATGACCCGCCTGGTTTACGTCTTTTTTAATAATGTATGAAAGGGAACCCTTAACGAGGTTCAATAAATCCTCTTTAAAATATAAAAGCACAGCTAGAAGAGATGCTAAATGTAAAAAAACTTCAAAAGTTAAATCGACATCGCCTGTATTTATGTGTAGTAACTTCTCAAAAATAACAAGATGAGCACTACTTGAGATCGGTAAAAACTCCGAAATCCCTTGTATAAAGCCAATGAATAACGCTTCTAACCAAGACATAATAGCCTCCTTTTAAACGAGTTAATTCATCATATGGGACAAGTGGAACTTTTATGAATCTCTCGTTTATTATTAGGCATGTAGGGTATCGTATAAATGTCACGGTATTTGTGATTCGACAAGTCTTTTTTATTGCAAGAAAGTGAAGATTTTGGTAATGTAGGAGACGGACAGACTTAGGAAACATTCATGTTGATTAAGTCGTTGGCCTTTTGGGAAAAGAACGTCCCAAGTTACAATTGTATTCATTATAAGGAGGAGATTTTGAAATGGCTTACGAATTACCACAATTACCTTACGCAGCAAATGCTCTAGAACCTCATATTGATGAGCAAACAATGAATATCCACCACGGGAAGCATCACAACACTTACGTAACAAAGCTTAACGCAGCTCTTGAAGGACATGATGACCTTCAAGGTAAAAGCATTGAAGAGCTTGTAAGTAACCTTGATGCAGTACCTGAAGACATTCGTGGTGCAGTACGTAACAACGGTGGCGGACATGCTAACCACACATTCTTCTGGCAAATCCTTTGCCCGAATGGTGGAGGCACACCAACTGGCGAATTAGCTAATGCAATCAACGAAGAATTCGGTAGCTTTGAAGCATTCAAAGAAAAGTTTGCAGATGCAGGTGCTAGCCGTTTTGGATCTGGTTGGGCATGGTTAATCGTTGATGGCGGAAAACTTGCTATCACAAGTACTCCAAACCAAGATACTCCACTAATGGAAGGTAAAACACCAATCCTAGGACTTGACGTTTGGGAGCATGCTTACTACCTTAACTATCAAAACCGTCGCCCTGACTACATTAACGCATTCTGGAATGTAGTTAAATGGGACGAAGTTGCAAAGCGTTACGAAGAAGCTAAATAATGATTCATAAAGCAAAGCCCCAGTGGCTTTGCTTTTTATTTTATGAAGGGTGGGGGTGCGAGAGTGTCAGGTTCGCACATATAACAGGCCTTCGCACATATTATCAGGAATTCGCACATGTAACAGGCCTTCGCACATATAAATCGTTTTTCGCTCCTATAATTAAGAATCCGCCCATAAATCGATCAACGCCGCACATATATGAACATTTACGCACATAACACATGGAAATCCGCACATAACACCATTTTAGCTAAACAGCCATTTCCGCGTTTATCTTTCTAGCTTCAATGGCTAACTGTTCGAGGTCTTTTCATTCTAAAACTGTTTGGCAAAGAGCGCCAAGCCACTTTAAGCCTGAAAATGACGCAGCTAAACAGCCATTTCCACTTTTATCTGCATAACGGATTTTTGTTAAGACACACTACTGAGTAAGGTGGTGGAGTCGGTGAAGAAGTCCGTAATTCAGAAATTGATCGGCGATATAGAAGTTACAAGGGATTTGGTCCTTCTCCTCACAATAGGAGGATTGTATGCACTGAGTATTGCGCTATCAAACACGTTCGTGAACGTCTATTTGTGGAAGCAATCAGGGGAATTTATTGACTTAGCTCTCTACAATTTAACAGCCGTCATTTTTCAGCCTTTGACGTTTATTTTAGCGGGGAGGTGGGCTAAGAAAATTGACCGTGTGATCGTGCTGCGGCTTGGGGTTATCTCATTATCTGGTTTTTATACAACAGTCTTATTATTAGGAGATGTAGCAAACCATTACTTAATCATTCTAGGGGCTTTACTTGGAATTGGATTTGGTTTTTATTGGTTAGCTTTTAATGTCTTAACGTTTGAAATTACTGAGCCAGAAACACGTGATTTCTTCAATGGATTTCTGGGACTCCTAACATCATTTGCTGGGATGATTGGGCCGATTGTCTCTGGTTATATTATTACGAGAATGGAGAAATTCACGGGATACTCGGTCATCTTTGGGATTTCATTAAGTCTGTTTGTTGTTGCTGTTTTAATGAGCTTTTTATTAAAACGACGAGCAGCAGAAGGGAAATTCTTCTTTAGAAGAATTTTAGCTGAACGAAAGAAGAATCCGAATTGGAGGCATATCTTACATGCCCATTTCTTTCAAGGGTTGCGTGAAGGTACGTTTCTATTCGTCATTGTGGTCTGGGTATATATTGTAACAGGAAGCGAGCTGGCAATTGGCACCTATGGACTGATAGCTTCTGCTGTACAATTTATCGCCTATTATGCTGCTACACGCCTGATTAAACCAAGCTTTAGAAAAAAAGCGATTTTAATTGGGGGCTCCATTTTATATGCGGCCATATACCTTATTGTCTTTGATATTTCGTTTGCGAAATTAATTATGTATGGAGTGGTAATTTCGATTGCTTATCCAATGTTATTAGTTCCGTATATTTCACTTACGTATGATGTGATCGGAAAAGGGTGGAAGGCAGCGGAGATGAGAATTGAATACATCGTCGTACGTGAAGTGTTTTTAAATAGTGGTCGGATTGTATCTGTACTAACATTCATTGTAGCAATCCTTTTGTTCCCTGAGGAAAAGAGCATACCTGTTGTATTAATGATTCTTGGTATTGGCCATTTCCTTATTTATTTCTTCGTGCGACATGTACGTTTTTCAAAACCAAATGGGGGAGAAAGTTACAGTTTTGCACGTCAGAAAAATGGCGATGGAGGCAGCACAGGTGGGACGACAGTTTAATGTGTCGACATCGTGAATTGATGTTCAATTCTTTTGACAAGCTACTTCATTATGATATAATGAGCTTAACTTAAAAAACAGATTGCCTGCCGTGTTAGTGAGCTTCTTATTGTTTCGAACCTTGTGTTTTAAAAGGGAGTTCTACATCGAAGTGGTAACAGCAAGCCAGCTTGTTCTGGACGCTGAAACTATTTCTGCGAACACCCACCTACTGAAGTAGGTTCATGAAACAACTGAAGCAACGGCATACGCGGGTATATATTTTAAAGTGAGAATTAGACACCTACTTAGGTGTCTATTGTCATGTATACACATAAGTTAAGAGGGGATTTGTGTATGGGGAAAAATAAACTGAAGAAAAAAGGACATGTTCCAGCGAGACTCAATATGCTATTCTTTGCCGTTTTCATTCTTTTTTCAGCTTTGATCTTACGACTTGGCATGGTGCAAATTGTACAAGGGGAAGATTTTGAAAAAATAATAGACCGGACAAGCCAAACAACAGCTAGAATCGATGCACCTCGTGGGTTGATGCTTGATCGTTACGGTCATACAGTTGTAGACAATCAATTAGAACTATCTGTTACATATACGAATCCTTCTAGAGGGACATCCTCTGAAACGATGCTTGAAGTAGCAAGAGACTTATCTGAATTAATTGAAGTTGATACGAGTCGGATCACCGAACGTGATCGTAAAGACTTTTGGTTATTGCTTCAAGATAGAGAAAGACGCTTTGAGTTAGTAACCCAAGAAGAAAGAAGTCAGTTAGAAAGTCAGTCTGAGCAGTATCAATTAGAAATAGAACGCATTACAGAAGAACATTTAGCAGAAATTTCAGAACAAGATGAACGTGTCATGGCGATTTTTAGGGAGATGTCACGAGGGTATGCAAACACTCCGCAACGAATTAAACGCGGAATTACAGATGAAGAAGCGAATATTATTAGTGAAAACTTAGATCAATTGCCAGGCATTGATATTTTACGTGATTCACGCCGTAACTATGTGTACGGAGAAGCGTTTAGAACGATATTTGGTTCAACTGGATCGATTCCACGCGAGCAACTTGATTATTTTTTATCAAGAGGTTATGACCGCTCCGATATTGTTGGAACAAGCTATTTAGAAACAGAATATGAGGACGTATTGCGTGGCCAAAAAGCAGTAATGGAAAGTATTACCACGTCCACTGGTGGCGAAGTTGAGCGTTCTGTAAATGAACAGCCCGGCCAACGTGGAAACGACCTCGTCTTGACGCTTGATATGGAAATGCAACAAAAGCTTGATGAGATTATCTCTGAAGAAATAAACAGTAAAAGAAATGATTTTTTAAATGAACGTACGGCCTATGCAGTCATGATGGACCCGCAGACGGGTGATATTCTTGCCATGTCAGGTTATCGAAATGGTAAAGCAGATCATCAGATTGGGAATGTAACCAATGCGTTTGAGATGGGCTCTTCTGTAAAGGGAGCTTCGGTATTAGCTGGTTATCAAACAGGTGTAATAAGCCATGGGCAAACGCTGTATGATCGACCGATCGATCTTCCAGGTACGCCTATAAAGCGTTCTTATACACGTATGGGGTATGTAAATGATATTAAAGCTCTTGAGAGGTCTTCAAACGTTTACATGTTTGAAATTGCGATGCGCATGATGGGGTATAACTATGGTAGTAGCAGAAGTTTCGATAATCAAAAAATTATGGAAGCATATGATCAATCACGCTATCTATTTAGTCAGTTTGGACTAGGCGCTGATACAGGAATTGATCTACCGGGCAGCTCAACTGGTTTGCAAGGTGGGCGAACACAGCCGGGTAACTTACTCGATTTAATGATTGGGCAGTATGATACCTATACACCGTTGCAACTTGTTCAATATGTATCAACGATTGCAAATGATGGCTATCGAGTCAAGCCACGTTTAGTCTCTGAAATAAGAGAGCCAAGTGTATCGGCTGATGAACCTGGTGCAATTTTGCATAAGTTTGAGCCGACCATCCTAAACCGAGTAGATATGTCTGATGCGGATCTTAATCGCGTTCAACAAGGTTTTTATCAAGTGATGAACGGATCACAAGGGACTGCAGCTGGAACGTTTGGAAATGCGTCCTACAATCCAGCTGGGAAAACAGGTACAGCTCAAGTTAAAGTAGCTGTAGGTCAAGGTGCCAATCGTCACAGTGTTGATGGAAACAACCAGATCCTCGTTGGCTATGCACCTTATGATAATCCTGAGGTTGCCTTTGCGATCATCGTGCCGTTTACTAAAGTTGATAATCGAGCTAACTTTGCTCAAAGTATTGGTAAGAAGATGCTTGATGAGTATTTTGATTTAAAAGAAGAGCGCAATGGTCCCATTAAAGCGGATGAGCCGATTCTTGAAGAAATAGAGGATGAATAAATGAAAAAAGCTTGCTACAGTGATGTAGCAAGCTTTTTTTACGTGATGCGGTTCGCGAGATCTTGGTAACTCATTGCACTGTTCACGTCAAATTCTCCAGCACGAACTTTCTCAGCTAAGTTATTGCGATCAAGGTATCGTAGGAACTCACTCGCGCTATCAATAATGTTAGCTTGTTCTAATTGATTCGCAACATCATGAGAACTTGTCCCTTGTGAAATTACCAATGTCATGGAGTAGACATTAACTGTTTCAACCGTTACTGAATCTGGTAAGTCTTCTTCAACTTCTTGAGCTTCTTCTTCTAATTCTTCTGCAGGTATTTCCTCAACCTCAGTTTCCTCTATCTCAGGTTCTTCTGCTGAGACGTAGTAACCTTGTTCTTGTAAGGCAGCCATCATTTCAGAGATCTCTAACTCTTGTTGTTCAACAATTGTAATTGGTTCGACTGTTGCTTCAGGTGAGAAGGCTTGCGTTACCCAAATGATTCCTGTTGCAAGAACAATCCCGCCAGCTAATCCTTTAAGAGCATGTGGTGACATCGTTATTGCCCCCTTGCAGCCGTTGGAGTGCTTGAATCAAGGATACGTTCCACTTCAAGAGGCGTTAAGCCGGTCTTCTCAGAAATGATTTCGAGTGTGTACCCTTTTTGATGCAAGGATTCTACCTCAGCTTGGAGTTTTTGTGTAGAAGCAGAACGTGCTTTAGTCGGAGCTTGGTCACTACTCACTAAAAGTTCTTCTTCTAAAATACGAATCTTTTTCTTTAATTGATAGATCTCTTGCATGAGCGTAATCGAAAAGTTCTCCATCTGCCGTTCCACTTCTGTTGCCTTGTCTTTTCGAAAGAAAGATAACACAAAAAGGAGGATGGCGATTACTAAGAGAATCATGATAGTCCATTCGATCATCTTACAACCCTTCCCTCTATAAAACTATTTTTCCTCTCTATTATACACATAGACAACAGACTTAAAAAAGTGGTTTTCGTCCTACTTCCTCGACAATTATTGAGTGAAGCGTTTACATAAGCGCGATACGCCCTTTGTTCGCATGAATCGACACGACGAAACGACAGCAAAAGCTAGCGAAATAAGGCGAAAAATTTTTTTGTGAGGGCGAAGCATAGATAGCTCAAGTGCATGACAAAAACAGACATTTTACCCTGCTTGTCCGGAGAATTTAAGGTCGGTATGATTAATGTAACAAGATATGCAACGTTTTTTTCATTTATGCATAAGGCATTCATCCTGGAGGTGTTGAAGTGATACAAGACATTTTAGCATTACGAGAAAAAGGATTTTCTTTTCGAAAGATCGCAAAAGAACTCGGAACAACTGTTGGAAAGGTTCAATACCGCTTCCAAAAACATCAAGAAGAAGCAGGGGGAGAAAAAGCAGTGGAACCACCAAAAGCAGTGCAACCACCAATCGTACCAGTGGAAGAGATCAAACCATTAGCAGCCTCATATGATCGGGATGAGGTGATGCTTCTTCCGAGGGGACCAAGTAGTCTCTATGCCTTCTGGGAAACAAGAGAGGTAACAAAAAGAATAATTGAGCATCAATTTAGAACACCATGGCACGAACTAACCAAGGTATTAAGGTTATATGATGTGACGGCGATTCTTTTTAACGGTCACAATGCACATCGTTTTGTAGAAATGGAGATTCCAGAAATGACTAACAATTGGTATTTTCATGGATTAGAAGAAAACCGAACGTTCATCGTTGATTTAGGCGTTAAGACAAATGAACACCACTTCTTTAGTGTCATTCGCTCGAACCCGATCGACACGCCAAGAATAAAAGAGAGCATGAAAGGTCACTATCAAGAAGCTGTTCAAAAGTGGCAAGAAGGACTAGCAAGTGAGCCAGAATGGTTAGAGCATTTTAGTACGTATTCATATTATGAGTCGACGAAATAAGGAGGAGAATTACTTTGAGTAATGGTTACTTTTCATTTGTCCTTCATGCCCACTTACCTTATGTCAGACATGAAGAAGAAAATCGATTAGAAGAAAGATGGCTTTTTGAGGCAATGACTGAAACGTATATCCCCCTGTTATGGGCAATTGATGAGGGGAAAGTTAAAGATGGGATCACCATTTCATTTACACCGCCGCTAATGGAGATGCTAGCAGATCCGCTTATGCAAGAGCGGTACCTTCATTACTTACTCAAAACCGAAGAGCTGCTTAGAAAAGAAGCAACGTACTTAGAAGAGGATCAGACCTTCAACTCACTCATTCCATTCTATCAAAAAAGATATCGAAAAATTCGAGAAACTTTCCTCAACTGGGATAAAAATGTGTTGAAAGCATACAAACAATTAAACGAACAAGGTTACGTCACATTAATGACCTCAGCTGCTACTCACGCATTCCTACCGTATGTAAAAACGAAAGCAGCGCTCCGTTCTCAAATACGAGAAGGTATTCAAGCATTTGAATCCCATTTTGGTTTTAAACCTAGAGGGTTTTGGCTTCCTGAATGTGCGTATGCACCTGGCCTTGATCGCATTTTGATGGAGGAGGGTATTCGATACACCTTTGTCGATGAGCATACGATCCTAAGTGCTGATCCTAAGCCAAACAAAGATTCAGGTGCACCTATTTACTCACCACATGGGTTGATTTTATTCCCGCGACATACCGAACTTTCTAGTAAAGTATGGAGCTCTACGCTAGGGTATCCGGGAGATCCAGATTATCGTGAATTTTATCGTGACATCGGCTATGAGCGCGATTGGGACTACATTGAATCCTATGTGCATGAAGACGGCATTCGTGTCGATACAGGACTCAAATACTACCGGGTAACAGGGTTAACAGAAGAGAAAGAGGCTTATAACAGAGAGTGGGCAGAACAAAAAATTAATGCACATGCCAGTCATTACCTTAAGAGTATAGAAGAATATGGTGGGCAACATGCAACCCAAGCCTTTCCACCTTATTATATGGTTGCTCCTTTTGACGCTGAGTTATTTGGTCATTGGTGGTTTGAAGGGCCAGAATGGATTGGAAAAGTGTTAGAAAAAGCAAATCAAAAGGTCTCTTTTGTTAGTCCGGAAACGTATATTGACCGTCACTTTCAAGACTTTGATACATGCCACATCTCGTATGCCACATGGGGAAGAGACGGGTATGGAGACGTTTGGTTAAACCCCAAAAATGATTATATGTATCGTCATTTGCATCGACTCGAACAAGATATAGCAGCAGCAGTTGCTTTGCATAGCAGTCCTACACCTCTTGAAACGCGTGCGATTAAGCAGATGATTCGCGAGTGGATGCTTGCAGCAAGTAGTGATTGGGCTTTTATTGTAGATGGCGATAGTGCAGTGAACTACGCAAAAGAGAGATTCCATACCCATGTTAATCGGTTTGACCGCTTAAAAGATCGTTTATTCACTAAACAATTAGATACATTATGGCTTGGTGCACAAGAGCAAGCCTATCCATTTTTAAAAGAGATCGATGAAACGGTCTTTCTCTCAAAACATGATTCCTTTGTCCAAAATCGTCACAAGAACACACCAATAGTCCGAAAAGGAAGAACGATATTAATGCTCAGTTGGGAATTCCCGCCGATGATGGTTGGAGGGTTATCGCGTCATGTGTATGATCTATCGCGTGCTCTTGTTCAAGATGGGCACACCGTACATGTCTTAACCTCAGCTGTTGATGGTTATCCGGCATATGAAACGAATCAGGGTGTCCATGTTCATCGAATAAGTGGGCTACAACCTGAAGCGAATACGTTTTTTGACTGGGTTGGTAGTTTGAATGTAGCGATGGCTTTCTATGGTGAAAAGCTAAGTCGAACAGAGCAATTCGATGTGATTCATGCTCATGATTGGTTAGTAGGTGTAGCCGCTAAAGCATTAAAAACATCCTTGAAGGTACCGTTATTAGCAACCATTCATGCAACAGAGCATGGCCGTAATAATGGAATTCATTCAGAGCTTCAATATGAGATTAATCAAAAAGAGTGGGAGCTCACATATGAAGCAGACCGAGTCGTCGTTTGTAGCGACTATATGAAAAATGAACTGCAAACGATTTTCTCTTTGCCAGAAGAAAAGCTGAGTGTTATCCCAAATGGTGTTGATTTAGAGTTGATACGCTCCATTAAAGAGCCTTCTGTTCAATTTGAACCAAATGAAAGATTTACCGTTTTCACAGTAGGTCGAATGGTAAAAGAGAAAGGTTTTCAAACCGTTATCGATGCCGCTGAGTTACTTCGTGAAAGAGGCACCCGAGTTCAATTTGTACTAGCAGGGAAAGGTCCAATGTTAAGAGAGTATCAAGAACAAGTAAGGCATCGCAATTTAGAAGAGTATGTGATATTTCTCGGCTTTATCTCTGATGAAGAGCGCAATAAATGGTTTACAAAAGCAGATGCCGCTATTTTCCCTAGCTTGTATGAGCCGTTTGGAATTGTTGCTCTTGAGGGAATGGCAGCTGGGAAACCAACCATTGTTTCTGATGTCGGAGGCCTTTCTTCGATCATACAACATGGTGTGAATGGCTTGAAAATGATCCCGGGGGATAGAGAGAGCCTAGTAGCTCAAGTGATGTTTTTATATAATCACCCAATCTCACGTGAGGGCTTAGCAACACAAGGCTTGCGTGATGTAGAGACGAAGTTTGACTGGGGTGCAATTGCAAAGCAAACAGAGAGAGAGTTTGAAATGTGTTTAGCCGGACAACTAGTGGCGGCGAATTAAAAGGAGGCGGAGTTAAGTGAAAGGTGTCATTATGGCAGGAGGAAAAGGAACAAGATTACGTCCATTAACATGTCAGTTACCAAAACCAATGGTTCCACTTTTGCAAAAACCGGTTATGCAATATAGTATTGAGCTTTTAAAACAACATGGGATTACAGAAATTGCGGTTACCGTACACTATTTACCTGATGAAATTCGTGACTATTTTGGTGATGGTCAAGAGTTCGGTGTTCACTTAACTTACTTTGAAGAAACAGAGCCACTAGGAACCGCTGGTAGTGTTAAACAAGCAGAAGCATTTTTAGATGAGCCCTTTATCGTTGTGAGTGGTGATGCTCTAACTGATTTTGATTTACAAGCGGGAATTGATTTTCATGAAGAAAAGGATGCTCTTGTTTCAATTTTCATGAAGCAAGTGCCATGCCCTCTTGAGTTTGGAGTGATCATGACCAACCAAGACGATGAGATTGTTCGTTTTCTTGAGAAACCAAGTTTAAGTGAAGTATTTAGTGACACGGTAAATACAGGGATCTATGTAATGGACCCAAGCATCTTCACATACATCGAAGCGGATAAGCCTGTTGACTTCAGTAAGGATGTCTTCCCTAAGGTTTTAGAAGAGAAAGCAGGGATCTATGGGTATGCAGCCAAAGGATATTGGTCTGATATAGGAAACCTTGATCAATACCGTCAAGCTCATATGGACCTTCTAAATCGTGATGTCCGTGCAACAATTGCTGGGAGCGAGATTCAACCAGGTGTATGGGTAAATGAGTTTGCAACGATTGAGGAGGGGGCAGATATTCAAGGTCCTGCCTTTATCGGCACTCATTCAACGATTCGTTCACATGCGAAGCTTGATGAGTATTCAGTAGTTGGGAGAGATTCAATCATCTCCGATTTTGCTACGATCAAGCGTTCAGTGGTCTGGGATGGAGTCTATGTTGGTAGCAAGACAGAGCTTAACGGTGCGACTGTGTGCGACGGAGTCACTATCGGCAGCAAGACGGCCGTTTACGAGCAAGCAGTGATTGGGCGTCAATGCCATATTGCTGATGAAGTAAACATTCAACCAGGAATGAAAATTTGGCCAAATAAGAGAATTCAAGAGGGTTCAGTTATCTCTCAATCTGTTATCTGGAATGATCAAGATACAACTCAACCATTACTAGCAGGTCATCGTGCAGTAGGAGTTGCGAATGTAGAGATCACACCCGAACATATTAGTCGTTTAGGGGCAGGGTTTGCATCTGATTTAGCAGTAGGAGGGAGATTCCTCGTTGCTGGAGATGATCAGCCATTTACGAGACTTCTAAAACTATCCCTTGCTCAAAGTGTACAGGCAACTGGTATGAATATTGTCGATATCGAAAAATCTACTATTCCGATCATGCGAAAGACGATTGCGGATCATGACTTTTTGGGAGGCGCACATATTCGAGTCGGGCACGATCAACGAGTAGTAATAGAGTTGATGGACGCTGACGGTCTCCCAATTTCCACTTTAACTCAAAAAGAAATAGATAAAACAGTCACCTTTAACACGTATCGTCGAGTTGCTTTCGATCAAGTTGGTGAGTATGAGGTCAACAACCAATTCAACGCCGACTATATTCGTCATGTATATAACCAAGTAGACCAGGTCCTAATTGAAAGCCAGAGACCGCACCTTTCATTGTTTGGACTAGAAAAAACAACGACGGCTTTCCTCGCTGATGCACTAAAGGGTCTTGGCTGTCAAGTGGTAGTCTCAACCGGTCATTATGAAATAGATGAGATCTCGTTAGCTATGACTCTATCTAATACTGAATTAGGAATCATTATTGGGGAGACAGGGGAATTTCTGACTCTTGTGACTGCGGACGGGCACATTTTAACGGATGAAGAAAAGCTAGCGTTATTTGTGGACATGCACTTGACTTTTATTGATAAAGATCAAGTGACAATTCCTTTATATGGTGGCAATTCACTTGAAGCATACATTGCTAAACATGACAAAAAGGTGATTCGAACGAAAGCATCTGCTAGAGAGATGATGATAGCAGCTCAATCGGTTCAACTCTATTGTTATGACGCATTCTATGCTTGTGCTCATCTAATTCAAACATTAAGTGTACGTGATGAGTCGCTTCAGAGCTATTTAAGTCACTTGCCAAATGAAAGTTTGTTTAAACAAGAGGTGCCTTGTCAAACAGAGCAAAAGGGCATGGTCATGCGAGCATTGATGGAATCGTTAAAAGAAGAACAAGTTGAATTAATTGAAGGGATGAAAGTCAGTCATCCAGAAGGAGGGTGGACCTACATTGTACCAGACCAAAATGAGCCAGTCTTTACGATCTACGCACAAGCAGATGAACCTGAGATGGCAAGAGTTCATGCAAACTACTACACAGACCAAATACATCAACTCCTTACAAGAACATCAACCGTCCCTTCCATGTAGTGATTCATTGTATGACCTTCGTTCTGAAATAGGCATTTGGAGAGAAGCTCATACGAGTTGGTTGAGAGAAGGAGAGTGGCGGTTTGCTCCTATCTATCGTAGAACAGGTGGAATTAAGTTACTCACAGCTTACCAAACACGATTTCACTTACACGTTACAGTGATTGAGCGAGCTCTTTCGAATCATACAGGATACCACAGACAAGTGTTTATTCGAAATGATGCTACAAGAGAACAAGAGATAAAGGTTGTCCTGCATCAGAAGCCATTTCTAGATCGTAAAGATCCTGCTATGAGTTTTTATGCCCCTTTATCAAAAGCGCTCATTCATTATGATGGAGTGCGATATACAACGACATTTGCCAAAGGGGCAGAAGCCACAACAACGGAATGCGCTGTTGGTGAGCTTGAAAAGGTTTGGCAAGAGAAGAAGGGGCAATTAACTGTTCAGCCTCTCTCGGCTCGTGTGAATGAAAGCACGATTACAACAGCGATTACACTAAGAGCAAATGAGGAAACGAGTGTGGATCAGTGGGTTCATGTTAGTCAGTCTATGGCCGAAAGTGAATCGTTTCTTGCTCAGTTTCATAAAAAAGATTAAATAAATCGTGATAGATTTTATCCTGTAAAGAAAAAACACTTGATCCCTCTCGGTAGATTTGCTATCATATTCAAGTATGAAGTAAGCTATAGCTAAGTTTGGAGGGATATCGGATGCGTGTACAAGTCACTCTTGCTTGCACTGAGACAGGCGATCGTAACTACATTACAACAAAAAACAAACGCGAAAATCCAGAGCGTATTGAACTTAAAAAATACTGCCCAAGATTAAAGCGTCACACTCTTCACCGTGAGACAAAATAAGCAGTTGGATTCTTCCACTGCTTATTTTTGTTTAAGCTGTGGAGGGAAGGGAGAGGTTTTCGCATAAACTGCGGAAGCCTCTTTTTTTGTGATACAATTAAACTGAAACCTAAGTTTGCTTTAATCGTATATAAGGTAGCGTTACATATAGAGTGCATTAGTTGGTAGGGATGGAGGAGAGTCCGTTAAATGAATGACAAAGAAGAATGCAGAAAAATGTTCAAACAATCATTAAAGAACCTCTCAGATCTAGCAGCCAAACAACAGTCAAATGAACTGACAAATCAATTGGTGATGCAGCCTTATTGGATAGAGGCTACAGTGATTGGTTTGACGATTTCAAAAGAGAAAGAAGTAGATACGACAACGTTAATTCAACATGCTTGGGCAGACGGCAAACAAGTAGTCGTACCCAAGGTGAAAAAAGGAACAAGAGAGATGAGCTTCTATCAAATCTCTTCGTTTGACGATTTGGAAGATACTTTTTTTGGATTAAAAGAACCGATGCAAGATTGTTGTAAAAAAATAGAGAAAAACGTAATCGATCTTGTTATTGTACCTGGTCTAGGATTTGATCTCCGAGGTTTTCGTATGGGCTATGGTGGTGGGTTTTACGATACGTATTTAGAAGGCTTTAACGGTGTAACCTGTGCATTAGCCTTTGATTGTCAAGTGGTTCGGAGCATCCCGATTGAAGACCATGATCAACAGATTGATCATTTAATCGTCCCTCATGGAGTGATCCGCTAATGCTCTGGCTATACATAGGGGTTTTGTGCATAGCTTTAGGGGCGTATTACATGAAAAAGCTCTCTAAGTCAGGCGTGTTTGCGGCTATTTTAGTAGGCTGGTCGATTAGCTTTGGTTTAGGCTTTTTTGGACTATTATTATTAGCCATTTTCTTTTTTACCTCAAGTATGTGGAGTTCATTATGGAAAGGTCGCAAAGACAATGGGATCGTTGAAAAAGGAGACCAAAGAGATGCCTGGCAAGTAGTGGCTAATGGAGGAGTGGCAGCTATCATGGCACTTTTATATGGCCTCTCTCCATCACCCATATGGCTGTTTGCTTTTGTGGCGAGTTTAGCCGCTGCTAATGCAGATACATGGGCATCGGAAATTGGTACGTTAAGCAGGCAACGTCCCTTTCATGTACTAACGTGGAAGCGTGTTGAACCAGGTACATCAGGTGCGATAACGGCCCTCGGATCAGCTGCAGCATTTGCAGGGAGCTTTGTGATTTCCTTTTTTGCCATTCTTTCTTGGTGGAGTAGCTATTATAATAGTCATTTATTGCTAATTGCCTTGAGTGTTGTCGGCTTTTTAGGGAATTTTATTGATACGTTAATCGGGGCTTCATTGCAAGTTATGTATCGTTGTAAGGAATGCGGAGTTGAAACAGAGTCTAAGCGTCATTGCGGGCGAAAGACTGAGTATGTATCAGGATTGAAATGGCTTAATAATGATCTAGTAAATATCGCATGTACGAGTGCAGGAGCGCTTTTAGGGATTTTAGTTGCTTTGCTCTTGTTGTAAGGGGAGATTATAAATGGAACAAGCATATGAACGCTATTCTAGACAAATGCTTTTTAAGCCTATAGGCGAAGAAGGTCAGAAAAAATTAAACGAACAAACCGTTCTTGTGGTCGGGGTAGGAGCCCTCGGAACCGTTTTAGCGAATCATTTAGTACGAGCAGGTGTAGGACGCGTCCGAATTGTAGATCGCGATTATGTGGAACAAAGTAATTTACAAAGACAGATGTTATTTGACGAAGAAGATGTGAAGAATCATCTGCCAAAAGCAATTGCAGCAAAAGAAAAGCTCTCAAAAATCAATTCTGATGTAGAAGTAGAAGCGCTAGTAGCTAATGCTTCGATTGAGAATATTGATTCCTTAATGGAGGAAGTCGACCTGGTCTTAGATGGAACCGATAACTTCAAGACGCGTTTTCTGTTGAACGACAGCTGCTTTAAAAATGGAATTCCATTTGCCTATGGTGGAGCTGTGAGTGCCAGAGGAATGTCTGCTTTATTTATACCGAGCCAAACACCGTGCCTTCGTTGTTTTATTGATAATGGAGAAACGCAAGGTCAAACATGTGACACGATTGGCGTCATAAGCCCGGTGGTCGATATTGTTGCATCTTATCAAGTGGTTGAGGTGATGAAGTTTTTAATCGGTGATCTTAAGGCGTTACGAAACACGTTACGTACATTCGATTTATGGGGGAATCATCAATATGATATGAAGATGGCTAAGCCAAAAGAGGGTTGTCCTACATGTCAAAAAGCAGAATACCCAGCCCTTCATGCATCAGAAGATGATATCACCACTTTATGCGGGCGCGAAACGGTTCAAATTCAACGCCAATCTAAAATGAATTTAACAGAGTGGGCTGAGCGATTAGAGCGAGTAGCTGAAGTGAAAAAAACACCATTTCTAATACGAGTACAACTAGTCGAGGGTGAGCGCATTGTCATTTTTCCTGATGGCCGCATCCTGATCCAAGGAACCGAAGATTTAACAAGAGCAAAAAGCTTGTATAGTAAATATATTGGAGATTAACAGAAAAGACGGTTGCGCACCGTCTTTTTCTTATGGATAAATAATCGAGAGCACAGGGTTTGCGCACATAAATCAGCTCTTTAGCACATATTTTTTCGAGCTCGCCCATAAAAAGCAAATCTCGCACATAAATGAGTGAATGTCGCTCATATCCACCGTATTCCGCTCATATATGTCTTCAGTTCGCTCATAATTTCAAAATTTCGCACATACTACTTGTACGGCATAGACAATGGTGAGTCAAACGAAGTCAAAGAGAGACTTCTAATTGCCTCCCCTAAGTTTTCGAATGCCAGACCACTCACCATCACTTTTCTTCTTAACATTATCCTGAAAAAATTGTTGACGGTTTTGATTTGATCATCTACTATAGGGATATTCATTTACTTAACTACGTAAAAGCATAAAAGCATAAAAGTGCGAAAGCGAATAGAGAATGTGGAGGAGAAAGTAGGATGGAGAGAAAAGCGAATGTACCATTTACGATTATCTTGTTAGTCACAATGATGGTACTTATTATTACGAGTATGTTTGTTTTAAAAGTGGAGCCGCATATTCCGCTAGTTGTATGTTTACTGTTAGCTACCTTATTTGGACGGTTTCTTCAAATTAGATGGAATGAGATCGAAAAAGCGATGATTGATGGACTTAAAGTAGGGATAAAGCCTATCTTTATTTTAGCTTTGGTCGGAATTGTAATAGCAGTCTGGATGATGAGTGGGACAGTACCGACCTTATTATTCTATGGACTTTCGGTTATATCTCCTGAATGGTTTGCTGTGAGTACTCTTTTTATTTGTATGATTGTATCTAGCTTTACAGGCAGCTCTTTTACTACTGTTGGAACGATTGGCGTAGCGATGATGGGGATCGGAACAGCATTAGGAATTGATCCCGCAATTGCTGCAGGAGCAGTCGTATGTGGCGCTTGTTTTGGGGATAAGATGTCACCTTTATCTGATACAACGAATTTTGCGCCAGGAATTGTAGGTGTGGATTTATTTGAGCATATTCGTCACCTTTTATGGACAACGATACCAAGCTTTGTGATCACGGTATTCTTATTCTTACTCATTGGTCGTACTCAAACTTCTACTAGTTCAAATGATATTGGTCTGATGCTTGCTTCTCTTGATAGTAAGTTTACAATTAGTGTTATCACGTTAGCATCACCTTTACTTGTGGTCTTTCTGGCAATGAAAAGATATCCAACTATACCAGTATTAGTGATTGGTGTTTTAACGGGTATTATCACCGCAGCGTTTGTTCAAGGAAACAGTGACGTGGCAGAATGGTTTACCGTTGTGCAGCATGGGTTTGAAATTGAGACGGGCAACGAAGTGGTTGATGGAATCGTCAATCGAGGAGGCCTGCAATCGATGATGTGGTCGATATCTCTAGTGATGATTGCCCTGACACTAGGTGGAGTCATTCAGCGCATTGGCGTAATTGATACATTGCTTACACAGCTTAAGAAAAATCTATCTTCAAGAGGAAACTTAATCTCAGCAACTGCCGCTTCTTCTATAGGTGTAAATGTGGTAACAGGAGAACAGTATCTCTCCATTTTATTGCCTGGGAAAACGTTCGAATCATTTTATACGAAGCTTGATGTAGCAAAGAAAAACCTTTCTCGTACATTAGAAGATGCTGGGACATTAGTTAACCCTCTGATTCCATGGGGTGTTAGTGGAGCATTTTTTGCTAGTACATTAGGAGTTGATGTGATTCACTATTTACCTTATGCGTTCTTCCTGCTGTTATCTCCATTCATGACGATTTTATTTGGATATTTAGGGATTGGAGTCGCAGAAGGGAAATCGATTGGTAAATAAGGTGGATAAAAAAACGTTTGATCACGCAAAGTAAGGAGAAGGAGGGGTGCCATATGGTAAATCGGCTTTTTTCAATTGCGACCTTAATCTTATCTTTCTACTTTGCGTACAAATACCGCTATCGCGTTATCAATGCTATCCTTGGACGTCGTTGGCTGCGAAAAATAGGAATTAGTATCGCGATGCAAATTCCAATGATTCGAGACCGGGTACTAAGCACTGTACTACAACCGAATCGGCCGCAAAATAGTTGATTTGTGTGGGTGAGTCTGATGTTTACTTTAATTCGTTTAAAGTAAGGCATCAGACTTTTTGTTATGAACAGAATCTCAAGCCTTTTCGATGTTCTAAGAAGCCCTACTATTGTTATACTAGTAAGGAACGAGGTGATGATTCATTATGAAATGGGATGTCATTTGTTTTGATTTAGATAACACGCTTTATAATCATGAGTTTGCATTCAAACGTGCCATTCTCGATTGCTTACACACAAAGATTGCTCAATGGCAAAAGGATGATCAAATAAATGACCCAATTGACTTTGAACATTGGTTTGCCACATTTAAATATTATTGTGATTCATTATGGCCTCTTTTAGAGAAAAAGCAAATAGATCGCAAAACGTACAGAAGAATACGCTACTTAAAGACGATGAAGAAGTATAACCTGCCATGTAGGGAAGAGGAAGCTGATGACTTTCATAGGCAGTACTACGAACATGTACATAGATTTTGTGAACCTGATGTAGGAATGCGACCTCTACTTAGCTGGTTGTCGCAATCTGCTGTAAAAATAGGGATTTTGACGAATGGTCCAACGGATACTCAGTGGAAGAAAATACAGCACCTGGGATTAACAGAGTTTATTCCTGAGGACCATATCCTCATTTCTAGTGAAGTAAACCTAGAGAAGCCAGATAAACGATTTTTCCATTTGTTTGAACGGAAGCTCGGTTTAAAGAACGAAAGGAAGCTATTTGTCGGGGACTCATGGGAGCAAGATGTTCTAGGTGCTTTGGGTGCAGACTGGGAGGCTGTTTATTTAAATACAAGACATAAGGAGCTCTCCACTAATGCTAATGTAGTCATGGAGCTTCAATCATTAACTGAATTATACGTTTGGTTACAGGCGAATGGAATCTAGGGGGTGAATGAATGACCGTATGGCAACATGATTTATATTACTGGCAGCTCGTTCATCATTATGTAATAGAAAAAGATTTTCGACTACTTTATCAAAAAAACAAAGAAGTATGGCTAGAAGATGAAAATTCTAAGCCCAAGAGAATTATCCGTATTAAGAGGGCTGATTTTGATTGGGGAAATCAATTAAAAAAAGATCTGCTTGAAACCGTGAAAAGAGCAGACTTGTTAAGAAGGCAATTAAAGCAAAAGAAAATCGAAAGTGATACCATTTACGTCATGATGTATCCACCAGTTGATTCGTGGGAAGAGCTGATGCGTCCTTTTTATCTAGGTAAGAAACAGCAAACGATGATGAAGATGACGTTAATCCCATCGGAGCTAACCGAAAGAGAACATGTCATTAACGGTATCCTCGCAAAGGATCAGATTCCATCTTTTCCAATCTATGAAGATGTTGATATGGCCGAAGTCATTATTGGACGGTTAAAACGGGAAGTCAGGCAACATACGAAGAAAAAAGAAGAGGAAGAGCGTTCCTATTTTTTATACGGAAAGCCTATTGCAACTTATGTCCTGCTAGCCCTTATTGCAGTAATGTTTTATATTGTTGAGCAAAATGGGGGCAGCACACATGTTTTAACATTGATCGAATTTGGAGCAAAATATAATCCTGCGATTATTGACGGCGAATGGTGGAGATTTTTTAGCTCGATGTTTCTTCATATCGGTTTTATCCATCTTTTCATGAATTCTCTTGCCTTACTTTTTTTAGGTGGGGCAGTGGAGAGAATGTATGGAACAAGTCGCTTCGTCCTCATATATTTTGTTGCAGGGCTGATCGGATCGATCGCGAGTTTTGCGTTTAATGCTCAAGTGGCAGCAGGAGCTTCTGGAGCGATTTTTGGCTGTTTTGGTGCCTTATTGTATTTTGGAATTTCCCACCCGAAATTATTTTTTAGAACGATGGGGACGAATGTTCTTGTGATTTTAGCGATTAATCTCGTCTTTGGTTTTATGATGCCGATGATTGATAATGGAGCACATATTGGGGGACTAGTTGGAGGATTTTTAGCTGCTGCTGTTGTTCAATTACCTAAACAAAAAGCAAGAATGAGGCAACTACTCTTTTTAGTGGGAACGGTTATCCTTGCAGTCTCTCTCTACGGATTAGGATTTGTAAACGAAGATAAACAGTTGTCGTCTTTATTATCTCTTCAAATGGCACAAGAATATATGCAAGAGGGTCGTCTATATGAGGCATATCCTCTAATATATGAGGTGCTAGAGGAAGAGGAAAGTGCAGAAGCTTATTTTCTATTAGGATACGCTGATTATGCTTTAGAGGACTTTCAGGAAGCGAAAGATTCATTTATGAGGGCTGTAGAATTGCAACCTTCTTTTCATCAAGCCCATTATAACTTAGCTCTTTCCCATTATCGCCTAGGGGATAGAGAAGAGGCAATTGCCGCTGTAGAACAAGCAATTGCCCTCGAGCCAAATGAAGAAAGCTACCAAACGTTTTTAACTGAAATGAAGTCTATTTCTAATTAACGGCTGATCGACTGCATCAGCTGAACAGGTGTATCATCTGTTGTACGAAATAGAATGAAGACATGATCCGGATTTTCTTTTGGAATCACGATTAATGGTTCCGTGCTTCCAAGCGGACTGACTGCTGAACCATTTACATCTATTCCTAACACATAATTTTTATATAACCCCTCCCAGAGGCCGCCAAGAAATTTGGTGGTCTCTTCCATTGTTAAGCCTGGAATTGGTTCAGTTTGAAATTGATCGATTTCGGTCAATGGAACTCTCCGATACTTAGATGTGGGAATTTGATAATATTCATATAAGTCATCCCAGTCATACGCTTGCTGTTGCTCTAAAATATAATCAAGGATTCGCTTGCTTTCCTTATCCTCATCAGACTCAGGAATTTTAAAGGCGTGCAAAGGACTTAGTGGAGAGTCAATAACATACAACTCATCATAACTAATTAGCTGAGCACTCCTAAACTCGTTATTCGGTCTCCTAAGTTCTGCATGGTGAAATGTAATCACTTCATAATGACCACTATCTTCAGCTTGCACTTCTTTTTGTTGGGTAAGTAATTCTGTGTTCTCCTCCCATTTAGACATCGTATCTTTTAGAACCCCATCTTCAAATAAAAGAGAAACATCTTGTCTGATCGCTGCTTGTTCATTTAAAACAGACAATGTGTCCCATCTTAACTTGTATTCATCTTCATCCGTCGATTGAAGAAATTCTAAGTTTGAACTCGCTTCGGTGTAGGTGGCATTTGGATCAATAGGAAAGGTGATTAAGGTTTCTCTAAGGGGGTTTGGTTTGCCATAAATCGATAAAAATAATCCGACGACAAGAGCCGCCGTACAGACTGTGAATAGCATAGTTCGTTTTCTCATGATAAGTCCCTCCATTGGACAAACGGTTGCCTCATGTATATGACTTACCTTTTTGTTTTATGAGAACAATGCATGGTGAGACCTTAATTTGCAAATAATGAAGAGGACCGTGGAGGTGGTTATATGGGATCCGAGACCGTTATTCATCATGTCTCCAATAATTATAATGAAAATATTGCATTTTTGAAAAAGGAATTAGCTGTTGATGATAGCTTTGATATGATCTTTTTAGAGCTTGAACATGGTGGAAGGCAAATGGGTATGTTTTTGGTCGATGGCTTTGCTAAAGATTCAGCCTTAACCGAAATTCAACGCGAGCTTTCACGGACAACAGTTCGTATGCTAGAAGAAAAGCCTTTAGAGAAACTGATTAAAAGTAGAATTCCGTACGTTGAAATTGAAACGACGAATGACTTAGATAATGTAGTCGATCAAGTATTAGCAGGCCCGACAGCTTTAGTCGTTGAAGGTTGCGATTATGTCATCCTACTCGATACGAGAGAATATCCTGTACGAGGACCTGAAGAACCGGACACTGAACAAGTCATACGTGGCTCTAAAGATGGGTTTGTTGAAACACTTGTCATGAATGCAGCCCTGGTTCGTAGACGGGTTAGAGACCGGACGATGCGGGTTGAATACGTTCAGGTTGGCAGACGTTCGAAAACGGATTTAGCAATTACTTATATTGCAGATATTGCCGATCATAAGTATGTAGATGAAATTAAAAGCGCTCTTGAAAGGATTGATACAGATGGTTTGCCGATGGGGGATAAAACGATTGAGGAATTTATTTTTGGTCATCATTACAACCCTTACCCCCTTGTCAGGTATACAGAGCGTCCAGATGTAGCTGCCAGCCATTTATTTGAGGGTCATATTTTGATTATGGTAGACGGGTCACCGAGTGTAATGATAAGCCCGACCACCTTTTGGCATCATATGCAACATGCTGAGGAGTATAGACAAAAGCCTTTGATAGGTCTTGGATTACGTTTGGTCCGTTTTGTAGCCGTGTGGGCCTCGATATTTTTGCTTCCTCTTTGGTATTTACTTGCCACTAATGATGCGTACGGCCCGACAGCTATCGGCTACATAGGTTCAGAAGAAGTAGGGAGTGTCCCTTTGTTTGCTCAGTTTCTCATTGCTGAAATCGGAATTGAAATGCTGAGGATGGCCGCTATTCATACGCCTAATGCCCTTGCAACCGCACTTGGATTAGTGTCGGCCTTACTAATAGGTGAAGTGGCGATCAATGTCGGCCTATTTTCCCCTGAAGTTGTCTTGTATTTAGCGGTAGCGGCAGTCGGTTCTTTTGCGACACCAAGCTACGAAATGAGTTTAGCTAACCGTTTTATACGAGTAGCGTTATTGATTAGTGCAGCCGCTTTTCATCTGGGCGGCTACATGGTTGGAGTTACGTTATGGATGCTCTTACTTATCCGTACAAAAGTACTCGATATGCCGTACTTGTGGCCGTTTATCCCATTTAATATGAGAGCGATGAAAGATGTATTATTTAGAGCACCTATGCCTCTTAAAAATAGACGACCTGTATCCCTACATCCCAATGATCCTGATCGCTAAACCCTAAACGAAAAATCCCAGTCTGCATCATGTGCGGACTGGGATTTTTATTAATTTTCTTCTGTATCCTGTATGTACCAATCATCTTCAATAACAAATGATTGACGACTCACTGCATCTGTTCCATCAGCTAATACAAGGCCAAAAGGAGTATTTGTCGTCGGGGTCACAATCGTAAACGGTACACCATTAGCGTTTGCTTGTTGAATGTAATTGGAATAAATGCTATATGAGAGATTTCCGTTTAAAAACAACTTTAGGTTTCTCTTCGTTTTCATCACGTTTATTACTTCGTCATATGTACCAGCTTTGATTACCTGACTTTTAGTAAGAGCTACGTGGATCCGCTCTCTAAAAGTAGTTAAAAATAGGGCACGCTCTTCGGGTTTAATTTCTGGAGTGCCGTAGATTGCATGATCAAGTATTTCTTTCATTTTTTTATCCATCAAAATCCCTCTTTCGATTTATGACTTTTACATAGAAGATGATTTCTTGTCCTTAAATTTTGCAATGGACATATCATAGCATAGAGAGCTTTACTACGTATACGGAAAAGCATGTGCTATGGTTTCATTTTTTTAGAATGCTTGAGAGGAGAGTTTGTACTATGTGGCTTGGGATGATGATGTTATTTTTTGTTTTTACATTAGGTTTTACGATTGGTGGGTTATTAAGTACGCCTAAGCAACCACCTCAGCTGATGCATGTGATATTGTTTAGTTTTGTATTTGGTGTTCTCTCTTATCTCGGTATGCTTGGCGGAATGTTCTTTGTTAGCTGGTTTTCAATTGGCTTCATTGAAGTTGTAATCGTGGTTCTTACATTCTTATTCATTATAGCCGCTATAACCAATTTTCATCCGACCTTTGGATTTTTTCGACATGGAAGAAGCATAGGATTAGTTTTACTAACAGGGTTATTTGTTATGATGGGTTTTGAATGGGGAGTAGCTGACCATAAAACCTTTTTTACGATAAGTGCAACCGTTTTATTTTTTTGTGCGATGTGTATAGGGTTGTTTATTCAACAACAAATTCAAGCCCTCATGTGGCGTTATTCTTATATGGTTTACATGCCTCTCATTTGGCTTCTTTTCGTAACCATCATAAAGCTGTTATAATGAGTCCGAGGTGAGCGTCATGAAAACGTTGTTTGACGTTATGCAGCTGCTAAAAAAATATGGCATTTTTATTTATACAGGGGAGCGAGCAGTCGACCTTGAATTAATGGAAGAGGAAATTCGTGAATTGTATCAAATGAAAATGATTGAGGCTGAAAAGTTCCAACAAGCATTGCTCATTATTAAGCATGAAGCAAAATTAGCGAAATAGTAAAAGGTGGAGTACGATGACTGAAAAATGGTATGTAGGCGTGGATTTAGGTGGTACAACAATAAAGATGGCGTTTTTAACGTCTTATGGTGAAGTTGTAACGAAGTGGGAAATTCCTACCAACACTGAAGATGGTGGCATTCATATTACAATGGATATTGCCAAGGCCATAGATTATAAATTAAAAGAACTGAATCAAGAGAAACAACATTTACTCGCGATCGGTATGGGGGCACCAGGCTTTATTGAGATGGAGACCGGCTTCATTTATCAAGCAGTAAATATAGGTTGGAAAGACTTCCCGTTAAAAGATCGTCTTGAAGTAGAGACGGGGCTTCCTGTTACGGTTGATAATGATGCGAATATAGCAGCACTTGGTGAGATGTGGAGAGGGGCTGGTGACGGGGCGAAGAATCTACTTTGTGTGACACTTGGTACGGGTGTTGGTGGTGGTGTAATTGCCAACGGTCAAATCTTGCATGGTGCAAGTGGGATGGCTGGTGAGATTGGCCATATTACTTCTATTACGACTGGGGGTTCACCATGTAATTGCGGAAAGACGGGTTGTCTTGAAACGATTGCCTCTGCAACTGGGATTGCCAGACTGGCAACTGAAGCTGTTGCAAGCGCAGATGGAAACAGTATGCTAAAGCAGCTTTTTGATCAAAAAGGAGATCTAACAGCTAAGGATGTCTTTGATGCTGTGAACAAAGGGGATGAGTTAGCAGCAGAAGTACTGGATGAGACAGCTTTCCATTTAGGTTTAGCGATTGCGAACCTATCAAACGCCTTTAACCCAGAGAAGATTATCATTGGCGGTGGCGTCTCAAGAGCAGGCGATGCCCTTCTTGAACCTCTTAAAAAGCATTTTGAACGATTTGCATTAGGGCGAGTCGCAGAAAGTGCAGAATTTAAAATCGCTACATTAGGCAATGATGCTGGTGTCATTGGTGGTGCGTGGTTGGCAAAACAGAAAGTCAACTAATACACCAAAAAAGAATATGTCACATACTATAAAATATAGGACAACTCATATACATGGCAACTCTACGGTTGGTCATGCTATAAATAAAACATAAAAAAGAACGAACGGACAGAGAGGGAGAACAACAACAATGACTGACTATCGAACTGAACGTGATTTATTAGGTGAAAAAGAAGTACCTAAGGATGCCTATTATGGAATCCAAACAATGAGAGCACGTGATAATTTTCCAATTACCGGCTACCCACCACATCCTGAGTTAATTCGCGCATTTGGTTATGTAAAAAAAGCAGCAGCAATGGCGAATCGTGATGTAGGAGTTCTGCAAACAAATATTGCAGATGCGATTATTACTGCAGCAGAAGATGTCATTGAAGGAAAGTTATCTGATCAATTTATTGTTGATTCGATTCAAGGAGGAGCAGGAACCTCGTTTAATATGAATGCTAATGAAGTAATTGCCAACCGTGCGATTGAGATTTTAGGTGGTGTAAAAGGGGAGTACATGAAAGTAAGCCCGAATACCCATGTGAACATGGCTCAATCTACAAATGATGCATTTCCAACAGCAATTCATATTGCGAGCTTGAACTTAGCGAAAGGATTAACAGATGCCCTAAATGATTTGATTGAAGCGATGCATGACAAAGAAAAAGAATTTGACGAAGTGTTGAAAATGGGTCGAACACATTTACAAGATGCTGTTCCGATTCGTTTAGGACAAGAGTTTGGTGCTTATCGTCGTGTATTAACGAGAGATTTAGGTCGTTTGACTCGTTCTGTAGAACATTTATATGAAATCAATTTAGGCGCGACAGCTGTTGGCACTGGCCTAAATGCTAAAACAGAATATATTGCAAAAGTATCGCAGTATTTAGCTGATATCACTGATCACCCATTTGAGACCGCAGAAGATTTAGTAGATGCTACACAAAATACAGATGCTTACACAGAGCTATCTAGTGCAATGAAAATTATGGCGATTAACTTATCAAAAATCTCAAATGATTTACGCTTAATGAGCTCAGGTCCACGTACAGGCTTAAATGAAATTAATTTGCCGCCAAGACAACCGGGATCATCCATCATGCCTGGTAAGGTGAATCCTGTAATGTGTGAAGTGATGAACCAAGTGTCCTTCCAAGTGATTGGAAATGATACCACGATCAGCTTAGCTTCTGAAGCAGGTCAACTTGAATTAAATGTGATGGAGCCAGTGCTCGTCTTTAACCTCCTTCAATCGTTGTCGATTTTACAAAATGGAATGAAAGTGTTCCGTGAATATGCAATTGAAGGTATTACGGCAAACATCGAGCATTGCCGTGAAATGGTTGAACGTAGTGTTGGGATCATCACAGCTATTAATCCGCATGTTGGTTATGAAGTGGCCACGCGTATTGCGAAAGAAGCGATTCAATCGGATCGGCCAGTTCGAGAGATTTGCCTCGAACGTGGTATTCTTACAGAGGAAGAATTAAATGAAATCCTCGATCCAAAAGAAATGACAAACCCAGGGATTGCTGGGGCACGATTCATTTACGGATAACCATCAAAAAGCACATGAACTCTTGTTGAGTTGATGTGTTTTTTTGTTCTCTTTTTTAGGAATTTTTCATAAAAATGAAACTTTTCCCAGCCGAATTCGTCTAATAATAAGGACACTGGATCAGAATGGGTTGAAAGTGAAGAAAAATCCTACATATATCACAAAATAGTGCACTTCGCTTCTTGTTGTTCGTGGTGGTGCGTGCGATAATATGACTTACTAGAAAAAAAGGAGGGGTGAATATGCAGCGGTTATTGATTGTTATTGGTATTTTTATGGTTCTTTTGGCAGGTTGCTCGTTTATGCAACGCGAAGGGCAATTACTTCCTGAAACGAAAACCAATTTAGCCCAAAAGCCAGCTGCTTCCCCTTCGTTTTTTACTAAGACCTCTGTTCATCCACTAAAAGAGCCACGCGGCTTTGCTATGATTAGTGAATGGCTCGATTCAGAAACGATTTTGTATGTGGAAGAGCATGATCAAAAGTCGACTTTGAAAAGCTATCACTTATTTAGCGGTGAAACGGAATCATTCTTTGAAACAAACGAGTGGATCATAGACGTTAAAGGCAATGAAGATCTAAGTTTATTTTCGATTCTTACGTATGATGAGTCTGATCAGTCCTCACTTTATGTCGTCAATGCTGAAGGACAAATGAAACTTGAATTGCAACAATTTGGAGATAGTTATTCGATCTATTGGAATCCTTATAAAACAGATGAAATGATGCTTGTTACATACTTGCCAGACTGGGATTTCGAAGTATACCATATCAATGTTGAAGGGCAGACGATAAAACCAATCGACATTGGGCAAACCTATTTCCAGTGGAACTCAGCCAATGAAGTCGTTTTCTTAGATTGGGATGAATTACAACCGAATTATGAAGCGCCATTGTTTTCCTACAACCTGCAGACTGAAGAACGAGAAGAGCTAGTCAGTCCAATTATTTCAATGATGAGCTTTAGTGACCAGTTACATGTTCAAGTATCTGTTGATTCGATTTATGAGTTGTACTCCAACTATACGTTTTCTGTTGAAGGGGAGTCTGTGAGTAAGCTTGAAATGCCGATTTTAAATACGTATTCAGAGCAATGGTGGGTCCCGTTTTATGAGTATGATCCAAAAGCGAGTGTCTTTTATTATTTAAGACCTAAGTATAGTGGTGATTACTTTAGTTATGAGGACGGATATCAATTGATGGCTTTTGATCCAAGGACAAATGCTGAGGTTAGCATTATAGAAGTCGATCAACACTTGCCAATCAAGCTTTCGCCTGATGGAGAGATGATGTTGATAGGAAACCGTTTAGAAGAAGTGATCATACTGAAGGAAAAAGAAAAAATTTCATTGCTTCAAAGCTAGTGATCTCTAATCGTTGCATTTTCGTTAGACTCTGTCATAATAGAGTTACAGGATAATTGAATAGAAGCTGTAGAAGGCTAGGGGTGCCCACTTAAGTAGGCTGAGAAAAAGGTAGTTTCCTTTTACCCTTGAACCTGATCTGGTTAACACCAGCGTAGGGAAGTCGACTGCTAATGAGTAATCATATGTAGCCGTATTCCATGCGTTTTGGGATAGGGCTTTTTTGTTTTTATTATAAAAATAGAGGTGAAGTGGACATGAAAGATTTTAAATTATATGCGATAACAGGTGAGGAATTCCATCAAGGTCGTGATCTTATTGAAGTGATGGAAGAAGCGATACTAGGTGGCGTTGATATTATTCAATTACGGGATAAAAAAAGCAAAAAAATTGATGTGTTAAAGAAAGCACAAGCCCTTCGTGAGTTAACGAAGAAGCATGGTGTAACCTTTATTGTGAATGATCATATTGATGTCGCACTTGCAGTCGATGCTGATGGAATTCATGTCGGTCAAGACGATCTCCCCTTAAAAGAAGCGCGAAAAGTGATGGGGCCAGAAAAAATTATAGGTATCTCTACCCACAAGATTGAAGAAGCACGAGAAGCAGAAAAGGGCGGAGCTGACTATATTGGGGTTGGACCTATTTTTGAAACGAAAAGTAAAGAAGATGTTGTTGATCCGGTAACGACTGCTTATATCCAGCAAGTAGCCGAAGAAATTACGATTCCTTTTGTCGCGATTGGTGGAATTAAGCTTCACAATGTCGATCAAGTATTAGCTGCGGGTGCGAAGCGAGTATGTATGATTAGTGAAATTGTCGGAGCAGATGATGTACGTGGCACATGTGAAACATTTGTAAAGATCTTATCAAAGTAAGGAGCGAATAAAATGGAGCTAATGATTAATGGTGAGAAGCAGGAAGTAGAGGCAAACACATTATTAGATGTGGTTTCTCATTTTAACTTAGAAAGTCATCTCGTTGTAACAGAGGTAGACGGTGAGATTATTGATCGAGATCAATGGGAGCAAACGTCCGTTAAGCCAGAGATGAAAATTGAATTAGTGCATTTTGTGGGGGGAGGTTGATGAATATGAAATCATCAAAACTAGTGATTGCAGGAAAAGAGTTATCTTCTCGTTTCTTTCTTGGAACAGGGCGTTACCCAAATCCATTTATCCAAAATGAAGCGATTCGTATATCAGAAGCAGAGGTTCTTACGTTCGCGATTCGTCGAGTGAACTTAGATGCACCAAGTGAAGATGCAATCTTACAACATTTAGACCAAAATTCATTTACTTACTTACCGAATACCTCAGGTGCGAGTAATGCCGAGGAAGCGATTCGAATTGCAAGACTTGCTAAAGCCTCAGGGATTAGTAATTGGATCAAGGTTGAAATTAGTGCAGACGAGAAAACGCTATTACCCGATCCAATAGAAACACTTAAAGCTACAGAAACGCTTGCGAATGAAGGTTTTGTCGTCCTTCCATATACTTCTGATGATCCGGTTCTTTGTCGTAAATTAGAAGAAGCAGGTGCAGCAGCTGTTATGCCAGGTGGAGCTCCAATTGGAACGGGGCTTGGTGTGCTAAACCCATATAATATTGGACTAATTGCTGAAGAAGCAAATGTTCCAGTAATCGTTGATGCTGGCTTAGGATCGGCTAAAGACATTGTCGAAGTGATGGAGCTTGGTGTAGATGGTGTATTAATGAATACACCAGTTGCAAAAGCGAAAGATCCTGTGAAAATGGCGCATGCAATGAAGCTTGCGATTGAAGCGGGACGTGCTTCTTATGAGGCAGGGCGTATTCCGATGAAAAAGTATGCGACAGCAAGTAGCGGTTATACTTCACTTATTTCTAGATAAATGGCAGGAAGGATCTGAAGGCAAATGAGTCAACAAGTTATCGTGCTCGGAGGCGGTGTCATTGGACTTGCCATTGCTTTTGAGCTTTCAACGAAGGGGCACGAAGTAACGATCTTAGAAAAAGTGCGTTGTGGAGGCCAGGCTTCGGGAGCTGCGGCTGGAATGCTTGCTCCTTATTCCGAAATTGGAGAAGATCCTGATGACTTTTTTAGATTATGCCTGGAAAGTTTAAGAGAGTACCCAATGTGGCAACAAGAGGTGAAAGCCATTAGTGGAGTTGACTTTGAATATACCAATAGTGGTAGTTTGCATGCGGTCTATCATAAGGCAGATTTACTCGGATTAAAAACGAGGCAGTCTTGGCAAAGTGAGTGGGGAGCAAAAGCAGAACTAGTTGATGGCGCACGTCTTCAACAGCTTGAGCCTCTTTTAGCAGATTCAATCATTGGGGCCATGCATTACCCTGAGGAAAGTCATGTGTTTGCACCCGATTATGTAAAGGCTCTTGAAGGAGCATGCCGTGCAAATGGTGTAAAGATTGCTGAGGAGTTAGAATCAGTCGATATTAAAAGCTGGAGAGATGAAATTGAAGTGGTCTCTAAGGCTGGTCAAACGTTTAAAGCAGAGCGAATGGTTATTGCCTCAGGAGCTTGGTCACAAGAGCTTGAAGAAATATTTGATTTAAGAATTCCAGTGTTTCCGATTCGCGGTCAAATTTGTGCGTATGAATTAGGCGAACACAAGGTGAATCATATCATTTATACAAGCCAAGGCTATTTGGTTCCTAAAGCCAACGGCACACTTGTAAATGGAGCGTCAGAGGATATTGCTGGCTTTAAAACGGATGTAACCGAAAAAGGAATTAACCGACTGACAAATTGGAACCATAATATCTTACCATTTTTGAAAAAGACTGACCCATTTCATAGATGGGCAGGGTTAAGGCCTGCGACGCAGGATGGCTATCCGTTAATTGGGGAGCACCCAGAAGCTAGTCATATCGTATTTGCAACAGGTCATTATCGAAATGGTATTCTTCTTAGTCCGATTACTGCAAAAGTAGTTGCAGCCATTATCACCGACGAAAAAACACCGGTTCCTATTGATCTATTTGCCCCCGGGCGATTTACGATTTAAGAGGAACGTTTAGAAAGGAGCATAGAGATGACAATCCCAAAAGTATTAACAATTGCTGGATCAGATAGTGGTGGAGGGGCTGGTATTCAAGCAGATTTAAAAACGTTTCAAGAGCTTGATACATTTGGTATGAGTGCGATCACAGCTCTGACCGCTCAAAACACATTAGGGGTACATGGTGTGTATCCTCAAACCATTGAAGCAATCGAGGCCCAAATAGATGCAGTCCTATCGGATATTGGTGCAGATGCCATTAAAACGGGGATGTTATTTTCAGCTGATATTATTAAGCTTGTCGCTCGCAAGTTGAGACAGTACGAAGCGAAAAATATTGTCGTGGATCCTGTAATGGTTGCAAAAGGAGGAGCTACACTCCTTCAAAATGAGGCAACAGAAGCTTTAATTCATGAATTATTACCGATTGCTACAGTTGTCACACCAAACTTACCAGAAGCAGCAAAGCTTCTTGGGATAAAAGAGATGGAGACGATTGAAGAAATGGAAGCAGCGGCTAGAGACATTTATAAACTAGGACCGAGCTATGTTGTATTAAAGGGTGGTCACCTTAAGAATGGACCTGCAGTTGATCTTTTGTTTGATGGAGAAAGAAGTTATCTTCTTGAAACGGAACGTATCGATACGAAGCATACACATGGAACAGGTTGTACATACGCTGCTGCAATAGCCGCTGAACTCTCAAAAGGAAAGGCCATTAAAGAAGCAGTTCATGTGGCGAAACAATTTATTACAGAAGCGATCAGGCATTCTCTTTCAATCGGAAGTGGCATTGGGCCTACGAATCACCATGCATACAAAGCATGTCAATAAGCGGACAAAAGTCTATTCAATGCGAATAGACTTTTTGTTTTATTGGCCGTTCCTGTATAATAAGAACATCTTCGAACTTCTAGATGAACTGAGGTGGTACGATGGGGATCGTACAATGGAAAGATGTTAGTAATGATCGGTTGAATAATATTTCATTTACCGTATTGGAAAATCAAATTATAACGATAATCGGGCCATCTGGTGCGGGTAAAAGTAGCTTATTGTATATGATGAATCGCCTGGATGACAAGGATAAAGGAACGATATTATTTAAAGGGAAGGCTGTTGAAGATTACCCTATTATTGAATTAAGACAACAAATCGGAATGGTCTTTCAATCACCTGCATTATTTGAGGGTACGGTAAAGGATAATGTGGCGTACGGCCCGCTATTACATAATCGGGACTGGTCAAATGAACAAACAGTAGAACTTTTAGAAGCTGTACATTTACCTGCAGACTTTCTACATAAACCGATAGAAGAGTTGTCAGGTGGAGAACAACAACGAATTGCCTTTTTAAGGACGTTAGCAAATGAACCCGAAATTCTTCTGCTTGATGAAGTAACAAGTGCGCTTGACTTGCGAAATGTAGAACTCATTGAAGACTTTATTCAGATGCTTCAGAAGAAGGGAAAGACGATCTTAATGGTGACTCATGATGTCGAGCAAGCTGAACGACTTGGTGATCAGACTTTCTATTTAGAAAAAGGGGAATTGATCGAAGTAGGGGAGACGAAGGAATTCTTCCGAGAACCGCAAACCGACCGTGCTAAACGATTTTTGTATCGTGATTCAGATGGGGCGGATGAATAATGGCTCCTGAAATATCAACAACGTCGATGTTGTTTTTATTAGTTTTTGTTTTAATACCAGTCTCGCTTTCTTACATGTATGCTCTTAATTTATCAGGGAGTATTACATGGTCCTCTTTTAGAGGGGCAGCGCAGCTATTTTTAATTGGTTATTTATTAACTTTCTTATTTGAGTTGCCTCCTTTAGTTGGGATACCAATCATGCTTACAGTGATGATTACTGTAGCAGGGTTTCATGCAGCTAAAAAAGGCAAGGGAATACCAGGTGTCATTCTCTTAATCTTTGGCATTTTAGTGACTGTTGAGGTTGTAGTACTCTCTATGTGGTTAGGTTTTGGTATGATTGAATTCAATCCAGAACAGGTCATTCCTATGAGTGGAATGGTGATTGGAAATAGCATGGTTGCCATCGGTCTAGCGTTAGAACGAATGAAAAGTGAATTCAATGAAAATCATAGCCGTCTACTTGCTGCACTTTCACTTGGTGCCACACCGAAAGAGGCGACGCAGCCGATTATTAAACGAATCGTGCGTGCTGCAATGATTCCAAATGTTGATGGCTTAAAGACAATTGGACTTGTCCAGCTCCCTGGAATGATGACGGGATTAATATTAGCAGGTGTATCGCCTCACCTTGCTATTCGTTATCAAATTGTCATTTCCTTAAGTATTTTCGTAGCTGTATCCGTTAGTGCAATGCTTGTTACTGTATTGACCTATCGTCGGTTCTTCAATAAAAACCTACAGTTAACAAGAGTGGAGAATGATGGTTCTGTATAGAAAAGAATGAAAAAAGGGGAAGAAGATTAGGATGTTTAATGGAAATAAACTTGTATTGATTTTACCAGCTATTTTGATGGCATTAATGTTTTGGGGTGGCTATCATTTCTTAGGAGAGAATGAAGCGCTAACCCATGAACAATTAGAAGAGGAAATTGAAATAAATGTTGTCGCATCAGAAAGAGGAGAGGATTGGCTGGTTAAAGTGAATTGGGATTGGACTGCGATGCCTGAAGGCGGATTGTACGGTGACGATTATGTCAGCATTACCGTATTGGATGAGTCAGGAAAAGCCAGAGAAGATGTTTCGCTTACACAATCTGAATTAGAATTGATTTATGCCGATGAAATCATTTATCAAACGGAAGGAGAAACCGTTACAAATGGTGTGATCTTTGCCTACCCTAATCAGTTTGATGAGCATAAAAGTTATGGAAATCTAGGACAAGCGGTCATCAGAGTGAATGGGGAGAACATTCAACAAGAAGATATTTCTGTTCAGATGCTTCACACTTGGATCAATCATAGCCCACTAACAAAAGAAGATGCACAATTAACAAACCCTGACTTCAGTGGTGCGATTAATGTTCCGTATTGGCTTGTTTCAGTTACACCATAATGAATTGGTTGTGTGGAGAGGAGGAGGATCTGAATGATGATTCGTGGCTTGTCTTACCAACGGGGTATCTTCTTTATGGGGAAATCACATGTCGCTTGTGCTTACCATGAAAAAGGAAGGTTAAAGAGTTGGATCAAACCGTATGATACGAAGACGATGTTCATTATGCTTAAGCAAATCATTTCTTCGATGCCATGGTGGTTTAAGCTAGTCGTCTTATCCTGGTTGCTAGCTGTATCCGTTCCAAAGATTCCTTTTACTGATTTTCCACAATGGAGTGGGCTGCCATTTTATACACTCATTTACCTCTTGTTTGGCACACATTTTATCTTTCCAAGAAGCTTGAGAAAGTATCATGGCGCAGAACATAAGGTATTCAGTGATCGCGGTGTAAAGCGCCGTGGGAGATTATATAGAATTAAAAAAGCAGCGATTACAAATCGCTATTGTTCAACAAATATTGTTGTGATTTATTTTTTAAGTATGATACTTCTAACGTTTTGTTTAATCGTAATAGGGTTTAGCCTATTTGATGGAGTAATGTATGCATCATACGCAGCGCTACTTTTTATTCCCTTTGGTCAACGATTAATGAAAATAAAATCGTTTCGTTTTTTACGAATGTTTATTCTTAAAATATCTTACTGGCTACAAGTTAAAGTGACGACCGAGGAACCTGAACATAAACATTTAATTTGTGCTATTCAGTCATATAGAATGCTTGCGAAAGAAGAGTTTCCAGAGCATTTATTAACTAGAAGAGCAATTAAGAAAAAGGAGGAGAAGCACATGGCAATTGTAGATGTTACGGTGATTCCAATCGGTACAGAAACCCCAAGTGTGAGTCAATATGTCGCGGAAATTCAACAGGTGTTGGCTAGCTATGAAGGGAAAATCACATTTGAGCTAACCCCAATGAGCACATTAATTGAGGGTGAATTACCTGTATTATTTGAAGTCATTCAAGAAATTCACGAAGTCCCATTTAAACATGGGTTAAAAAGAGTAGCAACAAATATTCGCATAGATGACCGACGTGATAAGGAATCTACTTTGCAAAGTAAACGTAAATCAGTTGAAGCGCGATTAGAGCAAAAAGTAGAGGAATAACATAAAAACGAACCCATAATGGGTTCGTTTTTTTATGTTATAACGTTTTAGTCATTGTGACATGTGGAATACCAGCATCAAGAAATTCACCTGAAATTGTTTCATATCCTAATTTTGAATAAAAAGGAGCAGCGTGCGTTTGAGCATTTAGTCTAGCTTTTGATAAACCAAGAGAGCGAGCCTCATTTTCTATTTTGCTCATTAGGAGACGACCAGCACCGGTACCTCGTATTTCTTTTGCGATACAAATTCGTTCTACTTTTGCAACCTGATCAACAACACGTAAACGACCAGCACCAACCACTTGATCTTCTTGATACATCACAAAGTGAGTAGCAACTTTTTCAAGATCATCTAGTTCTTCTTCTTCAGGAACATGTTGTTCATCGACAAAAACTTTCATTCTAATAGCATAAGCATCTTTTAATTGTGCATCATTCGTTACCTTTAACACATTCATCGTAATTCATTACTCTCCTAATCGAAATGTCTCGTAGACGGTCCATGATCCATTTTCTAGTTGATACATTAATTGCATGCGATCAATCACTTCGTGGTGCTCGACCTTTTTCATTTTCAAGCGACCTACTATGTCAGCCACTTCATCCTTTGATAAGTCTTGCCCAATCGTTACATGTGGAATGAACTTGTATTTTTTATTTTCTTCAAACGGTTCACTATGAAGCTTTTCGTACAAAGCAGTAAGAGTTTTGTGCTCTCTGATTTTGAAGAAAATGGTATTGGATTGTGGTGAAAACGTATCGACCTTGTATACATCAATTTCAACAGGTGATAAATTAGAAGCAATTTCTCTTAACTTTGCTGTAATGTAAGGAAGATTATCATCACTCACTTCAAATGGTTCTTTTACTGTGATATGTGGTGGAATCCACGCATAATGTGAATCATAACGCATACGGAATGAATTCGCTAAATCTTGCAATTTCTTAGCTGGAAATAATGCAATACCATACTTCATCGTCCTCATCCTCCTCAATCTCGTTTTTATTTATCATACAGATTGTTGGTAAAAATGTCTATTGGCTCTTTGTCACCTTTTTTATAGAATTGATATCTCAATTTTTAATCAAAAGGTAAGAGTGTAGTTAGAGCTCGTGGCAAATCTTTTTGCCAATGAGTCCACGTATGATCCCCGTCGAATTCATAATAGCTATATGGAAAACTCTTTTCCTTTAGTAAAGCATGTAATTCACGATTGGGTGTAAGGAAATCAAGTACTCTTCCATCCGTTGTTTTCACGGTTGTTTCCTTCGTGCCGATTACATGATAGATGGAAATGGCTTCTGATTTTTTGCAAGCCGATACTGCATCCAGAACAGTTTCATTTACATATGGAGAATGCATCATGACTTGTCCAAACAAGCTAGGGTATTTGAGTGCTGACATTAAAGAAATGGTAGCTGCTAATGAATCTCCAGCAAGAGTTCGGCTAGCTGCTAATTGATGGGTTGGAAATTTATCATCCAAGTAAGGAACTAATTCATGAGCAAGAAAACGGATATAGGCTTGAGCTTTCTCGCCATCTGGATGGTAGCGCTTACGTCGTTCATCGACACTAGGATAAGGAACACCGACGATAATCAGGTCTCGTAATTCCGCTTCTTCAATTAAGTCTTCTACTTGTCTTGGAATACGCCCTAATTGAAAGTAATCATTTCCATCTTGGCAAATAAGTAAGTCATATGACTTTAGTGGTGTGAAGTTTGGTGGTGTATAAAATAATAATTTTTGCTCTGTTTCTAAATATTCACTTGTAAATAATTCTTCAGATAATGTACCTTCATATGGTCTCGCCATTCTATGCCAATCCTTTCTGTCTAGCTAAGTTGATTCTTCTATTTTAACATAAGTTGTGTTGAAAAACCTTTTCAAGGAATCGGGTTCTACTTCAACAAAGCAAAATGAATGACTGTTCTGGAAATTATGATAAGATAGAAAAAAGAGGAGGGTTCAACATGAAAATACCGGTACATTGTGAAGTTATTGAACAAGCTGCTAGAGAGAAATTAAAAGAACGTGGGGTAACAATTGAAGATATCGCGAAGATTGTATATGATCTTCAGCTTCCATATAATTCAGAGCTAACATTTGAAGAATGCTATGAAAGTGCAGATGCTGTCCTTCTGAAAAGAGAGATTCAACATGCCATTCTAGTAGGGATTGAATTAGATGTTTTAGCGGAGAAGAAACAACTCTCAGAGCCACTCCAATCGTTAATTGAATCAGACGAAGGCTTGTTTGGTGTCGATGAAACGATCGCATTAGGGTCTGTTTTTGGATTTGGAAGTATAGCTGTGACAACGTTTGGCTATCTTGATAAACAAAAAGTAGGTATTATCCATGAACTTGATAATCGTAAACCAGAGATACATACATTCCTTGATGACCTTGTTGCAAGTATTGCAGCAAGTGCAGCAGCAAGACTTGCTCACAGACTACGTGATAAACAGGAAAATCGTCGCTTAGAAGATATTAAGAAACGTGAAGATGAAGAATTAATTGGATAAGACTGAACGATTAGGACGCCTAGCATAAAATTTGTTAGGCGTTTTTTCTCGAAAAAATTGAGCTTCCTTTTTTGATTAAGTATAATAGAAGAAATTGGATGAAAGAAGGTTTGCGCTAGTTATGAAATCGTTGCCGAAGTGGATCTATTATAAACAAACGTTTCGTACTAAATTTCAAGCTGGCTGTATCAAGGCAAAGCTTGAAGACAATTGGGTAAATGGGTATGAGATTGGTCCTTTAGTAGAGGTTCGTAAACTAAAAACGAATAAATACATTGTTCGCTATACGTATGATGAAAAAATGTAAAAAACGAGCAAAGACTCAATTTGAGTCTTTGCTCGTTTTGTTTTAGTAAGACGAAGAGTTTTGATTTGTCATGTTTTCAGGGCGAACCCATTTATCAAAATCTTCAGCTGTAATATAACCTGTCTCTAAAGCTGCATCTTTTAATGTAAGATTCTCTTGAAAAGCGAGTTTCGCAATTTTAGCTGCTTTTTCGTAGCCGATATGTGGATTTAAGGCTGTAATTAACATAAGCGAATTATTCAAATGATCTTTCATTTTTTCTTCGTTTATCTCTAAACCAGCTAAACAACGTTCATGGAAACTAGCCATACCATCACGTAATAATTCAATCGATTGCAACACATTGTAGATGATAACTGGTTTGAACACATTTAATTGAAAGTGGCCCTGACTAGCAGCGAACCCAACGGTTGTATCATTTCCGAACACTTGGGCACATACCATCGTTAATGCTTCAGCTTGAGTCGGATTTACTTTACCAGGCATAATCGAGCTTCCTGGTTCATTGATCGGTAATTGATACTCTCCAATTCCAGAACGTGGACCTGAGGCGAGGAGGCGAATATCGCTAGCCATTTTAAAAAGGTTTGCAGCCAGTCCTTTCAGGTTTCCATGTAAACCAACTAGTGCATCGTGACTGGTCAAACCATGGAAATAGTTTGTAGATGCTTTGAATAACGTTCCTAATTGTGTTTCAAGTTGTTCACTTACGGCTTCCCCAAACCCATTTGGTGCATTCAAGCCAGTCCCAACTGCTGTCCCGCCGATTGTTAAAATTCGGACATGTTCAAGGCTTTCTTCAATCATTTTTTTACTCGTCTCAAGCATATGGCGCCATCCGCTAATTTCTTGAGCAACTGTGAGTGGAGTCGCATCTTGAAGGTGGGTACGTCCAATCTTTACAACCTGATTAAATTCATTTTCTTTTTGTTTGCATGTATCAATCATTTTATCGAGTTCTTGATAAAGAGTTTTCTCCACTGCAATAACAGTCGCTATATGCATCGCAGTGGGGAAGGTGTCATTCGAACTTTGGGAACGGTTCACATCATCATTTGGATGAATGAGGTCACTTTCAGACTCATTTGCCAAACGAGCGATCACTTCATTTACATTCATATTTGATTGTGTTCCACTGCCGGTTTGCCATACAACTAGAGGAAAGTGCTTACTAGCATTTTGTTCAAGCAAGCGTTGAATAGCATGAATGATTGCAGAAGCTTTTTTCTCAGCAAGGGCACCGACACGTTGATTGACAACAGCACACGCTTTTTTTAATTCGAGAAAAGCTGTAATCATTTCACTTGGAATTTTTTCTTTACCGATTGGGAAATTTTCAAGACTTCTTTGGGTTTGAGCACCCCAAAGCTTATCCTCTTCTACATACATTTCTCCTAGTGTATCTCGTTCTACACGTTTACTCATTTAAAAAACTCCCTTCTACTCTATTAAGATGTTCAAAAAAAGTGCTTCTTCATACATACCCCAAATGAGAGAATATAATTGATACAATTTAAACTGTGATTTCTATTTACTTTTTTTAAGCAAGTTGATATAGTAAGGAAGAAGTTCGGACGTCTGACAACTAGACGAACATTTGCAAAATTCGACACCGCTTTCATACCACTATATCTAATCAGTAAGCGTTTTCAAGGATGCTTTTTGAACCTATATACATAGAGGAAGTGTTCATGAAGCATGCTAAAGACGTTGATCATTCGGTATTGCATGAAGGCGTTTTCTTTTGGAATAGGATGTATATTCGTCTGGCGATTTGAGTGTTATACTCACAAAAAAATGAAAATGAGGTGCGATTGATATGAATTTTTTATGGGGAATGGTTGGGATTATAACGGTCTTTGCGGTTGCTTATCTTTTGTCTTCAAATCGTAAAGCAATCCGCCCGCGGACAATATTAGGTGGACTAGCTATCCAAGTCTTCTTCGCTATAATTGTCTTAAAAACGACAATTGGTCAAAATGCGCTGCAAGGATTAACCGAAGGTGTCCAATGGATCATTAGTGCAGCAAACGAAGGAATTGACTTTGTGTTTGGTGGGTTCTTCGATGGAACTGGAGTAGAATTTGTTTTTGCTATTAATGTTCTCTCGGTCGTTATTTTCTTCTCTGCTCTTATTTCAGTCCTATACTATATTGGAGTTATGCAATTCGTTATTAAATTTATTGGTGGAGGACTTGCGAAGTTGCTTGGTACATCTAAGACTGAGTCAATGTCAGCCGCAGCTAACATTTTTGTTGGCCAAACGGAAGCACCACTTATTGTTAAGCCTTACTTAAATAAAATGTCTCAATCAGAATTATTTGCCGTTATGACAGGAGGACTTGCCTCTGTTGCGGGTTCCGTATTAATTGGGTACGCATTGCTTGGTGTCCCGCTTGAATACTTATTAGCAGCTAGTTTCATGGCAGCACCAGCTGGTTTGATCATGGCGAAAATGATTGTGCCAGAAACTGAACGTACAACAAATGCGGTAGACGATTTCGAATTAGCTAAAGATGAAGATACTGTAAATATTATTGACGCGGCTGCAAAAGGGGCAAGCACTGGGCTAACCCTTGCGTTAAACATCGCTGCTATGCTTATTGCATTTGTTGCGTTGATTGCTTTAATTAATGGTCTTCTTTCATTCCTCGGTGGTTTCGCGGGATTTGAACAGTTGTCACTTGAATTGATTCTTGGTTATGTCTTTGCCCCATTAGCCTTTTTAATCGGTGTACCTTGGGATGAGGCTGTAATGGCAGGTAGCTTTATCGGTCAAAAGCTTGTCGTCAATGAATTTGTGGCCTACTTATCATTTGCACCTGAGATTGAAAACTTAAGTGAAAAAGCGGTTATTGTGATCAGTTTTGCACTTTGTGGCTTTGCGAACCTTTCCTCACTCGGTATTTTGCTTGGTGGTCTGGGTAAGCTTGCACCAGAACGTCGTGGAGACATCGCTCGTTTAGGTCTTCGTGCAGTAGCAGCTGGTATGCTTGCATCATTACTAAGTGCAGCAATCGCTGGTATGTTAATTTAATTATTTACGATCAATCTGTACATTAGCCTTCATGGCAAATGTACAGATTTTTTTGTTTGAAACCTTTTATTGACAATTGAGGAAAGCTTACATATACTAACTGTAATAAGTGTATTACTTGGTGTAGTACACTCAAGACACTAAGGTGGTGAGTAAATGTTCTTAACTATTAATCCGAAGAGTCAAACACCGCTTTATGAGCAAATCGTACAGCAAGTGAAAGAATTGATTGCAAAAGGAATTCTTGAAGAGGGGGAGCAGTTGCCGTCGGTTCGCGAGCTAGCTGCGCAAATTGTAATGAATCCTAATACAGTCAGTAAGGCGTACAAAGAATTAGAGCGTCAAGATGTCATTGTTACGGTAAGGGGAAAAGGGACGTTTGTGGCACAAGCATCAGAGAGAGCGATTGATCCTAGACAACGGAAAATCATTCAAGATCAGTTAAATAAACTCGTCGTTGAAGCTAACTATGCCAACGTTACAAAAGAGGAAATGATTGAATGGGTTGAAAAAGAATTTAAAGCTTTAGGGGGAACTCGTCATGCTGATTAAGGGTGTATCAAAAACAATTAAACAAAAGCCAATATTAAAAGGTATTACATTTGAAGTTGAACCAGGAAAGGTCACTGGGTTAATCGGACGAAACGGCGCAGGAAAAACGACGTTACTACAGCTAATGGTTGGCATTCTAACTCCGGAGGCAGGAGACATCCAGTTAAATGAACAAAGTATATATTCTAACCCTGAAGTGAAACAAGATATTGTCTTTGTTCCTGATTCTCCAGAAGCACTCAAATCTTACTCGATTAAAGAGATTTGTCAGCTCTACAAAGACATTTATCCAAAGTTTGATGAAGAATTATTTTATTCCTTACTTGACCGCTTCACCTTGCCGAAGAATGGGAAGGTTGGGTCTTTCTCTAAAGGGATGAAAGCTTTATTCGCTCTTATATTAGCGTTTTCTACAAAAGCGACATATATTTTACTCGATGAGCCAACCGATGGGCTTGATGTGATTGTGAAAAAACGAATTCTTCAATTTATTATTGAAGCCGTAGCAGATTTTAATGTGGCTGTTGTCATCTCTTCTCACCGATTGGATGAACTCGAGTACCTTGCGGATACGATTATCATGCTAAAAGAAGGTGAAGTCTCTGAAACTTATTCGCTCGATACAATTAAAGAATCCTACAAGAAAGTTCAGGTTGTCTTTCCACATGGAATGCCTGATACAGTGAAGAATCTAGGAACGGTCATCGGTGAAACTGGGAAAGTATATGTCCTTATTTTTGAAGATGAAACAAATCTAGGAATTGAGAAGATAAAGGAAGCACATCCACTTTATATGGAAGAGTTACCACTGACACTTGAGGACTTATTCGTTGCTAAACTAGGAGGTGAGCAGTTTGTCGGTTAAAGGGTTGATTCGAAAAGAGTGGAAGCAGTCAAGAGCGATTTTACTGATGATTGCGTTATTATTTCTGTTTCATTTCCCGATTCGTGCAATGGTTAGCTTAGAAAATTGGCGAGAAGAAATTAGGTTAAATCCAACGGAAGCGATGGAGTATCTAGCGTGGTCGGTTCATAGTTCGTTAGGGATGAGCGTATTTTCAATTGGTATCCTTATTTTACTTGTCACATTAGCAGTTCAATTGATTGGTTCTGAACGCAGTACGAGGCGACAAGATTTTGCTTTTGCCTTGCCATATAAAAGACGAATGATGTTTTTTGTAAAGTGGGTAATAGGAGTGGTGCCTACCAGTGTTATTTATTCTCTTACATTCGCTTGCACTTATTTACTAGTAAATAGCTCTGAATTTGGCTTCCATTTAGAAGGAGTCAATATCGCTAAAGCTTATTTCTTACCTCTATTAGGTTTTGTCGCAACATATAGTTTCACTTTATTGATTGGAACCATTACAGGGGAAATGATTTCACAAATAGCATTAACCTTTATTTTTACTATTTTCCCAGTTGGAATTTTGCTATTACTCGGATACTTTTTTGATATTAACTTCAACAATGGTTTCTTATTAGGAAGAATGTCTGAAGAAGCTGCAAGGTTCATATGGCCAATCTATACTGTTTACAATCCTACAACAGCTATGGGAGATTCTGAATTTATGAGTGTATGGGTTCCGGCTGTGGCAATCATTGTCTTTCTTGTCCTTGGTCAATGGTTGTATGAACGGAATCATAGTGAATACAACGGAGAGTTTCTGATATTCAAACAACTTGAACCGTTTTTTCGCGTCGGTATTATTGTTTGCTTTGCATTACTTGGAGGAATGGTTGGTTCTGGATTAGTTCCATGGAGCTTGCAAAGTGGTGGTGCTTTAATGGTAGTGTTTTACTGGGTAGGGGCTTCCATCTTTACCTACTTGAGTTATTTATTAACCAAGCGTTTATTCTCGATGAACATCACCATAAAAGGAAAGTAGAGTAAAAGCACATCTCCTGGTCGAGATGTGCTTTCTTTTTAGGCTTGAAACAATTTTAAATAGGCTGCGTATCCTTCTTTCTCAAGCTCTGCTTTAGGGACAAAACGAAGGGCCGCAGAATTAATACAATAGCGTAGTCCATTAGGTTCAGGTCCGTCATTAAACACATGGCCTAAGTGAGAGTCTGCTTCTTTACTACGTACTTCTGTGCGAACCATAAAGTGTGATCGATCTTCTTTTTCGATTACTTCTTCATCAACAATTGGCTTAATAAAGCTTGGCCAGCCACAGCCAGCATCGTACTTATCTAAGGAGCTAAATAATGGTTTGCCAGAAACGATGTCTACATAAATGCCGTCATCCTCGACCTTATAATATTCATTGCGAAATGGTGGTTCGGTTCCATTATTCTGTGTCACTTCAAATTGCATAGGGGTTAGTCGTTTTTTCAGCTCATCTTTATTTACACTCATCTTATGCATCCTCCCAGTTGTTTTTGATAAAGGCTGATCGTCCTGAGCCTTTTTGATACATCATATAATGAAAAGGATTTTTCTTGTAATAGTCTTGGTGATACTCTTCGGCAGGGTAAAATGGCTTAGCGGGAAGTATTTCTACTGCAATTGGTTTATTAAAACGACCACTTGAATGTAATTCCACTTTTGATTTTTCAGCGATTTCTTTTTGCTCTACATCATGATAAAAAATCGCTGGTCGGTAGGAGTTTCCGCGGTCATGAAATTGTCCACCTGCATCGGTTGGGTCAATTTGTTGCCAAAAGATCTCGACTAGTTGTTTGTACGTAAATTTAGTTGGATCATACATAATTTCCACAGCTTCATAATGTCCAGTTGTCTCAGAACATACTTCTTTATAAGTGGGGTTTTTAGTGTGGCCCCCTGTATAACCTGATATGACGGATTCTATGCCATCATAGGTGTCGAATGGCTTAACCATACACCAGAAACAACCCCCGGCAAATGTTGCTTTTTTAAAAGAATCGTTCATCCTGCAACACCCCTTAATCTTAATAATTCTTAGTATATCATGATGCACATGTTGCTGACTTGTGATACGCCTAAAGGTTGTTAAATAGTGAAAATTTCATCAATCATGCCTAAAGCTAGGTATTATTTGTGCATAATAAATTTTTCTTCTCACTACATGGAAACCATGCTAATATATAATCTTGGCGCTGTTTCTTGAAACTGACGCTGGGTGGGAGAGGGATTCAACGAAAAGAGTTGAATGTTAATAATGAAAGGGGTATTTGAACGGTTTGATTTAGATGGTCATAATACGACCATCAAACGTGAGGTGACAGCTGGACTGGTGTCCTTTTTAACGATTGTTTATATCGTAGCTGTTAATGGCGTCATTTTAGCTGACGCAGGGATTCCACTTGAGGCAGCCATCGTGGCAACGATTGTCACGTCCTTAGTAGGCTGTGTTTTGATGGGGTTTTGGAGTAACGCACCAATTATATTGGTCCCAGGTATGGGAGTAAATGCTTTATTCACGTATACGTTCGTCCATGCACTTGGACTATCGTGGCAAGAAGCGCTTGCTGCTGTTTTTGTTTCTGGATTGGTTTTTATTGTGATTGCTTTTACAAAGCTTGCACCGATCTTAAGTGCGGCGATTCCTCAATCGTTGAAAGAAGCAATAACAGTCGGAATTGGATTGTTTTTAACCTTTATTGGCTTACAAAAAGGTGGTTTGATTCAAGCGAATGAAGAGACGTTTATCTCTGTCGCTCACCTAGGGGACCCGCTACCTTTAGCTACGATCCTAACGCTTATTATAGCTGTTGTTTTATTCGTACGAGGCGTTCCGGGTAATTTTTTGATTACGATGGTAGCTGGGTCGATACTTGCTTACTTTATTGGTGTTAGACCTAATCAAAATACTTCAGGGGACTTCTCGCTCGCTAGCTACGGTTCGTTGTTTGGAGAACTTTCCTTTGGAGGAATAGCTACTCTAGCTTTTTGGATTGCGGTGTTCTCAATGACTATGGTTCTTGTATTTGAAAATCTTGGACTGATTCATGGCCATTTGCAAATGACGGGTCACCCCGAAAAAGCGAATAAAGCATTAAGAGCTAATGCCGTTTCTGCACTTTCATCTGGTTTATTTGGCACAAGCCCGACGGTTTCGACGGTTGAAACAGCAGCAGGTGTCTCTGCTGGTGGACGTACTGGTTTAACGGCGATTGTAACAGGCTTATTATTTGGGGTTACATTGTTTATGATTCCTCTTATAACCGCTGTGCCAGATAGTGCAATTGCCCCAATCTTACTTGTCGTTGGCGGATTGATGGTTCAAAACATTAAATCGATTCCGTTTCATGATTTTTCAGAGGGGTTTCCAGCCTTTTTAGTGCTTGCCCTCATTCCTTTAACATATAGTATTGCAGAAGGAATGGCATTCGGCTTCATCGCTTATCCCATTTTAAAGATGGCAATTGGGAAGGCGAAAGAGGTGCCAGTGCCACTTTATTTCATTGCCAGCTTGTTTTTGGTTCATATGATTCTCCATTCAGTTGGTGGGTAACACTGGGCTAGATTCCTGTAAAGGGATCTAGCTTTTTTGCGTAAGTTAGTGATTTGATCTACACTAATGTTAAAAAGGAGCGTTTTTAAATGATAAAGCGTTGTAAGTGGTGTAAGGATGATCCTCTTATGATAAAGTATCACGATGAGGAATGGGGAAGACGAGTAAAGGAAGATCGAAAGTTGTTTGAAGCACTTACGCTTGAAGTCTTTCAAGCTGGTTTGAGCTGGAGAACAGTGCTTTATAAGCGTGAACAATTTCGAGTGCGATTTTATCAATTTAATTTAGAAAGGGTGGCAGGACTAACTGAAAAGGATGTAGAGCGACTATTGCAAGATCCAGGAATTATACGCCATCGTAAAAAAATGGAAGCGACGATTGAAAATGCTCAACGTATAGTACGAATCGTTGAATCTGAGGGTAGTTTTTATCAATGGATGAAACAACTCCCCAAAGACCAAGAACAAGCTTGTAAAATAGTTAAAAATCAATTTAAACATGTTGGTATCACCACAGCAGAGAGCTTCATAATAGCAGTAGGTGTTCTACCAACTCCTCATGATGAACAGTGCTTTCTCCATAATTAATAAAGACGCTGAGTGGCACACTACTAAGCGTCTCTGTATCTTATTCCCGAACTCCCGTTTCAGTAATTTCAACTTGAGCTTTCACATTGATCGTGGCATTAGGATAAAAGTCTACCCATTCCTTTAAATCGAAATGATAATTTTTTGCTTTAACACGACTTCCAATTCCAATAGGGTCAATCTCTTTTTCTTGAAAGAGGGCAATCAGCCTATTTGCATCTGCCTCTAATTTTTTTGTTAAAGTTTGTTTGATTTCCTCTAATTTCTTTGGATCAATTTGTTCACCTGAATATTCATTTACTTTTCCTTTGAATTTGATTAAGAGATCTATAGCAGGCTTATTGGTTCCTTTTTCAATCGTGAATTTCGTTTGTGAATCTATATTACGTAGCACGGCAAATTCATCTTTCTCTTTTAGTTTAATTTCATAGGTGCCATGTTTAAATGGTTCAAGTAGAATTTTCATCACAAAAGCATCTGATAGATCTAATCTGTGCACATAGCGGTCTCCTTTAAACAAAGCAACTCCGTCCGCTTGTACATGTTGTTCGTCCTGTTTAATATAGGGGATGAAAGGGTCTCTTCCTTCTTCATAATAATACTTCATAAATAAATGGAAATTAGATTTTGGAATGTTCTGACGGTCCATGTTTTGTTCAATTAATTGTTCAATATACGTTGCTACTTCCATCTCAAGGGGGTAGGAATTACTTAACATCTCTTTTGTGGAACCAGACGTTAAGATGACGTAGTTTCTCATACCAATGGTAGCATCACGTGAGAATGTATCGAGTATAGGCATAATTCCCGTTTTTTCAGCAAGCTCCTCATTAAATAAAATGGAGTTGATTTTACCACTATGAAGGGGTCTGGAGGCTTGGGCATTTAACTCAAGCCTTGCATCACGGCTCGTTTGAGCAATTGCTGATATCACTTCACTTTCAATCGCAGTTTCTACTGTATAAACTGGTACACTGACTGTTGCCTCGATTCTTTCTTCATCATAATAATCATACCCAATCGAATGGATGAGTTGAATTTCATCTAATACTAATGTCTGTACGCAACCGCTTAAGAATAAAAGGGAAATTATATATATCATGAATTCTTTTTTCATTTATTTATTTTCCTCCTTACGTACAAGATTAATGCGAGTAGTGGGAGATAGAAAAAAGCGATATACATTCCGGTTTTTGAGACATTTGTATTTAGGAAGTCAACCTCTGCTCTTGTCGTAAAGTTAATGCTGACGATAAACGCAATCACACTGATCGCAATAATGCTTTTACGATGCGAAATATTGATCTGACGTTTAAGTGCACGACTTGCTCCCCATAAGCCAAGAGTAATATTAGGCATGACAACGAACATCCATGTGGCGATTCCTAAGTACTCAAATCTCTCAATGAAAGGGAGTTCAAGTACTTTCCACGCGCTAAGAGTAGGCCATATCGTCGTTGCTAATTGTTTTTCACTATAGAATACAAACGTGATAAGGGTAACCGTTAAGTAAATAAAAGTAGTGAACATAATAGCAAAATGAGCATACTTCTGTGATTTTCTCGGCTCCTGAATAAATGGATAAAAAACCAACAATAATTCAGGGCCGAGAAAACTTAAGGTCATCGCTTTTGTTGCCTCTATTTGAGAACTAAGAGTTGTATCGAATAAGGGCAATAAATTTCTAAATGTCGCAAATTCAAGTGGCGCTATAGCAGATAAAAAAAGAAAGAAAGGAACAACAACACCTAGAAAACAAACTCCTGCAACGACACGAAAACCACTGGTAATCGCATAATAAGCAACTAAAATAACACTTAATGACATCGCCCAAGTCGGTAAATCAGAAAAGATCCATATTTGAACCACTTCCACATATGTCCGCAATACCGTCATGGCTAGAAACGTTATATAAATAATAAATATGAAAGTGAAAAAGCCACCAATCCATTTCCCGAATGCATGTCGGTGAACGGAAACGATATCCTTATCTTTTTCATTCAATATTTGATACATCACCCATACAACAATATGAAACAGAACACCAGTTAATAAAACGGCCATCCACGCGCGATAACCGGCTATTTCACCTATATAACGCGTGAAGCCGAGAACACCAACCCCAACTTGCATCGAATGGATTAGGTAGAAAACGAGATAAGGAGGAATCATTAGCGCGGCTTTAGGCGTTTTTGAGATTGGGTTTGTGTCCATTACTCTTCCTCCTTTCCTTAAATACCTTCATCAATATCTTTTTTCTTTTTCGCTTTTTTCTTGTTAAATCGTACATTGTTCTTCGTTTGAAGGTGAATAGGGCGTTTAGATTGAAAGGGAAACGGTAATCTAAAAAAAGCATCTTTAAAATCAGCTAAGCGAGTTGGATATAAGGGAGCTAAATAAGGTCTGCCAAGTGAAGTAACCGTTAGTAGATGAACAAGCATAAAGTTAAATAGGATTGCCAACCCGATTAGTCCCCAAAGCTGCGCTGCGAGTATATAGGGAAAACGAATTAAACGAATTGTATTACCCATTCGATAGACAGGTGTAGTAAAGGATGCAAGCGCAGCTAAAGCAACGATAATTAAGAGAACGTTACTTGTTAATCCAGCTTCAACGGCAGCGGTACCGATAACAATCCCGCCTACGATACCAATTGTTTGCCCGACTTTGGTTGGAAGTCTAGCCCCAGCCTCTCTAAGCAATTCAATTGTAAGTTCTAAAAACAATGCTTCAAGTACAGGGGGGAAAGGGATGGCGCTTCTTGAGACGATTAGAGTAACAAGTAGATCTTGCGGTATGATCTCTGCATGATAGGTTAATACACCAACATACAAAGGAGTAGCGAAAATAGAAAACCAAACAGCGAACAGACGTATCAGGCGAAAGGCCGTTGCAAGATGCCAAGATAAAAAATAATCTTCAAATGCAGAGAAAAACTCTACTAAAGTGGTTGGGCCACTGAAGGCTTGAGGCGATCCATCTACTAATACCACAACTTTCCCTTCTGATAATAAGGCGGCAACCCGGTCTGGTCTCTCAGTATCGATAAACTGTGGAAATGGACTGTTCGATTGATCTTCAATCATTTGATTAATATAGGAACTATCATTAATTTGATCGAACTGGATCGTACTTACTCGTTCTACCATCGTGTTTACATTGTCATCATTGGCAATCGAATCAATATACAATACACAAACTCTCGTTCTGGAGAGGGACCCCACGATGAATTCTTTTATTTTTAAATCTGTAATAGGCAGACGTTTTCGGACTAGATTGAGGTTAGTATCAATCCCTTCAACAAAAGATTCTTTTGGACCTATTACACTAAACTCTACTTCTGGAATGGTGATTTGACGATTGTCTTCCGTTTCAATTCCAATAAGGATACAAAGTTCAGCATCCTCTACAAGTTGAATACATACATGCCCACGAGTAAGAGAATCTGCTACTTCCTTTCCATCTGACGTGAGCTTGGTTTCTTTTAGAGGAATAAAGGTTCGTAAATCCTCTGGAGTATAAAATTGATGATGTTGAATTTTTTCAATGACATCATCGTGAAGTTTATTTGTATCGATTAAAGTGTTGAAATAAGAAATCCAAATATTTTTATAAGGTGTGACGATTAATTCATGTTCAAAGTCGTTAGAACTTAAGCAATCTTCTATCACCTGGCTAATGGTGAGGGGTTCCTCGTCTTTTGTAGTTGGAATAGATAACTTCTTTTTCAGAGAAAACCAAGACATATTGAAATCCCTCCTCTCATTTTGTGCCCACTTCTCTTTAAGCTAGGAAACCTTTGTTTGGCGATTTCCTAATGATAGAACGATTGAGCGTAGGAGTAACCCAATCCCAAAGCCGACTAAATGAAATAAAATAGGTGACCATATGACCCCGAGGACATGATCAAATAATTGAAAGCTTCGTGAATAAATCACACCGATCGTTCCGATATATGCAGACACAGCAAATGGTATAAAGGCGTACTTTACATGCTTTCCACCTGCATCTCGATAAGCGTCATACATGGAAAATAAATAAACACAAGGGTAAAACATGATCCATTGATAATTCACCGTATCATTCGCAGCATGTCCATCTCCGTAGAAACTTGGAATAATAGCTAAGTTTAATTTGGCTTGCACATTAATTGTGAATTCTAATAAAACGAAAAAGACCCCTTTTAAAAATTTCTGATTGAGAAATTGTCCAAAACCGGGAAAAGCAATGCTCCAAAGAATTGCTTCCACTCTTTTTTCCTTACTCATTTGGAGGGTGGACCTTCTTATCATTCTTATTTATCAAGAGTATAGGCCTTATGTAAGTGCGATTCAGATATAATAAGTGTTCATTAAATGCTAACGCTTGGAGCGATCTCGTTGCATTCATATCCATTCCTCCGTCCTAACTAAGATATAGGTTATATTAGTGTTAGTTTGTCTTAAGATGATCTTTCTATCCTGACTTTATAGTTATCGATCGTGGTGATTACTATACAAAAAAGCATGAACCAATAAGGAATCGGTCCATGCTTCTTTGTTATTTGATATGATGTTTTGAATAAGAAACAGAGTTTGCAGATGGAATCGTCTCCCGTAAAAGTTGCAAGGCTTCAATGACATGATCAAGTTTACGCTCAAGTCGGTAGAGCAAGTATAACGTGACCATTACGGGAAAGCCGTATTCACTAATAAGTGGGATCCATATCTCCATAGTTGTCATGTTTATGGTGCAGGTAATTCAATCGTTTCAACTGCTCGTTCCGTGATTCGTGCGCCCCGGATACTCACAAAATCACCACCTGATGAAGTATAGACACTTTTTTCGATGACCGTGTTCATCACTTGGTAGATATCTTCAGGATTAACAGGTTCAATTGGATCTTCAATAGAAATGGATACTTGTTTTCCTTCTTGGTTTTCAAATAATAATTCTAATAGTCTAGCCATTGCTTCATCTCCTTTTTACTTTTAAACAAGTCTATAACTGTTATTACGTACTACTGCTTGAAGCGTGTGTTGCTGTAAGGTACCTAATGCAAGAGCCACTTCCTCAATCGCCTCATCTGTAGCCATTCCCTTGATGTTGTTAAAGCGTTTTTCACGGTAAATTTCATCTCCGAATAGGTCTGTTCCTAGATTGAATTGTAAAGTAATTCGCGTTTGCTGAGTCATATTATCACCTCCTTTCATGCTATATATAGCAAGTTGAAAATAAAAGAGGTGATGAAATTTTAAAATATAGGTAACACTTATAGAAATAGGTCCAAGTTATGTGTTTAGTCTGAAAACTTAAATTGAGGTTTCGTTTCTCTTATAAAATGGGTACACTAAAAGGTATACTTTTGGGATTAGAGGAAGAACGCGGGGAACTTTCCATATGCCTAGAAACTACTTATGAAGGGATGCGTATACATTACATGAACGAACAACACAATGACACGGCTAAACCAGGCAGCGTTTTAATCATTTCTGCAATTTTGGTGGGGCTCTTTGTTTTATGGGGAGCACTCTCTCCAAATACGCTCCAATCTGCTGCTGATAGTGGATTAGGGTGGATGATTGAAAATTTTGGTTGGTTTTATATGCTTTCCACAGCATTCTTTGTATTATTTGTTATTGCCATTGCATTAAGTCCTTTCGGAAAAATGCGTTTAGGTAAACCCGATGAGAGACCACAATATACATGGTATTCTTGGATTGGAATGCTTTTTGCAGCTGGAATTGGTGTAGGCTTTGTATTTTGGGGTGTAGCAGAACCGGTATTATATTACATAGACACTCCTATGGGGTACACTCCTGAAACCGAACAAGCAGCAGCTGCTGGCTTACGTTATGCTGTTTATCACTGGGCACTGCATCCTTGGGCTATCTTCTCCATTGTCGGTTTGACTCTTGCTTATGTTCAATTTAGAAAAGATCGACCAGCACTGATAAGTTCAGCTTTTTATCCGCTTATGGGAAATAAAGTGAATGGATGGGCAGGACGTTCAATTGATATCCTTGCTGTTATTGCAACATGTACTGGTGTTGCCACAACATTTGGGTTAAGTGCTTTGCAAATCACTGGAGGACTCTCCTACATATCGGCCATTCCAAATACGGTATGGACGCAAATTACTATCATAGCTATCGTTACCGTATTGTTTATGTTTTCTGCAGGCAAAGGTGTGGACAAAGGGATTAAGAAGCTTAGTAATATCAACCTTGCTGTAGCTGGATTATTATTAGTTTTTGTTATTATCGTTGGTCCTACATTATTTATTTTAGAAAACTTCGTCACAACTCTAGGGGGCTATATCACGAATGTAGCTTCGATGAGTTTAACAATGACCCCTTTCTCTGAAAGTACTTGGCTAGGTACAAATACAATCTTCTTTTGGGCTTGGCATATTGCATGGGCACCTTTTATGGGTCTATTTATCGCAAGGATCTCAAGAGGAAGAACCATTCGTGAATTTATGGCAGGAGTACTAGTTGTTCCTTCATTACTTGCCGTGTTATGGTTCACTACATTTGGGGGTACAGCCCTTAACCTGGAGATTGCTGGACAAGCTCCAATAGCAGACTTGGTTATGAGCAATGTAGAATTAGCCTTATTTGCGACGTTAGGGGAACTTCCGCTTAGTATGATCACGAGTGTGTTAGCGGTAATTGTGATCTTAATTTTCTTTATTACATCAGCTGATTCTGCATCGTATGTTCTTGGAGCTATGACGTCACATGGTAGTCTAAATCCTAGACTTTCAGTAAAACTGCTGTGGGGCTTTCTCATTGCCGGAACAGCAAGTGTACTATTAATCAGTGGCGGTGGAGGGTTAGATGCCCTTCAAACAGCTTCCATTATTGCCGCACTACCTTTTGCGATCATTATGATTGTGATGATTTTTTCAGTTCTTGTTATGTTAGGAAAAGACTACCAACTAGAGCGGAAGAAAACTCGTAAAAAACAGGTGAATGAACTTAAAGAGGAAATTCGAGAAGAGTTTCTAGATGACATGAAAGAAGAAGTGTATGAAGAGCTTCGTGAAGAAGTAAAAGAAGAAGTGATAGAAGAAATGAAAGTAGAAGTCTATGAAGAAATTAAAGAAGACCTTTATGAAGAGTTGAAAATCGATCAAGACAAGAAAAACTAAACAGGAAAGTCAAGAAGATACCAGAATTATTCTCGGCTTTTTCTATTTTCATGAGAAGTAAGTCCTTAAATGTGATATATATTTTTTTGAAAAAAGAGAAGAGATGAAAATAGGGTATAGTACAATAAGTAAAATAAAAAAAGTATCACTTAGGATCGAATGATGAATATTTGGAAAACCTATTGGAGAGGTTTATGTGGAGAAAAAGAAGCAAGATTACGAGTACAGTAATCTTGTTTCTTTCGTATGCAAGCATCCTTCAAGAAAACGTCACAATTCTAGACGTGGAAAGAAGGAGGCTTCACGTTTTCATCACAATATGATGCTACAATCGGTTTAACGAAAATAAAGAGGTGACTAAAATGAAACGATTAGTTGTTTCAATGATTACAGCAATGATGGTGGTAAGTGCATGTGGAAATTCAGAAACAGATGAGATGGAGATGGGTAACCATGATGAACTTGCTCCATTAGAAGTGCAGTTGAACGTACCAGAGCAAGCAGAAGTAGGAGAAGAAGTGCAATTCGAAAGCATTGTGACTCAAGGTGAATCCTTGGTAGATGATGCTGATGAAGTGGTGTATGAAGTGTGGTTAGAAGGGCAAAAAGAGGCAAGTGAGATGATTGAAGCAACTGACCAAGAAGACAATCACTATACACTTACACATTCATTTGAAGAAGATGGCATTTATCATGTCCAAACCCATGTAACAGCTAGAGGTCTTCATACGATGCCAACTTCACAAATCAAGATTGGAGAAGTGAAACAAACGGATGAGGCAGCCGTTCATAAGGAAGAAGATAAAGAGCACGCCCATGAAGAGAGTCATGACCATCACCATCAACATGCTGACGTTGAAATTGATATGGAAAAAACTGATCATACTGTTGTTTTTTCCATCCAAGTTGATGATGAAGTGCTTGAAAATGGAGTTGTTACCATTGAAATGATTCCGCAAGAAGGTAACCAACATATTTGGCTTGATACTGATGAGATCGGAGAGGGCAAGTATGAATTAAAAGAGACTGATGATTACTCAGGCCAATATGATGCAATCATTCATATTGAACGTGAGGAAGATCATCTTCATGAACATATAGAGGTCACACTAGACTTCTAAACAATAACCCCAGCCAACTTGGCTGGGGTTATTGTTGGTTAAGAGGCAATTTAATTGTAATCGTTGTTCCTTGGTCAAATTCGCTTTCTATCTTCATCGAACCACCATGCTTGGCTATAATGGCTTTGGAAATCGCTATTCCTAAACCTGTACCACCATACTTTCTTGTTCTGGCAAAATCAGTTCTATAGAAACGCTCACCAATATGTGGTAATGCTTCTTTAGGAATTCCAGGTCCGCTATCTGAAATAGATAGGGTTACAAAAGCTGTTTCGGATTGAGTCATTGTAATTGTGATGGTGTCTTCTTCCTTGCAATGGTAAAGGCTGTTCTGAATAAAGTTGTGTAACACTTGTTTTATGCGGTTCGGATCAATATTGGCTATGATTGATTCGTCACTTGAAAATGCAAGATTAATCTTCTTATGCTTTGCACTCGGTAAGTAGGAGGTGATTGTTTCCTCAATGAGAGTAGAGAGAACGATTGGTTGCAGCGTAAGTGGATAGGAATCACCTTGCAGTCTGGCTAAGTCAAGTAAATCATTGACGAGATTACCTAAGCGATCAGATTCATCATGAATAATGGATACAAATTCTTTCTGATCGGCACTTAAATCTTTTTCTTCAAGAAGAACTTCACTATAGCCCTTTACATAACTTAATGGAGTCCTAAGTTCATGTGAGACATTTGATAAGAATTCTTGTTTTCTTTCTTCTTCCTTTTGCAAAGCTATTGCCATGTGGTTAAAGGAGCGAGCTAGTTGCCCTAATTCATCATTTGTATGAATGGGAACCACAGTGCTGAAATCGCCTTCTGATATCTTTTGAGTTGCAAGTTGCATCTCATAAATCGGTCTCGTTAGATAATTGGTAAACCTTAATCCAACCATATAAAAGACGACAAATAGAACTAAGATGAGAAGCACGAGAATAGGTGTTGCGGGTAAGAACACTTCCTGGATGGTGGAGATAGGAACGTATACATAAAGGATGCCATCTAATACGCGATCTTCAACTAAAGGAACAATGACTGCTAATACATGACGGTCAAGACGTTCTTCATACCCCATTTTGATAAGCCGCTCGCCACTGAGTAGTTCTCGCCGTTCTTCTTCAGAAATAAACGTTTGATAATCGATTTCAAAAGGAAGGCATGCACTTAACTCTCTAGGGTTCTCTACAGCATAGACTTGTGTTTCAGAGACGTCGTTATGAGCTTCTGCTTTTTGGATAAACACCTCACTCAAACTTCCGGGTTGGTGGAGAGTAGCGAGCTCATTTCCAAGGGTGAGGAGCCGGTCCTCTTCTGCCTTTACATACACTTCTTGATAGATATAAGAGATTAATAAAACAGAGAGCAGGATTGAGCCATAGGTGAAAATCAAAAGAAAGGCCCACACTTTCTTGTGGAAAGACCATAATCGCCAGTTCATTCGTTTTCCACCAATTTATAGCCAATTCCCCAAACAGTTTGAATCAGATGACCATAGGGTTTAAGTTTCATTCGGAGAGTTTTAATATGGGTATCCACCGTTCTCTCGGTTCCCTCATATTCATGTCCCCATATAGAGGTGAGGAGATGCTCTCTTGAAAAGACTTGGCCTTGATGTTGAATTAAAAAGAAGAATAGGTCAAATTCTTTAACCGTTAATGAAACCATTATGTCATCAACCTTTACACTTCTTGCTTTGGGCGTAACTGTAATCCCATCAATAATAATCGTATGGTTGGCTTGATTTGTTTCAAATGCGCTCTTATGTAGACCGTTCGTTCGACGAAGAACAGCTTGAATTCGGGCAATTAATTCTCCTTTACTAAATGGTTTAACTAAATAGTCATCTCCTCCCTTAGTCAGCCCTTCGATTCGATCTTTCTCATCTGAAAGTGCGGTTAAAAAAATGACAGGGAGGGTAGATGTACGCCTCAGTTCTTTAACGAATTCGAACCCGTCCATTACGGGCATCATGACATCCACTAAAGCAAGGTCCACATGATATTCAGTTAATAGAGTGAGAGCCTCTTGTCCATCATCGGCGAACAAGACATCGAAGCCTTCTTTCTTTAAATGAATGTCTAAAAGGCGTTGCATCGTTTTTTCATCTTCAACAATTAATATAGTCGTGCTCAAGGATGAGACGCCTCCTCTCGAATAGTCAAGTGTATCGGTCCTTCTCCTACTGTTAGAGTAGTTAAAGAGCTAACAGTATCTAAATCAAATATCTCAACTGTATTACTATCATATCCCGCAACAAAGAGATACGAATCAGTTGCTGCCATTGAAAAAGGATTGGCAACCGTATCTGTTGTATACGATACTTCGTTTGTATGCGGGTTGATCAATCGGAGTTGATTAGAGCCGTGGCTAAGCACGAGAACTTCATCTGTATGAGGTAAAAACGCAACAGGCATTGTTGGTGCATAAATTTGATTCATGCTTTCTTCCTCATCGATTGCGATCACTTCTACATAATTCGTTATATCCGTTCCTCTCCCGTGACCTCCAACCCAAGCAAGGGTTTCATCAATTAAGATCATGTCAGTTGCTCGGTCGATACTTGGTAAGGTCCTGGACAATGTGAGCGTCTCTAGGTCAATAACAGATATCGTTGCTTCTTCGTAATTTAATACATATAATTCATCTCCACTAGAATAAAGATGCTGAGGAGAATTGCCAACCGCTATTTCTCTAAGTCGTTCACCATTTGTTGAGAAAGTGGTGATTATATTCTGGTCACGTTGAGTAAGGTAGATAGTGTCCCCTATAATAATTGCATCATCGATACCTGAATTCACTTCCCAGGTTTCTAGTTGAGTCCCTGATGATAGTTCGTATACATACAGCATTGACGATGTGGTGCTATATGTTAAGAGCCGGTCATGATCTACTAATAATGTACCAGTCACAGGGTGGGGGGTGTCCCACGTTGTAAGGGTGGAGTGAGTTTTTCCATCTATAAAACTGATGCTTGAATCAAAAGCATTAGAAACAATAACAAGTGAATGATCTTCACTTATTCCATCAAAGGTTGAAGGATTGCATCCACTAAGTACACATAGAGTAGCAAAAACGAACAACCTCTTAAAGAACGTAGACATATGATCCCTCCTTTTATCTAAAGGTACTTATTCATTAATATATACCATAGATGTGATGAAAGAGTGAAAAAGCACGCATTCACTGCGTGCTCCTCTTCTTCTAATTAATAACTCCATGTGTAACAATCTCTGCCTTGATATGTGCATGCATTTCAATATTCGGAAATACTTCTTTCCAATTCTCATTCTTTTTCCAAATGTCTCTATGGTAGGCCATTAATTCTCTACCAATTCCTAAGGCATCACAATTTGCTTCAAGGAGTTCCTGCATCGTTCGATTGGCTACTTCTTGAAAATGTTCCTGAAGTTTCGTGTTTAACATCACAATCGTATCTCGTTCATAAAAGGTATCTTCAGGATATTCAATAGCATTTAACTTTAATGTGAGGTTTACATCTGCATGTACTTTACCTGAAGGGTCTTCCTTTACAGTTAATGCGTGATCAAGATTTGTGACCTGTACAGTAATATAGTTATTGAGTCTTGGGTTTTTATCGTTAGTAACCTTAACTGTGAAGTTAGCGTCTCGTTTAAATTTATTCATCAGCAAAAGGAGCATGGTGCTCTCTTCGGTGCCGATTATACTACTCATTTTCCGTTCATTGAATAAAGCGATCTGATTAGCATGAATTTCTTGCGAGTCTTCTCGTATATTTAAATAAGGTAGAATGACATCTTGACCCGGATCAAATAAGATTGGGCACATAAACTGAATGTTCGTCTTAGGGAGGATCGTCGCTTGTTCTCCGGCATCGATTAAGTCACGTATATATTCACTAATAAGTGGTTGATTTTCTATTTGCAGGTCTAGATACGGTGCTGCATTTCCTTTTGTGATCGCAATGCTTGCATTTAATGGGCTACGAGGGTCTCGGTAAAAAACATCTACATATGAATAAATATCTGTTTTTGCCGCATCCTCACTTATTATGATCACCCTCGTTTTAGCCGCATCAAGCCGACCAGACACTTCTTGGTCAATCCGAAGCCTACTTTGTCGAACTGTATTTCCGATGGCTGATACAATTCGTGCACCTGGTGATTGCTGCACCCCTACTTCAATTTTAGGAATTGAGACGGTCGTTTTAACTTGACCATCCTCTTCTAGATCAAATGCGCCACTATAGATGAGCTGAGTGTCTTTTAAATAATGACTATCCCAGCACCCACTCATAATAATGATACAAAAGAGTAATAGGAAACATCTTTTTATCATGAGGGTACACCTCTTTTTTTAGCTTGGTCATTTTTCTGTTCTTTACGTTTGAAGGTGATCGCTACGAGTAAAATGAAAATCGGAACAAAAAAAGAGAAAATGGTTCCTGCATTTCCAATGACTCCACTAATCGTTGCGATACTTAATACGTTGTGGGGTGTAACACTGAATACAAAAATCAACACAGCGATAATGAATACAAATGGACTATGGCTTGATTTATTAAATAAGGAGGCAACCCCTAAGGAAGCAATATAGAGGTAGCCTATAAATGATGTCATAACTGAGACGATCCAAATAGAGATGAAGATTAAGTCAGTTCTTTCGACTACAACAAAAGAGAACGATTTGATTAGGTACAAAATGGGTTCAGGTACAAAAGCGAGTTCTTCTGGGCTAAAAAAGAGATAACAGACGATCGCTAAATAAGCATAGGTGAACGTAACAGTTGCATTAGCTAGTGTTGCTGCTTTTACTTTTTGTTTAAGAGATCCTTCTGTTGAAGAAAACAAAATGATAAATAATTCAAAACCAAGCAAGGATAACATCGCTGCTTTCACACTCATTACAATATTGGTGACTCCTGTGTGACCGATCGGTAAGATATAGCGTACGTCTATATGGGTAAAAGCTGTAAAGGTTATGGCGATGATAAGAACCATTAATATCGACACTACTACGTGAAAGCGTGCAATGATTCGAACGTTTTCTTTTGCTAAATAAGTAGCAGTAAGAACAGCTAAGCCTATTTTGATAGATTGAGGTGTATTTGGAAACGCCCATATATCTAATATTGAGCTAAAAAGAATTAAAATTAATATACCTACACTAATAAAGTAAATGATGTGGAGAAAAGTAAAAAATTTACCTAACCATTTTCCGAAAACGCCTTCTAAAATCTCGTATAAATTCAAAGTTGGAAAGCGTTTCGCTAATAGCATAAATACAAAAACCATAACTTGTACGAGGACGCCAGCTAGGATAATTGAGATCCACCCATCCGTTTTAGCACCAGCATCAAAAACAGAATAAGGCATCGAAAGCACGCCTACTCCTACTTGTGTTTGGATTATAAATAAGGCGAGCTGACCTGGTGTAATCGTCACTTTCGTTGATTGCTTCATTTCTTTTGCCACCTTCTTGAATACCCTTGCTGTTTAGACTTAATAGGCATGTAAGCGGTTGGTTTCAGATTCATCAGCCATACTGGCAAGCGTAGAAAGGTATCTTTTAAGTCCTTCCGTTTAAATGGAGCGATTGGTGAAAAATAAGGGATACCAAATGATTCTAATTTACATAAATGAATTAGAAGAATCATTCCTGCAAATGAAATACCCAAAAAGCCAAATGTTGCAGCAGCAAACATAAACGGGAAGCGCAGGATCCGCACTGAGGTATTCATTTCTGTCGAAGGAACGACAAAGGCTGCGATTGCTGTTAGTGCCACGACGATAATCATAATGTTGGATACAAGTCCTGCCGTTACAATCGCATCGCCAATTACGAGACCGCCGACAATTCCGATGGTTTGACCGATCGGAGACGGGAGCCTGACCCCGGCTTCACGTATTAATTCGATCGTCAGCTCCATAACAATCGCCTCGATAATTGGCGGATAAGGAATTTGTTCTACGGAACTTTTAACCGGGAGCACCAAATCATTTGGAATAACCTCAAAGTGAAAACCAACGACTGCAATGTAGATGGCTGGTAGTAAAATAGCGATTAAAAAGCTTAAAATTCGAATCATTCGATAAAACGTTCCAACATAGAAGCGACTATTATAATCATCCGGTGATTGATAAAAAGCGAAAAACGTAATAGGAGTAATGATGGTTGTTGGACTTCCTTCGATCATGATCGCCACTTGACCATCCATTAGTGCTGCCATTGTTCGATCAGGTCGTTCCGTATTGAGTACTTGTGGAAAGGGAGAAAATGAAGAATCCTCAATAAACTCTTCAATGAAACCAGGACTGAACGTCATGTCCATTTCAATCGAGGAGATTCGCTTTTCAACTTCTTGAACAATTTTAGGATTGGCAATGTTTTTCATATGTAGCACAGCGACAGACGTATTGGTATCCGTGCCAACCTTATAATAATGAATAGCGAGACTCTGGCTTGAAATTCTTCGCCTAATAAGATGAACATTCGTTCCGAGATCCTCAACAAACCCTTCATGAGATCCCCTTACAACTTTTTCATTCATTGGTTCTGACGTGTCACGTTTGATCACACTTAAAGTATCAAGCAGAAAAATCATTTCGAACTCATCAATTAATAAAACCGAGCGGCCTTCTAGAAGGCCCTCGACAACTTTGTTTTGTGAATTCGTCGGAACAAAGGTCGCTGCATGATCAATCATGTTACTTAATGATCTCTGGCTATCGAAGGCTGAACCAAGCATGCGTTCCACTTTTTCAAAATCGGTAATTGAGCTTAAGTAATAGAGGGTTGCTTTTTTATCTTCAATCTTAAAATTACGTTTTTGTAAATCTCCTGCATCCTTAAACGTGTTTTCAATGAAATCTTGATTTTTAATCAGTAAATTGGACGTTTTTTTTGAGGACGACTGCTGAGGCGAGTTAGCATTCGCTTCACTTTTTTGTCCTTTTTCAAGTTTTAATCGTGTTAAGCGTTTCACTAAGCTTCACCGTCCTTTCATCCAGCATTCGCTCGTTTTATTCCTTTTTATCATTTGCAAATATGGTGAAAACATGCAGAAGTGGATGTCATCAGTTGATGAGAGTTAAAAGATAATGAAAAAGTATTAAAAGAAGGAAATGGAGGAAAGTGAGAGTATAGGGGAGAAAACAGACGGTAAAACATAATATCATACGCTTACATAAGACTTCTAAAAAAGTGATAATCATGCTACAATATCTCTCGTTATAAACGGACCCGGCTTTCGTGAGAGTCGAAAGTCAGAAAGAAGAACGATCTATGACAATAGAAGAAAGAGGTGTCAGATGAACACACAAACATGGAAAGAAAATTGGTTTGGCAATATCCGTGGTGATGTGATGGCTGGTCTAGTAGTAGCACTTGCATTAATTCCTGAGGCGATTGCCTTCTCGATTATTGCTGGGGTAGATCCGATGGTAGGGTTATATGCATCATTTTGTATCGCTGTGGTCATTGCATTTGTCGGTGGACGTCCTGGAATGATCTCTGCTGCAACTGGTGCGATGGCTTTATTAATGGTGACGCTCGTGGCAGATCACGGCTTACAATACTTACTAGCGGCGACAGTTCTAACGGGTATTATTCAAATTATTTTCGGTGTATTTAAGTTAGCGAGGTTTATGAAGTTTATTCCACGCTCTGTTATGGTTGGTTTCGTAAATGCGTTGGCTATCTTAATTTTTATGGCTCAATTTGAGCAGTTTGAAGGTGCTACATGGATGATGTATGGACTTGTAGCAGCAACCCTAGCGATCATTTATTTGCTCCCACGAGTAACAAAAGTTGTGCCTTCCGCATTAGCGGCAATTGTCGTTATTACAGCGATCGTTATTTTTATGAGCATCGATGTTCGTACAGTAGGTGACATGGGGGCATTGCAGCAGGCATTACCTATGTTTTTAATTCCGCAAATTCCTTTGAATTTAGAAACATTAATGATCATCTTACCTTATTCATTAGCTCTAGCTATTGTAGGGTTACTTGAATCATTACTAACAGCGAACATTGTTGATGACATGACAGATACTGATAGTGATAAGAACAAAGAAAGTCGTGGACAAGGGATTGCGAATATCGTATCAGGATTTTTCGGTGGGATGGCAGGTTGTGCGATGATCGGACAATCTGTTATTAACGTGAAATCTGGTGGTAGAGGTCGTCTTTCAGCTCTTGTGGCTGGTGTTTTCTTGATGTTCTTAATTATTGTATTAGGTGGACTTGTGGTTCAAATTCCAATGGCGGCGCTAGTAGGTGTCATGTTCATGGTTGCATTTAGTACTTTTGATTGGGGTTCAGTGCGCCATATTCATAAAGTACCTCGTACTGATGCTGCAGTTATGATTGTGACAGTCGCTACTGTTGTATTTACCCATAACTTAGCGATTGGTGTTTTTGCAGGAGTTCTTTTAAGTGCGATTTTCTTCGCAGCAAAAATATCAAAAGTTGACGTGATTAAAGAAATGGATCAAGTGAATGCAAAAGTGATTTACCGAGTGAAAGGTCAAATCTTCTTTGCTTCCGTTACAGACTTATTAACGAAATTTGATTATAAAGAAGATGTAAAAACTGTTGAGATTGACTTCAGACAATCTCACTTATGGGATGATTCAGCCGTTGGAGCATTGGATAAAATTAAGGCTAAATTTGAACAGCAAGGTATTAAAGTAAATCTTACAGGTATGGATCATGATAGTACAGAACTCGTTTCAAAAATGAGTGGCGTCGGTTCAGGTCACTAAAGCTTTATCAAAAAAGCAAGGGCCCTTCATGTAGAAGGAGACCCTTGCTTTTTTTTGTTTAGGTTGAAGTTTCGAATCACTAATGTAAAGAATGTTAGAGCAAATATACTGATGATAGTTAGTCCAACGATAGATAGAGATAATGTATTCGACAAAACACTTACAATCATACAGATGTATAAAATGCCAAGTAACTTTTTCATTCGCGCTTCATTAAATAATCTAGTCGCCCGAGCGCCTATCGGGGCACCAAAAAATGTACCGATAATTAAGGCGATCCCGATCCCATAGTTAAGGGGACTTGAGAGGCTGTAAGAGATCAGACCTGCTGAAACAATAAAGACAACAGATGCTAAGCTCGTACCGACAGCTTGACTAGCCTTCATGCCAAGCAATGCAATGAGAAGAGGTACGATGAAGAACCCACCACTTACTCCTAATGCAGAAGAGATTAACCCAGCACCAAGACCAATTAATCCTGCAAGAATAGCAGGAGAAAGTTTTTTCTTATTCGTAGGTTTTTCATTTTTGCGTTTATATAGCAATGAAAAGGCAAAATAACTTAACAATACTATGTAGAAAATGGAAATGACGGCTTCGGCAAGGCCAAGTTGATCAAGGTGAATCATAAGAGGGTGAGCAATTTGCGTACCTATAATCCCTGTACAATTTATGATAATAACATAATACCAATTAATGTTTTTTAAACGAAAATGAGATATGGCTCCAGATATCGATGTTCCTAGTGAGAGCATCAAGCTCGTACCGATAACAGTCGTAGGTGGAAGTCCGACCATTAATAATAGGGGAGTAAGGATAATTCCGCCGCCTATTCCAAAGAAACCTGAAAACACACCAATTGCTATTCCTAAAAAGATAGATAAAAGATATTCCATAGAGACCTCCTTACCTCTATTATAGCGGATATTTATGTCATGCAGGGCTCAAGTTTCGAATCCTCCCGTGAAAAATGTCATAAGAAAGAGAAATATGACTAATGAAAAAGGCAGGAATACAAAGAATTATGCAGAACATTACGTAATGCTAGATGTATTTAGGATAGTTAGGAGAATGAAGATGGTTGATACTATGTGGTGTACTGATAGGACCGATTTAAAGGTAGCTCAAGCCTTTTTAAATGAAGAGGGTACCTTCACTGAAGTGGATGCGACCTGGGAGGAATTATTTGGGTTTGATTCTAGTCAGTTATTATTTCACACATTAGATGAAGTGTTCGGTGAATACTTGGCGCAAGAAAACGGAACGCTCTTTCAATATTTAAAAGAACACCATAAATTATTACTTCTCTTGACTCAACTAGAAGAATGCCATCAACACGCACAATTGCATCTTACTCCTTTAAATATAGGGGAAAGACAGTATTTACTGCAGTTGAAAGTTGAAGAGAACGTAAATGGAGATGCATTACATGCTCAAACTAAGGAACAAGTGGGGAGTCAACTTTATTGGAAGATATTAAATGGAATTAAGGATGCTATTATTACGATAAAACTAGATGGGACATTTTTATTTGTTAACGAGAAAGCAGAAAAAATGTTAGGTCTCGCTTGGGATCAGCTGAAAGTGCGAGACTTTTGGTCTTTCTTACAAATGGATCAACAAGGACTTTCAAAAAAAGTTTATCAACTCCTATCTGGCCAAGAAAGTGTACAAGTAGAGTACTATCTAGAAAAGACAAAATGTTGGTACGATGTTCGTGCCTATAGAGTCGAAGATCAAGTCACTCTTTACTTTACCAATAGTTCAACTAGAAAAAAGATTGAACATGACTTAAGAGAAAGCGAACGAAGGTACAAAAGTCTTGTAGAGCATACGCCTGAGACGATCTCCGTTCATGATGGTAGACGATTAATTTATATTAATCCAGCAGGCGAAAAGCTCTTTAAGGCAAATAGTCGTCATGACTTACTTAATAAGAGAATCGATACCTTATATAAGGCAAATGACATCAAACGGATAAGCGAAAATGCAAGGCTTCTTATGTCTGGGAAGAAAAAGCTGACGACTTCATTATTCCAGTTGCAATGTTTAGATGGTACAACAGTGGATGTTGAAGCAACGTCAACGATCATCTTGTTTAAAGGAAAACCTGCGTTTCGAACCATCTTAAAGGATGTCTCAGAGCGTAAAAGAATGGATGATTTAATAAGAAAATCGGACAAATTATCGATGGTCGCCCAACTTGCAGCAGGTGTTGCTCATGAAATAAGAAATCCTTTAACAGCCATTAAAGGATTTTTACAGCTGTTTCAACGTGAACGGGAATTTAATGAACAGTTTCTTGAATTAGTGATGGAGGAGCTTGAGAGAGTAGAAGGTATTATTTATGAGTATTTAACATTAGCTAAGCCTAATCATGAATCAACCTTTCAAACATTGAAACTCCAGCCAATAGTACAGAAAGTAATGACATTGGTAGAAACTCAAAGCATCATGAAGAATGTTCAAGTTGATTTTGAGTTTGAGGATGTACCGACGATCTATGGTTCTGAGAAGCAATTAAAGCAAGTGTTCCTAAACTTGCTTCGAAATGCGATTGAAGCTGTCGAAGAAAATGGAGAAATTACGATTCGTCTTTTAAATCACCCAGAAAATCAAATTTGTATTCAAATCGAAGATAATGGTTGTGGTATACCAAAAGAAAGAATTGAGCGATTAGGTGAGCCTTTTTACTCAACGAAAGAAAAAGGAACTGGTCTCGGATTGATGGTCTGTTATAAAATCATAGAACATCATGAAGGGCTAGTAACCATTCATAGTGAGCTTGGAAGAGGAACGAAAATTGATGTGATCCTACCAGAATATTCACGTACCAAACAGTTACTTCAACAAAAATAAAGGAAGAACATGGCTCGCTCATGTTCTTCCTTTTTATTCCTCTTTTGGTTGTTTTGACTGTTTAATATGTTTTTTTAAAAGGGTGATGAGTTCTTGACTTTCTTTGTCTGTGTAGGTGAAATCGATCCCGTACTGAAACGAACTATTGTAGGAGTTCTTCCAAACAACCTCACCTTGAACTTCTAGCGTTTCATTTGCTAATTCAATATCCATTTCGATCGATGTTTTAGTCGTTTTTGGGTCAGGTAACTCTAAGTGAGAGCTCATTTTTAGTCCGCCGCCACTAATATCAATGATTAACATTTTTCCTTCATTACTATCGACGTCGGCAGTGGCAAGTTTAATGAGTTTAAAAGTAGCATTCAATGGTGAATTAAATTCATATCGAAACGATTCTTCACGTTTATATTGCATCCATCTCGCTCGCTTTCAAGTTGTTTTTCTTAGTATACAAGAAATTAATTATTTAGTAAGGTTTAAGATGTAACTTTTTAGTGAAATAAACCATTATATACTGCTAGCATCGCTCTTAGAAATTCAACAGCGAAATGCAAGCTGTAATACATAAGTAATACCGCAGCAAATCCATGAATCCACTTGAACAATTGCTTGCTTAAAACAAAGGAGGTTAATTTAGCTAGAACAGAAATAATTACATTCCATGTGAGTATACCTAAAAAAATAAAGGAAGTCTGAACTAAAATATGATCAAGGGAACCTGATTGTGTGGACTCACTTAAGACGGAACCATAGATCCCAAACCAAAACAAGATATTGATCGGATTAATAAGAGCGATGGTTAAACCAGTTAGAAAACATTTAATGACGAGGTTTTTTGAGTAGGGTGAAGGGGCCTTATCAATTTCTGTGGAATGAAACATACTCATGACGGATTCGTAGGCTAAGTACCCTAAAAAAAGAGATCCAAATAAAAATAATAAAAGGTGCACAGCTGGGATGGCCAGGATATGAGAAGTACCTTGATAAATAAGGGCCATAAAGAGTGCATCGGCTGACAGACCACCTAAGCCTATAGCTAACGCACAAAAAAAGCCATACTGCACTCCTCGTTTGATCATCTCTAATGTAAGTGGGCCAACGGGTGCGGCTAATGCAATGCCTAATAGCATTCCTGATAACAAAGTAGCTTCTCCTCCTTAATACAAGGTCCTACTTTAAGTAAATGAAGGAGTAAGACAAGTTATACATGAAACTTATTCATCATGAGTGAAATGATTCTAAGACTACACATGCTTTCATATAGTTATTTTCGGGAGGGCTCAATATGAAAAATCTATCAGACTACTTGTTAACAAGTGAGCAAATGCAAGATGAAAAGGTTGTACCCCAATGGGTCAAAAATGAGTATCATAATTATCGAGAAGTGGTACTAGAACCATCATTCCCATGTTTCTTTGGTAGAACGGGTGAAGAGCGTGGAGAATTGCGGTATTCCTACCTTTCTCATTCAGATTGGTCCCACTTACCAAAGACCCTTTCAACCTTTTTAGAGTTAGTTAAAGAACCACCTTTAATTAGGAGAGGGTTGTTTATATTTGTAGAACCTGAGGATAAAGAACAATCCCTATCTTACTACCGAAATTATTTCTGGGATGTGTTGCAATATTTGAATAAACATGACCCGAAGAGTTGGCCAGACCATACACCAGCAGATCCAGATCATTTTCTCTGGTCTTTCTGCTTTGATGATGAATCCATTTTTGCGTTTGGTAACGCACCAGCCTATAAGCAACGTATAACAAGAAACTTAGGTAATAGTATGGTAATAGGTATCCAACCTCGAAGAATATTCGAAGGATTAGAAGGAACTGAACCAAATGGAATCAACTCACGAGAAGCGGTAAGAAAACGAGTAGAAGCGTGGGATCAGCTTCCGAAACATCCTGATATTAGTCATTATGGTGATCCTGAACATAAAGAATGGAAGCAATTTTTCATTGGAGATGATTGTGAACCGATTGAATCAAAATGCCCATTCCATGCTTTAAATGCCACGAACCAAAAATAAATGTGATATAGCCAATTGATTCGGTCGTGATCAATTGGCTTTTTAGGACTAGATAAAGGAATTCGCTTCTTAATGTGGAATGGGTTAAGACATGATTTAAAAGGGAGGGCGGATATGATTAATTCCATTCTACTATGTGCAGATGGCTCACAGCATTCCATGCGTGCTGCAGATGGCTCACAGCATTCCATGCGTGCTGCAGAGAAGGCTATTGAGCTTGCGATGAAAAGTAAAATCCCTCTAGATATTGCCTACGTGATAAGCGGAGCAACTTCAAAATCTGATGTTCTATATTGCCATGATAAGTCTGATATTAGTCAAAGTAGACAAGCTAAGTTACAAATGATTCAAGAACGGTGCTTTGTCAAGAAAGTTCCTTGTCATATTCATTTATTACGTGGTGAACCAGGCCCGACAATTGTCCAATTCGCTAACAAACAAGCGTATGATTGTGTCATTTTAGGAAGTAGAGGCTTAAACCCATTTCAAAGCATGGTACTTGGAAGTGTTAGCCATAAAGTGGCAAAACGAGTCAAATGTCCAGTCTTACTAGTAAAGTAATCGTTTGACAAATAAAGTAATGGAGGCATAAACATGAGTAAAATATTATTACCATCGGATGGTTCTGAACATTCCATACGTTCAGCTGAAAAGGCCATTGTGCTAGCAACATTATACGAGGCACAAATCGATGTACTTTATGTAATTGATGGAGCTACATCGAAGAAAGATGTCTTACAGCATACAGATAAATATGTCATTGAAAAACGACGAAAAGAGCGACTCCAACCAATTGAAGAACGACTTAACCAAGCATCGATTACGTACAAAATTCATACGTTACATGGTGAACCGGGCCCAACCATTGTCCACTTTGCTAATGAAGGCGATTACGAATATGTTGTACTAGGTAGCAGAGGACTTAACAAGCTACAAACGATGGTTCTTGGGAGTGTTTCACATAAAGTGGCTAAACGAGTTGATAAACCGGTAATGATCGTGAAATAAAGAGTTTTAATGGTTAAAATAGATACTATTAGTATGCAAATAATAGATTGTGAAACTCTCAAATAATTTTGTGAAAACTTGTAATTATAGGAAAAAGACTTATAAAGTCCTGATTCATTTAGTATGATGGGTGTAGTTCGAAGCACATGATAAAAAATTTCAACTTATATGAAGGAGGAATTTTCAATGAGCAAGAAACTACTTTATGCAATTTTAGCAGGTGCACTATCAGTGAGTGTGTTAGCAGCTTGTGGTGAACCAGCCGATGAGCCGGCTCCAGCTGATGACCCAGCAATGGAAACAGAAGATGATATTGAAGTTGAAGAAGAAGACGCAGAATAAAGCTTAGAAAAAGGTGATCGCTATTAGCGGTCATCTTTTTTTGTGAGAAAAAACATCAAACTAGTTGTAAAAAGGGGAATTTTCTGATATTAATTAAAAAAGAATTTTTTTTAGGAAAGTTATTTTCATGCATAAAACTATGTGTTATTATGCATCTACAAGCATAATTATTATATTACTAGAAAGATAGTTGGGGGTCTGAAGAAAAATGAAAAAGTACAAATGGAGTGTAGCGGGTTTAACAGCAGTACTATCAGTAGGGTTATTAGCAGGTTGTGGAGCAGAAGGGGATGCGCCACCAGAAGTTGAAGCGCCAGCGGACGAGCCAACTGAGGAAGTGGATGAAAATGCAACGACTGGGGATGGTGATACATTGATCATGGCTACATCGGCTGATTATCCACCATATGAGTCGGTTGAACTAGAAACAGGTGAAATTGTAGGCTTTGATATCGATATCGCTGAACATATCGCTAGTGAATTAGGTTATGAACTTGAGATTGAAGATGTTGATTTTAATGGTCTCATTCCAGCGATGGAAGCAGGACGTGCAGACTTTGTTCTTGCGGGGATGACACCTACACCAGAGCGTGAGGAAAATGTTGATTTCTCTGATATTTACTATGAAGCTACAAACTTAATTGTTACGAAAGAAGATGCAGAGATTTCTTCATTAGAAGATTTAGACGGTTTAACGGTAGGGGTTCAACTAGGTTCAATTCAAGAAGGTGAAGCAGAGGATTTAGCAGAAGAGATTGGTTTTGAGGTGGAGAAGCGTGATCGCATTCCAGAATTGATTCAAGAATTACTTGCAGGACGCCTTGATGCAATCTTGATGGAAGATACAGTAGCCGATGGTTATATGGAATCACAATCTGGTCTTGCTCAATTTGAAGTACCTAGTGAGGAACTTGCAGGTTCGGCGATTGCTTTCCCTAAAGGTAGTGAGCTTAGAGAACCGTTCAATGAAAAATTAAATGAAATGATCGATAGTGGTCTAATGGACGAGCTGATCATTAAGTGGTTTGACACAGAAGAATAAAGAATACGTCGTGTAGGAAGGACAATTTCAGTCATGAATATCGATTTTAGAGTGATTGAACCTCACATCCCTTTTATTTTAAAAGGGATAGGGGTTACCTTACAATTTGTATCAACTTCATTATTAGTCGGTCTCATATTAGGGGTTATTTTAGCAGTAATGAAAATTGGGAAAGTGACCATTCTCAGATGGTTTGCTCATGCTTATACATCCGTGTTTCGCGGTACGCCTTTAATCTTGCAGTTATCCATTATTTATTACGGGGCTCCGCAATTCGGAATTGATATGAGTGCATTTTTAGCAGGGGTATTAGCATTCGGTTTAAATTCATCTGCTTATGTATCAGAAATTATTCGTGCAGGGATACAAGCGGTCGACAAAGGGCAAAAAGAAGCAGCGGCTGCTCTTGGAATTCCTGAGCGTCCAATGATGATCAGAATCATTTTGCCACAAGCATTTCGTAATATTCTACCTGCTCTTTTTAATGAGTTTATTAACTTAACGAAAGAATCAGCCATTGTCTCTATTATTGGTGTGTGGGATATTATGAGACGTGCTCAAATGGTAAATGCACAAATTTATAAGTATTTTGAGGCGTTATTGTTTGTTGGACTGATTTATTATGTGATGGTAATGGTGTTGACCATTATTGGACGAATGATTGAAAGGAGATTGCAACGTAGTGATTAAGGTTGTTGATTTGCATAAATCCTTCGGGAAAGTAGATGTATTAAAAGGGATTTCAACTGAAGTGAATAAAGGAGATGTGGTCGCAGTCATCGGGCCTTCTGGTTCTGGTAAATCAACGTTCTTACGTTGCATCAACCTTCTGGAAAGGCCGACTGCAGGTACGATTCTAGTTGGAAATGAGGACCTTACTAATAAAAAAACAAATGTGTTAAAGGTCCGTGAACAAATCGGGATGGTATTTCAGCATTTTCACTTATTTCCGCATATGACAGTCCTACAAAACTTAACGTATGCACCGATGACGGTAAAAGGGCTTTCTAAAACAGATGCGACAAAGCGTGCTGAAAAGCTTCTTGATAAAGTAGGCTTAAGTGAAAAGAGAGATGAATATCCTAATCGTCTCTCGGGTGGTCAAAAGCAACGTGTTGCGATCGCACGTGCTCTTGCGATGGAGCCTGAGGTCATGCTCTTTGATGAACCAACATCGGCACTTGATCCTGAAATGGTAAAAGAAGTACTTGCTGTTATGAAAGATTTAGCGCATACGGGCATGACAATGATGATTGTGACCCATGAGATGGGCTTTGCACGTGAAGTGGCAGATCGAGTGTTATTTTTAGATGGAGGAAAGCTCGTTGAAGATGCTCCTCCTGAAACATTCTTTTCTGCCCCTAAATCTGAAAGAGCAAGAGACTTTCTTGAAAAGGTATTGTAATTAAGGGATTCACAGTTTTTATAACTGTGGGTCTTTTTTAATTTGGGGAGGAAGGTTAAAATAGATGGTAAACTAAAGCAAAAAAGAAAGGCCTGTGGTTCATGAATGAATTTTAAAATTGGCTACCGAACCTTAAAAACAGCCGTAGGTGCTGCAATTGCTATTGGAATTGCACAAATGCTACATCTTGATTTTTATGCATCTGCGGCTATCCTCACCATCCTATGTATATCAGTCACGAGAAGGAAGTCATTAGTCGTCTCATGGCAACGGTTTGCCGCCTGTTTAATTGGGATGGCCTATAGTGTGATTATATTTGAACTGATCGGCTATCAACCTTGGTCATTAGGGATATTACTTCTTCTCTTCATCCCGACAGCTGTTATGCTAAGAGTACAGGAAGGGATTGTGACAAGTTCCGTTATCGTCTTGCATTTATATACACTCCAACAAGTGTCAGTTGCTATTATCATCAATGAAGTGCTATTAATCATTATTGGTATTGGGGTTGCCCTCGTAATGAATTTATACATGCCAAGTAGTGAAAAGGTTTTAAGGGTTTATTTGCGTGATATTGAAGACCACTTTAAAAAGATCTTGCATGAAATGGCTGAATATTTACGTCATGGTGAAAGTGAGTGGGACGGAAAAGAGATTCCAGAAACAATAGAGCTTCTTAAAGTTGGTAAGAATGAAGCGCTTCGTAATGTCCATAATCATATTATGCGTTATGAAGATCAGTACTATCACTACTTTAAAATGAGAGAGAAGCAATTTGAAATTGTCGAGAGACTTATGCCGTTTGTCTCATCCTTGGAAAAGTCATTGCCCCAAAGTATAGAACTAGCCGACTTTCTAGATGAGTTAAGTAAATCGTTAAGTCCTGCTAATCATGTTGTCTATTTTCTTGAGCGACTTGATAAGATGGAGGCAGAATTTAAAGAAATGGACCTACCTCAATCAAGAGAAGAGTTTGAAATTCGGTCATCGCTTCTCTACATCATGCATGAGCTTAGACAATATTTACACATAAAGGACCGCTTATGGAACCACGTGGATAAACGATCCATATAAAACACACACTATCAAAAAAAGTAAAGACGGTGATCTTAGATGGTAGCAGTGTGTTTAGCTTTATTGATGATTGCCTCACCGATTTGGCCACTTGGAGAAAATCCGAGCTATGGCGATCCATTTATTATTGTGAATGTAGCTACTAATGAGTTGGCCTATATCCATGACGGAAGCTTACAAGAAATACTTCCGGTCGCAAGTGGAAAAGAAGGAGATCGAACACCTACGGGCTTTTTTTCGGTTGTGGTAAAAGCCAAAAATCCTTATTACAGAAAGTTAGACATTCGAGGTGGAGACGTTCATAACCCTTTAGGAACACGATGGATTGGTTTTGATGCGAGGGGAACGGACGGTAGAATTTATGGGATACATGGCACAAACCGGCCTGATTCAATCGGGTCGCATGTAACGGCGGGTTGTATTCGCTTACCAAATGAAGTAGTGGAGAAACTGTACGAGGATATTCCTTTGGGAACAAAACTGTATATCACAGATAAAGTAGATGCATCATTTGAGGAACTTGCGAAAAAAGCAGGAGCTATGTAAGAAAGTCGTTGCCATTTGGCAACGACTTTTATTTGTTTTAGAACAATGATACACCCATTAAAAGTGTTCCAACGACCATTGTGAAAATCATAATATAAATGATTGTTTTTTGGAATTTACGTGGCATTGCATAAACCCTCCCTCATATGTCTCTTATTCTATATTACTAATTTCTGACGCTAAGGACAAGAGGTAGCTTCTTTATCGAGAAATTTTGACAAGCTATGCAGGAGATTTTAGACCTATGACGAATTAGTTTAAGTAGATTGTCATGATTGGAGGAGTGGTTCCTTTGAGTGAAAAAACACCGAAAAAAATTGACCATATCGGAATTGCAGTTACATCGATTGAAGAGGTTCTCCCTTTTTATGTTGGAAGTTTGAAATTGAGATTAATCGATATTGAAGAAGTTCCATCACAAGGGGTCAAAGTTGCTTTTTTAGGAATTGGAGAATCAAAAATTGAGTTACTTGAGCCCCTTTCGGAGGAAAGTCCGATTGCCAAATTCATCGCTAAACGTGGAGAAGGCGTACACCATATAGCACTTGGTGTAACAAGTATTGAAACTAGAATTGAAGATATTAAAGAAAATGGTGTGCAAATGATTCATGAAGAGCCGGTACCTGGCGCTGGCGGAGCGAAAGTAGCCTTTTTGCATCCGAAATCAGCAAGAGGTGTCTTGTATGAATTTTGCGAGAAAACAAATGCTACTATAACTAAAGAATAAATCATAAAGCGCAAACGTTTAGGTTTGCGCTTTATTTAGCTTTTTTTAATAAAAAGTACCTATTACTACACCTTTAAAAACCATGCTAAAAAGGAGAAAAGGTGAAAAAAATCGCAAAATCATGTACCATTAAGCTGACACTATAAATTGGAGGCTTACATAATGATTAATGAACAACGTTTAGTTGACGAGTTTTTGGAGCTTGTACAGATTGATTCTGAAACAAAATTTGAGCAGACTATTGCTCCGATCTTAAAAGAAAAATTTACTTCTCTTGGTGTAGACGTATTTGAAGATGATGCTGCCGATAAAACAGATCATAGCGCAGGAAACTTAATTTGTACCCTACCTGGAACAAAAGACGGTGTAGACACGATTTATTTCACTTCACATATGGATACAGTTGTACCAGGTATTGGTGTGAAGCCATCCATTAAAGATGGATATGTCGTGACGGATGGAACGACAATATTAGGAGCGGATGATAAAGCAGGAATTGCTGCGATGCTTGAGGGCATTCGAGTTCTAAAAGAAGAGAATATTGAACATGGAACCATTCAATTTATTATTACGGTAGGGGAAGAATCAGGGCTTGTAGGAGCTAAAGCTATGGATCCATCTCTTTTAAAAGCGAAATACGGATTTGCTCTAGATAGTGACGGTCCTGTTGGAAACATTATTGTAGCAGCGCCAACACAAGCAAAGGTTCGTGCAGTTGTTCATGGGAAAACAGCTCATGCTGGTGTAGCACCTGAAAAAGGCATCTCTGCGATTACAGTAGCTGCTAAAGCCATCTCTAAAATGCCATTAGGTCGTATCGATAAGGAAACAACGGCAAACATCGGTCGATTTGAAGGTGGAAGTCAAACGAATATCGTATGTGACCACGTGGCGATTCTAGCTGAAGCTCGTTCATTAGTAAACGAAAAGATGGAAGCGCAAGTAGCTAAAATGAAAGAAGCATTTGAAAATACGGCAGCAGAAATGGGCACAAAAGCTGATGTTGAAATTGATGTGATGTATCCAGGGTTTAAATTAGGTGATGGTGATGAGGTTGTCGAGGTGGCTAAGCGAGCAATCACTTCAATTGGGCGTACACCTGAACTATTGCAAAGTGGTGGCGGTAGTGATGCCAATATCTTTGCTGGACACGGTGTTCCAACGGTGAATTTAGCTGTAGGATACGAAGAAATTCATACGAAAAATGAGCGTATGCCAATTTCAGAGCTCGTAAAATTATCTGAAGCTGTTGTTGCGGTAGTTAGGGAAGCAGCAAAATAACGAATAGATCCGGTGAATCTCAAAAGATTCATCGGTTTTTTTGAAGAATGACAGCCGATGATGAGAGAGGCTATGCTAGGTGAGCTTGCATGCGAAAAACCATAATACAAGGTGTGAAATAATTCTAGTTGAAGAATGGAAGAACATGATCAAGGGACACCTAGAGTAACCTCAAATCCTTCGCTAAAAGCATCTATTAATCGGCTTGTCCGAACACTCGGCAGACATTATAAAAATCAGGCCTTATGCCAATATGATCATGCGAACTTATACGTGGGCTAACATAAACATAGAAGATGAAAAACGCTTGTGGAATTATTGTAAAACATTCAAAATGCCCTCAAACGGATTCTTAATGCAAGAAAGGTGAATGGTTTGAGAAGTATTTACCAAACTCTAAACTCTCTAACACTACTTCCTCTGTATCACCAATCATTGAGGCAATTTGTGCGATGGTTGGCGATCTGAAGTTTTCTTTGCGGTAGTCGTGGAGGATAACAACAATGCGGTCGAATACATCGGCATAGCGCTGATCACATTTCAACTGATAGTGGGTCATTGTAAGACACCTCCAATTATGCAGGCCCTTCGACAAAATGGGAATCATTTCGCCTGCTACTTAAACCTTATCTGATAGAACGGGAAAGTGCAATGTTTTTTTCGAAAAAAGATCTTGACTAACCCTTTATAAACTTGGTATGATGCTAGTTTTAACAAAAAAATTAAAAGTGTGAAATTTGGTTGCTTTGCATGACGAACGTTCTTTCGTATAATAAATGAGTAGAGAAGGAGGGGATAGGATTGAGTCAAAGACGAGTCATTTTTCATATTGATATGAATAGCTTTTATGCGTCAGTTGAGATGTCCTATGACCCTACCTTGAGAGGTAAGCCGTTAGCAATAGCTGGTAATGTGGAAGAGCGAAGAGGCATTATTGTCACAAGCAGCTATGAAGCGAGGGCTAAGGGTGTTAAAACAACGATGCCAGTTTGGAGGGCAAAGCGTTTATGTCCTGAGTTACTGTTGATGAAGCCAAATCATGAGAGATATCGTCAAGCTTCTCGTGCCCTTTTTGAGTTGTTGGGAAGTTATACTCCACTTGTTCAACCCGTTTCAATTGATGAAGGTTATTTAGATGTCACATCCTATTTACCAATTAAGCATCCATATGAACTGGCTAAGGATATTCAAACTCGTATTAAATTGGAATTGGATTTACCTTGTAGCATTGGGATCGCGCCGAATAAATTTCTTGCAAAAATGGCAAGTGATATGAAAAAGCCAAATGGAATCACGATATTAAGAAAAAGAGATATAAAGCAGATGTTATGGCCTCTTCCAATTAGTGAAATGTATGGAATTGGAAGGCGTACTGTAGATAAATGGGAAAAGCGCGGGATTAAAACAATTGGAGACCTTGCAAATGCAAATCAATTAGATGTTCAAGGATGGTTTGGTACAAATGGGCGAAAGCTTCATGACCGTGCGAACGGGATTGATGATCGACCAGTTGACCCAGAAGCTATTTATGAATTTAAAACGATCGGTCATTCCACCACGCTTAAGCAAAACACTAAAAATATGGCACTGATTGAAAGGTCCTTTGAATCCTTAGCTGAGTCCGTCAGTAAAAGGTTAAAGAAAAAAGAAGTATTAGCGAGAGGCATTCAAGTGACGATCCGTTATCATGATTGGAAAACAGTCACCAGAAGTCAAAAGGTTACAAACCCTATTCAAAGCAGTGAAGAGATTTTCGAGGTAGCAACTGCTTTATTTACTAAGGCATGGAATCAAGAATCAGTTAGGTTAATTGGAATAAGTAGCTATGATTTAATTGAGCAGCAGCATGCGTATAAACAATTAGATTTATTTCATTATAAAGAAGACATGAAAGAAGAAAAAATAGCGAACACGTTAAAAGAAATTCATGCTCGATTCGGTGAAGATATACTTCACAAAGGGACTGCTTCAACATGGAAAAGTAAAGATGAGTCTGCTCGTGAGTCAGGATCTAGCTTTCGAAAAGATTTTCTTGAACCAGAATGAACGAATTCTGGTTCTTTTTTATGCATTGATTAACTCTAGTAGCACGAATGCCGATAATAAGAATAAGAACGAAGATGATCGGGAGCGTGAGCGTATGCAAGTCAATCACCTAAATCAAACTCAGAGTCAACCAGAGCGGTCGGTACCGTTACGTGAAGGTGATGTTTATAACGCAGTAATGAAAGAAAGACGAGATAATCAGGAAGCTGTTTTACATATAAGGGGCAGGGAGGTCGTCGCAAAGTTTGAAGGGAAGATGCCTGAGAGTGATCGTATGACCATTCAAATTGATCAAATAAAAGATGATATTATTAGGGTGAGAACGGTCAGTGAGGAGTTACGCAATGGCAGGGCTGCAACTACTAACCAACTAAGAGATGTGATGACGAACACTCTGAGACAATTAGGTGGGGATCCCACTTCTCCTGTCCTAAGACAAGCTGCTCAAACATTAATGGATAAAGGAGTCCCTCTGACAAGAGAGGGTGTGCAAGGGCTACAACGATTTCTAGGCAGTGGAAATGTAGACACTAGTCGTCTTGAAACGGTTAAGGCTTTAGCAAATAAACGATTAGAAGTGACATCCACCCACCTAAGAAGTGTCCATGAAGCCTTGCACGGGAGACCCTTGACTCATGTATTGAACGATCTCGCAAAAGAAGTATATCCTAATTTCAAAATAGAATCTCGTGAGAAAGTAGATAGAGCGGAACCTTCAGAAAGCACGCGGAATGGTAGGGAGATTAGACAAGAAGGCAATAACACTCCTAAAATCAACAGAGACCAACTAATGGACATTCGTAATTTTGTTCAAAGGGAACCCTCTATTCAAAAGGCAGCCGAAGAGCTGCGAACAAACGTAGTTAATCAACCAGCGATGTCACGAGAAGTTTCACAACTTATAGAGAGAGCGACAAGTGAAGCCCTTCATCTTGATAAAGTAGGAAGAGAGAGACTAACCGAAGCGATAAGACAAATAGAAATTCAAGCCTCAACAAATAGTGAGAGGCAATTGTCACGCAATATGCAAGCAATTCTTCAAAAAGAACCATCGATCGAGAGAGTGGTGAATGAAGTAAGAGGGCAGCTTGCTGAACAGAAGGCTCATTTTTCAAATCAGCAAAAACAAACGCTTGAACGAGTATTAACTCAGGTAAGTCAACTATCTCAAGTTGGTAGAGTGCAAATGATGCAGGCTTTAATAAGAGGGGAACAGCAATTTAGTGCTGAACATAATACATCGGTGTCGGAAGTGAAAATCGGAAGAGATGGAAATAACCAGCAGCAAACCTTATCCGATTTGGTGTCTAAAGCAATCAATACGCTTCAAAAAGAACCAAATGTTCAAAAGGTCATCCAACAAATAGAGTCTAATCTTATACAGCATCCTAAGTTACTTGAGGATACCAAATCATCCATTCAAGATAAACTTAATCAGGCCAGTGAACGAGCAGGTAAGGGGAGAGAGCTTGCTGCAAGACAGCTTGTGAGTCAAGTATTACAGCAGACAGAAGAGGTAGCTCGCCAACTAGAGCCGGCTCCAATTAGACATACTGTTGAAAGCCAAACCTATATTCAAAATGAGCAATTCCAGACAAGTATGGAAGTAGCCAGTAAAAATATTGCAGTCACCAGCGTCACTCAGAAGCTTGCAGAAGCAACTGCAGATTTCAAGCAATTTCAAAGAGAGATAACAAGAACGCTAGACCAAGTCTCGCGCCAAATTGAGCAATTTAAAAACCATGCACAACCTATTGCAAAGCCCTTGCTTGAAACAACCATCAAAAAACTAGACACAGCCATTCTTCGTTCGGAAATGATGCTGTTAACTGATATGAAAACAGAACGCAGCCTCATGCAAGCAAGCGGGCAGTTAGCCGAAGCTAAGAAATTGTTGGCTAAAGGGCAACACCGACAGGCCAACCAAATCGTTCGTGAAGTTACTCAATTAATGGAACGTTTGAATTTCAAACCATCTGAAACGAAAGTAAAGCATTATGTTGCCATAAATGAAAGAGCTGGACAAGAAGGGCGTCTACCTTCTACATCCCTTCCACAACAATTTTCAGAGACGGTTCGAACACCGATACAAGAAGGATCACCACGTGCTATGTTTGAGATGGTCCGTGGGATGGGACTTAATCGTGATAGCGAAATTGCTCAATTTTTAGCATCAGGACGTGAACAACAGCAGGAATCTAGTGAGAGAAATATGAAGTCTGCTTTAATGCAATTAGCACGAGGGGAAGAAGAGGGAACAAGAACGAGCCAACTTGCAAATCAAGCTCTAAACAATGTGACTGGACAACAGTTATTAAGTAGGTCAGATCAACAAGCCAATATGCAAAGTTTGTTTTTTACTCTCCCAATGCTGTTAGAAAATAAAGTAGAGAACCTCCAAGTATTTGTAAACTCTCGCAATGAAGGCGAGAAAGTTGATTGGGAGAATTGTAGTATCTTTTTTTTAATGGAAACACCTAAGATGGGCGAGGTCGGTATATCAATCTCAGCAGCTGATCGCCAATTATCTGTCACTTTAAAAAATGATGACGAAACATTCCCTAATCGTATGGCTCCTCTAGTCGATAAAGCTGTAGATAAATTAATGGAAATCGGTTACTCGATTAAAGGAATAAATTATACAAAATTGCATCATGAAATAGTAGAAAAAGCAGGCAGGGAAGAAACCCAGTCTAAAAAGATAAAACCAATTTTCACTGAGGAAGGGTTTGATTATAAAATATGATCGTACAAAAACATTTTAATCAGACGAAAAGACGTGTCCAAAATGGTCCGACTGCCGCAGTAATTCGTTATGATAAAGAAGAAGGCGGGGCTCCAAAAGTAGTTGCACATGGGAAAGGTCAGCTTGCCAATCAAATCATTGAGCTCGCTAAAAAAAATGAAATTCACATGCAAGAAGATGCTACCCTTGTTTCAAATTTACTAGATATGGATCTTGGAGATAATATTCCGCCACAACTTTACTCGGTTATGGCAGAGATTTTACTTTTGATTGAAGATATGGAGAAAAACTATTAAACAACGTTCGACAACAGCCGATAATACTAGTGTGAATAGAAAATATAGACGGAGGTGGAAAGGTTTGACCACTTTCCTAACGAATGAAGCCTTACATCAAAAGTCTCCTCAAGAGCTAACTGCCCTATTATACGAGGCATGCTTAACGAATTTAGAAGATGCTATGGCGTTGATTGATCAAAAAGAGTTTACAGAAGCGAATGAAAAATTAAAAAAAGCTAGTGATATTGTACATCGACTAGGTACTGGAATTAATTATGAAGCTGGCATTATTGCTGACCAGCTTGATCAAGTATATAACTATCTCGCTGATCAATTAGTAGAAGCGAATATAAGAAAAGATAAAAACATCATTCAAGAAGCTATCACCATTTTAGAGGCTCTCATGTCTTCATGGAATGAAGCGATGAAATCCAAAAAAGATTCACAGCCAAAAATGATGAAGCAAAAGGCAAATGCTTACGAGTCCACTGCTATTTACCAAGATTAAAGGAGCCTATCCAAAATGAAAATTAACAATAATATCCAAGCCCTAAATTCTTACCGTAATCTCTATCAAAATCAATTCCAAACTTCAAAAAACTTAGAGAAGCTATCATCAGGTCTACGTATTAACCGTGCAGCCGATGATGCAGCTGGTCTAGCTATTTCTGAAAAAATGCGTTCACAGATTCGTGGTTTGAAAATGGCAGAGCGTAATGCAATGGACGGTATTTCCTTAATGCAAACATCTGAAGGAGCCATGCAAGAAGTACATACGATGCTTCAACGTATGCGTGAATTAGCTGTTCAAGCAGCGAATGACACAAATACAGAATATGATCGTGAACAAATCCAAAAAGAAATCGATCAGTTAAAATCTGAGATTGATTCGATTTCTGAGAAGACCGAGTTTAATACACGCAAGCTTTTAAATGGTTTTAGTGCAGTGTTGACGACGTATGAGAATGATGCAAATGAGATTAATTTGGTTGGATTTCCAAAAGTCACTGATGCAAACTTAAAGTCTGGAGACTACCAAGTTGAAATTACTGATCCTACAGCGAAATATACTTTTACACAAAAGGCAGCTGGTTTAGGGTCTGATGAAGCGAACGATGTGACATTTACAGAAGGTCTTGGGGAAGAGCCAACGATGTTATTTGGTGAATACACAATTATGATTCGAGAAGTGAACACCGATAGTGAAGATGCAAAAATTGAAATCTTAGATCCTAATGGCTTATCAATTGGAAATAAAGTAGTTAATATTGGTGGACATGCTGATGCAGGTAAGGTAGATATTTTTGGGTTGACTATAGATACTTCTAAAATTAGCTCTGCTGGTACTGTTAAGGTGAAGATGGAAGTTGAAGCAGAAATCGTCTTGAGAGACAATAATGATTCTGAAGAACCTACTGATATTCAAGCATCAAGAAAACTAGTGTCAAATAATGGTCTATTTAAGCATGGTGGGATTGAGTATCAATTTAATACAAGTATCGAGGCAGGGGAAATGGACTTTAACATCACCAACAACGCCCTTTCTTTCCAAATCGGACCTAATACGAATCAAAATGTAATGATTGATATTCCTCGTATGGATATTGTGACGTTAGGTATTGAGGGTATTGATGTGTTATCAAATGAAGGAGCAAGTCAAGCAATCTTCCAATTAGATCAAGCGATCAATAAGCTTTCTGATGCTCGTGCAAAGCTTGGGGCAGTTCAAAACCGTATGGAGCACACGATCAATAACCTTCAAGTAACGCATGAGAACTTGACAGCTTCGGAGTCTCGTATTCGTGATGCCGATATGGCCCTTGAGATGACGGAATTTACTCGTAATAATATTTTAAATCAATCAGCAACTGCAATGCTTGCGCAAGCTAACCAATTGCCGCAAGGTGTATTGCAATTGCTCCAATAATACTGATCTTTAAAGGGCGGGGAGACAATTGTCTTTTCGCTTTTTCTTATCTCAACAGTAGATACTTGTGCTACACTAGTGACAAGAATATCGTAAGGGTGTGAGTGCATGGATGTTCAACGAATTGCTCGGACTGGGCTTGGGAAGGTTGAACCGAAGAAACAAGAACCGACTGCTAAAGTTTCATTTCATGAAGTGATGGGAAAGCAGCGAGATGACAAAGCGTATGAAAAATTATCTCAACTGATGCACAAAATCGATGACCAAGGGAAAGTGCTTTCCGAAACACGTACAGTTGAAGAATTACGAAAATACAAACAGCTTGTCAAAGAATTTATGGAAGATGCTGTTCAATTTGGCTTGAGCCTTGAAGAACGTAGAGGTTTTAACCGGAGGGGCCGGACAAAAATCTATAAAATTGTGCAAGAGGTTGATCGTAAACTACTCGATTTAACAGATGCAGTCCTTGAAAAAGAGAAAAAAGGGCTTCAAATACTGGATATGGTTGGGGAAATTAAAGGATTGCTCGTTAATATTTATGCTTAAAGAAGACCTATGTCTGCCACAGGTCTTTTCTTCATTTATAAGAGTGGAAATAGCAGTAATAAAAACAAGTCAAACACTAAATGGGAGAGGATCGCGACCCAAAGGTTCCTTGTTTTGACATAAATGCAGGCCCATACGAAACCAGCAATCAAGGCAGCTAAGAAGAGTAGAATACTTCCGGCAAATACATGAGCGAGCGCATACAACCCAGTTCCAATAAGAGCTGCTTTTAATGGTGTGTTTTTAACAAGCAGACGTTTTACGAGGAAGCCTCGCCAAAACCATTCTTCACCAGGGATGATAATTAAAAACAACCAAACATAGTGAAAGGAAGTCGTCGGTTGGACTAAAGTATATAGAGATTGAAGTTGCTCCATCAATGGGAGTCCAGATACCTCGATGAACCATTTTCCACAAGCGAATAGTACATAAAGACCAATCCCGCTCCCAACGCCAAGTATGATCCCACCTGTAGTAGGAATAGAAATATCCATTTTAGTAGTAAGCCACGCATAGATTGTTAAAATAGAGAGCGATACAGGAAATAGTATCCAAAAATCAAACGGTTGCCATGAAAAACTCATAAAGAGTAGGAATACAGCTAATACATATCCAACTACTGTGGTCTGAGCAATGCGCACGATAAAAACGTCCTTTCGAAGCGATGAAGCTAGTTATTTGTATGAATCTGTTCTTCTGATTATACTAAATAAATACTAATCAAGGGGCGATCACGATGAATACTTACTTGTTTACCCATGAAACGAAAGTAGAAGCTCGACTTGAAGAGGTGTGGTCTTTTTTTTTCACCGCGGAAAACCTTGTTAAAATAACCGATTTTCCAACCATTACCCTCCATTCTAACCCGTTGACAAGTGAAGGAAATACCATCCAAATGAAAATCGGTTTTGGTCCGATTAAAGCCAATTGGCACTCCTAAATCGAAGAGGTGAAACTGCTCGAGTATTTTATCGATGTAGGGGTAAAGGTTCCTTATCCAATTCACTCTTGGCGCCATAAACATGCTTATGTAAGCCAACCCAATCATACGCTTATGAAGGATACAGTAGAAATACAATCTGTTTTGCCTTCAATTATATTAAAATCAGCACTTAAGAAGATGTTTACTGGTCGTGAAAAAGCCGTACAATTGCATTTTCTATCAGAGAAGAAGCCCGAGTGATAATATATCACTCGGGCTTCTTGCTTAATTCCAGCCTCGTTTATAGGGGGTTGGAGCTTCTATCTCGGTGTTTAACTCAAGGGCTGCTTGGCGAGCCCAATAAGGGTTACGCAATAATTCACGGCCAATAAAGATAAGGTCAGCGCGTTCATTCCGCAAAATTTCTTCAGCTTGAAGGCCAGAAGTAATCATTCCGACTGCACCTGTAGGAATATCAGCTTCTCTTCGAATCGTTTCAGCATATTTAACTTGATAACCTGGGAATACAGGGATCTTCGCTGGAACAACAGCCCCCGAACTGCAATCAATTAAATCAATTCCTTGCTCTTTTAACCATTGTCCTAGTTGAACAAAGTCCTCTATCGTGTTGCCACCTTCTGCATATTCGGCTGCAGATAATCGAATCAATAACGGACCATCCCATACGGTTTTCACTACGTCGATAATGTTACGAAGGAACATGTAGCGACCTTTAAGATCTCCTCCATACTCATCTTTACGTTTATTGGTTAATGGTGAGAGAAACTCATTGATTAAATAACCATGTGCACCGTGTAATTCAATGACATCAAAGCCTGCTTTTTTGGCACGGGTAGCACCATTTTTAAAGGCTTCAATCGTCTCTTCAATCTTCGTTTGTGTCATTTCTTTTGGAGTACGCATATCTTCTTGAAAAGCAATAGCTGATGGGGCAAAAATATCACCATCGACCATTGCTTTACGCCCAGCGTGAGCGAGTTGAATAGCAGCTTTGGCACCATGTGCTTGAATGCGTGAAACGACCTTCTGCAATCCCTCGATATGGTCATCATCCCAAATACCAAGGTCCTGGTCAGAAATACGACCTTGTGGATCTACTGCAGTAGCTTCAATCATCACCAGTCCGACTTGTCCGATTGATCTCGCTTCATAATGAGCAAGGTGGAAAGGCCTTGTATGGCCGTCTTTTGTGTCACTAGAGTACATACACATCGGTGACATCACAATTCGATTTTTAATCGTTACATTTTTTATTGTATAAGGGCTAAAAAGCATTCGGCTCAATTGTATCGTCTCCTTTAGTGTCAGGTGTAGGCAAGAAATTAATTACTTGCTTCTACTTGATGTAAATATTTACTTACTAAAGCCAGGATCGACCTTCTAGTTAAAAGGGCGATAAAGGATTGTTCCTCGTCTAGAACACAGATGAACGGATGGTTAATCACGAGTGTTAACGCTTTAGCAAATGTTTCATGGATGTAAATGGTCGGCACATTCTGCTCCATTACATCACCAACATTTTTCTCCGCTAATCGATCCATTTCAATTTGTTCAAGTCCAAGTAACGAATCTAAAATTAAAGATTTACTTATTAATCCATGTAGTTTAAAGGAAGGATCAAGTACAGGGATCGCAGTGTAACCTGATTTAATTAGAACAAGGAGAGCGTGCTCTAGTGGGTTTGCAAGTTGAACGTGAGCTACTTTTTCACTAGGAATAAGCATGTCGAAAATCTCTTCATCTGACAGAGGCTTATTTTTTAAATGCTGGATCATCTTAATCACTTCTTTATCTAGGATTTGGAAAACATCACAACACTTCTATCCTACTAGTGGGAATGGAATATTGTCAACGAAACAGCACTTTTTTATTGCTTAAAAAAGTATGGAAAACCATTGATATGGCTACACTATTAAGCAAAAAAGGTGTGGTCTAATGCATTCAAAACAAACGGTAAAATACATCTGTAAAACCTATCCTTCTGGGAATCAGTATTTCTATAAAAGTGAGTTGATCACACATGATTCTTGGAATAACATTCAATCATTAAGTTGGTCGACGCCAAGACCGATTTCAAAAAGGACATTTCAAAAACGGGAAAAAGAAGGATATAAAATTGAAGAGAATTTTATTAATCAAAGGCCGGCACAAGTATTAGCTTTCCCAAAAATCTTGAACAAATCGTGAACTTCCTAACTATTGAGCGCCTTCTAATGACTTATAGCTATGATTGGGCTACACTAGATGGAGTGGTATTAGATAGAATGGAGCGATTAATTAAAGATGAAGCAAATAGTTAATAAGGTAATGGTGGGCATAGTGGTGGCTGTTGTGTTAACGGGCTGTAATCTAGTCACATTTGTAGAAGAAGAAACATTTACTCTTCCAGTGGAGGGTCATCGTTCATTAGAAGTGATGCATGATGAGGGTGAAGTGACGATTACTGGTGAAGAGGGTCTAGAAGAGATTATTGTCGATGTCAGATATGAGGTACTTGGTGAAGAATTAGAAGAAGCAGAGACTTTCTATCAGTCGAATACATCCATTTCACTTGAGAGTGAGGGAGAGGTAGCAAAGCTTGTTACTTCTATTCGGAGAGGTTCTGAAAAAGAACAGGCCAATATCCACCTTGATATTCGGACCCCTTCAAATTATCCAATACAGTATCGTCAAAATGAAGGGGGATTAATCGTTTCCAACTTTCAAAGTGACTTAGAGATCCAACATGGTTCTGGCGCCCTTACAATTACGGATGTAACGGGTGATGTAAGGTTAACAGACGGAGCTGGAAAGGCTACATTTGAAAGAATAGACGGAAAGTTGCAGCTTAACATCAATTCAGGGGCAACGACCATTCAAGAATCGACTGGAGATCTTTCACTTACAGCGGGTTCTGGTGATGTCGGCATTAATGATCATAGCGGAAATATCACTTTACGAAGTGGTAGCGGTGATGTTGAAATATTAGCAGTTGATGGAGATGTAACCATTTTAGAGACTCGCGGAGGAAAGCTTGAGCTAGACGGTATATCAGGTGAGGTCATCACACCTTAACGACAAAGTTGTAAACATGAACTGCATCTCAATTGTTAGACACCACTAACAATTGGAGATGCAGTTTTTTTGTATGTAAGAAAAAAATAGATAAGCCTATTTTTTCAAAAAAGTTCGATCGAGCGTTGACAATTTGGGGAATGATGGATAGAATACTATTAAACTAATAATTCATATCAAAATACAAGGAATTAAAGTTCTCCTAGGAAGAAAAAGGAGGTCAATATGGATAGACACTCAGAATGGCAACTCCTTAGCGATCGTTTACAAGAAATGTTAAAGGATTTGAAATATGGATCTGTAACGATTGTGGTGCAAGATGGAAAAATCATTCAGCTTGAGAAAAATGAAAAACAACGATTAAAATGAGCAGCTGACTAGACAAACTAGAGGCGGCATTCAAAGAGATTCTCTCTTTTTGAATGTCGCTGTTTTGTTGCAAAAGGAGGGACTCAATTTGTCAATTTCTTATCAAACATTAGAAGATGCAGATTATAAAGGATGGAACGAGCAGCTAAATCAAAAAGATAGCCTAGATGTATTAAAGTGGGCATTTGCTACATTTGGTGATGAGCTAGTTTATTCCTGTAGCTTTGGAGCGGAGGGGATGGTGTTAATTGATCTCATTAGCAAGGTGAAAAAAGATGCAAAAATCATCTTCTTAGATACAGATTTTCATTTTAAAGAAACCTATGAGCTAATTGAAAAGGTGAAGAATAGGTATCCTGAGCTTCAGATAGAATTAATCAAACCATCATTAACACCAATTGAGCAAGCAAGTGAATATGGGGAAGTCCTATGGAAAACTAACCCCGACCTATGTTGTCAAATTAGAAAATTAACCCCATTAGAAGGTGTTTTAAGTAAACATCGAGCATGGATTTCAGGGCTAAGAAGAGAACAGTCACCCACTCGTGCGAATACACAATTCATTAATCGAGATGATCGTTTTAAATCGATAAAAGTTTGCCCGTTGATTCATTGGACGGAAGAAGAAATCTGGATGTACATTAAGTTACATCAATTGTCCTATAACGCCCTTCATGATCAGAATTTTCCGAGTATTGGCTGTGAATACTGTACAAAAGCTGTATTGCCAGGAGAAGATCCTCGTAGTGGCAGGTGGGCAGGCACACAGAAAACAGAATGTGGATTGCATCTTAACAATCAACCCAAAAAATAACCTGATAAATCAAGGAGGAATAACCTATGTCAACGATTACCCCACACGGAGGAACACTTATTAACCGTTTTGAACCAAATATCGAACTTGATTCCATTACTAAAGAGATTGAGTTAGATTCTTTTGCTTTATCAGATTTAGAACTAATTGGGATTGGAGCCTTCAGTCCATTAACAGGTTTCTTAGGAAGTGAAGATTATCAATCAGTTGTTAATGAGATGAGATTAAAGGACGGCACAGTTTGGAGTATCCCGATCACACTTCCAGTAACCCCAGAAGTTGCGGATGAATTGTCCATCGGAGAGCCTGTCAAATTAACATTTGAAGGTGAAGTCTACGGAACAATAGGTGTTAGTGAAATCTATGAACCTAATAAACAAGTAGAAGCGCAGAATGTGTACCAAACAACCGACCTTAACCACCCAGGTGTAAAAAAGCTTCTTGACCGCCCGTCTATTTACGTAGCAGGACCGATTACATTAATGAAACGAGTTGAGCGTGGTCGCTTTCAATCCTATCATCTAGACCCTAAAGATACACGAGCGACATTTGATGATCTTGGTTGGAAACGTGTAGTTGGCTTCCAAACACGTAACCCTGTGCATCGTGCACACGAATACATCCAAAAAACGGCTCTCGAAATTGTAGACGGATTATTTTTAAATCCTTTAGTTGGAGATACCAAATCAGATGATATTCCAGCAGATGTTCGAATGGAAAGTTATGAAGTGCTATTAGAAAAATATTACCCAAAAGATCGTGTGTTTCTAGCAGTCTTTCCAGCAGCGATGCGTTATGCAGGACCTAGAGAAGCCGTATTCCATGCTTTAGTTCGTAAAAACTATGGATGCACGCACTTTATTGTAGGGCGTGATCATGCGGGTGTTGGTGATTACTATGGCACGTACGATGCTCAGTTGATCTTCAATCATTTCACAGAAGATGAGCTGGGAATTACGCCTTTATTTTTCGAGCATAGCTTTTATTGCAAAGCGTGCGGAAATATGGCTTCCACCAAAACATGCCCTCATGGAAAAGAAGATCATATGATTCTATCAGGAACAAAAGTGAGAGAAATGTTAAGCAATGGAATCACGCCTCCTCCTGAGTTTAGTCGCAAAGAAGTTGTAGAGGTTTTAATTAAAGGCATGCAAAAACAAGTTCATGCTTAATCGATACGTTTTGATTTGAGCAGTCGTCGTTGTCTGATTGAACGATCAGACAATCCTGCTTTGTGTGATATGAAATAGGAAAGTAGGTGAGCAGAAATGCTGACGATTGTAGCATTTAGTATTGCTTTTTTCTTCGCAATGAATATTGGAGCAAGTGGCACAGCTGCCGCGATGGGGCCGGCTTATGGAAGTGGAGCAGTACCCAATAAACGCATAGCAATGATTCTTGTCGGGGTCTTTGCCTTCTTGGGGGCATTGGCTGGTGGCGAAGTCGTTCGAACGATCGGAAGTGGCATCATCCCAGCTAACATTGTTGATGTTGAACTGGTTATTATTATTTTGGCTTCAGCATGTTTAACCTTATTTATTGCGAACTTAATTGGTATTCCATTATCAACGAGTGAGGTTGTAGTAGGGGCTATTGTTGGAGCTGGTATTGCTTATCAAGCACTCTATTTTGATCGGTTAATCATTATCGTTTCATTCTGGGTAATTGTCCCGATCGTCGCCTTTATCGTTGCTTTTGCTTCAGGTCATATCGTGAAGAGGGTGGAAGAGAAGTGGCCTCATTTAACAGGGAAAGGGAAGTGGCGTAAACCACTTGTTCTCCTCCTTATAATTTGTGGGTGTCTTGAAGCCTTTGCAGCAGGAATGAATAATGTTGCCAATGCAGTAGGACCACTTGTTGGTGCAGGGTTGATTGATGTGACATCAGCGGTACTATACGGAGGTGCATTTGTCGCATTAGGAGCCATTCTTTTAGGCGGGAAGGTTCTTGAAACGAATGGGAAAAAGATTACTCGTCTCTCTTTATTACAAGGTAGTACCGTCTCAATAACAGGTGGAGGGCTAGTAATTGTCGCTTCGATGTTTGGGTTACCGGTGCCATTAACACAAGTAACGACAGGAGCGATAGTTGGAATCGGTACAGCTAAAAGCGGATTTAAATTATGGCAAAAAAGTATACTGAAGCAGATTGTGAAAGTGTGGGTTGTCTCACCTGTATTTTCTCTAGTGATGAGTTATGGATTGATCCTGCTATTTAGACAGGCTGATTATTATACATTTTTTGTTATAGTCAGTGTATTCTTAGCCACAATAGGTTCCATTAGCCTTTATATTTCAACGAGAGAAGAACGACGTACTACGTATGATGAAGGTGGCGGGATTTAACAGAATATATGATTGACAGAACCTTTCTTCAAGTCTTTCTTAAAACATAGTAATTCTATCAAATTAATGTAGGATGGTGGGAAAATGTCGAATCAAGAAATGAAAAATATTGTCTGGCATGAAGTTGCAATTACCAAAGAACAACGTCAGAAAAGAAATGGACATCGTAGTGCGATCCTTTGGTTTACCGGATTATCTGGTGCAGGGAAATCAACTTTAGCAAATGCGCTTGAACAGGAATTATTTAAGCGAGGTTTAAGTAGCTATATCCTAGACGGAGATAATGTCCGTCATGGTTTAAATAAGGGATTAGGCTTTAGTGATGAGGATCGAAAAGAAAATATTAGACGAATTGGGGAAGTAGCAAAGCTGTTTGTAGATGCTGGTTCTATTGTCTGTACTGCATTTATTTCTCCTTTTAAAGAAGATCGAGACAAAGTTCGTCATCTTGTAGCTGATGGTGAATTTATCGAAATTTATGTTCAGGCTCCTCTTGAAACATGTGAAGAGCGTGATCCAAAAGGGTTATACAAAAAAGCTCGTACTGGTGAGATTCCAGAATTTACAGGGATTAGTTCTCCGTATGAAGAACCTGATCAAGCTGAATTAACAATTGATACGGGGCGACTTTCTGTAGAAGAGTCAGTTGAGGAAATCATCACGTATTTATCAAATCGCAATATCTTGTAGGAGGTAGACAAGTGGCTTATGAAAAATTCTGGGCAAATAAGTCCGAAAAACTAAATAAAGATGAACATTTGAAATTAAGAAAAGACGGCCTCGACATTCTAAATGACATTGACCGTTTTGCGAAAGAAGGATTTGACTCGATCCCCAAAGAAGAGTGGAGTTTATTTAAATGGGCAGGGCTTTATTTGCAAAAGCCTAAAGAAGATGGGTACTTCATGATGCGGGTGAATATTCCATCTGGATTCATTACAAATGAACAGGCCGAAGTCATTGCTGGTATTGGTCGTGATTACGGTCGTGATGTGATTGATATTACGACACGACAAGCGATTCAATACCACTGGTTACGGATTGAGGAGCTTCCAGACATTTTTAATCGTCTTGATCGTGTCGGATTGTCATCTGTCGGAGCCTGTGGGGATATTCCTCGAACAATTATGGGAAATCCACTTGCTGGTGTTGACCCTAATGAATTATATGATACAAGAGAAATTGTTGAGGATGTTTATCGCTTTTTCCAGCGTAATCCAGACTTTTCAAACTTGCCACGTAAATACAAAATGTCGATCTCGAGTAATATACACAATGCTGGTCACGACCGTATTAACTGTGTAGCGTTTACACCAGCTGTAAAAGAGATGGACGGCAAAGAAGTAATCGGCTTCCATGTAAAAGTCGGAGGCGGATTAAGTGCCAAGCCATATTTAGCCCAAGAACTTGATGTGTTTGTTGAACCTCAACGTCTTAAAGAAGTAGCGATTGCAATTACGACGATTTATCGTGATTTTGGTTACCGTGAAAAGCGTCATCGTGCACGTCTTAAGTTCTTAATAGCAGATTGGGGCGTTGAGAAATTCAAAGAGAAATTATTTGAATATACAGGTGATCTTCCTTCAAAAGGGATAGACAAAACAGAAAAGTGGAACGGTGGCTTCTTCTACGGGGTTCAACCTCAAAAACAAGAAGGCCTAAATTATGTAGGCTTTAATGTTCCAGTTGGTCGAATGAGTTCAGATGAATGGTTTGATTTAGCGAGAATCGCTCGAGAGTATGGAAATGGCGAAATACGTACATGTAACTCTCAAAACCTCATTATTCCTAATGTTCCAAATGAAAAGACAGAGGCACTCCTAGCTGAGCCTTTATTTGAACGTATTAAACTCGAACCTAAGAATTTCATCGGCTATGCGGTTTCCTGTACAGGGATTGAATACTGTAACTTAGCTCTCGTTGAGACAAAGGAAAGAATGCGTCGTGTTGCTGAGTATTTAGATGAGCATATCTCCATTGATGTACCGGTTCGCATACACATGATCGGTTGCCCAAATGCATGTGGACAACGTCAAATTGCTGATATCGGCTTCCAAGGTGTGAAAATGAAAACAAAAGATAAACGGATGGTTGAAGCGTTTGAATTTTATGTCGGTGGAACACTTGAGAAGGACGTTGCCCAATTTAACGAAAAATTAAAAGGGAAAGTAGAAGCAGAGGAATTGGCTCCTGCTCTTGCTGCATTCTTACGTTACTTTGAAGAGAATAAAGAACCAAATGAATTCTTCTTTGACTTCAAACAAAGAGTAGGCATAGAGGCTCTTCAAAAAGCTCTTGATGAAATCTTAGGTGTTGCTTAATGCAACTGTATCGTTTTGAAGTAGAGACGACCGAAACAACTGATCAAGTCGTTGTCATTGCACAAAGTGAAGAAGAAGCATTTAGAGTGGCTGAAATAGAAGTAGAGAAGCATTATTTGAAATTACCAGAGATCAATGAAGTTACTTTATTAGAGCGAAAAGCGGTCCATAAAGCGACGGGGTTTGTTATCTCTTAATAGTAAAAACACGGTAAGCGAGCTTGGATGCTTACCGTGTTTTTTTGTTAATTGCCTGCTAATGATTGCAGAGTACCTGCAACATCAATTTCACCATGACCATAATATTCGTCATGTCCTTCTGTTCCGAGATCCCTAGCTGAATTACGAATGACTTCATATACTTGCTCAACCGATAAGTCAGGTCGCATCGCTCGTACGAGGCCAGCTAGACCAGCTACGTGCGGTGCTGCCATTGATGTACCAGACATTACGGTATACTGATTGTTTGGAAATAAGCTCGGAATATGAGCTCCTGGTGCTGCTACATCAATATGTTGACCATAGTTCGAGAAGAAAGCTCGGTTTCTCGAGTCATCTACTGCGGCAACGGTTAAAACTTCCTCATATTGCGCTGGATACATTGGATCTTGAACATTGTCATTTCCAGAAGCGGCGATGAGTACGACATCATTCTCGTAAGCGTAACGAACTGCGTCTTGTAATACATCAGCATGATAATAATCACCTAAGCTCATGTTAATCACATCTGCACCGTTATCTACAGCCCAATAAATTCCTTTTGCGACTTCATAGGACGAACCTTCTCCGTTATCATTCAACACTTTGACAGGCAGGATGTTACTATTCCATGAGACGCCTGCAATTCCTGTCACATTGTTCGTAAGTGCTGCAGCAACCCCGGCAACATGTGTCCCATGACCATGAGCGTCTGAGTGGTCAGAGGAGTCGTCAAAAGCATTGAATCCTGTAAGTAATTTGTCCTTAAGATCTTGGTGATCTGGATCTACCCCTGTATCTAAAATGGCAATCGTCACATCATCTCCACCTGATAGGTTCCAGCCTTCACTCATTTCTATTTGCTCAAGATTCCATTGGTAAGGAGCAAAGAACTCATCATTCGGTACAGTTGATAATGCAGTCGTGCCAGTTTGTGAAAACACATAGTTTGGTTCAACAAAAGCAAGGTCGTAATCACGTTGCAACCTCTTAATTAGTGTTTCCGTTGATTCTTTGTCATTTTCTACAACATAAAATGGATCATTTTGCCTAACAACATCTAAGTCTGGGTGGTCATCAAACCACGTAAAGTTAGATTGAGGTCGTTTAAATTTAATAACTGCTTGATGCTCTACATACGTTAGTTTTTCCTTTTCCGGTTGTTCTGATTGAACAGCAATTTGCCAACCGAGTTCAGGTACTGTTTCTGAGCGTATCGACTCAGGGAGGTCTGCTGTGGTTTTCCAATCAATATTAGGATTATCACCTGAGACAAAGAAGTTACCGCTTGCATCTGCAACTGCTGCAGTGTTTCGAATAAACGCTTTCACAAATGATAAATCAATCTCACCTAAAATCTTTTGTCCACCTTTAGTCTCTTCGCCCATCAACATATACATTTTACCGTCAACTTCATACGGATCAGAAAACTCTGAGCTCATATGGTGATGAGTTAATAAATTTGGGTTAGATACCGACATATCACCAACGGTTACATCTGTTTGGTCATTGTGTAGAAGAGCAAATCCGTTGAAGTGAGGGTGTTCTGATACTTCTTCTTCAAAACGATTTTGTATTTCATCCTCAGATAGATCGGCATCTGCCCATCGTTGAAGTTGAGCAGATAATTGTTTTAAAAACATCGAGGTTGTTAGGGCTAAATCCTCCGCCATTAGTTGATCCATGGCATTCGTTTCGAGTTTTTTAGGGATTTCTTTTTGTTGTATTGCGTATTGGTTATCATCAATTAATGCTCGTCCAATCATAGCTAATGCAAGACCTACTAAAGCTACAATTGCCACCGTTTTTGCCATTCTCCACATTATAATTGCTCCTTTTTTTGTTCGTTTTCAAAGAAATAGGCCATAAAGATTTCATCGTCATACTGCCCGTTTAAAAAGGCTTGTTCCTTTTGGGTGCCTTCAGTCACAAATCCATACTTTTTATATAAAGTTATCGCTACGTCATTTGATGCGAATACGGTTAGACATAACTTATGAAGGTCATGGATTCTGCACCACTCAAAGGTATACTCCATAACTTTTTTACCTATCCCTTTGCCTTGGGCATCTTCGTGCAACCAGGTGCGAAAGATGCCAGTATGTTTTTTCATTTCTAACTCACCACGGACAACCCTGGCAATTCCTCTAGCAACACCATCTACTTCGACAACAATGTACATATTGTCATTAGCATTCATCTCTTCAATAAATTGATGCTCTTCATCAAATGTACGAGGACGTTCTTTTTGAATGTAAGTACCATCTTTAATGATGGAGGCAACAGACGTTATAATGTCATACGCATCACTTTTTTGAACTGGACGTAACGTGACGTCTGTATCGTCTTTTGCTGTAAAGGTCACAATTAAGGGCTCTAGTGTAACAGTCATTATTCCTCCTCCTTTCCTCGTGTTGTTGGAGTCCAAAAGTGGGTAGGGTCTTGGTCGATTTCAGTATCAATAATGTGTGATGCTGGAACGATTTTAATCTTGTTTTTCTCGAATTCACGTAAAGAAGAAAGAATACCTGCTGCTGTTTCGTCGCCTTTAATACCTACATGACCAATACCAATTGCATTTCCGTCGTTTGATGCTACTTTTTGCAAGACTTGCATTTGCTTGAAGACATGCTGCCTTGAGGAAAGCGTATCGTCTAAGAACACATCACGGGTGGAATGGGGAATGTTTTTCAATTCTGCAAGCTTTGAAATAACGGATTTATTGCTTGTTCCACTATCAATGACATACAGACCGTGTTCTCTTACAACATCTAAGATTACGTTCATAATGCGCTCGTCCTCAACGATTTTGCTTCCCATATGGTTATTGAGACCAACTGCATGAGGGACATCTTCAATCGCTTCTTCTACACGACTACGAACTTCAGCATCCGATAGGTCGCTTGTAATTCCTTTTGGCCCTAACCATGAAGCTTTACCTTTCTTAGGCTCTAGCGGCATGTGAATAATGACTTCTAATCCAGCATGGTGGGCTTGTTCAGCTTGTTCAGTCGAATATTCTAAAAAAGGCATAACGGCCACGGTAATGGGAATATCTCCTTTTAAAAAAGAGTCTACTCCTTTAACATCTCCACCAAAGTCATCAATCACAATCGCAACTTTTTTCCAATCTTCAGACGCGGCAATTGAGGGGGAGGGGAGAAGGATTGTAGCAATTAAGATAAGGATTAGAGGAATTTTAGGTTTGCTCATGCATGAAGCTCCTTTCTAAGTCGTACTTTGATAATAGTGTTCCATTCGTCGAGGATTTCTATGAACGAATTTACAACAAAAAAACTCATGTCAGGCTTTTAGCCAAACATGAGCTTATTTTCGAATATTAAAGGCTGCATTAAGCTGCCCTCGTAACATCTTTTCGCGTACTTCCTGCTTTTTCATTAGCTTTTGTTCTTGTTTTCTAATTTCGAATGTTTGCATTCCATCTTCCATTTTGTTCGCAATATCGATTAATCTTTCAACATCGACAAATGAGTATTTTCTAGTTCCACCTTTTGATCGATCTGGATAAATTAATTTTCGCTCTTCATAATAACGTATTTTTCTCTCGCTTAAACCTGTTAGTTCACTCACAACCCCAATAGTTATTACTTTTTTATCTTTATAAGACATGACATGCCTTCCCACCAATCACTGTGAAGTTAGAATGTTCTGACCTTTTGTCATACTATATCACATTGAGCTTGCTTGTGTGACTGCGTTTGTTAGATTATCTTACAAATTAAATTCAATACTAACTTCTAGGGAATGAAAATGAAATAGTCGTTGCACTCTCTTTAAATTTTATTATATACTTTATAAAACATATCAAATAACTCGGAATAAAAATAGGTTTACATAAGGAGATGAGCATATGAGTATGGAGGGCTATGTCTACCTAGTCGGTGCAGGACCTGGTGATTTAGGACTTTTAACAATAAAGGCGAAAGAATGTTTGGAGAAGGCAGATGTCATTTTGTATGACCGTTTAATCAATCCTTTATTGCTTGAATGGACAAAGCCAGAGTGTGAGCACATTTATTGCGGTAAATTACCTAAACGTCATATTGTAAGACAAGAGGCGATTAATGAGAAGCTTATTGAATATGGAAAACAAGGGAAAGTGGTTGTGCGACTTAAAGGGGGAGACCCTAGTGTATTTGGTCGTGTTGGAGAAGAAGCGAATGCCCTTGATGAAGCTGGTGTTCCTTATGAAATCATTCCTGGAATCACAGCCGGCATAGGAGCTGCGACGTATGCAGGGATTCCTGTTACCCATAGAGAGCACGGGGCTTCTTTTGCGGTAGTGACAGGTCATGATAAGTCAGAAGACGGTCAGCCATTAATTGATTGGAAGGCGTTAGCTACTGGTATTGACACGATCGCTTTTTATATGGGTGTTAAAAACCTTGAATATATTTCGAGTCAGTTAGTCCGTCATGGAAAGCCACTCCATACACCAGTTGTGCTTATTCAATGGGGTACACTTGGGGGACAACAAACGGTTGAAGGTACGTTAGAAACGATTGCTGATCGAGTACGTCAGTCAACATTAACGAACCCTGCTATCACTTTAGTCGGAGAAGTTGCCTCCTTACGCACGCAGCCAAGTTGGTTTGAACGTAAGTCCTTATTTGGAGAGCAGTTGTTATTTGCACGTACAAGCTCTCAGTCAAGTTCAATAGCAAAGGAACTAACTACGGAGGGAGCAGAAGTGTTTGAGTTTCCTCGTTATTCAACAGAAAGAGTTGAAAGTCCCGCATTAGATGTAACGAGGTATGAAGACATTCTTTTTTTACAACCAGAAAGTGTTTCAGCTTTTTTTAAATGGTTAAGAGATGAAAAAATAGACCTCAGAAATTGTCGTGCTCGCTTTTATGTGCGTTCAAAAAAGTCACAAGAAGCTGTAGAACAGCATGGATGCAATGTTTCCAATCTTGAAGAACGAAATGAATGTGTTAATTTCTTAATTATTGGTGAAGAGCAATGGAGTAAGAAGGAGATCGAGCTTACTGAAACATATGGCAAACATGATTTCCTTGTAAGTCATCGAGAGGTGCTCATTACATCATGTGAACGCACATGTGAACGATTAAATGAAGAAGGACGTTTGAAGACAATGGTTTTCCCGAGTGCAGAGTCCGTAAAAACGGTGACAAAGAGCTTCCTATCATTAGGCTGGACTCCAGAAGATATGAGCAAAGAAAGAACGGTGATTTGCTTTGGTCCAACTTCAAAAAAAGCAGCAGTTGAAGCTGGTTATAAGGTAGCTGCTACCCTAGACACCCCATCAAAAGAGGCATTAATAGAGCAACTAAAACTCTTTAGAAATCAAGAGGTGATAAGAAGATGAATGCGATTCTGTATGTAGGACACGGCAGTCGAGTACAAGCAGGCAATCAAGAACTTATTTCGTTTATTGAGTCCGTTAAAGTATATTTTAAAGAGATCCCTATTCAAGAGCATGCTTTCATCGAGTTGGCGGCTCCTTCGATAGCCGAGGGAATCACCGCCTGTATTGAAAAAGGCGCTACTCGGATTGCGGTGGTTCCAGTATTACTATTAACGGCAAATCATGCGAAGCTCGATATTCCACGTGAAATTGATGAGGCTAAAAAACGGTATCCACATGTTCATTTTGTCTATGGACGTCCCTTTGGGGTAGAAGCAACGTTGATTTCCATATTGAAAAAACGGTTAGAGCAAAAAGGCTTACCAATGATCACTGCTCGGCCAGAGGAAGAGGAACGTGAGGAGGCAATGGTATTAGTTGTTGGCAGAGGTAGTAGTGACCCTGATGCCAATAGTGATTTAATGAAGATCTCGCGTCTGCTATGGGAAGAGGCGCCAATTGCCGATGTTGAAGTATGCTATATTGCTGCAACAAGGCCTACTGTGGACCAAGGGCTTAAAAGGATTATGCGTTTCCCATATAAAAAAGTGTATGTGCTTCCCTATTTATTATTTACAGGGGTCTTAATGAAAGGGTTGGAGAAGAAACTCGATCAATGGTCGGCAAAAACGGGTATTGAGTCTGTATTGTGTTCCTACTTAGGATTTGATGATGATATGAAGGAAGTATTAATAAGACGAGTTGAAGAAGTGTTGAATGAAGCAGTTTTAGTTAATTGTGACATGTGTCAGTACCGGCTTACAGCTGAAGAAAAGCGAGCATCTTCTTCATGACAAGTCATATGATGCTTAAGCTTAAAGAGAGAAGCATGGTCTTTATCGGCGGGGGGCAAGTAGCCACAAGACACTTGGTAAGATGCCATCAGGAAGGGGCAAAGATTACAGTCATTGCTCCAACAATTACCGACACCATCGCTTATTATGTTAAGGAGGAAAAGGTTTCTTTTGAGAGGAGAGTTGTATCACCTAATGAATCATTTATGTGCGATATTTTAATGCTCACGACGGACGATCCTATATTAAATGATTGTCTTTACCGCAGTCGGATTGAAAGACAATGGGTCTATCTTGCATCAGATGGTGAAAAAAGCGATATTCAATTCCCTCTTTCAAAGGTTAAAGGAGACTTGTCGATCGCCCTTTCTACAAATGGGGCAAGTCCCACGTATGCGAAGCACCTAATGAAGCAGTTCTTAGAGCGATTACCTCATAATGTAGAAAAGAAGGTGGATTTTTTAAAGCGTGCTCGTCAGCAAGTTAAAGAGTCGACTTTACTTCCAAGTGAGAAGCGACAATTGCTTATTCAAATTGCTAATGACGAGTGGTTAAAGCAGGGCGACTGTGATGACCGCTTTCTACTATTGCTTCAGCAAATACAACAATCAAAATAAGCCCGATCCACTTGTTGGATCAGGCTTATTTGTAATCTTACTTTTCTTTTGAAAAAGATAACTGGGCAATGGCATCATGTTGATGAATGGATTCTTCATTTCTACATTCAATTTCAAATGCTCGAATCGCTTCATTTTCATATAAATCACTGGCAACAAGACGCACTAAGTCTTCGACAAAGCGTGGATTTTCATATGCATGCTCTGTAACAGCTTTTTCATCTGGACGTTTTAATACCGGGTAAAGAATCGAACTGGCATTACTTTCAGCAGCTTCTAGAAGGGCTTGTTTCCAGTCAACATCAGCATGGTCATCTACAATAGCTGACATTGTAACAAAGCCTCGTTGATTATGAGCGCTGTACTCACTGATTTCTTTAGAGCACGGGCAGAGCGTCGTTACAGCAGCTACTAGTGTGATTTTTGAAGTGTATCCTGTTTCTTCATTAAAGCTTACATCCAACGTTACATCCGCGTGAGCCATCCCTTCCTTATTCATGGAAGGACTTGTTTTGGTGAAGAACCATGGGAACGTTACGGTAACATTTGATGCTTTCTGCTTCATTTCTCGAGCTAAGATAGCTGAAAACTCACGTAGAGTTTCAATAGAAAGCAGATGTGTTTGGAAAAATAAATGAAGCTGCTCTGTTAGGCGACTCATGTTGATCCCCTTAAACTCTGCATCTAGACTCGTTGTCATCGCAAATTCTGCTGTTGTTGTTTGTGTAGTAGGAACTAGAGCCGATTCAATCATCACTGGATATTTGACTTTAGAAATTCCAACTTTTTGGATAGGAAAGTAATAGTCATCAGGTTTATTTTGAAGATCGGGCATTTTTTCTTTTTCTTTTGGTTTCAAACCTTCGATCGGTTCAACTGAGCCAAAATGACGATGGCGTTCAGCTTTTGGTGGCAATTGTCTATTCATGATTATCACTCCTGATTTATCCTCTAACATCATTCATTAAGTAGAGTAAAATTACATAAGAAATACGAAGTTATCATACCACACTTCACTATGTGCAGAAAACAACTTGCTCAATCGTATTACAAAAAACTTATACACGTTGTAAAGGTTGCACGTCTGACTACTACATATTACACTACATAATGAAATGTAGACAAGGAAGTGAGCACGATTGAAAAAAGGAACAGGAATTTTTATTATTATCGCTTTAGTGTTACTTGTACTAGGGTTAAGCATCCAGACCACCGTTCAACCAAGTGATGCAAGAGTTATTGTCGATCACACAAAGAAAGTTTATAGTGCACCAGAGTGCTTTGACCAAGCGGATCTATCCAATTATCTTGAAGAAGTCACGTATGGCTATGCAATCGATTTGGGATATGAAGCAGAATCCTCATGCACGACTGAGGCTACAAAAGGTGAAAGGAAGTCATTATTAGTTTCATGGTTTCAATAATCGATTAAGACCCCCTACAACTTACATTGTAGGGGGTCTTATATAGGAAAAGGTGTTTTTAATATGCAATTTTTCATATTTAGCTATTGGATGTGTGAGCATATGGGAGAGATATTGTATGATTGGCGTTAATTGTGTGAACAAGATGGGTGAGGTCGCTTGAGCTAAGATAAGCGTAATGAAAGCGTACTATCAACGCTAGAATCGTTTTGCGCCAAAAGAATGATTGTGCTATAGTTAGAATGTTCAAATAATTAGATAAACAGAGAATATGAGAGATGATAGGAGCTGGAGTGACAAGATGAAAGTAGCTAAATTTGGGGGGAGTTCTGTAGCGAGTGCAGAACAAATCAAAAAAGTAGCAGCCATTGTGTCTGAGGACCATGATCGTAAAATTGTTGTCGTTTCGGCACCTGGTAAAAGAGATAGTGCTGACACGAAAGTTACGGACTTATTAATTCAACTTGGAGAAACTTATTTAGAACAAGGAGCAGTAGAAAGTGAACTGAAAGCCGTCATAGAACGATATGAATCGATTGCAGTAGGTTTAGAGTTAGATAGTAGTATTATCGCCACGATCGAAGCTGACTTACGCGAACGTTTAACATTTGATCGCAGTCGTCCAGGTTCATTTATGGACCTTATTAAAGCAAGTGGGGAAGATAATAACGCAAAATTAATTGCAGCATACCTACAAAGCTTAGGCCTATCTGCGAAATACTTAAATCCAAAAGATGCAGGTTTATTAGTAAGTGATGAACCTGGTAATGCGCAAGTGTTACCTGAAGCATATGACCATTTAAAAGAATTGCGTAATACAGAAGAAATCATTGTATTCCCTGGCTTTTTTGGTTATTCAAAAGAAGGAACCCTCGTTACATTTCCGCGCGGAGGATCTGATATTACAGGTTCAATTGTCGCGGCTGGAGTAGAGGCTGAGCTTTATGAGAACTTTACCGACGTTGATTCAGTGTTCGCAGCAAATCCAAATGTTGTATATGAGCCAGTGAAAATTAAAAAAATGACTTATCGTGAAATGCGAGAGTTATCATATGCAGGATTTTCAGTCTTTCATGATGAAGCACTTATCCCTGCTTTCCGTAAAGGAATCCCGGTTTGTGTGAAGAATACAAATAACCCATCTTCGTCAGGAACGATGATTATTGCAGAGCGAGAATATTTTATGAATCCAGTTATCGGGATTGCTGCTGATGAAGGCTTCTCAACGATTTACGTTCGCAAGTATTTAATGAATAGGGAAGTAGGTTTTGGTCGTCGTTTACTTCAAATTATTGAAGATGAAGGTCTATCTTATGAGCACATTCCATCTGGTATTGACGACACATCAGTCATTTTACGTCAATGTCAATTAACTCCTGACATTGAAGAGCGAATTGTTAATCGAATTTCCGAAGAGTTAGCTGCCGATGATGTTTATATTGAAAAAGATTTTGCGATGATTATGATTGTTGGTGAAGGTATGCATAATACAGTTGGAGTCTCAGCGCGTTTGACGGCTGCACTAGCTCGTGCAAATGTAAACATTGAGATGATTAACCAAGGTTCATCAGAAGTTAGTTTAGTGATTGGTATTCATGCAAAAGACACAGATCGTGCTGTTAGAGAGCTTTATGCAGAATTTTTTGGAGCTGTTGTAGAAGTCGTTCAATAATAGTAAAAGGAGCGTCTGTAGACGCTCCTTTTGTTTATCCTTTTTTTGTTTGCTGCTTATACATCTGTTTAATGAGCTCGTTCATTTCAGAGACTTCACTTCGTAGAGATGCAAGTTCTTCTTTCGTTTCTGCTGCAGCTTTCATTTCATCTGATAATTGTTCTTCCTCGTTTGCCTTCTCTACATTATTTACGATTACCCCGATAAATAAGTTAAAGACGATAAAGGTTCCAACTAAAATAAAGGCTACAAAGTAAATCCATGACCACCAGACTTCTGCAAAGATCGGTCTCATAACTCCACTTGCCCAAGATTCGAGTGTCACCACTTGGAATAAAGTAAGAAGTGATAATTGTAAATTACCGAAGAACTCTGGAGCAACTCCTGCAAATAACATCGTCCCAATGACTGCGAAGATGTAGAAGATGATGCTCATTAAGATCATAATGTTTCCTAATGCAGGTATAGTCATTAACAAAGCATCTACTAACCGGCGTAAGGATGGGATAACAGAAATAGCGCGTAAAACACGAAGTACACGTAAAATCCGTAAAACTGTGACAAAATGTGCACCAGCAAATATATGCCCTGCTGCTACAATTAAGAAATCAAACCAGTTCCAACTACTTTTAAAGAACTCTCTGGTTGGCCGTGTCGCGATAAATCGTAACGTAATCTCAACAGTGAAAATCCATAGCAATGCTTTATCAGCTGCATAAAACCAACCACGATATCCCTCGTATAAGGAAGGATAGGTTTCAAGACCAACGATAATGGCATTGATTAAAATTAATGCGATGATGGTTGGTGTAAATGCTTTATGAAAAACAATACGTTGGACGGCCGCTATAAAAGGGGGTATTGATTGTTGCTTTTTTTTGTTCTCCATTAACTTCGAAACTCCTTCTTCATTTCTCCTATTCACTTCTACTATTCTACTAGAAAGTAAGTAGAGTAGACAAGGAAGCATTTCATTAGCGAGCGAGTTGAATTATTTCGAGGCAGGAAGAATATCTGCTATGATGAAGATATTGATGTAAATCGAGAGGGGACAATCATGATGCAGGAAGCACCAGTAGTCATATTCGGAGCAGGACTTGCAGGTTTATTTGCCGCTAAAAGGTTACAGGAAAATGGTATTTCTTATAAGTTAGTCGAAAAGGGTAGAAGTGTAGGGGGCCGTATGGCAACGAGAAGGATAGATAATGGAAGAGCTGATCATGGGGCTCAATTCTTTACAGTCCGTTCACACGAAATGAAGACACTGATTGAAAAATGGAGCAACGAGGGACTTATAAGTGAATGGACGAGAGGGTTTCATCAAATGAATAGTGAGGGCCAAGTCATCCTTCAAACTGATAGATACCCTCGTTATATAGCAACAAACGGTATGAATGCGCTTACTAAAACGTTAGCTCAACCTGAAGATCTTATCCTGAATCATCGAATAAGCTCTTTAAACTATCAAGATAAAGCATGGGAAATAACCATTTATGATGAAAAAAATCAGACAACAACGTTACTAAGAGCCAAAGGAGTGATCTCTACAATTCCTGTACCCCAAGTGTTAAACTGGCTTCGGCTCGATGGGATTGAAAGTGATATTAAAGCGGAATTAGCTAGTATCGACTATGAACCATGTATTTGTTTAATGATTTCATTACCTGGAGGGAGCTTAGTGCCTAAAGAAGGTGGAATTCAAGGGGAAGGGGATATTGCATTTATTGGTGATAATCAACAAAAAGGCATTTCGACCAAACCTATTCTTACTGTTCATGCTTCAGGTAAGTGGAGTGAGGCTCACTATGAAGAATCGGATGAAGACGTAATTGCGCTATTACTACCTAAAGTAAAACCGTTTATTAAAGATGGTAAGATGGAGGGGATTCAAGTAAAAAGGTGGCGCTATGCAAAACCCAAAACTCTTTATCCAGATCGGATGGTAGCAACAACTTATCCCAGCCCAGTAGTATTTGCCGGAGATTGCTTTAAAGACGGGAAAGTGGAAGGGGCCATTCTCTCAGGAATGTCTGCGGGAGATTGGATGAGTAAACAAATAAGAAAATAGGGGTTGCACATAATGTGCACCCCTATTTTTCTTATTTAGATTCTGTAAATACGGATCCTAATTCTTTTGAACGGGCAATCGCTTTAATAATGGCATCGTGCATCGCATCTTGACCATTTCGTTCACTTAAAAGCGTAATACCTGCTTCAGTTGTACCATTAGGGCTCATAACTTCTTTATATAATTCACGAGAGGTTTTAGAGGTATCTTGTAATCTTTTCCCAACACCAACAACTGTTTGAGTAATTAATGAAGTAGCTTCCTCGGGTGTAAGGCCACTTTCAACTGCCGCTTTTTCCATCGCCTCAATTAAATAATAAAAATAAGCAGGACCACTACCAGCTACACCAGTTACAGCATCCATCTTGCTTTCTGGCACAACTGTAACCGTCCCAACTGCTGAGAATAAAAGAGAAACCGTATCAAGGTCTTCATCTGTTGCAAATGTGCCAGCACTAATGGCTGTAGCAGATGCACCTACTTTTGCTGACGTGTTAGGCATCGTTCTAACCACACGAGCTTGACCGCCGGATAAGTCCTCAATGTAGGAAGCTGGAATACCTGCAATGACAGAAATAAATAGCTGTTCCTTATAAATAACGGATTTAATTTCACGAATAGCTTCCTCGACATTTTTAGGTTTCATGGCTAGCACGACAAAATCAGCTTGTTTAACTGCTTGCTCGCGGTCACTAGTCGTTTGAATGCCGTATCGTTGCTCTAGTCTTTCTAACTTAAAGGTGTCAGATAGGTTGGTTGCAATAATCTGCTGTGGTGTGACAATTTGATTGCGAACAAGTCCTCCGATGATTGCTTCAGCCATTGCGCCTGCACCTAAAAATGTAATCGTTTTATTTGTTAACATCATGTCACCTATCCTTTTATTTGTCCGTTACCTGTTAGGAGGTATTTATTTGAAGTTAAAGCTTTCAGTCCCATAGGTCCTCTTGCATGGAGCTTCTGTGTACTAATGCCAATTTCAGCCCCAAAGCCAAATTCAAACCCATCTGTAAAACGGGTTGATGCATTATGGTAAATAGCTGCAGCATCGACGGACTGCTGAAACCTACTTACATTGGCTGCTGTTTCACTTATGATTGCTTCTGAATGCTTTGTACCATATTGGCGAATATGATTCATTGCCTCATTTAAGGAAGGAGCAATCTTCACGGCAAGTTTTAAATCAAGGTATTCATCGGCCCAATCAGTCTCGCTTGCTTCTTTAATCCGCTCATCCATAGCCATTGATGCAGTGTCACCATAGAAAGTAACACCTTTGTGGTCAAGGGCATCTAGCAACTCTTTCAAGTGTAGTCTTGCCCACGTTTCATGGACAATCACTGTTTCTGCTGTATTGCAAACGGATGGTCTTTGTGTTTTAGCATTGACAACAATTTTCTTGGCTAATTCAATCTCTGCTGAATCATCAATGTAAATGTGACAATTACCAACACCTGTTTCAATAACAGGAACCGTCGCCTTTTCAATGACTGCTTGAATTAATGTAGCGCCCCCTCTAGGAATCAATACATCAACATATTCGTTGCACGTAAATAAATGTTCGGCCGTTGCTCTACTCGTATCTTCTATCAGTTGAATCGCCTCAATAGGGAGGGAAGCGTCTTTAAGTGCTTTTTGCAAAACAGAGACAAGCGCAACATTGGAATGGATGGCAGTTGAGCTACCTCGTAAAATAACTGCATTTCCCGTTTTTAAACAAAGACTAGCAGCATCTACTGTCACATTCGGTCGAGCCTCATAGATCATACCGATTACACCAAGAGGGACCCGTACATTTTGAATGTTAAGACCATTTGGACGATCCCATTCTTCAATCAACTCACCAATTGGGTCACGAAGCGAAGCTACTTGCTCAACTGCACTTGCCATTTCATTTAGTCGTTCAGCTGTTAATGTAAGACGATCAAGCATGGTTTCACTCATGCCGTTTTTTCTGCCAAACTCAAGGTCCTTTTCGTTCTCTTTGATTAAATAGGATTGATTCTGACGAAGGCAAGTTGCGATCAGTGTTAATGCGTGATTTTTTTCGTCGGTTGTTAAATTAATTAGTTGGTGTGTAATCGATTGTGCCTCTTTGGCTTTAGAATATACCTCATTCATTTTACATTCTCTCCTTTGCTAATGTGACCCATTGATCACGATGAATGGCAACTGCTTTATTTAGTTTCACTTGTTCACTAGCCTCATTGCTTGACATCCCCTTAATAAGTGTTAAATCAACAGAGGATAATGTACTTTGTCCTTTTCCAATTACTTTCCCTTTTTCATTAATGATCTCCACCACATCATTTGGGCCAAAGGAGCCACTAACAGAAGTGATCCCTACTGGTAACAAACTTTTCCCTTCATACATCAATGCTTTTTCTGCACCTTTGTCAATTTTTATTTGACCATTAACATGTGAGTGAACGGCTAACCATTGTTTAGAGGCCGGCATAACAGTCTCGTGTTTAAAGGAACCGATATATGTTCCGTCGCCTTTTCCTGCAAGGAGATCTTGTAGAGTTGACTGGCCACTCGTTTTACCAATGAATACATTTACACCGAAAGGAAGAGCCGTCTGAGCAGCAAGTAATTTCGATTTCATTCCGCCTGTGCCAACTTTGGAGCCAGCGTGACCAGCAACCATCAGCAAGTCATCCGTTACATTAGGTAGGAAATGATACTTCTTTGCATTTGGGTTTTGCGTTGGATTTGAATCATAAAGACCATTTACATCAGTAATCATGCAAAGTGTATCTGCGTGAATAAAGCCACTTACTAAAGCAGAGAGCATATCATTATCACCAAATGTTAGTTCTTCTACTGAAGTGGAGTCATTTTCATTAATGATTGGAACTGCAGAACGCTTTAATAATTCCGTAATTGTTTGTAGGGCGTTCTGGTACCGTTTTTGATCAGCAAAATCTTCGCGCGTTAATAAAAGTTGAGCAGCTGTAAGGCCGTGTTTAGCAAACTCAGCAAGGTAGGCTTGCATCAAAAGACCTTGACCAACGGCTGCAGCTGCTTGTTTACCGGCGACTGTGACGGGGCGACTTGGGTAACCAAGAGCCGAGAACCCAGCAGCAATCGCACCTGATGAGACGAGAATGACCTCGTGACCTTGTTTTTTAATAGAGACAATGGCTGCCACATGCTCCCGTAACTTCGTTAAACTTAACGCTCCGTTTGCCTCTGTTAGAGAACTGCTGCCAACTTTCATAACTATTCGTTGACGATTCATATTGATTGCCTTCTTTCTATCGTTGAAATCGACCACTAATTGGTCGTTTGTCTTGACAATAAAAAACCCTTCCGTCCTTAATATTAAGGACGGAAGGGTTATATCCGCGGTACCACCTTGATTGGCATAGTTATGCCCACTCGATATCCGTATCGTGGAAAGACGGTTAGGGTTTAACCTAACAGCTCAAGGGCAGGTTCAGCTACAACAGCGGTGATGGTCCTTTCAGCCGGTGAGACCACTCTCTTATCACATGTTGTCCGCGTACTATTCCCTCTCAACGCTTCTGATTTGATTTTTATTATTATAATCAAGAGACAAGCTACTCGTCAAGTGGAAATCTGAAGATTCACACAACTTTAAAGCGCTTACATAGAAATGTTTTGCTTCGTGTATGGGTTCTCGATTACACTAAATGGAGTAAGGGTTCATTTTAATTAGGAGTGAAAGCATTGGATATTAAAAACAAAATGATTTGGATTACAGGTGCCTCAAGTGGGCTAGGAAAGCAATTAGCCATTGATGTTGCAAAAGCTGGAGCAACCCCTGTGCTGTTTGCTAGAAATGAAGAGAGACTTCATGAGGTTAAACAAACGATCGAAAGTGCAGGAGGCACAGCTTATATTTATAAACTTGATATTAGCAAAACTGAGGCTATAGAAGCAAGTGTCAAAGATGTAGTCGGAAAAGTGGGAACAATGGATATTCTGATTAATAATGCAGGCTTTGCACTTTTTGAATATGCAGATCAGACTGCGCCCCATGAAAATCAAGAAATGTTTGCTGTGAATGTGCTAGGATTAATGGCGATGACCAATGCAGCTTTGCCATTTATGAAAAAGGAAAACTCTGGTCATATCATTAATATTGCTTCACAAGCTGGAAAATTAGCGACGCCTAAATCGAGTGTGTACTCAGCAACAAAGCATGCCGTCTTAGGCTACACCAATTCTGTCCGACTTGAACTAGCGGATACGGCTATAAAGGTAACTGCGGTTAACCCAGGGCCGATTCGCACACCGTTTTTTGAGCGAGCGGACCAAGAAGGTAGTTATGTAAAAAACATAGAAAAATTTATGCTAGCACCCGAATTTGTCTCAAGTGAGATCATCAAAGTCATTAAAAAGCCTAAGAGAGAATTGAACCTTCCAAAATGGATGGGAGTGGCTACTAAGATGTATCAACTCATGCCATCACTAGTTGAGAAGCTTGCTGGAGAAAAGCTACGTCAAAAGTAAGGAGGTAGATATGCAAAACGAATTTCACTGTTGCGCAACGTGTATTCATTTTCAAGCGATGAGAAGAGGTGAGGCGATGCACTATTTATGCAAACGCCTTGGTTTTGACACAAAGCCAACGTATCAATTTTCGTGTTGGGAGCCTAAGGAAAATGTAAAGCAATTAATGAAAAAGCGTCAGTCCTCGGAGTGATCTGTAAAATAACTATACATGACATCATGCACGATGGCTGAAGGAGCTTCTAGTGGTGTTTCCGTTAAACGTAATTGTATGGTCGTTGCTAACTGATTGAGCTCATCATCTGAGATGGCAAGCGGATGACCATTAGTATACGTTTTGCTTACTTGAGCCATCATTTTTTTGATAAGACATTTGTCCATAATTAGCCTCCAAGGTTAGTCTTATTTTCTATTGTAGACGAGTTGTCAATCCATACAAAAAAGCAAGTCCCTGATTGGGACTTGCTTTTTATGGTTAGAAATAGTCTAGATCACGATGCTGATTGATTTGTTCTGGGCGTTTGCCTTGCTCTTGTTCAGGATGATAGGCAATTAAAACAACACCTAAATCTTGTTCAAGCTGACGGATATGTTGCAGTTGTTTTTGCTCTAAGTGAGCGACTGGATAGTTCATGAAGATCACCTCTTCTCAATAGCTTTTACGCATTCTCTCATTTATAATCAATGTTTTTTTGGTGGATTTTACTAATTACTTCAACAATAATCCCTTGAGAAAAAGATCGCACTTTTAAGATATTCTCTGAATAACATAGGTTATGGGTAGAGGGCCTAAGAGAGGCACGGTGTTCCAAAAGAGAGAAAAAAATAAAGAATTATTTCCCAAGAGGGGCTGATAAAATGTGTGGTATCACAGGGTGGATTGACTGGCGACGCGATATGAGGGAAGAAGATTCAGAAGTAATGAAGATGGCAAATACGTTGAACAGACGTGGACCAGATGATTTGAATGTTTGGACATCGAAGCATGTTGGATTTGGTCATGCTAGACTCATTGTTGTTGATCCTGAAGGTGGGATTCAACCGATGAGCAGGACGTTTAAAAATAAAACATACACGATCGTTTACAATGGAGAATTGTACAATACGGAAGACATTCGAACGGAGTTACTGCAAAGAGGGCATGATTTCAAGGGGCATTCGGATACAGAAGTGCTCTTGAAATCTTATATTGAATGGGGTTATCAATGCCTAGAAAAATTAAACGGGATTTTTGCCTTTGCGATATGGAATGATAAAGACGAAAGCTTATTTATGGCAAGAGATCGTCTTGGTGTAAAACCTCTTTTCTATACCGTTCGAAATGGTTGCCTATTGTTTGGTTCAGAGTTAAAAGCGCTTCTTGCTCATCGAGATATTGATCCTATTGTGGACCGTGAAGGAATCGCTGAAATTATGGGACTTGGACCGTCACGAACACCAGGACATGGTGTTTTTAAAGATATTAATGAGCTAAGACCTGCACATATGCTAATTTATGATCGGAACGGGGCAACGATTAGCAGGTATTGGACGTTGAAAAGCAAGCCACATCCACATACAACAGAAGAAACGGCCACTCATATTAGAGAATTAATGGAAGATATTGTTGAGCGTCAATTATTTGCCGATGTACCAGTTGGATTATTTCTATCAGGCGGAGTTGATTCAAGTGCTTTAACAGCCCTAGCTGCTAAAGTGTATGCACGCCAAGGGAAAGGTTCAGTTAGAAGCTATTCAGTAGATTATGATGAGAATGATAAGTATTTTAAAGCGAATGATTTTCAACCTAATGCAGATGGACCATGGATTAAGCTTGTTTCGGATTCTTATAATACGAAGCATTACAATGCCGTCATCTCAATTGATGAGTTAGCTAATCAATTGAAAGAAGCAGTTCGTGTCCGGGATTTACCAGGAATGGCTGATATCGATTCCTCTTTACTTTGGTTCTGTAATGAAATCAAAAAAGATGTTACAGTCGGTTTGTCAGGGGAATGTGCCGATGAAATTTTTGGTGGATACCCTTGGTTTCATAAACCAGAAATCATGAACATTGACATGTTCCCTTGGATGCGCTCCATTGATGAACGTCAAGGTTTATTAAATGAGAAATGGCAAAAGAAAATCAATTTAAAAAATTATGTTCATAGTCGCTATAAAGAAACGATTTTAGAAACGCCAAGGTTTGCAGCAGACACGCCTGAGGAAGCAAGAAGACGTGAGATTTCTTATTTGAATATCATATGGTTTATGACCAACCTGTTAGACCGTAAAGACCGAATGAGTATGGGAGCTAGTCTTGAAGTGCGCGTTCCATTCTCTGATCATCGCCTTGTTGAATATGTTTGGAATATCCCATGGGAGATGAAGCAGCTTGGCGGCAGAGAGAAAGGAATATTGCGTAAAGCATTAGAGGGCATCTTACCGGATGATATCCTTTATCGTAAAAAGAGCCCATACCCTAAAACCCATCACCCACGTTATACGGCCGCTGTTCAAAAAGGGATACAAGACATATTAGCGCAAAAAGATGCGCCAATCTTTGAGTTTATTAATAAAGAGATATTAAGAGAAATTGCTCAAAGTGGTGGTTTATCAACTGGAACACCTTATTTTGGACAATTGATGGCCGGTCCGCAATTGTTAGCTCATTTTATACAGATGGACTTTTGGATGAGGGAGTATGGAGTCATTATAGAAGAATAAAATACTCGACCTTGCTATAAAAGCGAGGTCGTTTTAATTTTGTCTAGCTACTTGCAGACTATGAATAAATGAGGTACTATCGAGATAATTAATTAATGACTATTTTATTCATTTGGTCATTTAGAGGGTGGTCGAATGTTAGAAAATAAAAAAGAAATAATATTAGAGGCAGCAACCAATTCATTTTCTATGTTTGGGTACAAGGGTACGACGATTGATCAAGTGGCTAAACTTGCAAATATCGGGAAAGGGACCATTTATACATCGTTTAAAAGCAAAGAAGAATTATTTGATGCAGTGCTAGGACGGATGATTATTGAAATAAAGGGTGTCTTCGAACGAGCATTTTTAAATGAACGTAATATGCATGATAATATTACATTTGCTTTATACGATTTACTGGAATTTAGACAAAAACATCACTTGCTCAAGAAATTAGGTCAAGAAGTAGCTGCATTAGGTTCACTTCATGCGAAAAAAGCGTTAGCCGAAGTAGAAAAAGTGATTATTTCTTGCATTGAAACTCAAATTGAACGAGGAAAAGAGCAAGGCAAGATAAACGTCACTCACCCAAAAGTAACAGCATTTATGGTTTATAAATCATATATGGCGCTTGCCGTTGATTTTTCAGAGATGTTTGAGGCTCTTAGAAAAGATGAGATTATAAACATTTTTAAAGATCATTTAACTAAAGGGTTGTTAAGTTAAGGAGGGGCTCCCTCTTTTTTTGTGAAAAAAATGACTAACTGGACAATATGGTCAAAAATAGGAGATGCGTATGAGAGGATATTTAGGAGAATTAAGAGGGATATGGAATCAAAAAAAAATGGTCATTGCATTACTGGGGATTGTCTTTATGCCGCTTTTGTATGGCGGGGTATTAGTTTGGTCATTCTGGGACCCATATGGACAACTTGATCAATTGCCTGTAGCTGTCGTAAATGAAGACCGTGGAGCCATAATTGAGGGAGAGCAGCTTAATGCCGGACATGATTTTGTGGATGAATTAAAAAAAGACCCCGTACTTGATTTTCATTTTGTATCAAAAAATGAGGCAGAGCGAGGGTTATCAGAGCACGACTATTATTTCTACGTGGAAATCCCAAAAACATTTTCAGAAGATATATCTACATTAAAAGAGTCTAGTCCAACAAATGCGCGAGTGTTTTATGAAGTGAATGAAGATTATAACTACGTATCCTCTCAAATAGCAGCAAATGTAGTAGAAGAAATGGAAAAAGAGCTTTCCTCGACACTCACCTTAGCATACATTGAAATCGCAAACGATGCATTTAGTGATTTAACAGATGCCGTTATTGCACTTGAAGAAGGGTCGAGTGAAATTGCTGTAGGAAATGAGAATGCATCTGAAAGTATGAATCGGCTCAAAGATGGTTTAATGAGCATAAAAGAAGGTGCTGCTGATCTTCAAAGTGGTATGTCTGAAGCAACTGAGGGCTCAGATGAGTTAGAAGCTGGATTTGAGAAAGCTCGCCGAGAAATATTGGCTTTTACAGACTCTACTAACGTTGATGAAATGTTTAGAGACACAAATCAACTAGTAACAGAAGCAATTACTCACTTAGAGTCGTCTGACACAGAAGAACTCGCAAAAGTAATCGATAAACTTGATGGGCATTTAAGAGAAGTCAATGTTCAATTGAATCAAGCTGATGAACAAGTTCAAGTCCTTTCTGAAAAAGTGGTAACGATTCAAAATCAAGTGAATTTATTTCAACAAGAGTTAGATCTCGTTTTTACTACATTAGATAAATATTCCCAGGAATTAACTATCGGGTTGGATCATTCATTGGATGAGTTAAAGCAATGGAATGAGACCATTCAGTCTACAAGTGAGAAATTGAATGGGTCTTTGGGTGCGTTTGAGGATCTACAACTACAGATAGAACAGCTTCCAGCGATACTTGATGGGATATATCCTGATTGGAGAGAGCATGAGGAGCTTGTAAATTGGTTTGAAGGAGCAAACCAAAGAGCAATAAAGTTTGGGGAGGTCCAACGAGAGTTTAAGGAATCATTTAAAATGATCCAAACAAAAACACCAGAGTTAATTGAAACTCTAGAAGAGCGTCAACAGAAGATAAATAACGAACTAGTAGCGGTTAACTCAAAAATCGCAGAATCACAATCGACTCTAGATCAATTTTTCCAAGAAACAAACGAACAGTCAGAAGAATTACTACGTGTATTAAATCAATTGTCAGATGCCTTGCAAACAGTTGAAAATGCACTGCCGAATAGTCTCAATGGAGAGGAAGTCACTAAAAATTTTACGAATCAATATGACGATGTGTTAAACACGCTTTATCAGGTGGACGAAAAGATGAATTCTGCACAAAGTTTATTCCAGAAAAGTCAAGAAGCAAGTAGAGATGCATTTAGTGGAGTACAACAATTAAACGCAGGTCTTCATGAATTATTAAATGGGACAGATCGTTTACATCATAGTTTAAAGGACGCGAGTGCAGGTAGTGAGGATCTAGTCGATGGTCTTATTACACTTCGTGATGGTTCTGACGACTTGGCGTTTAAAATGAATGAATTAAAAGATGTCCTTTTAAAAGTAAATCCCAATGAAGAGCAGGAAAACATGGTTGTAAGTCCGGTGCAATCTAAAAGTCACTCTCCACTTGAAGACCAGTCTTATGGTGTAGGGTTAAGCCCATATTTCCTATCGATTGGGTTATATGTGGGCGGGTTAACGTTATCCATTATTTATCCTTTCAGAGCGCCACTGGCACAACATCAAACCGCATGGCAATGGTATAGTGGCAAACTAGGGGTCGTTCTTACAGTTGGTTTTTTACAGTCCTCACTTGTGACACTATTTATGTTGTATGTTCTTAAGCTTGATGTAGCAAGTAAGGTAGCATTTACTTCATTCACAATATTTACAAGTATGGTGTTTTTATCACTCATCTTCTTTTTAGTGAGTGTACTCGATAACCCAGGGCGATTTATAGCGATAATTCTCCTGATTCTCCAATTGGGAGGTAGTGCGGGTAGCTTTCCAATTGAGATGCTAGCTTCCCCCTTACAAACATTGCATGGCTGGTTACCAATGACTTACTCAGTACTAGGTTTTAGGTCTGTAATCTTTATGGGAGTAACTACATTTTTGTGGAATAGCGTTGTTTTTATGCTCATTTTAATGGTGCTTACGTTAGTTGGGGCATTTGTTTACTTTCATTTCGCATTTAAAAGACAAGGTATTAAAAAGAAGAACCTGAAAGAAGCAGTGTCATAAAAAAATGCATGTCCATTCCATGGAGGGGCACATTGGATGGGAGAGCCGCTACAGATGCGGATCGAAGGGCATTAATAAAAGCTGAAAAATAGCATTAGACCAGCAAGTGGGATCACTTGCTGGTCTCTTTCTTGTTTTAAAGGTTTTTATCAGCTTGTTCAATTAATGTTTCAATAGTAGCGTGATCATTTGGTGCCTGGTCAATGTGATGCCATTTCACATCTTTTTGTTGATCATATAACCATGCCCCTCCTTGGATATAGACATCAGAGGTTTTCATGGCTTCAAGTACAACTTCTTTTTCCTGTTTGTTTTTAGGTAGTATGCCTTTTAGTTGTCTGGTAAGAAAACCTAATGCCGTTTTTCCGAGTATCTTCCACTTGGGCAGAGTTTGATGCCCCATTTGTTTGTATAGTTTTCTTGAGGGATCACCATAAAATTCAAACGGATAAGAGTCGAAAGTATTTGAAAATTTTTCAAGATACTCTCCTTTATGGGGTGAAATGATGATGATATCGACCCCGCGTTTTTCAAATACATTGTAATGCTCACGCACCTGCGCAAGGAAATCTCTGTAAATAGGTCATCCAAGATGACGAACAAATAAAACATAACACGGAGCTTGTTCAAGTAACTCATTATAGGATCGTTCTGTTCCATCTCTATGCTTAAGCATGTAATTCATTCACTTGACCTCCTTTGTCAAATAGCATAAAAGTTCACAATCAAAAGAGCAACTATTAACTATTATCAACATAGTGTAACAAGTAGAAATTTCACCTTAGGGGACATGGTATTCTTTGATAAATTATGAGAAAATCAGGATGAACGCTAGAAAAATATGGATAGAACATAACTAGATTAGGGAAATGATTGGTCGATTTAAGGAGGTATCATGCAAAAGTATCAAACGAAATTCAAAGAAAGAGTGAAAAAACTATTAAATGAATGGAAGGAAGGGGTAGTGAATGAAGATCAGCTGTATCGATTTCTCCATTCGGTAGCCGGGACCGCTGCTTCTATAGGGTTACCAAGTTATTCAGAAATCGCAAAAAATAAATTAAACCAACTTAAAAACGATACGAACGATTCATGGTCTTATGAGGAATTAGTAACGAGCTATATCGGTGAATTTATAGAAGACCAAGCCATAAATGAAGTCGAAGTGGGGCTGGTTTCGGCTGTTTCAGCAGAAAAGGATGAAACGATCCCAGTCGTACTCGTGATCGATGATGATATTGATTTCGTAACATATGTAAAAGAAGGCTTGGAGTCTAGAGGGTTTATGGTTCTTGCAGCTGTTACAGCCGAAAAAGGATTAGACCTCTTTTTAGAGCAAAGGCCTAATTGTGTCATATTAGATTATCTACTTCCAGGGGTCAAAGGATTTGAACTACTTCAATCCATTATTACCAGAGCTATATCTGAGTTTATCCCTGTATTAATGGTGACGGCAGTGGCAGCAAAGGAAGTAAGACTTGAGGCTTATAAACTAGGAATCTCAGATTATATAATTAAACCTATTGACTGTGAGGAGCTTGAAATACGAATAAACAATCGGTTGAGGATTCAAACAGTGGTCCAATATTCAATAATGACTGATGAATTAACAGGTGCCTATACGAGACGGTACCTTAATATAGAAGGGAATAAGCAAGTCAACCAATTTAAAAGGACGAAGCAACCTTTATCAATTGTCATGCTAGACCTCGATTATTTTAAAAATGTAAATGACACTTATGGACACTCTGCAGGGGATATTGTTCTTAGCAGATTTGCAGCTGTTATCTCTGATTTGAAAAGAGATTATGATCGTTTTTTTCGACTTGGGGGAGAGGAATTTCTTCTAATACTTCCTAATACATCAGGAAACGAAGCAAATAAAGTGATTAATAGGATACGAAATCACTTTTCGAAGGAAGTATTTCGCTCAGATGAAAAAGAGTTCGTTGTGACATTCTCAAGTGGAATTGCAGAGATGAACAACCAAATCAATAAAATGACAACATTAATTGAACAAGCTGACCAGGCTCTTTATGCAGCAAAGAAAGGTGGAAGAAATCGTTCTGTTGTGTATGAAGAACTAGGAGTAGTAATGAGCTCACGTACTATCTATATTTCTATTATTGATGATGATGAGGTGCTTAGGAGAATCCTTTTTGACCGAATTGATGAGCTTTCGTCTATTCAACTAAGTATTAAAGTCAATACTTTTAAGGATGGCGAAGCTTTTCTTGAATCGAATTGGTATAAAGCAAGAGAGAAACACCTTGTGATTCTAGATCGGATTATGCCAAAAATGGATGGCCTAGAAGTACTAGCGAAACTAAGAACAAATTATCCTGAAAATGAAGTGATGGTACTAATGCTAACAGGACGCAAGCAAGAACAGGAAATTGTTAAAGCCTTAGAGTTAGGTGCGGATGACTATTTAACGAAACCTTTTAAAGTAGATGAAGTAATTGCTAGAATCAAAAGACTAATTAAGCGCTCCTTGCTGTAAAGGGGATATACGAATGAATTTACAATTTTTATTATGGCTTATAACATCTCTAATCTTGATTCACATCGGAACCCTTATTTATTTACTTTGGGTAAAGGAGAAATGGATTCGTCGAGAGCAGAAGAAGGAACAGTTCAAGCCAATAATCGAAAAACTAGTGGCTGAAGCTCTTTTTAATGAGAATAGACAGAGTGATCAAATCACTCGTCATTTCAAGTCAAGTTCGATTACGTTTGATTTACTTCAAGAGGCACTTGATAAGTATCAGCAGCTTTTTAGAAATGAAGCGACCGAAGAAAGAATGACAGAGTTAGCGGAATATTTTCTAAGTGAACAATACGAGCAACAACTGCTTAAGGGTAACTGGAGTACCAGAATGAATACACTTTATTTTATTGAGGATTTCAAAATGAGAAGTCTTGCTAATACCATATGGATGCTTAGTCAATCAAATTCGAAGTGGGATGAGGAAAAAGAACAAATGATCCGCACTTTAGCCGCCCTTCAAGATAAACGTCTTTTTGACTTCTTAATGGAAAAGAAGCCTCAATGGTCCTCTACACTATATAAAGAAGTTTTGAGAAGAATGAATCCACAATTGTTTAGACAGTATGTGTTAGGGGCGAGCCAATATAGTGACCCTATTGGATTAGCAATGCTCGATGTTGTGCGAGAAGGTAATGATGATGACCTTTTTGGATTGTTTGAAGAGTTATTGTTCTCTTCTGAGCTTGAAGTTAGAATTAGAGCATTAAAAGGGATCTATGCAAGGGAAAGTATTTCTAACTCTCATTTTTTGATCCCTTTTGCAACCTCTAACGAATGGATAGAGAGAATGTTATTTGCAAGGATTGCAGGAAAGTTAAAACAAAAACGTATGATTGAACCTCTCCAACACTTAATCGGAGATACCAGTTGGTGGGTCAGGCGAAGTGCTGCTGAATCTTTACTAGGTTATAGAGATGGTGTGTATATTCTAGCGCATATTGTAGCAACCCACCCCGATACTTATGCAAGGGACATGGCTTACCAATGGCTTGGAGAGGGAGTGGGAGATCGTGACGATTGAAACAGTTGAAAATATATTTTTTTACCTAGGTGTATTGATTATTGCTTATATGGCCTTCGCTTCGCTGTTTTATTCGGTGTTACTTCTCTTTTCAACTGGCACATTGCGAAAAGAGAGAGGATTAAATAAGGGAGAGCCCTACGAAGACATTCTTTCTTCAACAGATACAAAACCGATTTCTATTCTTGTCCCTGCTTATAACGAGGAGGCAGGTGTAGTAAATAGCGTTCGATCCCTCCTAAGCATGAATTACCCGGAATATGAAGTGATTGTCATAAATGATGGTTCAAAAGACCAAACCTTAGAGCTTTTAATCGAAGCATTCCAAATGCAGCAGGTCGACCTAGTGAGTCGTAAGCAACTTTCAACCAAAAAAATAAAAGCCATCTATCGTTCTCGGTTATTTCATAATATCTATGTTGTTGATAAAGAAAATGGTGGAAAAGCAGATGCGCTAAATGCTGGAATTAATGTTTCAAGATATCCTTATATTTGCTCACTTGATGGTGATTCAGTATTGGAGAATGATGCGTTATTAAAAGTTATGAAGCCGATCATCGATTCTAATGAGACGGTCATTGCTACAGGAGGAAGTGTCCGCATCGCAAATGGAAGTGAGGTGGAGCGAGGTCAGGTTGTTCAAGTAAACCTCCCAACTAATCCCTTGGCGATTATGCAAGTTATTGAATATTTACGAGCGTTTCTAATGGGGAGAATCGGTCTTTCGAAATATAATTTACTCCTTATTATCTCGGGTGCATTCGGTGTATTTAACAAAAGCTGGGTAATAAAAGCTGGTGGGTACAAGGTCGGAACAGTAGGGGAAGACATGGAGCTTGTTGTAAGGCTTCATCGGCAAATAAAAAAAGAGAAAGTTAATCGAACAATCAAATATATCCCAGATCCTGTTTGCTGGACTGAAGCACCAGAATCACTAGCTGTGTTACGAAGCCAGCGTACACGATGGCAAAGAGGATTATTTGAAACAATACGCCTCCATTGGAGAATGTTGTTTAATCCAACATATAAGCAAGTTGGACTGATCTCGATGCCGTACTTTCTATTAATTGAATTGCTAGGAGCTGTGGTCGAATTCGCCGCATATCTCTATATTTTCCTCGGTATTATTCTATCTTTTGTGTCGCTAGAGATGAGTTTATTTTTATTTATCCTTACATGGGTGTATGGATCATATTTATCAGTGTGGGGAGTACTTTTAGAAGAGTGGAGTTCAAGGCGATATCCAAAGAAAAAGCATCTAATCATCTTATTTTTATATGCATCAAGTGAAGTGTTTTGGTATCGTCCCTTAACGATAATTTGGAGATTAGAAGGGATTTGGCAAGCCATTAGAAAGAATACTGAGTGGGGAGTTATGACAAGAAAAGGGATTTCGAAATAAAAAAATATCTAATGAAGGAGAGAATGGGTTGAAGAGGTTACTAGTTGCAGACGATGAAGATGTGTTACGAATGCTAATTGTAGATACACTTGAAGAGGAAGAATATCATCTAGAAGAAGCAGAAGATGGTGTAGAAGCGTTTGCTCTCATTAAAAAAAATATGTATGATTTAGTCATTTTAGACTATATGATGCCTAAAATGACTGGGGTAGAAGTTTTGATTGAAACAAGGAAGCTACAGAAAGTCCAACCGAAAATACTCATGCTAACAGCTAAGAGTCAACAACAAGACCAAGAAAAAATGTTTAAAGAAGGAGCCGATTATTTCCTTGCCAAGCCATTTAGTCCGATGGAGTTATTGGATATTGTGGAGGAAATTGTAGGTGAATAATTATTTTAAAAAAACGCTAAATAGGCAATTCACATTTTTATTGTTAGTAGTTGCATTGGTCATAACCATAGTAGGTGGTTTGCTTGTAGGTTACGGTCTACACATTCAATCGAATTATGAGCAACAACGAGCCGAAATGCTAGAAAAACAAGAGGTCGTTTTCGAAATAGACTCTCATGCTAAGCAGATGCTAATAAGAGCTAGAGGGTATTATGCATTTCAAGATAATGACGAATTAAATGCTCTTTATGAAGAAATGGATGCTCTTAAACGGTATGTCGACCGCTTTTCATCCTTAAATCTTTCGGCGGAAGATCTCGCATTATTAACAGAAATAAGAACGACAATTCACGTATATCAAGCTGTCCATTTACCTCAAGCCCTAAACTTAGTAAGAACTAATGATCTTGCTGGGCTAACCGATTATGCCAATAGCGGAGCCACTGATACGGTAAATCAGTTAATTATCAATACGTCTAATTATGTAATAGAGATCGCAGAGCAAGGCGCTGAGGCGAGTAGGGTTTATACAGATAATGTCAATCAATTGGTGCTTTTATTTGTTAGCTTTATGATCATCGTTATTCTAGTTTTATTTATCGTATTAAGACAGATGATGAAAAGAGTAGGGCGTCCTATCCAAGAGATCACCAAAGCTGCTGCAAAATTAGCAATAGGCAAAGAGGTCACGATAGTAGGTCAAAAACGTTGCGATGAAGTTGGCGTTTTATCACGAACCTTTCTTGAGATGATTGAGACAATCCAATCAAAAGAAGATGAGATGATACAACAAAACATTGAGTTAAAAACCCAACAAGAAGAACTTGAAAGTAAACAAGAACAGCTACTCAAATCCTTACATGAAACAGAAGGAATGCGCAATGTCTTAGTGAAATACAATTCATTAAATCACGCCATTTCTGTTACATTGAACAAGAAAGATTTATTTGACCAACTCATCGATCATTTAAGTGATATTTATCCTGTTGACAAAATGTTGCTATTCTTAACAGAAGGGTCATTATACCGTTCAAGAGGGATTCATGAAAAATATGTTCAACAAATCTTGACGCATTTTAATGATGGGATCGGAACCATTTTAACAGAGAAGAAGGATTTTCACCTTGTTGAAAGAAAGGTGACCGATGTTGAAAGAGGGATAGCTGAAGGATCATTATTGGCTTATGATCTCTACATCCCGATTTTCTCATCCACCCATGAACTACGGGCAGTATTTGCTACTAATCGAGTAGGTAAACCATTTACAGAAGTAGAAATCAACGAATTACGTGGAGTAATGAACCATTTAGCTATCGCGATTGATAAAGTCTTGTTGTACGAACAAACAGAAAAGGAAAGACGGCTTAATCAAGATATTATAAATTACGTGAATGAAGCGATTCAATTTGTAGATGAAAAGGGAACCCTTCTACAGTATAATAAAGCCTTTTGCGAATTAGTTTCATGTCAACCTATTACTCAAGCAAGAGCTCCTTATTCTAAGTGGTTTGAGGCCTTTAGTCAAATTGTGGAAAAGAAAGAAGAAGCAGTTCGTTTCTATAAAGAAGCACTCAATCAACATAATCGCTCGTCTTCTTCTATGGATTATGAAACAATCTCACCACAAAAACGGATGTTCAAGGTATATGCAGAGCCGGTCTTCAATCACAATCAAAAAGTGGGAACTATTTTTGTTCACAGAGATATTACTCAACAATATGCAGTTGATCAGATGAAATCGGAACTAGTAAGCACTGTCAGCCATGAGCTTCGAACGCCTTTATCGAGTATTTTAGGATTTACTGAACTCATGATTCAGCGTGACTTAAAGCCAGAAAGGCAGCAGAAATATTTACAAACGATTCATAAGGAAGCAAATCGCTTAACAAATCTTATTAACGACTTTCTGGATCTACAGCGAATGGAATCTGGTGGTCAAACGTATGTAAAAGAACGAATTGATATTAAACCTACGGTCGATGAAGTGGTATCAAGGTTTGAACCAAATACAAAAAAACATTCATTTATAGTTGAAAACCAAGCAAGGATGACGACTATTACTGGAGATCGGGATCGGATAGATCAAGTACTTACAAATCTTATTAGCAATGCGATTAAGTTCTCACCTGAAGGCGGTCTAATTAAGATTATCTTGCAGGCTGTGGATAAACAATTACTTATTTCGATTACAGATCAGGGACTAGGGATACCAGATGAAGAGATGAGTAACTTATTTCGCAAGTTTTACCGAATTGATAATACAGACCGGAAAAAAATTGGTGGTACGGGTCTAGGGTTGCCTATATGTAAAGAAATCATTGAAGCACATAACGGTATGATACGAGTCGAGTCAAAAGTCGGTCAAGGAAGTACATTTACAATCGAACTGCCATTGAGTGATCACACTTCCACTATATCTTCGAGCTATCTAAATAATGAAGAGAAAAGAACCGTTTTAATGGTTGAAGATGATCAAAGTCTTGCCTTATTGCTTGCAGAAGAGCTCATAGCTAATGGACTAGAAGTACAACAATTCTCTAATCCTAAAAAGGCACTCGAATATATGAATCTGCATTCAATTGATGCAGTGGTTGTTGACTTAATGTTAGGAGATGAAATGGATGGATGGGAGTTTATTCGCTTTTTAAAAAATAATGAAGAATTCAAGCAAATTCCTATCTTTATATCATCAGCTCTAGATGAAATTGTACAAACAGCTAGAGAGCATGGAGTAGAGGAATACTTAACGAAGCCTTACCCACCAAGTGAACTTTCTATAACGATCTTAAAGACACTTTTACAAGCAAAGAGTAAAGGTGAAATTTTAGCGCCGAGCCAATCTATCGATCCAAACCCAAAGGTCAGTGAATAATAGCTGACCTTTTTTCCTTTATCTAGTATTCGAAAATAAAAAAGGATTGAGAGTATTCTGATCATTATGGTATGATCAGATAGATCATAAAGAATAGGACATTAGATGTAGATATATGAATGATTATTCATTCATTGGGAAGGTGTGAATCATGTGCTTGAAACAAATAAGTCATTGTATGAGCGAAATAAGTTATTAACAAAATTAATTTGGGCAATGTTTAGTCTTGGTTTAGCTAGTAATTTCATAAGTGGAGTACATATAAATGGCATTCTTGCTTATGCGGTAACAGGGGCCTTATTATCAACAATTATTACTTTTTTGACGTTTCAGAAGACTATGCAACTATATGTCCCATATGTCGTGACGGTATCATTCTCTATCTTAACGTTCGTACTTGGGACAACCTCACCGAAATTATCTAACTATTTATTAGTTTATGTTAGTTTAGCGATTGTTACTTTGTATCATCAATACCACTTAATTGCCATTTCCGGAGTGCTTGGCTTGCTCATAACAAACTATTTCTTTATCAATTTAAATCAGCAGATGTTTAGTGGGCTCGGCCCAGATGTTTTAATCTCTTTAAATTTATATGTACTGTTGTTGACCTTAATCTTAATGGCGCAAGCAAAAATTGGTACGAATATGCAGCGGAATGTTGAGAAACAAGCAATAGAGGCAACAAAAGAAAAAGAAAAAGTAGAGAATCTATTAGTAAAGGTTTCGGAATCTCAATTCGTGATTACTCAGTTTAGTGGGAAAGTAAAAGAAGATATTGAATCCACACAGCAAGTTTCGAATCAACTTTATCAAACTTTTAAAGAAGTATCAGGTGGAATTGAACATCAAGCATCAAGTGTAAGTGAGATGAATGAATTGATGAAAGATCAGGATCACTCTGTTGGCTACATCTCTAGTTATGCGAAGACTGTTAACACCGCTGCAAATGAGGGCTTAAGGGAAACTGAAGCAGGGTATAAACGTCTAAGCGATCTTACGAAAGAAATAAGTGACGTGCAGAAAATGGTTGAAAATACTACGACTAATATGAATGACTTAACGGATAAAACGAAAAATATTGGGACGATTTTGCAAACTATCGATCAAATTGCGGAGCAAACCAATCTTTTAGCATTAAATGCTGCGATAGAAGCAGCCCGAGCTGGAGAACATGGTAGAGGGTTTGCCGTTGTTGCGGATGAAGTGAGAAAGCTGGCCACACATTCACAACAATCAACAAAGGAGATTTCTCAATTACTTTATGACATTCAACAAAAAACTGAAACGGTATCCTATGAAGTAGAACGAAGTGAAGACGCAGTGAACCGAAGTAGGGAAATGACAAAGCAAACAGAGACCAGTTTGCATTTTTTACTCGATCAAATGAAAAAAATGGTTCATACTGCAGGAGCTTTCCACGAATTAGTTAAAAAATTGAAAGATTCATCAACTACCATTACTGATGAACTATCAACGGTGACAAGTGGTACGGAGGAATCTCATGCAATGGTAGAGGAAGTATTTGCGAGTGTGGAAGAACAAAATGAATATATGTCGGCGATTAATGAGAGGTTTAAGGAGTTAGAAATATTAACACAAGAACTCTCATTACTTATCGATCAAACAGGAGAATAATCTAGATCACACACAAAAGGAAATTTGGACCTTTTGTGTGTTTTTCTTTAATTTGGAAATAAGTTCAATGGACCCGGTAATAAAACCCACGTTTTTATCTTCCATTAAATGGAGTGTTTGATTAAGTGTAGTCGGGGCCAAACGAATATCAGCATCTATAAAAGCTAAATAGTCACCGCTTGCCTCACGTCCTAACTGATAGCAAGCATGAACTTTTCCTATCCATCCTTCAGGCAATGGCTTCCCTTTTAGAATTTTTACAAGCTTAAATGGTTTGCTATGCTGATATAGAAGAGAGTTTGTACCGTCTGTAGAACCATCATCAAGAAAGATAAATTCAAGGTTTGGATAGCTTAGGCGTGATAGTGAAGCTAATAAGTCGGCTACATTCCGTTCTTCATTTCGCATTGGAACCAAAACAGAGATTAATGGTTGGTCATAGTGTGTTCTTCTTTTTGCGGAAGATTTGGAATGAACAAGCGGTTGATGAGCGTCCAGATTAAAAGAAGAACAAGGATGATAATAAGTGTGATAACCATTTAGCGCTTCCTCCATCTTTTTTTAAACGTGTCTAACCATTCGCTAGCAGTTCTATTACCTCTAATGAGCGAAGAGTATTCCTCAATTCTTTCTTGAACAATGTATTGTTTTTGTTTATCAAGTTGAGAAGTTAGAATATGTTCAAGTATCGTTGTCAGTTCTTTTCGATCTTGATTCATTTTGTCTTTAAAAGAAAGGCCAGGGCCGACTTCAATAAATAGTTCGGGTCGTTGTTCATGTCTGAACGTATAATAATAGGTTATCGGTACTTTGCCCATTCTAGTGCAGGAGGCAGGATGTCAAAGGTAAGTAAAATAACTCCATTTATGTACCAAAAAAGAAAGAGTCTAAATATGTATCGATCAAATGTATGTGACATGACTTTCGCCCCCTTATCTACTATGATCATTATAAAGTGATTCTCTAAATTGTACAAATGTTGTACAGTTCGTTGAATAGGATGGAGGAAAAAATGAGCAAAGAAGTTGTTATTGTTACAGGAGCAGGGAATGGAATAGGGCGAGCGATTGCAAAAGAATATGCCGAAAATGGAGCAATTGTGATTGCGACAGACATTGATATAGATGCAGTGAAGGAGCTCGTAAACGAAGAAGGACCTACAAATGAAAGAGGCGGAGCAATTCATGCTTTTGCATGTGATGTGCGAGAAGAAAGTCAAATTACAGAAGTGGTTAGTCATGTAAAGCAACAATTTGATCGGATTGATATCTTAATTAATAATGCAGGTGTATCTACCTTCAAGTCACCTTTTGAACTCTCTGTAGACGAGTGGGATGATGTGATAAATACTAATTTACGGAGCGTGTTTATTTGTACTAAAGAAGTAGCAACGACCATGAAACAAGAGGGGTACGGCTCGATTGTCAATATTGCCTCAACACGAGCATTTATGTCTGAACCAAACTCTGAGGCTTATGCTGCTTCAAAAGGGGGTATTGTTTCATTAACACACGCTTATGCGGCTAGTCTACAGGGTGAGGGAATTCGTGTAAATGCCATTAGTCCGGGATGGATTCACACAGGCAGTATGGATGAATTGAGAAGGGCGGATCACGAACAGCATTTCTCCAATCGTGTAGGGACTCCTAAAGATATAGCGTTAGCATGCTTATACTTAACAAATAGAGAAAATTCATTTATTACGGGTGAAAATATCATCTTAGACGGAGGCATGACTCGGAAAATGATTTATAAACATTGATCACTTACAATCTTTCTCTCATGTTTTAACAAATCAGTGGGAAGCTTAATGGAAAAGGAGTGTAGTATAAATGGCAAATAAATCATACCCAACGAGTCAACCGGCTCAACATCAAAATCGACAACCGGGCTTTGAAGAGGATATGGAACCAAAACCAATTTATGATCGTCCTCGGTACAAAGGAAGTGGAAAGCTTGAAGGGAAGGTAGCTCTTATTACTGGAGGGGATAGTGGGATCGGAAGAGCAGTCGCGATCGCATTTGCAAGAGAAGGAGCTGATCTTGTGATCGGTTACCTAGATGAACATGATGACGCTCAGATTACAAAGCAATTAGTTGAAAAAGAAGGAAGAAGCTGCCTTTTATTTACTGGGGATATTGGCGAAGAAAGTATCGCGAAACAACTAGTTCAAAAAACGATCGAGACACATAACCAATTAGATATTCTCGTAAATAATGCAGCAGAGCAACATCCTCAAACATCATTAGAGGCTATAACGACTGAACAATTGGAGCGAACATTTAAAACAAATATTTTCTCCTTTTTTCACGTAACCAAAGCTGCCCTCCCTCATTTGAAAGCAGGTGCGAGTATTATAAATACAGCATCTATTACTGCTTATCAGGGCAATGATCAGTTGATTGATTATTCATCGACTAAAGGAGCGATTGTCAGCTTTACTCGTTCGCTTTCAGAATCCTTAATAAAGCGTGGTATCCGTGTTAATGGGGTGGCACCTGGTCCAATTTGGACGCCGCTGATCCCGGCAAGTTTTGATGCGAGTCATGTGGCTTCGTTTGGTCAAAATTCTCCGATGAAACGCGCAGGACAACCAGAAGAACTTGCTCCATCGTATGTCTATTTGGCTTCAGATGATTCTTCTTATGTGAGTGGGCAAATGCTGCATGTAAATGGAGGAACGATCGTGAATGGCTAAGTAAAGATGAGTGTTGCATATCATTAGTGCTATCCGCTACACTTAATTGTGAGGAGTGATGGAGATGAAACCTTTACAAATTTCAGCAGAGACTGCACAAAAATTATCAAAATCGTTAAATGTTCCGATTGAACAAATTATGCATATGCCACAGCATATTCTACTTGCGAAATTGGCGGAGCTTGAAAAAAAAGAAGAGTCAAATTAAAAAAGCAAGCGTATCCTTTTAGTGAGGATACGCTTGTGTTTTGTTTATTAAGAGGCAACTTGATGTTTTGGTTGAGGGAGTTCTGAGTTTTGAGTTTCAATAGCTGTTGCTTGTTTATAGGCACAATAGATAAAGAATACAGCAACTAACACATAACCTATCGCAAAATCTGGAGCAGCATTAACAGCTAATGCCGGTGCATGCATAAATCCAACGAAGGAGAGGAAGGCAGCGATTAGTGAGAAGATCGTTGCTTGTTTAAAGTTGCGATCAATAATAGCAACAGTAATGGCTCCTAATAGAATCGCTGTAAACATCGCTCCTTGACCTAAAGGTACAATCCCTTCCGAAATACCAGCGACGACCTCACCTGCAGCGTTATTAAATCGCGTCATCACATAGTTTGCAAAGTAGGGTAGCATAGCAATCGCTACAGCTGGATAATATTTTTTCTTGTTTGACTCAAAAGCAGTTGTGACCATTGAAAGACCAACGAACACCAGGATTGGTGCAATCGCTGCTAGTGGAATAATCGCAGCAAGGCCTGCAATGACGCCTGTAACTGCGGTAAGACCAAATACGATCGCATTTAAGATACTATAACCACGTCCTGCCCCCATTTGCTTAGAGCCTACCGTAGCAATATACACGGTAGTAGGGAACAAGCCACCAAAAATTGCACCAATCATCGTACCTGCACCATCCACCGCTTGACATTCACGTACATCATAAGAATCTCCCGCAGCAGACATTGCGTCTACATTGTTCATTGTTTCAATCGCATTATATAACGTAATGGGTAAAAGGACTGCCAGTAAACCAATTAAAGCACCGAATAAATACGTCATCCCTTCAAATGCGGCAAGTGATGGAAGGATAGGATAAAATCCGACATTGGCAATCCCTTCAGCAATACTTCCTGGAGATTGATACCCAAGTGCAAAAGCTAAAGCAGTACCAATTATTACTGCAAAAAGTGAAGCAGGAACTTTAAATGGCATTGCTACTTTTCCAACAACTCCAACTAAAATAATAGCAAGTGCTACGAGACCAACAACTGGAATCGAAAAAGTATTAAATAACATTTCACCAGCAATAAACGTAATCGCAACCCCTGCAAGAGCACCTAACATTGCCGCACGAGGGAGGTGGTCACGAACCCAATTTCCAGATAAACTAACCAACGCTTCAACAAGTCCACTTAAAAAGGCTGCAGCAACGGCAATTTTCCAAGCAAGTTCAGGGTTACCTGTTAACGCATTAGCAGGCGCCAACACTCCAAATAAGAAAACAAACATAACGGGAGTACTTATTCCGTAAGATAGGGCAGTAACATCTGTCCGATTTTCTTTTACCGCTAATCGCTTTGCCATATAAGCATAGTAAAGATTACCGACCATAACGGCTACCGCTGCACCAGGAATCACTTTTCCAAAGACAATACTAGCTGGAAAGCCCATGCCAAGCATGGTGACAGCGATAATGACGAAGTTTGCTAAGTTGTTTTGAAAAAGTGCGAAAAACGCATCAGTATCTTCTTTTTTATATAGTGGATAATGGATTGTATTCGTTGACATATTTGTTCCCCCTTATGATTGGACAGAAACTGTTTCATCTAAAAATGTTACCTTACCATCCTCTAGGGAATGAAGACGAGCTAATGATTCAACGCGATATCCCTGCTCATCAAGTTTTACCCTTCCTGGTTGAAAGGATTTTTCGATCACAATGCCAATTCCACTCACATGTGCTCCGGCTTGTTTAACAATATCGATTAATCCAAATGCCGCTTGTCCATTTGCTAGAAAGTCATCAATAATTAATACGCGATCATCCTCAGTTAGAAAATCTTTTGAGACGGAAATGTCATTTGTTTGTTGTTTCGTAAAAGAGTAGACCTGACTAACTAATAAATTATCTGTTAAAGTAAGGGATTTTTTCTTGCGTGCAAAGATTAGAGGGACCCCTAAATCAGTCGCTGCCATAAAACTCGGAGCAATTCCTGATGATTCAATCGTTAAAACTTTGGTGATACCATCTTCTTTAAATCTTAAAGCAAATTCCTTACCAACCTCAGCCATCAAGTGGGTATCAACCTGATGGTTTAAAAAGGTATCGACTTTTAACACCTCATCTGATAATACCTTTCCTCTCTCACGAATTGCTTTTTTTAGTTGTTCCATATGACACCCTCCCCATAAATTACAACAAAAAACCCGAATCCCAAGGTACCTGCATGACAACAAGTGATACCTTGACATTCGGGTTTACAAAAACCTATCGAGAAGGAAGCCACGGAAATAGGCCAACATACTCAAAAGACGGATGTCAAAAATCACTCATAGTCAAGCCATTTACGGTAGCTTGGTAGAAACTTGTGAGCCATATCCCCACGATTATACGAGTTCATTTTATTTAATGTTTGTGTATACGGGTCATTATAGAGGATTATTTATCGTATTAAAAGAGTTTTTTGAGAAAAACGAATAAAAGAGTTAAATTCCGAAAATTCATTCGTTTTTATAGGAGTGTGATATCTATAAAAATTTGTAATGTAAATATGGTATATATTCTAAATTTGAGTAATCCTACCTTTTTACTTGTCTTTGGGTGTGATCTCGCTATAATATAGAAATATATTTAAAATTGTTAAAGAAAGAGGGAATTACAGTGGGGAAAATGAGTAAGTATTCAGTATGGTTAATTTTTGTGATGGTGAGTGCGTTGTTCGCTGCATGCTCAAGTAACGATTCAGTAGAAGATAATGGTTCCCAAGGGACGGAGAGATCAGGTGGAGATTTAACTATTGATGTTCAAGCTGATCCCCAAACACTAGACCCTCATCTTGGAAATGATCACCAAACGCTAAACGTAGGACGTACAATTTACGATACATTAGTTTATACAGATCAAGAATTAAACATACATATGGGTCTTGCAGAAAGTTTTGAGCCTATTGATGATACAACATGGGAAATTAAACTTCGTGGCGATGTAGTATTCCATGATGGTTCACAATTAAATGGAGAAGTGATCAAAGTAAATGTAGAACGCATACTGGATGCAGATATAGCTTCACCAGTATCATTTTTGTATGACATGATTACAGATATTGAAGTAGTTGATGAGTACACAGTACAAATAGAAACTGAGTATCCTTTCGCACCTCTTCCTGCTCACTTTGCTCATCCTGGCGGACATATTATTAGTTCAGAGGCAATCGCTGCTGATTACGAAGCGATGGAAGGAGGAGAAGAGCCTGGAAGTGTTATTAACGCGCAGCCAGTCGGCTCTGGATATTTTAAATTTGAAGATCGAGTACATGGTCAATCAGTTAAAGTTGTGAAAAATGATGAGTATTGGGGCGAAAAAGCGAAAGTAGATTCTATTACTTTTAAGGTTGTACCTGAAGATCTTACGCGTGTGGCAGAACTTGAAACGAATTCAGCTCAAATCATTGGTCACTTGAATCCTAGCGATGTGACACGCGTTGAAGAGACTGATGGTGTGAAGGTTTCAAGACAAGATAGTGTAAGTTTGGCTTATCTAGGATTTAATAACACTAAAGAACCTTTTACAGACCAACGAGTAAGACAAGCCATCTCAATGGCAATTGATAAAGAGCAGATAATTGATGGAATTATGGACGGTGCTGCTCTTCCTGCAAAGGGTCCACTTGCTCCTCCTGTATTTGGTTATAGTGAGGAAGTAGATGGAATCAGTTATGATGTAGAAGAGTCGAAAGAGTTATTAGTTGAAGCTGGATTTGCTGAAGGGTTCGAAACAACGATCTGGACCGATGATGCACGTATTCGTATTGATGTAGCAGAGTATCTTCAAAATCAATTAGCTGAAATTGGAATAAAAGCAGAAATTCGTTCAATGGAATATGGGGCATTTTTAGATAGTATTACAAACGCTGAACATGATTTAATGATTGGTGCTTGGGGAACTGTAACGGCTGATGCTGATTATGGACTTTACCCAATGTTTCATTCATCTAACTTTGGTATGACCGGTAATCGTACGTTTTATTCAAATGATGAAGTGGATGAATTACTGATTCTAGGTCGTCAAGAAACGGATGAACAGGCGCGTCTAGAGATTTATAAAAAAGCTCAAGAAATCATTATCGATGAGGCTCCACTCGTGCCACTTTATCATACTGAGCACCTTGCTGGATTACGTGAGGATGTAGAAGGATTCTGGATTCATCCAAGCAGCTTGTATTTCCTACGTGATGTTTCCGTTCCATAATCAAGGTATGTAACTCCACTAACCCCCAAGCATTTCGCTTGGGGGTTATATGCGTTCATAATAAGGAGGGGGGTGCTTAATGATGAATTAGCATACGTAAGCGGAACCGACAATTACTAATAAGATGAATAATACGACGATTAACGTAAAACCACCTTGATAAGAGTAACCCATATCTGTCAACTCCTTTCTGCTCTGTTCCATACATACTATGTCAAAGCGCTGAGTATGGTTGGGCTAATTCGAAAATTTTTAGGTGAAAGTCAGTATTTCTTAGATCTTGTCTTTTCTTGTTTGAGAACACTCTTTGAAGGGAATAGTACAACCAAGCCTTCCCTTAGTGCGACAATATTTGACAAGGTCCTGCGTTCATATTAAAATATGTAAGCGAAATGAATAGGGCAGGATTGTAACTGATTAGATCAGGCAAGACCTTGAGAAACGAATGGGGAGCACGAGGCTATCTTTGTACGTTTTTTTGGGTCTTTTTTCTTTTGTAAAGTAAAAGACGACAAATCCATGTCATGAAATTAATTGAGAGGTGTTTTGAAAATGTTAAAGAAACTATTCGGACTTGATAAGAAAGAAGCTGCACCAGTTCAACCTAAACAAGAAATTGTTCACTCTCCAATGACGGGTAAATCAGTGGCAATCGAAGCTGTTCCAGATCCAACGTTTGCTGAGAAAATGATGGGTGATGGAGTCGCAGTTGAGCCAACTAGTGGGACAGTTGTTGCCCCAGTATCTGGTGAGATCATGCAAGTTTTCCCTACTAAGCATGCGATCGGTATTAAAACAGTAGGGGGTGCTGAGATTCTTCTTCATATCGGCCTTGAAACAGTTAATATGAAAGGAGAAGGATTTATAGCCCACGTAAAAGAAGGTGACAAAGTGAAAGTAGGAGACGCATTAGTGGACTTCGATCTTGACCTTGTTAAAGAAAAAGCTGCTAGCATTATTACACCAATCGTTGTGACAAATCAAGACGATTTAGATAGTGTTGTGAAAGAAACAGCGACAGATGTAGTTGCAGGTGAAACACCTCTACTTACATTAAAGATGAAAGGGTAATGACATGTAAGTGAAGCCATTCGCTGGCTTCACTTTTTTCGTGCTACCCTTTAATGAATCTAAAGCAAGGAGAGCTTTCGCTTTTCTCTAATTTCCGCTACAATAGTTTGGTGTATAGAGTATGTCGAAATAACTAGGAGCATATTGATGAAGATTAATAAAGTGTTGAACAACAATGTAGTCGTAGTAAAAGAAGGTCATGAGGAAATCATTGTGATGGGGTCAGGACTTGCTTTTGGAAGGAAGAAAAATGATGTCATTAACCCTGAGAAAATCGAGAAAGTATTTGTGATGCAAGATAAGAACGAATACGAGAAGTTTACACAAATCATCCATATGCTACCGGAAGAGCACATCTCACTAGCTGAGCAAATTATTACGTATGCAGAAAAATACTTGCGCACGAACTTGAATGAGCATGTCCATATTGCCTTAGCTGATCATTTATCCTTTGCCATTGATCGTATCAAACAAGGGTTTAGCTTACATAATAAACTTCTCCATGAAATCAAGGCATTGTATCCAACTGAGTTTGAAGTTGGTAAATGGGCAGTCGAGCTTGTATATGATCAAGTAGGCATTCGATTACCAGAGGATGAAGCAGGTCATTTGGCTCTACATATCCATACAGCTAAAATGAATGGCTCCACTATGAATGAAGTAATGAATACAACTGTAATATTGCATGAGCTCATCACACTAATTGAGGAGACGCTTCAAGTAAGGGTGGAAGAGGAGTCTATCTCATATCAACGGTTAATGACTCATCTTAATTTTGCTTTGAAAAGGGTCGTTGAGCAGCAGCCTTTTCAAGATGTGGACCCTGAAATGCATGATCTAGTAAAAGATAAATATCAACAATCCTATGAAACGTCATTAAAGCTTGCAGAACATGTAAAAGATAGGCTTGAACAGAAGCTCCCACCTTCAGAACTTGTCTATTTGACGTTGCACATACAAAGGATTGAAAAGAAGAAAGAAAATGAGGTGTAAGAAGAATGAAAGGGATTATTTCACTTGGTGAAGCTCTAATAGATTTCATCCCATTAGATGCAGATAATACGACGTATCAAAAAAGCCCCGGCGGAGCCCCTGCAAATGTCGCAGTAGCGTGTGCAAAGTTAGGAGCTAAGTCAACATTTGTAGGTAAGGTAGGTCAGGACGTGCTAGGGGACTTTATGAAAGACACATTGAAGAGGAATGGGGTCGACGTTTCTTCTATGATATTAACAGAGGAAGCGAGAACGGGAGTGGTATTTGTCACGTTAGATTCTGATGGCGAACGTAACTTTAGTTTTTATATCGACCCAAGCGCGGATCGCTTTTTAGCAAAAGAAGATCTTAATGCAGACATTTTTACTACACATAACATCCTTCACTTTGGTTCAATTTCAATGATAAGTGAACCTAGTAAAAGTGCGACAATGGAAGCCGTCAAATTAGCGAAAGAAAACAACCTCATTATTTCATACGATCCTAATTTACGCTTAGGGTTATGGCCTTCAGAAGAAGAAGCAAAAAAGACAATTACCTCAATGTTACGTGGAGCAGATGTTGTAAAGATTTCTGATGATGAATTACACTTTATCACAGGGGAAAACGAGCTTCAAAAAGGAATTGAAAAGTTAGCTCAATATGAAATTCCCGTTCTTTTAGTTACATACGGAAGCAAAGGGAGCTATATACATGTAAAAAATGAAACGTTGCATGTACCGGCGCGAAAGGTTAAAACCGTTGATACCACTGGTGCAGGGGATGCTTTTGTATCAGGTATTCTATACCAACTTAGTGAGCGGAGCGAGAAAGTTATTGAACTTTCACAGCAGGAATGGAAAGAAATCATTCAATTTGCATCTGTTTCAGGCTCGTTAGCTGCATCAACGCGTGGTGCAATGACGGCACTTCCTACATTAGAAGAAGTAAAAAAAGAACTTTAGTAAAAAATAAACCCTCGAACACCGATAATTGTTCGAGGGTTTATTTATGAAGAATCACCAATAATTCTATTATGTCTTCAGAATATGTCGATATTGTTAGAAAATCCTACAATTTCTTCAACTTACCCTTGTTTTCTATTTCTATTTTTGTATAATGATAAATAGTTGGTAGAAAAGTTTGAAAATTGTTAATACTATTAGGCATAAGGTAATATGCTTCAAAAGAAGGCATGTTTCAGTAAGAGGTGATCAAGTTGGCTTCGGATGTTCCTATTACAATCTCAGAAAAGGCATATGACTATATCAACGAACAAGGAGGTACCTTATTCGTCTCATTATTTCATGGGAATGCGTCTTGTTGTACGGGAGGCATTACTGAATTAGTTTTGTCAACCAAGAGACCTAGTGGTAGTAATAAATTTCAGAAAATTCAGCATAAAGAAATAGAATTGCTACTTGAGCCGAATCTTCCTCTAAAAGAAAAAGGATTACAAATCCACCTTTCTTCATTTGGTTGGATCAAGAGATTACAAGCATCAGGCTTACAGAGATTTTAATGAGGAGTTAGGTGATGGTAATGAAGAATATTGAAATGAAAGAATTTATTAATGAAATGGCTAACCAGTATACGATGCAATTCAATGTGTATCGTGAAGAAAAGCTTGGGAAGACTGAATTAGATTTTTATGCAGAATTTCAACGACGTGATGAGAAATATCTTATGACTAAAACAATTAAAGTGTGGAGTGTAGAAAATCAACAATATGCGTTTGTGAAGAGCCAAGCAAATGGTATCTCGACTGAAGACATTAAGCAATTTGCAAAAGAAATTGATACACGGATTAAGGAATTTGTACCAGCTAAGCGCGATCATATGTCAACGTATTTTGTCGGATTTATTGTGACCAATCAACCAGTAGATAAAAAGGTAATGAAGGAGGTGAGGAAGGCACGGAAGCTGCAATTCTTAAATTATGGTTTACATGGGTGGGCAGATCGATATATTGCCATTGTCGACCTAACAGAGAGAAAAGTATATGTAAATAACAAAGGTAGAGAGTTTGTTAAGGGATTTGAGGATGCCTTACTAAAGGGGGAAGCTAGAGTATGAACTTTTTAACATTAATGATGATCTCAGGTGTGATTTTACTACTCGCTTATCGTATTTATGGACGCTTTTTAGAAAAAGAATTAAAAGTTGATCCGAATCGTGTTACACCTGCTGTGGAAGTAAATGATGGCGTCGAATATGTGCCAGCGAAAAAACCGGTTTTATTGGGGCATCATTTCGCTACTATTGCAGGAGGTGGACCGATCACAGGACCGATCACAGCGGTTGTATTTGGATGGCTACCTGCTGTACTGTGGATTATTATCGGAAGTATTTTTATTGGTGGAGTGCACGATTATACATCCCTACAAGCATCCATTCGTCATAAAGCTAAATCAATTGGTGCTGTTATTAAAGAGTATATGGGTGGAAGAGGACAAATTTTATTTCTTACATTCTCGATTGCTACGTTAATTCTTGTGGTCGGCGTATTTATGATCCTTGTAGCTAACACATTCGTTTCTGTGCCTGAAGCAGCTACAGCTTCAGTATTATTCTTAGGAATTGCTCTTATTTTTGGATTCTTTGTCAACCAGCTTCGTGTCAACCTAGTTATTGCAAGTGTATTTGGTATTATTGCTATGCTCTTATCGATCTGGGTAGGTATTAACTTCCCGATTCACTTAAGCGCGACAACGTGGTCACTTATTCTACTAGGCTATGCGTACGTGGCTTCAGTTATGCCAGTATGGTTATTATTACAACCACGTGATTATTTAAATGCATTTTTATTGTATGGAATGATTATTGGTGCTGTTATTGGTATTTTAATTGCATCTCCAACCATTCAATTACCTGCATACACAGGATTCCGTCATGAAACAATGGGCTTTTTATTCCCGATTTTATTCATTACGATTGCATGTGGAGCTATTTCTGGATTTCACTCCCTTGTTTCATCTGGTACTACTGCGAAACAGCTTGATAATGAGAAAAACGGAAAGTTCATCGCTTATGGTGGGATGTTGCTAGAAGCATTTCTTGCAATCATTGCCATTGGTTCAGTGGCTTATCTATCGCAAGCAGAGTTCGCAGCGAGAATGGATGCACTTGGTGGTCCAATTGGAACATTTGCTGCAGGGATCGGTCACTTCATGTCATTCTGGGGTATCCCAGAAACTACAGCTGTCACATTTGCTGCGTTAACTGCTTCTGCTTTCCTTTTAACAACGCTTGATTCGGCAACCCGTTTACTACGGTATGCTGTTCAAGAAATTTCAGAAGATCGTGCACCTAAGGCTTTCCAAAACTCACACATTGCAACTGCTACTGGACTTGTAGGTGCTGCAGCCCTTGCCCTCTCTGGAACTTGGAGTCAAGTATGGCCGCTATTTGGTTCAGCTAATCAAATGCTTGGTGCATTAGCTCTTCTTGCAGTTGCGGTATGGCTAAAGAAGACTGGAGCACGTACATTCTATGTAATTATCCCAATGTTCTTCATGTTCTTTGTGACAGTTGCTGCACTTGGGGTCCTTATGTACAATAACTTTGTCGCAAATAACTGGTTGTTATTCGGCTCTGCGTTTGTCTTATTTATTCTTTGTATTTTCCTAGCTATTGAAGGCTGGAGAGCACTGACAGAGAAAGAAGAACAAGATCGAACAGTTAAAATGTAAAAAAAGACGAGTCATTTTAAGTAAATGACTCGTCTTTTTTACGTTTATATTCCGAAGCTTGGGAAGACATATGGTGTTTCAGGTTCTGGAACCTCTGTTATCTTATCAAGGTGTATAAGAGGGATGTGAAAATCATTATACATCGTTTTTCCGATTGAGCCTCTAATGTGAACCCATGTGTCATTTTCATAGTGTGTTGCCTCGCTCGTTTCAATCATCGTTCCATATACAGAAGCATCCGCGACACAGCATGTCATCCCAAATCTAGCTACCACTAATTGATCATCGTCAAAATCTGGTTCTCGGTAAACAAAACCTACCATTTCAATTTCTTTTCCTTCGAAACGATCCAAATGTAAATCCAGTACAGTCATAACATCTAGATAATTTTCCTCGGTCACAACTAGGCGATCTTCTTGAAGTAATTCTTCAGCCAGCTCATCATAATAAGAGTTAAATCCTTCTTCGGTATAAAATTCATCTGCACTAAATTCATCGGTCTCATCAGGTTCAGACGTTAAATTATCCATGTAGCCATCTGGATCATTTAAGTAAGCTTCAGCTCTAGAAGTAGAAGAAGAAGTGGATTCAGTTGCACCTTGGGCAGTCGGTTTTGTTAAGATACCAGATCCATATTGGATCCCACGATTTTGGGCGACGCTACTATCAAGAACTTTATCTGGTAAAACAAATCCAAGGATAATAGGTACTATGAATATAGAATAAATGAAAAGTTTTCTAACGGCTGACCCTTCCATACTGTGATCAGTACCACAATCACATAATTGTTCTTCTTCTTGCCCTTTAGATGTACTTCTAATTATTTGGATCACGCCTAGTAGTAAGAACACTCCTGTTGCAAAGTAGATAAATGGCATCATATTCGTCGCAATGTAGTAACGGATGTTACCGGTAATAATAAAGGCAAGCATTAATAGCGCAAACCCAATTAATATAATTCCCCGTATATAAGCATGAAATCCTAAGTCCGTCTCTTTCTTCAAATTAAAACACCTCCTACTAAAGTTCTTATCTTAAAGGACTAAAAATTGAAAGGTCATGACAGCAGCAAATACTGATACTGTTACAACGATCATAAATGTGACAACAAAACGAGCTTTAAAGAAAGCAAATAACATGATCGTATTTTTTAAATCGAGCATAGGTCCATACACTAAAAAGGCAATCAATGAACCAGTTGTAAAGGTATTTCCAAATGAGGAAGCTACAAATGCATCCGCTTCTGAACAAAGGGAAAGTAAGAAAGCAAAAGCCATCATTACTGCAGTCGAAGACCACTCATTGCTACCAATTGTTAATAGGATCTCTCTATCTAGGAACGTTTGAAATAACGAAGCAATGAAAGCTCCTAATATTAAGTATTTACCCATTAAGAAAAATTCATCTGAAGCATGATAGAGTGTTTGTTTAAAACGATTCATTTTCCGCTTAGGGGTCTGTAGCTCAACAGGCTGAACTCCTATTAATTCATCTTTAGATAATTTGAGTTGATCACTATTTCTAAAAATCACATATAAAATAGCTCCTATAAGGATGGCGAGGAGAAAAGCCAGTCCCATTCGGGCATAGAGGACGGTAAGGTCTGTTCGAAAAGCAAAGTATGTTGAAGCGGCTACAACAGGATTTAAAATAGGTGCCCCTACCAAAAAGACAACCCCTACATGAAGAGGCATCCCTTTTTTGATTAACCTGCGCACAATCGGAACAATGGCACATTCGCAGATTGGGAAAATAGCACCTAAAAACGCAGCGGGTAAGAGAGCAGCAAAAGCATTTTTAGGCAAGTAGCGATGAATCCATTCTTCTTTTACATAGATTTGAATTAAAGCCGAGACGAATACACCGAGTAAAATAAAAGGTACGGCTTCAATAACAATGCTTAGGAAAATCGTATTTACCGTTAACCAAGTATCCGGTACACCAAGACCTGCTTGATCATTTTTGAATGATTCAATGTTAAAAAATAAAATTAAAAATAGTAAGAGCAAGACAAATCCAATCATGTCTTTGCCAAACGAAATAAATGCTCTGAGGACTTTCATAATAGGTGGTATCGACTCCTTTAAACAGTCTATTCATTAACTTATGTAGAGAAGGGAATATCTATGAGAGTTCCTTTGATAGTTTATCATAATTGAACTTTAAAAAGGGAGAAGATTCGAATTCGTAACAGGATTGAAAAAATAGCGAAAAACGTCGAAAAAAAGTGCTAGATTCATGGAAGCTTTCCTGTTACACTACGGGAGTTGCCCGATGGATATTTGAAAAAGGATGGTGATTGAACATGGTTCAGGCTTTAATTATTTTTGTTGCGCAACTGTTATTTGTGCCAGTCTTAACCTTACGTACGATTATGATGGTTAAGGGGATGAAAGAAAAAGCAGCTGCTATGGGGATGCTAGAAGGTATTATTTATGTTGGAGCACTAGGACTAGTGTTCAGTGACTTATCCAACTATTTAAATATGGCATCATATGCGCTAGGTTTTGGGGTAGGTCTTTATATAGGTGCTATTATTGAGCAAAAGCTTGCAATTGGCTATGTAACGATTGAAGTTAATATTATGCAACGTAATGAAGAGTTAACAAATCGCTTAAGAGAAGTAGGTTTTAGTGTTTCTACTGCTGAGGTAGAAGGCATGAGCTCGTCACGTTTTAGATTGGATTGCACAGCAAGAAGAGATCGAGAACGCGAGTTTATTGACATTGTTAATTCATATGAGCCAAGTGCATTTATTGTCTCATTTGAGCCTCGTAATTTTAAAGGCGGTTATATTACAAAAGCAATGAAAAAACGCAAGGATAATTTCTTGAAAAAGAAAATGAGTGCTTAATAAATGAAGAACATAAGGTTAGCGATTAGCGGTCCTTATGTTCTTTTTATTGTTGCAAATAAGAATGATTTTGATTTATAGTGGTGTTTATGCTAATTTAATAGAAAAGAATGTGAGGTGTTAGAGGTGAACAAACAGATTCCAGCGTATGTTCTAACAGGATTTCTTGGAAGTGGTAAAACAACGGTACTACTAAGGATGATTGAGGTAGCCAAGGCAAAAGGAATGCAGCCTATCATTGTAATGAATGAATTGGGTGAAACCAATGTAGAACGTCATTTATTTAAGGACATTGAAATGGTTGAACTTTTAAATGGATGTATATGTTGCACGATTCAAGATGATATGCGAAGTGAGCTTGAACAAATTCTACATACAGAAAATAAAGGAGATATCTTATTCATTGAGGGCACTGGAGTTGCGAACCCGGAGGAAATAATTGAAGCTCTAACTCACCCTCAATTAATTGACCGAGTAAAATTGCAATCGGTTATTAGTGTAATTGATGCAAGTAAATACGTAGACTATCAGAGTAGGTTTCAAAGTGCCAAGGAAGTAAGAGAACTATTAAAACAGCAGGTGACACTTGGAAGTTTAATTGTTTTGAATAAAATCGACTTAACGAGTGATCGATTGTTAGAAAAAGTGAGAAGGAAGGTACGGAGTGGTAAAAGCGAACAGACCCCGATCGTTGAAGCTTCAAATGGGCTTATTGAAGAAGAGGACTTATTTGCTACACGATTTAAATGGGATGAAATGAATTTTCATCATACTGAGGAAGATGAACACGAACACCATCATCATCACAACCATTCTTTCCAAGCAATTAAAGTTTCCAATGTAGGAAAAGTAAATCGAGTGAAATTTGAAAAATGGTTAAAAAAGCATGATGAAAAGTTAGTACGTGCAAAAGGGATGATACAGTTAAGTGAAACCCCGAAAGCTTATAATTTTCAATATGCATCGAAGCAGCTTCAACTCACACCTACGTCTTCTCATGAAGAGTTTGTCATGATATTTATTGGAATTGGGTTAAATAAGGAAGAACTGATAAATTCTTTTAGGGAAGAGGTTGTTGAATAAATAATGTGGAAGAAGCGGAGCTCTTAAGCTTCGCTTCTTTTTGTACTATTTTGCATGTAAACTCAGGACATCAATTCTTTTTCAGATTGTATTGCTTTTGCTTCTTTTAAACAGATCTGTTTCGCTTCCTCAACAGAATGAGCTCTCAGCGCTCGGGTAACTACACGATTGACACTAGTAGAAATAGGCCCTTTCGCTAGCTTACTTGTGCAAAGGTAATCACGTTTTGCGCAGAGTTCGTCTAAAAATAAGTCAAGTTGATTTGATTGCTTAAACTGACTCCACAACACTAACCCGAATGCAGAGGCTACTTCAACTTCTGAATGCTTTTGGATCTTTTGAAAAGTGATTGCTTCCCATACTTGTTCAATTGATTGAAGCTCTTGATAAACTTCTTTTTGGGGGATGTGACGTTGGTCTATTACTTTCAGCGAATGAGTTGTATCATTCCAATCAACATTTAATGAGCTCATTTATCCACTTCCTTTTATAATACTTGATAATTGCTCTAACAAGAGAACTTAATACAATCTTTTTGTATAACTTTCCTCTAGTTGTTCTTGAACTTTTTTCACATTTGTCTGCAAGCTTTTAGCATGAGTAACGAGTATCTTAGCTGCATTAGGTAATTCACTTTTCCAACTTGTGGAATCCCATAGATTAGAACGAATAAATGCTTTTGCACAGTGAACAAAACATTCGTCTACTTTCACAATAATGCCAAGCTTTGGTGTCTTTTCTGTTACATTCATCTGCTCTAATAAATATCGATCTTTTGTGATAAATGCTGATCCATTAATGCGTAATGTTTCATTTAAACCAGGGATCAGGAATAGTAAACCTATTTTAGGGTTGTGTAAGATGTTACGTATCGAATCAAGTCGTTTATTTCCTGGTCGCTCAGGGATGATGAACGTATGGTCATCAATGACTTTAATGAAGCCAGCGGCATCTCCACGGGGCGAGGCATCGCAAAAACCGTTGGAATCAGAGGTAGAAAGAATGACAAAAGGTGATTTTAATAAAAAATCAATGACATGTGAGTCTAAGTAGGAAATCACTTTATTTTTAGCTAAAGGACTGGGCTGACCAATCAATTCTTCTAGCTCATCAACTGAATGAACGAGCGATTGTGTATTGATATCCATATTCCGCTCCTATTTGTTTGAATTATTTGATTAGTTCTTATCTTACTTTACTCTGCTGATTGCGTAAACAGCGAGCTAGCAAATAAGTTTAAAAATAACTTATTTAGGGAAACGAATAAGGGATATAGATAAAAGGAGTGAAGTTTTATGAACGTACTAGTAGTTGGAGCAAATGGAAATGTAGCTAAACAAGCCATTACTGAATTAAGTCAAACAAGCCATAAAGCAATCGCCATGATTAGAGATGAGAAACAAACTGAATCTCTTTTGGATGCAGGAGCCGATCAGGTAGTCATTGCAGATTTAGAAGATGAGATTGATCATGCTTTTGATGGAGTAGATGCAGTGATTTTTGCAGCAGGTTCAGGTGGACATACGGGTGCTGATAAAACGATTTTAATTGATATGTGGGGTGCGATGAAAGTTGTCGATGCTGCAAAGAAATATCAAGTTAAGCGATTTGTGATGCTTAGCTCAATGGGGACGGTGGATCCAGATAGCAGCGACCGTATTAAACCTTACTTGGTTGCTAAAAAAATCGCAGATGATTACTTAAAACAATCTGGGTTATCCTATACCATTGTTCGACCGGGTAGCTTAACAGATGATGAAGCTACTGGAAACATTAAATTAGAACATGAAATTGAAGTTCGTGATACGACGATAACTAGAGCAGATGTAGCGAAAGTCTTAGCTGGTGTTGTTGATCGTGTTAATACGTTTGGTAAGACCTTTGAAATTTTAAATGGAGATACACCTATAGAGGATGCATTAGATCGCGTTTAAAATAATGATGAGTAAGCACAAGAAATGTGCTTACTCATTTTTTTTATTTACCTTCATACATATAGATTGAGGTGGTTGCATGGGGGGAGTATTTGTTCTTTTTTATGAAATGCTCGCTTTATTAGCTATAGCAAGCATTGGTTTTATTGCAAGAAAGTATACTATTCTACCTAAAGAGTCAAACCAAGTTATTACAAACGTCATTTTATATATAACGCTTCCCGCCTTAATTCTTTATGCGATGGATATTGTAGTTACGTCTGATATTTTAGTTGAGTTTATTCTTTTATTCGGTTTATCCATTTATGCTCTTGGTACAGCAACGATTGTTGGGTATGTGATGAGGAAAAAATCTTCAATTGGTTCTGAACAAAAAGGGGTGTACGAGGCCTTAATAATTTTTGGTAATCAAGGGTTTATTGGATATGCCGTTACTTACCATTTATTTGGAGAGACAGGTATTTTATATACAGCGATTTTTATGTTGCTTTATCTATTCTTAATTTGGACCTATGCCATTTATTTAGTAGCAAGAAGCTATCAAAGGCTTAACATGAAGTTACTATTAGTCAACCCTGGTGTTTTGGCCACCACAGTAGGCTTAGTATTTATGATGTTACCTGTTAGCTGGCCTCCTTCAGTTTCCACTTTGCTTCTAACACTGGGGGAGATGACGATGCCATTATCAATGCTGCTTATTGGAAGTCTTTTGGCAGGGATTTCTCTTTCAGCTTATAAATCTATTCTATTTTCAAAGTATATTTGGTTGGCTGTGCTAGCCAAACTTATTATTATTCCAATGCTCCTACTTCCGTTTTTGTATCTGCCAATCTCTCTTACGGTAATTGGGGTCGCTATTTTAGTCACTGCAACACCATCAGCACCGACGATTTCAATGTTTGCAGAAAAGTATGGAGGAGATGCCAAGTTTGCAGCTTTAGTGGTTGCACTGAGCACGATGTTCTGCGTAGTGACGATTCCACTATTTTATGGAATGATTTTATGGCTAATATAAAAAGCGATCCCAATAGGAATCGCTTTTCTTTATTCAAGCTCCATAATAAAGTTGGCATCAAAATAAAAGAAAATGAAAATAGCAGCTACAAAACAGTAGATAGCAAAGTAGATTAGCTTGCTTTTCTTTAAAAATTCAATTAACCATACTATCCCTAACCAGGAGAAGATAAAGGTTGCAAGGAAGGCAACAACTAATGAAAGAAGTCCTATATCTGCTACTAAAGAACCGTCAGCAAAATCTCCAATTGCAAACACAGATGATCCTAGGATTACAGGAATTGAGAGTAAGAATGAATAACGAACAGCAGTTTCTTTACTTAACCCAGCAAATAAAGCTGTAATTAACGTTGCTCCTGACCTCGAAATTCCGGGGATAACTGCTAGTGTTTGTCCTAATCCAACAATGACTGAATCAAGGAATGTCATATTTTCCACTGTGCGATTTCCGTATTTAAAGAAACGCTCAATAATAATCAAAAATAATCCTGTTGTAGCTAGTGCAATCGCAATAAATGGTGGAGTTTTTAAGAAATTCCCGATTGAACCTTCGAGTAATATCCCTAAAACGCCTGTAATACCCGTCGCAACAACAATGTAGAGTCCAAATAAAAATTGAACACGATTTTCTTTTGAACGATTACCTAAGAATGAAAAGAACCCAACAATCACTTCTACTAAGTCTTTTCTAAAATAGATAATAACTGCCAAGATAGACGCTAGATGGAGAAAGATCTCAAAGCCAAACCCTGGGAAAGAATACCCTAGTAACATTTGAGTAATAATAATGTGAGCTGTACTTGAGATTGGAAGAAATTCAGTAATTCCCTGAACTATTCCAAAAATAATCGCTTCAATTAATGACATAACCAAGTTCCTTCCTTTTGTGAAGATAAAATGTGTAAGTAGTTTTGTTTGCTAGTTTAATAACTGCTTCATTCTAGCAAACTTTTAGCTAATAGAAAAGTGTTTGTCCAATAACTCCATCATACGTTCACTATTTTGTTCCTTGCTACTCTATAAATAACTTCCTATACTATAGAGAGATTTAAGTGGAGAACGTGTTAGAGAATGGATGTGAATACATGAAACGAAAAAGAACGCTCATTGTGCTCGTGATTGCTTTTGTTTTAGCGGTGGTAACGACCCTATCCATGGACCGCCAAGAGGTAGGGAATGAAGTAGGTATGATCGCTGAAAACTTTGAGCTGCCGACCAATGATGGGCATCAATCCGAATTTAGTGAATATGAAGGCCGTGTAGTCGTGTTAAATATGTGGGCATCTTGGTGTGAGCCATGCCGTGATGAGATGCCTGATCTAATGTCTTTACAAGACGATTATAATAGTCAGGGCTTAGATGTTGTGACCGTCAATATGCAAACGTACGAACGCACGTTAAATGATGCACCTGAATTTATAGAAGAAATGGGCCTTACTTTACCGGTTTTCTTTGATGAAGATGGTGTCGTGTCTGACCGATATGGAATACGTGTGCTCCCGACAAGCTTTATCATTGATCGAGATGGGGAAATAAAGCATGTCATCGCCGGTGAAGTAAATTATCAAATGTTAGAAGAATTGATAGGCCCACTTTTATAAGCCGAGTACATGCTACTCGGCTTTTTCTACTGGGAATGAAAGTAGCAGGAGATAGGTTTCTAATACTTTTTAATTTGACCAATATCAACAGAAACCTTAGGACTGTAAAGAAGGTGAGGTTGACTATTTGGCAGATTGAAGTCAGCTGCTTCGACCAAAGTATTTTTCTCTACGCTTAATGTTGCATATTGCAACGGCCATTGTTCATGTTTGATGTCACCGTACTGAATCTCTCCATTTTTTTTCGTCTGGTACAAGCGATACCTCTCTGTTAACCAGAACTCAAGTGAATCCTTTTCTGCTTTGAAGACCTCTCCATTAGGTAAATAATTTCCCTTAAATATGGCTTCACTTGATTTACGCTTGCTTTCAAAAAAGACCTGATCCTTTTTTGTTTCCATGTGGATGTCAGAATAATAATAAGGCATATCGACAAAAATATTCGCCCCAAGCACACTCATCCTACTTTCAGTATCGAGACTGAAGAAGAAAACCCCCTTTTTCCCATCCACTTCTACATATGTCCGAACATTGATCTCAGGTAAAGAAAAGCTTATCATCTCAGGCAATATAGTCGGGTGAATTTTATTCATTAAAAAAGACACCACTCCGATATACGCCTTTCCATTATAAGTATCCACTTTCATCCCTTTAGGCAGCTTCTTTTGCACCACTTCAGGATGCATTGTCCAGTGCGCAAATAAAACATTTTCCCAATTCATAGATACCATGGCTATTGCATCTTTTTTTAACATCTACACCTCTCCATTCCTGTTACCTCTTTACTCTTATATTTCATTTTTTTAATTTCTCTAAACCCTTACAGCAATTTTTTTCACACAAACACATGCATCAGTCGCACTGATGCATGTGTGGATTAAGATAGGTTCCGATAAAAAAGAATAAATACGTTCTAATCCATTCATACTATAAGGAAAGACTCGAAATGATAGGGGGAGTATGATGTTTGCAGAACACTGGTCGCAAGTGGAGTCGATTGAATATGAAGATGATACCATTCAAATACTGCATACAGCATCGCCCCGAAAACAAGCCATTTTGTATAAATCTTTAATGGGGAAAGTAGAAATTGGAGATAAGGTGTTGTTAAATAGTACAGCTACTTCACTCAAATTAGGGACGGGTGGCTATGATTTTGTAAAGAGTGTAGCTAAAATTGAACCGGGTAATGTTCCGTATACAGGTGATGCTGGACATATTCTGAAGTTGCGCTACACTCCTATGCAGCATCAGGTGTTGTCGATTGAGGCGCAGGAAAGTCCGTTTCACTCATTATTTTTACAACCGTTTTCGTTAAATGGAAAGCCTATTTTACTAGGTGAATTACATAGTATGATTCCTCTTGTGTATGCAAGCTCACAAGTTATAAAAAAAGATGCACTTGTATGTGTCATTATTGACGATCAAGCGGCGCTGCCCTTGGCTTTTAGTGAACATATGAGAGCGCTAATGAAGGAAAAAAATTTCACAACGATTACAGTTGGTCAAGCTTTTGGCGGAACGTATGAAGCAATCACCATTCAAACAGCTCTTCAGTTTGCTTATACCCATCTTAAGGCGGATGTCATTATGATTTCTGTTGGACCTGGAGTAGTTGGTACGGGTACTTATTACGGATTTACAGGAATGTCATTGGCGAATTGGTCGAATAATGTTGCTGCGCTTAAAGGGCTCCCTCTTTGGATTCCGAGAGTATCATTTGCTGAGAAAAGAGAACGACATAAAGGTATTAGCCATCATACGTTAACACCTCTGAAACAAGCGACACTATCAAAAGTATTATTAGCATTGCCTCGATTTGATAAAGAGGATCATGAGGTAGTTGTTCGTCAGCTAGAGTCCTTAAAACAAGCACTTAACGAGCCGGAAATTAGATGGGTTGACCAAAAAGAAGTAGTTGAACTAACTAAAGAGGCACTGAATCAATCTTCTAGAGTGATCAAAACAATGGGAAGATCCTATCAGGAGGACCCTGCTTTCTTCTGGTCGGTAGTAGCTTCCTTACTGACTAGCTTTAACATAGCGGGAGAATGAATGGTATTCACCCAATCTTCAACATATTTGTAACGGTTCATTGATTCTTTTAATTTGGCCCTCACTTCCCATGCTTTACCGGCAAGCACGATCCCATTTTCATGTATATAAATCTTCATTCCTCCCACATCCCCTTCATTGAGTTGTATGGTAAACTCATATGTAAGCTGAAAGTCAAAAAGAACAAGGAGCGAGATGTGTGGATCATTTGAATGAAAAAACGATTCAATCAACCTCTATTTATAAGGGGCGTATTATCGATTTACAAATTGATGAAGTAGAGTTGCCTAATGGTAAAACGAGTAAAAGAGAGATTGTAAAACATCCTGGAGCTGTGGCGATTATTCCTATTACTAAAGAAGGGAACATTATTTTAGTAAGACAATTTAGAAAAGCATTAGAGAAAACAATTATCGAAATACCTGCTGGAAAATTAGATGAAGGGGAGGCACCACTAATGTGTGCCAAAAGAGAGTTAGCTGAAGAAACGGGCTATCAATCTTCAGAACTTGAATTCCTATTATCTTTTTATACATCACCAGGGTTTGCAGATGAGATCATTCACCTCTATGTAGCATCAGGGCTTAGTGAGGGGACTACGAACCGAGATGAAGATGAGTTTTTAGATGTGATGGAAGTGACATTAGAAGAGGCAGAGGCTATGGTAGGTGATCAACAAATACATGATGCTAAAACAGCTTATGCAATCCAGTACTTGCGGATGAAAGAATGGACCAAAAATCAAGATTAATACAAATAAGAGCGTTTCTCCATAATAGGAGAAACGCTCTTTGAAATTAAGAGAGTGCTTGTTGTACGTCATTAATAATGTCTTCCACATTTTCGATACCAACAGAAAGACGAATAAGCCCATCAGCAATTCCCATTTTGATACGCTCTTCTTTGGGAACAACTGAATGCGTCATAGAAGCCGGGTGCTGAATAAGTGAGTCTACATCTCCAAGGCTTACAGCTCGTTTTAATAATTCCAGTTTGTTCATCATAGAAAGACCTGCTTCTAAACCATCTTTTAATTCAAAGCTGATTAATCCGCCAAAACCATCCATTTGTTTTTTAGCCAGTTCATGTTGTGGGAAGCTTTTAAGTCCTGGATACATTACATTGGTCACTTTTGGATGGTTTTCGAGGAATGAAGCTACTTCGAGTGCGTTTTGACAATGGCGATCCATACGGACACCTAAGGTCTTAATTCCTCGTACAAGCAAAAAGGCATCAAATGGAGCAAGAATACCGCCGATATCTTTTAGTGTCGTGAAACGGATCTCTTCAAGAAAGTCTTCTTTTCCTACTGCAATTCCAGCTATCAGATCTCCATGACCACCAAGGTATTTTGTAGCGCTATGAACAACGACATCACATCCGTATTCGAGTGGACGCTGTAAATAAGGAGACATAAATGTATTATCTACAACCGTGGTGATTTGATGCTCTTTCCCGATTCGTCCAATCATTGTGAGATCAATGATTTGCATAGTAGGGTTCATAGGCGTTTCAATATAAATTACTTTTGTGTTTTTTTGAATACTACTAGTGACGCTTTCTTCATCTCGCATATCGCATAATGTGTAATCCACATTGAATTTATCTTTTAAGATGGATAGAAAGCCAAAGGTACAACCATAAAGGCCTCTTGAACAAAGAATATGATCACCAGAGCGGACAAGGCCAAGAAGTATTGCAGAGATGGCAGCCATACCGGAGGCGAAGGCTAAAGCTTTTTCTCCTTTTTCAAGTGCGGCGACTTTTTCTTCAAGTGCGGCAACAGTAGGATTGCCTAGGCGTGAATAGACATAACCAGCTTCCTCACCAGCAAAACGCTTCCCGCCAACTTCTGCACTAGGAAAAACAAACGTTGAGGTTTGGTGAATTGGAAGGGCTAATGAACCAGTTTGTGAATCAGGTTCATAACCTTTGTGAACGGCTAATGTGTGAAATCCGTATGGTTGTTTCGAATCTTTAGATGACATAATATCCCTCTTCTCTATTTTGTAAACGTTTTCATTTTTAATGAAAAATATAAAGAACTTTCCTACATAAATGATTCGTTCTTATCTACTATACTAAAAAAATGCTTTTAAAAAAAGAGTATACTCAATCTAGTAACTTCTAGTGTCATAGACACACCTAATACTTCATAGAGTAAGGTAAGAGTGTTTAGGGGAGGTTATTAGATGTTTAAGTATGGAATAAGAGATATGATTACGATCCATTTACAAGAAAATAGATCAATTTATTTGTTTATTACGATTCTGTTTTTGATTGGGATCATTTTTGGAGCCATTGTAGTGAATAGCTTAAGCTTAACGCAGAAGCATGATTTATACATGTATTTGGGGCAGTTTTTCGGACAAGTGTCAGAAGGAAATCTAGCAGAGTCCACAGCAATTTTTAGTCAAAGCTTTGCTCACTATGCAAAATACTTTGGTCTTATGTGGTTATTAGGACTTTCCGTCATTGGGCTCCCAGTTATTTTAATATTATTATTTTTAAAGGGAGTCGTTGTAGGATTTACAGTAGGGTTCCTTGTAAACCAGATGGGAATGTCAGGTTTCTTCTTATCCTTTGTTGCTATCATGCCTCAAAACTTCATTCTTGTACCAGCTTTTGTGATTGTCGGTACAGCCAGTGTATCTTTCTGTTTGAAGATGATTCGACACCAATTTCTTAAGAAAACAACCGTTCCATTCTTTCCAACCTTTATTAAGTATTCTACGTTAATTTTGTGTGTAGGTGCCACCTTGGCTGTGGCATCAGCGATAGAAGCATATATTTCGCCAATGTTAATGAGGTTTGTACTAAGTTCTTTTTAATAATTATTATAATTAAATATTGATTATCTGATTATAAATAATAATCATTATCGATTGACACTAATTTTGTAGATGATTATAATGTAAGGAGGTAAAAGGCTTGGGAGGGACGCATAAAACATGGAGAAAAGACTAGAACGAATTAAAAAACATTTGCACTCACAAAGCTATAAACTAACACCGCAACGTGAAGCAACTGTGCGTGTGTTACTTGAGCATGAAGAAGATCACTTGAGTGCAGAAGATGTATACCTCCTTGTAAAAGATAAAGCACCAGAAATTGGTCTAGCAACTGTATACCGGACGCTAGAGTTATTAGCTGAATTGAAAATTGTTGATAAAATTAACTTTGGTGATGGGGTATCTAGATTTGATCTACGTCAAGAAGGGGCAGCCCATTTCCACCATCATTTAGTGTGCATCGAATGTGGTGCAGTAGATGAGATCCAAGAGGATTTACTTGGTGATGTTGAAGAAATTGTTGAACGTGATTGGAACTTCAAAATTAAAGACCATAGACTCACATTTCACGGAATCTGCCATCGTTGCCATGATAACGAAGAAACAAACAACGAGTAAAAAGAGTTCCGTTCACGAGGTGAATGGGCTCTTTTATTTATCCAAAATAAATAGGAATAGATTCAGTTTGTGAGGTATAATCCCTTTACTTTTTGGCATAGCTTGTAAGTAATAGCTATTCCAAATTAGTAAGAGGGTGAGAAGATGAAGCAATGGTTCCTCCTTGTTTTACAAAGTATTAAAGTATTTCTCCTATTTATGGGATGCACACTTCTCTTTTATTATGGTATTCTATGGGTGAGTGCTGAATATGAAAGTTACCATCGATATGATGAACCACAAGGCAAAGCAATCAAGGTGATGAGTTATGAGTATGACCAAGTTGATTCCTCTTGGATAGATCGATTAATGCTGTACTATCAATTTGGCGAATAGATTCCTAATCTTGTTTGATTGAGGAGAGGGTGTAGTTGAAAAATGATGTAAGCGAATTTCTACATTACATCCAAATTGAACGTGGACTTGCCGATAATACGATTCAGTCGTATCGTCGCGATCTAGCGAATTATGCAAAGTTTCTAGAAAATGTAGTCAATATTTCTTCTTTTAATGAAGTATCCAGACATATGATTGTAGACTACCTATTTTTTTTGAAAGAACAAGGACGAGCAGAAGCTACGGTAGCTAGAACGATTGCTTCGATTCGTTCATTGCATCAATTTTTACTGCGTGAGAAGCTTTGTGAATCAGATCCATCTGTTCATTTAGATATACCAAAAGCTTCAAAGCGTTTACCAAAAGTGTTATCATTAGAAGAGGTAGAAGCACTACTTACAATTTCTGGTCAAGAGCCTCTAGATTTTAGAAATCGTGCCATGCTTGAAACCCTTTACGCTACGGGGATGCGCGTTTCTGAAATGATTAACCTTACCTTATCTGATACCCATTTATCAATGGGGTTTGTTCGATGTGTGGGTAAAGGGAATAAAGAACGAATCATACCATTAGGCGGGGAAGCAACGAAAGCGCTTAAATTATACTTAGAAAAAGCAAGACCGAATTTGTTGAAAAAGCATAGCCATGACCTATTATTTGTTAATCATTACGGAAAGCCACTTTCTAGACAAGGGTTTTGGAAAATCGTGAAAAGGCTAGCCGAGATGGCGAATATTCAAAAGGAATTAACGCCACATACATTGAGACACTCTTTTGCAACACATTTGTTAGAAAATGGGGCTGACTTAAGAGCCGTTCAAGAAATGCTTGGGCATGTTGATATTTCAACCACTCAAATTTATACCCATGTAACGAAAACGAGAATGAAAGACGTCTATGCTAAGCATCATCCCAGAGCATGATCGTTTTTTTATTTTAAGAGGTCAGACTTCTGACATCTTATGATTTGAGCAATCAAATCAGTAAATAGAGGCAATACTACAGTGAGGAATGTGAAGGAGGCACTTATAGTGAGTAATCGATTTAAGCGTGTATTTTTAATCGTGATGGATTCGGTAGGGATTGGAGAATCTCCTGATGCAGCAAAGTTTGGAGATGCGGGTTCTCATACACTGGGTCATATCGCTGAAAAAATGGATGGTCTAAACATGCCGAACATGGCAAAGCTTGGCCTGAGTTACATTGAAGAAATAAAAGGTGTTTCAAAAGTCGACACACCCATGGCACACTTTTCAAAGATGCAAGAAGCTTCAAATGGGAAAGATACGATGACGGGTCATTGGGAAATTATGGGTTTGAATATCCAAGAACCTTTTCAAGTCTTTCCAAATGGATTCCCACCGGAATTAATTGCTGAGCTTGAGCTTCAAACGGGTCGTAAAATTATCGGCAATAAAGTCGCTTCAGGAACTGAGATTTTAGATGAGTTAGCCGATGAACATGTACGAACAGGTGCTTTAATCGTTTATACGTCGGCCGATTCTGTATTGCAAATTGCTGCTCATGAAGATGTCGTTCCGATTGAAGAGCTATATGATATTTGTGAAAAGGCAAGAGTACTAACATTGGATCCTAAGTACATGGTTGGTCGTATCATTGCTCGTCCTTTCTTAGGGATAAGTGGGAATTGGAAGCGTACTGCTAATCGTCATGATTATGCGCTTAAGCCATTTGAACGAACGGTTATGAATGAATTAAAAGATAATGGACTTGATTCGATTGCCATCGGTAAAATTTCTGATATTTATGATGGTGAAGGAATTACTGAAGCCATTCGAACAATATCCAATGATGATGGTATGGAGAAGTTAGTCGGTACGATGCAAAAAGATTTTACAGGAATTAGTTTCTTGAACCTTGTTGATTTTGATGCATTATATGGCCATCGCCGAGATCCAATTGGTTACGGAAAAGCACTAGAACAGTTTGATCGTCAGTTAGAAGAGGTATTCACTCTACTGAAGGAGAATGATTTACTAATCATCACTGCCGATCACGGTAATGATCCAACGCATCCAGGAACCGATCATACGCGTGAGTATGTACCGTTACTTGTTCACTATAAAGGTCAAACAGAATCAAAAGATTTAGGTATTCGTCAAACATTCGCTGACATTGGTGCTACGATTGCTGATAACTTTAATGTAGAACTACCTAAGCATGGTACAAGCTTTTTAAAAGATCTTTAAAATTTAAGGGGGAACTAACATAATGGTTAACAAACAAGCACTAGAACAAGCAGCAGGTTATTTGCGCGAGAAAATGGACAAGGCGCCAACAATTGGATTAATTTTAGGGTCAGGTCTAGGCGTATTAGCTGAAGAAATTGAAAATCCAGTGAAAATTCCTTATAACGAAATTCCAAACTTTCCAGTCTCTACAGTTGAAGGTCATGCAGGACAGCTTGTTGTAGGTCAGCTCGAAGGAAAACAAGTCGTAGCGATGCAAGGTCGTTTCCACTTCTATGAAGGCTACAGCATGGATGTTGTGACATTCCCAGTTCGTGTGATGAAAGAAATTGGAGTGAAGCAAGTCATTGTTACGAATGCAGCAGGTGGCGTAAATGAATCATTTGAAGCTGGCAACCTAATGATCATTCGTGATCACATCAATAACATGAATGCTAATCCACTAATCGGACCTAACGATGAAGCGTTTGGTGTTCGTTTCCCAGATATGTCAAATGCCTATTCAAAAGAGTTAAGTGCACTAGCGAAACAACAAGCATCAAATCTTAACATTGAACTTCAAGAGGGAGTGTATGTTGGGAACTCAGGCCCTTGTTATGAGACACCAGCAGAAGTACGGATGATCCGTAAAATGGGTGGAGATGCAGTTGGAATGTCTACAGTGCCAGAAGTCATTGTGGCGCGTCATGCGGGGCTTGAGGTTTTAGGGATTTCGTGTATTTCTAATATGGCAGCTGGTATTCTACCACAACCACTTACACATGATGAAGTGATCGAAACAACGGAACGTGTAAAATCAGACTTCCTATCACTTGTAAAATCAATCGTCGAAAAGATGTAAGGAAGCAAATACGTCATTGCAACTAGCTAATTTCCAAAGGCAATTTTCTAGAAGTTAATAAGTATACAAACTAAAGGAGCGGTTATCATGGAAAACATGTTAGATAAAATCAAACAATCAGCTACATATTTAGAAGGAAAACTTTCAACAAAGCCTCAAATTGGATTGATTCTAGGTTCTGGTTTAGGAGAGCTTGCTGATGAAATTGAAGATGCAGTAAAGATCCCATACTCAGACATTCCAAACTTTCCAGTATCTACAGTAGAAGGTCACGCTGGTCAATTAGTGATTGGTACGCTTCATGGTAAGGAGGTTGTCGCGATGCAAGGTCGTTTCCACTACTATGAAGGATACACAATGCAGGAAGTGACATTCCCAGTACGTGTTATGAAACAAATCGGTGTTGAATTAATGGTTGTTACTAATGCTTGTGGTGGGATGAATAAAAACTTTGCACCGGGTGACTTAATGATCATTACCGATCAATTAAATATGACGGGTGATAATCCGTTAATTGGTGCAAACTTTGAGGAGCTTGGACCACGTTTCCCTGACATGAGCAGTGCTTATACAGCGCAATATATTGATTTCGTTGAACAAACAGCAAGTAATCTTGATATTAAAGTTCAAAAAGGGGTTTATGCTGGAGTAACAGGTCCTACGTACATGAGTGGGGCAGAGCTTGTGATGCTTCGTAACTTAGGCGGAGACGTTGTTGGTATGTCAACGGTTCCTGAAGTAATTGTAGCTAGTCATGCAAGTATGAAAGTGATCGGTATCTCTTGTATTACAGATATGGCTATTGGTGAAGATCTTAAAGGAATTACGCACGAAGAGGTAGTAGAAGTGGCGAATCGTACTAAACCAAAATTCATTAAACTTGTTAAAGAAATCGTTTCAACAGTAGAGCTGTAAGACAAAGGGGATGTTTCGATATGCGTATGGTAGATGTTATTGAGAAAAAGCGTGATGGGTTAGAATTAACAAAGGAAGAAATTCAGTTTGTGGTTGAAGGTTACACCAAAGGCGACATTCCTGAATATCAAATGTCTGCTCTTGCTATGGCGATCTTCTTTAAGGACATGACGACAGATGAGCGTGCTCAATTGACGATGTCTATGGTGAAGTCTGGCGATCAAATTGATCTTTCCGCTGTGGAGGGTGTGAAAGTTGATAAACACTCTACTGGTGGTGTAGGTGATAAAACGACGATTGCCCTAGCACCTTTAGTTGCTGCACTTGGAGTGCCGGTTGCAAAAATGTCCGGCCGTGGACTTGGTCATACAGGTGGAACAATTGATAAGCTTGAAGCAATTCCTGGTTTTAGCGTAGAGATCGAAACAGATACATTTATTGACCTAGTCAATAAAAATAAACTAGCAGTAGTCGGTCAAACAGGAAACCTCACTCCGGCTGATAAAAAGTTATACGGCTTACGAGATGTAACGGCTACTGTTAATTCCATTCCACTAATTGCAAGCTCTATTATGAGCAAAAAAATTGCCTCAGGTGCCGATGCCATTGTACTTGATGTGAAGACAGGTTCTGGTGCATTCATGAAGGAGTTAGACCAATCAAAAGAATTGGCTAAAGCAATGGTTGAGATCGGAAACAGCTTAGGTCGTAACACAATGGCGATCATTTCAGACATGAACCAACCGCTTGGTCTTTCAGTTGGTAATGCGCTTGAAGTGAAAGAAGCGATTGATATGCTACGTGGTGAGGGGCCTGAAGATCTACGTGAGCTATGTTTAACGCTTGGTAGTCACATGGTTTATTTAGCGAAGGAAGCGAGTTCTGTGGAAGAAGCGCGTCAAAAGCTAGAAGATGTGATTGCTTCAGGAAAAGCACTTGAAACATTAAAGACATTTATTGAAGCTCAAAATGGTGATGCTTCTATTGTCGACCAACCAGAAAAATTACCAAAAGCTAAGCACTTAATTGAAGTGAAAGCGAAACAATCAGGTTCAGTCTCTGCTATTGTTGCCGATAAAATTGGTACAGCAGCGATGCTCCTAGGAGCGGGACGAGCAACAAAAGAGTCTGAAATTGACTTAGCTGTTGGACTTGTTTTAAATAAAAAGATTGGTGATAAGGTAGAAGTTGGTGAATCAATTGTGACTCTCCACAGTAATCGTGAGGATGTACAAAATGTCATTGATATGGTGATAAATGCTTATACGATTACAAATGAAGATGTTAAACAACCTACATTAATTTATGATGAAATTCATTAATCAAAAACAACCTCTCTCTGGGAGGTTGTTTTTTAAATGTTTAATTTTCCTCAATTAGGTAATAGATAATGGAGCAACATTTTAGATTGATATTAAAGGAGAGTGTACGTCATGGCAGAAGTAATGTTTACAGCACAAGCAAAAGCTAAGAATGGTAGAAACGGACATGTAAAATCTGATAATGGTGTGATTGATCATAAGTTAGTTATGCCTACAGGTGGCAATTCAGATCAAGATGGTACAAACCCTGAGCAATTATTTGCAGCTGGTTACTCAGCATGTTTTGATGGAGCACTAAATTTAATGGCTAAAAATGATAATCAAGATATCGATTCTGAAATTGAAGCAGAAGTTAGTCTTCTTAAAGATCCCTCTGATGACGGTTTTAAAATTGGTGTCACATTAAATGTTTCGATAAAAGGTGTTTCACAAGCAGTAGCTGAAGAATTGACACATAAAGCACATGAATTTTGCCCGTATTCCAAGGCGACTCGTGGGAATGTTGATGTGAAATTAAACGTAAAAGCAGAATAAACGTAAGCCCTCCTTCTACTTAAAATGGAAGGAGGGCTTTTGGCTAATATAAATACCATGAGATCCGCCCACTGATCGTATATGGAGTACCATCATAGTCTGATTGTAATTGGTTCTCTTGAAGCGTATAGCTATTGCCAAGCTTTATGTAATACTGTTCATCTACTTCCTGTATTAAATAATAGGAATCGAAAAGGCTGTAACGACTTATGCCCATTCGAGACACATTTGCTTCTTCTTCAAGGTTAATTTGATATCTTTCTTCCGTTTGACAAATCGTTAGGTCATCTAACTGATGGCATTCTTCTACATTTACTTCTTCAAAAAGAAAGAGTCCATCACTAGCTTCAAAAGCCTCATTCATCGATTCGTCAACAAAATTTTCTACTAACATTTTATGTTCATTTCTAATAGCTTTAAGCTTCTTTTGCTGGCCTTTATCTATATGACTATCTGGAGCTAATAAGCGTGATAAATGATTTTGAGAACGTTCAATCTCTAATTCAATGAAAGAGATACGAGTTGAAGTACTTGAAATCTCACGAAAAGCTTCATCAGCTGAAACGTAATCCTCATGAAGGATCTGTTGTTGAAGGGTTTCATATGTCTCTTCAAGATCACTAAGCGTATATGTTGGCTCAGGTATAAAATTCGGAGTAAAATAAACAAACGCATAATATCCTACTAAGCACAAACCAAGCGCACCTAGTCTTTTTGGATAAGAATTAAGTGTTAAAGCATATCCAATAATGCTTGCGACTCCACATAATATCCCAAATAAGAAGAAGTTGTACGAAATGAATTCATGGAACACTAATGTGGCTGAACTGAATTGTATGAAAAAGAATAAAGATCCTCGATGTATACCTTCTTTTTTTGTTACTCTCATTGATGAAAAAAGAAGAACACTAAAAAAAAGGAATCCAATCACAAAATAAAGCAAAAAAACACCTCAATCTAATAATGTAATGGAAACATTTAAACAATACCATATTTTGCAAATTATTAAAATGATGATAAGCTAAGAGTAGCAGAACATTATCTAGGAGTGGATATCATGGATAAAGTAAGTCTTGTCTTAGAAGGTGGGGGCATGAGAGCTGTTTATACAGCGGGAGTTCTCGAGGCGTTAATGAAACATGAGATTGAAATTCCTCATGTAATAGGTGTTTCAGCCGGAGCATGTAATGGCTCATCCTATGTGTCTAAACAAATAGAGCGGAATAAAAAAGTAAATATTGATTATATTGATCGACCAGAATACTTAAGTTTTAAAAATCTAGTGAAAACGAGATCGATCTTTGGCTGGGACTTTATTTTTAATACGTTACCGAATGAATTGGAACCTTTTGATTTTGATACATTCAATCGTTCAGAACAAACATTTACGATCGTTACGACAAAGCTAGATACAGGTGAACCTTTTTATTTTGATAAAAATCTACCAAAGGATGATCTTCTTACCGTCTTGAAAGCCTCAAGTAGTATTCCTCTTCTTGCTCCACCGGTTGTTTATAAAGATCAAACGTATTTTGATGGAGGTGTGGCTGATCCTATTCCGGTTGAACGTTCACTTGCAGAAGGTCATAAGAAGCACTTAATCATCTTAACTCAAAATGCAGGCTACCAAAAAACACCGATGCGCTTTACTCGTTTTGCAAGGTGGTCATTTAGAAACCATCCCGCATTTCTTAAAACGATGCTAACGCGTTATCAACGCTATAATCAATCATTAAAGAAAGTCGAAGAAATGGAAGCGAACGGAGAAGCATTTGTGATTCGTCCGAAAATGCCCATACGTGTATCACGTTTAGAGAAAAATAAAGATCGCTTAGAAGCACTCTATAATGAAGGTGTTAAGGATATGGAAAGTGATTTAAATAAGGTAGAAAAATGGTTAGCACAATAGGATATTTAATAGACTAGGGGATTTGGCTCTAGTCTATTTTAGTTTCTCATACAATTTCCTCTTTCTTGAGTAATGGAAATATGATATTCTAAAATAACGCTTATAGGAACAAATGTTTCTATTGTGAACGTTAATAGAAAGAGAGAATTTAAAATGACTGGAAAAACTCATCTTACAGGAGGTCTTGCTCTTTGTGTAGCTGCAGACACATTTTGGTTAACGAATAGTGCAACTCCCATCTATTATGTTGCAGGTATGGCAGGTGCTTTAATACCTGATATCTGTCATATTCATTCAAAAATAGGGAGGAGGTTACCTTTACTATCAAGGGTTATTTCATCTTTATTTGGTCATCGAACATTTACACATAGTCTATTATTTTTAGCCATTTGGGCTTTAATTTTCTATCTCTTTTTTGGAGACTATTTAATGGTGAGGGATGGTTTAATGCTTGGTATGATTAGTCATATCCTTTTAGATGCTACTACCATTCGAGGAGTGCGATTATTTTATCCTCTAAATATAAGGTTTCGTCTTCCGCTTTATATACGTACTGGAGGAGCAATCGAACGAGTGATTTTTTTTGGTTTATCGATTTTTATTCTATTTTATTCGATTGAAACCATTATTAAATGGCTCTAATAGACTGGTTTTGATTATTAACAATTCGTTCAATCTTTTACCTACCGTTTTATGATAAAGTGTTTGTCATAGGTGTGAAAGGAGGGCCATCCATTTTGAATAAAAAGGTAGAAAATACATTATTAATTGCCTGGCTAATGTCATTCACGGCCATGCTTGGTTCACTTTATTTTTCAGTGATCCGACAATATGAACCATGCACACTTTGTTGGTATCAAAGGATGTTGATGTATCCACTTGTTATCATTTTACTAATAGGGATTATCAAAAAAGATGCAAGTGTCGCTCTTTACTCGCTTCTTTTTTCGATAATTGGACTTCTTCTATCAAGTTATCATTATGCTAATCAAAAGCTATCTTTTTTCGCAGAGGTAGCACCTTCGTGTGGAAGAGTGCCATGTACTGGACAATATATTAACTGGCTTGGTTTTATTACTATACCATTTCTTGCTTTTACAGCCTTCCTCATTATTGCGATCTTAAGCTACATTACTTTACGAATGACTAAGGAGAGAAAAGAATGAAAAAGATCATCATTTTCGGTGGAATCATTGTACTAATATTTGGTTTATTAGCACTTGTTACGACAATGAAGCAATCAGAGCAAGCTGCTGGTAATCAATTTGGGAAAGAACGTATTCATCCTGAAACAGCTAAATTAGTCGATGATCCAAATTATCAAAATGTCATCCTACCTGAAGAGTTAGATGAGACGATTGCAAATGGGGGGGAAGCAACTGTTTATTTTTACAGCTCTACTTGCCCTTATTGTAAAGAGGCAACACCTCGTCTTGTTTCTTTAGCTGAAGAGCTTGATGTCGATCTTGTTCAATATAACCTCCTTGAATTTGATGATGGTTGGAATCAATACAATATTGATTCAACACCTACTGTTGTTCATTATGAAAACGGTGAAGAAGTAGAAAGAATCGAAGGTAGCACCTCAAATGAGGAGTTCACTGCATTTTTCGAAAAGCATGTGATTAATTAATAAGAGTGATATAAGAACAGTTAGCGATGTGCTAACTGTTCTTTTTGTTTTGACAAACAATTATGAAAATATTGACAAAAACATGTAATCAATCCTATAATCTGATAAAACAAAGTTGTTTAGTTAGTTTTAATTACATAAAGGATGTGTGTAGATTGCGTTTTAGTTATGTTAGTCATTTGTATTGTCCGAAATGTTCCAAAAATTATTCTGTAGACGATAAACAAAATTTATGTGAATGTGGGTCCCCCCTACTCGTGAGCTATGATTATAAAGCACTGAAAGAAGAATGGACAAAAGAAGATTTGGTACATAGAGAAGCAGATTTATGGCGTTATCACGAATTATTACCTGTGAAGAAAGAAGAGAATATCGTATCACTCGGCGAAGGTATGACCCCTCTTCTAACGATGTCTGAACTTGGTAAGGAGTATGGGATAACAAATCTCTTAATGAAAGACGAGGGATTAATTCCAACTGGTTCTTTTAAGGCGAGAGGATCTGCTGTGGGTGTATCAAAAGCGAAAGAACTAGGGGTAGAGGAACTTGCCATGCCGACAAATGGAAATGCCGGTGCTGCTTGGTCACTTTATGCCGCGAGAGCAGGGATTAAAAGTCATGTTGTTATGCCAGAAGATGCTCCAATGATTACCAGGCAGGAAGTCCATGTAGCAGGTGCTGATTTAATTGTGATTGATGGGCTGATTAGCGATGCAGGAAAACTTGTGAAGGAAGCTGTGGATCAATACGGATGGTTTGATGTATCTACATTAAAAGAACCCTATCGGATTGAAGGAAAGAAAACAATGGGACTTGAGATTGCTGAACAACTAAAATGGAATCTTCCAGATGTTATTTTGTATCCAACGGGCGGGGGAGTCGGTCTTATTGGCATTTACAAAGCGTTCAAAGAATTGGTTGAGCTTGGCTGGATTGAACCAGAAAAACTGCCGCGCTTAGTAGCCGTACAAGCAGAAGGGTGTGCACCAATTGTAAAAGCATTTAAAGAAGGGAAAAGAGATTCAGAGTTTTGGACCGATTCTACAACTGCTGCATTTGGAATTAATGTTCCTAAAGCTCTTGGTGATTTCTTAGTGCTAGAAGCGGTTTATGAAACAAATGGATGTGCAGTTGCTGTTAGTGATGACACGATTTTAACAGAGCAGCACCATGTTGCAGAACTAGAAGGTGCGTTTATTTGCCCTGAGGGAGCAGCTACATTTGCAGCTGCAAAAAAATTACGCATTGATGGATGGATTAAAGAAGAAGAGAGCGTCATATGCTTAAACACAGGCATGGGAATCAAATACCCTGAAACGGTTCCGATGAATGTGTCCGTTCGTTCAAAAACTGAACGTTTATAAGGGGGATGAAGATGAGAAAACCAACATTATTAACCCAGATTTTGCTAGCCTTTGTGTTAGCAATTATAGTTGGTTCTATTTTTGGCTCATCAGCTGAAGTGGTTAGTCCGCTAGGGACGTTTTTCTTACGTCTTATTCAATTTGTAATCGCTCCTTTAATATTGGCTACTCTCGTTACGGGAATTGCGAGCTTAGGTAGTGGTCAAAAATTAGCGCGTCTTAGTGCAAAAACAGTTGGGTTCTTTCTAACCACAACACTAATAGCCGTCTCACTAGGTCTTGCTATTGGATTTTTATTTTCGCCTGGTGAGGGGTTAACTATAGAACCACCAGCAACAGGGTCGGTTGCGGTAAATGAAACAGAAGGTGTTGTCACCACTTTACTGAATATCATTCCAACGAATCCGTTTGCAGCCCTCGCCGAACAGAATATATTACAGATTATCTTCTTTGCTACTGCACTAGGAATAGGAATTACGGTAGTGGGAGAGAAAGCCATTCCCGTTAGACGATTTTTTGAAGGCTTTGCCGATGTGTTATTACGAATCACAGGCGTAATTATGAAGCTTGCTCCAATTGGAGTATTCGGAATTATGGCGCCGATCGTTGGGAACTATGGGTTGGCTGTATTATTACCGCTTGGGAAGGTGATTCTCGCTGTAGCGATTGCATGTATTCTTCATGTGATTATTGTTTATGGCTTAGCGGTAAAGACGTTAGGTAAAGTTAGTCCGCTTCATTTCTTTAAAGGTATGGCCCCTGCTGCTCTTGTTGGCTTCACAACATCAAGTAGTGCTGCAACGCTTCCAGTCACATTGAAGAATGCTCAAGAGAGAGTAGGAGTTTCAAAAGAAACAAGTAGTTTTGTTCTCCCGTTAGGAGCAACGATTAATATGGACGGGGGAGCAATTTATCAAGGGATTGCCGTTTTATTTATTGCACAATTTTATGGTATCGAATTAACGATGCTTCAAATCCTCACTGTCATGTTAACTGCGACACTAGCTTCTATAGGTGCTGCTGGGGTTCCTGGTGCTGGATTGATTATGCTTGCCATGGTTCTAAATTCTGCAGGCTTACCAATTGAAGGAATTGCTTTAGTTGCAGCCATTGATCGTATCCTCGATATGTTCAGAACAGGAACGAATATCTTAGGTGATGCTGCAGCAGCTGTAGTGATTGATCGCTCGGAGCAGAAGACTCAACCAAAGGAAAAAAGGGAATTAGCTTCATAAAAAAACGAAGCCTTTGATAAGGCTTCGTTTCTTTATTGTTAGAAGGATTAATTAACTGTTTTTTGCTCTAATGTTAGATATTTAAGCCACTTATTTGTTTGATGAAATAATGTGTCTTCAAAGTGATGACTGGAAAAGGTGTGATCAGCATCTTTAATGATGTAACGCTCTGCTCTATTTGTGGCATGGAAATATTCATCCGCATTTGTGTAGGGCACGTCTTGGTCTTGGTCCCCGTGGATAATGAGTAAAGGCCCACTATATAATGAGACGGTTTTTAGTGGACTATAAAGTTTGAGGTCCTCAAAGAAATTGTGGCTGATTTCAAAACCATTAAAGTCATATTTTCCTTCTTTCTTAGCTAGAACGACCGCTTCTTCTGATGTAATGGAAACAATATCTTTATAAGGTCTCGCAACAGGTGCCCATAATACGATTTTATTTATGTTTGTTAAGGTGGGAGCGACAATGGCTGTGACTGCTCCCCCTAAACTGTGACCTACAAGGGTAATATTACGATTGTCGATCTCATCAAAATGTGAAATATAGGAAATGACAGCCTTGAGCTCAGTTACTTTTTTACTGAAACTCAGCTCTTTGTAGAGTCCATCACTTTCCCCGCAACCACTAAAATCAAAACGGAGACAAACATATCCCAATGAAGAGAAGAAGTTTGCTGCTTTCACAAACATACGGTGTTCTCCTATTTTATTACCAACAAACCCATGAACAAATATCATAACTGGTGCCTTATCTTCTGCGTTTATAGGAAAGTGGATTGCTGCTGATAATTCATAAGATTCTACAGGGATTTGAATTAATTTGGCTGCCGTCATGATCAAACTCCTTTATGAAATACTCTTTTAATAAGTATAAAGAATATAATAATAGATTACAATCATTATTCTTACTAAACAACTTCGTTTTATCGGTATTCGATTTGTCCGAAAGTATATTTGTACTGATTAAATGATTACATGACCGGACTTACTAGTTGAAGCATCACTTCTCATTCTTCCTTTTTATCGATACAAATGTATAAAAAAGAAAAGATTGGTAAAAATGGTGGGTAGCAAACTTAGGGATTCTTTGTTGATGAAAGCTTCCTTAAGAGTACTATGAAAATGATGAGATGGAGGTCGGATGGGATGCGGAAAGTCTTATCTACACTATTAAGTTTAGTCCTAATAAGTAGCGTGTTGGCACCAATGACACATGCGGCAGAGAAACAAGCGAATTTAGCAGAAAATGCATCTTCTGCTATTGTTATTGAGCGTGATACGGGGGAAGTGTTATTTGAAAAAAATAGCCATGATCAATTACCACCAGCTAGTATGACGAAAATTATGACAATGTTATTGATTATGGAAGCGATTGATGAAGGTTCTCTTTCTTATGATGATAAAATCCGTACTAGTGAAAACGCTGCCTCGATGGGTGGTTCGCAAGTGTTCTTAGAGCCGGGTGAAGAAATGACGGTAACCGATATGCTAAAAGCGATTGCGGTAGCATCAGGTAATGATGCCTCTGTTGCGATGGCTGAACATTTAGGTGGAACAGAAGAAGAATTTGTTTCAATGATGAACGGAAAGGCTAAAGAACTCGGCTTAGAAAATACTAATTTTATGAATTCAAATGGTCTTCCTGCAGAGAATCATTATACGACAGCGTATGATTTGTCGATGATCTCAAAAGAATTATTGAAATATGAAGATATCACTAAATTTACTGGGATCTATGAAGATTATTTACGAGAAGATACGGATAATAAATTCTGGCTTGTGAACACAAATAAATTAGTGAAGTTTTATCCAGGTGTGGATGGGTTAAAAACAGGATTTACAAGAGAGGCGATGTACTGTTTAACGGCTACTGCACAAAAAAATGATATGCGTGTCATAACAGTCATCATGGGTGCGCCAACTCCTAAAGAAAGAAATGCACAAATTACTGAGATGCTTGATTATTCATTTAGTCAGTTTAAGACTCATAAATTATATGAGCGTGACCATGTGATGGCAGAGGTAAAAGTAAGCAAGGGTGACAAAAATCAAATTCCTGTTCAAACCTCAGAGTCAGTTTCTATTCTAACGAAAAAAGGAGTTAATATTGATGATGTTACCGAACGAATGGAAATAGATGAACAGCTTAGAGCTCCAATTGTGAAGGGTGACCAAGTAGGAACGTTATACATTGAAAAAGAGGGAGAAATTTTAAGCGAGACTCCTCTTGTAGCAGGTGATGATGTATTTGATGCGTCATGGTGGAAATTATTTAAGAATGTTTTATCGAAATATAGTGGGAAGTAAGGCGAATTTAGGCTAGTTTTTGCGAAAGTGAACTAGTTTTGTCACTAAGCAGGTATCAAAGAGCTATAAGGCGAAATTCTCTCTAGCAAAACAGACAGGTTATCCTGTATGTAAGACATAGAGGGAGTGATATCGATGAGTTTAGTGATGGATTTAGAGCGGAAGGGTAGTGTGTTGCTCGTCCGACTTGAAGGAGAGCTTGATCACCACACTGCAGAAAAGTTACGAAAGCAAGTAGAGGGTCACCTTACCGATGCTAACGTCAAACATATTGTACTGAATCTTAAGCAACTATCTTTTATGGATAGTTCGGGACTCGGTGTCATACTTGGACGTTATAAACAAGTTAAGGCAAATGGAGGAGAGATGGTCGTTTGTGCGATCTCACCGGCAGTAAAACGCTTGTTTGAAATGTCAGGATTGTTCAAAATTATTCGCTTAGAGGAAAGTGAACAATTTGCATTAAAGACATTGGGGGTGGCCTAAATTATGCGTAATAAAATGGATTTAACCTTTTCAGCTTTAAGTGAGAATGAATCGTTTGCCAGAGTCACAGTTGGCGCTTTTATTGCTCAATTAGATCCAACGATGGATGAGATGACAGAAATTAAAACAGTTGTCTCAGAAGCCGTCACGAATTCCATCATTCATGGCTATCACAATGAGCCTGATGGGATGGTTTATATTCATGTCACGCTTGATCAGGGAACCATTGAACTAACCGTTCGAGACGAAGGTATGGGTATTGAAGATATTGATGAAGCAAGACAACCTCTCTATACGACGAAGCCTGAATTAGAACGTTCTGGCATGGGCTTTACGATTATGGAGAATTTTATGGATGAAATCAAAGTCATCTCTGAGCCGATGATTGGGACAACTGTTTATTTGAAAAAGCACTTAACTAATAGCAAAGCGATTTGCAATTAAGGAGTTTTGCCTATGGATGTAGAGGTGAAACAAACAAAGAAGAAGAAGGAAGCTCACTTTACTGACAAAGAGGTCAAGGAGCTCATTGCCCGAAGTCAGGAAGGTGATCAGGAAGCACGAGATCTGATCGTCAATCGAAACACAAGGCTTGTTTGGTCGGTTGTACAGCGCTTTATGAACCGTGGTTATGAAGCTGATGATCTTTTTCAAATTGGCTGCATTGGGTTAATTAAATCAGTCGATAAGTTTGATTTATCGTATGACGTTAAATTCTCAACGTATGCTGTTCCGATGATCATTGGGGAGATTCAACGATTCCTACGTGATGACGGTACAGTTAAGGTGAGTCGATCAATAAAAGAGCTTGGTAATAAGATTCGGAAAATGAAAGATGAGTTAACGAAATCTTTGGGACGTGTTCCAACGGTTAACGAAATCGCTGAACAACTTGAAATCACTCCAGAAGAAGTAGTATTTGCTGGTGAAGCAAGCAGGCAATTAACGTCTATCCATGAGACTGTGTACGAAAACGACGGTGATCCTATTACATTATTAGATCAAATCGCCGATCAATCAGAGACGAAATGGTTTGATAAAATTGCCTTGAAAGAAGCAATTCGAGATTTAGATGAACGCGAGAGGCTCATTGTTTTCCTTCGTTATTATAAAGATCAAACCCAGTCAGAAGTGGCGACCCGTTTAGGGATCTCACAAGTTCAAGTGTCTCGTCTTGAGAAGAAAATTCTTGAACAAATGAAAGAAGTAATGGGTGAACAAACTTAAAAAAAGCAGCCAATTGGCTGCTTTTTTGTATTGGTGGCATAACGCAAGCTTCCTGAAAAGGGAGGCTTTTTATATGGAGGGAAACATCTGCATGTTTTTGAAAGGTTCTCCTCATACTAAGGGATGACGATAATGACAATTGGTGGTGAGGGAATGATTGGAAATGATGTGTATATAAGGATGAGGCAACGAGTTGTTGCGGGTGAAGACCAACAATTAACTGTAGGCGATGTTGCTCAGTTGATTGCTGATGAAACGCTCTTAAACCAACTAAAAAACATCCCTATTCATCACATTTCAAAACAAGACCATAACCGAGTTGTGATCGATGTGATGCAAGTCATCCGGATGATTTCCTCTCATATTCCTGCATTAACCTATCAGACGATTGGTGCTGCCCAGGCTGTTGTGGAGGTTGAGGTTAAAAAAAAGAAGATCACCCTTATCTACATTTTGCTCATTTGGTTTTTGTTATTTGTGGGGGCTGCTTTAGCGATTATGAACTTTCATGAAGATGTCAGTATGAGAGAAGTTCATGGGCAAATTTTTAGGTTGATTACCGGCAATGAACTAGCAAGACCTTTGCTTCTTCAAATTCCATATTCAATCGGGCTAGGGCTTGGGATGATGCTATTTTTTAATCATTTCTTTAAGAAGCGTTTAAATGAAGAACCAAGTCCATTAGAAGTTGAAATGTTTAATTATCAACAAAACTTAGATCAATTTGTGATTATGCATGAATTAATGGAAAGTGGTAAGAAGGAAAATGGTCATTGAAGCCATTTTAATCATCTTTATTGGGCTTGGTGGTGGTCTGGCAGTTGGAAGTGGTTTTGTCGCATTTTTAACTGTGCTAGGAATTGCACCTCGAATGACTCAGTTAACAAAAACGGAAAAATCGATTCGGGTGTATGAGGGAGCCATTATCATAGGAGCTCAAGTTGGGACATGGGCAAGTTTTTATTCTATTTCTCTTCACTTACCAAGTCTTTTATTAATTCCAATTGGTCTTGCTAGTGGAATGTTTGTTGGAATGCTTGCTGCTGCTTTAACAGAAGTCTTAAATGTGTTCCCGTTGCTAGCAAAAAGAGTGGGGGTAACGGATAAAATCATTTTGTTGATGATGGCAATCGTTTTAGGGAAAATGATTGGCTCCCTTATTCAATGGATCTACTTATAAGGAGGTCGTAAAATGTTATCTGATGAACAGAAACGCTATCAGGCCAATATTGAGTTATATCATTCAAAAAGACCTGTTATTTCAAATAGTATTAAAGCTTTTGTCATTGGTGGTGGAATTTGTGCATTTGGTCAATTTTTAAGTAATTTTTATATGACCTTTTTCCCGCTCTCGCAAAAAGAGGCAATGAGCCCCACGCTTGCCACTTTGATTTTACTTGCAGCCTTGCTTACGGGCTTTGGTGTGTACGATAAAATAAGTCAATTTGCTGGAGCGGGTTCTCTTGTTCCTGTGACTGGGTTCTCAAATGCGATGACAAGCTCGGCGCTTGAACATAAAAGTGAAGGGCTAGTATTTGGGATAGGAGCAAATATGTTTAAGTTAACAGGTGCCGTCATTGCCTTTGGGGTGCTATCTGCATATGCAGTCGGTTTAACTCGTTTGCTTGTTCAAATGCTTATACGGTAAAGGAGTTCATTGTAATGAGACTAGGAAAACAAACATGGGAATTTAAACAACCCGTTTATATCCAATCAACAGGAACCGCTGTTGGTCCTCTAGAAGGGGAAGGCCCTCTTGGCACGAGTTTTGATAAAATTTTTGACAATCTCTACTGTGATCAAGAGAATTGGGAGCTAGCGGAACGAGCTTTAATGGAAGAGGCTGTGCGCCTCTGTTTAGAGAAGGTTAATCGCAAGCCTAGTGATGTCGATATCATGCTAGCTGGAGATCTATTAAACCAGATCGTCACTTCTAATTATGCAGCTAGACAATTAGGAATTCCTTTTCTAGGGATGTTTTCTGCTTGTGCAACAGTGATGCAATCAGTTGCAGTTGCAGCCATGTTCATTAATGGTCATTATGTGGAAAATGCACTCGTTGCCGTAAGTAGTCACCATTCAACAGCTGAACGTCAATTTCGCTACCCTACAGAATTTGGAGGGCAGAAGCCAGAAACAGCAACTTATACAGTGACTGGTTCAGGTGCCGTGCTACTTAGTAATCAACCTAATGCAGTACGAGTTACACATGCCACACTTGGACAAGTGGTAGATATGGGGGTTGCTAACCCACTTGATATGGGCTCTGCAATGGCTCCAGCTGCGGCGAAAACAATGTTAACTCATTTTAAAGAAACACAAAGAGAACCTTCATATTATGATTTAATCGTAACCGGAGACTTATCACGTGTAGGAAGTTCAATTTTGCGCAAGCTAGTAGAAGATGAGGGGATAAAGTTAAGAAACAACTATGAAGATTGCGGAGTAATGATTTATCACCAGGAGCAACCGGTTTTTGCAGGAGGCAGTGGCGCAGGATGTCCTGCGGTTGTCACATTTGGTTATTTGATGAAGGAAATGGAGCGGGGAATCATCAAACGATTACTAGTTGTGGCAACAGGTGCTCTATTAAGTCCATTAATGATGCAACAAAAGGAAACGATTCCGTGTATTGCGCATGCTGTTTCATTTGAGTTAGAGGAGAGGGGCTAATGGAATATATAAGTGCGTTTGTCGTAGGAGGGTTGATATGCATCTTAGGTCAATTGCTTCTAGATATAGGAAAGCTCTCGCCTACTCATACGTTGAGTACATTGGTCGTTCTTGGAGCGTTGCTAGATGGATTTCATTTATATGATCGCTTGATTGATTTCGCAGGTGCAGGAGCTACAGTTCCAATTACCAGCTTTGGGCATTCTTTAGTCCATGGAGCCATGGCTGAGGGGGAACGTTTTGGATTTCTCGGTGTGGGGATGGGGATGTTTGAAGTGACTTCTGTAGGGATTTCTTCAACGATTTTATTTAGTTTCTTAGTCGCATTAATTTTCAAACCAAGGGGGTGAAGGTGTGAATGAATCAAGAAAAGTTATATTAATTACGGATGGGGATGAGCATGCGAAACAAGCGGTGGAAATGGTAGCGAGTGAGATTGGTGGAAGGTGTATTAGTCATTCTTGGGGTAACCCTACACCGGTTTCAGGGGAAGAACTTGTTGATATGATATTAAGCACACCTTCAGACCCTGTTCTTGTCATGTTTGATGATTGTGGTTATCGCTATGAAGGTCCTGGAGAACAAGCTATGAGAGTTGTAGCGACGCATCCACAAATAGTGGTTCTTGGTGCGATTGCGGTAGCGTCTGCTACTCATTCGTGTGAATGGACCAAGGTTGATATTAGTATTACGCGCTATGGTGAATTAACGGAGTATGGTGTTGATAAAGACGGTGTCTCTGATATGGAGATTGGCAGGATCAACGGGGATACGGTGTATATACTCGATCAACTAGACATTCCTTTTATTGTAGGGATTGGTGATATCGGTAAAATGGCCGGTCAAGATACATTGAAGCGAGGTTGTCCTGTCACAAAGCAAGCAGTAAATCTCATCTTAGAGAGGAGTGGTTATCGTGAGTCAAGCTAGTGAAAAGCATGAGGAACATTTCACCCGAGATTTTACCAAGAACGAGACGCGATTAGCAGAAAGGCTTGGGTTAGGAGAGTCTTTTGATGTAGGTGTCCGTACGTTATCCATATTAGATCGAAAAACGAGTATTTATTTTGTTAATGGACTTATTGATAGCTTATATGTAATTGAATTAATGAAAGAGTTGATGGACCTAGATGTTCGTCATCGTAAAACACATAATATTAAAGAAGCTTTTAAAAACCATTTAACGCATGTGCAAGTTGAAGAAACGAATTCAATGGATAATGCAATCACCCAAATGCTCTCGGGACTTATCTTTATTGTAGTTGAAGGTGAAGAAGAAGCCTTTGTCATAGATGTTCGCCAATATCCAGGCAGAGGACCAGAAGAGCCTGATACAGAGCGGGTCGTTCGTGGTGCGCGAGATGGATACACTGAAAATATCATAATTAATACAGCTCTGACACGACGGAGAATTAGGGATGAACGTCTTCGTAACGAAATCCTGCAAGTAGGAGTTCGTTCAAAGACAGATATTTGTATTTCTTACATTGATGGAATCGCTGATCCAACTCTAGTGGATATAATTAAGAAAGAATTAGATGCGATCGAAGTTGACGGTCTTACGATGGCTGATAAAATTGTTGAAGAGTATATTGTAAAGCAAGGGGCTAATCCATTTCCGCTTGTACGCTACACAGAAAGACCAGATGTAGCAGCGACACATTTACTTGAGGGACATATTGTCATTATTGTGGACACGTCTCCAAGTGTCATTATTGCACCGACTACCTTATTCCATCATGTTCAGCATGCTGAGGAATATCGTCAATCTCCAGCAGTTGGTACCTTTTTACGTTGGACACGCTTCATAGGGATTTTCTTTTCGTTATTCATCTTGCCTTTTTGGCTCTTACTAGTCGTGCAGCCAAGTCTCCTTCCAGCAGGTCTTGATTTTATTGGTCCAGAAGAGACAAACAATATTCCAATCGTTGTGCAAATTTTATTTGCAGAAATGGGAATCGAATTATTACGGATGGCGGCGATCCATACTCCATCCCCACTTGCTACTGCACTTGGTTTAGTTGCCGCACTTTTAATTGGAGAAATCGCTATTCAAGTAGGCTATTTCACACCAGAAGTAATTTTGTATGTGGCACTTGGAGCAATTGGGATGTTTGCAACACCAAGTTATGAACTAGGGATAGCCTTACGGATAACCCGTATCGCTTTAATTATTCTAGTAGCATGGTTGAAAGTTCCAGGGTTAGTAATAGGAACAACATTATTTGTTCTTTTATTAGCAGGATTAAAAACATTCAACAAGCCTTATATGTGGCCATTCTTGCCGTTTGACCCACCGGCTGTTTGGCAGATTTTAATTCGAGCAACCGTTCCATCCGTTCGTTGGCGCCCAAGTATTGTCAATCCACAAGATCCCATTAAACAAAAGCCTAGTGGAAGATAACAAGAAAAAATTTTCACTGATAAACGAGGATTTAACTCTTCTCTATTTTAAGGGTTGATGACTCCTGAAGAGTGTGCTACAGTAATTACAATAATTTAATGAACCTCATGAAAATGGGGTAGAGGCGCAAAACGAAAGAGTATATTTGGGGAGCTTATGGCAGCTTTGAACCAAATGGAAAGGTCAATTTGCCGAAGTACTTATTGGTTGCCAGAAAAATAAGTGCTGGGTCGTTCTTGAATAAAGAACGAACTGTCACTACATTTGTAGTGGAGGACTATTCTAAAAGTGAGGTTACTCTTGCGCATTCTAAGTAGCTAGTGTAACAACATTAGCTGCTTTTTTTGTATAGATGGGAGATAAAAGGAGAGATAGTATCAATGTACATGCATGGTTCTAGTCAGATTAATGAAAAAGGTCATTTAGAAATCGGTGGAGTCGATACAATTGAATTAACTAATAAATATGGCACCCCTTTATTTGTCTATGATGTAGCTCTTATTCGAGAGAGAGCTGAACAATTTCAACAAGCTTTCAAAGATGAAGAGGTTAGCTATCAAGTCGCATATGCCTCAAAAGCATTCAGCTGTATTGCTATGTTTCAATTAGCGCATGAGCTAGGTCTAAGTTTAGATGTTGTCTCTGGCGGAGAATTATATACAGCTATTCAAGCGGGTGTTCCGATGGAGCGTATTCATTTTCATGGGAATAATAAGAGCATCGCTGAACTTGAAATGGCAGTGAAGGCTAATATCGGATGTGTAGTTGTCGATAATTTTTATGAATTAAAGCAGCTTGGACGTATTTGTGCAGAACGTGATGTAAAAATGGATGTGTTGCTTCGCATTACTCCTGGTGTGGAAGCCCATACGCATGATTACATTTCAACCGGACAAGAAGATTCGAAGTTTGGATTTGATTTAGAGAGTGGGCAAGTGGACCAAGCAATTCAACTATCATTGCTTGACCCGCATATAAACTTACTTGGTATTCACAGTCATATTGGCTCTCAAATCTTTGAGACAAGTGGATTTGTAATGGCAGTGGAAAAAATTTTTGAATACATTGAAAAATGGCGAGATTCTTTAGGGTTTATTCCAACTGTGTTAAATCTTGGTGGGGGCTTTGGAATTCGGTACATTGAAGGAGATACACCGCTTCCGGTTGGTGATTATGTAGCGAAGATGGTTCAAGTGATTAAAGAAAAAGCAACACTACACCAAATGGCGATTCCTGAAATTTGGATTGAGCCAGGTCGCTCATTAGTTGGCGATGCAGGAACAACGCTATACTCTATCGGATCGAGAAAAGAAATTCCTAATGTTCGTCATTATTTATCAGTCGATGGGGGCATGAGTGATAACTTACGTCCGGCCCTTTACCAAGCAGAGTATGAAGGGCTGCTTGCAAATCGTGCAACCGAAGAGGCGAAGGAGACTTTCTCAATTGCCGGGAAATGCTGTGAAAGTGGAGATATGCTTATTTGGGATCTCCCTTTACCAAAAGCTGAACATGAGGATGTATTAGCAGTCTTCTGTACAGGAGCATATGGGTATTCAATGGCGAATAATTATAATCGTATTCCTAGACCACCGGTTGTCTTTGTTGAAAAGGGTGAATCTCAATTAGTCATTGAACGTGAATCATACGAAGATCTTGTTCGTCTGGACTTACCATTAAAGCACGTGCTGAAGCAAGTTTAAGTGAAATAGCTGGAACCGGTTTGACGTGGATCCCTTTGTCGAACCGGCTTTTTTTGAAGTCGGTGATAACTATTTCACTTTCGGCTAAGAATCGTGTACAATAAGGTGAATCTTAACATTTGGAGGCTATACATATGAAAAAAGGTAGTATTGCATTTGAAAATGGCGAAAAGCTAGTTATTGAATTTTACCCAGAAGAAGCACCAGGTACGGTTGCAAACTTCGAGAAATTAGCAAACGAAGGCTACTACAACGGCCTTACATTCCATCGTGTTATTCCTGGTTTCGTAGCACAAGGCGGTTGCCCAACTGGAAATGGTACAGGAGGTCCTGGCTACACAATCAAATGTGAAACAGAAGGAAACCCTCATAAGCACGTTCCGGGTGCACTTTCAATGGCGCATGCAGGAAAAGATACAGGTGGAAGCCAATTCTTCATTGTTCACGATTCACAACCTCACCTTGATGGTGTTCACACTGTGTTCGGACAAGTTGTGGAAGGTCTTGATTCAGTAACGCGTATCAAACAAGGCGATGTTATGCAAGAAGTAAAGGTTTGGGAAGAATAATCTCAACGAGTAAAGGGCCATCAATGATGGCTCTTTTTCAATTATGATTAGCACTCTGCTTATCATACAAAAAGCGATAGCACTTGGATGCTATCGCTTTTTATTAATTAATTATAGTCAATTCTTTTGATGTTTTAGTAAGGGTGATATGACCTTCTTTTGTGATTAATACATCATCTTCAATCCTTACACCACCAAGAACCGGATCATAAATACCTGGTTCAATTGTATAAACCATCCCAGCTTGTAAGGTTCCATCATTTAAATGGCTCATAGAAGGGAATTCATGAACATTGATTCCGAGTCCATGTCCTATACGATGTGGGAAACGATCGCCGTAACCAGCCTCTGTAATTACATTGCGTGCTGATTGATCTAAATCTCCAATGCGTGTGCCAGGCTTACTGATTTCAAGGGATGCAAGTTGTGCTTTTAGAACGGTGTTGTACAGTTCTTTTTTCTCATCACTTATTGAACCATAAGCAAATGTACGAGTAATATCTGATGTGTATCCGTCGAGTACGACTCCTAAGTCAAATAAGACAAAATCTCCATCATTCAACTTGCGATTGCCAGGATTCCCATGAGGCGCTCCTGATTTTTCACCAAATAACACCATCGTTGAAAAAGACATTTCACGTATGCCTTTTTTCTTTAATTCATATTCAATTTTAGCTAAAACTTCCATCTCAGTAATACCCTCTTTAAGGGCATTTTTGCCGACCTCAACACCGTAGTCAGCCATTTGGGCTGCGCGCTTCATGATCGCAATTTCAATCTCATCTTTTACAACACGCATCTGATTTAATTGGTGCTCTACTGCAGTGATCGCAGCTGAAGGGAATACGGCTAGTAAATCATTCATTCTTGAAACTGTTAGAACATCCGTTTCAATTGCAACATTCTCTATCAAGCTTATATTACGCTGTTCGATCGATCGACTAAGTAATTCCCAAGGACTTTCATGATCTGCATAACCAATGATTTCATCCGACCAGCCAGCGTCTTTTACTTGAGATGTTTCCATACCCGGTACAATTAAAATTGGTGATTCATTTGGGAAAAGAATTAATCCAACTAATCGTTCATGGGGATCTGTATAAAAATTTGTTAAATAAAATATGTTTTCCTTAGAGGTGATAAAAGCAGCATCTTTTTTCTCGTCTTTTAGCCATTGTGTTAAACGCTCAATACGATGTTTCAAAAGTGTAGCCTCCTTTAGCTATAGAAATAACAGTAAATCAATAAAATTGTTTGAAAGACTATAAGTGTTTTCTTTCAATAGATATTCTCTACAAAGTAATGATAAAGCAAGCAGCCAAAGCTAGCAACAGTCCACTGATAGCTTAATGCATCATTGAGGAGTCTTGAGACAAGTTTTTCTTGAATAGACTACTAGAAGGTAGTGGTGTATGTAAAAAAGGAGGTTGAATAAGCAAATGACTGATCAACAAGTAATAACGGTTACTGGAGAAGGTGTTGTGCAGGTGGTTCCTGATCGTGCGCAACTAATTTTAGGAGTGGTCACTGAGGATACCACCGTTAGTAATGCCCAACAAAAAAATAATGAGCTAATCACAGAAATCATTTTAGCTTTGAATACTTTAGGTATTCCAGAAGATCAAATTAAAACTGTGACCTATCGAATTGAACCTAAATATGATTTTATTGATGGCCAGCAACAGTTTAGGGCATATGAAGTAACCCATATGGTCCAAGTGGTTGTCGAAGATCTGACCCAAACAGGGGCGGTGGTTGACGTAGCTGTTGAAAATGGAGCGAATATGGTTACATCGATTCAGTTTACAGTGGCTGACCCGACTAATTTATATCGTGAAGCCTTACAATTGGCGCTTGAAGATGCTAGGGGGAAGGCTAATGCAATGACAAATACATTAAATGTATCCTTAGTTGAAACGCCTGTAAAAGTAATAGAGCGGTCAGTAGGTGGACCTGTTAGGTTTTATGATGGGGCAATGCTGAGTTCTGCTGCTACTCCGATACAGCCAGGCTCCATTTCCATTCAGGCATCGGTTGAAGTCATTTACAGTTTTCAATAATATGTAAAAAAATGAGCTAGTAGCTGTTATCGTTACTAGCTCTTTAATCAATTTCACTGGTTATAGATTTTTGTCATCCATTCCACAATACTTACATTTTCTTTGAAACGTAGATCTTCTACATTATGATGGCCAATAATGTCTCCATCTTTAATCGCAATCACTTCATCCAAAATCGTTTCAACTTCTTTGATTTCGTGAGTTGTAATGATGATAATTTGATTTTCGAGGTCAACAAAGGAAATAAGCCCTTGAACGATCGAATCGCGAACCATCGGATCAAGTCCCGAGAAAGGTTCATCCATTAAGATTACAGGTACTTCACGAGCTAATGTCAGAACAATTTTTAAGCGACCGCGATTTCCCTTCGATAAATGCTTCAATTTTACATGTCGGTCTAGTTTCATGAATAAACGAATTTCCTCTGCTTTTTCCATATTGAAATCAGAAAACTGAGAGGCATAGTAGTCAATCGTTTGCCCCACATTGTAAAAACCATAATATTCATCAAGCTCTGATAAATATGTTACATCAGTTGCAATCCGACGATTGACGCTTTTCTCATTCACTGTAATCGTTCCTTTTGAGGGTTGGGTCAGTCCAGCAATTAATTTAAGAGTGGTTGATTTTCCGCTCCCATTTTCGCCAACTAATCCAATAATTTTCCCTTTAGATAACTCTAGATTGATATTTCTTAAGGCAGTCTTTGTTAAATACTTTTTTGACACATCACGGAATGTAATCATTGGTTTTTCTCCTCTCCTTCGGTTTTTAAGAAGGCTACTAATCCAGCTTCAATTTCTACATCTGAGTATCCCATTTGATGCATACCTGATACAAACCGGGAAATTTCATCGTTCTTTAGGGATTCTCGCATTCTTATCAACACTTCTTCGTTTTCTGTTACAAAAGTGCCTTGACCTCGCTTTGTTTCCACAATATTCATCCCCTCTAATTCTCTATATGTGCGTTGAACTGTGTTTGGATTGACGTTTGATTGAATCCCCATTTCACGAACAGATGGAAGCTTATCTCCAGGAGCTAGTTCTCGCCGTAAAATTTGACGCTGTATTCGTTCAGCTAGTTGACTGTAGATTGGTTTTGAAGAATGGAACGTATCAGTCATAACTTACACCTCAATTTTTCTATCTAATATCCAGCAAGTGATAACGAACAATGCTAGTGCAAAGATGGTTTCGTATAATAAGGTACCGAAATAAAATGAAATATTCCCAGTTTCTGTTGCTATTTCTGTTCCGCCAGTTAAACTCGTTTCAAAATCGATGCTCTGTATCATATGGCCGAGTTTAATTTCTCCCCATTCTGTTAATCGTGCAAATACGTTCGTTAAACTGAACCAACCTACGAAAAGGAACATGGCGATCACACTAACTGCCGTTAATGCGAAACTAAAAAAGCCATTCATTAGTTTTGATAGCAATAAGAAAATCATCCAAAATAACATCACCCAAACAACAGCAGATAAAGAAAATAAGTAAAGGGCTAAGCCGCCATACAATCCAACCTCCATGAGCTGAAAGGTTGAAATGTACTCAGTCACACCGCCCCACATCTCAGATTGTGTGATAGAAAATAACCCAATACTTCCCACAATGATTGTGGTGATCAGCATAGATATAAGTCCAGCTACTAACTTAGCTGATAATAATCCATAAGCAGGAAGAGGGCTATGGAGCCAAAGATGAAGTTTTTTATGCTCAGCTTGTAAGCTGAAGAACATATAATAGGCTAGATAAAATGCTTGTAGTCCAATCGCTAATACGACAACGCCAACTAGTGCTTCCCACATAAAGCCGTTGCGATTACCGAAATACCCTGCGATTGCACAAATGACTAAAAAACCAATGATAGGTACTAGGAATGTAGGAATCCCTAAACGAATTTCCTTTTTTAATAAATTTACCCATACAGACATGAACATCACTCCATTATTTTATTTTGTCTTAGTGTATTAGTTAAATGGTACACTAATACAAAAGTACAGTCAATAGGTTTTAAATTTTTCTGAGCCCAATATATAATACTGGTTGTTTCAGTTGCTGAAATAAGTAACAATAAAGAATAGAGCAAGTGGGGAGGAAATGCAGATGTTGAAAAGATACGAAGGAAAAGGTTTTTGGAAACGTCCTACAACATACAAGCCAGGTGAGCAGTTAACAGAAAAGCAGATAAGTGAAATTGAAGAGTTTTTAGATGTAGAACTTCCACAACCATATATTTCATTAATGAAAGAACAGAACGGTGGAGAGCTTTATTATCGATATGTTTTATTCAATGATGGGGAGGCAGCCTTGATTCCTTATTTTCAAGAGCTTGACCTAGAAACAGGAGTGGGGCTATCATCCATCTTCTCTGAACAATTTGGTTTACCAAGTCGACAAATACTATTAACGGGTGACATGCACACGTGGATTACATTAGATTATCGTTTTAGCAATACGCCTAGAGTATGTTATTTTACAGAATTAGAGAATGGGAGATGGGTAGAGGAAGTTATTGCTGAAACATTTGAAGACTTTCTTTGGAAGTTGTTTTCAAAAGAGTAATTGTAAATGAAGCAGTGTTGCCTCAATGAAATAAGAAAGATCATGGAACCTAGCTCTAGATTGGATGAGCTAGGTTTAGTGTGCGGAAGGTAACTGATTGGTTCTGTGAAGAAGGTTTTTTAACTCTTGTTCGCTTTTTCGCGATACAAGAATGTATAACGTATCTTCAATTTCTATTTTTGTCTCACCTGTTGGGGTTATTAATTCACCATCTCTGATGATGACATTAATTAATACATCTTTAGGGAAAGAGATATCTTTTAATTGCTGACCAACGATCGCAGTCTCTTCATTTACTTCATATTCGATAATTTCAGCATTCGCTTTACCTATTGAGATGAGTTCAAGTGTATGCATAGGGGTTACTTTTTTAGGTCCAGTCAGTGAAAGAATCTTCGCGAAAAAGTGAATGGACGATCCTTGTATCAAAGTTGATGTTAAAACGATAAAAAAGATCAAATTAAAAAACAATTGACTATTTTCTAGCCCGGCTATTAATGGAAAGGTGGCCAGCACGATTGGAACCGCCCCGCGTAAACCTGCCCAAGATAGGAATACTCTTTCTCTCCAATCGAATTTCATCCCCCAGGTTGTTAGAAACACAGCGATTGGTCTTGCAATGAAGATTAAGATGGTTGAAATCAATAGTCCAATGACAATGATTTTACCGTCCAGTAATTGACTTGGATACACAAGTAAGCCTAAAATCACAAACATAGAAATTTGCATAATCCATGCAAACCCCTCATTAAATCTGAAAATAGAATGTTTATAGGTTAAATCATGGTTTCCGATCACAAGAGCACATATATACACAGCAAGCAGGCCACTTGCTCCTATTAATGCGGTCAAACTATAGGTTAATAAGGCAAAAGCGACGGTGAAAACAGGATACAAACCACTTGAATCGAGATTAATACGGTTAATAGCGATGGATGCTAATTTTCCTAGTGTAAGGCCTATTATAAGGCCAGCCCCCATTTGCCAAACAAAGCTGAGTAACATTAACAAGACATGAGTTGATTCTGTGATAATGAGTTGAATGAAGGATAACGTTAAAAAGACGGCCATCGGATCATTTGCTCCAGATTCTGCTTCAAGCGTAGCACCTAGTCGCTCACGGATATTATGGCCTTTTAAAACGGCAAATACTGCAGCGGCATCAGTAGAGCCAACAATTGCTCCAAATAACATGCCTTCTAACCAACTAACCCCGAGGATGAATTTAGCAAATACCGCTATTATACAAGAAGTAAGACAGACACCAAGCGTAGCTAGAGAGATGGAGGGGAGTAACACGGGTTTTACAGTTTGCCATTTCGTTTGGAGCCCACCTTCAAACAAAATAATAACCAATGCGAAGATCCCAAGTAATTGGGCAATTTTTGTATTTTCAAAATGGATAAATCCAATTCCATCACTTCCAACTGCCATTCCAAGAAGAATGAAGAGAACAAGAGCGGGTACACCGAAACGCGAGGAGAATTTAGCGGCTAATACACCTGTTATAAGAAGTAAGGCGGCCAAGAGTATAAAGTAATCATTTGAGGAGATCGTTTCAAACAAAGCAAATTCCCCCCCTTTAGTAGACTTGTACCTTAATCCGGTGGAGTTCGATTATATAAAGTATATGTAGACATTTGCCTATATGTTCATCTTTTACACTCTTTAAAGGAGGGGGAATTCTTCTTGAATTCAAGATGTTATAGTTGACGATTTGTAAGAAAACAAGATACAATGACGGTAGTTTAAAAATTGAATGATGTTTCTTCGGGGCGTGGTGAAATTCCCGACCGGCGGTGATGAAGTATAGCTTCTTAGTCCGTGACCCGTTTTCGCCTTTAGAGGTGATGTTGATTGTGACATCTTAGAAAACGGTGGACCTGGTGCAAATCCGGGACCGACAGTGAAAGTCTGGATGGGAGAAGGAACGAGAGCATGATGAATAGGAGAAGTGTATCCTTTTCTATTAGAATTATAGGATGTAAGCACTTTCAGACATGCCTTATTGAAGTCTATCTTTTTAATAGGATAGCATCTACAATAGGATCAGTCTGCCTTCCTTCCATTCGTTACATAATGGTTCGTTCATGCTACTCTTCTATGTAAACACTCCCCCGAATGACTAGTCGTTCGGGGATTTTTGTTTTCCGAATAGGAACGTTGTATGAGAGGGATGGCACCATGAATGATCAAGATTATATGAAACTAGCCTTGCAATTAGCAAGCCATACAAAAGGTCAAACATCTCCAAATCCAATGGTAGGTTCCGTCGTAGTAAAAGACGGGTCCATTGTCGGTATGGGGGCACATCTGAGGGCCGGAGAAGGACATGCTGAAGTAGAGGCGTTAAAAATGGCGGGTGAACAGGCAAAAGGAGCAACTATATATGTCACCCTTGAACCTTGTAGTCATTTTGGAAAGACACCACCATGTGCCAACCTCATTATTGAAAGAGAATTAGCAAGAGTAGTCGTTGCCACTGTTGATCCAAATCCCGAAGTGGCAGGTCGTGGAATTAAACGGCTGCGTGATGCCGGGCTTAAAGTGGATGTTGGAATATGTGAGCAAGAGGCGATTGAATTAAACCGCATGTTCTTTCATTTTATTCAAACAAAGCGTCCCTTTGTCACAATGAAAACAGCTACAACTTTAGATGGGAAGACTGCAACTGTTACAGGAGAAAGCAAATGGATTACAGAAGAAGCTGCACGTGAAGATGTTCATCGTGATCGGCATGTCCATGATGCAATATTAGTTGGAATTGGGACTGTGCTAGCTGATGACCCTGCCTTAACGACAAGGTTGCCACTTGGTGGGCGTAATCCAATTCGAATTGTATTAGATCGACATTTGCGCCTGCCTCTTACTGCACAAATGGTAACAGATAAAGCGGCCCCGACTTGGGTGTTTACAACGTTAGAATCCTCTAATGAAAAGCAAAAAGAGCTAGAGCAGGTAGGAATAACTGTGATTCGGCTGCAAGCGTATAGCATTGAATCTATCTTAATAGAATTAGGTCAAAGACGGGTCATGTCTTTATATGTAGAAGGTGGACAAGAAGTAAATGGAAGCTTTCTTAAAGAAGGTGCTGTGAACCAGGTGATTACCTATATAGCTCCTAAAATGGTGGGCGGAAAACTCGCAGCAACGGCTGTTGGTGGAGAAGGAATAGAGGACATGAGCGAAGCGGTTCAATTTGATATAGTAGATGTTTCTCGTGTAGGGCGAGACCTGAAAATAACATCTATAGTAAAGGAGGGGTAACATGTTTACTGGAATCATTGAAGAAATAGGTACAATTGAAGAATTAAGACAAAGTGGAGAAGCGATTGTCATGAAAATCACTGCAGCAAAAGTGCTGAATGATGTTCATCTTGGCGATAGTATCGCAGTAAACGGTGTATGCTTAACTGTAACCTCCTTTACTCCAAGATCCTTCACAGTTGATTTAATGCCAGAAACAGTCCGTGCAACAAGTTTAAATGGGTTAGGAAGAGGAGCAAGAGTGAACCTTGAGCGAGCAATGAGTGCCGGTGGTCGTTTTGGTGGTCACTTTGTCTCCGGGCATGTCGATGGTGTAGGAAAGATCCTTTCAAAAGAACCACAGCATAATGCTGTTTATTACACCATCGGAGTCAATCCCGCCCTAAGAAACTATCTAATCCATAAAGGGTCAGTAGCTGTTGATGGGACAAGTCTTACGATCTTTGGAGTGGATGAGGATTCGTTTACGATCTCCATTATTCCCCATACGATTGAAGAAACCATTATCGGCTCAAAAGGTGTAGGGGATATTGTAAATATTGAATGTGATATGATCGGAAAATATATAGAGCAATTTATTACGAGACGTACACAAACTAAATCAACATCAACAAAATCTTCTTTAAATGAACAATTTTTATCAGATCATGGATTTAACTAGGGAATAGGATAAGGACGGTGAGGGTAATGTCAGAAAAACTGTTTGACCCAATTGAAGAAGCAATTTATGAACTTATGCAAGGAAATGTTGTCATCGTCTGTGATGATGAAGATCGTGAGAATGAAGGGGATTTTGTTGCGATCGCTGAGAAAACTACTCCGGAAGTCATTAATTTTATGGTCACTCATGGTCGTGGTCTTGTATGTACACCGATCACAGAAGAACGCGCTAAAGAATTAGACTTAGTACCGATGGTTGATCACAACACTGATCCACACGGAACAGCATTTACAGTAAGTATTGACCATCACACCTCAACGACAGGTATTTCTGCTCATGAACGTGCGGATACGGTACAGGCATTAGTAGCTGATGAAACGAAAAAACATCATTTTAAACGCCCAGGCCATATCTTCCCGCTTGTTGCAAAAAGTGGTGGAGTGTTGCGCCGTGCTGGCCATACAGAAGCTGCAGTTGACCTTGCTAGATTATCTGGAGCGAAGCCTGCTGGTGTCATTTGTGAAATCATGAATGAAGACGGCTCGATGGCACGTGTTCCTGAGCTTCGTAAAATTGCTGACGAGCATGACCTTAAAATGATTACCATCAAGGATCTGATCCAATATCGCCATCGTAAAGATAAATTAGTGAAACAGGAAGTGGAAATTAAACTACCTACTGTGTTCGGTGATTTTCGTGCAATTGGCTATACAGATGTTCTTGAAGGTAAAGAGAGTGTTGCCTTAGTTAAAGGGAAAATCAGAGAAGATGAGCCAACGCTTGTGCGTGTACATTCCGAATGTTTAACAGGAGATGTATTTGGTTCTAATCGCTGTGACTGTGGTCCTCAATTACATGCTGCTCTTGCTCAAATTGAGCAAGCAGGGTCAGGGATTCTCTTGTACATGCGCCAAGAAGGGCGTGGAATTGGATTAATGAATAAACTAAAAGCATACAAGCTTCAAGAAGAAGGGTATGATACGGTTGAGGCGAACGAGAAGCTTGGGTTTGGACCAGACCTTCGTGATTATGGGATTGGGGCACAAATCTTACGAGATCTTGGCGTCACTCAAATGAAGCTTTTAACGAATAACCCTCGTAAAATTACGGGTCTTAAAGGGTATGGCTTAGAAGTTGTCGATCGTGTGGCTATTCAAATGCCTCATAATATTGATAATGAACGTTATCTACGCACGAAAAATGAAAAGCTTGGTCATATGTTACATTTTTAAGAACATGAAGGCTTGTGAGAAGAGTCACCACTAAAGGTGCCCCTTCTTCATAAATACAATATGAAGTTACATATATTCTAGGAGGAATTTATCATGGGTAAAGTATACGAGGGTAGTCTAGTAGCATCAGGATTAAAAGTAGGGATCGTTGTAGGTCGCTTTAATGAATTCATTACAAGTAAATTATTAGGTGGAGCAGAAGATGCCTTAAAGCGTCATGGTGTAGCTGAAGCGGATATAGATGTTGCTTGGGTCCCAGGTGCATTTGAAATCCCATTTGCAGCTAAGAAAATGATTGAAAGTGGTAAGTATGATGCCGTTATTACACTAGGAACCGTAATCCGCGGAGCAACTCCTCACTTTGATTATGTGTGTGGAGAAGTAGCAAAAGGTGTGGCTTCACTATCATTATCTTCAGGAAAGCCAGTCATCTTCGGAGTACTAACAACAGATACGATTGAGCAAGCGGTAGAGCGTGCTGGAACTAAAGCTGGTAATAAAGGCTGGGATGCAGCAACTGCAGCAATTGAGATGGCTAATTTAGGACGTTCGTTTGAATAAGTAAATCAAGCAGCATGACGCTATGCGTTATGCTGTTTCTTTACGTAAAGATGAACAGATTTATTAATTTGTGATGAAATACACACGCAAAATATGTATGAATATGATAAAATGATTTCTGTGAAAGCGGATACGTTGATTTTAGCTTGATAGGAAGAGGAGAAATGATGCTCATACCATACAAACCATCTCAAAAAAAGATAGCGATGGGGCTTCTATCGTATATGCCTAAAGAAAAAGATGTGAAAAAATTAATTAAGACGATCGAACTTTATGAAACAAAGCAGAATTGGAAACTATTTTTCTGGCGAGAAGAAGAAGATTTAGTCGGTATTCTTGGAATTGAAGTAGATGAGGATGAGACAACTCTGCACCATTTAAGTGTAAATCCTTCATACAGAGAAGAAGGGTTAGGTACGAAAATGATTTTTGCCTTAGAGGATCGTTTAGAGATAAGCTTAGTCCCGTCAAAAGAAACAAAAGACTTTCTCGCTGGCTGCAAGGAAAAAAATGAATAGGTAGATAAAAAGTAGGAAGCTAAATGGGAGCGTCCTACTTTTTTTGTTTTTTAAGTAATTTTCGTTGTCTTTCTTCAATGACATCTGTTCGGTCACGTAATGTGTGCTTATGAATAAGTCGATCTAGTTCAAGGGAGCTTTTCTTTCCCCATATTAATTGACGCTCACTAGAAAGCTTCTCGCACTCTAGTAACAATTGGTCATCAATAATTGGTATCGTAAAATCGATAAACACTGCATCTGTTTGGTTCAAGCGATCGAGAATCATTTTTTTTAGTAGGACAACATCAATTCCAAGCAGTTCAAACTCTTTTTGCTCTAGCTCAATAATTCGAAGCGAGCTCCGAAACATCCGTTTAGCGCCTATTATGTTTTTTCTTCGTTCATGATAAAGGGCAACAGCTAGCTGAATCAAACCTACCCAATGTAGCTTTCTTTTCCCAGGTGGGTCTTGCTTCCAATGTTCTTCTAAAATCTCATGACATTCAAAATAATCACGAGTTGCGTGAAATTCAATTAAATAATCAAGGTATGCAGATGAATACATCGTAAAAACTCCTTTAGCTGAACAATTCAGCACCAATTGTTGAGGTGACCTTTATTTTAACAATAATCGTTATCCAATGTAAGGGAAACGGGTGGTTGGAAAGGTCAAATTCTTTTTATATTACTGACTATAACCCCAGTTGCTTTGCCTGTTACACGATGTTTAGAAGTGTGGTATAATCTCCTCTAGCGCAAAAAAATCGAGGCTAGTGGTGAATGAATTGAATTCTAATGAAATAAATCCTTACAATGTGAAGATAGAAACGTTTGAAGGGCCTCTAGATTTACTCCTTCATCTGATTAACCAAGCAGAGGTTGATATTTATGATATTCCGGTCGCCCCTATAACGGACCAATATATGACATATGTGCAAGCCATGCAGGAATTACATCTTGATATAGCAAGTGAGTATTTAGTGATGGCAGCAACTCTACTGGCGATTAAAAGCAAGACCTTGCTCCCTAAACAAGAAGAACTCTTTGATGAGGAGATTTTGATGGAAGAGGAAGATCCGCGTGATGAATTAATGAATCGATTAATTGAGTACCGTAAATACAAAGAAGCTGCGACTGATCTGAAAGAAAAAGAAGAAAAGAGAAGTCTCGTACATACAAGACCACCAGAAGACCTTGAACCTTTAATCAGTGAGGCAGATAAGAGCGAGGTAGCCATTCAAGGGGTTTCTTTATATGATATGCTCTCTGCTTATCAAAAACTTATGAAGCGCAAGTCTCTTAAAGCCCCTCGGATGACTACCGTAAAAAATCAAGAATATTCCATTGAAGATCGAATGAATGAAGTGATTGAGTTTATTAACCACCTTCCTTCGCACTCATGTAAGTTTGAGGATTTGTTTCCGGTTCCTGAAAAAGGTCATGTAGTTGTTACCTTTCTAGCCATTCTCGAACTGATGAAAACGAAAACCATTCGATGCGAACAAGAGGGGAATTTTTCTGATATAACTATTTTTAAACAGGAAGGAGGTCCTTTAGAGTGACTCATTCAGAAATAAAAGCCATTATTGAAGGTTTGTTGTTTGTGACGGGTGATGATGGTATGACTTATGAGCAACTGGCTGAAGTAATAGAATTAGAGGTTGATACGATTAAAGATGTTGTAAACGATCTCGAGGCTACTTACAAAGAACAAGAACGAGGATTACAAATCGTTGAAGTGGGAGGTGCATTTCGTTTTCAGACGAAACCCGAACATGCTTCCTACATAAAGAAATTAGCGACATCCCCTTTGCATTCAGGACTTTCACAAGCTGCTCTTGAAACTCTTGCTATTGTTGCTTATAAACAACCAATTACACGAGCGGATATCGATGATATTCGCGGTGTGAAATCTGAGAGGGCCTTACACTCCCTCACCTCAAAATTATTAATTAAAGAAGTGGGCAGAGTAGCTGGAACTGGTCGACCAATCCTATATGGTACAACGACTCAATTCCTTGATCACTTTGGGTTAAAGCATTTAGATGAACTTCCACCTTTACCAGAGGATCTAGAGGATGATATGGAAGAAGAAGCTGACTTATTTTTTAAAAATATGGAAGAAGGATTGTAATCTTTCTAAGCATGTCTCCCTGTGAGCCATGCTTTTTTTAGGTAGTCAAGTTCACAAAAAGTCTCTTTATTCATAGGATTTAACGATTAGTAAACAAAGGGAGGGTGATTTGATGAACGATAAGAAGGAGCTAGTAGAATGGGCGCACCAATTAAAAGACATATGGAATACGCAAGGAGCTTTTATTGAGGGGCAAGTGGGACAGGAGAAAACATCCCCATTCATTCGGAGCCTTACACAGCTATTAGACACATTAGAAGAAGATTATCGAATAGAAGGAGAATATCAGGACAAATTAGAACATTCAGCTTTGGAAGTATTTAAAGCATGGAATCAAATGATAGGGGAAACTAGAAGCGAACTTGGGAATAGTCCCGTTCCGATAGGGGGGCACTCATTGCCTCCTCTCCCATATCCCTATAATGCATTAGAGCCTTATATTTCAGAAGAAATCATGCGTCTTCATCACGACAAGCACCATCAAAGCTATGTCGATGGATTAAATAAAGCTGAGAAAAAAATGCAAGAAGCAAGACGGTCAGGAGATTATGACCTAATTAAACATTGGGAGAGAGAAGCAGCATTTCATGGTGCAGGTCATTATTTGCATTCTATTTTCTGGGAGGTAATGAGTCCTGAAGGTGGAGGTGAGCCAGATGGAGAATTGCTTGATCAAATTCAGACTGATTTTGGAAGCTTTGATAAAATGAAAGAACATTTTTCAGCAGCTGCTAACGCTGTTGAAGGTGGAGGGTGGGCGATCCTTGTATGGTCACCGAGGTCTAGACGGCTTGAAATCTTACAAGCAGAAAAGCACCAGAACCTTTCTCAACAGGATCAAATTCCATTACTCGTATTAGATGTATGGGAGCATGCTTATTACTTGCAATACAAAAATGAAAGGAAACCATACATCAAAAATTGGTGGAATACCGTTCATTGGCCTGAAGTCAAGAGGCGCTATGAGACTGCTAGAGGAGTACAATGGCACCCCTCCTAAGAAAATAAGGGATAAGAGTAATCACTTATCCCTTACTTTTTCTAGTTTTCAGAAGGCTGCTTAAGCAGAGATAAAAAATATGGCTTTAAATCCCTTATTCTTCGAGAGGTTGGGTATTGATCAGTTCCGGTAACAATTAAGACCGTTTTCGTATCTTCTTCATGGAGACCTCCATGTTCACCTCCATTATAATGCACAGGGGCTCCTTCTGTTTTTAAAATATAGCCTGGTTTGGCTGTTATAATTAATGAGCCTTCTTGACTTTTCAGAGCAGAGTGTATTTGCTCTAGACCATCTGGGTAATTGCCATATTGCACAGTTTTCGTACTATCATCTAGCGAAAGATCTAATACATCTACATCACCTTTTAATGACCAGGTTTGTTCGTATTGATCCTTCCAAGGTCCTCCCTTTTTAAACAGGAGACTTGTAGGGGTAGTCCCTTTTTGGATAAGAGTATAATCACTATCTCTCCATGCCACTTGATCAATTCGTTCATCTTTTAATAACTGAGAGGCTACCTCTTCAAACGAAATGTTCGAATCGGTCTTATGCAGGTAAGCCATTCTGTGGTTATTTGCAATAATAAAGTCACCCATTATTGGATCATCTAAAAGATTGGCTATCGTCCATGGCTCTAATAGTGGCTCAAGCTCAATAGCAGTTCCTTCCCCTTTACCGTATAACTTCACTTGGCTATGATCGCCCAGGATAATGAATATATTTTCTTCAATTGCTTCCTCCCAGCTTGAATAACTATTTAAGATCGTCTGTAAATGGTAATCTGCTTTGGCAAAACCATCTAAATAATAAGGTCCATGCTCATGAGCCTCTTTATCAAAATCAGGAAGGAAAGCCATTAGAAAATCAGGTTGTTGATTTGCCTTAATTAAAGCTTGGATGACCTCTGTTGAATACTGATCATTAAGGCCATATTGATTGTAGATCTCATCTGGAAATGATTGGTCCTTTGCAGCTGTTGGTTTAATAAGCTTACCGAATGCTAGTAAGTCCGGTCCTTTTGTTTTATATTTATCTTTCATGTGTAGACCATGATGGACAAGAGGGGGAATGGCTAAGGTATGTTCTTTGGGTCCTCTATATAGCAACATGTTAAATGAGCCAGTTGTTGCCCCTAAAGTGGAAGCATCATCGTATATAGTAGAGATTTCAGGATTTAAATGTAGGTTGTTTAAATTCGAAAGGGAGTCTTCAAGTATTTGCTCAGTCCCAAGTTTGAAAGTTCTATAAGTAGTAGTTCCGTAATCGACAAGTCGGTTTTCCGTTTGGTTATACCACATCAAACCTGGAATGTGATGATCTTCTGGTCCTACACCAGTAATAAGGGAACTTTCGATGACTACAGACATAGAAGGAAACGGTGAAATTAAGTCATTAAACACTTTTCCATGATTACTTAAAAAAGCAATGGCGGGGGTTCGTCCTTCTTTTATTCCTTTTCTAACCAATTCAGGCTTCATGGAGTCGACCATTACAACAATAATTTTCTTCGAAGGGCCATCATTAGATTGAATACTAGCTCCTTTAGGAGAATCATTCGATGTGTTTTGGCAACTACTAAGAATTAGAAAAATGCTAAATAATAATAGTAAAAGATATATCCTCAATTTTTACCCTTCTTTCGTTCATAAGTCTGTATTTCAAATCCTTTTCCGTCTAACCATTCAGCGTATAATACCGCATTTACACCTGGGATTCCTCTGTTAAGTAGTTCTTTTGTGAGCCATTCTTCATTTTGGTTTAATAATCCTAAGCTCTCAGGAATAAGTTCTCCATCAAGAATAAGCAGGATCGGAAGTGTGACTGATTTTGCAGGTATGTTTAAATCTTTATTGATAGGAGTATCAAAAGGTTGTTTTTTAAGTACACTTACGGATCCGTTTGTTTCAAGAATGCCATATTGGACTTCTCGTATTGAAAACACGTCCTTTTCGCGTAAGAGATGTTGTAGTTGATTTAAATCAAGTTTGTTTTTTTTGAGCTCTTCATATTGTATTTTCCCTTTAGAAATAACAAGCGAAGGTGTGCCTTCGAGCCAGGCTCTCGAACCTCTAAATTTTTGAGTAATCATTTCGATAAAATAAATTAATGTACCCCAAAACACGATTGCATAGAGGACATAATGAAGACCTATTTCTTTATCATAAATCGCATTACCGACGAGCTCCCCTAATACAAGTGCTGAGATGAAATCAAAAGGTGTGAGCTGTGTTATTTGGTTTTTACCTAACAATTTCGTTAACACTAATAAAGCAAAAAAACCGACAAGTAGTTCTGTGGTCAGCGATAGGAAATTAGTATGCACAGCAATACCCCTTTAAATTTAATCCTCCTTAGTGTTAACAGAATAACTGTTTTTATGATAAAAGTAATAAAGCCCATTCAGAATGTATTTTACTTTTGAATGGGCTTTTTCTTTATTTTTATTTTTGAATATCAATTAAAAGCTGGTCTATTTTTTTAACTAGTTGACGTGAAGCACTGTGTAGTTGGGATAGTTCAGAGGAAGGGTCTTCTTTAGTACCTCGAAAGAGATTCTTCGGCTGCTTTTGTTCTGTTAACCAATAGGTATCCACGTAATTACGAAATAGTATGAAGAGATTCTCCACTGCTAGAGCTTGTTTTGTTGAGAAACTACGAGCCATCTCTTCGTTACTCATTCCATGTTCTAAAGGTGCGTCTTCAATCACCCTTGCATGAATGTCTTCGGTTTGTTTATCAACTGCCTCTCTAATTCGTAGTGCTAGAAGGAGCATATGGGTCCGTTGTTCTTTAGCCAGTTCTTTATTTTTCTCGCTATTATAACGCTCCCGTTCCTTTTGGATTAGTGCAATTAAATGAAGTCTTTCATGAGCTTGCTTGTTCTGTTTAATAAGAAGAATGAATAGAAGCACTGTATTTCCAATCAAAAATATAAAAATAATTAGTGAAGAGATTGACATGATAAATTCCTTTCTATGTGTTCAATAATTACAATTTACAAAAATTGTATCTAATAAAATGGACGGTTTTATTTCATCCTATTAACGATGCTAAAGAGAAAGGGTGTGACATGATGACTGTAGCGAACAAAATGAAACAAACAATCTCAGGTTTAAAAAGTGCACAGGCAAGTCTAGAAACATTTGCTCTTGAAACAGACAATCAACAAGCGAAGCAATTATTTCAACAACTGGCTACGCAAACTCAAGGAATTGTTGACGGATTAAATCCGCGTCTTCAAGAAATTGAGCAAGAAGAACCGCAATATAAACAATAATTTTAAACGGCGCTAAGCATCCTTCCGAAAGATGCTTAGCTTTTACATACATCATTTTATCAAAAGAAAGGGTGGTGTGAAGGTGAAACATTTCATAGCAATCATAATTGGTGTAATGATTTTGGGTGGATGTGGTCCACAAGCTGAAACGATTCAACCACTGCAGGTAGGAAATCAGACTATTGTGGCTCAAGAAAAGGCAGATGAAGCCAAACAAATTCTATTATCAATGGAAGAGGTCCTAGAAGTAAAAGGTGTGGTAAATGAACAGGGTATTTACTTAGCTCCGCGTGTGAAGCACTTTGATCGTTTTCACTTAAATGATATTAGAAAGCGGGGTCACGAGAACGTAGCGAAACGCTTTCCAAAAGAGACCGTTCATGTCTCGACTGATAAGAAAATTTATATGGAATTAGAAAAGTTAGAGCAAGAGCTGAAGAAGAAAACGATTAGTGAAAAGCGTTTTTCAACCAAATTAAAAGAATTAGAAGAAAAAATGAAAGGGTAGGAGGTGAGAATATGTCTTCTAGTAAGATGAAAAATGTTACACCAACTCAACAAGCCTATCAACGCCTTGCTCAAAAGCATGAATTAAAACGACCTGTAGGGAAAAATTGCATCCGAGCCTTTTTGATTGGTGGATTAATCTGTGTTTTTGGTCAAGGCATCCAAACGATGTTTTTTACTTTTTTTGATTTTACAGAACGAACGGCAGGGAACCCTACAGTGGCAGTTTTAATCTTTCTTTCCGTTTTACTAACTGGCTTCGGTGTGTATGATCGATACGCACAATTTGCCGGTGCAGGTACAGCTGTTCCGGTAACTGGGTTTGCAAACTCAATAGCATCTGCGGCTATCGAGCATCGTACAGAAGGCTATGTACTCGGTGTTGGGGGTAATATGTTCAAATTAGCCGGTTCGGTTATCGTTTTTGGGACAGTGGCAGCCTTTTTGATTGCAATTGTTAAGACGATTCTTATTCAGTGGGGAGGGTTATAGGATGTTAAAAGGTCATCAATCGTGGGTGTTTGAGAACAAGCCTGTTATCACTTCTACTGGGGTAGTAGGTGGGCCATTTGAAGCGAATGGAATGTTAGCCAATGATTTTGATCTTCTCCATGAAGATCTATGGTTAGGTCAGGATTCATATGAAAAAGCTCAAAGAGTGTTATTAGAGGAATCTGTAACTAGAGCCATTGAAAAAGCAGAGTTAACGAACGGCGATATACAATTTATGTTAGCGGGCGATCTACTTAATCAATTGACTCCATCAAGTTTTGCTTGCCGAATGCTTTGTATCCCATACCTCGGTATGTTCGGTGCTTGTTCAACTTCAATGGAAGGACTTGCATTAGCGGCATTCTTAGTGAATGCAGACGGAGCAAATCATGTAGTGACAGCTGCAACAAGTCATAATGCAGCGACTGAAAAGCAATTTAGATATCCCACTGAGTATGGTGGGCAAAAGCCACCTACTGCACAATGGACTGTTACTGCATCAGGTGCTGCTGTTGTCTCCAAGCAAGGGGAAGGTCCTGTTGTTACGTCTGCTACGATAGGTAAAGTTATTGATATGGGGATGTCGGATCCTTTTAATATGGGTGGTGCAATGGCACCAGCTGCAGTAGATACCATTGAATCGCATTTCCGTGACCTTAGGCTGCCAATCGATCATTATGATTTAATTGCTACAGGAGATTTAGGACATATTGGATTACCAATTGCCAAAGAAATGTTAGAAGAACGCGGAATGAATCTTGCAGAAGGAGTGTTTCAAGATTGTGGCCTGATGATTTATCGCGAAGGTCAACCAGTATTAGCAGGTGCTAGTGGGCCTGGATGCTCTGCCTCAGTCACTTATGGGCATTTACTGAATCGAATGAAACGTGGAGAGATTAAACGGATGCTCATTGTAGCAACAGGAGCCTTGTTGTCTCCATTATCCTTTCAGCAAAAAGAGACGATTCCTTGTATTGCGCATGCAGTCGCAATTGAAGCGGGAGGGCTCATATCATGATATTTTTCTGGGCATTTATAGTAGGTGGGTTGATTTGTGTTATAGGTCAATTATTAATGGATGTGGGAAAGTTAACACCAGCGCACACAATGAGCACACTCGTTGTTACAGGAGCAATATTAGATGGGTTTGGGCTATATGAGCCCTTAATTGATTTTGCTGGAGCCGGTGCTACCGTTCCAATAACAAGCTTTGGTAACGCGCTTGTACACGGTGCAATGGCTGAAGCAGAAACGAATGGGCTTATCGGTGTGATTACTGGTATTTTTGAAGTGACAAGTGCTGGGATATCAGCCGCTATTATTTTTGGCTTTCTGGCTTCTCTTGTTTTTAAACCAAAAGGTTAGGAGCGTCTATTATGTCTGTAGCATCACAAGTGAAAGGGACACTTTACTCATTAAAAGGGATCGAAGCAACATTATCAAAGTTAGCCCTACAATCATCAGATAACGAGTCTGAAAAAGTGTATCATCAAGCTTCTTTGAAAGCGAGAACAATTATTAGTGAAATAGAGAAGCAGATCATGTTTTTAGAGCATGAAGAGCCACAATATAAAGGGAACTAAGGAGGGGTAGTATGCCTGGCTGGCTAGAAGTCGTAATCCGCAGTGTGAGTGTCATCATTATTTTGTTCGCCTTTTCCAAAGGGTTTATTCGCAAACCAATAGGAGAATGCTCTTCTTTTGAATTTGGATTAGTTGCTGGCATGACGATCATTGGAGCAATTGGAGCATTTAATCTTCAAATACCGATTGCCTTTGTGTTAACAGCACTTGTTGTATGGGGTTTATTTACCATTGGTTTATCAATTTTAGTAGAGAAGAGCGCGTCTTTTCGCACGTTTATGTATGGACGAGGTGTTCCTCTCATTAAGGACGGTAAAATACTAGAAGATAACATGACAAAGCAACATGTAACGAGCGATGAACTTCTTAGAAGGTTGCGTTCAAAGGATGTCTTTCAGACAGCAGATGTTGAATTTGCCGTTCTTGAGTCGAATGGAGAATTAAATGTATTACTGAAATCTGACAAGCAACCACTTAATCCAAGTGCACTACAGATGAAAGTTGCTTCCACAAAAGAACCGGAGACCGTCATTAAGGATGGCGAAATTATGGATGAGCCATTAGCTACAAGAGGGTTGAACCGTACATGGTTGGAAACTGAACTTGCCAAAATAGATGCATCTGTTGAAAATGTTTTCCTTGCTCAAGTAGATAAGGATGGTCAATTAACGGTTGATTTATTTGACGATCAATTAACCGTACCAGAACCAGTTGAGTTAGCTTTACTTGCAGCTGGGTTAAAAAAAGTACAAGCGGATTTTTCTTTGTATGCCCTAGATACAGATAATAAACGATCAAAAGAACGTTATGAGTGGTGTGAAAAAGAAATAACGGAGCTTATGAACCTTTTAAAGCCGTATACTTCTTAATGTTGAACAAGTTCATGTGACTCATCTTTACTTGAGAAGGCTAATTGTAAATCTCCTTCATGATTGATGGTGCATAAAAATATTGTATCTAGTCGAATCACTCCCATCCCCTCTAGTTGTTTACGGAGTGATTCTTTTGTTAACCCTAATTCCTTCATAACTTCTTCTCTCATCTTTCCTTCAATAATTACTGGGTAGGAAATACCAAGATTCTTTTTATTTATCCCTAAATCTTCCATATTCGGAATGGATTTCTCCGGTTTTCGCTGTACACTAATATCCCCGTTTGCTTCAATAATAGCAAGCTTCACATCACCTATGTCAAATACATCTTTTTGTCTAAGCATCTGTAAAATATTATCAATCGAATAACGGATCGATGCGACATTATCGACTATAATTTTCCCATCTTTAACTACAACGGTCGGTTCAAAAGTGATCCATTTTCCAAAAGGACGGTTTCGAATCACGTTCAATGCAACAATTTTTTGAAAGAGTGCAATAGCGACAATCGCATATGCTGTATGGATGTGACTTACAGAAGGGTCGGCAATATCTGCTCCAGTTACTGAAGCCAAAGTCACAATAACTAAGAAATCAAAGATAGGAACTTGCCCAATTGAGCGTTTCCCCATCGTTAACGTCATAAACAACAATAAAGGGAGGATCGTCAAAATACGACCGGTCACAAGTGCAAATTCTTGAAAAAGCATATTTTTCCTCCCTTTCTATTTAATATGAAATGAATCAACAGTTAGTATGTTCTACTTAAAGGAGCTGTATGCATACAGAAAGGTGTTGTCCAAAACTTAAGTCATATATGGGCTCCTCATGCATAAACTTGTCTTACAGATATGTAGATTAGACTCTAATTCGTAAGGAAGGTCGACTACTCATCAAAGATATCTAACGAGACGGGGTGGGGATAATATATGCATAAAAAAGGAATAACGTTTGGTCTTATTTGTTTACTCTTTCTTACTTCCGTTATAACTCCAGCGCAAGTAGAAGCTAGAAATTTTTCAGTATCAGCTGAAGCGGCAATACTAATGGAGCAAGAATCAGGACGAATACTCTATTCTAAAAATGCTGAACAGTCTCTAAGAATTGCAAGTATTACAAAGATCATGACCGCTATTTTAGCGATTGAATCAGGCAAAATGAAAGAGTTAGTAAAGATCTCATCTAATGCAGAAGGTACAGAAGGATCTTCGATTTATTTAAGAGCTGGGGAAGAGATCTTATTAGAAGATTTAGTATATGGTTTAATGCTTAGAAGCGGGAATGATTCAGCAGTAGCGATTGCTGAACATGTTGGAGGTAGCTTAGAAGGATTTGTCTATTTGATGAATGAAAAGGCAAGAGAGCTCGGCATGTTAAGCACTCAGTTTCAAAACCCTCACGGTCTAGATGACCATGAAGAGCATTATTCCTCAGCTTACGATATGGCTCTTCTCACTAGATACGCGATGAATAACTCACACTATCAAGAAATATCCTCTACGAAAAGTCATCGAGTGGATGGGGAGCAAATTCGAGTTTGGCATAATAAAAATCGCTTATTAACAGAGCTATACCAATATTCAACAGGTGGAAAAACTGGTTTTACAAAACGTGCTCGCAGGACCCTGGTTTCCACAGCAAAGAAAGATGATCTTGATTTAATAGTGGTAACGTTAAATGCTCCAAGTGATTGGCATGATCACATGAATCTTTTTAATTGGGCATTTAATTCATATTCATTAAAAACATTAGTCGAAGAGGGCGAATTTAAAGATATAGAAGACGAGTTTTATAAAAATCATGTGTATAGTCCATACACGTTTGAATACCCTTTACTTGAATCTGAGGTAGGCTTAGTAGAACAAAAACTAACCCTTTATCGCCCTCCGACTGAAGAAAAAAGAGAAGGGTACATTCCACCACAACCTGTAGGTAAATTAGAAGTTACGCTCTCTGGAGAGAAAATTGGTCAAGTGCCACTCTATTATGATGCGCCTGAAGTAGAAGAAAAACAGGGGTTTTGGTCAAGGTTTCTTAGTATTTTCTCAATGACGCTTGGAGTGAGGACCTTTGATAAATAAGATATGGGTAGCCATGCTTGTAATCGGAATCGTTTTCGCTGCATTTAATGGGACGATGGCAGAGGTGAATGAAGCCATTTTTGCAGGAGCAAAAGATGCGGTAGCTATTTGTATAGGACTGATCAGTATCCTTGTATTCTGGTTAGGATTAATGAGGATCGCTCAGGTAGCTGGAATGTTAAGAGGGTTAGCGAAGATAATGAAACCCATTGCTACTAAACTGTTCCCAGAAGTGCCTCCTAATCATCCTGCAATGGGCTATATTCTCTCTAACATGACGGCGAATCTCTTTGGGTTAGGAAATGCAGCGACTCCGATGGGGATTAAAGCAATGGAGCAATTAAAGGAACTAAATGGTGGAGCAGATTCAGCTAGCAGGTCAATGATTACGTTGCTTGCGATTAATACGGCTAGTATTACGCTTATACCAACGACTGTCATCTCAATTCGTATGAGTTATGGATCTGTTTCCCCAACTGAAATTGTAGGGACAACGCTCCTTGCTACCACATGCTCAACGTTAGGTGCTATCCTGATCGATCGGTATTTTTATTACCGTAGGGTAAGAGGAGGGAGAGTATAGTGGGTATATTAACAGTTGTTTCAGTCTGGTTTATCCCTATTCTTATCGGTACTGTTTTGTTATACGGTACTTACAAACGGGTACCCACTTATGAAACCTTTGTCGAAGGAGCAAAAGAAGGATTTGGGATGGCAATCTCTATTATTCCCTACTTGGTAGGAATGCTTGTAGCGATTTCAGTCTTTAGGGCATCTGGGGCAATGGAGTTTTTAATTGAATTCATGAAACCATTGTTGCAACTTGTAGGTGTACCTTCAGAAATAGTTCCTCTTGCTATGATTAGACCGATTTCAGGTACAGGTGCACTTGGTATGACGAGTGATCTTATCGCGACGTATGGTCCTGACTCTTTTATCGGAAGGCTAGCATCGACCATGCAGGGAAGTACGGATACAACTTTGTATGTATTAACGGTTTATTTTGGAGCGGTCGGAATTAAAAAGATGGGTGATGCATTAAAAGTTGGCCTTTTAGCTGATGTTGTTGGAATTATTGCTTCCATCGTTATTGTTTCGATCGTATTCGGTGTATAAAAAAGCCTAACAAACTGATAATTTATCAGAGTTAGGCTTTTTAAATGCAATAAAATTCCTTTTAATAGGTGATAATGGTGACAAATAGATGAACCCTTAGTAGACAATGTGTCTTCTGCTTGAGAATTACTACTTTGGGGAGTATGATGGAACATGAGGTGAATGAATAGAATGGAACGGTTACAAAAAGTAATAGCACAAGCAGGTATTACGTCAAGACGTAAAGCAGAGACGTTAATTACCGAAGGAAAAGTAAAAGTGAATGGGCAAGTTGTTCGTGAGCTAGGTGTAAAAGTGAATGCAAAGAATGATCAAATCGAGGTTGAAGGTGTCCCAATTGATCGAGAAGAGCCAGTATATTTCTTAATGTACAAGCCACAGGGTGTGATCTCAAGTGTGAAAGATGAAAAAGGTCGCAAAGTGGTGACTGATTTTATCGATATTGAACAACGCGTATTCCCAATTGGTAGATTGGATTATGACACTTCAGGATTAATTCTTTTAACAAACGACGGAGAATTCGCAAACCAATTAATGCACCCTAAATTTAAAATTGACAAAGTGTATGTAGCAAAGGTAAGAGGCATTCCAACTCGTGAAGAATTAAAAAGACTTCAAAATGGTGTGGTGTTGGAAGATGGCAAGACGGCTCCGGCAAGAGTCAAACTCATTTCAATGGATAAGAAAAAACAAACGGCTATCGTTCAATTAACAATACACGAAGGTAGAAATCGTCAAGTACGTCGTATGTTTGAAGCGATCGGTCACCCTGTGATGAAACTTAAACGTGAACAATACAGTTTCTTGAACATCCGTACAATGAATCCTGGAGATGTACGTCCACTGAAACCAATTGAAGTGAAGCATTTACGTGAATTAGCTGTCACGAAACCGTCATAAAGTGAAACAGTGTAGAAAAGGAACAACGCTATAATAGTGTTATTCACTATTTACTTAGTGTAGAAAGGGGAGATGTACAGAAAATGAAACGTAATCGTTTAATTATGCGAACGTCCATACTTGCAGTAATTGCAATCGCCCTGGTCTATACGTTTTACTCAAACTTTATTGCTGATCGTAGTGTCGCAAGAGCGGGGAATGATGCAGTTAATTTTGCATTACAAGACCTTGAAGGTGAGCGCTTTGAATTAGATGAGTATCGAGGTCAGGGAGTTTTCTTGAACTTTTGGGGCACATACTGTCCACCTTGTGTAAAAGAAATGCCAATTATGGAAGATCTATATGAGGAGTACAAAGAACAAGGTGTAGAGATTATGGCTGTCAATGTTAATGAGCCAGAGTTGACCGTAAATCAATTTGTCAATCGTCTTAATCTAACATTCCCTATTGCGATTGATAAGGGGATGCGCGTAAGTGATGCTTATGGTATTTCACCACTGCCTACGACGATTTTGATAGATGAACATGGCGAGATTGTTAAGGTGCACACTGGTGGCATGACGGAAGGTCAAGTAAAAGAATTTCTAGAAATGATAAAACCGGGTACTTAATTGAGGTGTAAGGCATGAAAAAAGTTACCTGTGAATGTGGACACAAAAACCCGCATGGTACAGAGATTTGTGAGTCGTGCGGAAAGCCTATTGAGGAGAATTTAGAACAGAAAAAACTTCTTGATATGAGGTATGAAGGTGTAGCAAGACGTTCACAAACATACACAACAACAATTATTGATAAAATATGGATGTTTTTCTCTTCAGTAAAAGTGGGGATATGGCTAATTGTTTTAACATTATTAGCTTCAGCACTCGGAACATTATTTCCGCAAGAAATGTACATTCCTCCAACAGCCAATCCATCAATCTACTATGCTGAAGAGTATGGATACTTAGGTGAGATTTATTATTTATTAGGTCTTCATAATTTGTATAGCTCATGGTGGTACATGCTTTTAGTGGCAGGACTTGGAGTTTCTTTAATTATTGCAAGCCTTGACCGCGTAGTACCTTTGCACCGTGCTTTGAAAACACAACGAGTGACCCGTCATGCCAATTTTATGAAGCGTCAACGTGTTTTTGGAACTTCTTCCATTTCACAAGAAGAAGTAGATTCGACGTTTAGTGAAGTGCGCGAGAGACTAGAAGCAAATAAGTACAAGATCTCTGAAGAAAATGGAAATCTTGTAGCGGAAAAAGGACGTTTCGCAAGATGGGGTCCTTATGTTAATCACATTGGACTTATCCTATTTTTAATTGGATGTATGCTTCGCTATTTTCCTGGAATGTATATTGATGAGCATGTTTGGATCCGTGAAGGAGATCAAGTAGTTGTTCCTGGAACTGAGGGACAATACTACATTGAAAATGATCGTTTTCTATTAGAGTTTTATGATGAAAATGATGAAACATTCGGTGAAGCTATCGAACGTTCAGGAAATCCGGTCGTTAAAAATTATCAAACCGATGCTAGGTTATATGAGCGAACAGATGCGGAAACGGTAGGTGACCTTGGGGAATTAGTAGAAGTGGCTGAACACCCAATTCGAGTGAACTTCCCAATGAGTCATGATGGGTTTAATTTCTATCAACTTGATTATAAGTTGAATGAATTAAAAACAATGAGTTTCACACTTGAAAATAAAGAAACCGGAGATACTTACGGTCGAATGGATATTGACCTGTATGATCCTGAGCCGAGTTATGATCTAGGTGATGGGCGTGAAGTAATTATTCGTGATTATTTCCCTGATTATTTCTTGAATAACGATAATGTCCCTTCAACTCGTTCGAAAATACCAGATAATCCAGTCTTTATTTTTGAAATGATTACACCAGATACACCTGAGGGAGAAGTTAGTTTTGTAGGTATTCGTCAAAACCTTGAACCACTTGGTGAAAATGACTATAAAATGACCTTTGTTGATGTGGAAACAAATAATGTAACGGCCCTTGGGGTGAGAAAAGATCGTACATTGCCTATACTCATTGCAGGTGGAGTTATATTTATGATCGGGTTAATTCAAGGATCATATTGGGCACATCGCCGTGTATGGGTTCAACGAATTAATGGTGAGGTATGGATTGCTGGTCACACTAATAAGAATTGGCTAACCTTACGTAAAGACATTGATGAAGCGATCAAAGAAACTAATTTAATGTCTCCTCTCGATCAAGTTGAGGAAAAAGAGAAAGAAGTACAAGTTCCAAATCAAACTAATAAGAACGAAGATTAGCAAGGAGGGTAAAAAATGGCAGCTTTAAGCGGAAATTTATTATACGTTGCCTTTTTCCTCTATCTTGCCGCGACAATTACCTTTGCTGTTTCAGTAACCGGTAGAAAATGGCGTGACAAGGCAGGAGAAATGACTGGGAATAAATGGGGGTTTATAGGGTATCTCTTATCTGTTGGAGCGTCCTTATTTGCGATAGCTTATTTTATTACAAGGTGGGTGCACGCAGGACATGCTCCGGTCAGTAACATGTTTGAATATATGACCTTCCTTGGGATTGCCATTGGGATTGCCTTTAATGTTATTTATGCAATCTATCGCTCGAATGTCCTTGGGATGTTTACTTTACCACTCGTTATGTTGATTGTAGCCTATGCATCATTATTCCCAAGAGAGGTAGAACCGTTAATCCCAGCTCTTCAAAGCAGTTGGTTAACGATTCATGTTATCACAGTTGCCTTAGGTCAAGGTGTGTTATCAATTGGTATGGCAGCTGGTTTAGTTTATTTAGTTCGTACATTAGATTTTACTAAAGCAAACAAACGAACACGTGCTTTTGAATTTGTCATGTATTCCTTAATTAGTTTAGTTGGCTTCATTTTAATCGGGTACCTCTTCAATGCGATGAACTATGAAGCTACATTCAGTTATGTGAATGAACAAGGCGTAGAAGCTCAGGTGGAATATAATCTTCCTCCTCTTGTAGGACCAAATGAAGGTGAATTAATCACTGAAAATAGAATGGAGCCATTTTTTAATGCACCAGCGATTATTCGTAGTAACGACTTAAATACTGTGATTTGGTCATTAATTTCAGGTCTCATTTTATATGTGGGCCTCCGATTGATTTTACGTAAGCGTCTTGGTGGGGCCATACAACCATTATTAAAAGGTGTTAGTCCTCAAGCCGTTGACGAAGTGAGCTATCGTGCAATTGCGATCGGTTTTCCAATATTCGCACTAGGTGGATTGATTTTTGCGATGATTTGGGCACAAATTGCTTGGTCTCGTTTCTGGGGTTGGGACCCTAAAGAAGTATGGGCTCTAGTCACATTTTTATTTTATGCAGCGTATCTACATCTTCGCTTATCAAAAGGATGGCAAGGAGAGCGTTCAGCTTGGTTATGTGTGATTGGATTTGCAATTATTATGTTTAACCTCGTTTTCGTTAACTTGGTCATTGCAGGCTTGCATTCATACGCATAAGCGATTTAGACCCTCGTTGATTTGCGAGGGTCTTTCTTTATGTTTACTTATTTAAAACATGATATTTTATTTTTTATCATTGGTCATGCTACACTTAAAGGAATGAATCTTATTTACATAATAGGAGGTTTCATACATATGGAAAAAGAAGCAAAGATTTTAGTAGTTGATGATGAGGATCGTATTCGCAGGCTCCTGAAGATGTATTTGGAAAGAGAGCAATATGAAGTGGAAGAAGCTGAGAATGGTGAACAAGCTTTAAGCTTGGCGCTTGAGGTGGATTATGACCTGATCTTGCTTGATATTATGATGCCTGGTATGGACGGGATTGAAGTATGCCAAGAATTGCGTAAGACAAAAGCGACCCCAGTGATGATGTTAACAGCTAAAGGAGAAGAAGCAAATCGAGTACAAGGATTTGAAGTCGGAACAGACGATTATATAGTTAAGCCATTTAGCCCCCGAGAAGTAGTATTACGGGTAAAAGCTCTTTTACGACGCTCTTCTACAACGAAATTTTTACAAACGGATACTCAAACTAAAGATGTTCTTGTCTTTCAACATTTAACAATTGATAATGATGCTCACCGCGTATCTGTTGATGGTGATGAAATTAGTTTAACACCTAAAGAGTATGAATTGCTTCATTACTTAGCACAATCTCCGGATAAGGTCTTTTCACGTGAACAACTGTTAAAAGATGTATGGAATTATGATTTCTTCGGAGATCTTAGAACAGTTGACACTCATATTAAAAGATTGCGTGAAAAATTAAACCGTATTTCTCCTGAAGCAGCGGCAATGATTTCAACTGTATGGGGAGTTGGATACAAGTTTGAGGCACAGAAAGAATAATGTTGTGGCGAAGCGTAGTAGGGAAGCTATGGTTTACGATATTATTACTTGTTTCGGTTGTTTTAACGATTTTGATGGTCTTGCTTCTTCAATCATTTGAACGTTTTCATGTGAACGAAGCAGAATCACAACTAGTGAATCATGCCAATATGATTGCCGCAATTTTTGATGGGTACGATGAACAAGACGATGCGCTTAGAACAATCTCTCAATATGGTTCATCCTTTGAAACACATGCGCTCATTTTTGTGGAGGGAACGAAGGTTTGGGGAACGAATAATGCCGCTAATGATGACATTTATGCGCAACTATTTATGGCTAATCCAACATTGAGTGAAGTTTTTAACGGGGAGCAAGTAGTTGCAACGGAAGGTGACTTTCCTTTTCAAGAAGACGGAGAACTCAGTCGTACAGAAATGATGGTTGTAGGAGTCCCACTTCAACCAACAGAACTAGAGAATAGTGCTGTTTTTTTATACCAATCATTGTCTGCAATAGAAGAAACGTCAAATGAAACGAAGAGAATAGTTTATTTTTCAGCAGGAATTGCCATTGTATTAACGACTATTTTTACTTTTTTCTTATCGACTAGAATTACAGCACCTCTTCGGAAAATGAGACAAGTTGCTCTAGAAGTTGCGCAAGGTGAGTTTAAAACCAAGGTGCCTATTCTAACCCACGATGAAATCGGTCAACTGGCGATGGCTTTTAATCGAATGGGACGTGAATTAAACCGGAATATTCATGCTCTTAATCAAGAAAAAGAGCAACTTTCTAGAATTCTAGTAAGTATGGCAGATGGAGTTATTACGTTAGACCGTAAAGGTAAGCTTGTTGTCACAAATCCTCCAGCTGAGCGATTTATGCAGTCGTGGTTTTATGAACAAGGTGTTACTGAAGATGCCTCTGAATTACCACAAGCGGTTCAACAACTTTTTCAAAGAGTCGTTTCAGTCGAAAAAGAACAAATGATTGAAATTGATGTTCAAGGTAGAAGCTGGGCTATTTTAATGACACCGCTCTACGATAGAGAGTATGTACGGGGAGCTGTGGCTGTTATTCGTGATATGACGGAAGAACGTCGCCATGATAAATTACGTAAAGATTTTATTGCGAATGTGTCTCACGAATTGCGTACTCCGGTTTCCATGTTACAAGGATACAGTGAAGCCATTATTGATGACATAGCGGGTTCTGAGGAAGATAAAAAAGAGTTTGCTAAAATTATTTATGATGAATCATTACGTATGGGGCGTCTTGTCAACGAACTACTTGATTTAGCTAGAATGGAAGCTGGTCATATAGAGCTTCATAAAGAAAATGTAGATCAGCGGGCTTTTACAGATCGAATTGTGCGTAAGTTTCAAGGTTATGCAAAAGAGCAAGGTGTAACGTTAGTGTTAGACATTAAAGGAGATGATCAGCAGGTCGCATTTGATCCTGATCGAATCGAACAGGTTCTTACTAATCTCATCCATAATGCTATTAGGCACACAAGTGAAAATGGGAAAGTAACATTGAAGGTAAGACCATTTGAACAAGGTATCAAATTGGATGTTATTGATACAGGTTCTGGTATACCGGAAGAGGATTTGCCATATGTATTTGAACGTTTCTATAAGGCTGATAAAGCACGGACTCGTGGTCGTGGGGGTACAGGCTTAGGGCTTGCAATTGCAAAAAATATTGTCGATGCCCATAAAGGACAAATTTCAGTTCATAGCAAAATGGATGAAGGTACGACATTTTCCTTCTTTCTTCCTTCCTTGTTAACCGACGAAGACGAAATATCCCGATAAATCTTGTTTCATCTGAAACATTTATTAGATGGCAGTAACCAATTGGTTGCTGCCATCTTTTTAGTCGATAAATGATTAGTATCCTAATAGTATTCTTGTGGTAAATCATTTAAATTGATTAAATTATTTTGAGTTGATACAATAATAAAGGAATTTTTGATTAGGAGGCTAACTAATGTCGTTGAGGCAACTGGATAATAGAATTGGCTATCATATTGGTCTGGTAGCTCATCAAATTCATAATCAATATAACCAAAAGTTAGCAGAGTTTGAGTTAACTGTAGCTCAAGCAAGAGTACTCTATTTACTAGCCTATTATGGAGCTCAAACTCAAGTTGAACTTCAAAAAAGGTTATTTGTTAAAGGCTCGACAATGAATGGCGTCATTGATTCGCTATTGAAAAAAGATTTTATTAAAAAAGTAAATAGTGATGTCGATAAGCGTGCAAAGTATATTCATCTAACGAGCAAGGGAGAAGCGATCGAAGGAGAGCTTTGGGAGGAAATGAATCATTTTGAATCAAACTTAATGATTGGCTTTTCAGATGAAGAAAAAGCCTTGCTTTTATCGTGGTTAAAAAAAGTAGAAGGAAATATTCAATGCGAGTCACTGAAGAAAGAGGATAGACGAGAGGAAGAATAATAATGGAACATAAGAAACAAAGTGAGAAGCTAGGTACGGAATCCATTCCAAAGCTTTTACGAGATTTGTCAGTCCCGGCCATGATTGGGATGTTTGTGATGGCTTTATATAATGTAGTCGATACGATCTTTATTTCTTATGGAGTAGGAATCGATGCAGTTGCGGGTGTTACGATTGCTTTTCCTGTCATGATGATTATTATGGCCGTGTCAGCAGCAATGGGGATCGGAGGAGCTTCGGTTATTTCAAGGCGTTTAGGAGAAAAGCGAGATAATGAAGCCAACCAAGTGTTTGGAACGATTATTTCAATCATCCTCTTAATCAGTATTATTGGTGTGATAGCATCCTTTACCTTTTTAGAAGAGATGTTGATTTTATTTGGAGCAAGTCCTGAAATTCTTCCTTATGCAGTGGAGTACATGTTTCCAATTATGCTAGGAACATTTTTCTTTTCTTTTGCGTTTGCGACAAATAATATTGTTAGATCAGAAGGAAACGCTAAATTTGCGATGATGACGATGATTATTCCAGCCGTCATTAATATCATTTTAGATCCAATTTTTATCTTTGGATTAAATATGGGCGTCCAAGGCGCGGCCGTAGCTACCGTCATATCACAAGCTGCAGTCACGGTGGTCATTTTAAGATATTATCTAACAGGAAAAAGCTCACTCACACTCAAGTGGAGTGATCTAATGATTAAATGGAGTATTGTAAAAGAAGTGGTATCAGTCGGCCTACCTGCATTTGTACAACAAGCATCAGGGAGTATTATGATGATTGCTATCAATACGATGCTGATTCAATACGGAAGCGACTTATATGTTGGTGTGTTTGGAATTATACAACGAATTCTGATGTTTACCGTCATGCCGATAATTGGCGTGATGCAAGGCATGATGCCGATTGTAGGGTACAACTACGGAGCGAAGCAATATGGACGGATGCGAGAAACAATATGGTTAACACTAAAAGTCGTCATTATTTCATCGGTTGGTATTTTCATATTGATGATGATCTTCCCATGGATTTTCATGCGCGTCTTCACCTCAGACCTAATTGTCATTGATGCTGGTGTTGATGCGATGCGGATTATGTTTTTAGGTTTCTTTGTAGTAGGGGTGCAAGTGGTAGCTGGAGGATTGTATCAAGCACTGGGGAAACCGAAGCCAGCATTGATTTTGTCACTATCAAGACAAATTTTATTCCTCATCCCTCTTGTGTTGATCCTGCCTCATTTCTTTGGAGTAAGTGGGGTGTGGATGGCCTTTCCGATTGCAGATGGACTGTCTTTTGTCTTAGCAACTGTCCTGTTATATAAAGATCGAGATACCATTTTGGTGAAGGGGGAAGAAGAACTTAATCAGATAGAAGCAGCTACTTTAACAAATTAATAGAAAAAGAAAAAGAGGCTGGGACATATCTAAGAGGTTTAACTCAGGATACGAACGAAGCGCTAAATGAGCGGATGAAATATACCGCATCAGTAATGTTCGATTTTTCCATAAGTTAAAGTACTTTTGTCTCAGCCTCTTTTTTATAGACTCAATTATTTTTTAGTAGGCATCTTTAATGCTAATTCTGCTTTTTCCATATCATGGTCTACTTGCTCCTCAATGTCATAAGCATGATACATTTCATTTTCAATCATGTATGTGGCTACTTGATGATGAAGATCAATAGCTTCATCTAACTGCTTTTTTAAGATTTTATGAACTTTTGGACTAGCTGTCTCAGTAATTGCTACAGCATAACTTCTAACAGCTGCTTTTGAAGTTACTAAGAGGTCTGTAGCAATTACTTCATCGTTTATTAATTCTTTATTATTAATTTTATCTAAAATACTAGCCATAGTTAACGCCTCCCTTATTTTACTTCCTTTAAAATAGTGCTTAATTCTTCGATTGCTTTTTGAGATGTTTTAGCATCCTTATCAAGTAATTCTTTTAACTTGTTATCCGAGGCGAGCCCTTGCATCATAGAAGATTTAGCTGAGCTTGCAGATTTAATGGTGAGGATCTCGTGAACTTCCAAGATCTCATGAGTTGCATAGTTTGTATTTTTCACGGTCAGTACCTCCTGTATTTTTTGAGAATGTATTATATTGAATACCACACTCTAAAAAATTAAAACATGATGATAAAAAACGAGATATAACTGGTATAAAAATAAGTTGTAATAAGGTCTATAAGGTTTTTCAATTCCCTAAAAATTCTCGAAAAATACTGTCGAATAGTATGGATTCATGTATAATAAAGATACTTATTAACAATCTCATATAGCGCACATCTAGGTCACTCAATAATCGGGAGTGATAATAGGGAAGTTGGTGTAATTCCAACACGGTCCCGCCACTGTAAATGCTAGATTGTTTCACTACGCCACTGTCACTTTGATGGGAAGGAGAAACAATTGCAAAGCATGAGTCAGGAGACCTGCCTAGGCGTTTGTTGTGAAACCTTCGAGGAAAAGGGGAAGCGGTCTAACATACTCAGGTAATTATTATATTAGAGTAAGTTTAGTACTACTTTTATTATGTAAGCACTCCTCGTTTTGGAGTGCTTTTTTGTATTGATCGATTCCTGAACTTTTTTGTTCCACACAGTAGCTAAAGAGAAAATAAGTACTATTATATATTTGGGAGAGTGTCGTATGTTTAAGAAGTGGAATGTGTTACTAGCAGCTATGATGATGGCATTAATCATCACAGCATGTGGAGAAAGTGAAAGTACGGAGGAAGTAGAACCAAATATTGAACAGGGTGAAGCAACAACGGAGGAAGAAAATGAAGACAGCGCCGATGGTACAGCAACCGATGATTTTCCACGTACCGTAACCGATGCTTTAGGGGATGAAGTGACAATTGATGAAAAGCCAGAGAGAATGATTTCATTGATTCCAAGCATTACAGAAACTCTTTATTCACTTGATCAAGGTGACAATGTAGTAGGAAGAACAGATTGGGATAACTACCCTGAGGAAGTTCTTGAGGTTGAGAGTGTTGGGGATATGACATTTGATGTAGAACGAGTGTTATCTTTGCAGCCTGACCTTGTTTTATCACATGAGTCAAGTGCCCATAGTTCTGAAGAAGGATTAGAACAAATTCGTTCCGCTGGTATTCCGGTTGTAGTTATTAATGATGCGACTTCCATTGATGCTGTGTACGAGGCAATTACTCTTATCGGAGAAGCATCTGGTGCCGACGAGCAAGCAGAACACACAGTAGAAGAAATGAAGGAACGCTTTGCTGGTGTGGAAGAAAAGGCTTCTGAGATTAATGAAGAAGAAAAAGTCAGCGTATGGGTAGAAGTTTCTGATGAATTGTACACAGCAGGAAGCAATACCTTTATCGATGAAATGCTTTCAATGATCAATGCTAATAACATAGCTAACTCAGAAGAGGGCTGGCCACAATTTACAGAAGAGGAAGTTGTGTCATTAGATCCTGAGGTAATCATCACAACATACGGTTATTATGTCGAAAATGCTGATGAGAAAATTAAGGATCGAGCAGCTTGGCAAGATGTTACAGCAGTAGTAAATGATCGTATTTATGATGTTCAATCAGATGAAGTAACGAGATCTGGCCCACGTCTTGTAAAAGGAGTAGAAGAACTTGCGTCAGTCATTTATCCAGAGGTATTTGGCGAATAATCACGTTATTGCTTATACCTCAGTTATACTTTTTTGTGCATTCGCTTTAATTATAAGTATTGGAAAGGGAAGCGTAGAGCTTCCCTTCTCTACGGTTATTTTAATTGTCTTAACAGAAGGTTTACATATTCCCTTAAGTGTAGAATTAGACCCGATGCATATCAACATCGTAATGGAAATAAGACTACCTCGCACCTTACTTGCGATGATGGTAGGGGCATGCTTAGCGGTAGCAGGCGCAGCATTCCAAGGTTTTTTAAAAAATCCATTAGCCGATCCATACACATTAGGTGTCTCTTCAGGTGCAGCAGTAGGAGCAGTTGTGGTATTGTTTTTTGGGTTAAGCTTGCCTTTAGTTGGCCGGTTTACTCTTCCATTTGTTAGTATCATAACAGGATTCTTGACTTTGTTTTTAGTTATTGGCTTTGCAAGAGTCGTTCAACGGTCCATGTCTGCAGAGACCATTATATTAGCAGGTATTATATTCAGTTCATTTTTAGGAGCTTTTATCTCTTTAATGATCTCTCTAACAGGAGATGAATTGAGACAGATTATTAATTGGTTGATGGGTAGTGTGGCGCTCAGAGGATGGTCGTATGTATGGATGATCCTCCCTTGTTTTGTAATAGGCTTTATCCTACTATTCTTTAATCGTCATGAATTGAATGCTCTAGCTTTTGGAGAGGAAACAGCTCGTCAATTGGGTGTGAACTTAAAAGTACGTAAACTAATGATTTTATTAGGGGCAACCGTTGTAACTGGTGGTGCGGTTGCTGTATCGGGGACAATTGGCTTTGTAGGGTTAGTGATCCCGCACTTAACAAGGCTGATATGGGGAAGTGATCATCGTCATTTAATTCCACTATCCATGTTTGTCGGGGCCGGATTCCTAGCATTAACCGACTTAGTCGCCAGAACCTTATTGGCACCAACAGAATTACCAATCGGTGTGATAACAGCAATGATTGGTGCTCCAGTATTTGCTCTTATTTTATTAAGACAAAGGAAAATAGCTAGTTAGAGAGGAGGCAAGAGATGATTACAATTGATAATCTTACCCTTGGATATGGTGAGAAGAAAGTAATTGAATCCGTTTCATTTGCAGTGGAGAAAGGTGAAATATTTGGCATTGTAGGTCCAAATGGCAGTGGTAAAACGACTCTTCTAAAAGCTATAAGTGGAGGTCAGGATGTGAGAGAGGGTTTTATCGAAATAAATCAACGCTCTCTTGCTTCTTATCATTCAAAAGAATTAGCGCAAATCATGGCAGTTCTACCGCAACAGTCTGAAACGGCCTTTACGTATGCTGTATGGGATGTCGTAGCTCTTGGGCGATATCCTTATCAAAAAGGCTGGCTGCAAGGATTAACCGCTGAAGATAAAGACATTATTCATAAAGCTTTAATTCAAACCGGAACAGAACCGTTTAAAGATAAACCTCTTCAAGCTCTAAGTGGAGGAGAGCGTCAAAGGGTCCTACTTGCTCGCGCATTAGCACAGGAACCAGAAATATTATTATTAGATGAGCCAACCAATCATCTTGATGTTTCCTACCAAATGAGTTTAATGAACTCGCTCAAGCAATGGTCCCGTGATCGGAATTTAACGGTCATTGCGGTTTTACATGACTTGAATATGGCGAGTCTGTATTGCGACCGCGTCTTATTATTAGACGAGGGCCAAACGATTGCTTTAAATGAACCACGTCATGTAATGAAGACGGACCACCTTACACATGTATATAAGACGCCATTAGAATGTGGAGAGCATCCTTCCGTGCCCTCTCCACTAATCACCTTTGTACCAGAACAAAATCACGAAACTAACTTATCACCTATTGACCAACTGACGATTGACCGAAATGAGAAATGGATTAAAGTCACAAGTCCGACGAGGTGGAAAGCTTTATCATCGGCTGTACTTGGTGCAGGTTTTAGTTGGCATAATACGTTCGTCAACAGGCATGTGCATAAAGACTATCAATGTGACGATGTTGGAGAAGAATTTAAACATTTTCTAGAAGCCCATCATGTAAGTGCAACAGATGTCCTTGGGATGATGACTGCTGCAATGCTTGAAGATGGGACGATACTTCGATCAAATGAGAAGGATATGAATCTATTAGTAATGGTTACAGCAGGGACTTCTAATGCTGTCGATGCCGCAAGAGCCCATGAGCATCCGGCTTTTGTTCAGCAAATTGGAACGATAAACACATGGGTATTTATTGAAGGTAAGCTTCCCGAGTCAGCATATGTCCAAGCCTTAATGACCGTAACAGAAGCAAAAGCCAAAGCCATGCATGATGAAGAAATCATGGATGCTTCGACTCAAACAATTGCAACAGGGACCTCAACAGATAGTGTCATGATAGCTGCAACACAGGAAGGAACAAAATTTCCATATGCAGGAACGATTACACCGATTGGAAAAGTTGTAGCAAAGTTAGTTTACGATGCAACAAGAGAAGCGATTGTTCGAAATAAAAGAAGGAGAGGCGTATGATTGTTCTCTATCATTTACTGTCAATCACGCTTGCAGTTGTGATCGACCGTATCTTAGGTGATCCACGTTCTCTTCCTCATCCCGTCGTTGGTATGGGAAGAGTCATTACATTTTTTGAGAGAAGACTCAATCACGGTACTCATAAGTATTTAAAAGGGTGGCTTATGATGCTGGTCTTATTAGCACTAAGTGGGGGTTTTGCTTTTATACTGATCTATATTGCTTTTTCCATCCATGTCGCACTTGGTATTTTCATTGAAGCGTGGATCATTTCAACGACCATTGCAACAAAGGGGTTAAAAAAAGCAGCCATTGATGTGGAAGAGCCTCTTTTGGAAGGTCGTTTAATAGATGCAAGAAGGCATCTTTCGTATATTGTTGGACGTGATACGACTGAATTAGATGAAGAAGAAATCAGCCGCGCTACAATTGAAACCGTTGCTGAAAATACGAGCGATGGAATTACGGCCCCGTTATTTTATGCGCTAATAGGAGGCGCTCCATTAGCAATGATCTATCGAGCAGTTAATACTGGAGATTCAATGGTGGGATACCTCAACGATCGATACAAAGAGTTTGGGTATGCTGCAGCAAAGTTGGACGATGCTTTGAACTTTATCCCTAGTAGACTAAGTGGGATCGTGATGATTGCCTGTAACCAACCGCATCTAAAACGTACGAGGCGTCAATGTTTGAACGTGCTCTTCCGTGATGCAAAGAAACACCCTAGTCCAAATAGTGGGTGGGGGGAGGCCGCGATGGCTGCCATCCTTGCGATTCAACTTGGAGGTAGAAATATGTACTTTGGCGAAGTTTCAAACCGAGCAAAAATGGGTGATCCTCTTATTCCGATTAATGTTCACCATATTTCAGTAGCAACAGAAGTGATGACACGTACGGTGTATCGTTTCACCATTTTATTATGGATGATTGGTGGTGTGTGGATTGTCATTACCTAATCATGGTGCAAACCCCAAACATTTAACAAAAGCGTTAGGCCTTACATATGAAGAAGACTCCATTGATTTTAGTGTGAATACCAACCCACTAGGAGTTACACAAGCGGCTTCCCTACAGATTGACCAGCTTCAATCTGCCATTCAGCATTACCCTGAACCTTATGCTGAAACACTTTCGAGAGCGCTTTCAGAGAAGTTGAATGTAAATGATAATGAAGTAATCGTTGGAAACGGAGCAGCTGAATTAATCTTTCATTTAGCTCATCTTTACCAAGGGAAACGAGTACTGATTGTTGAACCAACCTTTTCAGAATACCGTGATGCGTGTCATGCTAACCATTGCTACATTGATTCACTTGTATTGCATGAACCATGGAAATTATCCATTACGGATTTGGAAGGTCGTTTGGAGAGTTTTGATCTACTATTTATTTGCTCTCCGAATAATCCAACTGGAACAAGCTATTCAATCAATGAAATGAAAGTGATCATTGAATGTGCAAAAAGGAACGGAACAAAAGTGGTCATTGATGAAGCTTTTTATGATTTTCAACTTTCGAAGCAATCCATTCTAAACCAAGGAGTGGACTTAAATGACATTATTATTTTGCGTTCGATGACTAAGATGTATGGAATTGCCGGGGTTCGCCTAGGCTACTTGATGGCAGATAAAGTAACTATTTCTAAGATAAAGCAGTTTCAACCGCCTTGGAGTGTAAACGGGCTTGCTCAAAAAATAGGACTTCAGATCCTAAATGATGAGCCTTTTGTTGAAATGTCGACTAAATATCTTGCTAAAGAACGTAGACGGGTGAAAAAAGAGCTCGAACAAATAGGTTTTTGCATCTCTGATTCAGTGGTTAATTTTTATTTGCTTTCGGAACCGGCTAAACAAGATTTACAGCCGCTTTTAGAGTTTCTTATTCAGCATGGGGTCATTCCTAGACACACCTATTCGTTTAATGGGCTAGATGGGGCTTATATTCGATTGGCTGTAAAAAAAGAAGAGGAAAACAACCAGCTCCTTGATGTACTAAGGATGTGGAGAGAGAAATGTTGATTTTTATTACGGGCGGAGTTAGAAGTGGAAAAAGCACTTATGCAGAAAAGCGAGCAGTAAAGCTGCATGATCAATTACATACAAACTTATATTATGTGGCGACAGGCAAAGTCGAAGATGATGAAATGAAAGGAAGAGTAAAACAACATCAGCGACAACGACAGCAATCATCAAATCACTGGCACGTCATAGAGAAGAATAAGGATCTTCATGAGTTAGTGGATGAATTTGGACCGAATGAGGTCGTGTTAATCGATTGCTTAACGACACTCCTAACAAATGAGTGGTTTTCTGGGTGGAAGGATGATCCAAAACGATGGAGTGACGAAACATTTCAGCAAGCACTCTTATTAAAATTACAATCGTTGTTATTGCAGCTTGCTAGTGCCCAATGGATAACCATCCTTGTAACAAATGAAGTGAGTTATGAGTCACATGTAGACGAGCTAACGATTAGCTACAAAAAAATGCTCGGCTTTCTTCATCAATATGCTGTGGCTCTTTCAACTGAAGCTATTTTAGTAGAGTCAGGTATACCCATTACAATGAAAGGGAGTGAGTCAAATTGAGAGGAGTTATGATTCAAGGTACAGCGTCTGATGTTGGAAAGAGTGTAATTTGTACTGCTTTATGTCGGATCCTCGCAAGAAAAGGGATACGTGTTACGCCTTTTAAATCTCAAAATATGTCTAATAACTCCTATGTGACGATTAATAATGAAGAGATTGGTCGGGCACAGGGTATTCAAGCGGAAGCTGCTAAAGTCGAAGCGACCGTCTTTATGAATCCAATTCTTCTAAAACCAACGAATGATAGGCAGGCAGAAGTGGTTCATTTAGGAAAAAGACTTCAAACACTATCAGGAAGAGGATACCGTGAAACTTTTTATGAAACCGGGATAAAAACAATTCATTCTTCGCTTCAAAAGCTCGAACAAGAGTATGAATTTATCGTGATTGAAGGGGCAGGAAGTCCGGTTGAAGTGAACTTAAATGATCGGGAATTAGTTAATATGAAAGTGGCTGAAATGGCAGATGTCCCTGTCATTCTTGTAGCGGATATTGACCGTGGAGGTGTATTTGCTAGTCTAGTAGGAACGATGCAACTACTTGAACCACAAGATCGCAGTCGTGTAATTGGGGTCGTCATTAATAAATTTCGTGGAGATCCTAGTTTATTTGAACAAGGGGTTAAATGGATTGAAGAACATTTGAATGTACCGGTTTTGGCTGTATTACCTTACATGAATGACATAAGGATTGAGGCAGAAGATTCATTAGCGTTAGATCATTATAAAAATAAAGAAAAGAATGGTAAATCCTCTTTAGACATTGTCGTGATCGACCTTCCATATGTATCAAACCATACTGACTTGGAACCATTCCTAGTTGAAGAGGATGTCTCGCTTCGTTTTGTATCAAGAGGAGAAAAATTGGGGAAACCTGATGCGGTCATATTACCAGGTACGAAAAGTACAATCGAAGCACTTACATGGATGAATGAAACTAAGCTCACTTACGAGGTGCAAAGGTATATAGAAGACGGAGGCACCATCGTTGGAATTTGTGGAGGCTATCAATTATTAGGTGAGACGATTATAGATGAGGCAGGATCTGACACGGGAGTCAAAGGTAAAAAAAGTAAAGGTTTAGGCCTGCTCGCATTAGAAACCAAGTTTAAAGATTTAAAAACAACCGTCAGATCGGCAGGGAACCTTTTGTACCCTTCAAATTTAAGTAATTCTGCTATAAAAGGTTATGAAATTCATTTGGGACAAACAAAATTATTAGATAACAAGATAGCATCATTTATGAAGCTTAATGGGAGGAATGAAGGGGTGTATGCTCAGGAAGGGCGTATCATTGGAACGTATCTTCATCATCTCTTTTTTCATGATGAGTGGAGGAATAGATGGCTTAATCGACTAAGAGAGAAGCGGGGGTTACCATCTAAGCCAATACTCTCTTATATGTCAATGCAAGAGAATGCCTACGATGAACTAGCAGATGCTTTTTTAAAAGAGTGGGATTGTGATCACTTATTAGCACTAATCGAGAAGTGGGAGAGTCATAATGTTGATCGAGTTTATTAAAAATAGTGTAAAAGGCTGCCTGCTAGCTTTTCAATTGCTCACATCGATTCCCATTCGAGTGCAGTTGGGCTGGAATGAAAATCTTGCTAAATTTTCAGTGGGTTTTTACCCATTTACAGGGCTTGTTTTAGGTGGATTATTAAGTATGCAAGCTTATGTGTTACTTAACTTCACCTCGATATCAGTTTTAATGATCACTGCATGGTTAATAACGTTTACATTTATTTACTCAGGTGGACTGCATCTTGATGGGTGGGCAGATTTTAGTGATGCCATTTTTTCAAGACAATCTTTGGAAAGAAAGCTTGAAATTATGAAAGATTCCAGAGTCGGTGCATTTGGTGTTCTCTCCCTTTTAGTTCTTATTGGGTGGAAGTTTTTATTTGTGTATGAAATTCTTCAATCACCTCTTAATTTGTTTTGGTTCTTGCTTGTCCCATTTTTATCACGGCTTGTGATGGGTGGACTAATTGTGGTTGGTAAGTTTGCTAGAAATGAGGGAATGGCGATTGCTTTAAAGCCGGCTCAAACGACTTCGGTTAAATGGGTGTATACTCTTTGGATTGTGGCTACATTCGTTGTGGCATGGATGAATGATTCAGCTTCTTTTATTATTATCATGCTGGCAGGGTTCTTTTTTATCAGTTGGCTCATTTTTAGTTACAAGCAAATTAAAGGCATAACTGGAGACACAGTTGGTGCAGGAACTGAGGGGAGTGAGACCTTTTTATGGGGAATGATTTGGATGTTATCCTCATTCGGCATGGTTTAACGCAGTATAATGCAGAAAGACGTTACCTTGGTCATCATGATCTTCCTTTAATAGAAGACGGTCTCAATCAAATGCGAGATCTTCGACGTCTATGTCGTACTCAAAGGGTTGATCGAGTGTTTACGAGTGATCTCACACGTTGCCAACAAACGGCAGCTATAGTTTTCCCATCGGAAGAACCACTTCTTGTTCCGCTTTTGCGAGAATATCATTTTGGTGATTTTGAAGGTTATCGCTATGAAGATTTGTGTAACCATACTCTTTATCAACAGTGGTTACAGCAGCCACAACACATTACGCCTCCAAATGCAGAGACTTTTCTGGAATTTACTGAAAGAGTGGTAGAAGGTTTAAAGCATTGTCTCGACGTGGCATTTAACGAAGAGTACACTAAAATTGCGCTTGTTACTCATGGAGGGGTGATTAGGTATTTACTAAGTGAGTATGCACCTATTGTAAAGCCCTTCACAGAGTGGCACGCTAAAATTGGAAGTGTTTACCGTTTAAATGGACATGCATCCAAATTAAGGAGGGGAGAACGATTCACTTCATTACAGGTGGAGCCTATCACGGGAAAAACGATTGGCTTCGTAGACAATTGATAAAGTGCGAATATTCTAATGTAAGGTGGTATAATGGCTATACCGATGAAAGCGTAACGAAAGGTCTCTCGTCAAACACAGGGGTATTTATTATTTATGGACTTGAGCAGGTCGTTAAACGGTTCATAAATGGCAATGAAGTTGAGCATGCAAGAAACGAATTTAATACATGGCTTAATCAATTAATTATATGGGAATCACAATCTATAGAAAATCATCTCTATTTGATAGGGTGTGACATTGGCAAGGGAATTGTACCAATTGAAGCGTCTCATAGAGAATGGCGTGATCTTGTTGGCTGGTGTTATCAAGATATCGTAAAAAATGCTACTAAGGTATCTTTGATTTGGTATGGAATTGAACAAGAGTTAAAAAATGAGGAGGAAGACAAATGAAGCTATATACAAGAACGGGCGATGAAGGTAAAACGAGTGTGATTGGTGGTCGTCTTTCCAAAGATGATATACGTGTTGAGGCTTATGGAACAACCGATGAATTAAATAGCTTTGTTGGTCAAGCCGTTACTCAGCTTGATAAGGAGTTATTTTCAGATATTCTAGCTGAACTAGAGAAAATTCAACATGAGCTCTTTGATTGTGGAGGGGATCTCGCAATGTTAAAAGTGAGTGAAGAACGTCCCTATAAAGCTAAGCAAGACATCGTTGACTTTCTAGAAGAGCGCATCGATGTCTATATTAAAGAGGCACCAGAACTAGAACGATTTATTTTGCCTGGGGGCTCAGCCGCGGCAGCTACACTTCATGTATGTAGAACGGTCACAAGAAGAGCTGAACGCCTAGTAACTAAACTGCATCAACAAGCGCAAACGAATCCAATTGTTCTCAAATATCTAAATCGACTTTCAGATTATTTCTTTGCTATTGCACGAGTAGTAAATGCAAGATTGCAGGTGAAGGATGTTGAATATGAGCGAAGCGCACTAGTCTTTCGTGGAGGAAAACGCAAAGAAGATAAATGATAAAAAACACGAGGAGTGATGATTCCTCGTGTTTTTCCTTTATTTAGAAAATTTTATATGAACACTCATACTGCACTCTCTTAAATCATATCGTAGAAATGGAGTTTATAAGGGAGTGTGAGCAGATGCGCAGAAGATTATTAACGGTGGGTTTCGTTTTTTTAATAGGAACCCTTCAGGTTAGTGCTGAAGAGAATCTAAAAGCGAAAGATCATTTTATTTATGATCTCAATACGAACAATTGGAACTTGAGGACACCAGTGATTTGGGAGGTAGCACTTGTAGATGAACGTGATCAATCGATTCAGTTGATTGCATTAAATGAATTTGGTTATCAACCAGGTGTCGACGTTCAGGAAGAGGAATTAAGAGCATTTGCGAGTGAGCTAGCCCAAACCATCGATACGCCTATGCGAAACCCTACGATTAATAAAGAAGGAATCATTACTCCGGGTCAAGCGAGAGTTATTTTAGCGGAGGAAGAATTAGTAGAGCAGTTAATGAACGCCTCCTTTCTAGAAACACAATTACCTCTGCCTATTTATGTGGAAGAACCAACTGTTAGTGAAGAGGAGCTAGAAGGAATTGATCTTTATGAGATAGGATCTTTCACAACGTATTTTAATTCTGGCGTTCAAGGTAGGTCAGAGAATATAAGAAGGTCAGCAGAGTCGATTCAAGATTTTGTGCTCGGGCCTGGTGATCACTTTTCATTTAATCAAATAGTGGGAGAGCGAACCCTTGAACGAGGGTATAAAGAAGCAAAAGAGATCGTCAATAAGCAATTTGTGATGGGAATAGGCGGTGGGATTTGTCAGACTTCTTCGACTCTATATAATGCGGTGGATGCAGCTGGTCTTGAAATGGTTGAACGTATTACTCATTCAAAAGAGATTGGATATGTCCCAGCTGGTAGAGATGCTACAGTCTCATGGGGAGGACCTGATTTCAAATTTAAAAACCCTCATACATACCCAATTATTATACGGACGGATGTCTCTTTAGAACGAGGGGAAATTACTGTTAGTGTTTATACAAATAATGAATCGCCTTCAAGCTAAGCCACTATGCTTAGCTTTTTCCATGTTTAAAGAGAGCATTTCTAATTGTCCGCATAATTCTTATCCTTCCATTTCATACTAATGATAACGAATTTAGGATTTTTTAATTAAGGAGGTGACGCATGATGCTCGTGAAATGGATGAAGCAACGCAAGCAAAAACAACCAAGTGAAACAATAGAAGATATCTATTTAATATTTGATAAGTCGAGTGATTACTCGAAATATAAACGAAAGCTTAATGATAAAGAGTTTGAGATTAGCTATTTTCAAACAATGATTGATATTGATCGCTTGCATCGAGATGTGTTGCCTTACTTAACGGAAGCTGAAACAAGCGACTTAGATTCGATGATTGAATTGGTCCCTATTCAAAATAAAATGATAACGACTAAGCCACAAGATCTCCGCAATAAAGTAATGGAAGGGTTTATTGCGATTCGAGACCTAGAAGACCTTTCAACTGTAGCTCTTATCGAGGCTGGTCTTGCCTCGGACCGTGAAGTAACGACTCCAGAAGTGGAATTTAGTGTAGCGGGCCCTCAAGAATCTTTTATCGAGTCAATTGATACTAATATCAACTTAATTAGAAAGCGTTTGCCACTTCCTCAACTGCAAATAAAGGAATTCACACTTGGGAAAATAACCAAGACCCGGGTGGCTGTTTTATATGTAGAAGGGCTTGTTGATCAAGAAAACTTTGATACGATGATACAGCGTTTACAAGACTTGGAATTTGATCAAATTCTCGATTCCAGTAGCTTAGCCCAGATGATAACAGATAAAACAATGTCCATTTTTCCACAACTTATTAATACTGAACGACCGGAGAGGGTATCTGCTGTGCTGGCAGAAGGGAAAGTAGCATTCTTATGCGATGGATCTCCAGAGAGCGTATTTGGTCCTGTTACCTTGGTTGAATTTTTCTCTTCATTGGAGGATTATTACTTACCGTGGCAAATTGCCTCTTCTGTTCGATTGTTACGCTTCTTCTCTGTTGCGTTCTCTATCTTAGCAACGCCCATTTATGTTGCAGTTTTAACATACCATTATGAATTGATTCCAAAAGATTTATTAGCGACCGTGATGGCATCAAGAAGTAATATTCCATTTCCTCCAGTTATTGAAGCTGTATTTCTTGAATTGACAATTGAATTGCTTCGTGAAGCCGGGGCAAGGTTGCCAACGAAGGTTGGTCAGACCATTGGTATCGTTGGAGGGATTGTAATTGGACAAGCGTCGGTTGAAGCAGGGCTAACGAGTAATGTTCTGCTCATCATTGTTGCCCTAGCTGCACTTGCATCTTTTACAACACCTGTTTATCAAATGGGTAATACGATTCGTTTAATTCGCTTTCCGTTTATCCTATCAGCAGCTCTATTTGGCGGTATCGGAATCGCTTTTTGTGGTCTTTATACGTTAGCTCATCTGCTTCATCTAACGTCACTTGGAAGACCATATTTAGAGCCTATTTTCCCTCCGAGAGTGAGAGATTGGCGAGATGCTTTTATCCGCATGCCATTTCGGTATATGTCTACAAGACCCGTGTATTTACGACCAAGAGACAAAGGACGCTTTAATTTCTTTAGGGCGAAAGAGAAGCATGATATCGATGAATGAAGGTGGCGATTAAATGGATAAGCCTATAAAAGACCAATATCTTGTTTCTGGATTTCTAGTCTTTTTCCTAATTCATGGGATGCAAATAGGGATTGGCATTTTAGGATTTCAAAGAGGAGTTGTGAAGGAAGCCGGTTATGATGGATGGATTTCCGTATTGTTAGCTGGTTTAGCCGTTCACATCATTATTTTTTGTATTTACTTGCTGTTGAAACGAGCAAATGGAGATCTGATTTCTATTCATCAACAGCTTTTTGGTAAATGGATTGGAAATACATTTAGTCTTCTCGTTTGTATATATTTAATCTCGCTCGCAGCGATTGTGCTTCGGGCTTATATTGAAATTATTCAAGTGTGGATCTTTATTGATCTACCAACATGGGTGATGGCACTTATTGCTTTTGGTTTATTGTATTACGTAGTTGCTGGGGGGTTTAGGTCGGTTGTCGGTTTAACCTTTTTAGGGGTCATTATCCCAATACCCCTATACTTTATGCTTTTAATGCCATTAGAATTTGCACATTTTATAAATTTAGTTCCAATATTCAAACACACGATTTCAGAAATTGCGTTAGGTGCTAAAGAAACGACGTTAAGTTTTTTAGGGTTTGAAATTTTACTTCTCTATTATCCTTTTTTGAAAGACCGTCAGTTCACCCAAAAATGGGCACAGTTAGGCGCTTTTGTTACAACTTTAGTTTATACCAGCATCATGCTAATCAGTCTCGCTTTTTATTCGGAAGAACAATTAAACAAAACAATTTGGGCAACCCTTACTCTATATAAAGTTGTTCAACTCCCTTTTCTTGAACGTTTTGAATATATTGGGATATCTCTTTGGGTGTTATTTATTGCACCTAATATCGCCTTAGCACTTTGGGCTGCTAGTCGTGGGGCGAAGAGAATTTTTAATATGAATCAACGAATTACTTTATTTTTCGCCTTAGTAGCTGTTACGGCAATCGTTATATTTTTACCAACAAGACAAGAAATTGGCTTATTTGGAGAGTGGGTAAGTAATTTTGGGTTTTATTTTGTCTTTGCTTATATTCCATTGCTCGTTGTTATTCAAACGATTGTGATGAAGTTTAAAAAGGGGAGTAAAGGACATGAAAACTCTCGTACGATGTAAAATATTTTTGCTCGTCTGTTTAGTTTTATTAACTGGATGTTTGCAAACACGTATTATTGATGAGATCGCTGTCATACGGACGGTAGGCGTTGATGTAGACGGTGAACAAGGACTTAATATGACTGTCAGTTTTCCTACTTTCCTTGAACAAGGAGAACAAAACGTACAAGAGCGAGACGTAATAAATGCGAATGCAGAAACAGTAAAAGGAGCAAGGATATTACTAAATGAAAAATCTCAAAAGCCGTTGGAATTTGGCCAACTAAATACTCTGTTAATAGGTGAAGAATTAGCGAAGCGGGGAGTAGAGGATTTTATTGATTCTTTATACCGGGATGTTTCTGTGGGCAACAGGATCACCTTAACTCTTGTGGAGGGGAAAGCAAGTGAGATCATTTCAGGGAATTTGGGCGGTGGAGAGCAAACGGGGGTTTACTTATCAGATTTAATTCAACAAAATATGGAGATGAATACCGTTCCTACAACGAACATGCACGAATTTCTTTTTAGTTTATATAATGACGCTAGAGATCCATTTTTGCCAGTTCTTACGATTGAGGATGAACGAGTGGGTATTAAGGGTACAGCTCTGTTTAAAGATGACAAATATCAACGTATGTTAAATAATGATGATTCGTTTATATTAAAGCTTATGACCACTCCTACAAAGCAAACTTCAAAACAATTTCATTTAGATATGGAGGAAGAGGAATCAATTGTGGTGTTAGAGAAGATCTTTAGTAAAAGAAAAAGGTCGCTGGATCGATCAGGATCTAATCCAGTTTATAAGATAGAAATTGATATTAAAGGTGAAATCATTGATTACACTGGTAAAAATAATCTTGAAGAAGAGAATTTAGTTGATGAGATTGAAAAGGTCATTGAAGAAAAAATCGCCAAAAGAAGTAAGACCCTTCTTGAAGAATTTCGAGATGAAGGCATTGACCCTGTTGCTGTTGGTGAAAAGTATAGAAGTACGTCGAGAGATTGGCAACCAGAGGTATGGATAGATACGATTTATCAGACTGTCGAATTTGACGTGATTGCGAATGTAGAAATCTTAAGTTCTGGGGCGATAGAATAGATGTTTATGAATAAAAAAGCCATTGGTATCATAAGCTAGTGAAAGGTTTGCAAATAGAGGAAATGAGTACCAATCATCAAGAGAATGTTATGAACAAGCTTTAGAAATTGGTTTTCCTAATTTTTGAGGAGGAAATAATGGTAGATCTTATTAGACGTGTCTGTATTGCACTAGCGATAGGAGTGTGTATCAGCATCTTATTTCTAGGAACTCAAAGCGCCAAGGCGGCCGGAAAAGATGAAACAAATAAAATCACTTCATCTCTTATCTGGCCGACAGTTGGTGAGGTAACTGATACATTCGGAACAAGAGATGGAAAGCATTATGGGATTGATATCGCTGCTGTTGAAGGGACCCCAGTCGTTTCAATAGCCTCTGGAACAGTAAGTAAATCATACTATTCTGATACATATGGTGAAGTGGTCTTCATTGAACATGATAACGGGCTTGAGACGGTCTATGCTCATTTGCATGACCGCCTTGTTGAGATTGGACAAGCTATTGATATAGGAGAAGAGATAGGAACCGTTGGAAATACAGGTCGCTCATCAGGAAATCATCTCCATTTTGAAGTTCATAATGGAAATTGGAATATCGAAAAGACAGATGCAATGGACCCGATGCTTGTATTATCGAAGGAAAAAGAGTATCGATATGCCTCCATGGGCGCAGCCTCTCCATATGGTGAATCATGGAAGAATCATGATCACGAGGAAGTGATTTATGTGATGGCACACATGCAGAATGAGGATAAAATGGATTCTTCGATAAATGAAGATATTGAACAGGAAAAAAAGGGACAAGATGAATTGAAAAAAAAGGATGAACCGTTATCAATCACGGTTAAACAAGGTGACACGCTTTGGAGTTTAAGTGTGAAATTTGAAACAAGTATTGAACAAATCAAAGAATGGAATGAACTTGCAAGTGATTCCATTTATATCGGTGAGGCTTTAGTCGTAAAATAGGAAGAATCAAGCATGCTTCGCTAACTCTGAAGCATGCTTTTTAAAAATAAAAACACGATTTCTACCTATAAAAAGAGTGTCGAATATGGTAAAATGAGGTCTATGAAACTTGGAAAAGGTAGAAGGTATAAGACATGAAAGAACAAGTAATCGTTAGCACGGAACTTTTTCAATGGTTGAATGAACAAACGGACTTAACATCAAATCAAGTTGACTTAGTTGATGGCTTTGTTTTCATGCTACATAAAATTAATAAGCATTCCTCTATCCGTTTAATTGGGGAACGGAAGCTTCATCCACGTTTTTGGCGAACGCATGATAAGACATTCGGCTACCGGTTAATGGGTAAAAAGAAAAAGCATATAGCACTTCTTTATCAATTTTACATCGATGTAGCCTATGCAGAGAAGCTTGTTTATTCAAATGATGATGCATTATTTCTGACTGAAAGAGGGAAGATCTATTTAAAAATGCACCGAGAAGACCAGTTAGAAACCTTATTTCAACATATTTGGTAAATTGAACGCCTCTCTCTGTCAGAATTTTTATACATTTGGTACAATGGTTGTTACAAGACATAATTCACAACTGGAGGATGACAATGAAAACCGATTATCATAATCACCTAGAAAAAGGCGAACTATCTCTTGAGTATTTAAAGCAATTTACAGACCAAGCAAAAGCAAAAGGGATTGAACACTTCGGAATTTCAGAACATGCCTATCATTTTTATCAAACAAGTGATATTTTACGTAACCCTTGGGTAGATGAGCGAAGATATTATGATATGGGAGACTATGTGAATCTGTTCAAACAAGCATGGGATGCCAATATTGATGTGAAAATGTCGATTGAAATGGATTATACTCCAGGAAAGCATTCAGAAATGAAGACATTTATTGATCAATATGATTTAGATTATGTCATCGGTTCTATTCATTGGGTAGGGGATTTCGGAATTGATTTAGCTGAATTTCGTAGTGAATGGGACAAGCGAGATTTATATGATACATACCGTGGCTATTACGATCAAGTTGTGACGTTAGCCGAATCAAATCTATTTGATATTGTCGGCCATATAGACCTCGTTAAGATTTTTAAATATGTACCTGAAGATGAAGCATTTTTATTAGAACAGTACGACCGGGCTACAACAGCATTAGCCAATTCAAAAACATGTGTAGAGATTAGTACAGCTGGTCTTAGAAAACCAGTGGGAGAATTATATCCTGATCCAAAATTATTACAGATGTGTTATGACAAAAACATTCCAATTGTATTGAGTTCAGATGCACATGAGCCGGATCATGTGGGAGCTGACTTTGACCAGGCGATTGACCTGGCAAAATCGATTGGATATAACTCATTAATGACGTTTGAAAAAGGTAAGCGTAAGGAAGTACCATTAGGATAAAAGAAAGCAAAAAAAAAAAGATGGCAGCTGCCATCTCTTTTTTTTGCTTAACCTTCAATCTTATCAGCGAAATGAATATCATCAATTTTGCGAATAGCTTCTAGTACATTTTCATCCACTGTTTTATCTACGCCAATCATCATAATGGCTTCTCCGCCTTCTTGTTTACGACCTACTTGCATCGTTGCAATGTTCACATCATGTTCAGCAAGTAATTGTCCCATACGGCCAATCACACCAGGTTTATCATTGTGCTGAACATAAAGCAGGTGGCCCTGAGGAATAAAATCAACGTTAAAGCCGTTAATGCTTACAATGCGTGCCCCGTATTCTTTAATATAGGTTCCTTTAATCTCAAATTTACGATCCTCGCCATGCACTACAGCGTGAATTAAGTTTGAGTAGCCAAATGTATTCTCTACATGCTTCTCACCATAGGTAATGCCTCTTTCTTTTGCGATAAGAGCAGCATTAACATCATTTACGGCTGCATCTACACGAGGCTGTAGGAAGCCAGCTATTAAACTACGTGTAGTAATTGATGTTTCAAGATCATTTATTTTACCACCATAGAAGACTTCAATTTCCTGAACTGGAGTTTTCATTACTTGTGATAATAAATTACCCATACGCTTAGTAAGGTCATAGAACGGTTGGATCTTATCATAAATTTCTTTTGATAAGGTTGGGAGGTTGATTGAGTTTGTTGCAGGTTCTCCTTCAAGGAATCGAATGACTTCCTCAGATACTTGAGATGCTACATTTAATTGGGCTTCTTTTGTAGAAGCAGCAATATGTGGAGTAGCAATAACATTGTCAAATTTAAGAAGTTCTTTATCTTGTGCAGGTTCTTCTTCAAAAACATCTAAAGCTGCACCAGCAATATGCCCGTTAGCCAAATAATGCTTCAGAGCTTGTTCATCAATGATACCACCACGTGCACAGTTTATTAAAAAGACACCTTTTTTCGTTTTCGCGATATTTTCCATACCGAGAATTCCTTTGGTTTCTTTTGTGAGCGGAGTATGCACAGTAATAATATCAGATTGAGCCAATACATCATCTAAAGTCGCTGGAATGACACCAATTTTTTCTGCTCGTGCTTTCGTTAAAAATGGATCAAATACTAAAAGTGGCATCTCAAATGCACGCGCTCTTTTAGCAATTTGTGTACCAATACGTCCAAACCCTACGATACCAAGTGTTTTTCCACGAAGCTCAGATCCTTGGAACGCTTTTCGATTCCATTCTCCAGATTTAATTGAAGCATTCGCCTGAGGGATTTTTCTAAGTAGAGAAATGATCATAGCAAAGGTGTGTTCGGCTGTTGAAATAGTGTTTCCATCAGGAGCATTTACAACGACAACTCCATGCTTTGTTGCAGCATCTAGGTCAATGTTATCCACACCAACACCAGCACGAGCAACAATTTTCAAATTAGGCATTTTTTGAAGCAGTTCCTCGGTTACTTTTGTTGCACTTCGAACGAGAAGAGCATCAAACTGAGATAAATCATCAACCTCATCAACATAAGCCTCAACACAATGAACATCCGTGTTTTCAAGCAAAGGAAGCAACCCTTCTTGACTCATTGCATCTGAAACTAAAATTTGGTATTTTGCTGCTTTCCCTGTGATTTCTTCCTTTTCAATAACTGCTTGCTTGTTCATTCTCAACCACTCCCTTAAGTAATCTTTTTCTATTTTGATAAAAAGAGCAACATGGTATAACCATGAAAGCGCTACAACAAAAAGAACCTTCTGCCCACACGACGGAATCGTGAGGGGCGGAAGGTTCTAACCGCGGTGCCACCCTCATTTATGTGTTGCGCACAACACACCTCAGGGGAGAATTATCTCCAAAAGATAACGGATTATCCGGATCAATCTACTGCCAAAGGGTTCAATTGATCAACTCAGAAGGGCTATCGAAAATGATCCATGTTAGTTTGCACCAACCACTAACTCTCTGAAATGGAAGTCATTTTTTCATTCTTCATCAACGTTTAACATCATATTAAATATATCTAATTGTTTGATAATTTAACATATTAAATTCTTTCTGTCAAATGTCGAATCACATTCTAGTGAGCTTTACTTCTGAACAAGAATGAATTGACATAATGTATTAAAAAGGGGGTTGATCAAAATGGATTACGTCGTTCAACATGGCGATACGATTGCTAAAGTCGCAAAAAAACATGGGGTACGTCCATTTGATTTGCTTTTATTTAACCAAAACATTCAAAGTGAAATTGATTATCTCATCCCTGAACAGTTGTTACATATCCCTTCTCTAAACAACATAAAAGATAACAGGGAGAATTCATGGACGGAATATGGTCCGGTTGATCTGGAAGAAGATATTTCGATTCTAAAATCTATGGGGGCGAGAGTAGAGATTATTGGTTATTCGGTTATGAAAAAGCCCATTTATGCTTTTTCAATAGGCACTGGAAAAACATCTATTTTTTATTCAGGTGGTTGGCATGCAAATGAATGGCATACAACTAAATTTCTCGTTCAATTCATGAAAGAATGTTTGGTAGCAAATAAAGAAGAGAGCTTGCTTTATCAATATAATATAGTGAAATTATTAAGTGAAGTGAAGTTATATATCGTCCCGCTTGTCAATCCAGATGGGGTAGAGCTCGTCTTACAAGGGATTTATGAAGAACATCCCCACTATAAAGAAGTATTAGAAATCAATAAGGGAATGAAGCGTTTTGATCATTGGTCAAGTAACATCCGAGGAGTTGACCTCAATCACCAATGGCCAGCAGGCTGGGAACTAGAAGCGAGTGAGAGTCCGCAAAAACCATGGCCAAGGCACTTTAGTGGCAAGGCGCCGTTAACTGAACCAGAAGTAAAAGCGATTCATCGGCTCACACTACGAACTGACTTTAGATATGTACTCACTTTTCATTCACAGGGACAAGTGATTTATTGGGGATATAGAGGGTTAGAGCCTAGAGAAAGTGAAGAAATGGTTAACCGTTTATCACTAGCAAGTTCCTATACACCAGTCCATACAGCTGATAGTGACGGGGGATATAAAGATTGGTTTATACAAGAAACAAGAAGACCTGGGTTCACAATCGAGGTTGGAGTAGGAGTCAATCCACTAGCCAAACATGCTTATGCAGAAATTTGGTCAAATGCAAGTATGTTAGCACTAGAAGGATTAACACTTCATATAAAATAGCAAAAATAAAACAGGCTGCCTATTCGGTAGCCTGTTTGTGATGAACTCTATTCGTATTTTAACGCATCACCATCAAAGGATTCATCGGCCACTTTGATCGAATCAGTTGGACATCCTTCTTGTGCGTCAATCATGTCCTCTTCAAGCTCTTCTGGTATTGCTGCTGTTCCTTGGTTATCATCAAGAATAACAAATGCAATCCCCTCATCATCATAATCATAAATATCTGGAGCAGCGGCGCCACAAGCTCCGCATGCGATACAAGTATCTTTGTCGACAATCGTATATTTAGCCATGATATTCCCTCCATTTAGTTTCTATTAAATAAAATCCAACACTAGAGAAATCTATGCAGTAGTGTATTCGCATTTATTCACTAGGGTGATTTGATTTTGTACTTACTTATTGTAAAGCCGATTGAAAAACTTTTCAACCAAATCATTCCTAAATTTTTTAAATAGATGAATGCTCCTTCATTATGCCCTCACAGAATCTATTTAGCCACTAAATAAGCCGATAATTTGATACAATAACAGGTAAATAAGAAGTGGCATAGGAATAAGTGTGATGTCAATGGGAGGGGGCATAAATGAATGATGTAATTATTTTAGCTGTGTGTAAAGCTTTCAAAGGAGAACGTACGATCTATGGAGCTTATCATTTACTCCAAGGTAAAAAGTCTGCACAAACCATTCAGGATGGGCATTTCTTCTCGGTTCTGTCATACTTCGGCCTTTTTCCAACGATGAAACGTAATGACATGACAAAAATTGTAAAACGCCTAACGACTGAAGGGTATCTACAGGAAATAGGCGAAGATCGTTACTTAATTACAGAAAAAGGGGAAAAGAAACGATCCCTTGCAATTGAAGAGACTCCATTGCTTTTACAATTAAATGGGTGGCTTTACGGAAAGCTTTCACTTGTATTTTGGCAAAGGTTGACACTGTGGATTCAAACTATAACGCATATTCAATCAGGCGAGAAGTCATTTATTCCGATCATTCAAGAGCGTTTTGTACAAGCCTGGGTTAGACATGTTCTGCCAAAGAACCACCAAACCAGAGATAAAGCGCTTAGCAATTTACATCAGGAATTACAAGCTCTTCTAATACGATATGAACCGCAATATGCGTTATTTTTTGTATTACAATTAACGACTGATAAAAAGATTGGATACACGGCAAGGCAAGCAGCTCATATTTGTTCGATCACTGAGAAAGATGCCGTCATCATTCATCAAGCATTGCTCCATGATCTATTAAAAGAAATTGAAGCAAGACACAGAGATTTTCCTATCCTTTTTAGGTTTATTGATCAATTAGAAAAGGGGTCAGGTTGGACAAGGTCTGCAGATCAGACATCGCAACTTTTAGAGCAAGGATTAACAATAAAAGAGATAGCAACGAAAAGAAAATTAAAAACAAGTACAATAGAGGACCACATCATTGAACTAGCCTTACAGAAACCCAACTTTCCTGTCCATGACTACATTTCTATAGAGCTTCAAGAAAAAATTGAAGCGCTCATACAGTCAAAAGGTGAATTAGTGAAATTGCGGGAACTAAAAGAGGCTTTAGGTGATGAAGTGAGTTATTTTATGATTCGATTGGCACTAACTAGAAGGAAGGGATAACAGTGAAACTAGAAAGAGAATTAGAAAAATGGTTTGGCTACCCTTCATTTCGCCCGGGGCAAGAAGAGATTATTCAAGCTGTCATGGAGGGGAAAGATGTGCTTGCAGTGCTTCCGACAGGCATGGGGAAGTCAATTTGTTACCAATTGCCAGCCCTTTTAAAAAAAGGAACCACGATTATTGTATCTCCTCTTTTATCGTTAATGGAAGATCAAGTTCAACAATTACGTTCAGAAGGGATCAAGAACGTGGTTGCGATTAATAGCTTTATGAGTTTAGGTGAACGAGAAGAAGTTCTACGTTCGCTCTTTGACTATAAATTAATTTACATTTCTCCTGAGATGTTGCAATCAGAGTATATACAAAGGAAATTAAAGGACCTTTATATTTCGTTGTTAGTTGTAGATGAAGCACATTGTATTTCGCAATGGGGACATGAATTTAGAAGCGATTACTTGCGTTTAGAAGCAGCTAGAAAACAAGTAGGTAATCCACCTTGTTTGGCGATTACGGCTACCGCTACGCCTCATGTGCGAAAAGATATATGTACATATTTAGGGATGACGGAGTACGCGTCCTTTATCCATTCAGTAAACAGGCCTAATATTGCGATTGCAGTGGAATCCTTTTTAGGTATAGATGATAAACTGCAAAGATTATTTGAACTTGTTGAATCGCTAGAGGGACCTGGAATGGTTTATTTTTCTAGTCGTGCATGGACTGAGGCAACAGCAAGAAAACTCCAAGAAAGAGGGATGAAAGGTGTCAACTTCTATCATGGTGGGATGACAAATGAAGATCGCCTATTGATTCAACAGCAGTTTATGCATGGAGAACTAAACGTGATCTGTTGTACAAGTGCTTTTGGAATGGGGATTAATAAAAATAACATTCGTTTTGTCATTCACTTCCACTACCCCACTCAAATGGAGTCCTATGTGCAAGAGGTTGGTCGAGCAGGACGTGATGGAGAGAAAAGTATCGCAATCGTATTATTTAGTGAAGATGACCGAGGACTTGCCCGGCTATTGTCTCAAAGAGAGCAACTGAGTGAAGAGCAAATACGTGAGCTTCTAATGTTATTAACGAAAGAAACACACATAAGTACTGGATTTGAAGCAAAACTTTGTGCACATGTTGGTTGTAGTGAAGTAGCCTGGAACAATGTAAAGGTTTCTTTAGAAGAAATTGGTGTCGTAAATGAGGGAGAGATCCGGCGTTTTTCCCTAGATTCTGTAGCAGATATGTTGACCAAGAAATTCTCACGTTACCATCGAACGAAACAAAAGCAATTAACAACGTTTGAAAGTTGGCTACATAGTAGGGCATGTAGAAGAGCAGGATTAGTCCATTATTTTGAGGAGCATACTTTTCAAAAACAGCTAGATTGCTGTGATCGGTGTGGCGTAACCTTTGAACGGTATTGTACTCAAGAGAAACAAAAAGATCGCAAGCCTGACTCAAACGATTTGAAACTTAATTGGAAAAGTGAATTACAGCAGAGATTGTTTGGGGAAAGCAGGTAAACTAAATGAGTGAAAACCAAAGATCAATTAATGATTTGAGTGATAAAGAGATTCTAACTAGTTTATATCTTTCTCAACTCGGTATGTTTATGATCGCTTTGATAGGAGCTTATTTCCTGTTTGAAGATATAAATGCATTCTTTCAATTGTTTTCCTTTAATTGGTATGAGCTTACCGTCTTTGGAATAGGCTTTGCTGTTATTGTAGTTAGTATAGATCTCATCCTTCATCAATTTGTACCTGCAAGACATTTGGATGATGGGGGAATAAATGAACGTGTATTTAAAGAGCGTACAACCCCACACATGATTATTCTTTGCTTGGTGATTGCGGTCGCTGAAGAGCTATTATTTAGGGCCGTTCTACAAACAGCTTTTGGATTGGTTATCGCCAGCCTCATTTTTGCTCTCGTTCACGTTCGTTATATAGCGAAACCGATTTTGTTTTCATTCGTATTAGTAGTAAGTTTTTCATTAGGATTTCTATTCGAGTATACAAATAGCGTGACGGTAACGATCACTGCACATTTTCTGATTGATTTTATATTTGGTATGTTTTTGAGGAATAAAGCGCGTAAAATAAAAAAATGATTCATTTGATTCATTTAATCAACCGTTATTTATCCGATACTAAATAATAGAGAGGTGGGACGTCATGAGCGAACAACAACGTATACAAGATCAAGCAGAACCATTAAGAGAACATATGTCTCGAATGGAAAAAAAGCAATCGCAACAAGAGGAAGTTGTTCTTCCGTCGAGGAAAAAAGTACATCGTAATCGGAGTAAAAAGAAAAAAAAGGGTGTTACGGTGAGCTTTCCGCTTGTTCGGTTATTACTAATGGCTTTTTTGCTAATTGTTTTGTTATTGGTGTTCTCACCTTATTGGTTGAATTTTTAAATGCTTTTGTTCTAGTTTGTCCTCTCCTTCATAATGTGTAAATAAAGGAGGAAGGATGATGAATCAATTTAAAGAATGGAACATAGACCCTAATGCCTTAACAAAAGTTAGCCTGGTTATGTTAGATGAAATGGTGACACGTAAAGAAAAGTGGGATCAATACAAGAAAGCAAAAGATCATTGGAGTTTGTTTACTCTTTTGTCTCTAGGGTTATTTTTATTATTTGGTGCTCAAGTGATACGGTCAGTCGGAGGAGCCATTGGGCCAAATTTATTATCAATTCTAGTAGGAAATGTCTTTCTCCTATTATTAATTCTTTTATTTGCAGTTGGACTTGTACAAGTGAAACTGTTTACGAAGAAGGTTACAAAAGCAGAAGATGAATTTGAATCATTGCGAATCGAATGTATTGATCGATCAAGTGAATTATGGGAAGAGGATCAAGGCTGGAAATATCGTGATGATGTCTTTACTTATATGAAAAAGAACCATGATGTTAATCTATACTACAAATAAAAACCACTGCGTCATTCAGGGAGCGTGCTGAATGATGGAGTGGTTTTTTTGAGCTTATGCTGTGAGATGGGGGTGCCCAAAAAAGAGATGATTCTCCCGACAAAATGATTGGCCACCTACGAAAATAATCGTATCCGTATACATTTCTATCTTTCCGAAAGCTAATGTTGCGCACCGTCTTGAACAATATACTTCAACAGGAAGACCGATCCGTTGGTTAAAGGCAAGATCCTGGTTTGTAATAAGGGACTTATCCGTTAATTTTGTCAAAAACATATACTCTCACACCTTTCTTTATAATTGTATTTAATACCATTTATAATTGTAAGCGTTTTCTTTATCTCTGTGTCTTCAGTATATCTTAATTAAACTGAATATTCAATCATGTGGTAAAGGAATCTTACATAGGGTTTTTGACATATTTAGGTGTTTTTCGACGCTTTGTGTATCAGTTAGTTTCGCTACTTATATGTATGTAATGTTCGAGAGATTGTCACAAATGTTTTTGAAGCGAGAAGTCTAGCTGTGATAGGATTAAGTTACAAATTATTAATAAGAAACATTTGCATATGGGGAGTGTTGAATCATGACATTAGTACAATTAGTAGCGGTGTTAGGTTTCGGTATTATGGCAATGGTTCTTGCTGTTGTTATGGCAATTGGACTTTTAAAAGTATCTGAGTATTCTGAGTGAAAATGTGATCAAGCTGGTATCCAATAGGGTATCAGTTTTTTTATTTTTATTTAGTTGCATGAAAAAATAAAGTCATTCATATAAACGAATATAAAATAATAATTCTGATAATTAGGAATATAGTTTTCTTTTCGTTAATCGAAATGTACAATTGAAGAAATACATGTATAGAAAAGGAGTGCTGACATGATTGAAAAACTACATAAGTCATTAGAGTCATATTATTCTGAAATGGTTGAATTAAGAAGGACCCTCCATCAACATCCTGAACTTTCCTTTGAAGAAGTAAAGACTCCAGAATTGATTGCGGATTACCTTGAGGCATTAGGTGTTGAAGTGAAACGAAATGTTGGAGGACGTGGTGTTGTAGGTTATATTCGAGGTGGAAAACCTGGTAAAACGGTAGCTCTTCGTGCCGATTTTGATGCCCTGCCTATAGAGGAAGAAACAGGTCTTTCGTTTGCATCAAAGGTACCAGGTGTCATGCATGCTTGTGGTCATGATGGTCATACAGCTACGTTACTTGTGGTGGCAAAGGTGCTAATGAAACATCAACAAGACCTAGAAGGAACGGTTGTATTAATTCATCAATTTGCAGAAGAATTAGCTCCTGGTGGGGCGATTGCGATGATTGAAGATGGATGCTTGGAAGGCGTCGATGCGATTTTTGGCACACATTTATGGTCAACCATGCCATTAGGAGAAATTGGGTATCGTAGAGATGCTATTATGGCTGCAGCCGATCGATTTGAAATTGAATTTCACGGAAGGGGAGGCCACGGTGCCTCACCACATGAAACAATTGATGCAATAGCAGTTGGGACTTCAGTTGTTCAAAATTTGCAACACATCGTCAGCCGAAATGTAGATCCATTGAAGTCAGCCGTACTTAGCGTAGGTTCTTTCCATGCTGGTGGCGCCTTTAATGTAATTGCTGATCGGGCAAAGGTCGTTGGAACCGTACGGACATTTGAAAGTGAAGTACAAGATATGATGATTGAACGGCTGGAGCAAGTGACAAAAGGGGTTTGTGATGCGATGGGAGCAACGTATCAATTTGAATATAAAAAAGGGTACCCTGCTGTTATTAACGATCCGTTAGAAACAGATCGGTTTGTACGAGTGGCAATTGATTTACAAGGTGAAGAATTGGTTAAAGAGATGGCTCCTGTTATGGGTGGAGAAGACTTTGCATATTACTTACAACATGTCCCTGGAACTTTTTTCTTTACGGGGGCAGGGAATGTTGATCAAGGAATCATCTACCCGCATCACCATCCTAAATTTGATTTTGATGAATCAGCGATGCTTGTTGCTGGGAAGTTGCTAACAAGTGCAGCCATTGATTTTCTATTAAACAGTACAAAAGAAAATCTTCACTCTCAAGTAGATGCAAATTAAGAACGTACCTTCGCGCTTACCCTAACTAGGTAAGCGTGTTTTTTAACGTGCAATGTAACTTATTTACCAGTTCTGTCGTTATATAATTGAACTAATTAACAAACCTTTTTATAGAATGAGAAGTCTGTGAAACATGACGCCGGGGGTACTCCTAATGGAAAATCACTTAATAATGCGAGCAAAAAAAGGAGATGATGAGGCTTTTCAACAACTAATTGAATTACATGTCAAAACAGTTGAAAAGTTTGCCTTTCAACTTGGTGTACCAGAATCAAGTGTGGAAGACATCACTCAAGAAGTCTTTATCAAGGTGTATCGATTTTTAGATAAACATACAAGAGGGAAGTTTACTACTTGGCTATATTCCATCACGATTAATGTAGTACGTGATTTATACCGAAGAGAAACTAGACAAAGAAGAAAGCTTAAAGCCTTTCAACAAGCACAGGAATCATCTATATACATTGAACAATTTTACGATGAAAGTACGAAAGCTTTGCATGAACAGATTCAAACTTTAGAAGAAAAATATAAAGTACCGATCATACTTCATTATTTTCATGATCTCCCTTATCAAGAAATTGCAGACATTCTTGGAGTTTCTGAGGGTGCTATTAAAACAAGGATGATGAGGGCAAAAAAACAACTTAAAGAGAAGTTAGAAAAAGTAGGTGAAGTACTATGAACGACAACCAATTTGACCAACAAATGAAGAAATTAAAAAAACAATATGAGCAAATGCCTACTAAAAGTTCAACTGATCATATTATGTCTGCTGTCCTGAAGGAGAAAAAGCCACGTCGGACTACTTTATTTCGTAACTGGCGAGTGGCCGCGTCGTTAACTGCTGCAGTCGGAATTGGTGCTATTTTAAGTATGGGTGGCTTTTTTCAGGGAGGTACAGATCAATTTTCAACGATTGAAGAAGAAAGGGCACAAGAGCAAAATGATGAAGAAGTAGCTATCTTTCAATCTGATATAGAGGGTGAAAATGTAATAAATGAAAGTGAAGAAGAAGAGACGGACTCTAATGAACCTTCAGACGCGAGCTCAATTGAATTAGAAAACCCTGTTGAGTTAGGAGAGACGAGAGAAGAAACGTTCCTCATGGAGGGGCAAGAAGATGTAAACGAAGTGATCGAGTTTACAGATCGAGAAATAGGATTTCGTTCAGTTGTCCAAAGTGGGTTTGATATAGAAGGAGAATATAGGGAAAACGACTATAGTCTCCAACTTAGTGCTGATTATGGCGATGGAATGATTGAACCTCCCTTTTACACGATGAGGAAATATCATAATGGATCTGCAGAAGAGGTTGCAGATGGATTGTATAGTGAATTAGAAGAAGATGGATTTGTACGATATGAAGAGTCTTCTTTGACGATTACTGGTAGGCAGTCTGCTTTTGAAGTGACCGATGAGCGTTTATACATGAGAGGAGACGAGTCTGTACAGCTTGCTGTGATCTTAAACGACGATACTGTTTACTCTATTAAAATTCATACAACTACAGAATATACAGAAGGCTTGCAAATTCGGGTAGGGCAGGTGTTAGAGCATTTTCAATGGATCAATTAAATTGAACCTCTCAGTTGATGCTGAGAGGTATTTTCTTTTGGGATCTAGCATACCTTACAGAAGTAGCCAAAGTATGTGACAAAGGAAGGGTGGATGGCATGTGGATGTATATGCAGTCTATAAAAAAACCTTACTTTTAATCATCGCTTATGGTGGAACGCTTGCGTCATTTTCCCTTTTTCCGTCTCCTAGAGGCTGGGGGTTAGGAGAGTTCATTGGAGCACTTTTGTTTTCACCACTTCAAGTACTAGCTGCATCTTTTTGTTTTGTTGCTGGTTTTTTAGGTTATTCTATATTTGTGCAAGATTTGATCAGACTCGTCTATCAAACGCACATCAATCCACTGGTGCTAAAAGAAAGAGTGTTATTTTTACTTGTAGCTCTGCTTTCGATCTTACACCTTCTGTTTACCAATTGGCTTGCTACCTTCCCAATACTTATTCTTGCTAGCTTATATGGTATAATGGATGCTGACTTAAATAGTAAAAGGTAAATAAATATTAGCCTTATAAGGAAGTAGGAAGTGTGATGATTGTTTTATATTTAGTTCTCGTAGTTGGACTCATTTTACTTTCTTATATGTATGTTGAAGCGTTTCGAAATCGACTTCGGATACATAAACTCTCGTATGATACTCTTCCAAAAGCGTTTGATGCGTTTCGAGTATTCTTTATTTCTGATTTACATAGGAGAAAACTTTCTCCGAAACTGTTAGATCAAATGGATCACAAGTGTGATCTTGTCATTATTGGCGGCGATTTGGTTGAAAGAGGGGTTAGTAAAGAACGATATAATGAAAACCTTCGCTTACTTACACAATTAGGACCGACCTATTTTGTCTGGGGGAATAATGATATGGAAGTAGATCAAGCTACTTTCGAAGATAGTCTATCGAGCCATGGTGTGGTTGTGCTTAGTAATTCAAGTGATTATTTCGAAGTGAAGGATGAGCAGATTCGGATAATTGGTCTTGAAGAAAACTGGGAAGACTCTGCAATTGATGAAAAAATGAGTGGTGAAGAAAAACAAGATTTTACGATTTTGGTTAGTCATTATCCTGATGTAATAAGAGAAGCCCAGGAAATTCTCTTCCCACATTTATCGCTAAGTGGCCATACACATGGGGGCCAAATTCGATTTTTAGGAATTGGCATTGCTGAGAAGGGTGGTCTGAAAAAAGAAAAAGGATCTTGGCATTTAATAAGCAATGGGTATGGGACGACATCCTTGCCCTTGCGCTTATGTGCCCCTGCTGAAGCTCATATGATTGTGGTGAAACGAAGGTAGGAGACCGTTTATTTGACAAAGAAATGTTATCAGATACTTATACAAAGTTTACACAGGCCTATTCCTTCGCTATACTTAGCTGAAAAGAATCACTTTTAGGCAAGGTCTGAAGGCGAGGTTCTCTAAGCAAGTAGATCGAATTAAAAAGATCTCAGAATGAAGCTATTATAGCTTGTATAGGGGGAGAGAATATGGCTTCTACTGAAGGGAAGTATAACATAAAAGCAATATCAACTATGCTCGGGATCCAACCGGGAACACTTAGAGCCTGGGAGCGTCGCTATCAGATAATAGAGCCCATTCGAAACACAGCGGGGCACCGTTTATATTCAGATGAGCATGTGGCTATCTTACGATGGTTAATTGATAAGGTGAATAAAGGATTTACAATTGGACAAGCTGTAGGTTTGTTTGAAAAGGGTAATATTGCGTTGCAATCACCGGAAAGTACAAATCACAGTGATTATTCCGTTCAATTATCAGATGACATCTTACATGCTTTATTATCATTTGAAGAGATGAAGGCACATCAACTTCTTAATCAAGCATTTAGTCTTTTTAGTATAGACAAAGTGACCATTGATATATTAGGAACCTTACTTGTAAAGGTAGGGCATATGTGGGAAAGTAATGAAATCTCAACGGCACACGAACATTTTGTAACATCTTTTTTACGAACAAAAATCGGTAATATTTTTCATGGGTTGCCTGTAGATGGATTCTTACCTAAAGTAGTTGCAGTATGTGGACCAAATGAAACGCATGAGTTAGGGTTGCTGATTTTTACTCTCTTTCTACGAAGAAAAGGTTTTGAAGTGATTTATTTGGGAACAGGAATACCAAATCAGGATGTAGAACTAGTTTTACGCGAGGTTGATGCTAAGTTGTTCTTTACCTCATGTACAATAGAACAGAATACAAAAGCAACTTCTGATTTGATACATCATCTTAAGGGATGTTTTCCAGACCTTATTATTGGTACAGGTGGTTATGCCTTTGATCAAATCGAGGGTGACATGAAACAGGATTTAGAGTCGCATATAGTTGGTAAGACGAAAGCAGATTGGGAAGGTTGGCTGCGGTCAAACCTTCAGTAAATAAATAGGTTTGTTTACGCTTCGTGTTTGTGAACCTTCTGTAGCGTCCTCACATACCGTATAGAAAGACGATGTTTACGGAACGAGTAAGCCCATAAGCGGCTCTCGGATAAGGGAGGGTTAACAATGCGTCTTGAGCGTTTAAATGTGGATAAATTTAAGGTGTTTCTTACGTTTGATGATATGCAAGAGCGGGGGATTACGAAAGAAGATTTATGGCAGGATGTTCCGAAAGTACATGATTTATTTCGAGATATGATGCTTGAAGCTGATGATGAGCTTGGGTTTAAAGTAGATGGACCTATTGCCGTTGAAGTATATGCTATGCCAGCACAAGGAATGGTGATCATTGTGTCAAAAGGATTACCAGATGAAGACTTTGACATAGAAGGATTTGAAGAAGGCTACATCGAGATGCAAGTAACCTTAGATGAGAGTGATGACATCTTTTACACATTTAGAGAGTTTGAAGATGTAATTGGGTTAGCTTCTCGTCTCTATCCTTTTGGGGTTATTGGAGGTCGTCTCTATTCCTTTGAAGGCCGTTATTTTATGAAATTTGAAGATATTGATTTGAATGATAAAGATGAGGAAGCGTTCATCGCTTTATTGTCAGAGTTTGGCCATTCATCTACCGTGTCTTTTCATAGAGCTGCAGAATATGGCAAATGTTTGATGGATCATGAAGCGATCTATCAGCTTTATCACACGTTTATAAAGCGCTAAAAACTGGTGACAATAGGTCATCAGTTTTTTCTTTCTGTAATTTGTAGTTTCAAAGAGCGGGGTTAAGTGTATTATGGTACAATAACCGAGACTAGTTCCGAATACTAAGTAGGCGAATATACTAGTGGTACATAATGTGTAGTAGGAGTTGAGCCATATGAAAATTGCTGTCTTATACGGAGGAATTTCAGCAGAGAGAGAAGTATCGTTGTCATCAGGAAAAGGAATCATTAAGGCGTTAGAAGCTAATGGACACGACGTTGTAGGTATTGATTTTCATCCTGATAGATTAGAAGAATTATTAGCACTTGACGTCGATTTAGTCTATATTGGGCTTCATGGTCGATATGGAGAGGATGGCAAGGTGCAGGCATTACTAGATATGTTAAATATCAAATACGTGGGCTCTGGAGTTGCTGGATCTGCTCTCGCAATGGATAAAGCAAAGTCGAAATTATTTTTTGAGCGTGAAGGAACAAGAGTGGCTAAACAACATGTTTTATATAAGCACTCTTATGATAAGCAAGCAACTAAAATCGAGATTCCATATCCGATCGTTGTAAAACCGAACCAAGAAGGGTCTACGATTGGGATCACATTTGCTGAAAATGAAGAAGAATTATTTAACGGAATTGAGGCAGCGTTTGAACTTGATGAGACAGTTTTACTAGAAGAGTTCATTAAAGGCAGAGAAGTAACCGTTGCAGTAATGGGTAATAAAGGTAAAGAGAAAGCTCTTCCTGTTGTCGAAATCGTTCCCAAAAATAAATATTATGACTATGAAGCAAAGTATGCTGTTGGTATGAGTGAACATATTGTTCCGGCTCGTCTGACGGATGAACAAACTACTTATGTAAAAAAGCATGCAGTTCTTGCACATCAATCATTAGGTTGTGACATTTATTCGCGTGTTGATTTTATCATTCCGGATGATGGTGGAGACCCAGTAATTTTAGAAGTCAATACATTACCTGGTATGACACCTACAAGCTTGTATCCAGACGCTGCGCGTGAAATTGGATTGTCCTACGATCAAATGATTGAAACATTTATACAACTATCATTGAATAAGTAATATTAGAAACAGACTGGTTGCTTAAATCAGTCTGTTTACTTTATGGCTATCTGGGTAATAATTAGTATGAATAGTTTGAATAGGACGGAAATACAACTTATCTTGTTTTTTTTACTGAAAAGGTGGAAAAATGAGAGCTCTTTCATTATAGTTAGTAGTGATGAAAGATGCCGCAGTTAGATGCGGATTATAATAAAACATCGAACACTGGCTAGAGGTGAAACAGATGGAAGGTAATGGTAAGCAAGCTGAAAATTTAGATGTGCTTGTTTCAACGCAGAAAGTAATTAAGAAGGCTTTGGACAAGCTTGGTTATCCGGACGAAATGTTTGAATTAATGAAAGAGCCAATCCGTATGTTGACCGTACGAATCCCGATTAAGATGGATGATGGTTCTACAAAAATCTTCACAGGTTTCCGTGCGCAACACAATGATGCTGTCGGACCTACAAAAGGTGGAGTTCGATTCCATCCAAATGTAACCGAAAAAGAAGTGAAAGCGTTATCTATCTGGATGAGTTTGAAGGCTGGTATTGTTGACCTTCCTTATGGTGGAGGGAAAGGCGGTATTATTTGTGACCCGCGCGATATGTCTTTCCGCGAATTAGAACGCTTAAGTCGTGGTTACGTTCGTGCAATCAGTCAAATTGTTGGACCTACTAAAGATATTCCAGCACCAGATGTCTTCACGAATTCTCAGATTATGGCTTGGATGTTAGATGAATATAGTCGTATTCGCGAATTTGACTCTCCAGGATTTATTACAGGGAAGCCACTTGTACTAGGGGGCTCACACGGACGTGAATCTGCTACAGCTAAAGGGGTAACGATTTGTATCCGTGAAGCTGCTAAGAAAAAAGGAATCGACATTGAAGGTGCAAAAGTGGTTATCCAAGGTTTCGGAAATGCAGGTAGTTTCCTTGCTAAATTCATGCATGATGCCGGTGCCATAGTTGTAGGAATTAGTGATGCTAACGGCGCACTTCATGATCCAGAAGGTTTAGACATTGATTATTTACTTGATCGTCGTGATAGTTTTGGAACCGTGACAAACCTTTTCAAAGAGACGATTTCAAACCAGGAATTGTTAGAACTTGATTGTGATATTTTAGTACCTGCTGCAATTGAAAATCAGATTACAGAAGAAAATGCTGACCGCATTAAAGCATCGATTGTAGTTGAAGCTGCTAATGGTCCAACTACAATGGAAGCAACTCGTATTTTATCTGAGAGAGATATTCTACTCGTTCCAGATGTATTGGCTAGTGCTGGTGGAGTAACCGTTTCTTACTTTGAGTGGGTTCAAAATAATCAAGGTTATTACTGGACGGAAGAAGAAGTAGAAGGCAAATTAGAAAATGTAATGGTGGGCTCGTTTGAGAACATTTATAATTTATCTAAAAGCCGTAAAGTAGATATGCGTCTTGCAGCTTACATGATTGGTGTGCGTAAAATGGCTGAAGCCTCTCGTTTCCGTGGCTGGGTTTAATTTGCTATACTATTAGTAAGTACGATCTTACCCTTGTGTCATTGATGCAAGGGTTTTATTTTTATGTAAAGCACGTGAGGTGAATGTAGATTGAAAAAAGAAGATATCATTATAATTGGTGCCGGGCCATGCGGACTTTCAACAGCAATCGCATGCCAAAATAAGGGCTACAACCCGTTAGTCATTGAAAAAGGAAATATCGTACATGCGATCTATCGTTATCCTACTCATCAAACGTTCTTTAGTACGAGTGAAAAGCTTGAAATAGGTGATGTAGCATTTGTCACAGAGGAGCGTAAACCAAGGCGTAATCAAGCGCTCGTTTATTACAGAGATGTGGTGAAACGTAAGGATATTCGTGTTCATACGTATGAAGAAGTTAGAAGTGCAACCAAACAACCCGATGGTCGCTTTCAAGTTAAAACATCTAAGGGCGAATACGAATGCAGTCAAATCGTTATTGCTACAGGATATTATGATAGTCCGAATAAAATGAATGTTCCAGGAGAAGAGCAAGATCATGTGTATCATTATTTCAAAGAGGCTCACCCTTTCTTTGACCTAGATGTTGTAGTTATAGGTGGAAAGAATTCGGCCATTGATGCTGCGCTTGAATTAGAGAAAGCAGGGGCACGTGTAACAGCGTTGTATAGAGGTCAGGACTATTCAAGCAGCGTAAAACCATGGATTTTACCGGAATATGATTCCTTAGTGCGAAATGGTAAGATTTCTTTGTCTTTTAATGCAGATGTACAAGAAATAGAAGAAAAAGAAGTCATATACACAGTTAATGGAGAAGAGTTTACTGCGAAAGCCGACGCTGTTTTTGCGATGACGGGCTACCATCCTGATCATTCTTTTCTAACGACTATTGGAGTATCAGTTGATGATCAAACTGGAAGACCAGCTTTTAATGAGGAAACGATGGAAACAAACATTGAGGGTGTATATATTGCTGGGGTCATTGCTGCCGGTAATAATGCAAATGAGATTTTTATTGAGAATGGTCGATTCCATGGACCTCTCATTGCTGAAAACATAACAGAAAAAGATCAAGCAGAAGCAAAAAAGCCCTAATTTTAGGGCTTTTTTTGTAGTTAATGGAGTTAATTCCTTAAGTCAAAAATAAAGTCTGTAATTGATCATTATCGTTTGTTTTCTCAAGTGCTACCATCAATTTCAATCTTGCTTTTTGACCATTTAAGCCATTGGTAAATATTACGCCGAGCTCTTTAAGTGTACGGCCTCCACCATCATATGCATAAGTATCTTGAACGATTCCGCTAAAACAACGAGATACCAATACTACAGGGATACCCCTATTAATAAGTCGATCTAATGCAGGCATGATGGTTGGAGGGACATTACCTTGGCCAAAAGCTTCAATCACTAACCCGTGTATGGATGTTTCAGAGATGGCATCAATTGTAGTGGCATCCATACCTGTGTATGTCTTTAACAAGACCACTCGTTTTTCTAATGAAGTGATAGCGTAGCAATCTCTTTTCGCAGGTGTATGGTGAAAATTAACACCCCGTTTTGTAACAATTCCAATAGGCCCATATTGAGGGCTTTGGAATGTAGCAATGTTAGAGCTATGCGTTTTTGTGACGTTTTTAGCTGTATGGATTTCATCATTTAAAACGACTAGAACACCCTTGCCATATGCGTCTTCACTAGCTGCTGTTTTAACCGCTGATATTAAGTTATGAGGTCCATCAGAACCTAATTCATTACTAGAACGCATCGCTCCTGTAACGATTACAGGATTATTGATATCCAGTATCAGATCAAGCAGATAAGCCGTCTCTTCAAGTGTGTCTGTACCGTGCGTTACGACAATGCCATCCAATTGTTCAGATTCCACTCTTTCCTTTAATCGATGTGCTAAGTTGACCATTAAAGAAGGGGTCATATGTGGAGATGGGATATTCAGGTAATCGTCAACCACAACGGAGGCGATGCTTGAAAGGGATTCGATTGTGGAATATAATGGATTTACTAGATTAGGGGTTACAGCGCCATGTTCATCTTCTTGCATTGCGATTGTACCGCCAGTATGTAAAACAAGAATTTTTTTCATCTTCATTGCTCCTTTATTTCATACTATTACATCCATCGAATAAAATCTTCTTTGATGTTATGATCGTATTTTAACATATTTTTCATACCTCACTCACCATGTGAATTATTTTACTTGAATGAAAAATCAATGTGTGCACAGGATAAGAAAGGTAGGCTTTAAATTGTTTGCCATATTGACAGCCGCGATCGCACCAGCAATGGCGTTATTATCATATTTTTATTTGAGAAATGATTATGAATCAACCGTAAATGCCTTAGTTTTTCGAACCTTTATTATTGGACTTATCCTTGTTTTTCCTGTTATGGTATTGCAGTACGCATTTACCGTAGAGGGCTTTTTTGAAAGAGATTTACTTAAGGCTTTTGTCTTATATGGGTTTTTTGAAGAATTCTTTAAATGGTTTATGCTTTATTTTTTTGCTTATCAATATGGGCAGATGACACGGAGATATGATGGAATTGTCTATGGCGTATCTTTATCTCTTGGATTTGCATCAATGGAAAATGTATTTTACATGCTTGCTCATGGACTCGAAACTGCTGTAGCTCGGGCTTTATTACCTGTATCCAGTCATGCACTATATGGAGTCATAATGGGTTATTATATTGGACGAGCAAAAATGGAAGCATCAAAACGAAAGTGGTTTTTAATGCTTTCTTTAGTAACTCCTGTTGTATTACATGGGTTATATGACTTTATTTTACTGACGTTTGGTATGTATTTTCTGATTGGTTTAGTGCCATTTATGATTGGACTTTGGATCTTGGCTCTAAATAAGGTAAAATGGGCTAATAAGCTTGATCATTAAATTTGAAAGGGGAATGAAAGATGGTCGGAGAACGTTATCGTATAGTCATTCGTTGCCCGAAGTGCGGAGAGAAGTATATTTTGCGTGGCAAACAGAATGATGAAGGGGAATATGAAACAGGATTTAAGCAATGTGTGTGTGGAAATAATGATGATTTGAAAGTTGACGCAACCCCTGAATCTTAAAAAAGACTTGCAAAATCTTTTGAATTGTTGTAATTTTAGTTCAACGTAAAAAGTTTATTTCGAAATTTCATAAAACATATAATTCTTATCAAGAGAGACGGAGGGAATGGCCCGAAGAAGTCTCAGCAACCAGCCTTTTTGAAGAGGTCAGGTGCTAATTCCATCAAGCGTAGGCTTGAAAGATAAGAAGAAGCCAATGAGTGAATGGACACCTTCTTCTTATTTTATAAGTTGAGGTGTCTTTTTATTTAGGTACTGGTATTAGGAGGAGAGAACATGACAAAAGAGAAACATGCAACTGACGTCGTTCAAATTGGGAATAGAGGAAAAGAACATACAGGTACAGTTAATACGCCTATCTATTTATCAACAGCATACAGACATACAGGTATTGGGGAATCAACAGGATATGATTATGCTAGAACGGGTAACCCAACACGTGAAGTGGTGGAACAAGCTATTGCCTCTCTTGAAGAAGGAGATCGTGGATTTGCTTGTAGCTCTGGGATGGCTGCCATTCAAACTGTCTTTTCTTTATTTGAAATGGGAGATGAGATTTTAGCTACAAAAGACCTTTATGGTGGAACGTATCGCTTGTTTGAAGAAGGTTGGAAGCGTTGGGGATTAACATTTTCTTATGTAGACCCAAGAGAGCTCGACCTTGTTGAGGATGCAATCAATGAAAAGACTAAAGCTATTTTTATAGAAACACCTACTAATCCTTTGATGCAAGAAGCCTGTATCCGCTCTTTAGCTGATATTTGTAAAAAGCATCAAATTTTATTAATTGTAGACAATACTTTCTACACGCCGTTAATCCAGCAGCCTATTGTAGAGGGCGCGGACATTGTAGTTCATAGCGCTTCTAAGTATTTAGGTGGACATAATGATGTCATTGCTGGTCTTGTGGTCGCAAAAGGCAAAGAGCTCTCAGAGAGAATTGGCTACTACCATAACGGGATTGGAGCAACGCTTAGTGCATTTGATTCTTGGTTATTAATTCGGGGGATGAAAACACTTGCGCTTAGAATGGAAAAACACGAGCAAAATGCGAAGGAAATCGTCCGTTATTTACAAAAAAGTGAATGTGTAACGGATGTGTTATACCCAGGTCGAGGGGGAATGGTCTCATTTAGAATTCAGGATGAACAATGGGTCAATCCGTTTTTACAGCAGTTGAAACTGATCTCTTTTGCCGAAAGTTTAGGGGGCGTAGAGAGTTTAATGACGTATCCTGCTACACAAACACATGCCGATATTCCAGAAGAGGTTCGAGTTCAAAATGGCGTATGTAATCGATTGTTACGATTCTCTGTGGGGATCGAAAGAGCTGAAGATCTCCTTGAAGACTTAGAGCAAGCATTTCTTTATGTGGCAAAGAATAAAGTGACTCAATCAAGAGGGGTGTAACGATGACGTTTCTTGAACGATTAAAAACAGAAGTATTAGTTGGAGACGGAGCTATGGGTACACTCCTCTATGAACAAGGTGTTTCTCAATGTTTTGAGGAGCTAAATCTATCTGATCCTAAAAGAATAATAGATGCCCATAACCAATATGTCGCTGCCGGTTCAACCATTATTCAAACGAACACTTATGCAGCCAATCGACTTAAGCTGGAAAAACACGGGCTTGAAGATAAAGTAGAAATCATTAATAGAGAAGCAGTAAAGTTAGCACGCAAGGCAACAACTAAAGGTGAACATTTCATTGTCGGAACAGTCGGTGGATTGCAGAACTTACACCAGGAAGATTGGTCCCTAGAAGAAGTGAAAAATGCCCTTGATGAGCAACTTGAAATTTTGTTAGATGAAGAAATAGATGGAATTTTATTAGAGACTTTCTATAATTTAGATGAAATTATCCTGGCGATTCAATTAGTAAGGAATAGGTCGGATCTCCCTGTGATCGCCAATGTATCTTTAGGTGAAATAGGTGTTTTACATGGGGGGGTAACACTGAAGAATGCCATTGGCGAGATGGTGAAGAAAGGAGCAAATATCGTAGGGATCAATTGTCGTATGGGTCCTAGTCATATGTTGCGATCACTTGAAGATCTTCCTCTTCCTGAAGGGGCATATTTATCCGTTTATCCCAATGCAAGCTTACCTGAATATCAGGATGGCAGGCTGTTCTATCATTCAAATCCAGATTATTTTGAAAGTATGGGTGAACAGTTTGTTAATCAAGGAGTGAGGTTACTCGGAGGTTGCTGCGGGACAACACCGGAACATATTAAAGCTTTTGCCACAGTTACAAAAAGACGTAAACCAGTACAGGAGAAGTGGGTCACTTCTTCGTTGGAGCACCCGAATTCAGTCATTGAATTTAAACGTAAGGATAAGACCTTACCGGAATTAGTAAAGCAAAGAAATTCAGTTATTGTAGAACTTGATCCGCCAAAAAAATTAAATACCGATACTTTTATTAAAGGAGCTAAAGCTCTTAAGCAGGCAGGGGTAGATGCAGTAACCCTAGCGGATAATTCGCTTGCCTCTCCAAGAATTGATAACATGGCCCTCGCATCAAAAATAAAGGAGGATGTTCGACCGCTTGTACATGTAACATGTCGCGATCGAAATTTGATTGGGTTGCAATCTCATTTAATGGGTCTTGATGCTTTAGGAATTAATGATGTGCTTGCTGTAACTGGAGATCCAACAAAAGTGGGTGATTTTCCAGGAGCCACATCCGTATATGATGTTACCTCTTTTCAATTGATTTCTCTTATGAAACAACTAAATGAAGGGATTTCATTCTCAGGTAAAGATCTCGGTCAAAAGGCTAATTTCTCGATTGGGGCAGCTTGTAACCCTAATGTCCGTCATGTAGACAAAGCAGTAGGACGAATGGAGAAAAAAATAGATAGTGGCGCAGATTTTTTTATGACACAGCCAATGTATAGCGAAGAGCAAATTGAAGCGTTTTATCATGAAACAAAACATCTTGATACACCGATTTATCTTGGTATTATGCCGTTAATAAGTTCAAGGAACGCAGAATTTCTTCATAATGAAGTACCAGGTATCAAGTTAACTGATTCCATTCGTCAGTCAATGGCTGATTGTGAGGACCCTAAACTTGCACAAGCAGAAGGAATTAAGATTGCCAAATCATTAATTGATACTGCTACGGAATTTTTTAACGGAATTTATCTTATCACCCCATTTTTACGCTACGGTATTACAGTGGAATTAACGACTTATATTGAGCAGAAAACAGCTACTGAAATTATCAAATAATTGAACCATATTGGATGGACGGAAAAAAGGAGAGTTATCATGCCAAAATCATTATTAGAACAACAACTTGAAGAGAGAATCCTTGTTTTAGATGGAGCAATGGGTACGATGCTTCAACAGGCAAATCTTACGGCAGAAGATTTTGGCGGGGAAGAGTATGAAGGTTGTAATGAGTACTTGAATGAAACGGCTCCACATGTAATCGAGAAAATACATCGTGATTATTTTGCTGCAGGTGCAGATATTGTTGAAACGAATACATTCGGCGCTACTGATATTGTGTTGGATGATTATGACCTAGGCTTCAAAGCAGAAGAGTTAAATCGTGTCGCAGTTGAAATTGCTAAAAAAGTAGCGAGCGATTTTTCAACACCAGAACGCCCTCGATTTGTTGCTGGGGCAATGGGGCCAACGACTAAATCACTTTCCGTTACAGGTGGGACTACATTTGAAGCCCTCATCAATTCTTATCATGAACAAGCAAGAGGGTTGCTTGTGGGTGGTGCTGATTTATTATTGCTTGAAACGAGTCAAGACATGCGCAATGTCAAAGCTGCATACGTGGGAATCGAACGGGCATTTGCTGAATTAAGTGTAGAAGTTCCAATTATGGTATCGGGAACGATTGAACCGATGGGAACAACACTTGCGGGTCAAACGATTGAAGCATTTTATTTATCTTTGGAACATATGAAACCAACGGTTGTCGGTTTAAACTGTGCAACAGGTCCAGAATTTATGCGTGACCATATTCGTTCGCTTTCAGAACTCTCGGAAACGTATGTAAGTTGCTACCCCAATGCAGGCTTACCAGATGAAGAAGGACATTACCATGAGTCTCCAAGCTCGCTATCAAAAAAATTAATGGGCTTTGCTGAAAAAGGTTGGTTAAATATTGTAGGTGGTTGTTGTGGTACAACCCCTGAGCATATTAGTGCAATGGTTGAGGCGGTAAAGGGACATGCGCCAAGGCCTCTAAAAAAGAATAATGTACATGCTGTATCTGGAATTGAACCACTTGTTTATGATGATAGTATGCGACCGTTATTTGTTGGAGAAAGAACAAATGTGATTGGCTCAAGAAAATTCAAGAGGTTGATTGCTGAAGGTAAATATGAAGAAGCATCAGAGATTGCACGTGCTCAAGTGAAGCGTGGAGCTCATGTCATTGATATCTGTTTAGCAGATCCAGATCGTGAAGAGATTGACGATATTGAAGATTTTTTAACTCATGTTGTTAATAAAGTAAAAGTGCCCTTGATGATTGATTCAACAGATGAGGCAGTGATTGAAAAGGCTCTTACTTATTCACAAGGAAAGGCTATTATTAACTCCATTAACTTAGAAGATGGGGAAGAGCGCTTTGAGGCGATCGTGCCATTAATAAAACGGTACGGTGCAGCGGTTGTTGTAGGTACTATTGATGAAGAAGGAATGGCGGTATCAGCCGAGAGAAAGGTAGAAGTAGCAAAGCGTTCCTATGATTTGCTCGTAGGTAAATATGGTTTAAAACCAACTGATATTATTTTTGACCCACTAGTGTTCCCTGTAGGAACAGGGGATGAGCAATATATTGGATCGGCAGAAGCAACTGTTGAAGGAATTAAAAAAATAAAAGAAGCATTGCCTGATTGTTTGACGATTCTTGGTGTTAGTAATGTCTCGTTTGGGTTACCTCCTGTTGGACGAGAAGTATTAAATGCAGTGTACTTATATCACTGTACACAAGCTGGCTTAGATTATGCTATTGTAAACACTGAGAAATTAGAGAGGTATGCTTCCATTCCAGAAGCAGAAAAAGAAATGGCTAAAACGTTACTATTCAAAACAACTGATGAATCGCTTGCAGAATTCACGGCTTTTTATAGAGGGAAAAAGCAAGAAAAGAAAATTGAAGCTTCTTCTATGACATTAGAAGAACGTCTCGCTTCGTATGTAGTTGAGGGAACGAAAGAAGGCCTTTATAAAGATTTAGACGAAGCGCTGCAATCTTTTAGTGATCCATTAGAGATTATTAATGGGCCACTTATGGTTGGCATGGATGAGGTAGGACGACTTTTTAATAATAATGAATTAATTGTTGCGGAAGTCTTACAAAGTGCAGAAGTAATGAAAGCGTCGGTTGCTTACCTTGAGCCTTATATGGAGAAAAAAGCAGATGATAATGGAAAGGGGAAGATCCTCTTAGCGACGGTGAAAGGCGATGTGCATGACATTGGTAAAAACCTTGTTGAAATCATTTTAGGAAATAATGGCTTCAAGATTGTCAACCTTGGAATAAAAGTTACTTCTAATGAATTAATTGAAGCAATCAAAAAAGAGAACCCGAAAGCGGTCGGTTTATCGGGTCTATTAGTAAAATCAGCTCAACAGATGGTTTTGACTGCTCAAGATATGCGTCAACAAAACATTTCTATACCAATCTTGGTCGGAGGGGCTGCTCTTACTCGTAAATTCACAGATACAAAGATTGCTGCTGAGTATGAGGGCCTTGTCCTCTATGCGAAGGATGCAATGAATGGGCTTGAGCTTGCTAATAAGTTAGTAAAACCAGAAGATCAAGAAAAGTTAACTGTCGAGCTTCAAGAAAAACGAAATCAAAAAGAACAAGCCAGAGTAGAAAGGAAATCGTCTGTTCAAGTTCTTGAAAAGCCGGTTCGTTCCAAAGTAGCACTCGATAGTCCCTTATTTATACCAGAGGACCTAAACGAGCACATTTTAAGGGATTATGATCTCAGTCATCTAGAACCATATGTGAATTTGCAAATGTTGCTTGGAAAACATCTTGGATTGCAAGGGAAGGTGAGCCGTCTACTTGAAGAGGGGGATAAACGAGCTCTTGATTTAAAAGAAAAAGTAGATGAGTTGTTTAAGCGAATTAAAACAGAAGGAATTATAAAAGCGAACGGAATGTATCGATTCTTTCCTGCCCAAGCCGATGGTGATGATGTCATCATCTATGATCCGCAAGATCGAAAAACAGTTATTAATCGATTTACTTTTCCAAGACAAAATCATGAACCGTTCTTATGTTTAGCTGATTACTTACGTCCTGTTGAAAGTGGAGAAATGGATTATGTAGGCTTTTTAGCTGTAACAGCAGGGAATGGCGTACGTAATTTAGCTGAAGAAGCTAAAGAAAACGGTGATTATTTATTTAGTCATCTTATTCAAGCCGCAGCGCTTGAAATTGCAGAAGGTTTTGCAGAGCGTGTTCATCAACTTATGAGGGATAAATGGGGGTTTCCTGATCCGACTGACTTTACAATGTCAGAACGTTTTGCTGCTAAATATCAAGGAGTGAGAGTTTCTTATGGTTATCCAGCATGCCCGAATTTAGAAGACCAAGAAAAATTATTCTCACTACTTTCACCAGAAAAAATTGGTATTCAGTTGACGGATGGGTTTATGATGGAGCCTGAAGCTTCTGTAACAGCAATGGTATTCGCTCATCCTGAAGGCAGGTATTTTAACGTGTTAGCTTAAAAATTTGATAGACATAAGAATGCCTACTCTTTCCATGGAGTAGGCATTTTTTTCGTGAAGAGCATTATAATTGGTCATTTTGTACAGGATTTTAAGTTTGACATGAATAGAACAATTAAAGAAATGTAATCAAATTCGTATAAAAATTGGGTGTGTACAAACAATACGTTTACAAGTAGTGAGATTTATGAACTCACTTCAAAAAATGATTGAGGACATAAGGAGGGTACTTACAACATGAAGAGTCATCTGTTCATATCGAAACTTACTCTTGCTCTCATTATGGTTTGTGCAGTAGCTGTAGTGGCGCAGTCAACACCCACTCATGCATTCACAGATCAAGTGATTCAACAAGGAGCAACAGGTGATGACGTGGTAGAACTTCAAGCGCGTCTACAGTATATTGGGTTTTATAATGGGAAAATTGATGGAGTCTATGGTTGGGGCACATATTGGGCCGTTAGAAATTATCAATATGAATTTGGATTAGATATTGATGGATTAGTTGGTCCTGAAATGAAAGATAAGTTAGCTAAATCAACTGAGTATAACGAACAATTTGTTCAACGTGCATTAAATGAAGGTCGGAAGTTTACTCATTACGGAGGGACCCCCAAAAAAGTACAGCAAGGTCCTAAAGGTAGTCGAAATAAACAAAAAGGTGGAGAGCAAGCCGGGCAACAGCCTGCTCCTGCTAAGGGTGATCAACCAGCACCGACACCAGAGCAAGGTCAAGCAGGAGAGCAGCCAACACCAGCACCCGAAGGCGGTCAACCTCAACCAGGTGGAGAGTCGCCAGCTCCAGAAACGCCAGAACAAGCGCCAGTCCCTGATGAAGAGGCACCGGTAGATCAAAATAACGATGCTGATATTGAAAAAGCTACTAATGTGCCGCCTGGTTATTCAGACAATGATCTGCAATTAATGGCTCAAGCTGTTTATGGTGAAGCTAGAGGAGAGCCTTATGTAGGTCAAGTTGCCGTGGCAGCCGTCATTATTAACCGTATTAACAGTCCGACTTTTCCTAATACCGTTTCAGGAGTTGTTTTTGAACCAAGAGCGTTTACAGCAGTAGCTGATGGACAAATTTGGATGGCTCCAGATGAAACTGCTAGACGTGCTGTGCTAGATGCTTTAAATGGTCAGGATCCGACCGGTAATGCAATTTACTATTTTAACCCGGATACAGCTACATCAGGTTGGATTTGGACTAGACCACAAATCAAGAAAATTGGTAAGCATATCTTCTGTCATTAATTTTTGGAGGTGATAAAAATGTTGCGTAACATAATTATTGGGCTACTAGCTGTTGCAGTAATTGCACTAGGTTACTGGGGTTTTCAAGAACAAGAACAAAAACAAGTACTTTCAATAAATGCGGAAAACAATTATCAGCGTGCTTTTCATGATTTGACGTTTCATTTAGATCAAATCGAAGACGAATTAGGAACGACGCTGGCAATGAACACTCGCCGTCAACTAACACCAGCGTTAGCTGAAGTGTGGCGGATCACAAGCCTTGCTCAAGCAGAACTAGGCCAACTACCTTTAAATTCTTTACAGCTAGGGAAAACGGAAGAGTTCCTTTATAAAATTGGGAAGTTCTCTTATCGAACCTCTATTCGTGATTTAGATAAAGAACCACTAACAGATGAAGAATATCAAACATTACAAACACTTTACGACCATTCACACGATATTCGAGAAGAAATGCGAGAAGCGCAAGCTTACGTTTTAAAGAATAATCAAAAATGGTTAGATATTGATAAGGAATTGCAAGCGACTACGGAAGATGAGCCATCGGATAATTTAGTCATTAATAACTTTGAAGTGATGAACAAGAACGTCGAAGGGTACAGTGAAGTGGAGTGGGGCGCAGGTCTTGCTTCAATAGAAGATTTGAACGGGGAAATGAAGCGCGCGTTAGCGGGCGGCAAGAAGTTTTCAAAGGAAGAAGCAAAAGATGTTGCAAGAAAGTACCTTGATTTAAATGAAAATGCAGCTGTACATGTTGCAGACACAGGATCAGGGCTTGAGTACCCTGCTTACAGTTTAGTGATTGATGATCCAGATCATGAGGCTCATTATTATATGGATATGAGTGTAGAAGGTGGACACCCGATCTGGTTCTTGCAAGAACGTCAGATTCGTGATCAGAATATAAGCTTAAAAGAAGCTTCTGATGTCGCGCAAGCGTTTTTAGAGGAGAACGGTAAAGAAGGTATGCAATTGATTGAAAGTAAACAATATGATTCAATCGGGCTGTTTCAATTTGTATACTTGCAAGATAATGTACGAGTCTATACCGATTCCATTATGGTAGAAGTCGCATTAGATGATGGAAATGTGATTAGTTATGAAGCGAAGGATTATCTGATTAACCACCAAGAACGCTCTATTGATGAGCCGGCGGTTTCGTTAGAAGAAGCAGAAAAAAGTGTGAATCCAAAAGTAGCGATTATGGAAGATCACCTAGCATTAATTGAAAATGAACTAGGCGATGAAGTATTATGTTATGAGTTTTTCGGAACGATAAATGATGATACGTATCGAATCTTTATTAATGCAGATGATGGCCAAGAGGAAAAAGTGGATCGTTTAGAGCGAGCAGAAAGAGTTTATGATTTTTCATAAAAAATTTGACAGAAGAAGCAGCTAATGCTTCTTCTTTTTTTTGTTACGTGAGATAATGAGTAAAAATATATAGGACTATTTTAGTTGTATGTAGTTGCAGGAGGGAATGCAATGATTGCGATTGGAACAACAATGCAAATAGAAATGGAAGATCATACAGATGAAAAAAAAACAAAAAAGCTGCGCTGCCGTTTAGTAGATAAGTCAAAAGGATATCTTGTGATTGATTATCCAATTAACGTTGAAACAGAGAAGCCTAGCTTTATTCTAGATGGGACGAAATTAAAGGCTTCTTTTATATCAGAAAGTTCAACCGTTTATGAATTTCAAACTGAAGTAATGGGTCGAGAAAAAAGAAATATACCGGTTTTACTATTAAAGGATCCAGGTAAAGAAAAGTATTATCGTATTCAGCGTCGAAATTATGTACGAGTTGAGGCGACTACAGATGTTGCGGTACACCCAGTTGGCGATCGTCTTCCTGCATTTACGACAGTTTCTGTAGATATTAGTGGGGGTGGTTGTGCGATTTTGATCCCTAAGGGTACAGTACTTCCGATTCAAGCTGAAGTAGATATAACGATGGTATTACCGATGCAAAAGACTGAACAAAAGTTTGTAAGAGCTCGTTGTAAGGTGATAAGAACCTATCAATCGAGGCCTGAAGCAAAAATGAGAGCCTCTTTACAATTTATAGATCTAGACCAAAAAGACCAGGACCAAATTGTAAGATATTGTTTTGAACGTCAAGTGATTTTAAGGCGTCAAAAACGTGATTAAGATTAAGAGAGCAAGTATTAGACCGACCTTAGTGAGTGTGATATGATTATTGTATATAAATAGTAAAAAGTTTTAAGTATTATTGCTTATTAAGTTTGTTGGAAGATGTATGAGGTGTGGGAAAATGATGAAATTGATGAACATTGCAATTGATGGACCTGCAGGGGCAGGAAAGAGTACTGTCGCAAAGCTAGTGGCTGAGCAACTTCAGTTTTTGTATATAGACACTGGAGCGATGTATAGAGCGCTTACTTACGCAGCATTGACACAAAACGTGAATCTTGAAAATGAGGATGAATTAGATTCTTTACTTGAAGGAATTCAAATTGATCTGAGGCATACAGAAAGTGGCGTCTTAGTGTATGTGGATGAAAATGATGTAACTGAGTTGATTCGAACAGATGAGGTGAACAAGCATGTGTCACTTGTAGCAAGTCATCCATCCGTTCGAATTGAAATGGTAGAGCGTCAACGAATTCTTGCTACTGGTTCGAATGCGGTTTTAGATGGTAGAGATATTGGGACATATGTACTCCCACAAGCTGATTTAAAAGTTTTCTTAACCGCATCAGTTGAAGAGCGTGCAAGAAGAAGGCACGAGGAGCAAGTGAAAAGAGGATTTCCATCTGAATTTGAGGAATTAAAAAAAGATATTGCCAGACGCGATGAGTTAGATTCAACTAGAGAGTTTGCTCCATTAAAAAAGGCCGATGACGCGATTGAGATTGATTCTACTTCGTTGACTATTGCAGAAGTCGTAAAATCAATTATTGATTTAGCGAAGGAGCGTGCTTCTTAATGGGCTTATATCAACTTGGCCAGCGTATTAGCAGACTGTATCTTTCAAGTAAGTATAAAGTTGAGATTATTGGTGAAGAAAATATTCCAACTGATGGTGGCGTTTTATTATGTTCAAATCATATTAGCAACTTAGACCCACCTTTACTTGGAGCTTATATTAAACGCCCGATTCATTACATGGCAAAGCAGGAGCTATTCGAAAAACCGATTCTAAAGTCATTGTTGCCTAAATTAGGTGCTTTTCCTGTACGTAGAGGGATGAGCGACAAGCAAGCTTTGCGTAAGGGTATTGAGTATCTTAAGCAGGGTGAAATGCTAGGTTTGTTTCCGGAGGGTACTAGAAGCAAAGATGGCAAACTTGGAAAAGGGCTTGCTGGAGCTGGTTTCTTTGCACTTCGAACGGATGCGGTCGTTATGCCATGTGCAATTGTGGGTCCTTATGAAAAAGGGGAACCCTTAAAATTAATATATGGGAAACCAATAAATTTTGAAGAAATAAGAAAAGAAAAACCAACAGCTGATCAAGCAACTCAACTGATTATGGATGAGATTGGTAAGTTAATTGAAGCTCATTCATCTCTAATGTAGGTAGAAATTTCTCACGCTTTGTGAGAGTTCAAATTATACATTACGTTTACATACCGCTACAAAGCGGAGATTGAAGGAGGCAAAAGTCAATGGGTGAAGAAATGAACAATGAACTAGCAGAATTGAAATCATTAACTGTAGGAGATGTTGTTACAGGTAAGGTAACGAAAGTTGAAGAAAAACAAGCATTAGTTGATGTAGGTTTTAAAGTTGAAGGCCTTGTGCCAATCAGCGAGCTTTCAAGTTTACACGTTGAAAAAGTAAGTGATGTCCTTTCTGTTGACGATGAATTGGAAATGAAAATTCTTAAACTAGAGGACGATGAGCTTATCCTATCAAAACGTGCTGTACAAGCTGAAAAAGCGTGGGAGCAATTACGTAAACAACAAGAGTCAGGGGAAATCATAAAAGCTGAAGTGGCCGAAGTTGTTAAAGGTGGACTAGTGGTTGATGTTGGCGTAAGAGGGTTCATTCCTGCTTCGCTTGTTGAACGTCACTTTGTCGAAGATTTTTCTGATTACAAAGGTCGTGAGCTCCGTTTAAAAGTTGAGGAATTAGATCAGGAAAACAATAAACTAATTTTATCTCAACGTGCTGTACTTGACGAAGAATTACAAGAAAAAAAGAAGTCAATCCTGCAATCTTTACAACCAGGTGATACGGTAGAAGGCACTGTCCAACGTTTGACTAGCTTCGGTGCATTCGTTGACGTTGGTGGGGTAGATGGGCTTGTCCATATTTCTCAATTAGCTCATCATCGTGTTGAATCGCCTTCTGAGATTGTAAAAGAAGGAGAGCAAGTGAAAGTCAAAGTTCTTTCAGTTGACCCAGATAGCGAACGTGTATCGTTATCAATCAAAGAAACACAACCTGGACCATGGGAAGAAGTGGCTGGTGAAATTTCAACAGGTGATGTAATTGAAGGAACGGTTAGGAGACTAGTTTCTTTTGGTGCGTTTGTTGAGGTAGCTCCAGGAGTAGAAGGTCTTGTACACATTTCTCAAATTGCAAACCGTCATATAGGAACGCCTTCTGAAGTTCTTTCTGAAGGGGAGAAAGTGGAAGCGAAAGTCCTTGATGTAAATCTTAATGAAAAACGTATTTCATTAAGCATCCGTGAGCTTCACAAAGAAGATACGCATGATCAAGATTATCAAGAGTATGAAGCGAAACGAACTGATGAGCCTAGTGGTTTTTCCCTTGGAGATATGATTGGAGATCAATTAAAGAAGTATAAATAATGATAGATGAGGTGGTAAGAGCATGAGCCGTGCAGCTAGAAAACTAGATCATATTCATCATGCCTTATCAACAGGGCAATCACAAACTCATGGTTTTGAAGACATTCGTTTTGTGCACAATAGTATTCCTGAATTAAGTGTCAATGACGTGGATTTAACTTCTAAAATCGGTGAACTTAAATTAAGTTCACCGATTTTTATCAATGCCATGACCGGTGGTGGTGGTGATGATACTCGATCAATTAATCAACAATTAGCTGAAGTAGCACAAGAGTGTGGTATTGGAATGGCAGTAGGTTCTCAAATGGCTGCAATCCGAAATACTGAAGAAAGAAAAAGCTATGAAGTAGTAAGAGAAATGCACCCAAATGGGATAATCTTCGCTAACTTAGGCAGTGAAGCAACAGCTGACCAAGCAAAGGATGCCATTGACATGTTAGAGGCATCGGCCCTGCAGATACATGTGAATGTGATTCAAGAACTCGTGATGCCTGAAGGGGATCGAGATTTCACTAATACTTTAAAGCGAATTGAAGAGATTAACCGTGAAATTGATGTTCCTCTTATTGTAAAAGAAGTTGGGTATGGCATGAATAAGAATACAGCCGGACAATTAGAGAGTGTCGGAGTAAAAATTGTGGATGTTGGCGGATTCGGAGGGACGAATTTTTCCAAAATAGAAAATGAACGACGGGTCCGAAAGTTACGATATTTTGATGATTGGGGCATTGAAACGACAAGCTCTATTATTGAAGTAACTAAAGGAGATCAAAACCTTTCTATTATTTCTTCTGGAGGTCTGCAATCTGCTTTAGATATTACAAAGTCGATTGCCTTAGGAGCAAGTGCTACAGGATTTGCAGGTTACTTTCTTAAAATTCTGATGGGAAGTGGGCAACAAGCTCTTATCGATGAGATTAATGAAATGCATGAAGACCTTAAAATGTTAATGACTGCTCTAAATAGTAAAACATTGAATCAATTACAAGGTGTCCCCCTAGTGATTAGCGGGAAAACCCGTGATTGGTGCGAACAAAGAGGTATTAAACTTGATCGTTATACTCAACGCTAAAAGGTTGAATGGGGAAAAGGTTCCTCACTCAACCTTTTTTATGCTTTTTTTATGGTCGTTGATTAGCTCTTGCTTCGTCTGGACTTTGAAGTTTAGTTGCACCTTTATTCGTTAAGCTTTGATCTCGATCAGATTCTACTTTATGTGATTCTCTTAATTTACGCTCTTGACGGTCTTTACCCATTTTTACTACCTCCTTTCTTTGTTGAATGGTTAGTATCTCCATGTCGTTATTTTTGTATGTATCATGATGTTTACTTTTAAGAGAAGCGTCGATACTAAGAAGAATGGGGAGGTGGTTTATAAATGGATGGGGTTTATTTTTACTGGGTAGGATGGATTTATCTTTGTCTAATCACATTTTTTTGGCCGAAAAATAGTCGAAGAACCGTTGTCGCCATATTTATGTTTACTTTATTAATTGTTAGTCCAAAATTTGTAACGGTTCAATCAATACAAGTAAGTTTAGGATATGTTTTTATGATTGGCGTTTTTTATGGGTATCTCACTCAAATGAAGACAAGGAGCCTCTTGTATATTTTGCCGACATCATTAATCGTAGCAGCGAGTTATGCTTCCTTTCAACTTGTATCAATCTATGATCCCGTTGTTCATTTAATTGACGGACGTTTTATGTCTATGGCTATCGTTGTAACCCTATCATGTATCATGACAACAAAATGGTCGTTACGATTACTAATTGCTATCTTAGGATTATTACATGGAGAGCTTCTTTATGGTCTAACCGTTTCACAAACATTTATGGTGTATTCATTTGGAGAATTTTATTTGTTAGATGTTATGGCTCTTACCTCAGCGCTCATTGGAAGTGGTTGGTACTTACATCATCTATCGTCTATTGTACATGCATGGTCGAAAAGGAGGAATTCACACCATTTATCGGATGAATTATACTTAACGAAAGATTGATTGTCGAGTAAGTCTCGACAATCTTCATTAGTTTTAGTAGAATAAATAGGTTGCAGGTAGCAAACAAGTTCAAAAATGCTTCCTCAAATACAGGTTTTACCCAATTTATCGGATATTTGATGAATTCATTTATATATTATACATAAGAAAGGTCGTGGGGCAATTATGACTAAACCAGTCGTTGCAATTGTAGGACGTCCCAATGTCGGGAAATCAACCATTTTTAACAGAATAGTAGGAGAACGGGTAGCAATTGTCGAAGATATGCCAGGAGTTACACGTGATCGCTTGTACAGTCATGGAGAATGGTTAGATCGCGATTTTAATGTCATTGATACTGGTGGTATTGAACTTGCTGATGAACCGTTATTAAACCAAATGAGAGAACAAGCAGAATTAGCCATTGAAGAAGCTGATGTCATTGTCTTTATTGTAAATGGTCGAGAAGGAATAACGAGTGCCGACCAAGAAGTAGCAAAAATCTTATTCCGTTCTAAAAAGCCAGTTGTTTTAGGCGTAAATAAAGTAGACAATCCTGACATGCATGATTTGTTATATGAATTTTACTCACTCGGAATAGGTAACCCATACCCTATTTCCGGTTCACATGGCCTCGGTTTAGGGGATCTTCTTGATGAGGTGCTCAAGCACTTCCCAGAAAAAGCAGATGATGATTATGATCCAGATACGATCCGTATTTCATTAATTGGTCGACCAAATGTAGGTAAATCATCTTTAGTCAATGCCATGCTTGGTGAGGACCGAGTCATTGTAAGTAATATTCCAGGAACGACCCGAGATGCGATTGATACGTCATTTACTCGTGACGATCAAGATTACGTTTTAATTGATACAGCAGGGATGCGTAAAAGAGGAAAAGTGTATGAAAGCACAGAGAAATACAGTGTGCTTCGTTCACTTAAAGCAATCGAACGCTCTAATGTTGTACTAGTTGTCATTAATGCTGAAGAAGGCATTATTGAACAAGATAAAAAAATTGCTGGCTATGCTCATGAAGCTGGTCGTGCCATTATTATTGTAGTTAACAAATGGGATGCAATTGAAAGAGACGACAAAACAATGCAAAGATTTGAGCAAAAAATTCGTGATGAATTTTTATTCTTATCTTATGCACCAATTTTGTTTACATCGGCAAAAACTAAACAACGTTTACAACATGTATTACCAACCGTTAAACGTGTATCTCAAAATCATAACTTACGTGTACCGACTAACGTTTTAAATGATTTAATTATGGATGCTGTTGCAATGAACCCAACACCAACAGATAAAGGAAAGCGACTTCGTATTAATTATGTTACTCAAGTCGCCGTGGAACCACCTGCCTTTGTATTCTTTGTAAATGAGCCTGAGCTTCTACATTTCTCTTATGAACGTTTCTTAGAAAATCGTCTCCGTGCCACATTTGAATTTGAGGGGACTCCAATTAAGATTATCGCTAGAAAGAAAAATGACTAATCATAGTTAGAATTGGGGGAGACTATGAATATTTTTTTGTTGCTCACTGTTATTTTAATTGGTTATTTGCTTGGTTCGATAAGCTTTAGTTATTTAATTGCAAAAAAAGTTAAAAAAGTTGATATTCGTCAACATGGTAGTGGAAATGCGGGGGCAACGAACACATTGAGGGTGTTAGGGGTAGGTCCTGCGGTTACGGTTTTGTTACTAGACGTATTAAAAGGAATAGTAGCAGTATGGCTCGCGTTATTCCTTGCACCAGATCAAAGTGGTATTTTCCCTGCTATGGCAGGACTTGCAGCCATTCTTGGACATAACTGGCCCCTTTATTATGGCTTCCGAGGAGGAAAAGGTGTTGCTACAACAATAGGTGTGCTCGCAACACTCGTTTTCTTTCCCGCTCTATTTGCTGGAATCATCGCTATTATTAGTATTGTACTTACACGTTATGTTTCATTAGGATCACTCTTATTTGCTTTAGGTACACCTATTTTTGCTTATTTTCTAATGGAAACGTATCAAATACCAACGATGTATATCATCTTATCAATTTTTGTAGCCATCCTTTCTTTCTGGCGTCACCGTGCAAACATCCAACGTTTGGTGACGGGAACAGAAAGTAAAATTGGGAAGAAAAAAGAAGCTTCCTAAAGTTAATGTTTAAAGGAGTTGGTCACATGTCAAATGTTACTGTAATTGGTGCTGGGAGCTGGGGTACAGCACTTGCGATGGTTTTAGCTGATAATAATCATCAAGTGAGATTATGGGCTAGAAGAGATGAACAAATTAATGAAATAAACCAACAACATCGGAATGAAGCTTATTTGCCAGGTGTTGAATTACCTCAACAAATTATTGGTTATACAGATCTCGCGCAAGCTGTAGAGGATGTTGAGGTGCTATTGTTGGTAGTTCCAACAAAAGCTATAAGAGAGACTGTTCGTTCACTTCGCGAAGCTTTAACAACCCCAGTCACAATCATTCATGCGAGTAAAGGAATAGAACCTGGAACTCATAAGAGAATTTCAGAGATGATTGAAGATGAATTTAAAGGAACAGACTTTTTAAGGGATGTTGTTGTCCTATCAGGGCCAAGTCATGCAGAGGAAGTAAGCATGCGACAACCAACAACTGTAACGGTATCTTCTTTAAATCATGAAGCTTCTTCACTCGCTCAAAATTTATTTATGAATCAACATTTTAGAGTCTACACAAATCAAGATTTAATCGGGGTTGAAACAGGTGGGGCTCTAAAAAATATTATTGCTCTTGTATGTGGGCTAACAAACGGTTTAGGGATGGGCGATAATACGAAAGCTGCGATCATGACAAGGGGCTTAGCAGAAATTACCCGTCTTGGTGTCAAGCAAGGTGCTAACCCGTTAACATTTGCTGGGCTTTCTGGATTAGGTGATTTAATTGTAACGTGTACAAGTGTGCATTCAAGAAATTTCCGTGCAGGTAAAATGATTGGTCAAGGTCAGTCACTTGATGAAGTACTTCGCAATATGGGAATGGTTGTTGAAGGCATTCGAACAACGCAAGCTGCCTACGAACTTGCTAATGAATTAGATGTTGAGATGCCAATTACCTCTGCTTTATATGAAGTATTATTTGAAGGGATTCACCCTAAAGAGGCTTCTGAGAAGTTAATGGGAAGAGTCAAGAAGCATGAGGTGGAACAAATTTCTGACTTCCTAGAAAGTGAGTAGTACCAGTAAGGAATGAAAAACTAGGCGTAAGTCATGCACCAACTCTTCGTTCATGCATAGAATATCTCTATATTAAGAACGAAGGAGGACGCGTGATGTTTCAAAAAAATGACCCTTCATTTATGGATCAGGTTCAGAAGAAAACAAGCGTCAGACCAGATGAACTAATGAAATTGGCTAATTCTGTGAGTCAGGCTAACTTACAAGATGAAGCGACTGTTCGTAGTTTAATCTCACAGGTTGCAAAGCTAGCGAATACACCAGTTTCAAAAGAAAAAGAAGATCAGATCGTTCAGGCAATTGTAAAAAACAATATGCCGACTGATTTTGCTTCTCTTGCTAAAATGTTCAACAAAAAATAGGTGTAACTATAGGCAAATGCCGAACGCAAAAACTCCTATTTTGCATATACTTTATGGAACGAACATTAAAATAGGGCTGTGCAACACGAAGGCTTTAGTTGAGTTAGAGAAGTGCGCCCCGCTTCTCTAACTTTTTTCGTCTTTTTGTAGCTGAGTTAACTTTAGAGGTTAAATAGCTGAGCTTGTAACGGAATGGACAAGCAATTTAACGTTAAATGGTTTATGCTTGTGATATAATGTACTATGTATTTTAAGAAAAAAGGATGATGGTCATGTCTGATGCAATGTTAAATATGTGGATTTCTTTCTTTGCTCTAGCTTTAATGTTTATCTCTGCTGGGGCAGCAATCTTTAGTCGTGAGAAATTAAGAGGCGTCGTTCAAAAAATAGTATTAGCTTTTTCGTTTATATGTTTAATTATTTCTGGACTCATTGTGTTTTTAATTGTAATAGGTGGACCTACAGCAACAATGTAGGGCATTAAGTAGTAAAATGTAAAGTAACAAAACAGAGTAGGAGTTTGATTGGATGAAATGGACCATACTATCTACCTTACTAGTAAGCTTGATACTCGCAGGGTGTATGTTACCAAGTGAGCAACGAAGTGAAAATCAACTTGCTTATCCAGATCAGTTGCAGTCTGTAGAAAGTGCAGCAAAACAATTCCAGCAAGATACCGGTGTTCTACCCATTCGAAATTTTGATGAAACGACATCGTTCTACCAACGTTATGTGGTTGATTTTAATCAGTTAGTTCCAAGGTATTTGCAACAACCCCCCGGTACTGCCTTTGAGAATGGGGGCGTGTTTCAGTACGTTCTTGTAAATGTAGAAGAAGAACCTGAAGCAAAAGTGATTGATCTAACAAGTCAACGTGAAATCCAACAATTTCAACAACGTATTAATGAGTATATGAGAAAGCATACTTATGCTCCAATTGATGAGATGGTTGATGTAGGACTGTTTAAATTAGATCATGAAGCATTGAATTATAAAGAAGCTCCTCATGTGAAGAGCCCTTATTACGACACGTTATTGCCGCTGTTATATACGAATGATGGAGACATTGTCATCGATTACCGCATTGATTTGAATATGGCGTTGAATGAGTTTAAGCATGATTTTAACGAAGATGAGGATATTCGTTCGATTCTTGTAGATCATTTTCCAATTGTTCCAGTTCGATCTGTTCCATATACTCTTGATGAGAACGGCGAACCGATGTATAACGTTAGCCTTTCAAATAACGAATAAAAAATTGGTCTAAAGCCCCTTAACCATTGATATACATATCAAAGGAAGGGGCATTTTTTCTTTCTACCCCTTCTCGGCATTCATATCGAGGTCGGTCTAAACGAAGTAAACAAAAGACTACTGCCAATGAAATCATTCATTCTTCATTTCTTAAATCTTTTAAAAAGGTTGCTTAGAAGATGGATTTAAAAAATAAAATGCTTCTTTCCTGGCAGTTGTCATAAATTGTGGACAACATCATAGAAATGATAGTGTCTAAGTTTTACGGGTTTATGACTAATCTCATATCTTTACTTGATCGGGAGGGGATCACGTGGAAAAGGTTGATATTTTTAAAGATATTGCCGAACGAACTGGTGGTGATATCTATCTAGGAGTCGTAGGTGCTGTTCGGACAGGGAAATCGACATTTATTAAGAAATTTATGGAGCTTGTCGTACTCCCGAATATTGAGAATGAATCTGAAAAGGCTCGAGCTCAAGATGAATTACCGCAAAGTGCTGCTGGTAAAACAATCATGACAACAGAACCGAAGTTTGTACCGAACCAAGCTATTTCGATTCATGTAGATGAAGGGTTGGATGTAAATATCCGTCTGGTAGATTGTGTTGGATATGCGGTACCTGGAGCAAAAGGTTATGAGGATGAAAATGGGCCAAGAATGATTAATACTCCTTGGTATGAAGAGCCAATTCCTTTTCAAGAGGCAGCAGAAATTGGTACAAGAAAAGTTATTCAAGAGCACTCTACACTTGGAGTAGTTGTGACAACAGACGGCTCAATTGGAGAAATTCCTCGTTATGATTATATTGAATCTGAAACAAGAGTCGTTGAAGAGTTAAAAGAAGTTGGGAAACCATTTATTATGATCGTAAACAGTGTAAGACCTCATCATCCTGACACGGAAAATCTTCGTCGCCAGTTATCAGAGGAACATGATATCCCTGTTCTTGCGATGAGTATCGAGAGTATGACTGATCATGATATTAATAATGTCTTAAGAGAAGTATTGTTTGAATTCCCAGTTCATGAGGTCAATGTGAACTTACCAAGTTGGGTCATGGTGTTAAAAGATGATCACTGGTTAAGACAAAGCTATGAGGAATCGGTTCAAGAAACGGTAAAAGATATCAAGCGTTTACGGGATGTCGACCGTGTAGTTGGACAATTTACGGAGTATGAATTCATTGATGATGCTAGGTTAGCTGGTATTGAAATGGGTCATGGTATTGCAGAAATTGACCTATACGCACCAGATGACTTATACGATCAAGTTTTAAAAGAAGTAGTGGGTGTGGAGATCAGAGGGAAAGATCATCTCCTACAATTGATGCAAGATTTTGCTCATGCAAAATCTGAATACGATCAAGTAGCAGAAGCCCTTAGAATGGTCAAACAAACTGGCTACGGAATTGCAGCACCAGCTCTTTCCGATATGAGCTTAGACGAACCAGAAATCATTCGCCAAGGATCAAGGTTTGGTGTACGTCTAAAAGCAGTTGCACCTTCCATCCATATGATCAAAGTAGATGTCGAGTCTGAATTTGCACCTATTATTGGCACAGAGAAACAAAGTGAAGAGCTTGTACGCTATTTGATGCAAGACTTTGAAGAGAATCCATTGTCAATTTGGAATTCAGATATTTTTGGTCGCTCATTGAATTCAATTGTTCGAGAAGGAATCTCTGCTAAACTATCCCTCATGCCTGAAAATGCTCGCTATAAATTAAAAGAAACACTTGAGAGAATTATCAATGAGGGCTCAGGTGGATTGATTGCCATTATATTGTAAAATGAGCAAGTCTTAAGCAAAAGGTTCCTTGATTTATAAGGTTCCTTTTGCTTTTTCTTTTCCTTCTATGCTAAGCTTTATATAATATAATTGTTAGCAGAATCACTATAAAAACCGTAGAGTTTGGGTTAAGTTTTACATATATTTAGGTTTCGACAATGGATAGGTTTAAGGAGAGATAAGGATGAGTAATGAAAATCAATTTTTTGTCATAAAAGCAAAAGAAAATGGAGTGAATGTCATTGGATTAACGAGAGGTTCTGATACACGCTTTCATCACTCTGAAAAGCTTGATAAAGGCGAGGTCATGATTGCTCAGTTTACTGAACACACTTCCGCTGTGAAAATTCGTGGTAAGGCAATTATTCAGACAAGCCATGGAACAATGGATACAGAAGAGTAAGGCAGGAGTGATTCCTGCTTTTTCTTATCCACCGCCTTTCTTAGTAAGGGACGGGAGAATAACGTACATTAAGTTTTTCATTCGTAGGATTATGTATATTATGCTATAATAGATTCCGGCTTAAGACATAACAAAGTGTAAGTAAGGCTTACATTCGTTTTATTAAGATTGTAGTGATTTGGAGGATGTGGGAATGGTGAGGATGAGTCAATTTAACGACAAAGTGAAGGAATTTAAAAAAAGCTTCAATAGCTTAACGAAGCACTCTTATTTAGAACGATACATACAGGTCCCAATTATAGATGAAGATAAATTACGTTTGTTGTATGCAATGTTAAGTGAACATGCCACAAAAAATGAAGCTAAAGTCTTTACGTTGTCAGCTTTACTTGTACAAGCAGCCCTAGATGTACATGAAGACGTTTCTCTCCAAAAACTCCAATCAGATTCTACTCGTAAAAATCGTCAACTGACAGTGCTTGCGGGTGATTATTATAGCAGTCTTTATTATTATCTATTAGCAGAAGGTAAATATCATCCAATGATTCAAATCTTTAGTCGGTCTATCCAAGAAATCAACGAGCACAAAATGAACTTATATGATAAGGATGAACGTTCATATGACGAGATTAAATCAAATGTTGAGAAGGTTGAATCGATCCTTATGCAGAATATTGCACATTATTATGAGCAAACAGATTGGAAAGAAATCTTTAATGATTACTTCTATTTAAAACGACTGGTGAGAGAGAGAGAGCAATATAAAGTTGGTAAAAAATTACCATTAATTCATTCACTCTATCAAGAAACCAAACATCCTGATTTGATGATTGGTTTATGGGAACAAAAGATAGAGGAAGTTAAGGACCGCTTGTTAAGTACAAGCAAACGCCTTCATAAATTTGAAGGGTTTATTATTGAGCATGTAGATCGATTAGTTTGCACAATAGAATACGATGAATTTTTAGCAGAAAAAGGGTGAATGTAATGAGTCAGACGAAAGAAGAGCGTGTTCACCAAGTCTTTGAATCCATATACAAGCGTTATGACATGATGAATTCGGTCATCTCGTTCCAACGACATAAAGCTTGGCGTAAAGACACGATGAAAAAAATGAATGTACAAGCAGGTGACCATGCTCTAGATGTGTGTTGTGGTACCGCCGACTGGACAATTGCATTAGGTGAAGCTGTGGGGCCAACGGGTAAAGTTGAAGGACTTGACTTCAGTAAAAACATGTTATTAATCGGTGAAGAGAAAGTAAAAGAAAATAAGCTACAACATGTCTCGTTAAGACATGGCAATGCAATGGAGCTGCCATATGAAGATGAATCATTTGATGTTGTCACCATTGGTTTTGGATTACGCAACGTTCCAGACTACATGCAGGTTCTAAAAGAAATGCATCGTGTCGTAAAAAAGGGTGGGAAAGTCGTTTGTCTAGAAACATCTCAACCTACGATTCCGATATTTAAAAACCTTTATTTCTTTTATTTCAGACGAGTGATGCCGGTATTTGGGAAGTTATTTGCTAAAAGTTATGATGAATATTCATGGTTACAAGAGTCAACGATGTCGTTTCCAAATCGAGAGAAGCTAGCTGACATGTTTCGTGAAGCTGGATTTGAACGTGTTGACGTTAAGGCCTACTCTGGTGGGGTAGCTGCTATGCACCTAGGAGTTAAGTCTAAAAATTAGTCAATTAGAATTGGAGCAGATATCGTGATTAGAAAGATAAAAATCATCTTAGAAATGATTAAATTTGAACATACTGTTTTTGCCCTACCTTTTGCCTACTTTGGAGCTATATTAGGTGGGTTTATTGTCAACGAAGCATGGCCCACCTTCATGCAATGGGTGTGGATTACGATTGCAATGGTTGGAGCGAGAAGTGCGGCTATGTCTCTTAATCGAGTGATTGATGAAAAAATTGATAAGTACAATCCAAGGACTGCTAATCGCGCAATTCCATCTGGATTAATTTCAAAGCTTGAGGTGCTAGTCTTTATTTTTGTCTCCTTTGGAATGTTAATCTATGCTGCGTTTCAATTAAATCAATTAGCAGTTTATTTATTACCCTTAGCGGTCTTTTTTCTTGTTATTTATTCCTATACGAAGCGCTTTACATGGTTTTGTCATATTGTACTTGGAATTACAATAGGAATTGCCCCATTAGGTGGTTGGGTAGCTGTAACGGGTACTTTATCCATTGAAGCCTTTCTTTTGTTTGCAGCGGTTGCCCTTTGGACGGCTGGGTTCGATGTGATTTATGCAACACAAGATGCTGATTATGATCGTGAGCGAGGCCTTTATTCGATACCAAGTCGATTTGGCATTAGACGTGCACTTATTCTTGCTAAGTTATTCCATGTCATTAGTTTCTCGGCCTTTTTATCGCTGTTTTTGATTACGCCACTGGGTTGGTTGTATTTACTAGGGGTAATCATTGCAGGTGCAATCATGATTTATGAGCATTCGCTTGTTTCGGCCAATGACCTTTCAAAAGTTGGCGTTGCCTTCTTTACCATGAATGGCATTTTAAGCCTTGTCATGTTTATCTTTACCGTAGGGGATGTGTTACTATGGATGAACGCGTAAATCGTATAATGACTGTAGGCATCACGGGGGCAAGTGGGGGAATGTATGGAGTAAGACTCACTCAAGAGCTCTTAAGACAAGAATATAAAGTCCATCTCGTATTGACGGAAGCAGCTTGGCAAGTGTTTAGGGAAGAGTTACTTCTCGATACAAGTAACCGAGAAGCCGTTTTAGATCAACTGTTTTCTGAATTGCCAGGGGAGTTACACATACATGAGCTTCATGATTATGCGGCTCCGATTGCCAGTGGTTCATACAGAAGTGATGGCATGGTCATTATTCCATGTTCGATGGGTACTCTCTCCGGTATTGCTCATGGTGCATCCGGAAATTTATTAGAGAGATGCGCCGATGTTATGTTAAAGGAAAAACGTAAATTAGTCGTTGTCCCTAGAGAGACACCTTTACATGAGATCCATTTAGAGAATATGCTTAGACTGACAAAAATGGGTGCGACGATTTTGCCTGCTATGCCTGGTTATTATCATCTACCTAAGACGATTGATGATTTAATCAACTTTTTAGTTGGTAAAGCACTAGATAGTCTCGGTGTGGAACATGAGTTATTTACCCGCTGGGGGGAATAAAGATGTCATTAATTATCGGTGAGATTTCTTATACAAATATATTACCTCTTTATTATCATTTAGATCGTGAATCTTTAAGGGAACAAGGCTGTTCGATTATTCCTCAAGTTCCCTCACAGTTAAATAAAGCGATGTCAGATGGGCTTGTGGATGTTGGAGGGATTTCTTCATTTGCTTATGCAGAAAACACAAATCAATTTACGTTACTCCCAGACTTGTCTGTGTCAGCATATGAAAAAGTGGGGTCGATTTTTTTATTTTCTAAAGTACCAATCGAAGAGCTTTCAGGTAAATCTATTGCTCTAACGTCAAGTTCGGCTACTTCTATCCATCTATTAAAGGTTATACTTGAGCGTTTTTATGAGCATACCGTTTCTTATGAAATGATGAAACCAAATTTGGAAAAGATGCTTCTGGACCATGATGCATGTTTGTTAATTGGCGATGATGCGATTATGGCAACATGGAGGAAAGCTGAAACTCTTTACCAATATGACCTTGCCTCTTTATGGTATAAGCACACAGGAATGCCTATGACATTTGCAGTCGTAGCTGTGAGAAATGATGCGATCGAACGCGATAGCCACTTAGTGGGTCAATTATATCGTTCGTTCATTCATAGTAAAAGTTTAAGCAAGGAAAAGAATTATCAGCCAATGATTCAAGATATCCTTAAAACCTACGGTGGTGAGAAGGCTTTTTGGGATGATTATTTTCAAGGGCTATATTATGACTTTAGTAAAAGAGAACAACGAGGATTAGAGCTTTATTATCAGCTTGCTTATGAATTGGGCTACTTAATAAAACCAGTAGAATCCATTCATTTGTGGGGAGCTGTCGAAAGCTAACCCTACGTAGTAAGGTGGACGAGATGAAACTAGCCGATATTTATTTAAAATTTCAATCAGACATAACCATTATTGAACAAGAGCTTGAAGCGACAGTACAAGCACGGCACGATGTTCTTAGAGACGCCTCAACTCATCTACTTAAAGCTGGAGGCAAAAGAATTCGTCCCGTATTTGTCTTGCTTGCTGCTAAATTTGGACATTATGATATTAATGTCTTAAAAAACATTGCTGTTCCTCTTGAACTTGTTCATATGGCATCACTAGTTCACGATGATGTGATAGATGATGCTGAACTACGTCGTGGTCAAAAAACGGTAAAGTCACAATGGGATAATAAAGTAGCTATGTATACAGGTGATTATATTTTCGCTAAAGCCGTTGAAACGTCTGCTTATTTTGATGATCCACGTATTCACCAGATTCTTTCTAACACACTTGTTGAGATGTGCATAGGTGAGGTTGAACAAATTCGAGACCAATACAATTGGGGTCAAAATTTACGTAATTATTTTAGAAGGATTAAACGTAAAACTGCATTATTAATTGCAGTAAGTTGTGAGCTAGGCGCTTTAGCAGCTAAGGCTGACCCAAAGATTCAAAAGCATTTATATGATTTTGGTTACAATGTTGGAATGGCCTTTCAAATAACAGATGATATTTTAGATTTTGTTGGGACCGAGAAACAATTGGGGAAACCAGCTGGTGGGGATCTTCGTCAAGGGAACGTGACACTTCCTGCGTTATATGCGATGCAACATGATCGTGAGGCTGCGACACTTATTAAAGAAGTGCTAAAAGATGAATATCCAGGAACCTTCGATGTAGAACCGATCATTAAGGCTGTAAATCAATCAGGTGGGATTGAATTTTCACTTAAAATGAGTGAGCGTTTTCTGAATAGAGCTTATGATGCCCTAAGTAAACTTCCCGATTCTGATGCTAATTTCTACTTTAGAGAAATTGCAGCTTATATCGGTGAACGTAAATTTTAAAGTAAAGAGAGCCTTGAAGGCTCTCTTTTACTTGTCTATACAACTGGAAATGAATACGTTTTATTGAATATTTCTGTAAAATAATGATTGAGAGTGTTTAGAATGTTTGCTATACTAATTAGGGCAAGTTATACATAGACTATAAGAATGAGGGTGTTTTTAAATGGAACGTACATATTTGATGATTAAACCTGATGGAGTTCAACGTAATCTTATTGGAGAAGTAGTCTCACGCTTTGAAAAGAAAGGGTTTACATTAGTGGGCGCTAAATTGATGACGGTTACAAAAGAGACAGCTGAAACTCATTATGCAGAACATAAAGAACGTCCTTTCTTCGGAGAATTGGTTGATTTCATTACTTCAGGACCTGTTTTTGCAATGGTTTGGGAAGGTGAAAATGTCATTTCAACTGCTCGTACAATGATGGGTGCTACAAACCCGGCAGAAGCTGCACCAGGGACAATCCGTGGAGATTACGGTGTCCAAGTTGCAATGAACGTTATTCATGGTTCTGATTCAACTGAGAGTGCTAAGCGTGAAATCGGTATTTTCTTTGAAGATGCTGAATTAAATAATTATGAAAAAGTAGTTAATAAGTGGGTGTAACTATATATTCATAGGATTAGGTACCTGTTCTGTTGAGCAGGTACTTTTTTGTTGTTAACATCTTTTATAGTAAGGTCGATATAGAATATGAACTGATTGACATATTAAGGAGAAACTACATATGACTGCTGACTACCATTTATTCATTAATCAAGTAAAACGCAAAACTGGAATTGATTTAGCACTTTATAAAGAGGCTCAAATGAAAAGAAGACTGGAGTCACTCAGAGATAAACGTGGGTTTGGAAGTTTTGAGTTGTATTATCAAGCTATGTCCAAAGATCAATCAATGTTTAATGAGTTCTTAGAGAGAATGACCATTAATGTGTCAGAATTTTATCGGAATAAGAAACGGTGGGAAGTACTGGAGGAAAAGATTTTACCACGATTACTGAAAGAGAACACTCGTTTGAAACTATGGAGTGCGGCTTGTTCAACTGGTGAAGAACCTTATACATTAGCGATGGTTATGGCTTCGTTTATGCCTTTATCTCATGTATCTATTCTAGCGACAGATTTAGATAAAGAAATATTAAAAAGAGCCAAAATAGGTTTATATACAGATCGATCACTTAAAGAAGTGCCAAAGGATGTTTTATCTTCCCATTTTATGAAAGAACCAATGGGTTACAAAGTGGTTGATGAGGTAAAAAGAACAGTCAACTTTAAACAACAAAATTTACTTTCTGATACGTTTGCTTCCCAATATGATCTTATCATTTGCAGGAACGTGATGATCTATTTTACAGAAGAAGCAAAGCATAAATTATATCAAAAGTTTAGCAATGCATTAAGGCCAGGTGGGGTACTGTTCGTTGGAAGCACAGAACAAATTTTTCATGCAGAAAAATATGGATTTGAAACAGAGGATACGTTCTTTTATAAGAAAAAAGAAGAAACCAGCTCTTAATAGGATGCTGGTTTCTTCTTCATCTATTAATTGTTAATTGGAATCCATCTGTTTTTTAATATACGCTTCTAGCACTTTGTCTTTTACTTCATTATAAGTTAATCCTGATTGTTTATTCCGTTCCTTCACTTCTTCAATATCAGTTCCAGTCTTTGTAGTTTTCTTCATGTTGCCACACCCCTTTACAAAAGAAATTCCTATAGTAGTATAACCAATTTTTCTTTTTTCTAGCATTCTTTTCTCATGAAGTAGGAGGAAGAGTAACATCTGGTTCAAAAATTGCTTAGACTCGGACAACGGTTTTTGATACAATGACTAATTAATAACGAAATGTTCCGATTTTATCGAGACATAGAAGTTCATGCATGTTATAATTTAACGCATAAAAGCGATAAAGAGAGAAGGACTTGGAGGAGGAGACGAGATGAGATATTTAACAGCAGGAGAATCACACGGACCACAATTAACGACGATTGTTGAAGGGGTACCAGCTCAACTGGAGTTAGTAGCAGAAGATATTAATGTCGATTTGAGAAGAAGACAAGGTGGATATGGTAGAGGAAGACGAATGCAGATCGAGAAAGATCAAGTCCAAATTTTAAGTGGTGTTCGTCATGGAAAGACAACGGGTGCTCCAATTACATTAGTAGTGGAAAACAAAGATTGGACTCATTGGACAAAGGTGATGGGTGCTGAACCTTTAAGTGAAGATGAAGAGAAAGAAGTGAAACGTCAAGTAACCCGTCCGCGTCCTGGACATGCCGATTTAAACGGAGCTATTAAATATGGTCACAGAGATATGAGAAATGTGCTCGAACGTTCATCAGCTCGTGAAACGACTGTTAGAGTGGCTACAGGTGCGGTAGCAAAAAAGATTTTACATACATTTGGTATTCAAGTAGGTGGACATGTATTAGAAATTGGGGGAGTAAAGGCACATGAAACCCAATTTGAGTCTATAAAAGATTTACAAGAACGTACAGAAGCATCTTCTGTACGGTGCCTGGATAAAGAGGCTGAAAGTGCAATGATCGAGGCCATTGATAAGGCAAAGCTAGAAGGAGATTCTATTGGTGGTGTAGTAGAAGTCGTCGTTAGTGGCGTACCTATTGGCTTAGGAAGCCATGTACATTATGATCGAAAGCTCGATGCGAAATTAGCTGCTGCGATCATGAGTATTAATGCGTTTAAGGGAGTCGAGATTGGTATTGGATTTGAAGCTGCTAGACGTCCAGGGAGTGAAGTCCATGATGAAATTCTTTGGAATGAGGAAGATGGTTATTCAAGAAAAACAAATAATTTAGGCGGTTTTGAAGGTGGGATGACGAATGGTATGCCAATTGTCATTCGTGGTGTAATGAAACCAATCCCAACTCTATACAAACCATTGCAAAGTGTTGATATCGATTCCAAAGAACCTTTTGCAGCAAGTATTGAACGTTCTGATAGCTGCGCGGTACCGGCTGCATCTGTTGTGGCTGAGTCTGTGATTGCTTGGGAAGTAGCCAATGCTCTTCTTGAAACATTTGGGCATGATCGTATTGAGGCAATTGATCAAAACATTAAGAGTCATAATGAACATGCGAGGGATTTCTAGTATGTCGACTGTACGGATTACAACGAAGAGTCAATCGTATGATGTTGTCGTCCAAACTGGATTAAGACATCATGTATACGACCTTTTGAAGCAGAACGAAATAGGAAACTATTCATCTGTCTTAGTCATAACAGATGAACATGTGTACTCATTGTATGCTTCTGAGGTGGTTGCTAGCTTTCCTGAAGATACTCGTATCTATACGGAAGTTGTTCCTGCAGGGGAAGCATCTAAATCGTTTGATGTATTTAAACGATTGCAAGAGCGAGCCCTAGAACTGGGTCTTGATCGTCATTCTATTATCATTGCTCTAGGTGGTGGAGTGATTGGGGATTTAGCTGGCTTTGTTGCGGCTAGTTATATGAGAGGCATTCGCTTTATCCAAGTACCTACAACTCTCTTAGCACACGATAGTAGTGTAGGAGGAAAGGTTGCCATAAACTTACCTCAAGCTAAAAACATTGTTGGTGCTTTTTATCAACCTGAACTCGTTATTTATGATACAGAAATGTTACGTAGTTTACCTGAATTAGAATGGCGATCTGGTTTTGCGGAAGTTATTAAACATGGCTTTATACGGGATCAACAATTTTTAAAGTGGTTAACAGAACATGTTCATTCGTTCGTGGACCTTCCGGATGATGTCTTGGAAGAAATATTGGTACGATCTATTGGTGTAAAGGCTGCTATCGTTAAAGAAGATGAACGCGAACAAAGCGTCCGTGCTTTCTTAAACTTAGGTCATACATTAGGTCATGCCATTGAAGCAGAATTAGGCTATGGGAAGCTTGCCCATGGAGAAGCAGTTGCGATTGGGATGATTTTTGCCCTACGTTTATCTGAGCAGAAATTCAAGATTGATTTACCCATTAATCAGTTGTTAGTTTGGTTACGTCAATTAGGTTATCAAACAACTATTCCTAATGGCCTTAAGCCACACCAATTACTCGCTTCTATGAAAAAAGACAAAAAAACTACTTCTGGTCATATTCGTATGGTTCTGCTTAAAGAAGTTGAAGATGTGATTCTTACAGAAGTGTCAGACGAACTATTATTTCAATCACTAACATATGCAATTAAGGAGGGGTTTGATGATCCGTGGAATTAGAGGGGCAACTACAGTTACAAGTAATGAAGAAGAAGAGATTCTAGAAGTAACCGAAGAATTAGTAAATGAGATTATCGCTCAAAACTCTTTTTTGCCAGATGAGGTCGCACAAGTTTTAATTACAGTAACAGAAGACCTTAGTGCAACATTTCCAGCTAAAGCTTTAAGGCGGTTCGAAGATTGGACATATGTACCTGTAATGTGTGCAACTGAAATTCCAGTACCGGGAAGTTTGGAAAAATGTATAAGGATTCTTCTAACTGTCAACACAACTGCTGCTCAAAATGAGATCAATCATATTTACATGCGGGAGGCGATTAAACTTCGCCCTGACCTATCATCAACCAAGCGGTTAGCACAATAGAGTTTTTCTGCATAAGATGAATTTGTGTGAAAATTCGGAACGGATTGTAACTAAGAGTGATTTACCCTTGACGAATCCTTCACTAAGAGGTTACACTAATAAAAATTGCGCATTTCATAACAGTATGAAGTGGCAACAGAGCCGAGTAACGCTTCTTTGGGAGCAAGTAGAATTAGATGAAGAATATACAATAAGAAATTTAACATAAAAATAGTTGAGTTGAGAATGAGTTGAGTTGAGAAGAGCCGAGTTATAGTTAGGGGTACATGTTTAACACCCTAGGACTCGTTGGTCTTAGGGTGTTTTTGTCGTACCTTAAAACCACTATCCCCTCTTTACCTCCTCTCATTCATTCCAAATATAGTAGGAGTGAGTGATATGAACTGCACAACCTTTACGTCTTTTCAGCAAGCAGCACAAACTTATGACACGGTACCAGTGTTTAAAAGGTATTTTGCAGATGGATTAACACCTGTTCAGATTGCCTACCAGCTGCAAGACCAATTAACCTTTTTACTAGAGAGTAAAGATGACGCATCTCCTTGGTCAAGATATTCTTTTATTGGCTTAAACCCAATGTATCAATTAATTGAAGAAAATGGTGATTTTAATACGTATACATCGGGAGATGAGAAAGTCATAGAAGCTAAGACATTCGAAGAAGCATTTGATCAAACATTAAACCATATCAATGTTGAACCCCTTGACCTACCGATCCCTTTTCGTGGTGGTGCAGTAGGCTTTATGAGCTTTGAAGCAATTGAATCGATTGAACCGTCGTTGAAACAAGAAAATAGCAACAATGAGCAACCGGCTTATCATTTCTTATTCTGCGAAACATTAATTGCTTATGACCATGTTAAAAAAGAATTAATGATCATCATTCATGTACCGACCAATCAGTCTCATGACCTTAAAGCTGATTATCAAAAAGCTGTTGAGCAAATCGATCGGCTGTTCGCTTTGCTTGAGCAACCAACTATAGGTTTAATGGTGCCTGCTACAACTGAAACGAGTGAGGAAGTTTCATTTAACGACATTACTTCTTCTTACACAAAGACAAGATTTATGAATGATGTAGAGAAAATCCAAGAATATATTTTGGCAGGAGATATTTTTCAAGCAGTATTATCCCAGCGTTTTGAACTTCCTGTAACGGCTAAAGCGTTCGATATTTACCGAGTGCTAAGAATGGTTAACCCTTCTCCGTATTTATTTTACTTAAATATCGGTGATGTGGAAGTTGTTGGTAGTTCCCCAGAGCGTCTCGTTCAAGTGGCTGATAAACATGTAGAGATCCACCCGATAGCAGGAACAAGGCCAAGAGGAAAGACTGAAGAAGAAGACTTGTATTTTGCAGACGATCTTTTACAAGATGAAAAAGAGCGAGCGGAACATTATATGCTAGTGGATCTTGCGAGAAATGATGTAGGTAAAGTATCAAGTTATGGATCTGTTAAAACGCCAACATTACTTGAGATTGGGCGTTTCTCCCATGTTATGCATATTATTTCTAAAGTAACTGGTGAATTAAAAGAAGGGATTACTCCAGTGAAAGCATTGATGTCGGCTTTTCCTGCTGGCACGGTATCTGGTGCTCCAAAGATTAGAGCTATTGAAATTTTACAAGAGCTTGAACCTACAAAAAGAGGTCTCTATTCTGGAGCTATTGGTTACATGAGTTATGATGGACACATTGATTCTTGTATCGCTATTCGAACGATGGTTATTAAAGATCAAACAGCTTATATCCAGGCGGGTGCGGGAGTCGTAGCTGATTCAAAACCTGAGAGTGAATATGAAGAAACGAAAAACAAAGCGAAAGCATTAATACGGGCTGTGCAACTTGCTGAGAAAATGTTTGGAAATGAGGCGGTGGTTTCTAATGTTTAAGCAATTACTTCGTACATGTATGGAAGGTGCTACTTTAACAGAAGGTGAAGCTCAATTTGTAATGGATCAGATTATGGAAGGCAAAGCCACGCCAAGTCAAATTGCAAGTTTGTTAACCGTTTTGCGTTTTAGAGGAGAAACAGTGGAGGAAATGGTGGGATTCGCCCGCTCAATGCGCTCACATTCATTGAGGATTCCACATGAGTTAACAGGTGTCGTTGATACATGTGGTACAGGTGGAGATGACTTAGGGACATTTAACATTTCCACTGCAACCGCTCTTGTTCTTTCTTCTATGGGAGTTCCAGTAGCTAAGCATGGAAATCGTGCTGTTTCTTCCAAGAGTGGAAGTGCAGATGTTCTTGAAGCATTAGATATTGATATTCAGAGTACACCAGAGTTAGCAGCGGAGTCTTTAAAAACTCGTCAATTGTGTTTCTTATTTGCGCCACTCTATCATCAGTCGATGAAACATGCTGTTGCTCCAAGAAAAGAAATTGGATTTAGAACGATTTTCAATTTGCTAGGTCCGATTACAAATCCAGCTCGTGCCCAACATCAACTAATCGGTGTGTATAATGAGGATTTTGCGATGAAAATGGCTCATACATTGTCTAAACTTGGAACAAAGCATACGGTTTTTGCTACAGGTGGAGAAGGTTTAGATGAGTGTTCTATTACAACGGAGACCACGTTAATCGATGTTAAAGGGGACTCTATAAATAAGATGAAGATCACGCCTGAAGAGGTAGGATTATTGCGCGGAAAACTTGAAGATATTCAAGTGCAACATGCAACTGAAAGTGCGGAAGTAATCGAGCAAGTTATAAAAGGAGAAGCAAACGCATCTGCCCAAGGGATTGTCACTTTAAATGCAGCTGTTGCTCTATATGCAGCTGATCAAGTTATGACGATTAAAGAAGGCGTTATGATGGTAAAAGAAGCAATTGATTCGGGTGTTGTGTATGAAAAAGTGGCATCATTAAGAGCTGATCGGAGGCATTCACAGCATGCTTAAACAAATTATTGAGACAAAGAGGAAAGAATTAAAAGAGTTAGTACAGCCAGATGAAATCAATGTATCGAGAAAATCACTTTACAAAGCATTAGCAACCCCAAAACGTTCGATCGGTTTAATATCAGAAGTGAAGAAAGCTTCTCCATCTAAAGGGATCATTAGAGAAGATTTTCACCCTGAGTTGATTGCTAAAGGGTATGAGGAAGGAGGAGCGGACGCATTATCCGTTCTAACTGATCAAGTATATTTTCAAGGGCATAGAGATTATTTATCAGCGATTAAACAATTGGTTGATCTTCCTATTTTACGTAAAGACTTTATCATTCATCCTATTCAAATTGAAGAGAGCGTTCGAATGGGTGCCGACGCGATTCTCTTAATTGCAGGTGTGATGCCTAATAAGGACCTAAAAAGACTTTATGAAGAAGCAACTGCAACTGGGCTGGAATGTTTAGTTGAGGTGCATGAAAAAGAGGAACTCGAGTCCCTACTTGAATTATTTACACCAGCAATCATTGGTGTAAATAACCGTAACCTAAAAACCTTTACAACAGATTTAACACAAACAGAATTAATAGGAGAACAGGTCCCTAAAGAAAGCCTTTTTGTTAGTGAAAGTGGAATTCACACATACGAAGACTTACAAAAAGTTAGAAATGCAGGTGCTAACGCTGTATTAGTAGGTGAGTCACTTATGAGGGCTGATACTCCTCAAAAAGGTATTCAAACATTATTTGGTGGTGAACCCGTTGAAGCCACTTCTTAAAATATGTGGAAACCACGATGAACGAGATGTGGAGACTGTGATCCATAGTGAGACAGATTATCTAGGATTTGTATTTGTACCAAGTAAGCGACAGGTCACGATCGAAATGGTTGAAAAGTGGTTAGCGAAATGGCCTAATCGTAAACAGAAAATGGTGGCGCTTTTCGTTAATGAATCTGTAGATGTCATTAAAGATGTGGTCGAAACATTGCCTATAGATGTTGTGCAATGTCACGGAAATGAATCCCCAGAAGATCTAAAAGAATTAAAAAAACATCTACCATGTCCTATTTGGAAAGTGATTCATGCAAAAGATGACGCCCTCTTTTACATGAGGCAATTTAAGGGCTTAGTAGATGGATATATTGTTGATTGTAAAGTTGAAGGTCATTGGGGAGGGACCGGTCAGACATTTGATTGGGAAATGATTCCTGCGTTTTTAGCAGAAGGGAAAGCACAAAACGTTAAAGTGATGATTGCCGGTGGCGTCAGCCCTGATAATATTGACAAGCTAGTAAGCTATCAACCCGATGGCATTGATATATCGAGTGGTGTAGAGAGTAATGGTCGAAAAGATCGACATAAAATAGAGCAGATTGTAGAGAGGATGACCCACAAATGAACGCAACAACAACGGTTTACCCAGATAAACGTGGTCGATTTGGAGAATTTGGCGGGAAGTATGTCCCGGAAACACTCATGAGTGCGATAGAAGAACTAGAAGAATCTCTAGATCAAGCAATGGATGATCCTGAGTTTATGGAAGCTTATAAAGATCACCTACGAGAGTTCGCAGGAAGACCTACTGCATTAACTTATGCAAAAAACATATCAGAAAAAATTGGTGGGGCGTCGATTTATTTAAAGCGCGAAGATCTGGTTCATACTGGTGCTCATAAATTAAACAATGCCATTGGTCAGGCTCTCCTTGCAAAACGAATGGGCAAAACAAAAATCGTCGCAGAAACAGGTGCAGGTCAGCATGGCGTAGCAACTGCAACGATAGCCGCTCGTTTTGGATTATCGTGCAAAGTATTTATGGGTGCTGAAGATATGGAACGTCAAGCGCTAAATGTGTTTCGGATGGAATTGCTCGGTGCGGAGGTAGTGCCTGCTAATTCCGGGAGTAAAACATTAAAAGATGCTACGAATGAGGCCATTCGTTATTGGGTAACTCATGCAGAAGACACTTTTTACTTAATTGGTTCAGTCGTGGGACCTCACCCATACCCCAAAATGGTTAGAGATTTTCAACGAATTATTGGGGATGAAGCACGGGCTCAATTTTTAAAACGTGAAAATAGATTGCCTACTGAAGTTATTGCATGTGTCGGTGGAGGAAGCAATGCGATTGGAACCTTTTATCCATTTATTGAAGATGATGTCAAACTTATTGGTGTTGAGGCTGCAGGGAAAGGTATAGATACTGATCAACATGCTGCTACCATTACACATGGCAGAAAGGGAGTTATTCATGGTTCATTAACGTATTTACTTCAAGATGAGGCAGGACAAATTACAGAACCTTACTCCATTTCAGCTGGGCTTGATTATCCTGGAGTAGGACCTGAACATGCATACTTAGCAAGTACAGGACGCGTGCGTTATGATGCAGTTAGTGATCAAGAAGCATTAGATGCTCTAAAACTCTTATCTACAGAAGAAGGCATCATCCCTGCGATTGAAACAGCTCACGCCTTGGCTAAAGCATTTGAAAGAGCGGAGGAGTTAACACCCGAAGATACAATCCTCGTTTGCTTATCGGGTCGCGGTGATAAAGATGTTCATACACTAATGAAGCATTTTAAGGAGGATAAGCAGTCATGAGTCAGCGAATGAACCTACTTACAGAAAAAAATGGTGGATTATTCATCCCTTTTATTACTGCAGGTGATCCAAGTGCAGAAGCGACGGTCGAGATTGCTCTAATGTTAGAGGAGGCTGGTGCTGATCTTTTAGAATTAGGAATTCCCTATTCAGATCCTCTTGCAGATGGACCTACCATTCAAGAAGCATCTAAGCGTGCACTTGAAAGTGGAATAACACTTGAAGGAGCAATGAAGCTAGTTCCAATCATGAGAGAGAGAGGGTTAACAATCCCTGTGGTCGTCTTTACTTACTTTAACCCGCTCCTTCAATATGGGGAAGAACGGTTTACGCGAGTTGCCAGTGAAATGGGTATAGATGGAATCTTAGTACCAGACATACCATATGAAGAAAGCGAAGAATTAACAAATTTATGTGCAGAAAATGAGTTGGCGCTCATTTCCCTTGTGGCACCAACATCAAAAGCTAGGATCCAAAAAATCGCAAAAAGAGCTCAAGGGTTCTTATATTGTGTTTCTTCATTAGGTGTGACAGGAGAACGAAAGAAGATTGATGAAAGAGTATATGAGTTTTTACAAACTGTAAAAACATCAAGCCCAGTTCCTGTAGCGGTTGGATTTGGAATTTCTTCTTCCGAGCAAGTGAAGGAAATGCATAGCCATGCTGATGGAGTGATTGTAGGGAGTGCACTTGTTTCTGAAATCGCCAAGCACAAAGATGCATTAAAAGATGAAAAAAACAGAAAAGATGCACTATTACAATTAAAAACGTTTGTCACCTCGCTCATTTCATCGTAACATAGAGAGAGAATACTTTCACAAGGTGAGGTGCTAAAGATGCAACCTAAAGCTCAATTACTTGGCTTGCCTTCTTATGAGCCAGGTAAACCAATAGAAGAAGTAAAAAAAGAGTTGGGTTTAACTAAGATTATCAAGCTTGCTTCTAATGAGAATCCGTTTGGGTCATCTCCTAAAGTTACTGAAGCGATAAAAGACGCCGCAAGCCAAACGGCAATCTATCCAGACGGTTATGCAAGGACTTTAAGGCAAGCTGTAGCAAAAACGTATCATGTCAAAGAGGATCAACTTATTTTTGGAAATGGCTCGGATGAAGTGATTCAATTTCTATGCCGTACTTTTCTTGAAAAAGGGACGAACACAGTAACAGCCCATCCAACATTTTCTCAGTATAAGTTAAATGCTACGATTGAGGGGGCCAGTATTCGAGAAGTTCCTTTAAAAGATGGTGTTCATGATCTTGATGCTATGCTTGAGGCGATTGATGAAAACACTAAAATTGTTTGGGTTTGTAATCCTAATAACCCAACAGGAACTTATGTAAATAAAGAGGCGTTCGAGAAATTTCTTAACCAAGTTCCACCTCATGTGATCGTGGTCTCTGATGAAGCGTATTATGAATATGTAACGGCAGACGATTACCCAGAAACGATTCCAATGCTTGAGCGTTATAAGCAGTTAATTATTCTGCGTACCTTCTCAAAAGCTTATGGACTGGCTGCATTAAGAGTTGGTTTTGGTGTTGCTAATAAGGAGCTTATTTCTTATTTACAACCTGTACGCCCACCATTCAACAATGTCTCATTCGGACAAATTGCTGCTGCTACGGCGCTTTCAGATCAAGGATTTATTAAAGAATGTGTGGAGAAAAATAATGCTGGAATGAAGCAATTAGAGTTGTTTTGTGATAGACACCGCTTAACGTACTATCCTTCCGAAACGAATTTCTTGCTCATTGAACTCGGACGGTCGGGTGATGAAGTGTTTAAAGCTCTGCTTAAAGAAGGCTTTATTGTGAGGTCTGGCAATCCGTTAGGCTTTTCAACGGCGATTCGAATCACAATCGGAAAAAAAGAGGATAATGAAGCACTATTTCAAGCGTTAGAGCGAGTATTATTTCAAACACCTCTTACTACGCAACCTTCATAATGGCAAATCGTCTTTCAAGCTAGATCTGAAAGGCGGTTTTTAGCATATGATGTAACTGTTATAGAAGAATTGGACATGTCTTGTTTAGAAGGAGAAAAATATGAAACGGACGGCATTTATAATAGGATTAGGCTTGATTGGCGGTTCAATTGCCTTGGCCATTAGAAAAGAACATGATGTACATATAATAGGGTTTGATATTCATAGTGATCAATTAAAGATGGCTCACTCTTTAAGGGTAATAGATGAATCCGTATCCTCGATAAAAGAAGGAGTTGCAAGGGCAGATTTAATTATTTTTGCAACTCCCGTCTCTCGCACGACCGAATTGTTAAAAGACTTGGTAGACTACGACATTAAACCAGGCGCTATTATTACGGATGTAGGAAGCACAAAGAGAAAAATTTATCAACAAGCTGAGTGTCTCATTGAAAAAGGAATTACTTTTATTGGCGGACATCCAATGGCAGGTTCCCATAAAAGTGGGGTAGAAGCAGCTCGTGCTCATTTGTTTGAGAATGCTTATTATATATTGACACCTAGTGAAGATGCCGATGCTAGAGCAATTATCCAGTTGCAAAATTGGTTAAAGGGTACAAAAGCAACTTTCATTGAAATGACTGCAGACCAACATGACCATCTCGCTGGTGCTATTAGTCATTTCCCTCATATTGTTGCAGCAAGTCTAGTCCACCAAGTAGCAAACTTAGAAGAAAAAGATCCGCTCGTATCTAGACTAGCTGCAGGTGGCTTTAGAGACATTACACGAATAGCTTCGGCAAGTCCGGTTATGTGGAGGGATATCTTGCTTCAAAATAAAGATAGCCTTCTCCGTTTACTTGAATCGTGGATGCATGAGATGAAAAATGTGAAGACATTAATAGAAGAAGAAAACGAAACAGATATTTATACATATTTTGAAGAAGCCAAAGCTTTTCGGGACGGTTTACCAGTTAAGAAAAAAGGAGCTATTCCTTCTTTTTATGACTTATATGTCGATGTTCCTGACCATCCGGGGGTCATATCAGATGTAACAAGTATCTTGGCTCAACATAAGATCAGTATCACCAATATTCGGATTTTAGAGACGAGAGAAGATATTATGGGGGTTCTTAGATTAAGCTTCAGATCAGAAGAAGATCTTGACCAAGCAAAAATTCAGCTTCAACATCATATGTACGAAACGTACCGTTTATAAGGGAGGATACTATGTCAAAAAAAATTGTGCAATCCATAAATAATGGTCTGAAGGGACATATTCAGGTTCCAGGAGATAAATCAATCTCTCACCGAGCTGTTATGTTTGGTGCAATCGCAAAAGGCAAGACGACCATTGAAGGATTTTTAAGTGGTGAGGATTGTTTAAGCACCATCTCTTGTTTTAAAAAACTTGGCGTTTCAATCGAACAATCTGGTGATCGTGTAACGGTGGATGGTAGAGGTTGGGATGGTTTAAGTGAACCAACTGAGATTTTAAACGTTGGTAATTCCGGAACGACAACTCGTTTAATGCTTGGCATCTTAGCGACAAGACCTTTTCATTCCGTCGTCATTGGTGATGATTCCATTGCAAAGCGTCCAATGTCCCGTGTTACGGACCCTTTAAAAGCAATGGGTGCTGAGATTGATGGGCGGGAAAACGGCAATTATACACCTCTATCGATACGTGGCGGTCAAACAAAAGGTATTTCATTTACTTCAAAGGTAGCAAGTGCTCAAGTGAAATCAGCTATTTTATTAGCTGGCTTACAGAGCGAAGGGGTAACGACTGTAACGGAGCCTGCTCTTTCACGTGATCATACAGAACGCATGTTAGAAGCATATGGTGTCAAAGTGATTCGGGACGGGTTAACTGTTTCTGTTGAGGGGAGTCAATCACTAAAAGCCAATCATATTATTGTACCGGGAGATATCTCATCTGCAGCTTTCTTTTTAGTAGCAGCAGCAATTGTTCCGAATAGCCAAGTGACTTTAACGGGAGTTGGTATGAATCCCACACGTTCTGGAATAATTGATGTATTACGAGAAATGGGAGCCTCTTTAACGGTTACAAATGAAAAAGTAGTGGGTGGAGAACCGATTGCCGACCTGGCTATTGAAACGTCCCAATTAAGAGGAGTAGAGATTAGCGGAGAGATTATCCCCCGGTTAATTGATGAAATTCCGGTGATAGCTGTTCTAGCAACACAAGCGAATGGCAAAACCGTTATTAAAGATGCTGAGGAGTTAAAAGTAAAAGAAACGAATCGAATTGATACCGTGGTAAGTGAATTGACAAAACTTGGAGCTCAAGTAGAGGCGACTGAGGATGGGATGATTATTCATGGCAGTCAGAAGCTTACAGGTGGGGAAGTCGATAGCTATGGGGATCATCGTATCGGAATGGCTATGGCTGTTGCAGGCTTAATCTCAGAAGGAGAAGTATTGATAAAAAGAAGTGAAGCGATATCTGTATCTTATCCAACATTTTTTGAGGATATTATGAAGCTTACTTTGTAATGGTTTAATAGAGCTTATGATCATGATCATAAGCTCTTTTTCGTTAGAAGACAAAAAAAGTCCCTAATTCGAAAATGTAAGCGTTTTCGAATTAGGGTTTAGCAAAAGCTACATATAGTATGGATAGGAGTGGAGAGAAACCATACGCTACTTTTATTATAACGATATGACGAGGAAAGTCAACAGATTAATTAAAAGATTCTAATTATTAAATAAAAGCCCTTTGTTCTCTTTTTCTGATCCTTCTCATAGCTTGTCTATAAGTGAAAAAGTTAGGGAGGGATCAATCTGTATTTACTAAGTGATATCGAAAAAAACAATGAAGTGCGTTCGTATTTAATAAAGCAGGGATCCATAACCTATATAAATAAAGAGATGACAAAATGGATTGGGAAGCGAGTAAATGGGAAGGGTTTTGAGATTAAACCGGGAGTAATCATGAATATGCCTAAAGCTATCGAGCAATCAAGCTTTCAGCAGCTTAAGCAATGCCAAATGGAACTGATTCGTGAGGGGTGTACGAGTGTCATTACATATGCAAAAACCGAATACGAACGCCAGATTGCAACTTCTTTAAAAATAAAAAAACATCTAATGATAAATAGTACGCTTGATTACTTAATTGGATTAACGATTCCCCTTTCACTATTAAGACCAACTGTTATAAGAGAGTGTAAACGTCAAAAGATTCCTATTTTAGAGGTGAAAATAGATTCGTTAGATGCATTAAGGTTAGTTCCATGGGATCATATCTCACAAATGATGGTAACGTATCCGGTCGTACTTGTCCCGCGGTTGGAGACTGATGATAAAAAAATAGCGAAACAAATTGTGAATCTTTGGACGTTTTATTGCATTCAATACCGCATTCAAACTGAAGATTCACCAGGAAATTCAAGTTGGTCAAAAGAAGCGCTTCAAAAAATAGGTCTTTACCCTAAAAAAGGAGACCTACTTGTGTCAAGTGACTTTGATTATCAACTCTATCTTCATAAGCAGACTGAAGAAAATAAAGCTTTTTTTCTTGATGAGAACAAAAAACTTGATTATGATAAAAGAGAGCCAGAAATTGTAGCTCTTAGAGACCGGATTATTAAAGTGAATCAAAAAATAGACTTCAATCCGGGTTATGGCAGACAACTTGTAATATCAACACCTAAACGTTTCTTGACAATAGATGCAGCAGGCAAAGCTATTTATTGACTAAAACAATCTGGGATAGAATTTGATGATTGCCGTCATTCAATTTGAATGAGGGTCTTCTTTAACTTTTCCGGTGTATCAACAAGAATAAGAATAGGAATTAAAAGGTTTTTATACAACCAACTAGAAAGATGTAATAGCAATGTATAAAAGCCGGGAGGAATGGACGATGGACTTACTGCAACAGGCATTAGAAAAGATTGAATCAGGGGAAGTTGAACTTGGCTTAAAAAAACTTAAGCAAGCAGAAAATCAAGCAGATCACGACTATAAATTTGCAATTGCTGAAGTTTATTATGAATTAGGACATTTAAAGGAAACAGAAAGAATCATTGAGGAACTATTAGCGCTTTATCCTGACGAAGGAAGTCTCATCGTATTCGCAGCTGAAGTAATGATTGATGGAGATAAAGAAGATGAAGCAATCGAGTGGTTACAAGAAATTCAAGAAGTAGATCCTGCCTATCTTCAAGCTCAACTTTTGCTTGCAGATCTTTACCAAATGCAATCTTTAGATGAAGTAGCCGAGCAAAAATTACTAGCTGCAGCCCGAATAGCTCCAGATGAAGTGATTATCTCTTACGGACTTGGGGAATTTTATTTAGAGCGTGGAGATTATAATAAAAGCATTCCATATTTGAAAAAAGCTGTGCATGCAAAAAATGATCTGCCTAATGTGCAAGTTGAACTGAAAATGGCAGAAGCCTTCAGTGCGAGCGGTCAATTTGAGGAAGCTCTCCAGTACTATGAGAAGGGTCTTCGTGATCAGCTTGAACCACATGCTCTATTCGGCTACGGTTTTACAGCGTTTCAAGTTGGGGATATGACCCTTGCAATCGAACAACTCGAAGCACTTAAAGCCCTTGATCCTGACTTTTCAAGCTTGTACCCTTATTTAGCTAAAGCATTTGAGGCGGAAAATCGTTTAGATGAAGCTATGGAAACCTTGAAAGCTGGAATGTCTGTAGATGAATACAACGAACAGCTATACATTTTGGCGGGTAAATTATCTTTTAAACGACAAGCTCCGGAAGAAGGAGAACTATATTTGCGTAAAGTGATAGCGTTAAATCCTTCAAATATGGAAGCAGTTCAAACGCTAGCTGCCTATTTAAAACATACGGATCAATTTGAGGAACTTGCCGAACTTATTTCTCATACAAAGTCATACGGAGAGGTAGACCCGTTATTAACGTGGTATGAAGGTTCAGCCCTTCGTGAGACGGAAGAATACGACGAAGCTCTTAAATGTTATTCAGAAGTAGCTGATCATTTTGTTGAAGATGAAGATTTCCTCTTTGAATATGGAACCTTTTTATTAGAAGAAGGGTCAAGGGAGAAGGCTCTTTCTAGTTTTATTCAATTATTAAAAGTCAATCCTGACCGTTCTGATGTGAAGGAAATCGTTGGTAACTTACAACTTGATTAAAATTGACTTTTAACAAGGAATTTTCGTAACCCATAGCGAATTTCTATAGTATAAGAAAAACGTTAGTTAAATAGCAAGGATACCTAACATCAAGCGTGGCTAAAAGAGAAAAAGCATTGAAATCACGAAGGAGGATGGAGCATGGGCAGCATCATTCCAGTAGTGGAGAAAAAAGAATTTCTTCGGGGCTTTTTACAGCATTATGAATTAAAGAGACGAGAGTGTGCGTGGTTGTTAAATTATTTAATGAGTGATGATGAATTAATGGAGAGAGTCCATTTTGTGGAGCGAGCAGCTTCGACCCCTAAAGCATTAGTTATTTCAGCAACTGGTGTGGATACTGTTCCTTTCTCATTTCACAAATTTAAACACATAACGACTGATGCCGAAAAAGCATTTCACGATATCCGATTAAATCAAACAGAAGACATTTACATTGAACTGCATTTTGCAAACCCTAAGATGTACCCACCATACTTAGCTGTTTTAGAAGATAACCCATACTTGCCAGAGAATGAAGAGATTGCTCAAGTCCATCAACGTATGGCAGAAGATTTACTTGAAGCTTCTATTAAGTCTTTTCGTAAAAAGGATCTACGTAAACGCATCGATCAAGCATTAGATACTCTTGATCACCATACGTTTATGCAGTTAGCTAATGAATTAAAAGAATTAGAAGCAGAACGCTAATAAATGACTTACACCCTTACTTTTTAAGTAGGGGTGTTTTATTGTTTTAGCTTCTAATAGAATGTTTGTCTAATCCCTTTGAAAAAGGTAGAATGTCTTTGTATACACAATAGGAATTTGGGGTGGAAATATGAAATGGCAAGCAAATGAGATGGATAAATATCTACAAGCTAAGGAGTATGTGGATACGGCAATTGTACCGTTAGTGCCGATCTCTTGGCAAAAAGAAGTGAAATCAACTGTAGCAATGGGCGAGTTCATATCAATTATTAGTGCGGAGCTAGAACGCCAGTTTCAAGGGAGAGTGGTGTTATTCCCTTCCTTTACTTATTTAGAAAAAGAAAAGGGAGAAGATTTAACCATCCGATTAAAAAAATGGTCAGAAGAATTACGTTTAGGCGGCATGAACCATATTGTCTATGCGAGTTCAGATAGCTGGTGGAAAACAGTAGAACAAGATCTTGAGGAATGGTTAATTTGGTTACCTTCTGTTCCACTGGAACACCTTTCAATGGAAAATAGACGCGAGGTGATTTCGCAGCAAATTAAACAATTAGTACCGATTATGACAAACAAGTGGCAAAATCGATAATCGTGGCAAAATCGTGTCGTTTTACTTCTTGAAACAATTGACACCACCATGTCATTAAGCTATCATGGGTATGTCCTAGTATTATATGTGTCTAACTATGCCCGAATAGGGTCTATTTTATAGTGTAGGGGGGGAAAACTAGTGAGCGAAAAAGACCACAAAGTTTCACGACGACAATTTTTAACGTACACGCTTACAGGTGTTGGTGGCTTCATGGCTGCGGGAATGATAATGCCAATGGCACGCTTTGCCCTTGATCCTGCGTTGAAAGCTGGAGCAGATTCTGACTACGTGCCAGTGTGCTTCGTTGAGGAATTAACTGAGGAACCACAAAAATTCCAATTTAGCTTCGAGCAAACGGATGCTTGGTATGAATCAGAAGTGACACGTGAGGCGTATATTTATATCCGTGAGAATACGGTAACAGCGCTTTCACCAACATGTACACACCTAGGCTGTACAGTATCGTTCGGTTCTAATGATGAGCATCCTGAGCGCTTCTATTGCCCATGTCACTTTGGTATGTTTGAAAAAGACGGTATCAACGTACCAGGTACACCGCCGCAGCGTCCACTTGATGTGTACGATGTATTGGTGGAAGATGGAAAAGTATACTTAGGTCAAATTAATCAGCGAACATAAGGAGGGGCGTAATCGATGCTTCAAAAAATTTACGACTATGTTGATGAGCGTCTTGATATTACGCCTATGTGGCGCGATATTGCTGACCACGAAGTGCCAGAGCATGTTAACCCTGCTCACCACTTCTCTGCGTTCGTTTACTGTTTTGGAGGACTAACATTCTTCGTTACAGTGATTCAAATTTTATCTGGTATGTTCCTAACAATGTATTATGTCCCAGATATTATTAACGCTTATCAATCAGTAGCTTACTTACAAAACGAAGTAGCTTTCGGTGTGATCGTACGTGGGATGCACCACTGGGGAGCTAGCTTGGTCATTGTTATGATGTTTTTACACACGTTACGTGTATTCTTTACAGGTTCTTATAAGAAGCCACGTGAATTAAACTGGGTTGTCGGTGTACTTATTTTCTTCGTTATGCTTGGTTTAGGTTTCACAGGTTACTTATTACCATGGGATATGAAAGCATACTTTGCGACTGTAGTAGGTCTGCAAATTGCTGAGAGTGTTCCACTCATTGGTGGATTTGCGAAAACATTACTTGCCGGTGGAGAAGTCATTGGTGCTGCAACGCTTGCTCGTTTCTTCGCGATTCACGTATTCTTCTTGCCAGGTGCCTTACTTGGTTTACTAGCGGCTCACTTCTACATGATCCGTAAACAAGGTATTTCTGGTCCATTGTAAGATGTAATAATGGTGTGTTTGAAAGTTTCATTAATGATTGACCTTTTAGACACCCTCTAACGTGATAATTAAAAGGAGGGAACGAGATGGAACGTGGTAAAGGAATGCAGTTTGTCGGTGACTCCCGTGTCAAGGCAAATAATCGCAAACCCAATATTCCAAAAGATTACTCAGAGTATCCAGGTAAAACAGAAGCGTTCTGGCCGAACTTCCTCTTAAAAGAGTGGATGGTTGGTGCGGTCTTCTTAATGGGTTATCTTTGCTTAACTGTTGCTCACCCGGCTCCTCTAGAGCGTATGGCTGATCCGACAGATGCAGGTTATATTCCATTACCTGACTGGTATTTCTTATTCATGTATCAATTACTAAAATACCAATATGCTTCCGGTGACTTTAACGTAATCGGAGCTGTGGTTATTCCAGGTCTTGCATTTGGTGCGTTATTAATCGCTCCTTGGTTAGATACTGGTAAAGAGCGTCGTCCATTGAAGCGTCCAATTGCTTCTGGTATGATGATGCTTGCGCTTGTTGCAACGATTTACTTAACTTGGGAATCAGTTGACCAGCATGACTGGGAAGCTGCTGCTGAGCAAGGCGCAATTGCAGAAGAAGGCGAGATTGATACGGAAGCTGAAGGGTATGCTATTTACACAGGTCAAGATTCGTGTATAGGCTGTCACGGAGACACTTTAGCTGGTGGAGCTGGTGGTCCATCGCTTCTTGAGACGGAGAAAGATGCTGAGGCTGTTATGGAAGTAATCATTAATGGTCAAGGTTCAATGCCAGCTGGATTGTTCGAAGGATCGGATGAAGAGCTTGAGATCCTTGCTGAATACATCGCTGCTCACGGTAACCCTGAAGAAGAATAAAACATACTTAGTATGGAAAGCTGACTGCTACAGTCAGCTTTTTTCTTACATATAAAACAAAATACATAAAGCAAAGGAAGGGTGGCTACCTGTGAAAACTCAATTATTAACGATATTTGGTCATCGCCTAACAATCATTCTTATGCTTATCATCAATATACCTGGAACGATTTATGGGTATATGTGGTATGCAAATCAACTGGAACGAACACCATCTCAATTTTTGTTGTTCGTTCCAGATAGCCCTACTGCTAGTTTGTTTTTTGTGATCGTTTTAATTGCTTTTTTGTTCAAACGAAACCTTCCTCTCATTGAAGCATTAGCAGCTGTTACGTTAATTAAATATGGGCTATGGGCAGTAGTTATGAACATCGCTTCCTTTGGTGTAGGCGCCACACCACATTGGACGAACTATATGTTAATTGCCTCACATGCGGGTATGGCAATTCAAGCGGTGATATACGCACCATATTTTCGTATTAAACCATGGCATCTTGTCATAGTTGCAATTTGGACCTTGCATAATGATGTTATCGACTATGTCTATATGATGCATCCGGGATTACATCCATATTTAATGCCTTATATTACAGAAGTCGGCTACTTTACGTTTTGGTTGAGTGTTTTTTCCCTTTTAATTGTTTATTTACTATGTATTCGCAATAAAACATATAAATTAAACCTCTTATAAATCGGGTCTTGTCTTTCTTTTTTGGTCTACTCTTGTCCACCTTTTCATAAGATGGGAGAAGAAGAAGGAGGGACAAACATGCGTAGAGTCTTTATATGTATTCTTTTTGTTAGCATTTTTTTAGGATCTACTGGAATTGGGTATGCGACTGAAGTGAATGGAAAACATACATGGAAAGAACTAAATCAAACAACTGATCACGTACTTCAGCTAGTAAAGCAAGAAAAGTTTGAAGAAGCTAAGCAGCTCCTTGATTATTTTTCTGAAGCCTTTATCGAAATCGATTTTAAAGAGCAAGGGTTCACTATGAATGACATGCGTACAATTACCTTAACTTTTGAAGCGGCAGTAGAGGCAGTAACCGCTACAGAGAGGCCTTTAGATGAAAGAATTTTTACGGTAACTTCTTTTAGATTAGCTGTGGATGCCCTCTCGAGTGAACATCATCCACTCTGGTTACAATCAGAAGAGACCATACTTGCGACCCTTTTGGCCATCAAGGAAGAGTATAGTCAAGAGAATCCAGAGGCCCTGCAGCATCGAATGAATACCTTTTTAAGACATTATCAAATGATAAGACCAGCCTTATTGATAGACTTGGAGCCACAAGTGCTGCAAAGAATTGAATCACAAATCACTTATTTGGACAATCTTCGCGTCGATGGTGTAGGAAGTAACAAGTTAATCCCTCATATTGAATTGATGGAATCTGATTTTCGAAAAATGTTTGAACGTGTTAAAGAAGATAGTACTGATCCTTCCTTACTATGGGTCATGTTCACTATTGGTGGAATGATCATCATGTCCTTATCTTATGTAGGTGTAAGAAAATACCGTGCTGAAAAGAGTAAAGTAAGAATGAAGGAATAATGTGACAATGATGTGAATACAAGTGAAAACCCAGCTATGGTAAGAGATAGCCTAGCTATTTTGTTTGACTTTATTTGATGTATTACGTACACTAAAAATAACTAGACTACAACAGAGGTGAGACAGAAGAATGGGTTTTCTGATTTATTTTATTTTACTTCTCATTATCCCAATATGGGCTCAAATGAAAGTGAAAAGTGCTTACAAAAAGTACTCAAAAGTTCAGTCGTCATCTGGAATGACAGGTGCACAAGTAGCTCGTAAAATTCTCGATGATAACGGTCTTTATGATGTTCGAATCGAAGAAGTACAAGGGAAGTTAACGGACCATTATGACCCTCGTAGCAAAGTTGTTCGTTTATCAACTGATAACTACTATGGTACATCTGTTGCTGGTGCAGCAGTAGCAGCACATGAAGTTGGTCATGCCATGCAAGATGCAGAAGATTATGCATTCCTACGCTTTCGCCATGCATTAGTACCAATAGCAGGATTTGGTTCAAACATTTCATTTTTCCTTATCTTAGCGGGTATCTTAATGGGTGCTTCAAATCTCTTATTACTCGGGATCGTTTTCATGGCAGCGGCTGTATTATTCCAGGTTGTAACATTGCCTGTAGAATTTAATGCTTCAAGTCGTGCAATGGAGCAAGTCGTTTCCGTTGGAGTCATTCGAAATGATGAAGAACGTGAGACACGTAAAGTATTAAACGCAGCAGCATTAACGTATGTTGCAGGTGCGTTAGTAGCGTTACTAGAGCTTGCTCGTTTTATTTTAATGTATATTGGTATGAACAACGACGATTAATAACGAAGAACACAGGATTCGCTGGAATCCTGTGTTCTTTTTATATCCCTATTGGTTTTTTATTCTCATCTAACGTAAAGCCCTCACCGATCACATCCTGTACATCGTTAACCGTCACAAAAGCATGGGGATCGATCTTCTCGACAAGTGTCTTAAGTCGAATTAATTCATTTCGTCCGACTACACAATAGAGTACCTCCCGTTCAGATCGAGTAAAGCTCCCTTGTCCTTTTAATAAGGTAGCCCCCCGGTCCATCTCCTTCATAATCGTTTCAGCTATTTCCGGAACAGCATCGGAGATAATAAAACATGCTTTCGCAGAGTAAGCACCTTGCTGAATAAAATCAATCACTTTTGCAGCAACAAATACAGCTAATAATGTATACATCGCTTCACGGTAATTTAAATAAATGAGGGAGGATGCGATCACGATGGCATCGAAGATAAACATCGTTTTTCCCATGCTCCAGCCGAGGTATTTAAAACCTAATTTAGCAATGATATCAACTCCACCAGTCGTTCCGCCATATCTAAAGACAATTCCTAGCCCAACCCCAATAAAAACGCCAGCAAAGAGTGCCGCCAATGTCATGTCATCGTGAAGCGGAATCGAAATAAGGGAATTTCGTTGAAAGATCTCAAGAAAAATGGAAACTCCGACTGTTCCGATAATCGTATAAATAAAAGTCGTTTTCCCAAGAATTTTCCACCCGATGAAGAAAAGGGGGATGTTTAATAGAAGGTTTGATATAGCAGGGTTAAAAGCAAAAATAAAATAGAGGATGAGCGTAATCCCTGTAAATCCTCCATCTGCTAAATTGTTTTCCATATTAAAATAAACAAGACCAAATGATAAAATAGCACTCCCTAATAAAATAAGTAAAACATTTTTAATCTTAATACGGTAAGCCACTAATACGTCCTCCTTACTTGTCTTTTGCAAAAATTTGTCGATACAAGTGCATTATTAGTATAAAGAAGTCCTAACAGAAGAGCAATCTAGTGAATAAGATTTGTCAAATCGGCCTAGATTCGCTAACATGGATGGTGGAAGACTGTGAGGTGGAAAAATGAGTGATCCTAATAAATCAATGAAAGACATGCAAAAGGAAGTCGATCAATTTATTGGTCAATTTAAAGAAGGGTATTTTAGCCCGCTGGCGATGCTTGCACGTATGAGTGAAGAAGTTGGGGAGCTTGCTAGAGAAGTAAACCATTATTACGGAGAGAAGCCAAAAAAATCTTCAGAAGAAACAAAATCTATGGAGCAAGAAATGGGAGACATTTTATTTGTTCTCATTTGTTTTGCAAACTCCTTACATATTGATTTAGAGGAAGCGTTTGATTTAGTAATGAATAAATTTGAAAACCGTGATAAAGATCGGTGGACTAGAATTGAAGAGAGTGGAGTAGATGAATAAGATGGAAAATGTAAATGTTGTAATTGCAGGACCAAGAGGAAATATGGGGCGTGAAGCTGTAAGGATGGTAAATGAAACAGAACATTTCACTTTACAAGCGGTTGTTGACTCGAAGCATGATGGTATGAAGATTGCAGACATCGATGGATTACCGGCATTGGATATTCCCGTCTATACAGATATGGAACATTGCTTTAGCGAACAAAGCGTGGATGTGCTTATTGATCTTACTTCGCCTGCATTCGGCCGAAAGCATATGGAAGTAGCCTTTAATCATGGAGTAAGGCCTGTTGTTGGAACAACTGGCTTTTCTGATGAAGATATTAAGGAGTTAAGACAATTAGCAGAAGAAAAAGGAATAGGTGGAATTATTGCACCTAATTTTGCAATTGGTGCCATTTTAATGATGAAATTTTCACAAATGGCGGCAAAATTTTTACCAGATGTGGAGATTATTGAACGTCATCATGATCGTAAACTAGATGCCCCATCAGGAACAGCGATTAAAACGGCACAACTTATTTCAGAAGTACGTGAGGCAAGAAATCAAGGTCACCCAGATGAACATGAGGAATTAAAAGGGGCACGTGGCGCCGACTTTGAGGGAATGAAAATACATAGTGTTCGCTTACCTGGCTTAGTAGCGCACCAAGAAGTGATCTTTGGTGGAGAAGGACAAACGTTAACGATTCGTCATGATTCTATGAACAGAGCTTCGTTTATGCCAGGAGTCCGTTTGGCTGTTGAAACAGTACTAGGTATAGATACACTCGTATATGGATTAGAAAATATTATTGACTAAGGGGAGTACCACAAATGAGGATTGCCTTAATCGCACATGATAAGAAAAAAGATCAAATGGTTCAGTTTGCAATCGCGTTCGAACAAACCCTAGCAAAACATGAACTATATGGTACAGGTACGACAGGAACGAGAGTGATGGAAGCTACTGACCTTTCTGTTACTCGTTTTAAGTCTGGTCCTCTAGGCGGGGATCAGCAGATAGGTGCACTTGTGGCAGAAAATAAATTTGATTTAATTGTATTTTTCCGTGATCCTCTAACAGCTCAACCGCATGAACCTGATGTATCAGCACTCGTTCGATTGTGTGATGTTCAAAATGTGCCGCTTGCGACCAACCTCGGAACAGCTGAAGTGTTAATTAAAGGCTTAGAAAGAGGCGATTTAAAATGGCGCGAGGTTCTACACGCAGAGGAAAATAGAAATGACTAAGTTAGATATATTAGCGTTCGGTGCTCATCCGGATGATGTTGAAATTGGAATGGGTGGTACGATTGCTCTTTATTCGAAAAAAGGATTTAAAATAGGTGTATGCAATTTAACTCTAGCAGAACTTTCTTCTAATGGAACGGTTGAAACAAGGCAAAGAGAGGCGAGTGCTGCTAGTGATATATTAGGGGTGAAGAAAAGAATTCAACTCGAACTGCCTGATCGAGGTCTAACCTTTTATACCACCGACCATTTGCAGCAGATTGTGTCGATCATTAGAATGTATAAGCCGAAGCTCGTATTTGCGCCTTTTCATATTGATCGTCACCCGGACCATGGGATGACCACTTCCATTATCAAAGAAGCAATCTTTAACAGTGGCATACGGAATTATCCTTGTAAAAGTAAATTGCCTGCTCATCGGATTGATGACTACTATTTATATATGATTAATTCTTATGAGCGTCCTGATTTTATTGTCGATATATCTTCAGAAATAGAAACGAAAAAGAGGGCATTAGGTGCTTTTAAAAGTCAATTTGAAAAGTCTGACCAATCTGTAGATACACCACTAACGAACGGATATATTGAGAAGGTAGTAGCTCGTGAGCAATTATTCGGAAGTGAAGCTGGTGTAGGCTTTGCAGAAGGGTTTAAGACGACTAAACCAATGCTTATTGAAAATTTACTCGAAATGAGAGAAGAATAAGTATGAAATTAAAAATAGGCATAAGCTGTTATCCGACGGTAGGAGGCTCAGGAGTTATTGCAACTGAGCTTGGAAAATTATTAGCTGAGCGTGGACATGAGGTTCATTTTATCACCTCTAGTATTCCGTTTCGCCTAGATCGAGTCTACCCAAACATCTATTATCATGAGGTAGAAGTCAATCAATATTCTGTTTTTCAATATCCACCTTATGATTTAACATTGGCAAGCAAAATGGCAGAAGTAGCTAAACGTCAAAAATTAGACTTGCTTCATGTTCATTATGCGGTACCACATGCCATATGCGCGATTTTAGCAAAACAAATGAGCGATCATCATTTTAAAATTGTGACGACACTACACGGTACGGATATTACTGTTTTAGGCTATGATCCTTCATTGCGTGAGTTGATTCGATTCGCGATGGAACAATCAGATCGAGTGACGGCGGTTTCAAATGATTTAGCTAAACAAACACATGAGTTAGTACATACTAAAAAACCGATTGATACTGTGTATAATTTTATTGATGAGCGCATATACAAAAAGTCTGAAGTAAGCGGATTAAGGAAACATTATGGAATAGGTGAGGATGAAAAAGTCCTCATTCATATCTCGAATTTCCGTGGAGTGAAGCGTGTTTGTGATGTGGTGAAAAGCTTTGCCCTAATTCAAAAAGAAGTCAATTCAAAATTGGTTTTAATAGGGAATGGACCAGAGTTGACGGTTGTTCGTGAACTAGTAAAAGAGTATCAAATAGAGGATTATGTATTATTTCTTGGAAACCAAAAACATATTGCAGAGCTACTTTCAATGAGTGACTTAAAACTTCTTTTAAGTGAAAAGGAAAGCTTTGGCTTAGTGGCTCTAGAGGCAATGGCTTGCGGTGTACCTGTAATAGGTACGAACATTGGTGGGATTCCAGAGGTAATTACCCATGGTGTAAATGGCTATTTATGTGAAGTAGGAGACATCGAATGTGTAGCGAATTACGCAGTTAAGCTACTTAAAGACGATCAATTGCATGCTCAATTCGCAAGTTCAGCAGAACAATCGGTTCAAACAACTTTCTATTCACATAGCATCGTGGAGCAATATGAAGCGATCTATCGTGACGTTATAGAGGAGTCAATCTAATATGGAGATTGAACAAATCACTTTACAAAATAAAGCGATCATTCAACGGGCAACTCCTGTTTTAGAGAAACTTGAGGCACATGGTTTTCGTGCCCATATCGTAGGTGGGGCGGTACGTGATTTATTAATGGGACGACCAATCGATGATGTTGATATTGTAACCTCTGCTAAACCAGTTGTAATCTGTACACTTTTCCCGAAAACATTTACGATGAATAACCAACATGAGACGGTTATCGTTCGACACGACCATCATTTATTTGAAGTGACAACGGAACGAAATGGCAGTTTACAGTCGGACCTTATGGCAAGAGACTTTACGGTTAATAGCATAGCCTTAAAAAGTGATGGTTCACTACTGGATCCTTTAAATGGACAAGCGGATTTAGATGATAAGGTTTTAAGGTCTTATCAGCCTATGAAAAGGATGACTGAAGATCCACTTCGTATGCTCCGAGCTGTTCGCTTTATGAGTGATCTGGGTTTTTCGCTGGATCGTGAGTTAATGAATACGATTAAAACGGAAGCCTCAAAGCTACAATATATGGCGATTGAGAGAATTGTAAAAGAATTCTATAAGCTTATTTGTGGAAAGCATAGAAATGAAGCTTTAGAAATATTACGTGAAACGAAGCTGTATCAATATTGTCAAATACCTAGCCTAAATAATGAAACGATTAATAAACTGAAACAATTGCCCTCAGTTGGAGTTTATTCTGAAGAAATCATCTGGACCTTGATCAGTAAAAGCTTAGGTCTAGATGAGACTGGCCCACTTAAATCGTTACTGCTATCAAATCAGTTAACAAAGGAAGTAAGAAATCGTCTTCTTGCCCTTTCTTATCGTGAAAAGAATGACTGGGACCTTCTAGCGTTGTATACAGCATCAAGAGATGTAGCCGAAGATGTTGAGGTAATTAGGCAATTAAGCTGCCAATCCTACTTTTCATTAAAGGACTTAAAGGCGATGTGGAACGATTTACCAATAACATCCAAAAAAGATCTTAATATAACGGGTACCGATTTAATTGCCCATTTTCAAAAAGAGCCAGGTCCATGGGTGAAGGACATATTGCAATTTATTGAGCAAGAGGTTGTGTTAGGGAGAATGGTAAACGATAAACATGAAATTCTAGATGCTTTAAAGGTTAGGGGGAGCAAGAATGAAAGAGAAACTACTGAAGATCTTTCTTGAGCATGAAGGAGAGTATGTCTCTGGAGAGAAAATTAGTCAAGAGCTAGGTTGTTCTCGTACAGCAGTTTGGAAACATATCGAAGAACTAAGGAAAAATGGCTATAAATTAGACTCAGCTCCTAGGAAAGGCTATAGAATGGTCACGAAGGCCAATGGGATACATTCTCATGAGATCAAGCAATATTTAAAAACGAATTATTTAGGTCAGGAATTAACATATTATGATGCTATTGATTCTACACAGTATGCAGCGCATAAATTAGCGCAAGAAGGCATAGGAGAAGGACATGTTGTCATAGCAAATGAACAAACTGCAGGTAGAGGGCGTTTAGGGAGAGTGTGGCATTCAAGATCTGATACAAGCATTTCAATGAGTTTAATCTTAAGGCCAACTTTACCTCCGCAGAAAACGCCTCAAATTACCTTGCTTGCAGCTGTGGCTGTTGTACGTGCTATCAAAAAGAATACAGGTTTAACCTGTGAGATTAAATGGCCAAATGATATTTTGCTAAATGGTAAAAAGCTCGTTGGAATTTTAACAGAGATGCAAGCTGACCCTGACTTGGTTCATTCCGTTATTGTTGGGATTGGATTAAATGTGAATCAACAAAAAGAGGATTTTGGTGAAGACATTGAAGAAATTGCTACTTCTCTTTCGATAGCGGGTGGGAAGACAATTGACCGTGCTCGCTTAATTGCTGATATCCTTTCTGAGTTTGAGTGGTTATATGAGGAGTACCTTAGTAAAGGGTTTAGTACCATTCGTCCAATGTGGGAAGCTTATTCGATTAGTGTAGGAACCTATATCTATGCACGTATGATTAAAGACGTAATTTATGGTTATGCAAAAGGGATTACAGATGATGGCGTTTTACTTGTTGAAGACGAACATGGCAAAGTTCATTCTATTTATTCTGCTGATATTGAAATTGATACCTCTAGGTGACGATTTTCTGTTATACTCAGATTATGGGCTGTATCCTCGGAACAGCACCTATAGATCAAGTGGTATAGACAAAATAGTTCTGCCTTGATCCCAAAAGGACTAGGACAGAGGGATTCAGTTATACAATGTGTAGACCGATGTGCGAGATCGTCTGGTTTATTTCTGATGCATGAAATCCTTCTTCCGAATAGGGAGAAGGATTTTTCTGTATGAAACATTGTAATGGAGCCCTCCTCTAAAAAAGGAGGAAGAGAGATGAAGACAACAACAAGTTTTAAAAAGATGAAAGAGGAAAAAGAGAAAATTGCGATGGTGACCGCTTATGATGCACCATCAGCACGTCATCTTGAACAAGCAGATGTGGATATGATTTTAGTTGGGGATTCCTTAGGCATGGTTGTCCTTGGTTATGATTCCACCATCCCAGTCACACTTGATGACATGGTTCTACACACACGTGCTGTTAAAAGAGGGGCACCTCATACGTTCATCGTAACAGACCTACCTTATTTAACCTATCATGCAGATTTGGTTAGTACCTTTTCAAATGCGAAGCGATTAATGCAGGAAGCAGGAGCGAATGCAGTGAAACTTGAAGGTGGCGGGGATGTGATCCCTACTATCAATAAGTTAACAGAAGCAGGCGTACCAGTTATGGGGCATCTAGGATTAACTCCACAATCTGTGGCGGTAATGGGTGGCTATAGAGTCCAGGGGAAAGAGCTCGATGCTGCAAAAAGCTTATTAGAAGATGCTAAAGCTGTAGAAGACGCTGGGGCCTTTGCATTAGTGCTCGAATGTGTGCCGGATCAGCTGGCTGCGCTTATTACAGAAGAGATCAGCATTCCTGTGATAGGGATTGGAGCAGGAGTTGACACAGATGGACAGGTCCTTGTTTATCATGATGTAATTGGGTATGGCTCAACTCATGTTCCTAAATTTGTTAAAACATATGCAAATGTATCAAATATCATTCAACCTGCTATCAATCAATATGTACATGAAGTCAAGCGCATGGAGTTCCCCGAAGAAAAACATCGTTTTACGATGAAAGAAGAAGTTTTGGTAGGGTTGTATGGAGGACGATCAGAATGAAGATCATTCAAGAGATTCCTGCCTTAAAAACTGAAATACGCTCGTATAAGCAACAAAATCAATCGATTGGATTTGTTCCAACAATGGGTTTTTTACATGAAGGACATATCAGCTTATTAGAAGAAGCGCGCAAGCATCATGATAAAGTGGTGCTAAGCATTTTTGTAAATCCGTTGCAATTTGGACCTACTGAAGATTTAGATCGATATCCACGTGATTTTAAGCGCGATGAACAGATCGCTAATGAGCTTGGAGTGGATCTTCTCTTTTACCCTTCAGTTGAAGAAATGTATCCGACGACTCCTTCGATGACCATTCACGTAACACAAGGGGTGAATGTTTTATGTGGCGCTAGTAGACCAGGGCACTTTGATGGTGTTACGACGGTAGTCATGAAGTTGTTCATGCTTGTTCAACCAGATAAGGCTTATTTTGGGCAAAAAGATGCACAACAAGTTGCGGTCATAACGAATATGGTCAACATGTTTAACGTTCCTGTAGAAATTGTCCCTTGTCCAACCATAAGAGAAGAAGATGGTTTGGCTAAAAGCTCTCGTAATGTCTATTTGAGCGCATTAGAGCGTCTCGAAGCCCCTTCTATTTACAAAACTCTACATGAAGCTGTTTTGCTTATGGATGAAGGGGAGACAAACCCATCACGAATGATTCAATTTGTGCAAAATAAGCTTCAAGAATTACCGTTAGCCGAGATTGATTACATTGAATTATTAGCCTATCCATCCTTACATGAAGTTGATGAAATAAAAGAAGCGATTGTACTTGCTGTGGCGTTAAAATATAAAAAAGCACGTTTAATTGATAATGTGATCGTTAATAAAGGAGAATAAACCATGTTTCGTACGATGATGAAAGCAAAAATTCATAGAGCACGTGTAACGGAATCAAATTTAAATTATGTTGGCAGTATTACAATAGATGAAGATATTATGAATGCTGTTGATATTGTTGAAAATGAAAAAGTGCAAATTGTTAATAATAACAACGGTGCAAGATTTGAAACCTACGTGATTAAAGGGCCAAGAGGAAGTAAAGTCATTTGTTTAAATGGTGCTGCTGCCAGACTTGTGCAAAAAGATGATGTCGTGATTATCCTGACTTATGTTCTTGTTGAAGAGGCAAAGGTTGCCACTCATGAACCGCGTGTGGCAATAATGGATGAGAACAATCAAATTGTTGAAATGTTAGCGACAGAACCAGCTTCTACCGTTTTGTAGGTCGCATATTCCCCTTCTATTCGTTGAACACTGAGCAAGAGGAGTGGCACGAGAGGAGGGTTTTTTTTTATGAGTAATTTCATTCATAATTGGGAGAAAGTGTATCATACGATCAATAAAAATTGGTTTCATTATTCTAAAAAAGAAAAGGAAGAACAAATGAATTTTTTAGAGGAGTCTGCTCAATCTGTTCTAGACTCTTGGGGTGAAATGGAGGAGAAGCTGATTGCCCTTAAACAAAAAGGTGAAATAGAGGAGGCAAAACCTCTTTCTTATACTAGTATTGGAACTAGTTATTATACTTTAGAGATGTTTGAAAAGGCATTTCAAACACTAAAAAAAGAAGAAGAAATCGGGGAAGAAAACGACCTAAGGTTACTTTACCTTGGTTTTGCAGCTGTTTATAGTGGCGAGTCCAACCAAGCGATTGAAACATTCCTATACCTCATTCAAACAACAACTTCAATTATGACTCGCCATTTTGCTTATGTTGGTTTAGGGTGCCAGTATGCTCAACTTGATCAAATCGACCATAGTATTGAAACATTTCAACAAGCGAATAAGCTTACATCAAATATAGATGTTGTGTATAATTTAGGGGTATGTCATTATGTGAATAAAGAATACAAAGAAGCAAGTATTTATTTTAAAGAGGCTATTGACTCGATGCCAGATGATGGTGAGGCGTACTTTTTCTTAGGGTGTTGTCAGTGGGAAATGGGTTGTCAAAAAGAAGCTTGGGATTGTTTCCTCTCTGCATTGGGATTACTGTATTCTGATGAAGCACTTCACGCTTTTGCTAAAATAAGTGAATGGCATGGGCACCATCGACTCGCTATTCATTGCTACGATCGAATAGAAGCATTAAAGAGTCGATCCAATCAAACCCTGCATGGATTAGCTTGGAACTACGCTCTTTTAGATGAGTATGACATAGCCCTTCGTTTATTTGCTGAGATGGAGGCACCGTGTGCTTTTAATCACGAGGTAAACACATCGGTTGAATGGTTAATGAACCATTGGCCACATGGGAAGTCTGTACAACTCTCAATCCTTTTTAACAGATGAGTTGTATAAGATAAGGTTACGATTAATTGAGGTGTAAAATGAACGATCGCTTTATTGTAGTAGATGTTGAAACAACAGGTCATTCAGTAGCAAAGGGTGATCGGATCATTCAAATTGGTGCGGTAATCATCGAAAATGGGGAAATCGTGGAACGGTTTGCATCTTTTGTAAATCCTAATGTCGATATACCACCTTTTATTGAAGAACTAACGGGCATAACGAATGATATGGTACAAAAAGCTCCGACATTTAAAGAATTATGCCCTGAACTTCTTCCGTTATTCGATAATGTCGGATTCATTGCGCATAATGTACCGTTTGATTTCTCTTTTTTGAAAAAACAATTCGATTTAGAGGGCTATCAAATGCCTAAAATGAATTGCTACGATACGGTAGAACTTTCACGATTGCTTTTACCGAAAGAAGAAAGTTTTAAATTAGGTCACTTAGCATGGCAATTAGGACTCAGCCATGACCGTCCGCATCAAGCTGATAGTGATGCAGAAGTAACAGCTGAACTTTTTCTACATTTATTGAATAAACTGGAGCAACTACCCATATTGACCTTACAACAACTCATTCCGATTGTGAGGCATTTCAGAAGCAAGTTAGAACCGATGATTTCTTCCTTTATTGCCACTAAACTGTTACATGGGACTGAAGATGAAGAAAAATTTGATTGTTATCGTCAATTAGCTCTGAAAAAAAGGAATGAAAGTGTTGAGGAGACATCCTCTGATAAACCAGTCACATTCAAAGATTATAGGAATGATCTTTTAAGTGAAAAAAAAGGCCTAAACGAAGCTTTTAAGAAATATGAAGCAAGAGAAGGTCAGGTCGAGATGATGGATGAAGTCGATCATGCTTTTCACGAAAATGAGCATATATTAATTGAAGCAGGGACGGGTACTGGTAAGTCTGTAGCCTATTTACTACCTGCAGCTATGTATGCCCAAGAGGTAAATAAGCCGGTCGTGATCTCTACACAAACGATTCCCCTGCAAGATCAATTACTTCAACGAGATCTACCACTACTTCAAAAGCTTTTGCCTTTTCCTGTAACAATTGCTTTATTAAAGGGAAGAAGTCATTATCTATGTTTACGCAAATTTGAACAGGCACTTGAAACGGTAGCAGACGATACGTATGATGTACGGTTAATGAAGGCGCAAATTTTAGTATGGTTAACAGAGACTGATCATGGCGATGTAGAAGAACTTAATTTGTCTTCAGGCAATCGTGGATTTTGGTTTGATGTTCAAAGCGATTCAAAGTCTGATTTAGGGAAGAACAGCCCTTGGTTCTCTCGTTGTTTCTATCACCGCGCTAGAAGGCGAGCTAGAGTTGCTCATCTTGTCATTACGAACCATGCTTTATTGTTAACAGACTTAGTTCGCGAACAACAGATACTCCCTGCCTATTCACACGCGGTTATAGATGAGGCGCATCATCTTGTTGAAGCTGCTAGTGACCATTTAGGAATGAATACAGATTTTGTGACGTTCTCTTATCTATTACAGAGGATTGGTCTCGATAAAGATTATGGTTTATTTCCGCATTTTGAACGTTTAATAAACGAGTATAAGGTTGGGAATTCTCACCTGGTTAGTGAGGCAGTATCGCATTTACAAGTAATGAAAGAAGAGCTTGATGAGCTTTTTCGAATGTTAAATAATTATGTTGCTGATAAAAGTAAAACAGTCGCTTCTGATGTAGGGCGAATAAGTTATCGTTATCAAAGTTTTGATGAGTCAGGCAGTATATGGAACGCAATATTAGAATGTACAATGCGCGTTCACATGTTTATGAAAGATATCACAAAGAGTCTTCGTACGATTATTCATCAATTTGGGGAAGTGAAGGATTCAATAAGTTATGGTGATCACGGTATTCTTACTGATGCAGAACGACTATTAGAGGCATTAGCTGATGAGGAACAAACTCTTTATGAATTACTTCTTGAAGCAGATCCTGATTTTGTCTATTGGATTGAAATTGAACCACGTGGAGCTAAAAATGCTACTTTCATCTATAGTAAGCCTATACAAGTTGCTGAAAGACTGGCCGACGATTTCTTTGCAAAGAAAAAAAGTGTCATTCTAACTTCAGCAACATTATCAATAAATGGTTCTTTCGATTACCAGTTAGAAAAGCTTGGACTTTTTGATTTTGGAACGCGAGTATGTACGATCGCTTCTCCATTCTCTTATCAGGAGCAAGCCAAGTTGTTAATTCCCACTGATATGCCTAGTATTAAAGATGTCTCAGATAAACAATTTGCCATGGATGCAGCTATTAAGGTGTGGAGAATTGCCGAGCGAAAGCGTGGTAAAATGCTTGTACTATTCACGTCCTATGAGATGCTTAAAATGGTGTATGAATATATTCGGGATTTAAGTGAAATGGAACCCATGCCACTTATAGGTCAAGGGATAACAAGTGGCTCTCGAGCTAAATTAATTAAAAGTTTTAAGCAAGCAGAAGAGGCTATACTTTTTGGAACAAGTAGTTTTTGGGAAGGGATTGACCTGCCTGGAGATGAACTTACTAGCTTAGTGATTGTGAGACTGCCTTTTTCTCCTCCTGACCAACCACTTTTACAAGCTCAGCTGCAGCGAGCTAAGGATGAGGGTAAGAATCCATTTATGGATGTTTCACTTCCTCAAGCGATTATTCGCTTTAAGCAAGGGTTTGGCCGTCTCATTCGGACAAAGGAAGATAGAGGTTGTGTATTCGTGTTAGATCGTCGCATTTCTACAACGAGGTATGGTAGTGGGTTTATTAAATCATTGCCGGATGTACCAGTACATGAAGACAAACTCGAAGTTTTATTAGATCTTTATGAGGATTACTTATAAGCATTTAAAGAGGGCACATATCGAATCTCGTTTTATCGCATACTAGTCTAAAAGCTTAATTCTTTAGTTCAGAATGAATCAAGTTGGAGGGTGTACTAGATGCGAATAACAGCATTTTTATTCGTGAGATTTAGTTTGATTATGCTTTTATGGGTGATATGGAACCCTCTTATAGGGTTTGCTTCACAACATGTCGAACTCGGTAAAGTTCTCGAAGGGGCAAGTGGAGAAGTTTCTGTATTGTTTTTAGATTTACCAGAAGGTGAGTCGATTTTGCTGCATACAGCTGATAAACACAGTATATTAGTGGGGACGGGTACGAAAGGCTCTTTTGAAGAACTCAAGGAAAGGTTAGATTGTTTGGCGATTACTTCATTAGACCAAGTTATTCTACCTAACTTAGAGGATTCATATAGTGGGGCAACTCAACTTCTCATAGATGATATTGAAGTTAAACAATTGATTGTTGCCGAACAAGGGTTAAAATGGTCACAAGAACTATTTTCAAGCTCTTCAACTGAGGTGATAAGTTGGAGTGAGGAAACGGACTATCAATTACATCCTGATCTTCATTTTTCAGTCTTAAAAAGTAGTCACTCCATCGTCCCGTCTTTAAATATGGATGTTAAAATTGGCATTGATCATCGTTTGTTCTTAGCTAATGAAGCTTCAAAAGAACTTGAACACAATTGGATGGAGAAAGACCTTTCAACAGTAAATGTATTAAAAGTGGCAGAATACGGAAAGGCAAGGGGCACAGATGTTGAGTTTTTAGAGGCACTCGACCCCGAAGTAGCTGTTATTTTTAATCTACATGACCATATCCCTAGCTCTAGCGTGTTAGAGAGGTTACAGGAGACGTGGATAGATACGTATGAAACAAAGCAACATGGAACGATTATGATTAAAGTTCGTGATAATGATTATGATCTTTTTACCATTCGCTTTTAACAAAGGGTGAAACCAACAAGGTAGGTGAGCATATGTCTACATTGCTACATACAGTATCAATGTTAACGGGGGAAGATGTTAGGTGGATTGATGAGGGATATGTTATTTTTGATGAGGGGAAATTTCTGAAAATCGCTAGTGGCAAACCGATGGATTCAGAGTTAGAACAAGCGGATCATGTAATAGATGGTACTGGCAAGTGGTTATTTCCTGGTTTTGTAAATACACATGGGCATGCAGGTATGAGCTTGTTACGTGGATATTCAGATGATCTTCCTCTTGACCGCTGGTTGCAGGAAAAAATGTGGCCTTTTGAAGCGAAACTTGATAAAGCTTCGGTTAAAGCAGCTCGTAACCTTGCTATGGTAGAGATGATTCGTTCAGGTACGACCACCTTTTTAGAGATGTACCATCTATTTATGAACGAATTTGCTGAAGATATTGATCGCGTTGGACTTAGAGCTACATTAATGAGGTCCATGATTGGGCTATGTTCAGAAGATGAGCAAGTAGAAAAATTAAAAGAAGCTACTGATTTTGCAAAAACTTGGCATAATCAAGCAGGTTCAAGAATAAAAACAATGCTAGCCCCACATGCACCTTATACTTGCCCTCCTACATTTATTGAGCGAATTGTAGAAGAGGCGATTCACTTAGATGTGCCCATACATATGCATTTAGCTGAAACGAGAAAAGAAGTACGAGAACATATTCAACAATACCATCTACACCCCCTAGAACATTTAGAAAAAATGGGTGTGCTTGAAGAAGCCAGGTGGGTGTTTGCACATGGTGTTCACTTAAATGAAGAACATATTGACCTCTTAGGGCGCTATCAATTAGCCATTAGTCACAATCCGATCAGTAATTTAAAATTAGGTTCAGGTGTCGCACCTATTTCTAGAATGCTTCAAAAAGGAGTGAAAGTTGGAATTGGTACAGATAGTGTAGCCTCTAACAATACGCTTGATATGATTGAAGAGATGAGAATGGCTGCCTTTATCCACAAAGGTATAGAGGAAGACCCTATTTTAATTCCAGTTGAAACTGCCATTGAAATGGCTACCAAGAGCGGAGCAGATATCCTTGAACATGATCATGTAGGCATGATTAAAGAAGGGTATGAAGCAGACTTTATCCTATTGGATGCATCTGCTGCACATCTCCAACCAAAAGCACATCCGTTATCTCATTTGGTCTATGCTGCTAAGGGTTCAGACGTTACAGATATGTATGTTAAAGGACAGGCGCTAATGAGAAATAAAGAACTGTTGACGTTGGATGAAGAAAAAATTAAGTACGATGCCAATCAAGAATTTCGACGGATTCAATCCTTAATCTAAAAAGTCCTGCACCATAATGGGCAGGATCTTGTTGAGGTGTGAACTAAAAATAATAATAGTATTTTTGATTTAATATCTTAAGCTTGTTCTTTTGACGAAGGATCCTTTTCAAAATAAGCAGGGAATTTAGTTTGACGGATCGAAATGGGAAACAATTGATGCCAATCATGTCCACTGCGGCCAACAAAAGATATGGTTTCCTTCTGTTCTTGAAACAAAGAGGCGGTCTTTGATGTGTGATGCATCATCCATTCGCCTCCTTTCTTTAGCTTACTTTTAGTATGGCTTATAAGAAAGATGATATGACTAGAAAAACTTGAGCAAATAGGATTTGATTTGTGAAAATGGAGGAGAAAAAAATGGATCAAAAAATGGAAGTTCTATCTACGGTAAGAGTACAAAAAGCGAGTGATTTGTATAAAATTGTGGACACATTAAATCGAACACTAAAAGAACAAGATTTAATGTTTGGCTTATCAATGGATGAAAAAAACGAAGAGCAAATGGTTTTTACGATTTACAGAACATAGGTGGGAATTAAATGAAGAAAATTATTATCACGATTTTGACTGTTTTATGTATCGTCATTGCAGGTACAAGTGCATACGCCTATCATATTATTCGCGAGCCACTTGTTGAAAATTATACAGAGGCTTCTAATTTCGTTACAAGCAATGAGTTGTTACAGTCCATTGATAGTGTCCACTATTATCATGGGACTACAGCTCATTATGTTGTGAAAGGTTTAGATGAAGATGGTGATGAAGCGATCGTATGGGTTAAAGATGACTTTGAAACGGTCAATTATCGTAAAGCGTCAGATGGAATCACTTATGAACAAGCGCTTTCTATTGCAGAACGCGCACTAGGTGAGAGTCAAATTGAACAAATTCGCTTAGGCTTTACACGAGGGATCCCGGTATACGAAGTGATGTATAATGATGCCAATCAGCGAAAGGGATATTATTATTTAACGTTTGACGAAGGTACTTTTATAAAGCGTTATAGTATTCGAAATGTAACTGACTAAAAAAATTGCATAAATCGTTTGTCTTTTCAGAATCTACACTTGATTCATCTTAGAGGACACTCTATAGTATTAGATAGTCATGATAAGGGAGTTGACAATTTAGACATGAAATTAGCACAAAGAGTATCTGCATTAACCCCATCCTCAACATTAGCGATTACTGCAAAAGCGAAAGAGTTAAAAGAACAAGGTCATGATGTTATCGGTCTTGGTGCAGGCGAACCTGATTTTAATACGCCGCAATATATTATTGACGCTGCAGTGCGCTCTATGGAAGAAGGACACACGAAGTATACGCCATCTGGTGGTTTACCTGCATTAAAAAACGCAATTATTGATAAGTTTAAATCTGATCAAGACTTAACGTATGAGGCAAATGAAATCATTGTTGGCACAGGCGCCAAACACATCTTATACACGTTATTTCAAGCATTGTTAGATGAAAATGATGAAGTGATTATTCCTACGCCATATTGGGTTAGTTATCCTGAGCAAGTTAAATTAGCTGGTGGAGTACCTGTTTATGTAGAAGGACTCGAAAGCAATGAGTTTAAAATTACAGCAGAACAATTAGAGGCTGTCTTAACAGAGAAAACAAAAGCTGTGATCTTGAACTCTCCAAGTAATCCAACTGGTTCTCTCTATACAAAAGAAGAGCTTAAAGAACTCGGGGACGTCTGCCTAAAACATGATGTACTTATCGTTTCCGATGAAATTTATGAAAAGCTTGTATATGGTGATGTGATACATACATCGATAGCTGAAGTTTCACCTGAACTAAAAAATCAAACAGTCGTGGTAAACGGGGTTTCTAAATCTCATTCTATGACTGGGTGGAGAATTGGTTATGCTGCAGGTCCTAGTGAGCTTATAAAAGCGATGACCAACCTTGCTAGTCATAGTACGTCAAATCCTACGACAAGTGCACAATATGGGGCAATTGCAGCATATAGAGAAGATGATGGTTCAGTTGAGAATATGCGTGTAGCATTCGAAGACCGTTTAAATAAAGTATATGAAAAGTTAATTGCTATTCCAGGTGTTTCATGTGTGAAACCTAAAGGAGCATTCTACTTATTCCCTAATGTAAGTGAAGCGGCCAAATTAAATGGATACGATGATGTAGATTCTTGGGTGAAAGATTTATTAGCTGAAGAAAAAGTTGCGTTAGTACCAGGTTCTGGTTTTGGAGCTCCACATAATGTTCGTTTATCATATGCAACCTCTCTTGATGCGCTTCTGAGTGCACTAGAGAGAATTGAACGCTTCGTTCGTAAAAAAACAAAGTAATCATCACAACCAATTAAGCCCTTGCTCATTCAAACATAGCAAGGGTTTTACCTTGTTTTAGAATAATAAGTTCCACAAGACGTTGACTTCAATTTTCTGAGAAGGGTATAATGAGGACTGATATACATAGCTTTTGTAAGTGATGGAGGGAATAATGTGAAAACAACAATTGCCAAGGTGGGAAATTATGTCGAGCAAGAAGTGAAAATTGGTGCTTGGCTAGCTAATAAACGTTCAAGTGGTAAAATTGCTTTTCTACAATTACGTGATGGTACAGGCTTTATCCAAGGAGTAGTTGTAAAGGCAGAAGTTGGAGAAGAGGTATTCCAAGGTGCTAAAAATGTAACGCAAGAGAGCTCGCTTTATGTTACAGGTGTAGTTCGTGCAGATGATCGTGCGCCTTCAGGGTATGAGCTCACTGTTACTAAAGTAGAAGTTCTTCATGAAGCAACGGATTATCCAATTACACCTAAGGAGCATGGTACGGAGTTTTTAATGGACCATCGTCATCTTTGGTTACGCTCAAAACGCCAGCATGCTGTTATGAAAGTTCGTAATGAAATCATTCGTGCAACATATGAATTTTTCAATGATAATGATTTTGTGAAAGTCGATCCACCTATTTTAACGGGCAGTGCTCCTGAAGGCACGACTGAATTATTTGCTACAAAATATTTTGATGAGGATGCTTACTTATCTCAAAGTGGTCAACTTTATATGGAAGCAGCTGCGATGGCTCTTGGACGCGTATTTTCATTCGGACCTACTTTTAGAGCAGAAAAGTCTAAAACGCGTCGTCATTTAATTGAGTTTTGGATGATTGAACCAGAAATGGCTTTCGTTGAATTTGAAGAAAGTCTTGAGATACAAGAACAATACGTTTCATACATCGCAAAATCAGTGCTAGAAAATTGCCAGCTTGAGCTTAAAACATTAGGCAGAGATACAGAGAAGCTTAAAAAAGTACAAGCTCCTTTCCCACGTATCTCATATGATGATGCGATTGAATTCTTACATGAAAAAGGATTTGATGACATTAAGTGGGGTGATGACTTTGGTGCACCTCATGAAACAGCTATTGCCGAACATTATGATAAGCCGGTATTCATTACGCATTATCCTACATCATTAAAACCTTTCTACATGCAGCCGGATTCGAATCGTGATGATGTTGTATTATGTGCGGATTTGATTGCTCCAGAAGGATATGGTGAGATCATTGGAGGATCAGAGCGTATTCATTCTTACGAGTTGTTAGAACAACGCATTAAAGAACATAATTTATCACTCGATACGTATAATTGGTATTTAGATCTGCGTAAATATGGTTCAGTCCCACATTCAGGATTTGGTCTTGGCCTAGAACGTACAGTGGCTTGGTTATCTGGAGTTGAACACGTGCGTGAATCGATTCCATTCCCACGTCTTCTAAATCGTTTATATCCTTAATACGTATGGTGAAGCCTCCAAATTTGGGGGCTTTTTTAGTTTTTATATTCTAACAATTTCATGTGTAGAACAAAGACAATTGTTAGAGGCTAAGAAGTGTAAAAGACAACGACTTCGAAGTGGATGCATGTTATAATAGCGGGCAGAGGTGTTTTTATGAATCAGAAATTATTACTTCAATGGATCAGCCAAAAACAAGTGGTAGTACCCGTTTTTTTAATTGAAAATTATGCAAAACTTGGGCTCAATGAACAAGATTTTGCCTGTGTATTGCAGGTTCAATCATTTATTGAGCAAGGCGAACCATTTCCTACTCCAGATCGTTTAAGCGAGAGAATGAGCTTGACGACAAGTGAATGTGCGGCTCTTATGGGCGGCCTCGTGAAAAAAGGATATTTATCATTAGATAAACAATGGGACCAACATGGAATACTATATGAATATTATTCTCTTGACCCACTTTGGGAAAAATTGTGTTCGTTTATTCAGTCCGAGGAAACAAAAGGGGTTGAAAAAGAGGAAGAAGAGAATGCAGCCAATTTATATCAAATGTTTGAAAGTGAATTCTCGCGTCCATTATCACCAATTGAAGCAGAAACGTTATCAATGTGGATTGACCAAGACCATCACTCTCCTGAGCTCATTATAGGTGCACTTCGCGAAGCAGTTGTTTCAGGAAAGTTGAACTTTAGATATATCGATCGGATTTTGTTTGAATGGAAGCGGAATGGTATCAAAACAATCGCACAAGCAAAAGCCCACGGTGAAAAATTTAGAAAGCACCAACAACCACGAAAACAAGAGAAAGAACGTGTACGGTCAGACTCTTATCCAAGTTTTAATTGGCTGCAGAAATAACGAAGAAATGGAGAAAGAACGTGTTATCTAAAAAACAAACAATTGAAGTATTAGATGTTATCGCCGAAATGTATCCTAACGCTGAATGTGAACTTACACATTCAAACCCCTTTGAATTGTTAATTGCCGTTGTTCTTTCAGCTCAATGTACCGACGCTCTTGTAAACAAGGTCACTCCAGGTTTATTTGAGAAGTACAAAAAACCAGAAGATTATATCGCAGCTCCTCTTGAGGAGTTAGAGCAAGATATTCGTTCAATCGGATTATTTCGCAGTAAAGCAAAAAACATAAAAAAATTATCACAGTCGTTAATTGAGCAATACAATGGAGAAGTACCACATGAGCGAGATGAATTGGTCAAACTGGCTGGTGTAGGGCGGAAAACAGCTAATGTGGTGACCTCTGTTGCTTTTGGAGTACCAGCTATTGCTGTAGATACTCATGTAGAGAGGGTCTCAAAAAGGTTAGGTATTTGCAGGTGGAAAGATAATGTTCGAGAAGTCGAGGAAACCCTAATGAAAAAAATCCCTGTAGACCTATGGTCTGACTCTCATCACAGGCTTATCTTTTTTGGACGTTATCACTGCAAGGCACAGTCGCCTCGATGTGAAACTTGTCCATTACTTGAGAGGTGTAGAGAAGGGAAGAAAAGATTGAAAGCAAAAGGACTTCTCTAATGCAACTCACTATACGAGAAGGTTTTAAAATGGCTCCTTTTTATGAATCAGATACAGTAGAAATAAAAGCAGAACAATCATATGGCGAACGATTGCGCTCAGTCTGTTTTTATTATGATATTACAAAAGAATGTTATCCTTGGAAAGAGCCCGAGGTATATTTACCACCATTATTCTCTGTTTGGAAAGAGACAGAAAAGGAATTAATTCCTCTCTTTCGAAGCAGAAAAACAATGCAGGTTACATCGAATATGATTCGGATGACGGCATTATGCATCGATGCTCTTTTTTGGATGAATAAAAAAGAATTGATAGAACTTTATGATTTAGCTACTCAAACCGACTCATTAGGGTTAAAACCTGCTAATATAAAGGAAAGGATTATGTTTATTTTAACTAAGCCAAATTCCTATCATAGCTTCACTCAGCTACGAATGTTAATGCAAGAAATTGAAAAATGTTATGCGAGAAGTAAAGTGATCCAAAGAAAGTGACGGTGTCCAGTTAGCGACGCCTCACACACAGAACGTTCAGAATACATAAAAAGTAAGGGATTACATCGAGTGGGGGAAACGATATGAAAGTAGATGTAAAACAACCTGTATTTACAGAAACAGAAGCACTCAGGCAAAAGATGATTCGAGAAAAAGAGATGGATGATCGCTTTGAAGTTGCTTTTTGTGGGCATTTTTCTGCAGGTAAATCAACGATTCTTAATAAGTTATTAGGGGCAGAAGTATTACCTACTAGTCCCATTCCAACAAGTGCAAACATTATTGGAATAAAGAATGGTGAGTTAGGTTTACATGTTGAGCGAATCGATGAGACCGAAAAAGAATGGAATGGTGAGATTCCATGGGAGCGTGTTAGAGAATGGGGAATGAATGGATCCGATATTTCTAAAATGACGATCTATGCTCCTTTGCCATTTATGCACCCTTCAAGTGTTGTATATGACACCCCTGGGGTAGATTCTACAGACCCTACTCATCAGGCAGTGACGATGGAAGCTCTGTACACGACAGACTTAATCGTCTATGTAATGGATTATAATCATATTCAATCAGAAACAAACTTGTATTTTCTAAAGCAGTTATCTGATGAAAATAAGCCGCTTTACATTGTGATAAACCAAGTTGATAAACATGACGAAGAGGAGCTATCTTTTGAGTCCTTTAAGCAATCAGTGTTAGACGGGTTCAATGAGTGGGGTATTCGTCCATTAGATCTTTACTTCACCAGTATGAAAGTCCATCAACATCCTCTTAATCAATTTGATGCATTTAAACAGAGAATCAAAGCGATTCTTCATTACAGTCATGAATTAATGATGACATCTAAAAAACGTTTAAATGAAAGCTTTTATTTAAGTGTTGCTCAAAGGCTTGAAGAAGAAAAGCAAGACGAGATTGAGGAAGTGCTAGATACTTTAAGTGAGAATGGCTTTAATAAAGAAGACTTGAAACAAAAAGAGAAGGCTCAAAAAGAGTTAGTAGAAAATGAGCGTCTTGAACTATCTATTCATGAAAGCTTTGATGAAAATTGGAACCACTTAACGAAAGATGTCACCATTTTTCCTTATGAAACAACCGAGCTAACGCGGGAATGGTTAGAGTCCATGCAGCCCAATTTTAGAGTAGGGTTATTATTTACTAAGAAAAAAACAGAAGAAGAACGTGAGATGCGTCTGAAAAAGCTCATAGCTAGTACACAAGATAAATTGAAAAGTCAACTTGAATTTCATATCCATCGCTTGTTTGAGAAGTATGACCGTACTCATTTATCAAATCGAGAAGAATTCGAACAAGCGATTTCACAGCTCCATGTTGAAGTTAAACGAGATGATTTTGTCAAAGCCGTTACTGCTTCACATTTTGATCGAGATTATGTTTTTACCTTTACGAAAGATCGAACGGCTTACTTCATTAAAGAGCTAAGAAAGCAAGCTGAAGGAGTAGTAGACCTATATATAATTGGTCTCAGCAAGCATGTTGAGACGAAAAAAAAATCCTTATCAAATCAACTAAAACGATATCAAGAAATCGAAGTATATACGTTGAAAATAGAAGAAATTGAAGAGAATTATAATAAAGAAAAAGAGAACATCCATCAAATTGCTACTGATTTTAATGATAAAGGGCGGTTTGAAACCCAATTAGATGGAATGGCAAACAGAGAGGTCCCAGAAGATGTAGATCAATCTGTTTTTAGTCAAGTAGAACTACCGAAAGAAAGTGTCATTGAAACAACTTGGGAAGAAGAAAAAGAAAGTAAGCGTGACGTTTTCAATGATAAAGAAGCAAAGGATTGGCTCGATCAGCTCGTGAATGTTATGAATACAAATCAAACTCCAATGAGCTTGGATCATGAAAAAAATAAGTTGATTGAGCGAATTAATCGTTACAATGATCGTTCTTTTATCATTTCATTATTTGGCGCATTCAGTGCCGGGAAATCAAGCTTTGCAAATGCTTTATTAGGTGATTCAATATTACCTGTGTCTCCACATCCAACGACGGCCACTGTTACGACGGTAAAGCGTTCAGATGATGCTCATCCTCATCTGAGTGCAAGAGTAGAGCTTAAATCACGAGAACAATTGGATCAAGAAATCAAATCAGTTGCAAAACATTTAGATGAGAATATAACCATCACTGACTTAAAAAAATGGAGACCAAAAGATACTCTTCAAGCCACTAGTTGGCAAAGGACCTATGTATCATATTTACTAACATTAAAAGAAAGCTTAAAAACAACAGAATGGGAATTAGGGGAAGAGTTATCGGTCAATCACGAAACATTGGCTCAATATGTAGCTGATGAACAGTATGCTTGTTTAATTGATCATGTGACAATTTATTTTGATTGTCCACTCACCCTTGAAGGAATTGTTTTAGTCGATACCCCAGGAGTTAACTCTATTCATGGGCGACATACGAATGTAGCATTTACTCAGTTGAGAGAATCTGATGCGATCTTTTATGTGACGTATTATAACCATGCATTCTCAAAATCTGATCAACATTTCCTAACTCAAATGGCTAAAGTAAACGATCGATTTACTCACGATAAATTATATTTCATTTTAAATGCAGCAGACTTAGCGAGCAGTCCAGCTGAATTAAACGGGGTTAAAAAGCATATCAATGATCAGCTATTAAATATTGGGATAGAGAAGCCACGTCTTTATCCGCTTTCAAGTAAAAAAGGATTGGCAGCTAAGGAAAGTGAAACCAAACATGATGAGATGTTTAGTCGATTTGAGGACGCTTTTTACACAGAGACCGTACAGGAATTAAAGCAATTAAGTTTCTCTTTAATTCAAGAAGAGGTAAAAACCTATCTTAATCAATTACAAGAGGCGATTGATTTTGTTGATGCAAAAGAGGATGTACGAAAAAAGAAACAAGCACAGAGAAAAGAACAAGTAGATAAGTGGAAGAATCATATTTTAGAGGTTGAACCGGTATCAGCAAAACGAAGAACTGCTCAAGAAATAACTGAACTATTTCTTTATTTACGGGAACGCGTTCAGTACGTTTTAAATGATCAGTATACAGACGCGATTAATGTGACCACTGTTACGGGAAAAACAAAGAAGGTTCAGCAGCAAACGTTTGTAGCAGCGATCAAAGAATGGAGAAATTCAGGTGAATATTTCTTATCACAGGAATTAGAAGCGACGATTCTTCGTGTTGAAACATCGATGAAGCTATCGTTAGTAAGCTGGATGAGAGAAATGGAAGAGTCAATACGTGGGGATTTTCAAAGTTTTTTATTAGATCTTGAAGAACTTAATGTTTCCTTTAATCATGAACGACAACATCATATTTTTACTTTAGATCCTACATCTTATTTATCGTCCCTATCCACTCTCAAGAGCTTTTTTGAAGAGGGAGGCACTCGTCAACTAAAAGATCAATTAGTGAATGACGGAACGACTTTGGCAAAAGACTATTTACTAAAGCTAGAGGCTGAAATAAATAGGGAAAGCGCATTGATCTTTGATGATGTAGAAAGCGAAATGAAACAGCAGATCGTAAAAGGGTTAGATCGAGAATTTGAGCGATTAACGATGATCATGACGGATGATGAAAAAGAAGCGATTGAAAAGGAATACAAGAGCCTTAAAGCTTTCATCCAATAATAAAAAGAGGTGCGCCATGGCGCACCCTCTTTTTATTCATCTTCCTCTTCTCTAGTCGAGCTGGTATTGGTTTCAGCTTCAGCAGAATCGTTTGGTTCTTCTGGTGCTGTAGGTTCTTCTTCGGTATCAGTTTCATCATTATTTTCGTTACCGTTACCATTACCATTACCATTTCCATTGTTGCCATTACCGTTATTTCCATTGTTATCGGTGTTATCATTATTGTTGTTATCATTTTCTTGCTCGGTTTCGTCTTCATTTTCTACTTCAGGTTCTTCTGTTTCTTCTTCAATTTCTTCTTCAATTTCTTCTTCCTCGATTGGTTCTTCAATTTCTTCTTCTTCCTCACCAATAGTTACCTCAGCGCTTGCAGGGTCACTGCGTAAGCTTGAGTTGTCATTTGACACTGCAGTAGCTATAAAGCGATAAGTTGAACCAGGCTCAATATCCGTTAAGATATATTGCATATCGGATCCTTCTGCTACTGTTTGAGGACTTGATCCATTCACACTTAACTGCAATTCAAACGTAACAGCAGAACGCTGATTACTTGGATAATCCCAACTTACAATGACTTGATTAGATGATTCATCGTAACCAGCCGTCATATTAGATGGAGCTTGTAACTGGATAAACTCCTCTGACACACGTGATGGTTCATTTCCACGTACAAACAACTCTTCGACAATTTCACTTCGTGGAGTGAATTCACTTGGCAGTAGGCCAGTTGAACGTTCAACTCCAACTTTTACCACAGAGTTAGGCATGGTGAAGTCTGGCGTTTCAACGCCACGTGATACTTCCTCCATAACTGCTTTAAAGATCTGTTGTGAAAGACGACGCTCTTCAGCAGCCTGAAGATAGTTCCCCTCATCATTTCTTCTAAATCCAGACCATACTGCAGCAGTGTAATTCGTTGTATATCCTGCAAACCACACATCAGGTACCCCGTCGGTTGGGATATTGTATTGCTCACGAGTTTCTTGAGCGAAGTTTGTTGTACCTGTTTTACCAGCTACAGGTAGACCAGGAATATGGGCTGCTGTTCCGGTACCATCAGTCATGACACTTTTCAACATATCCGTGACCATATATGCTGTATAATCACTCATCGCTGTTGTCGGCTCAGGTGCAGTGTTCATTTCACGGCCATCTGGGAAAACGATTTTACGTACCGTATGAGGTTTATTAAACGTTCCATTATTACCAAATGCTGCATAAGCCCCAGCAAGTTCTAACGTAGAAAACCCGGTATCAAAACCACCTAAGCCATATGATTCAGGCATTGGGTCTTTATCAATTGGAATGCCTAACCCTTGCGCGAAATTAGCTGCACGGTCGACGCCAACTTCCTGAAGGGCTTTAACAGCGGGGACATTTCTTGATCGAGCTAGAGCACGGCGCATCGACATCGCACCTTCATATGTCCCACCAAAGTTTCTAAAGGGAGTTCCATTACTATAAGTATGTTCTTCATCCACTAAGACTTTGGCCGTTGACCATTGAAGGTATTCAATCGCCGGACCAAAGTCAAGAATCGGTTTAATCGTCGATCCCGGTTGTCTCTTTATTCCAGTTGCATAATTTGTACCTCGTTGGATGCCAGTGTCTTCTAAGCCGCTTCCGATCGCTCGAATTTCACCGGTCTTCGTATCCATTAACGTCACACCGGCTTGAAAGTCTTCATTATCTGGAAAATTGGATATGAATTGATCAGATTGTAATACTTGTTCGACATGTTCTTGTGCCTCTACATCAAGTGTTGTGTAGACTCTTAACCCAGAGTGATATAAATCACTAATGGACACGCCTTCCATCTCTTCGATTTCTTGCATGATTTGATTGTAAAACGCTTCGTACGTGTATGATTCTCTATCCTCAGAAGGATTCAATTGATCTTCAATTGGAATTGCTTTTGCTTCTTCAGCTTCTTCACTTGATATTTTTCCATGTTGCTCCATTAAGGAAAGGACTAAGTTACGACGACTCTCCGCAGCATCAGGATTGTGAAGTGGATCATAGAAGCTCGGTCGACGTGGAATCCCTGCTAAAAGGGCCGCATCTGCAAGAGATAAGTCTTGAACGGACTTGCTGAAGTAACTCTGAGAAGCTGCCTCAACACCCCAGCCACCTGAGCCTAAATAAATTTGGTTCATATACATCTCAAGAATTTGGTCTTTAGAGTAATTTTGTTCTAATTTGATGGCTAAATATTGCTCTTGAACTTTACGTGTTAATTGTTTCTGCTCATTTAAAAATAAGTTCTTTACAAGCTGTTGGGTGATGGTACTAGCTCCTTCAGCACCGAAGCCGCCGGTTATGTTTGCAGCAAGAGCCCCAAACATACGTCTGACATCAACCCCGAAGTGCTCATGAAAACGAATATCTTCAACGGCAATAAATGCATCCTCTAATACTTGCGGAGCATCTTGAATACTAATCGTAATTCGTCGTTCAGACGAGTCTAATTGAGATACAACATCATCATTTTTATCATGAATGATTACAGCTTGAGATAACTTCAATCGTTCTTCATCTAATGGTGGGGCCCCTTGAATCATTACAAAGGCTGTAACACCTCCTGCAATAACGGCTAACACTCCAAGAGTAACGAGTGTTAGGAGAATCTTTTTAAAGATTCCTTTTCTCGATCCCTTTGTTTTTTTGGTTTGTTGACGATTTTGACGACGACCAGTTCGTGTGTTTTGTTCTTCTGACATCGTAATCTTCCTTTCTTAACATCGGCTACTTATTATTCTGAGAAGTAGGCGTGCTGTACAATAGGTAAGTAATCTATTCGTGGCTGATATCCTATTTTAATCAAATGTCCATATTTTTCAACATCAGACTTTCGAATCGATTTTCTCGAATGTTTCATGTCCTCATAGAAAGAAATCAAATAACTTGCATCAAGTAAATAGACTTCATCTGTTGTTGTAAAACGTAATAGGACAAAACAAATCCCATCTTGTCTTAAGACTTCTTTCATGTGTTTTACTTGGTGGTCGTGAAAATTGTTTAATGGGAAGGAAGTCTTATTTTTTGTTTCTTTTGCTTCAAAATCTACATAACGTCCTTTATAAACACCATTATAGTCGGTTGTAGATGCTTGTTTAAAGTACGCTTCTTTTATAACTGCTGCACTTCGTTGTGGGTAATCTACTTGTACAATTTGAACAGGTGTCGGCTTTTTATGGATCACCGCAAGACCTTGTTCGACATACCATTCATTTGTAGTGTTTATATCCTCCTCTAATGTCATTCCTCGATTGCTGTAGGTAATCTGATTTGGCTTTTTTGTTTGATTTTTTTTTACAGTTGAAGTCTCAAATCGTTTTCCGTTAGGATAGCGAATCGTCATCTTCATCACAACCTTTTTTAAATCATCTCTCACTTTCATGCATGGAATGTAAAAAATGTTAGAAACTAAGAATTAGATTCCATCACACAATCTTACCACATCTCTTGTTAAAGTGGGTAGATAGTAATTTTGAGAAGTGTGTGACAAATGAAAGTAGGTTAACGATGAATCATCTTTCAGTTACAGAAACTCAAATACAAAAAATAAAGCGAATGACGATGAAAAATAATCTTGATAATATTTCAAGAACGAAGGCATATGAACGTTTTTACAAAAGAAATCCTGAAATTCGTTGGGCTCTGCTCGCTGGTATCGTCTCACGAAATGCGGGTTGGAATATGACTGATCTAGAAAGCACTTGGTTTAAAGAAATTCTTGAGCCAAGTACAAGAGCCACGATCTTTGCGATGTACGAACGTTCTAATTGGCTTATCTTTCAAGATGCATACCCACAACTACTACTATATGAATGGAAGAAAAAAAATCAACTAGTAGAATTTGAACAATTAAAGGCATTAAATGTCTCAAGCTTCATGCAGAAAGAGTGGCAAGTATTTTGGGATAAAAGAGATGAAATCCGTTTGTGTACAGCGCTTATAATTAATGAACAGCAACTACTTGAAAAAGAAGTGATGAGTAGGAAAACATATTCAAAAAAGATCTTTCACACTTTACGATATCAATTAGAAGAACATGCACACTTTAGTTATGTTTTGTTACCGACATTGGAGGGCTCTGTTTATGGTCAGTATGTCCGGAATTTTGCCAATGTAGGCCAAAGAATTAAGCTTGGTAAACGATTAGCTATGTTGCTGTTCCATCCAACTATTCACACAGACATTCTAGATTTTATGTATTCGATCGAACATACAGGTTCAAGAAGGGATTATGAACGGATTTGTAAAATGGAGTCGCAAAATTCAAGTCCAATTCTTAGATGGACCTACCCAATCTTTTCTCACCCTCCAGCTAAAGGGATCGACTGGTCTACTAATCATAAAGGTGTGACGTCTTTCTTTCGGCGGGTAAAGGAAAAAAAGCCTAAAGAGATTAGAAGGTGGGTACATAAAAAGAGAGTAGAGCTCTATTGGTTGTATAAGCTCAGCCGATTATAAGACGAAAAGCCGAGATGGCAACCATCTCGGCTTTTCGTCTTATAAAGTCATTCAGCAGGACGGTTTGGCCCGCCTAATTTCTTGTCACCTGTGTATTGAGAATCCTTTTGATTATCTCTTTGCTGGTTCGGGTTTGTTTGTGCTTGTTTTTTGTTCGTTTTATTATCCATGTTCTATCCCTCCTTATACTTAGTATGGCTATTGAAATGAAAATACATGTATAAGAGGCAAGCATTCCTGATAATTCGTCAAAAAGTCATCGATTTGTAGAATAAGTGTAATTAGAGGCTTTCTTTGACGAATGCATTCTAGTTTTGTCAGGTAGCAGGAAATGAGCATGGTCAGTAGCGAAACGTTTCTTTAGAAAACATTACGGGAGGGACGTCTTATGGAAATGACGATGAAGACAAAAGAGGTTTCAGAACAATTAGGTGTAAACCCTACTACGATTCAACGTTGGATGAAGTTTTTTGAAATTGGTTGTGATACAAATGAGCATGGTCATTATTTTTTCTCAGATGAACATGTTGTCGTATTAAAATCAATCCAAGAACAGCTGCAAGAAGGGAAAAAAATGAAAGAAGTTGATCTATCTCAGTTTTCATCCTTGGTCAATAAGCGTCCTAATTCTTCAGTGAAAAAGGAGAAGGTCTCAGCTGCCGCCTATGATGAGAAGCTTGATCAAGTGATGAGACGTGTTGAAGACTTAGAGATGCAATTATCACAAAAAGCAGATGAAGTGGTGAGCTATCAACTTTTAAAACATCGCTCAGAAATTGAGAATATGATGAAAATGCTCCAAAAACTAGAGGCGAGATTAGATCAGATGGAGGAAAAAGTTCACGATCCATTTAGGGACGAAACAGAACTACCAATAGCTGCAGGAGCAGAACCTAAGCGTAAGTGGAGGTCTTTTAAGCAGATGTTTTCCTTTTAAATCCCCTTACTCATTTGCTATGATAAGGATGAGGTGAGGGATATGAATAAAGATGAACGGAAGTTAGAAGAATTAACAGAAGAACTTCTTCATTTAAATAGTGAAGCTGAATCCTATTATTTAAATCAGGTTCGTAAAGAAGGATATGAACCTGATTTTTTTGGTGTAGTTAAACCCTTTGCCGATCGAGTGAAGATCGTCTCGGATGAATGGAAACCTTTAGCTGAACAATTCGTACTGAACGTTAAACCAAGCCATTTATACCCGATTCAAATTGGCCATACACATGATAACCTTGAGGTCGTTGCGATCAAATCTTTTTATCCTAAAACGGGATTAAAGAAACAAATTGAAACATTTAAGTCTGTAGCCTTTGTCCTTCATCAGTTAAGAGATGAATTAAAGGCTTTTCAAGAGGAGGTTGAGTAAGTTGGTTGAATCCAAAACTCCTATCAAATCAATAGAAGAAGTGGTTAACTGGATAAACGGAAATAAGTCAGTTCTTATGATTGATTGCCGTTATAAACTCAGTGAACCGGATGATGGATTCGATAGATATAAAAGCGATCATATTAAAGGGGCTTTGTATATCGATCTTGAAAAGGATCTCTCTGACAAGGTGGAAAAGCACGGCGGACGACATCCTCTACCATCCATCCATTCTCTAGAAAGGACGATGGGACGATTAGGCATTAATGATGACACAGTTGTCGTCGCTTATGATGATGAGGGTGGAGCTTTTGCCTCTAGATTATGGTGGGTGTTAACGTATTTAGGGCATGAACATGTCTATGTCCTTGATGAAGGTTACACAAAGTGGAAATCTTCTGGATACGCTGTGGATGATGTGATTCCAACCTATACACATACGCAATTTAAAGCTAATCTCCAACATGAAATGTTAACTACACAGGAAGAAGTTTTAACAGCTGTTCAGCAAGGGAATGCTACCATTTTGGACTCAAGAGAAGAAGCGCGTTATTTAGGTCTAGTGGAACCGATTGACCGTATAGCTGGTAGAATTCCAGGAGCTAAACATGCTTTTTGGAAAGGTAATTTAAATGAAGACGGTACATGGAAGAGTAATAAAGAGTTAAGTGAGAGATTCAATATGATAGATAAAAAAGACTCTGTCATTGTTTATTGTGGCTCCGGTGTTACAGCTTGTCCTAATGTATTAGCTTTAACAAGTCTAGGTTATAAAGATGTAAAATTGTACGCAGGTAGTTGGAGTGATTGGATCACGTATGAGGGTAGACCAATCGAAACAAACAAAAAATGAACCGCATCTATTCGCGGTTCATTTTTTTGTTAGCTTGGTAATTGTTCGATTTTCCTGTGGGGAAGCTGCCATTTATAATGGACTGAAAGCATCCTCAAAATGACCATCACTGTAAACAATGTCCAAAGTCCGACTGTGCCACTGACAAGATTTAATCCAATAGCAAGCCCCGCTAGCATCGTCCAACCAATGTAGATTTCTTTTCGTAAGAATAGCGGCCGCCTCCCTGCCAAGACGTCTCTTATCATTCCACCACCAGTACCAGTTAAGGCGGCTGCAACCAATACTGCGCTTAACGGATGCCCCATCTCTGTTGCATAAATTGCTCCTTGTATAGCAAAGGCAGCAAGTCCCATAGCATCAAAAAGTATGCCGAACTTTAACCATCGATTAATCCACAAGGCAGGAAATAAAAACGCGACAGTCATCACGATGATTGCGATTGTAAAAAGAGTACCCTGATCCCAAAGAGCAGAGACTGGTACTCCGATTAATAAATTCCGAATAGCACCGCCTCCAAAAGCAGTGACAAGACCTAATATGTAAACACCCATTAAATCGTAATCTTCTTCCATTGCCACAATTACTCCACTTAAAGCAAAAGCAACTGTACCAATGACATTTAATACATCCCACGTCATAGTGTTTCTCCTTTGTGTTCAATCCTCGGGAATGACATAAAGCAAGGGTTTGGCTCAGTGTCATGTGTGAGCCAAACCCTTTTTACGTTAGTAACTCTTATCCATTATCGCGGAAAGAAAGAAAAATCATAAAAGCAAGAGTAACAATTGATAATGCAGTAAGTGCACCAGTAATTAAGCCAGATGGTTCAGCATGAGCAGCATCTTCTGCAGCACCGCCACCAGCGGCTAAAATAGCTTGTGCTCCCATGAAAAATGATGTTAATAAAATCGCTGTCATCATCGCTAGTTTTTTTAACATGAACGACCCTCCTCTTTGTCAACACAAACATCGATCTATGTATGACGAATGCAGTCATACTCTTTCGTCCACTTTATTATAGTGTTGCCCCTAAAAATAATCAACAAGCAATCGCACGATAAATGTCAATTCAAGTAAGTTAATCGGAAGAGGGAAATCAAACAAGGATGGGAGCTTGATATGGGGGTTCGCAAAAATAAGCCCATATGGTAAGATGATGAAGATAAAACGTAATTTTTAATGTCTAAAAGGAAAACGAAAGCAAACGAGGGGATTACACAAATGGGAACCTTACATATTGAAGATATCATCATTGCAAATCAACGCTTAAAAGATGTAGTCACGCATACACCATTGCAGAAGAATCAGGTCTTATCTGAACGCTATAATTGTAATGTCTATTTAAAAAGAGAAGACTTGCAAGTCGTGCGATCATTTAAAATTCGTGGTGCCTTTCATCAAATATCTAGTCTTCCAAGAGAAGAATTAAATAATGGTGTTGTTTGTGCCAGTGCTGGTAACCATGCTCAAGGTGTAGCCTATTCATGTCATACCCTACAAATCATTGGTAAAATATTTATGCCGTCTACTACACCACGTCAAAAAGTAGATCAAGTGAAGTTTTTTGGAAAAGAATTTGTAGAAGTGATTTTAACAGGCGATACATTTGATGATTCTTTTAATGAAGCAATTACCTACAGCAATGAACATCAAATGGCCTTTATCCACCCATTTGATCAAGAAAAAATTGTAGCAGGCCAAGGAACCGTTGGAATGGAAATTATGAATGACATCGATGAAAATATCGATTATCTATTTTCATCCATTGGCGGGGGCGGCTTAATTAGCGGAATCGGCACCTACATTAAAAGTATTAGCCCGAGAACAAAATTGATTGGCTGTGAGCCTTCTGGTGCTCCTGCAATGAAAGAATCTCTTGAGCAGGGAAAAGTAATAGAACTTGAAAAAATTGATAAATTTGTAGATGGAGCAGCAGTTAAAAAAGTGGGCGAGCTTCCTTTTGAGATCTGTCAGAAAGTGCTTGATGATATTGTCTTGGTTCCTGAAGGCAAGATTTGTACAACCATTCTTGAACTATACAACCAAAATGCTATTGTTGCTGAGCCTGCTGGTGCGATGCCAATCTCTGCTCTTGATTTCTATAAAGATGAGATCAAAGGAAAAACGGTTGTTTGCGTGGTGAGCGGTGGTAATAACGATATTGGACGGATGCAAGAAATGAGGGAGCGGTCATTGATATATGAAGGACTACAACATTATTTCATTGTTCAATTTCCACAACGTGCTGGTGCGCTACGTGAATTTATTACAGACGTATTAGGACCGGACGATGATATTACACGTTTTGAATACACAAAGAAGAATAATAAAGCAAACGGTCCAGTATTAATTGGGATTGAACTGAAATGTGATGATGATTATCATCTTCTTATTGAGCGTCTTAACAAAAAAGGTTTTGGTTACCACGAAATTAATAAAAATGAAAGCTTATTCAATTTGTTAATTTAAGGCGAAAGCTCGTTTCGAAACGAAACGAGCTTTATTATGAACGTGAACTAGTACTTAAGGAGTGTGTACATTGGCGGTTAATCAAGAGGGGATCTTACTCGATTCAGGCACAAATGAACTAGAAGTGATTGTTTTTAATGTTGGAGAAGGTACGTATGGTATAAATGTAATGAAAGTACGAGAAATTATTCAAACAGAGCCCGTTACCCCTATACCAAACAGCCATCCTCATATAGAGGGAATGATCCGTTTACGTGATGAAGTACTAACAGTGGTGAATTTAATGGAAGTATTAGGTTGTGTGCCTTCTCGGGATCCATCTCAAGATAGGTTTATCGTTTCTGAATTAAATAAGTTAAAAGTAGCATTTCGAGTGAGTGGAGTATCACGTATTCATCGTATTTCATGGGAACAAATTGAAAAGCCCACTGAATTATCACAAGGAATACAAAGTGCTACAACTGGTGTGGTGAAAATGGATGAGCAGATGATCTTACTTCTTGATTTCGAGAAAATTGTCGTAGATATTAATCCTAGTAAAGGAATTAATGTAGAGCAAGTAAGGAAGTTAGGTAAAAGGGAACGGAGCATGAAGAAGGTTGTAGTGGCTGAAGATTCTGCCATGCTTAGAAAACTTCTTCATCAAACATTATCAGAAGCAGGATATGACCAAATCACGTTTTTCGAGAATGGTAAGGAAGCATGGGACTATTTAGAATTTATAAAGGCTGCAGACGACCAACAACTAGAAGAGGAAGTCCAGCTATTAATAACTGATTTAGAAATGCCGATGATGGATGGATTACACTTAACAAAAAGGATAAAAGAAGACGATGTTTTAAAAAGAATACCTATCATCATCTTTTCATCTCTCATTACCGATGACCTTTATCATAAAGGTATTGCAGTGGGTGCTGATAAACAAGTTAGTAAACCGGAAATAATCAAACTCATTGAAGAGATTGACCTTTTAATCTAAAAACCACCTCAATATGAGGTGTTTTTTTTATTTCGTTAAACGAGGTAAATGTATGGATTATGTATATACATACTTTTCTTATTAGTATTTAACTATTAAATTAAAGTTTTTCTGATAATTCAGATGAATAAAAATTCATGAAGATACATTGACGATTTCCTCATATTGCCTTACTGTTATAGAAGGTATTTTCTCAATTTATTAACTAAATGTTTACTGACAAAAGGTTTTATAAAGAGATAGAGAGATAATAGGAGATGAGAATGTTGGAGAGATTTAGAGTAATGGGGCTAGTCTTAGTGGGTCTAATTTTGACTTCACTTGGATTACGCTTTTTAGCTATGCATGACTTAACCTTTGGAGGGACTGCAGGGCTTGCGACGGTGCTTACATATATGAGTCCCTGGTCATGGGGAGTGCTGTTCTTCTTAGTCAATTTGCCGTTCTTTTTGATTTCATGGACGAAGCTAGGGAAGTGGTTTACACTTTCTAGTTTACTCTCCATTACGGCTATTTCAGTTATTCGTGATTTGCTTGATGTTATGCCATTTTTTAATGTGCCTTTATGGCTTGCTACAGCTTTAGCAGGAATCTGCATTGGCATTGGTGTGACTCTTGTTTTAAATAACGGATCCTCGCTTGGGGGTATTCATATTCTTGCTCTTTATATTGATCAGAAATGGGGAATTAATCGAGGGCTGACTATTTTTATCAGTGATTTTCTCATTATCGTCTTTGCCACATTATTAGTTGGTTGGAGTCAAGCATTGCTTTCTGTATTTGTCATTTTTGTGGCAAGTACGATTATAGGGCGTTATAAAAAATCGCCAATTCCAAAAGATGCGGAAAATACTGATGGTGAATTTTCCTCACTACAAACAAATAGTATTCAAGATTAAATCTAACACGAGCAATCATTGATTGTTCGTGTTTTTTCAATGTTGCTTTAATCTTATTAATAGGAAATGCTATACTTTTAATACTAAAGATAAAATTGGAGGTAGAGGATGGAATTTCATTTTTTAGGGACTGGCTCTGGAGTTCCAGCGATTGAGAGGAATGTGAGTGCACTTGCTCTTCGCTTCCTACAACAAAAAGGGACACAGTGGTTATTTGATTGCGGTGAGGCCACTCAGCATCAATTGCTACATTCTCCTATCACCTTAACAAAGATTGATCGAATATTTATTACACATCTACATGGAGATCATATATTTGGCTTGCCTGGATTATTAGGTTCAAGATCTTTTCAAGGGGCAAGATCGCCATTAACAATATACGGTCCAAAAGGGTTAGCAACTTTTATAGATGCATCTCTTACTGTTTCTAGAACACATTTACGTTATCCTTACAAGGTTATTGAGGTAGAAGAGGGTTTAGTATTAGAGACAGAAGATGTGCTTGTGTATGCTCTTGAACTTGAACATGTAATGCCTTGCTTTGCTTTTAAAATTACTGAAAAAGATAAGCCAGGGAAGCTTGATATGGGAAGACTCCAATCATTGAATATACCTAAGGGGCCGATCTATCAAAGAATTAAAGAAGGTAAAACGGTTGAGTTAGAAGATGGAAGTAAAGTAAATGGCAAAGATTTTGTTGGGCCACCTCAAAAAGGTCGTATGATCGTTATTGCAGGAGACACAAGACCGATCAAAAAAATGGTCGATTTTAGTAGAGGTGCCAACGTCCTAGTACATGAAGCCACTTTTAGAGGGGATAAACAAGAACATGCTGCCCAATTTGGTCATAGTACCATTGAAGAAGCAACGGCACTAGCGAAAGAGGCGCAAGTAAAGACGTTGATACTCACTCATATAAGTTCTCGTTATTCTGGCGAGGAGGAAGAATTCGAACTGGAAGCGAAGCATTACTTTTCGAATGTGCATATTGCTCACGATATGATGGTGTATAAGCTTTCTACTTGAATAAAATTCTCTCATGGTACGCATAGTAACATCATTCACTATTCTAAATTTGTAGGAGGAATGAATGATGGCGAATCGTGATCAATTGGATGAATGTATGGAAAAGGCAGAAGGAATCATTGAAGCAGCACAAAAAGTTTTTGATGATGCAAGACGAGTGCAGCCTGGTACAGACGAAGAGTACACTAATGCACAAATGATGTTAGAGGAAATAAGTGGGGAATTAGATGATGTGTTGCGAGCAGCAACCCCGGAACAACGGGATCAATTAAACCGAAAGCAACAACAAATTCGCCAACTTCAAAACCACATGATTTTAAGACAATAACGAGGAGCAAGGGTCTATTTAGACTCTTGTTTTTTATATCCCTTATCTCTTTTTCGTGCGAAAAATTCTATTATTTGCTACAATGGATAAGGATAGGGGTGTGAGACACTTTATGGAATCGATTTCTGAAAGTAGCTTAAATCATATACTTGATCAGCGTAAATCGGTTGAATTTATTTTCATATCTACACCTTTATGTGGGACATGTAAATTAGCTGCCAAAATGTTAACAATTTTAGAGCAGACAACTCCTCACCTGAAGATTTATGAAATAAATGTAAATGAAGCCACTCGCTTTGTGCAAAGGTGGAAGGTACATAGTGTTCCTGCTTTATTTATCTTCCAAAAAGGACTAGGAATAGAGCGGATTTATGCTTTCCATTCCATTGCGCATTTATATGAAAAGCTCTCACCATATATATCATTCATTGAGTTACATAATGAAAACAAAAATAAAGGGGGATGTTAAATCATGTCAATGCATTATGAAGATTATATGAAGCAGGTCGTACTGCCAATGAGAGCAGAATTGACTGAGGCAGGTTTTACAGAATTAACAACATCAGAAGAAGTAGATCAATATATGGATCAAGCAAAAGGCACAACGTTAGTCGTTATTAACTCTGTATGTGGATGTGCAGCAGGACTTGCAAGACCTGCTGCAACTACATCACTTCAACATGATCAAAAACCTGATCATTTAGTAACCGTTTTTGCAGGACAAGATAAAGAGGCAACAGCAACGATGCGTTCTTATTTCCCAGAGATTCCACCATCTTCACCTTCGATGGCGATCTTAAAGGGAAAGGAAGTGGTTCATTTTATTCCTCGCGAACAAATTGAAGGAGCTTCACCGGAATCGATTATTCGTAATTTAGCTCTTGCTTATAATGAACATTGCAGTTCTTAAAAAACAAATAGAGCCTCCTTGCCTTGTTCCCAAGGTGAGGAGGCTTCACTATTACTTATAAGGAGAGATTCGTATGTCTGTTATTGCCCCTAATTTCACTTTAACAAATCCGTCACAAACAGAAAGCGTGTCACTAGAGTCATTAAAGGGGAAAGTTGTTCTTCTTACCTTTTGGACTTCTTGGTGTCCGGATTCCAAGAGAGATCTAAGTGAAAAGAATACGCTTTATCAGTCAATGAAAAATGATGACGTTCACATGGTCTTTATCCACGTAACAGGTCGTGATTCATCAGTTGATGTGGAAGCTTGGTTAGATGAAATGAATTTAACTTTTCCCGTTTATAGTGATGTTGGAACGAAAACGTATGATGCTTATCGGTGTATGGGCGTCCCAACGACCATTTTAATTGATAAAAAGCAGCAAATTGTAGCAACATACAATGATCAAGCTCGTTTTATTTCAATTGTTAAAGGACTTGGTGAACTACTTGATTAAAAGGTGTTAAGGCTTCACGCCATAAAACACAACCCTGCCCATCGTTTCAATATCCGGGTAGCCACCTTGATGATAAAGCTCGACAACATGTTCTCTGTTATACGGTACACGATTAATTTGGAAAGAATGTCGTCCTTCTTCAAGGTCACCGACGATGTATGAAGCAAGTGGATGACCATCAAAAGGTAAGCCCACACTACCTGGGTTTACTACATTTTTCCCATGAAAAGAACGGATATAGGGAAGATGAATATGTCCATATGCATAGACATCTGCTTCATCTTTTTGCATCAATTGATGTTCAATTTTAGTTGTTTCATCCGGGTTGATAACGTCAAAAAGGTTTGTAGGTGTTGCATGAAAGGCATGAATAAGTTGATCTTGTCCTTTATCAACAATCATTTCAGTTGGAAGCTCTGCTAAATAAGTGAGATCTTCATCATTTAAGCGCTTTAACGTCCAATCGCGTTCTTGATTTAAACCTTCAAGAGCAGTAGTTGGAACTTCGCCTTCTTTAAAGCCTCGAACAAGCCATTCGTCAGCATTTCCTTTGATAACTGAGGCATCAAGGGAGCGAATTAAATTAAGACAACGCTTTGGTTCTGGGCCTCTAAAGCAGAGGTCTCCTAAAACGACAATGTGATCAACATCTTTCTTATTTAGGTCTGTAATGACTGCTTCAAGGGCAGTGGCATTACCATGTATATCTGATAGAAAAGCAAATCGCATGATGAAACCTCCTTTTTATAGTAGTATAACAGAGGTGAGAGTTGTTTTAATATAACAATTTTGTTAAATCTGAAGATTCATACGTTACGGTAAAGCGTAAATGTCTATTGGTGGAAACGCTTAGATACCTATGATAAGATCAATTAAAGATTAAGAGGAGGTCATTTGAATGAGAATTCTATCCATCGAACCAACACCAAGCCCCAATACAATGAAATTAACGTTGAGTGAGAGTTTAGGTCAAAGTTCTAGGAATAGTTATAATGAAAAAAACAAAAATGAGGCACCCGAATACATAAAAGAACTATTTGAAATAGAAGGAGTAAAGGGCGTTTATCATGTAGCCGACTTCCTAGCGATCGATCGTCACCCAAAGGTTGATTGGAAAGTGATATTACCTCAGGTACGTTCCGTTTTCGGAGAAGATGCCGAAACAGTAAGTGAGAGTGAAGATACTATTCAAGATCATTTTGGAGAGGTATATGTACATCTACAAATGTTTAAAGGAATCCCGATGCAAGTAAAGCTTACAAACGGAGAGGAAGAGCAGCGTGCTGGTTTACCTGAGCGCTTTAGTGATGCAATTGCAAAAGCTCAAAAACCTGAAGATAACGTAGTAATGGAGCGTAAGTGGGTAGAGCAAGGTGTACGCTATGGTGAACTTGAAGAAGTAGCAAAAGAAGTCGTCGATGAATTATCTGCTGCTTATTCCGAGGAACGTTTAACTGAATTAGTAAATATCGCTAATGGTAATGTGACTTCTGAAAAGCAAGAAGTCACAAGTCGTTTTATTAAAGTGAGCGAAGAGATGTTAGCAGTTGACGATTGGAAGGAACGTTATGCGTTATTAGAGCGTATGGACCCAACAGAGGAGGATCTTCCTGTTTTAAAACGTGCACTGGAAGATGAGAAAGCATCTATTCGTCGTCTTGCGACTGTTTATTTAGGGATGATCGAAAAGCCTGTTGTTTTACCATTACTATATCAAGCATTAAAGGATTCTTCTGTTACGGTGCGCAGGACTGCTGGCGACTGCTTATCTGATATAGGCGATACAAAAGCTATTCCCGCAATGATTGAAGCGTTAAAAGATAAAAATAAGCTTGTAAGATGGCGTGCGGCCATGTTTCTTTATGAAGTAGGCGATGAATCAGCATTACCATCACTAAAAGAAGCGGAAGCGGATCCAGAATTTGAAGTAGCGATGCAAATTAAGATGGCGATTGGACGGATTGAAGGCGGCGAGGAAGCAAAAGGTTCCGTGTGGAAGCAAATGACAGATTCAATATCATCGAAAGAATAAGGAGGAGACGTATTGGATAAACAATCCATTTTGAATGAATTAGAGGCAAGGAAGATGGAAGATATTATTGAATTAATTGAAGATGCAGAGAAGGGTTACCTAGAAGAATTAGAATTGGTGAAGTCTGTAGGTCTTCTTTATGATAAAGAACTCAATGATGCGATCATTTCATTGTTAAAGGACCAAGGTGTAGAAATTATCTACGTTTCCGAAGAAGAATAGTTTTTAAGGAGGAGAGAGCGTGCGAGGAGCACCATCAACCCTATTACCAGTAAAGGCACGTTCAGTATGGAGGCTACAAGCATTTTTTGAAAGTTTGCTTGTAGCTCTTCTTCCTATTACATATGGGGTACTACTTTATTTTTTTGACTTACCTGTTTGGATTTTATTTACTTTTATTGCGATCTATTTTTTATACATCTTCATTACTGTCATTTTCTTACCGCCATTAAGGTGGAAAAGGTGGAAATATGAAGTGTTAGAAAGCGAAATTGATTTACAATTTGGCGTATTGATTGTTAGAAGGCAGTTAATTCCTATGACGCGTGTGCAACATGTCGATACTGAACAAGGTCCACTTTTAAGACGATATAAAATGGCTGATGTGACGATTATCACTGCAGCTACAAGTCATAGAATTCCTACCCTTTCATTAGAAGTTGCAGAAGAGTTAAGAGATCGAATAGCTGCACTAGCGGCGGTGGCAGAAGATGAATGAGTTTAAAAGACTCCACCCGGCAAGCATCATCTTACTATTTTTACAAGGTTTGAGGGGCATATTGTTACCTCTCATTATTACCTTATTTTTTAGTAATCGTTCTGAAGAACAATTTATTCGTTTTGAATACATATGGCTTGGATTTATCATCATTTTGTTTGTTTCTAGTTTATTATCCTATATAAGCTTTCGTTATCATCTTCATGATGGAGAGTTATTTGTACAAAAAGGGATTTTTATCAAAAAGAAGCGTTACATCCAGCAAAGTCGTGTACAAAGTATTGATATGACTGCAGGTATCATTCAAAGGATCTTTGGTCTTGTTAAATTAACGGTAGAAACGGCTGGAAGTGGCGGTGAACCCGAAGTACAATTAAATGCGATAAAAAAAAGCGAAGCCAAGGTCATTAGCGAAGCGTTAAAAAGAAATAGACCACCTATCTCTCGTGTAGAAGAGCAGCAAGTTGAACATGGAGAGTTTACGCATGAAGACAAGCCATATTCAGAACCTCAACAGGAAAAGACATGGATACTTTCTACTAAACATTTAGTAGTTGCGGCACTAACTTCTAGTGGTATTGGGTTAACGATCTCTATGGTAGGGGCATTGTTTAGCCAATTTGAGCAAGTCATTCCTGAATCAATTTATGAACGAACATTTGGTTTTTTTGTAGGTTCAGGTATGTTGTTTGTTTTAGCAATCATTGTATTCGTGTTTATTATATCTTGGATTATTTCAATTATTAACACGATATTAAAATATGGAAAGTTTAGTGTTGAGAAGCATGGCGATGAGCTTATCATAAAAAGAGGACTGCTTGAAACAAGACAGTTAACGATTAAGCAACATCGTATAACAGCAGTGAGATTTGTCTCAAATATATTCAGACAACCCTTTGGATATACCACGGTTTATGTAGAGAGTGCTGGTGGGGGGACTGGGGAAGAACAGGGGTCAACTGTGTTTCTTCCTTTAATAAAGAAAAGGGACGTAGAAACCATTCTAGCAGAATTCATACCAGAGTATGCAAAGCCCTATACCCTTCATTCTGTACCTAAAAGAGCTTCAATGAGGTATTTACGACGCAATGCACTCATTCCAGTTAGTGCTACAGCTCTTGCATTTTATTTTTATCCAGATTTTGCTTTTTACGGTCTATTTCTCACAGGAATGATGCTTCTTATTGGCTACGCACAATACCATGACGCTGCTAGTGGGTCATACGAGGATACTATCTATCTTAGGTATAGAAAGCTAAGCCAAGTCATTGTCGTTGCAAAGCACAACAAAATTCAATCAATCGAGCGGCAAGTCAATTATTTTCAAGAAAGAAAAGACCTTGCTTCATTAAAATTTGCTGTGCAATCGAGCTTTAGTTGGAAAATATTCCAAGTGAATGATGTTGACCTGACTAAAGCAAATGAACAGCTATATTGGTACTCATGTAAAAACCAACATAAAAGCTCATAAGGAGCTTTTATGTTGGTTTATTTGTCATATTGGAGATATATGTTGCAACTGAGCGTTTGCCATTATCTGAAGTGAACTCAAACCGATCAAAAACGTGATCATTTTCTTGATCGGCCAATGTTCTTTCATAGTGATGCTGAACCATTACTTGCCCTGCTTTTGAACGGAACATTAAGAAATTAACACCTTTGAACGATTGTTGGCCAGTAGACTGCAATAATTGAAGCAATAATGAATTATGACAATCAATTAGATCTCGATGAGTTAATTGATACTCCATTAAGTTTGATTCTAATAATTCAAGAGAGGAAGGCTCTAGTTCATTACGCAATATAAAATAGGGTTCAAATTGCTCTTTGTCAATATAGATCGTATCGCCTTCTGTAGGACGATATTCTTCACCATTATGACTGGTGAAAATTCCGTCCCCCGCATAATACCCTAAAACCTCTTTCTTCTTATTTAGCCACCTAAATTCAAACGGACAATCTGCTAAATCTAATGTCGTTTCTTGTTCATCGATCAAAAGGTACCTTGATCCACTTTGATAAAATGCATAAGAAATATAACTTTTTTCATTTGAGTTTTGCCCATTAAGCAAGTGATCAAGTTTTTCTTCTTTTAAATAAACGAGATATTGATTTTCTTTGATCTGTAATTGTTTTTGTTGCTCAAAAATATCTGTTAAATTTGCAGCTATGGCATTGGCATGAGAATGCTCATAAGATTTAGGCATGTTGAATGATGATGGTAGAGGAGAAAGTTTATTTCCTGGAAATTCAATTTTATCTCCATCTTTATAAGCTGGAGGAACAATAATCCCATCTTGATCTATATTTTTCCCTACATTTATCACGTATTTTATTTCTACTTTTCCACGCCAAGGTTTGTTTGGTAATGTAATCACTTCTAGTAATTTGCCTACAAATAGACTACCTAGGTTGTCATTAATAAGGACCAATTGGTTCAAATTTTGTTGTGCTTGTTTTCTATCCATGTTAAACCCTCACTTTATCTAATAGACCTTACTAGTATGATTATTTATTTAAATAATCTATTATTCCCATGGAACATACTTGCAGGTCTAAACGGATGTGTTGATATGCAAGATGATCGCGGCTTACCCCTTTTTCATCCAGTTCCTGTTGGACAAGTTCGAGTAAGAGAGCAGACAATTCACTGACCCCTTTATTTTGCTGAATGATTACTTGGCCTTTCTCAACAAAAATAGGAAGCCATTTATTTATATGATTATAAACAACTTCTGGATGTGTAGATGCGCTAAAGTGTCCAAAGTAAATTTGCTCTACGTTTAAACGTTGGATTCTTTTCATCGATTCATTGGTTGCTTGTGGATCAAATTGATTTGGAGAAGTAGAAGGGAGTATAAACTCAATGCCTTCTTTAGCTAATGGTTCATACCGTACGCCTAATGTATCCCCGGTAAAAATACCATTTGAAGCAGAATCATAGATGCTGAAATGATGCGCTGCATGTCCTGGTGTATGTAAGAAAGTGAGCGTGCACGTTTTACTTAATGTTAGAGTGTCCCCATCCTCCATTGAGAGCAATCGTTCATCTGCAACCGGTAAAATTGGGTCAAATAGTCGGTCAAAGTCATGCTGATAGACAGCTTTAGCCCCATGGATTAGGCGGGATGGATCGTTTAAATGTCTGAAACCTTTAGGATGAACGATCACGGTTGCTTTAGGACAATGCTCTAATAATAAGCCTACACCACCTGCATGATCAAGATGGATATGAGTGACGATAATGTATTCAACATCTTCAATCTTCAAGCCAAGTTCAATAAACCCATTTAAAATATGTTTAATAGATGGGCTGGGGCCAGTTTCAACGATCGTCAGTTTATCTTCATGGAGGATGTAGCTTCCAGTTCTCTCTGGCATGTCCATGTCATAGCCGTCAATTAGTGAGAGACGAGGTGATAAGGATATAGGTTTAGACATTAGAATATTCCCCCTTAAATAGCATTCGAACCCTTACTAATAGTGTAAGGGTCCTATTGGTAGAACACAAGCGGAAAGAATAGTGATTTCACTTATAGCTTGCGATCTTGTTCATATCGAAGTTTTTGCAAGCGGAGAAGGTGATTCATTTTTTCCATTCTCTTTTCTTCTAGTTGTTCATGGTAGGAAATCAACGTTAATTCCATTTGTGAAAGTGAAACAAAAACATCTTCTTTATGGTCCAATTGATTTTTTACAGACAATGACAAGAAGGTATTTAACAGCTTAGGTATGTCCTCTTTAAGCATTCTCCGAACAGTATGCTTTTCTTCATAATCAAGCAGTTCAAAATCCTCTTGTAGCTTTTCGGTCTGTCTTAGAATTCGTTGTAATCGATTTTCAATTAAAGGATCAACGGTAAATTGTTTTACAGTATCTAAATACCTTGAAGCTTCTTGTCTAATTAAACGAAAATCTTGTTGATGACTCAAACCAGCAGATTGCAGAGAATTCAATTCTAGAGGAGTTAATGCTCCGCTCGCACCATTAGAGTAGGCCTCGTCTAATCGGTGGATACGATAAAACAACCCATTAAAGAGAGGAGAGTCGGAAACCTTACGAACATGAGCACGTCCATCTTTTAAATAATGAATGCTTGCTTCCCGACACAGACCAACCCCATTTTTTGCTTTCAAATATTTTCTGTAGCATATAATGGTAATTCGTTTATGAATGGCAGCATTAGTGTGCTTTGTATCATTCATTTTGATCAGAATCTGCTTATGATTAATTTTTACTTTAATTTTATAAGCTTTATGTTTACGCCTAATAATACGTGGTTTGTTTTGTCCATCAGCTCGCTCAAGCATCCTCTCTAGGAGGTCTTCAGTTTGATGAATTAATGTTTGAGTAGCCGTATCCTTTAATAAATGCTCTTCAACAGGACGTTTATGAGCAGGTGTTAGAAACCGAAACATGGGCGATTGCAATAAGGTTTTGCTCAAAAGACCTCACCTCCTTAGTGAAGTGTATCGACTTATTTGTCTAATAGTTTCATTTGCATTTCTTTGTTTAATGTATCCATCTCACTAATAAATTGTTTGCCACTAGTAACAATTCTTTCATTAGATTGCTCAGTAAGTTCGATCGCTTCAAATACATTATTGTAAGCTTTTTTAAATGCCTCAATCGCAATAGCAGGTTCTTCTAGCGTTTTTAACGTTTCTTCAGTATTTTGTTTTAGCATTTCTGCATTTGATATTAACATTGATTCAGTTGCTTCATTAACATTACGGACAGCACTGATGACTTTTTGTTGGTTATTTAAGGCGAGTTGAATGGAAGCAGTCACGGTAATGATATTTTTAGTCATCGTAATGGCATTAAAGATTGCCTCTTCAAGCTTATCATTGTTTTCAATAATCAAGTCAACAGAAGCTAAAGACTGTTGGAGTACCATAACTGCTTGAGACATGTTCTTCACTCGTGAAATCACTTTAACTTGTCCTTTTTTTAAAGCGTTAGGATTATCTTTCCATTTTTCAGAGGTCATTTCTTCTTCAAGCATAGCGTGCAACGTATTTCCAGCATCGATTTGCTGATTTAAATTCACAATACGCTCTCTTGCTACATTTTTAAGTTGCTGCAACATTAACGTGTCTTCTTGCAACTTGTCCTTCCCGCTAAGAAGACCTTCAATGACTTGTTCAACTTGAGCTTCAACAGTTTGATATTTTCGTGCGTATTGTTCAATAGGGCTACGTCTTAATAATTTATTAGTCCACTTCTTGAGGGGACTATCTTTTAAATAGTCTGGCTCAAGTTGACTGACCATCTCTTTTAATTGATGTAACTGATTAGGAAGTTGATTGGATTGGTCATTCATCATCTCTTTAACTGGACGTTTAAGAGCTTCAAGTGATTCACCAGCTTCACGTTGTTCTTCTTCCCCTAATGTATTTAAAGAGTTAAGTAACTGGTCAATGTCTTCTGTTTTTTTATATTCTTTAATTAGATCAAGTTCTTCACTTTTATTTTGTTCGTTCATGATTGATCTCCTCCAACTTCAATTCTGTTAACATATACGAAAAGATAGATGAAAAGTTTCACAATTCGTCTTACTAACTACATCTATTATGGATCAAATCAAATTGAATGACAATGAATCTGATATTAGCTCGTTAGATGAAAAGAGGTCGTTTGTTTTTTATTTGTCTACTCATTAAGGATATACTTACAAAAAGGAGGTTTTCATTATGTGCTTAGTAGCATTGGCATTAGGGATTCATGAGAAGTTTCCATTGATTGTGGCTGCCAATCGAGATGAGTTTTACGAAAGGCCGACAACGAGGGTTCATTTTTGGGAAGATGATCCTACTATTTTTGCTGGGAAGGATTGTTTACGTGGGGGGAGTTGGTTAGGTGTATCAAAAAAAGGGCGATTTGCTTGTGTAACCAACATTAGAGAAACGGTAGAATCGGAGGAAATCGACTTTATTTCAAGAGGAGATCTCGTAAAAGGATTTCTCCAATCCGATTTTTCACCCAAAGAATATGTTACTCAAATCGAACAACAAAAAGACAAATTCCAAGGCTTTAATTTAATTGTACATAATGGTACTCAAACTATTTACTATTCAAATAGAATCGAGCAACCAATTGAATTAGCTGCAGGTTATTATTATGTGAGCAATTCAACACTAAATGTGGAGTGGCCTAAGGTAAAGAGTTTACGGTCAGGGTTTAGTGATGTAGTTAATGCTAGACCGCCGCTTGAAGAAATAGTGGAACAAACATTAAAGGTGCTAAAGACTGAAGATCTTTACTTAGACAAAGATTTGCCAGAAACAGGCGTTGGTTTGAAGTGGGAGAGGATGCTTTCAACCATATTTATTAAAAGCGAGCTATATGGGACAAGAGCCTCTACGATTGTGGCCATTAATGAAGATGGCTGGGCTCATATAACGGAGCAAGGTTTTGAATCAATGGGTGTTGCTACTGAGAAAATTCAAAAGAATATAACATTCTTGTAAAAAAGAACCTCAATTTGACCTATTTTTTTTATAAATAATCGAAAGGGGTATATATAAAATTGAAATTATACTTTTATACTAAAATGTTCTAAAACAACCCACTTTTGTATATTTATGCATTAAACGAATGATTATATACACTTTTGCTGTGTGTGAATTTGAATATTTTTTGAAAGATAGTAAAAAAAGACGATAAGTAAGCGTTTTCATCTAATAATTTACTTATTTAAAATTTGCCGAAATGTCAGAAAAATGATATGATCCTGTATATTAGCTCGAATCGGATTTGGGGAGAGTTGATTGATTTTACTTTTTGGAGAAAGGTTGGGTGCTAATGCAGAACGCTAGATATCCTAAAAAACAAGGCCTATATGATCCTCAATTTGAACATGATAATTGTGGTATTGGCTTTTTAGCACATATGAAAGGTCAGAAATCACATGAAGTTGTACAAGATGCCCTTCATATTCTTCGGAATTTAGAGCATCGTGGAGGACAAGGAGACGAAGTGAATACAGGTGACGGAGCTGGAATCTTGCTTCAAATCCCGCATCGCTTCTTTCAAAAAGTTTGTTTAGCAGAAGGTATGACTCTTCCTGAAGAAGGGAACTACGGAGTTGGGATGCTGTTTTTGCCACAAGATGAACAATTACGTGAGCTGTGTGAGAGAAACGTTGAAGAAAAGATAGAAAAAGAGGGATTAACGTTTCTAGGTTGGCGTACCGTTCCAGTTGATGACACAATGCTTGGCAATGCGGCAAAAACAGCCATGCCATATATTCGCCAGTTATTTATAAAAAGAGATGATAATTGCGCGGATACCTTAGATTTTGAACGTACATTATACGTTGTTAGAAAGTGTGCAGAACAGGAGCTTGCCAAGCAAATACCTATTGATCAGTCCTTTTATTTTGCTAGTCTATCAAGTCGCACGATTGTCTATAAAGGCATGCTAACAACAGAGCAAGTCAATCAATTTTATTTAGATCTTTGTGATCAAGATTTTGAGACAGCGATTGCACTCGTTCACTCTCGCTTTTCAACAAACACATTTCCTAGCTGGGAAAGAGCTCATCCAAATCGTTACATGATTCATAACGGTGAAATTAACACGTTAAAAGGAAATGTGAATTGGATGCACGCTCGTGAAGCAATGTTTGAGTCAAATGTATTTGGTGAGAACATCAATAAGATTCATCCGATTGTGGACCAAAGCGGCAGTGATTCTTCAATGTTTGATAATACGTTAGAATTCTTATCACTTGCTGGTAGGAAAATGTCTCATGCAGCAATGATGATGATTCCTGAGCCATGGCAAAATGATCCTCATATGAGCCCTGAGAAAAAAGCATTTTATCAATTTCATAGTACATTAATGGAACCATGGGATGGACCTACGGCTATTTCATTTACAGATGGGACGCAAATAGGCGCCTGTCTTGATCGTAATGGACTTAGACCAGCTCGCTACTATGTCACAAAAGATGATTATATTTTAATGTCTTCAGAAGTTGGTGTATTGGATATAGATCCAGAAAATGTCCTATATAAAGAGCGATTACATCCAGGGCAAATGCTTTTAGTAGATACAAAAGAGGGACGTATTATTCCAGACGAGGAAATCAAAAAAGAAATTGCTACTGAGTATCCTTACAGTGAATGGTTAAAAGGAAATTATATTCAATTAGAGGATGTACTCGAAACTTCGCACGTGCAAGGTTCGCAATTTTCGAATTTATTAGAACGCCAATTAGCTTTTGGCTACACATATGAAGAACTTTCGAAAGTAATTGCACCGATGGTTACAGAAGGCGTAGACCCTGTTGGATCGATGGGGTATGATTCACCACTTGCAGTCTTATCGAAGCGTTCTCAGCTTTTATACAGCTACTTCAAGCAGTTATTTGCTCAGGTAACAAATCCAGCCATTGATGCGATCCGTGAAGAAGTCGTTACTTCTTATGGGACAACAATTGGTGCGGAGCGCAATCTATTGAATCCAGAGCCTGAAAGTAGTCGCCATATTCACTTACCATATCCTATTTTAAACAATGAGGAATTAGCTAAGTTAAGACATAATAAGCTCACAGGATTTAAAGCGATCACATTACCGATTTTATTTAATGCCGATCATAAGGAAAATCGTCTCGAGCAGGCACTCGATGAGTTATTTGCAAAGGCAGATCAAGCCATCGCAGACGGTCATACATTAATTATTTTAAGTGACCGTGACATGAATAAGGATTTAGCAGCCATTCCTGCTTTATTAGCAGTTTCAGGTTTGCACCATCACTTAATCCGTCAAGGGACACGTACAAAAGTAAGTATTTTACTTGAGTCAGGTGAGCCAAGAGAAGTTCATCATCATGCTGTATTACTTGGGTACGGAGCAGAGGCGGTTAATCCTTACTTAGTGTTCGATTCTATTGATGAACGAATTCAAGACGGGTTACTTGAGGGCTACTCTTATGTAGAAGCGGTCAATCGCTATGTTTTGGCTGCAACAAAAGGGATTATGAAAGTTCTATCAAAAATGGGTATCTCGACGATTCAAAGTTACCGTGGAGCTCAAATTTTTGAAGCAGTAGGGATCGATCCAACTGTCATCGATCGGTACTTTACATGGACGACTTCACGAATCGGTGGTATTACCCTTGATGTAATAGCACAGGAAGTATTAATTAGACATGACCGAGCGTACTCGGAACAAGAAGGTTTAGATCGTACACTTGATCCAGGTGATGATCTTCAATGGAGACGTAATGGTGAGCCTCATCAATACAATCCACATACGATTCATATGCTTCAACATGCATGTCGTAATGGAAATTATGATTTATTTAAAAAATATTCACAAGCTATCAATGAACAAACGAAAGAACAAACAACTCTTCGTGGTTTATTAAAGTTTAAATCGAGTTCTCCTATTCCCCTAGAGGAAGTAGAACCTGTCGACACAATTGTAAAACGTTTTAGAACTGGTGCAATGTCCTTTGGATCGATTTCAAAAGAGGCACATGAGACGCTAGCGATTGCAATGAACCGTATTGGAGCAAAGAGTAATACAGGTGAAGGTGGAGAAGATCCACGCAGATTTACTGAAGATGAAAATGGAGATTTACGTCGTAGTTCGATTAAGCAAGTAGCATCGGGACGTTTTGGGGTAACAAGTCATTATTTAGTTAATGCGGACGAAATTCAGATTAAAGTGGCACAGGGAGCAAAACCTGGAGAAGGTGGTCAACTTCCTGGAAATAAAGTCTATCCATGGGTTGCTGAAGTTCGTGGGTCGACTCCGGGTGTAGGTTTGATTTCTCCACCACCTCATCATGATATTTATTCGATCGAGGACCTTGCTGAATTAATTCATGATTTAAAAAATGCAAATCCACAAGCTAAAATCAGCGTTAAATTAGTTGCTGGAACCGGAGTAGGAACGATTGCTGCTGGTGTAGCAAAAGGCCGTGCTGATGGAATTGTCATCAGCGGATATGATGGTGGAACAGGGGCTGCTGCAAGAACGAGTATTAAACATACAGGCCTTCCTTGGGAAATTGGTCTTGCTGAGACCCACCAAACACTAGTCTTAAATAATTTGCGTGATCGCGTCACTCTTGAGACCGATGGTAAACTAATGACTGGTAAAGATGTTGTAGTCGCTGCGCTTTTAGGTGCGGAGGAATTCGCCTTTTCAACAGCACCTTTAGTTGTTTTAGGATGTATTGTGATGCGTGTTTGTCACCTAGATACATGTCCAGTTGGTATCGCTACTCAAAATCCTGAACTGCGTAAGAAATACATGGGTGAACCTGACCATGTGGTTCATTTTATGCAATTTATTGCAGAGGAAATCCGCGAACTAATGGCTGAACTAGGAATTAAGAAAATTGATGATTTGATTGGTCGTACAGACCTTCTTGAAATGAATCCAGAGGTAGATAACTGGAAAGCAAAACATATCGATCTTACAGGTCTTCTTTTCCAACAAAGATCAGAGGATGCTTCTCGTAACTATTGTACAAAAGCGCAAGATCACCAATTAGAGTATTCGTTGGATGCTAGAGAATTATTAAAAGCGAGTGAACCAGCACTTTATGAAGGAAAACCTGTATACGGGTCTTATCCAATTAAAAATGTTGATCGTGTCGTTGGGACAATTGTCGGTAGTGAGATCAGTAAACGTTATGGTGCCAAAGGACTTCCGGAAGATACGATTCAATTTGAATTCCAAGGATCGGCTGGTCAAAGCTTTGGGGCATTTGTTCCTAAAGGTATGACGTTGAAGCTTGAAGGGGATGCCAATGATTATATTGGTAAAGGGTTATCAGGTGGAAAACTAATTGTCTCCCCTCCAAAAGTAGCAAGCTTTAAAGCAGAGGAAAATATAATTATAGGTAATACAGCATTTTATGGAGCAACCTCTGGTGAAGCCTATATTCGTGGGATTGCCGGGGAACGTTTCGCTGTTCGTAACTCTGGAGTAAATGTGGTTGTTGAAGGTGTAGGGGATCACGGGCTTGAATATATGACAGGTGGAGTTGTAATCAACCTTGGAGTGGTAGGTAAAAACTTTGCTGCTGGTATGTCAGGTGGTGTAGCCTTTGTTCTTGATGAAAAAGGTACGTTCCCTACAAACTGCAATCTCGAAATGGTCCATCTTGAAACGTTAACAACGGCTGAAGATGTTGTATTAGTAAAATCTCTATTAGAAAAACATCTTTCCTATACAGGTAGTGAGCAAGCTAAAAAAGTTCTTTCTAATTGGGAGCTTTATGCTACTAAATTTGTAAAAGTAATTCCAAAGGATTATAAGCGGATGCTTGAAGCGATTGAACGCGTGAAGCAGGAAGGCTTATCAGACCGTGATGCAGTGATGGTTGCCTTTGATGAAAATAAAAGTGATAAATCAAGAGTTAGCGGAAAATAACGAGTGAAATAGAGCGTTCTACACGCTCTATTTCCACCTAGATAAAAGGTAGCTTATAGATAGAGTAAACTAACAATGTGTGTAGTTTGGAGTGATGAGAATGGGGAAGCCAACTGGTTTTATGGAATATAAGCGAGAGAGTCCTGCAAAAAAAGATCCATTTGAAAGAACGAAAAATTGGCAAGAATTTCAGTTGTTAATGCCAGAGGCAAAATTAAGAGAGCAAGGTGCTCGTTGCATGGATTGTGGAGTACCATTTTGCCAAGCGGGAACATCAGTACCTGGCTCTGCAGATATCGGTTGTCCTGTTTATAACTTAATTCCTGAGTGGAACGATCTTGTATATCGTGGGAAATGGCGTGAGGCTCTTGAGAGACTTCATAAGACAAACAATTTTCCGGAGTTTACAGGACGAGTTTGTCCTGCACCATGCGAAGGTTCTTGTACTGTAGCTATTAGTGATGATCCAGTTTCCATAAAAAGTATTGAATATCACATCGTGGAAAGAGGATTTCAAGAAGGATGGATTACAGCACAACCTCCAAAACAAAGAACAGGTAAGAAAGTTGCGGTTGTCGGTTCTGGACCAGCGGGTCTTGCTGCAGCGGCACAGTTAAATAAAGCAGGTCATTTGGTCACTGTTTTTGAAAGAGAAGATCGCATTGGTGGGTTATTGACATACGGTATACCTGATGTGAAATTAGCATACCAGGTCGTGGAGCGTCGTGTGAAGATTCTTGAAGAAGAAGGCGTCAGCTTTAAACCGAATACAGCAGTTGGCAAAGATATCACCTCTGAGCAATTAGAACAGGAGTTTGATGCTGTTATTCTTTGTACCGGTGCGACAAAGCCACGTGAAGTTGAGGTAGAGGGTCATTCTCTTAAGGGAATTCATTTTGCGATGGACTTTTTAACGGCGAATACTAAAAGCTTATTAAACTCAGAACATAGAGATGCCAACTATATTTCTGCTGAAGATCAACATGTCATTGTGATCGGTGGAGGGGATACAGGTGCAGACTGTATTACGACATCCGTCAGACATGGTGCTGCATCAATTACTCAATTTGATATAAACCGTCAAAAGGGTGAAGATCGCACGGCTGATAATCCGTGGCCACTATTCCCTTATGTTCATCAAATTGAAGATGGCCATAAAGAAGCATTTGCGGTATACGGCGAAGACCCGCGTGCTTATCAATTGATGACGACGAAGTTTGTTGGAGATGAGAATGGGCATGTGAAGGAACTCCATACGATTGCAGTTGAAACGACGGTACAAGAGGATGGAGTCAAATTACGTACGCCTATTGAAGGATCTGAAAAGGTTTGGAAAGCGGATTTAGTATTGCTAGCAGTTGGATTTACAGGACCTGAACAAGAATTAATTAACCAAATGCAGCTTGAGACAACTAAGAGGCAAACAGTTAAAGCTGAATATGGTCAATATGCGACAAATAAAGCTGGAGTATTTGCAGCTGGGGATAACCGTCGTGGGCAAAGTCTGGTTGTATGGGCGATTCATGAAGGTCGAGAAGCGGCAAGGGAATGTGATCGTTACTTGATGGGAAGTTCAAATTTACCTTAATGACACATAATATTCAGTAAGTTTGTCGTAGCGTTTTCATAGGTTTCATGAGAAAATAGAGAGAGTGAAAAATTGAATCTATGAAAGGGCGTGTTTACGATGATGCCATGGGTAAAACGTGGACTCGTAATCTCATCTGCCCTCCTGACATTAGGCTTATTTGTTCCACCGAATGAATATGTCAAAGATGTGCAAGCTCAAGCACCTTCAAAGTCTTTGGGAGATAGTAGTGAGAAACCACTCATTTACAAAGTTAATGAAACAAGTTATGAATTGTATCACGATGTCTTACCATTAAGTACCGATCATTACATCCACAGAGATTCGTCTTCTGCTGAAATTTTTACTGATTTTGTTATGAATTATACGTATGATTTGAGCTTAATGAAATTCGGCTCTACGATAGCTGCTAAGATTGAACAGCCTTTTGCAGAGACGATCCTTCCAAAGTTAAAAGATGTTGTTATAAAGACAACAATGGATTTAACAAAGGAAGAGTGGGAACAAGTCAAGTTATCGAAACATCCTGCATCTGGATTAGGTGAAAAAATTGTTCATATCTACAACGAAGAGAGTGGAGAAGACCTGCTACGTTTCCATGTTAGACGTGATCAACCACCTAAACAAGGATTTATGTTTAATTTTCATTATCATACTTACGCAGATGAATTTGAAAAACATCATGATCTTGGAAGTATTTATTGGGGAAAGAATAGTCCTCCACAATGGATGTCTGAAAACCGTATCTAAATTAAGATACGGTTTTTTTTGTAGTTTATGTTTCAATCCACTGACAATATACAAAAGAGATGATAAAATAGACCTATAAACAATTAGTGTTTTATCATACTTAAGGATGAATTCATTTAATTCGTTAGTGGGAGAAAAGAGTGGTGTTGATGAGTAAACAAACAGCTATTATTGTTCTTTCAATAATTATGTTTATTAGTGTGTGGGTAATCGTGATTGTTCAATTTAGTACGAAACAAGAGGTTGTTCCTTTAGAAGTGACTGTGGTTGAAGGAGAGAGCGAACATGAGCGGGCAATACCTCTTCCAAATACGATCGAACAGGGCTCAGTTCAAGAAGATGTAAACAATGAAGAGGACCAAACTGGTGATTTAGAAGATCCTTCTCCTTCTTCAACAAATCAATTACAAGAAATTGAAGAAACAAACAATACGATGGGAAGAAATGAAGTAATGGATTTACGTTTATACGATTTTAGTGATATTTCTACACCTGCTGGGATTCCGATAGAGGGGATTTTGACAAAATTAAACTTAAATTAAAGAATTCATTATTTTTTAAGAAATTCTCTCTCATCTTTCACATAGTTTTGTTACGATAGAAAGGTAGCAATTGTGAGAAGATGAAGGGGGTTTTTTTATGGAAGTAAAGGCCGATGAGCAAACGAAAACGCGCCCTTCATGGGTCAAGTGGGTACTTCGTATCGCATTAGGTTATGTGGCACTATTAGCTCTGGTCCTAGCTATTACAATCATAGTCATTTTAATAACATTTACCTTAATTGTAATTGATGGGGTAACAGAATCAAATCGTTTAGGCCAATTTTCTGAACAGTATTTAGTCCCAATATCAGAATCTATGTGGAGACTTTTTACATGGCTAGTACCAGGTTTGTAGGAGTGATCAAGTGGAAGAAGGTTTACTTTTAGTTATATTTGCAATGGTATTTTTCCTGTTAACAGGTGTATTTGGTGGGATAGGAATCTATTATGCCCTGCATAATAATAAAAAGCGTGCAATCTGGAATCTAGTCATTGGATTCATCTGTATTATTACTTTTATTATTTTCAGTTTCTTAGGAGCGATGCAATAATAGTTTAAAGGAGAATGCACGTGGAATTTATTCAAGCTAAATATAAGACAGGTTTGTATATTGGTGAATTATTAGAAAAGAGAGAGTCTGAACAAAAAGGGTTGATGAAAGTGTTGGCTGTTGTCAAACATCCAACACAAGGAGATCTTCATCAGCCTAAACAATCAGATGTTGCTTATTTTCATCAGCGGAAGGCCCTTGCTGAATTTGAAAAAACTTGGGTTCCGCTCGCTACGGTTACGCTATATAAAGGAGAAGTACCTTCTTACAAGGACTCTTTAAAAACGGCATGGCAAGAAAAATATGATCAGCTGGCAACCAAACAAACTCCATTTGCACAGTTGTCGATCCAACATCTAAAAGAATTAAAAACCGAGTACGGCATATAAATGTCGCACTCGTTTTTTAATTTTCCTCAAGAGATGTCCATAAACGTGTACTTAGATCTAATAAAAATAAATCATCAGCATTATCAAGAGAACAACCAGTTAAGGCTTCAATTTTTCTTAAACGGTATAGAAGAGATTGGCGATGAAGATTAAGTGTTCTTGCCGTTTGACTTACATTCCCTTTATTGGCGTGATACGTCATAAAAGTATGGAGCAGATCGATTTGACGTTCTTTGGAGTAATGGATCAACGAGTCAAGCAAGTGTCTTGTTAATTCTGTTAACTCTTCTACACCAACCATCGCCTCAATCATACGGTCGATTTTTGTATCAGCAAAAAGATTTTTACTGCCTTTTCCATTACGTTTCTTTCCTATAGCCAATGCTTTTTTAGCTTCATGATAACTTTCATAAAAAAGGTGATACCCATACTGCTTACTAATTCCCCAGCTTAAGCGAATTGAAGGATATAAAAAGACCAGTCTTTCATCAAGTGCTTGGATATATCTAAAGGCCGTTTCTGTTGCTTGATCATGTAATACCTCCAAAAAAATAATAAACTCTTCATTTTGATAAGTAATCATAGCTTTAAGAGAGTGTTTTTTGGCAATTTGTTCTGCTTCTTCTTCCATCTGTCTAATTTGCTGGTGGAGCCAATGATCATATGAAATGTCTACTTCTTTTTTTTGATCATACATAAGCTTTAAATATTCAGGTGTAGCAACAAGAGCGACATAAGGGAGGTTTAGTCGATACCCAAGTGATTTAGCACGTGATTGTAAGGTTTCATTTACATGTGTTCCGCCTTTAGCTACTTCCCAAACAAAGTCATCACGTAATAACCATTCGGTTTCTTTAATGGCTTGCTCATGTAAAAAGAACAATGCGATTGCTGTTGTAACGTGTTTGACTAAGCGAATCCATTCTTTGTGCTCTTTTTCACTAAAAGGTTTTGGACCGAAGCCTCCAACAACTAAGTATCCTTGGAGTTGATTTTTCGATTCAATTTCAAGCATAAATGCATGTTCTGCGCCATATTGAAACCATTCTAGTGAAGGGTGTTGTTGTGAGATAATGCCTGTTTCAATAAGCCGGTTGTGTAGGGCTTGTGAAAAATATTGTTTCATAGTAGGTGTAACACGAACACATTCCCCGCGCAGACTTCCTCGATTATCCGTGATAAAAACGGGAGCGGAGATGGTATTGGATACATGGTCGCACACATCTTGAATCTTTTTTCCTTTTAAGATGAAATCTAGTAATGTTTGTTGCATCGATTCAATCTGGTTATAGTGAGCTCGTTTTTTTTGATCAAGCATCTTTAAGGATTGTTGAATGATATCTGAAAAACGTACATCCCAATCTATCTCAAGTAATATAAAATTCTCTGCTTTTGCTTTTTTAATCATTGCTTTTGGAATTTCTTTAATGAATTTCCCTTTTGCAATCGCCAAGCCTGCAGCTTTAGCATTGATAATGTCTTGAATAAAAGTTGATAACAGAGCTTCATTATCGCCTAAGCCAACACCCGTTGTAAGTACGAACTCATCTGGCCGTACAAATTGTTCAACCGGAGCCTCGATTACCGATACCCACTCAACGTTTTGGGCAGACAGATCAACTGATGTATGAATGATGGCCTTTTTCAGTAGAGGTAATGATGTCACTTCATCCATCGTCAAATTCATGTAATTGCCCCCTCTCTTTATTATTGTAAAAGATACCCAATGGCTACAGCAATATTTTTCTGAACATTTGTATAATTTATCTAAAAGGTTGGATGAAACTTCATACAGTTTGACGAATGCTTTTTATGTTCAATGAAACGTAGGATGGAGGTATAGATAGAAAGGAGCGGATGACTAATGAAAAATCCACTAATTAATAATGCTACCAAAAGTGTATGGTCTGGAGAAAAAGATGCTCTCGTTCACGGTGCGTCGCAAGTACCGGTTGTCAATAGTGTCGCTTATACGTATGACGACATTGATGAATGGTATGAAGTGGCAATAGGAAAGAAAAAGGGACATATATATGGCCGTAATACGAACCCTACTGTTCAAGCTTTTGAAGAAAAATTGAGAATATTAGAGAATGGAGAAGCTTGTACTAGTTTTTCAACAGGGATGGCTGCAATATCGAATTCACTTTTAACTTTCTTAACGCCAGGAGATCGGGTTGTTTCACTTAAAGATACGTATGGCGGTACAAATAAGATTTTTAGTGAGTTTCTTCCGAGACTTCAAATAGAAGTTACTCTTGTAGATACAGGGGATCACGAACAAATGGAGCGAGAAATTGCAAAAGGGTGTAAGATCGTCTATTTAGAAACCCCGACGAACCCAACTGTAAAAATTACAAATATTGATCGTATGGTGAAAGCGGCTAAAGAAGTGGGCGCGATGACATTTGTAGATAATACGTTTGCAACACCTATCAATCAACAACCACTTCATCTTGGAGCGGATTTAGTGTTGCATAGTGCGACCAAGTTTTTAGGTGGCCATGCAGATGCGCTAGGAGGGGCTGCAGTAGGTAAAAAAGATTTAGTTGAGAAAATTTATCATTACCGAGAAATTAATGGTGCAACAATGGACCCAAATGCTGCTTATTTATTGTTAAGAGGGATGAAAACATTGAAATTACGAGTTGACCAACAACAGAAAAATGCACAAATAATAGCTGAATTTCTTCAAGGTCATGAAAAAGTAGAAGCTGTTTATTATCCAGGTTTAAAAGATCATCACCATCATGATATCGCTAGCCGACAAATGACTGGTTTTGGCGGGATGTTAAGTTTTGCACTGAAGGGAGAACTTGACGCAGTCAGACAATTCCTCCCGAAATTAAAATATGCTCATAAAGCGGCTAACTTAGGAGCTGTTGAGACAACTGTCGGACCGGCGAGAACGACAAGCCATGTTGAGAATACACCGGAGGAGAGAGCAGCACTCGGCATACCTGAAGGGTTAGTAAGGTATTCAGCTGGAATTGAAGATAGTACTGACTTACTCAATGACCTCGCTCAAGCATTAGATGCGATCGAATAGACGTTCACGTTCGTATAATAAGGGGTGATAGTAAAATGACACATAAAATTGCTCTAATTGGATTTGGTAATGTTGGTCAGGGTGTCGTACGTTTAATTAAAGAAAAAGAATCTCTGTTAAAACAGGTCTATCAAAGTGAATTTGAAGTAGTATCTATCTCTGATTTACACAAAGGCTCGCTTCATTGCGAAAATGGATTGAACATTGATGATGTATTACATTCTATAAAACAGAATGGAACTCTTCATTATTATCCTGATCATGAAGGCTTGGTGCGTGGACTTTCAAGTGAGGATACGATTAAGAAAACGAATGCAGATACCATTGTTGAAATGACTTATACAAATGTTCATACTGGTCAACCGGCTATTGACCATTGTAAATTAGCATTTAATCATAAACGACATGTTGTCATGACAAATAAAGGTCCAGTTGCACTTGCTAAACAAGAATTAGAAGCATTAGCAAAAGAAAATGGAGTGACCATTTTTTATGAAGGGGCAGTGATGAGTGGAACTCCTGCTATTAGAATGCCGAAGATGACTCTTAGTGGCAATGAGTTTTTAAGTGTAAAGGGAATTTTAAATGGTACGACGAATTATATTTTAACACAAATGGAAAATGGATCGGCTTATGAGGAAGCACTTTCATCAGCTCAAGAGCTAGGCTATGCTGAAGCTGATCCAACAAGTGATGTGGGTGGGTTTGATGTTCTTTATAAGGTGCTTATTCTAGCATCAGAATTATTTGGTGTTTCTTTAAAAAAAGAAGAGGTTCCTTGTGTTGGCATAAGTGAAATCACACAGGCTGATATCAAACAAGCGAAAGCGGAAGGAAAGCGCTGGAAACTTATAGGTGCTATTGAGAAAACGGAAAGTGGAGTTGAGGCATATGTAAGACCTCTTAAATTACCTCTTTCTGACCCGTTATCTTCCATTAGTGGTGCTACAAATGCGATTACTTATGATTGCGATGTTTCTGGTCCAATAACTCTCGTTGGAGCTGGTGCTGGCATCAAAGAAACGGCATTTGCTGTATTGATTGATTTACTACATCTAAACAAAAAATTAAGGTGGACTGTAGAAGAGGGGTGATAGTATGAAAAAACAAATTGTGCAAGAGGGCATGTTGCTTGGTGGTAAGTGGCAAAGACGTGAGGAAACGATTGAAGTATTTGATCCGGGTAATGGTCAATGTGTGGCAACTGTACCAAAAGCAAATGCAGAGGATATGAGAGAGGCGATTCAACAAGCAAAAAATGGCGCAAGGGTTGCTAAAGACCTTCCCATTCATAAAAGGCAATCCATTCTAATGAGTGTTGCATCTTATATAGAAGAGCATAAAACACTCTTTGCTGAAACGATCGTGCTAGAGAGCAGTAAAACGATAACAGAAGCAAGACGAGAGGTAGGACGATGCATAGAGACAATTCGCTTAAGTGCAGAAGAAGCTAGACGGATAACAGGGGAGACCATTCCATTCTCCCAAATGCCAGGTCATGAATCACGAATAGGGTATATCTCGCGCTGCCCGATTGGCATCATTGCAGCTATCACTCCTTTCAATGATCCGTTGAACTTAGTCGCACATAAAGTTGGTCCAGCCATCGCTTCAGGAAATGCCGTGATTGTTAAACCTTCAAGTGAGACACCCTTAAGTGCGATTAGACTTGCAGAGGCATTTATGGAAGCAGGCTTGCCAGATGGAATTCTCTCGGTGATTACAGGTAGTGGCCGTGAAGTAGGGGATGAATTAATTACATCAGATGATGTTCGGTTTGTTTCCTTTACGGGAGGGTTTGATACGGGAGAAGCGATTACCCGAAAAGCAGGGGTTAAAAAAATGGCTATGGAACTTGGCTCGAATGCTCCGACCATCATTTTAAGCGATGCAGATCTCGATGAAGCCATACATTCAACCGTTTCGGGTGCATTTGGGGTAGCTGGTCAAAACTGTATAGGTGTGCAACGAATTTACGTAGAGCAGTCCGTCTACTACGATTTCACTGAAAAATTTATTGAAGTTACGAAACGGTTAAAAGTAGGTGACAAACGAGAAGAATCAACTGATATTGGACCGATGATTTCTGAACGGGAAGCAAGGCGTGTTAAATCATGGATTGGAGAAGCTTGTCAAAAAGGAGCGACTTTGCATTGCGGAGGGGAGAGAAAGGGTGCGTATTTAACTCCAGCGGTACTGACTAACGTCGGACAAAACGAAAAAGTAGTGAAGGAAGAGATATTTGGTCCTGTGGTTGTTATCACTCCAGTTGAATCCCTTATGGAAGCAACCCGCTTAGCGAATGATAGCTGTTACGGACTACAAGCAGGTATTTTCACTTCCAATTTAGAATCAGCCTTTTATGCAATTCAAGAATTAGAAGTAGGTGGTGTCATGGTAAACGATAGTAGTGATGTGAGAATTGATGGGATGCCTTTTGGGGGAGTGAAGCGCTCTGGCTTAGGGCGAGAAGGAATAAAATATGCAATTGATGCAATGACCGAAGAAAAGGTTGTTTCTTTCAAGCTTAAAAGATAATAAAGAGTTAAAAGTAGCAATGGTTTTTATTTAGGTGGGGGTGGAAGGATGTTTTCTCTAGCAGAATATGAAGAGCGTTTACGGAAAACGAAAGTGAAAATGGTTGAGAGTGGGATTGATGTCTTATTAATCTCCAACCCCTCTAATATGTATTACCTAACGAATTACAATGCATGGAGTTTCTATGTTCACCAAATGATGATTGTTACGTTAGAAGATTCGCAGCCAATCTGGATCGGAAGACAAATGGATGCGACAAGTGTTGCGAAAACAACATGGCTAGATGAAAACCATATTATTTCTTATCCAGATTATTACGTTCAATCAAGTGAAAGACATCCAATGGATTTTGTAGTAAAGATCATTGAAGAAATTGGGCAAAGTAAAAGACGAATTGGCCTTGAAATGGATGCTCATTACTTTACGGCTGCTTGCTATACAAAGCTGCAAGGTGGTCTTCCAGATGCTGAATTCAAAGATGCAACCGTTCTTGTTAACCGCGTCAGATTAATAAAATCCGACCAAGAGCTAATCTATATGAGAAGGGCTGCGAGTATTGTTGAAGGAGCGATGCAAGCTGCATATGATCAACTTGCTGTAGGAGTGCGAGAATGCGATGTTGCGGCTGCCATTTATAAAGCGCAAATCCAAGGATTAGATGAACATGGGGGGGATTATCCATCTATTGTTCCCATGCTGCCAACAAATGAAAATACATCGTGTCCGCATCTAACGTTTAGTGAGAGACGTTACAAAAAGGGTGATTTTTTAACAGTAGAAATAGCAGGGGTTTATAAACGTTATCATGCACCTCTAGCCAGAACAATTGCTATAGGAAACGCGCCATCTCATGTAAAGGAACTGTCTAAAGTGGTCCAAGAAGGAATTGAGAAAACCCTCGACATTATTTCTCCTGGTATCACAGCAGAAGAAGTGGAGCGAACATGGAGTGATGCGATTGCAAAATACGGTTATCAAAAAAGTTCGCGACTAGGTTATTCAATAGGCGCAAGTTTTCCACCGGATTGGGGAGAGCATACGATTAGCTTTCGAACGGGTGACAAATCCATCTTAAAGCCTAATATGACGTTCCATCTCATGCCAGGAATTTGGTATGAATCCTACGGCGTTGAAATAACCGAATCGATTGTCATAACGAAAAAAGGGGTTGAAATGCTTACTAATTTCTCTCGAGACTTATATGAGAAACCGATTATTGAATCAGCTCTATAGTGAAAGAAAGCACTAATTTCAATTAGTGCTTTCTTTCGCTTTACGAAAAAAAGCAATGACGATTGTGTCTACGGGTGTTAAGATACAAGAAAAGATGATTGAAGGGTAGGAGTAGGAAGTGGAGAAGCGAGCCTTATTGCTTACATATGGTTTAATTTTTTTCGTAATGGTTTCTTGGGGGTTAAATGTAGTGATGCTGAAATTATTAGTAGAAGCATTTCCTCCCCAAACAATGACTGCTTTTAGAATTTTAACTGCTGGTATCGTGACCATTCTCATCGTATTATTTGGATCCTCATTTCAATCGTTATCAAAAAGAGAGTGGCGCTATACTTTATTAGGGATGGTGTTTGGTGTCGTGCTCCACCACACATTTTTAGCACAAGGTCTAACAATGATTGATGCATCAAATGCTGTGCTTATATTAGCACTACTTCCATTAACAACGGCGTTATTTGCGGTCTTTTTTTTAGGAGAAGCGCTAACGAAATGGCGTTTATTAGGTATTTGTTTTGCTTTAATTGGGGTATTTTTTATCCAAGGAGGCATTGGGTCTTTCCAGATGGAGAAAGGCGAAGTGTACTTATTTATAGCGATGATTGTGCAAGCCATAAGTTTTATTTTTATTAAAAAGACGACGGCAACACTGGATTCTAAACAAGTAACAGCGATGATGCTTCTATTTGGTTCAATTGGGTTGTTATTGGTTAGTTTAGTAGTAGAGCCTACGGGTGTAGGGAGTATGATGGGAGCATCACCTTTTATTTATATTGTCTTTTTCTTTTCAGCTATAGTAGCAACAGCAGTTGGTCATTTTGTTTTTAATGCAGCCATTCAAAAAATCGGAGCAGGTCAGACCGCGATCTTTAATAACTTTGTTCCTTTTTTCGGATTAGTTTTTTCTGCTATCTTTTTAAAAGAAACCATTTATTTATACCAGCTAGTAGGCTTCTTATTTATAGTTGCAGGAGTGTTATTTGGTACTGGGTATGCAGAAAAACATTGGGTAAGGAAAGTCCCAATACAAGGAAAAAGCATGTAGCGAGGGCTACATGCTTTTTTTATTTATGTTATTAACTAACGAAAAAGCTCATTGATGGCTTCATTACACGTTGAAGCTCTTGTTGTTGCTCGGCAGTTAAAGGGACAAGTGGTAATCTTACAGGTCCTACTTGAACACCATTCAATTCAAGTGCCGCTTTCACTGCAGTAGGGTTTGGAGCCATGAATAATGTGTTCATAACCGGAACCAACTGACGGTGTTGCAAAGCAGCAGCTTGGACTTGTCCAGCTAGATAGTGACGAACCATTTGTTGCATTTGATTCCCCACAATATGAGATGCAACCGAGATCACACCAGTACCGCCAATGGCTAATATAGGTAGAGTCAAGCTATCATCACCACTATATAGAGAAAAACCTTCAGGGGCGTGCTCAATAATCGTTGCAATCGCATCTAAATCACCACTTGCTTCTTTCGTGGAAACAATGTTTGTAATTTGTGCTAAGCGTAACGTTGTTTCTACACTTAAAGTGACTGCACTACGTCCTGGGATGTTATAGAGCATAACGGGAAGTGTAGTCGCTTCAGCAATTGTTTTAAAATGTTGATACAGCCCTTCTTGAGAAGGCTTGTTATAGTATGGTGCGACTAGCATGATACCATCTACACCAAGTGCTTGTGCCTTTTTAGTAAGTTCAATTGAAGCAGCGGTATTGTTTGAGCCAGTTCCAGCGATAACTGGAATTTTTCCATTCACTTCTTCAACCACGGTTTTAAATAATTGTAATTTTTCTTCTGTCGTTAATGTTGGAGATTCACCTGTCGTTCCACCAACGACTAATGCATCGGAACCATTTTCCATAAGGTGTTGTACCAGTTTTTTTGTTGATTCAACACAAAGCTCGCCTTGTTGGTTAAATGGAGTTACCATCGCAGTAAGTATTCGTCCAAAATTCATCCTATTCACCCTCAATTCGTATTAATGTCTTTCATTTCTGAGTGGGCTATGTGCCTAAAGCACAAAAAAACAACAATGAGGCAGTCTCATTGTTGCATGGACATGTTGTGGCTGCACAATCATTCCAATGCGTGAGATAGCCCTCCACGTAACAAAATTGTTACATGACAGTCCTGCATTTATTAAATACAGTCCCAGCGTAAAAAGAAATGAGTATCCCTACGCTTCGGCAACTATCCCTTTCAACGTGTTTCAAAGGAGCTCATTCTCCTCCACACTTTTACTAATGATAACTGCGCCTCTACCCTCACTTCAGTATGTGAAGTAAAGATTATTGATTTTGTGAGTTAACCTTATCAAAACTTTTAAATGAATGCAATCACTTTGTCCAAAATTCCTCAATTTACATATCTTTCATGGTTAAAATTCGTCTGCTTTACTTGTAATTTATTAAGAAGTTGATCAAGTTCTTGACTACATTTCACTGTTTCTTTATGAGTGAAACCATGTTTTTTTGCAAGGATTAACATTTGTCTACGTTTTAATTCGATTTTTAGACGTAACATATTTTTCAACTCCATTCATATTAGCATTTTTTACTGTTTTTCCGAAGTGTATGGTAAGTAAGTCAGTTCTTTTTTCACATAGAGATTATTATACCCATTCTAAAAAAGTTGAAAAGCGATTCTGCTAAAGTAGTCATAAAAGTCGAAAAGTAGTAAAGGTTCGACAAACATTTTAGGAATAAGTGGTAGATAAAGGGAGGAGCTTTAGCTCATGCATGAATTGGAAACAACCTTTTTTTGTTTACTGGTGTCGATCTTTGCGAAGTCGTAAACACTATTAATAAAGGAGGGGAGTTATGAAGAGAATCATGCTTATATTGCTTGCACTAATGTGCATGACTGGATGTACCATAGAACAAAAATCGACTCTTGGTGCAAATGCCGATCGTGAAGAAGGCTTTAGTGGATATGGAGTTAAAAGAATGAAAGGCTGGGAAGGTCCATTAATGGATATGATGGTCCCAGATGCAGCACCTAAAGGCATTACAGATTCAGTGACGCGGATAAATAATCGATACGATTATGTCTCAGGAAACCGCGATTTAGGGATGGCCCATGAAGGTACGGGTACTGCGCATTCTGGTGCGAAAATTTTAAATAACAGACCAGGGATCCTTAGAGATAAAACTACTCATACAGATCATATTAAACGTGATATGAAGAATGGCCAAAAAATCTTAACAACAAAACAGGACAAAAGTCATTTAAAAGAAACAATTGAATCCTTTGAAGAAGTGGAGCAGGTGTATATCCTTGCTGATGATCAAACAGTAGTGATTGGAGTAGTAGCCGATCAGACGAATCTCCAATCTTTAAAACAAATGGTTGAGGGTGTTGCTCACGGTTACTATCCCTCTCATCAAATCATCGTCACAGCTGATCGTCAGTTTTTACGAAGAATGAATCGACTCCAAGATTAAAAGGCATGCACCAGCATGCCTTTTATATGCTTGTTTGGGTATCTCACTTTAGTAAAAACCATATTCCTCTGCTAATGACATATATTCTCGCTCCATAAGCTTATGCGCCATCATGATATTCTCATAATGAACGCGAGCATTTTCTGCTTGTCTAGAATCGATAGGCTCTCTCATGTCATCAATTACTCTTTCTAAATTTGTTAACTCAGTGATAAAGGAAAGGTGTATTTGATGAAATCCTTCAAATTCATGAGGAATTCGAAGGTCATGAAACCTCTCACTGTTGTTTTTAATCGAATGAATCGTACTCAACACTGAAGTTTTAGAATCGTTATTTAATGTTTTCTGCTGAAGAATTGGAGCAATTACTTCAAAGTGATTAATGGTTTCTTCTAAATAAAAGGCTGCTTCTTTTGCGTAGGCTAGTAACTCTGTGTCAGCACGATGAAGAACCCTATTTTGATCTGTATTGTTAGAAAATCTTTGTGCACCTAGTGTACCCTCTTGTTCGTTTTGTTTTATATCATGTATAAGGTCAGAACTATTATCTTGCATACATCCCGTAACGATTACAAAGGTACTTGTCAGCAGGAGGATCATTTTTTTGTTCAACTCATCACCTCATTCGTTCTATTAACCAAAGTATGTAACGAAAAAGGAAAAAATATGCATGTAACCTCACTTCTGTTCATAAGTTGGTACAAAGCGAATGGGAGGGATTTACATGCTTATTTTTTTAGTACTCCTATTTTTTTCACTGTTTTTTGGTGTGATGATGCTTGGCAATCATATGTCTCATGTTTTCGAACAACTTCTCGAACAGAAAGCGAATGAAACATTAGCACGTATTGATCAATCCTTAAATGACGTAAACAAGCGATAATGACGAAAGCAGAAGGATCACCGTTCTTCTGCTTTTTTATATGGAGAATTAAAGTTATATAAGCGCAACTATTTGAAAGAAAGAAGCCATTTGATTAGAATAGGAAAAAAGGGTATTGAATTGGAGTGGTAAGTAGTGAAATTAATCGCAATTGATATGGATGGCACATTATTAAATGATGAACGAAAAGTAACAGCGGAGAATGCTGATGCGATAAAGCAAGCTCAAAAAAAAGGGATAGAGGTAGTGATTGCGACTGGACGTGATGATAAAGAAGCAAGAATCCCTTTGCAAGAAGCTAAATTAAGTTGTCCGGTCATCAGTGTAAACGGAGCCGAGATACAAACTGCAAAAGGGGAAGTACTAAAGGTCGTATCTCTTGATAGCTCTACAGTTAAAAAGACGATGGAAATCCTACATAAGCATGATGTTTATTACGAATTATATACAAATAAAGGTGCCTTCACAGATAACTATGAAAGAGGGATCGAAACAGTCATTGATGTTCTTCAGTCTGCTGGTTCAAATGATTCCGTCGAGGAAATGACTAGAATTGCAGAAGAACGTTATGAAAAAGGCGCTGTTACCCATATTGAGGATTATAAAGCCCTGTTTAATGATTCATCCATTCATTTCTACAAAGTATTAGCTTTTTCAAGGAATGATCAAAGCCGTAATGCAGCGAAAGATAAATTATTGTCTTTCTCTAACTTAGCGATCAGTTCGTCTGCTTCGGATAACATTGAAATTACTCATAAGGAAGCACAAAAGGGGATAGCTGTAAGACAATTCGCAGCACAAAAGGGAATTTCTTTAGAAGATGTTATGGTTATAGGTGATAACGGGAATGATCTATCTATGTTTAAGATTGCAGGACATGCAGTAGCTATGGGAAATGCAATAAAAGAAGTAAAAGAGATTGCAAATGAGATTACGGCTACAAATGATGAAAGTGGAGTAGCTAAGGCGATTTTAAAACAACTGTAAATTGAAGTGTGTGATTGGAGTGAGCCTATGCGTTCGTTTGCTAAACCAAGGGTTGTTGTAAGTAAATGTCTTGAATTTGAGGCTTGCCGTTATAATGGTGAAAGAATACCAGATAAATTAATTGAAAAATTAAACGAATATGTGGAATTTATTCCTGTTTGTCCTGAAGTTGAAATTGGATTAGGTACACCTCGAGAGGTCATTAGGTTAGTGGCAGATGGGGATAAAACAAAGTTAATGCAGCCTGATTCTGGATTGAATTTAACTTCAAAGATGGAGGAGTTCTCACTGGAATTTCTAGGATCATTAAAAGATATTGATGGATTCATTTTAAAAACTCGTTCTCCAAGCTGTGGCGTATTTGATGCCAAAGTGTATAGTGGGATGGAAAAGACCCCTGTTTTAAGGACTGAGGCTGGCATTTTCGCTTCTCATGTAAAGGAACATTTTACTTTAGTTGCAAAAGAGGATGAGGGACGTCTAAAGAACTTTATTGTTAGAGAGCATTTTTTAACTCGATTATTTACTGTAGCTGAATTCCGTGAAGTAAAAAAGGAAGATTCCATTTCAAAGTTGATGCAATTTCAGGCGAAAAATAAGTACTTATTTATGGCTTGTAATCAAGATTCGATGCGAGCTTTAGGAAGAATTGCTGCAAATCACGAGAAGCTTGCAAACGAAGAGGTTTTCACTCAATATGAAGACGAGTTACATAAACTGTTTCATAGAATGCCTAAACCAAACGATCATATTAACGTCTGCCAGCATGTATTTGGTTATTTCTCAAAACATTTAACAAAAGCAGAAAAAGATCATTTCTTAACTTCACTTGATCAATTCAAGGAACAGAAAATTCCATTAAGCAGTCTATTAACGATGCTACGATCATGGAGTTATCGTTTTGAAAATGACTATCTCCTGCAACAATATTATTTTACCCCTTATCCAGAGTCACTTGTAGCGATTTCAGATTCTGGTAAAGGAAGAAGTTTATCTTAAAAACTCGATCTTAATGGATCGAGTTTTTTATTTATAAAAATTTATCAATCAAAATAAGAAAGACAGTATGCGTGAAACATTAGTGAAATAAAAATGTAATAATACAACAACAAAAAGTTGTTGACTATTATAGTACAGTTGCATATACTATGAGTAAGATAAAAGATTGAACATTCGAAAAACAAAATGAAGGGGTGTTGAAAATGGAAAAAGTAAAAACAAATGCGGATCGTAAACAAGTAGAGGTAAAAGAAGAGCCATCTATCCTTGAAATGATTAATGATTATTACAGCCGTAACTAATTAAATAAAAGCCGCTCCTAATCATTTAGGAGTGGCTTTTGTTATGGTACAGTTAAGTATTAATTGGGATTCATCATTCTGTATTTAAAGGATATAATACAGCTAGACTTGCAAAATTAGTATGAATCAGTTATAGTGATATTAACAGTTTAATTCTTCTCCAACTATCAAGCGCTTTTCACTCAGCTGGCGCGGTCATCGGAGCCGCAAGGATGAAAGAGAGGTAGGGCTTTTATTGTTTGGAAGAATAGAACAGGATCTTTTATACTTTCTATATTATTTATTGGTAATCATGAGTAACACAAGCAGGGGTTCAGTATTCACATGTTATAAGGGATATTCACTCGGTTTAGTGACTGATGTTCCTTATAATATGTGAATTTTTATTTACCACAGATTGTAAATACGATTGGCATATTAAGAAATTTATTAAGAATGGGGTTTTTTAGCATGACACAAACTGGTACAGTAAAATGGTTTAATGCAGAAAAAGGATTCGGTTTTATCGAAGTTGAAGGCGGAAACGATGTATTCGTACACTTCAGCGCTATTACTGGCGAAGGATTTAAATCACTTGATGAAGGTCAATCTGTTGAGTTCGAAATCGTTGATGGCGATCGCGGACCTCAAGCTGCTAACGTTGTTAAGCGCTAAGTAGCATATAGAGCACTACCTAATTAGGTAGTGCTTTTTTTATTTACATAAAATAAATTTCAATTACCGTATTCACCTTTAATTAAGTCAAACCTAAGAAGTTTAAGGCAAGGTGATTGGTGGAATAGTACTGTAACAACCCTATTGGAGGTAATAATAATGAGTGAAAATTTAGAGCCGAATATTGTTGAGATGAGAAAGAAAATTAACTTGATGAAAGAGGATCGTCATCAATACAAAAGAGAAGCATTTATCGAAGTGTATGAAGAATACGTTCAAATGCTTGAGGCGCAACTTGAAAAAATGAGTCGTGTTTAATAAGTGAAGTTCATATAAATAAGCCTAGATAATACTTGTTTACTAGGCTTGTTTGCTTATATGATACTCAAATAGTGGAAAGGGAACTCTTTGTTGGGATGTGGAAATAGGTTATACTTTCTTTCTAAGAAATGAAGGGGATTATTGAACAGGTTATTAACCAATTAGAAAGTGAAGGGAAAGAACGTATAAAAATTACTCAACAAGAAATTTGCGAGAAGTTAAATGAATATGGAGTACCGTTTATCGGGTTTAAAGGATAGGGGTTAAATCGATAGAAAAAAGGCTTTGACAAGATGTCAAGGCCTTTTCTAATAACTCATATTAAGGATAATGAATTGGTGATGCTGGACCTAGATCAATTCCAAAGAGCATCCAAATGATCAGCATCGCAGCCCATACAATTGAAAATACAATTGTATATGGAAGCATAACAGAAATCAATGTACCGATACCCATCTTCTTATCATACTTTTGAGCAAAGGCAATAATAATTGCAAAGTATGTCATAAGTGGTGAAATAATATTGGTGGTTGAATCTGCAATACGATAAGCCATTTGTGTTAACTCTGGAGAGTACCCAAGTTGCATCATAATTGGGATAAATACAGGAGCCATAATCGCCCACTTAGCAGAAGCGCTACCGATGAATAAATTAATAAAACCGGCAACAACCATAAATGCAAGAACAAGTGGAATTCCTGTAAATGAAACGCTTTGTAAAAATTCAGCTCCGTATACACCTAATACAAGGCCCATGTTTGTTTCGTTAAAGAAGGCAACAAATTGACCTGCTGTGAAGGCAAGGACAATGAACATTCCCATAGATGCCATTGTATCAGACATTTGATTTGCTACATCTTTATCATTTTTAATCGTTTTAGTCATAATTCCATAAACAATACCTGGAATCAAGAAAACAAACAAAATAATTGGTCCTAATGAACGCATAAATGGCGAGTTGACGATAGCGTTAGGGCCATCCCCACGAAGAGGTCCCCATTCAGGTACAATGAGTAATGCCATAACAGCAATAACTGCTACCATTGAAATACCTGACCATAATAACGCTTTTTTCTCATTAGAGTTTAAATAGTCAATCTTTTCAGCGTCATCAGTCTCTGTTTTCTTATAAGATCCTAGACGTGGTTCAACCAATTTCTCGGTAACAAACGTACCAGCAATAGTTAATACAAATACCGACGCAGCGATAAAGTAATAGTTCATTGCAATGTTGATTGTCTCAGCGTAAGCAGGATCAAATGTTGCTGCAGCTTGTCTTGTTAATTCCCCGAGCATTGGATCGGTTGCAGATAAAAATAAGTTTGCACTAAATCCTGCAGAAACCCCTGCAAATGCCGCAGCTAAACCAGCTAATGGGTGTCTACCTAATGCAATGAATAGAAGTGCACCTAGTGGTGGCAATACCACATAACCTGCATCAGAAGCCACACTTGACATAATCCCAGCAAAAACTAATGCTGCTGTGATAAGTCTTTTAGGAACAGAAGTAACAAGTCCGCGAAGTGCTGCACTAATTAAGCCACTGCGCTCAGCTACTCCGATACCAATCATTGTCGCTAGTACGACACCGAGTGGAGCAAAGTTAATAAAGTTACTTACCATATTCGTGACAATGTAATGTATGCCTTCAGAAGAAAGTAGGTTTGTAACAGTTACTTCTACCCCTGGTTCCGCTGGACTTTCTACACTAATGTTCATGCTAGATAAGATGGCAGAAGCGAAAACAACCAATACCGCTAAAATGGCAAATAAGGTAATTGGGTGAGGTAGTTTGTTACCGGTAACTTCAATAAAGGTTAGGAATTTATTGAAAGCACCTTGCTTTTTACCTTTTTCCATGAGTTAGAAAGCTCCCCTCTAATATGTAATTTTCTGACGATATTGTATCTGGGTCTAGACACGTGTATCATTCTACATCACTTAGGAGTAAGTAGGAAACAAGAATTCGAAAATGAACGAAAAAATGAATCGTAAGTCCTATAAATATCTTAGAATAATAATTGAATAGTTAGATAATAGAAGAGATATTTGAATCTTTAAATATAAAATGAATTTTATTAGGCGGATAAAGAGAGGGGAAGCACCTTCGAGTAACTATCTATTGGAATTTATTGAATACACAATATTATACTAAAAAAGTTATGGTTAAGTATAAAAAACCCCCTCAGTAATGAGGGGGTAGCTAATATTATGCTTTTTGAACGTTAGCTGCTTGCTCGCCACGGTTACCTTCAACGATTTCGAAAGTCACTGATTGACCTTCTTCAAGCGATTTGAAACCTTCGCTTTGGATAGCTGAGAAGTGAACGAATACATCGTCTCCACCTTCGCGCTCGATGAAACCAAAACCTTTTTCTGCGTTAAACCATTTTACTGTACCTTCTAACATTGTATTTCCTCCTATAAGTGCAACTCGCACCAATTGTATTACTATTCTCGTCATTAATAATGTTCAAGAGGAAATCAACATTCGTTTCTTTCATCTAGCACCTTAAGAACGATCAAAAATAATTAACCTTAGTTTAACATATAGGCTTTCATGCAGCAAGTGTTTTTAGCAAAAAGTTGGAAATTAACTGACGATTAGAAGGTATTTACCTAATTGTTCTTGAAGTTAACGTTAACGTAAATGGTAGTCTACTAGTAAGCGAGTGTTTTAATGTGAGGTGAATACGATTGTTTAAAATTAGTGAACTGGCAAACGAATTTAGCATCTCTACAAGAACGATTAGATATTATGAAGAATTACATCTCCTCACACCAGCGCGTACAGATGGAAATCAGCGAATGTATTCAAAAGGTGATCATGTCAAGCTTCAATTAATTCTTCGTGGTAAAAAATATGGATTTACCCTTGAAGAAATCAAGGAAATGGTCCAACTTTTCGAGGTCGATCCAAGTGGGGTAAAGCAGCTTGAGCGGACGATAACATTTGGTGAAAAACGTTTAAATGAAATTACGATAAGGATTAATGAATTGACACAATTGAAAAATGAAATGGAAAATCTCTTATGGGAGTTTAGAGAAAGAGTGAAAAAGGGGAGATAAACATGAACTTTTATGAAGATGATTTAGTTATTCAACGAATACTTAAACAAAAACTTGATCCAGATATGTACAATTGGGCAGATGAAAGACTAAGAATGTTCGGAAAGAGTTGCGCTACAGAAATTGATGAAAGAGCTAAGCACACCGACCAAGAAGGGCGGCCTAAACTAGTGAAATATGATCGTTTTGGCGAAGATATTTCAAAGGTTTGGGTTAATGAAGGGTATAAGAAAACCGTCCTCGATACGTATCATACAGGAATTGTAGGCTATGTTCATAAGCAGATTCCTGAATTAGAAAAAAAGGGTAATTATTTATACTCTTATGCACAAGGTTACCTTTTATCTCAATCAGAGCCAGGTTTTTATTGTCCAGTCACCTTATCGATGGCCACTGCTCTTTTGCTTGATCGATTTGCATCCGAAGAAGTAAAGGAACGCTTTTTACCCCATGTGTTATCGACAGGTGAAATTGAACTATATGAGGGAGCAACCTTTTTAACCGAACGGCAAGGTGGGTCAGATGTTGGTGCTAACGAAACGAAAGCAATTGCAGACGGGGAGACATATTTATTATCTGGTGAGAAATACTTTGCATCAAATGCTGGTATGTGCGGTGTAGCTATGGTATTAGCAAGAATTGAAGGGGACCGAGAAGGAACCAAGGGACTAAGTTTGTTTGCAGTTCCCTGGAAAGACGAGTATGGGTCATTGAATGGTATTTCGATTAGGCGATTAAAAGATAAACTTGGCGTCAGGGCTGTGCCGTCTGCAGAAGTGGAATTTAAAGAGGCAAAAGGGCATCTCGTAGGTGAGACATCAAAAGGGATCTACTATATGATGGAAGCACTTAATTTATCTCGAATTTGTAATGCTGTTGCTTCGATAGGAATTATGCGCAGGGCCTTACAAGAAGCACTAAAATATGCAAAGCTACGGCATGCATTTAAGAGAAAACTTATAGAATATCCTATGGTGCAAGAGACCCTCTTAAATCTTACTGTTAAACACGAGGTAGAAACGCTAGCAACTTTCGAATTAGTGGAACAATATGATCAATTAATGAGTAATGATGAAACAGTTTTAACCGAAGAGGCGGCATATGTGCGTTTACTTATTGCCATTATAAAGAAAGAATCAGCTGAGCAAGCAATTCATTTTTCGCATGAAGCGATAGAAATGTTAGGTGGGAATGGTTACATTGAGGACTTTGTCACACCAAGACTTTTAAGAGATGCTCAAGTATTGACTGTATGGGAAGGGACAGCAAATGTGTTAGGACTCGAGATTATCCGATTAATGAACAAAACAAAAGTTCATTCCCTATTTATCAAACGGATGAAAAAATCGGTAAAAGATGTTCCTGCTAGCCTTACCAAGTCCAGAGATATGATACTAAATGAAATTGATACACTTGAAAGGTTGACCCAATTTATTGAAGGAACTGATGAGGACACTAAAACATATTACGCGAAAAAAATGGCAAAACAAATGGTTCTTATATTTGAAGCACAAGTGGCGTTATCATGGGCAAAAAAAGGAACGGAACGGGAAGAAAAAATAGTAGAACGTTTTTGTAAACAGTCTTTTAACCAGGATCGTGCATTTGAAGATGCGGCTCAGTTAAAGGAAGATTTTAATTTGATTGTTCGATAATTTTTGAACCGCTCTATCAAATGAGCGGTTCTTCACTATGAGATTACCTTTTAGGTATACGTAAACCATTGATTTATAGGTACTATTTCGTCTATTATAAAAGGTGCCTTGTTTTTAGAGAAAACCTAAGAGCAGAATATGAGCGGATTAAGTAGGAGAGAAATCATATGACAATTAAACGAAATGATCCTTGTGTATGTGGGAGCGGTAAAAAGTATAAGAAGTGTTGCATGAATAAAGAAACATCAAAAGTCGTTTCTGAGCAGCAATTTGAGCAGTATGTAACGAAGCGTAAACTTTTAATTGAGAAGATGCGTATGTATATGAAAGAACAGTTAACGGCTAAGCAGCGTTATTTCCTAGAAAAAGAGTTTAATGACCGTACGAATGGTGAAGTTCCAAGTGAACTCCGTGGATCCTTTACAGACTTATGGATGCTATTTTTCAATCGATCAGATGAAGGTCGCCGTTTAATTGAGAGTTTTCTAAGTGATCGTAAAAACCACTTAACAGAAGAAGAAATTGAAATGGTAGTGAGATGGGCAAGTCTAACACCTCGAATTCTTCAAGCGGTTAATAAAACCGATAACGTTGTGACATTTACAGACTGCCTATCAAATGAGTTATATAAAGTGTCATTAGCTGAAGAGAACCAAACTTCTTTTGCACCTTGGTATGGTACGTTCAGTCTGATTGAACCATTTAATAGCAGACATATGTTTTATGGAGTTAGATTGTTTGAAGGACCGATGAACATAAAAGAAGCAACAACTTACATAAGAGAAGTAGCAGAGGCAAAAGAAGCTTCTGTTGAAGAGATTATGCGGGATTATTACCCTGAAATTCTAAGTGTATTTATTAGAGGGCAAAAATCTAAAGAGAAGACAAAAACAAAAGTGGTATGTCAGCACATCGCAAAATGGAATGTCCATGATGAAGAGGAAGTTGTTAGACTTTTAGAAGGTCAACCATCTATCTATCTTGAAGATTGGTCAAATGAAAACAAAATGGCCAGCTTTATTCTAGATTGGTATCGTTATGAGGATTCCGAAATGGAGGGCGATGTCCTAACTGCTGAAGTAAAAAGTACACTCCAAATTAAGGGGACAACGTTGATCGTTGAAGCCTTTGACGAAGAAGCACTAACAGAGGTTAAAAACCTCTTCTCCACTAGCTCGTCTGCTTCTTTTGATGAAGAAACGATTGAGGAGTGGGAAATTCCTCTTCATGCAGAAATGAAAAATATGTTAGTACAGATGGATCCAGAACTACCTAAATGTTTTTCTTTGTTTGCCCAAAATAACCTTCAAGCCCAAATTAAAAAACCACTTTCTATTGAAGAAGGTCGAACCATTCAGCAATTAGTGAGGGAAGGGGAGCTTGAAGTTGTAGAGACATGGATGCGTCAGTCAGAATATGATTTATTTATAGCTCAAAAAAGTAAGGTAGGGTCAACCGAATATACAGCTGATTATAATTCGATACGAAAGCATTTAAATTTACCATTATCTCCATATGTAACTGGCGGAGATCGTCGTCAATCAACTCACGCAATGATTGCCTTAGATCGTGAGCAGGTTGATAAGGTTAATAGGGGAGCAGAAAAGAATACAGGGACGTTTTATTTACCTTTGATAGAACAATTTAAAGAAGTGAAGACAGCTGGGAAGTCAGATTCTACGATTCGTAAATATACAAACAGCTTAAAAATTTTAGAGGAATTATTTGACTCCGTAAGTGGAGAGATTAATAATGTTGAAGAAGTGGATGAGTCAGTATGGAATGATATGTTAATGGGCCACTTAGTTGAGCATTATTCAACACTAACGAAGACACAATGCAAGGACTTTATTAGTGTAACGAAAGCATTTACAAAATGGGTGGATGATCATGAGGGGACAACCTATTCAACTTTTGTTACCGATTTATTAAAAGAAGTAGAAACAACATTATTAAAGCCTGCCGATACAAAGAAATAAGAGAATTTAACAACCGTGCAATTAACATGCACGGTTGTTTTTCTAAATTGATCATAATAATATTATGTAAACATATATAAGTGAAAGCTAATAGCGATCACTTATAATATTAGATACCCATACGTTTACGTTGGTTGTTAGGCTTTTTTGTTAATTGACTAGACATTCTTTTCGTTTTGATGTCTTTCGTTGAACTTGAGTGAGTAGAAGATGTTTGTTGTTTCTTTCTCTCGAGTTGTTGTTTGATTGCATCTTGCAAACTGATTTTCTTTTTTTTCAATTGTTTCTCGTCCATAATGACCTCCTAAGTTTCAATCCTATTCTATTATAAATCAAACGAGCTAATAAGTGTATGAATATTACTCCTTACAGGCATGGAAGGTTTTGTTTACTCTGTAAAAGGCTATTACTAAACGTATAAATAAGCAGTGTGCGTCAGTACAGAGAGGGGAACAATATGCAGCAAGTAAAAGATACCATTAAAGAAGTTTTCTTCGCCGTTCTTCCAATAACAGCCGTTGTTATTATTTTGCAATTTACGCTAATTGGGCTGCCTATGGAAATGTTTTTTCAATTCTTAATCGGTGTGGTGATGGTTAGCGTAGGGTTAATTTTATTTTTAATTGGTGTCCATGTAGGGCTATTACCTGTTGGGGAGATGATTGGTTCTACCTTGCCTAAATCAAAAAAAGTTTGGTTGATCATTGTAGTTGGTTTTATTTTAGGGTTTGTCGTGACGGTTGCAGAACCAGATGTTCGGGTACTCGCCCAACAAATTGACGATGTATCAGGTGGGGAGATCTCTCAGATGGTTCTCATCTACGCTGTTGCATTAGGAGTGGGGATATTCGTGGCACTTGCTATGATGAGAATTATTTATAATATCCAATTAAAATGGTTGTTATTAGGTGGTTATAGTGTCGTTTTTATGCTGGCGATGTTTACACCGGATACGTTCATTCCGATATCCTATGATGCTGGTGGCGTAACGACAGGTCCAATGACTGTTCCTTTTATTTTAGCATTAGGTGTCGGAGTTGCATCAGTGTTAAAAGGCAAGACGTCTTCAAGCGATAGTTTTGGATTAGTTGCACTCGCTTCTATTGGACCAATTATAGCGGTTCAAATATTAGGGGTGATAAACGGATGAATATTACGATTTTCGAAGGGTTTAGTGAAGTATTATTAGAAGTGTTTTTTGCTTTATTACCTTTACTTGTGTTTTTTTTAGTATTCCAATTCTTCTTTTTAAAGCTTGAGAAAGAAAAATTATTTAATATTGGAAAAGGTATGATTTTATCATTCTTTGGACTAGCATTCTTTTTGCAAGGCGTTCATGTAGGCTTTTTCCCAGCGGGTGAAGTTATGGGAGAGAAGTTAGGGGAGTTAACCTTTACTTGGGTGTTGATCCCTATTGGATTTGTGTTAGGTTTTGTGGCAACTTTCGCTGAACCGGCAGTGAGAATTTTAATTGAGCAAGTTGAAAAGGTTTCTGGTGGTTATATTTCTGAGAAGATCATGCTGTACACATTATCCATAGGAGTAGGTGTCTCAATTGCCTTGTCCATGCTTCGAATTTTAGTTGGTTTCTCACTATGGTATTATATCATTCCAGGTTATTTGATTGCGGTTGTTTTACTCTTTTTAAGTAGTAATACTTTTACTTCTATTGCTTTTGATTCAGGTGGAGTGGCTACTGGTCCGATGACTGTTACCTTTATTTTAGCTATTGCAGTGGGTGTGGCTTCTGTTACAGAAGGACGCGATCCGTTAATGGATGGGTTTGGAATGATTGCGTTAGTTGCGCTAGCTCCCATATTATCCGTATTAGTGCTTGGAGTTTTATATGAACGAAAAGGGAGGGAAGAAAGTGAGTCTAAATCGTAGTCAACAACTTTTTGTTACAATCGTGAAGAAGCATCATGCTAAACCACTTGTAAAAGCAGCTAAGAATGCTGGTGCTGAAGGGGCTACTATCCTTTACGCAAAAGGAAGTGGGATCCACGAAAAAAAGTCTTTCATCGGCATTCCCATTGAATTTGAAAAAGAACTTATTTTAACGATTGCTAAAAAGCAGGTCATGGATCAAATCGTTCATGCCATAGTTCAGACGGGCAAATTGAATGAATCAGGGAAAGGAATTGGCTTTACAATTGATTTAAAAAAAGTAACTGGAATCGCTCATTTATTAGACGATCCAGAAGAGGCTGATCAGGTCATGGGTGAGGAGGATGAAGACATTATGCCAAAAGAAGATATTCCATTTGATTTAATTGTTACCATTGTTAAGAAAGGATCTGCTAATCAAGTCATTGATTCTTCATTAGAGGCTGGTGCAGAAGGTGGGACGATTTTAAATGGACGAGGATCTGGAATACATGAAAAAGCCTCTCTTCTTAATATCCCAATTGAACCTGAAAAAGAAGTGGTACTTACATTGATTCATCAGAAAAAAACGAAAGAGGTCCTTCAAGCGATCGAAACTGGAGTTGGTCTGAATCAATCTGGTAAGGGGATTGCTTTTGTAATCGAGGTAGATAAGGTTGTAGGGATTAATCATGTTATAGAAGAATTGATAGAAAAGACTACCGAGTAATTAAAACGAGAGAGAGGAGGCCTTCTCTCTCGTTTGTTTTTTTATGAGTCCTTATAAAAAAATCACAGCATTTGCACGCCGTTATGCAAAAGGTTCTTTAAAATTGCTTTTGTCTCCGTGATTTTTGACTTATCTCCTTGTAAAATATACTCATGTAATTCACATAAATAATAGTCAATTTCATGATATTGGACAGATTTTTTTGTTTGCGCTTCTCTTTCTTTTAAAATCGTAACATGAGTGGTATAATCAATCACTTTATTTAATACATCAATAATTTCTTTGGAGAGAATATGAACACTGACAAGCTCCATATAACGTTTATGTCTGACGAAGGTTAACAAGTTTTTTATTTCTGTATTATGGATAGTGAGGATCATCTTACCTCGGTCAAACCCCCAAAACACTCCGTATTTTAGTTCATTGACCTCCTGAACAATTTCATTCAATTGATTTTTCTTCACTTGAATAGACAGGTTGTCGAATTGATCTTTTGAGAAACGCTTCATTTTTTTCACCCCATTCAAATCGCTGATTCGAAAAGAAAATTAATTCATTCTATGCGATAATGAAGCCGATTATTAAACGAAACAATAAATTGTTTGGTTTTTTATGGGTTATAGCAGGCATTGAGATAGTATGAGCTTATAAAAAGTAAAGGGTATAAAAAAATGATGAACAGTAATGTATTCTGAATATAATTTCAAATACCGTATTAAGTTATTAAACATAGAGCTAAAACTACTAAAATATTCTGACAAGTTGTATACTAAAAGCAAGTGTTAATGAAGGGGTGAATAATCTTTTATGAAATTTCTTGTTGTTGGAGCAGGTGCAGTTGGTGGATATTTTGGTGGGAGATTACTTGAAAAAGGTGAAGATGTTACATTTTTAGTCAGATATAAACGTCAAGAGCAATTACTCGATCATGGATTAGTGATTGAAAGTGTAAATGGAGATTACACAACCACTCCCAAAACGGTAGTAGAAGGAGAAGATGGCCAATTTGATGTCGTTTTAATAAGCACGAAAGCCTACCATCTTGATCAAGCGATTGAAGCAGTTAAACCTTTCGTACATAAAGAAACAGTTATCATTCCTATGCTAAACGGGATTGATCATATCCATTCACTACAGCAAGCCTTTAATCAAGAAAGGGTTATCGGGGGATTATGCTTTATTGAATCAACAGTAAATGAGGATGGTCAGATCATACAGACGAGTAAAGCGCATCAATTTATATTTGGAGAGCTAGATGGTAAGTATTCAGACAGAGTAAAAAGAATCGAAAAAGCATTCTCAGGAGTAAATGCTTCTGTTAATGTGAGTGAGTCCATTTTACAAGAGATGTGGCATAAGTATTCATTTATTACAACGATGTCGGGTGTCACAACATTATTTAGACAACCTGTAGGACCTATTCGCAACTTGAGGGAAGGAAGCGAAGTTATTAAAGGGTTGTTTGAAGAAGTTGCCAAAGTCATGCGTGCAGAAAATGCTCCCATTGATGATGCCCTTGAAACTATTCAGTTTGATCGGTTTCTAAGTGTAGAAGCAGGGATGAAATCCTCGATGCAACGAGATATGGAAAAACAATCAGCTGTTGAAGTAGATCACTTACAAGGTTATTTATTGGAAAAAGCAAGAAAGCATCATATTGAAGTTCCCATTTTAAAGAGTGTGTATGTTAATTTAAAATTATATGAGCAACAAACCCAATAAAAGAAAGCGGACTTTCAACTAGTGAAGGTCCGCTTTTTTGATGGGGAGAGAGGGGGAGTAGTGTAATATCGCCAATGACCCATATATGACCAGCTGATACCTCTTTAATCTCCAATTAAACGATGTAAGAAGGTAGAAAAACAAACAAACATTCGCTACAATGAAGATATTAGATAATCGAGGTGGAACGGATGTTTAAACAAACGATGCAACAACTTTTAGAGGAGATTAGAACAAGCGAAGACTTCAAAGATCGAATTGTGCATTGGGAAGAGATTGAAGCGGTTGAAGCAAAGACAAAAGCCTTTCCAACGTTTATAGATGAAAAAATACAATATGCACTCCAAAAAAGAGGTATAGGCGAGTTGTATTCGCATCAGCATGAGGCTATTACACACACTCATTCGGGAGAAAATGTAACAGCGGTTACTCCGACTGCTTCAGGAAAAACACTTTGTTACAACATTCCCGTCTTGCAACAAATTCTAGACGATGATGAAAGTCGGGCTCTCTATTTATTTCCGACCAAAGCATTGGCGCAGGATCAAAAGAGTGAAATGAACGAGCTGATTGAGGAAATGGGCGTAGATGTAAAGTGTTTTACATATGATGGAGACACAGCTCCTACTATTCGTCAAGCAGTGCGAAAGGCTGGGCATATTGTGATCACAAACCCTGATATGCTCCACTCTGCCATTCTTCCTCATCATACGAAATGGGTTGCTTTCTTTGAGAATTTAAAATATGTCATTATCGATGAATTACACACTTATCGAGGTGTTTTCGGTAGTCATGTTGCCAATGTGATTCGTCGCTTAAAGCGAATTGCAGCATACTACGGAAGCTACCCTATTTTCATTTGTACCTCAGCTACCATTGCTAATCCCAAAGAACTTGCAGAGGGATTGACTGGTGTTCCCATGCGTTTAGTAGACAACAACGGCGCGCCTAGGGGGAAGAAACATTTTCTTTTCTACAACCCACCAATCGTGAATGAGGCGATGAACATCCGAAAAAGTGCAACGGTAGAAGTGAATGATTTAGCCAAACGCTTTTTAGAAAATAAAATTCAAACCATTGTTTTTGCTAAAAGTCGTGTGCGTGTAGAGATTATTTTAAGTCATTTACAAGAATTAACAAAAAAGAAAATTGAGCCAGACACAATTCGTGGATATAGAGGAGGGTATCTCCCTAAACAACGACGTGAAATAGAAAGAGGCCTACGCTCTGGGGAAATCATTGGAGTAGTTAGTACAAATGCCCTCGAACTCGGAGTGGATATCGGACAACTTCAAGTATGTATTATGACAGGATACCCTGGATCGATTGCAAGTGCTTGGCAACAGGCAGGTCGTGCGGGGCGTAGGCAAAATGAGTCCGTCATTATTATGGTCGCTGGATCTACGCCTATCGATCAATACGTCATTAATCATCCTGACTACTTTTTTGAACGGTCTCCAGAATCAGCAAGGATTAATCCAGACAATCTCGTTATTTTAGTGGACCATTTGAAATGTGCAGCCTATGAATTGCCTTTTAAAAAAGAAGAAACATTTGACGGGGTAGAAGTTGAAGATGTTTTAGAATTTTTAACGGAAGAGCAGGTTCTCCATCATCGTCAAAATAAATGGTATTGGATGAATGATGCTTTTCCGGCACACGGTATAAGCTTACGATCAGCGTCTCAAGAAAATGTCATTATTATTGATCAATCTGACGTGGCCAATCCAATAGTAATAGGAGAGATGGATCGCTTTAGTGCGATGACGTTACTGCATGATGAAGCGATTTACTTGCATCAAGGCATTCAATATCAAGTAGAATATTTAGATTGGGATGAAAAGAAGGCTTTCGTACGGGAAGTAGCAGTAGAATATTTTACCGATGCCAATCTAGCAGTTCAGTTGAAAGTATTAGAAGAGGACTTACACAAAAACAAAGAATATGCAGAGATATCGTTTGGTGATGTCATGGTCAATGCAAAGGCAACAATTTTTAAAAAGATTAAATTAACGACATTTGAAAACATTGGCTCAGGTCCAATCCATTTGCCAGAGGAAGAACTCCACACCAATGCTATGTGGTTAAGTTTCAGTGATTTTGTTGTCTCGGAATATAGTGAAGGGGCATTTGATCAAGCCTTAATCGGACTAGCTCACCTTTTTCAACATGTTGCACCCGTCTTTGTTATGTGTGACCGAAATGATTTACATGTGATCCCGCAAATGAAAGCTGACCATTCAGAAAAGCCGACGATCTTCATTTATGATCGTTATCCCGGTGGAATTGGGTTGGCAAAGGAAGTTTATCGAAATATTGACATCATCCTAGAAAATGTCGCTACATTAGTAAGATCCTGTTCGTGTGAAAATGGCTGCCCTGCTTGTGTCGGTGCATCAGGTGAAGCAGGAACTTATGTGAAGTCGACTGTGCTACGATTGGTCGGGATGCTAAAAAAACTGAGAGGGGGTTGTGATTAATGGCTTTAAAAGGAAAACTTAGTAGACTAAAAAAACATATGAATTTACAACCAAATGAAACAAGCCCTCCTCAAAATGAAGTTAAAGAAGATCTAACGGTTAGGGAAGAAGAAGTGGTGCCTTTTATAGATGAATGGAAGAACAACGCGACTGTTCCAAAATGGTTTGAAGATCAATATACGCTAATCCGTGAGGTACGTTATCCAATTGATACAAAACACGGAATCTATCATTTCTCCGAACTCAAAACTGTTGTCGAGAAATGGCAGGATTATCACATCCCGCACCCTTTATCTTCTAATGGAAGAGAGCAAAATGAACTGTTGTTTTTTGATACAGAGACCACTGGTTTAAGCAGTGGCGCTGGCAACAGAATCTTTTTATTAGGGTATGGACAAGTGACGGAGAAAGAAGTAATTGTTCGCCAATATTTCCTGCCAGGACCGGAAGCGGAAGTCGCGTTCTATCATCATTTTTTAACGGATGTTAACGACATGAAAAACTTAGTGACTTATAATGGTAAAGCTTTTGATTGGCCACAAGTAAAAACGCGTCATACCTTTGTCCGAAGTCAAGTGCCTCAATTGCCGAAATTTGGACATTACGATTTACTTCATGCAGCTAGAAGACTATGGAAGGAGCAACTACCTTCCTGTAAGCTTTCTATAGTAGAGAGTGATATTCTTGGTTTTAGTCGAGTAGAGGATACCCCTGGATATTTAGCACCTATGCTTTATTTTGATTTCCTTCAAGAACAAGATCCAGGCTTAGTGAAGGGGATCATCCAGCATCATGAATGGGATATTCTTTCATTGATTACTCTTTATGTACATATGTCTAAGCTTATCTTTAATGCGTGGGAAGAAGATTCATCCTCTTCTATCCACCCGGTTGAGAAGTATGAAATTGCGAGATGGTATAAATATTTAGGCGAGAAAGAAGCAGCCAAAAAGCTTTATGAATCAGTGAGCCTCACAACTGATCCTATACAACCTAAAGCTATTCTTGCACTTGCTCACATCAAGAAGCAACGAAAAGAGTATGAAGAGGCTTTATTGCTTTTCAATAAGTTGATTGATCAGAATGAATACTTGATTGAAAGTGCTATAGAGGTTTCTAAATTAATGGAACACCATTTTAAAGAAATTGATCAAGCTCTTGAGTATTCTACCCTAGCATATGATGCACTAACGGAAGGATTTGTCCGTAAAAATAAAAAAGAAGAAAAACTTGAAAATGAATTAATAAAAAGAAAAGAGCGTTTGAAAAGAAAGAAGAAATCGACTTAAGGAAAAAGTCAAGATCTATTTCCTGGGCAAGCGCAAAAAACGGCTTTTTTCTTCAAAATGTTACAATTGTGTGAATTGATTAATTTGTGCTCGATTCTTCAGAAAAATCAATTGTCAAGCTCATTAAAAGCAAGTAAAATATGAACTGGAAATTGAGTTGAAGAAAAGAGTGAGAAAAGTATGAGTAAAGCATTGTTGATTTTATTTTTCCTAATGATTGGATTTACCGTTTTTTTTATGAGTGAAATGAAAGACGAGGCTTCTACAAACTTGCAACAAAACAGCCCAATCTCGGTAAAAAGCGAGATAAGTGCTTAGAAATAGGTGAAACAACTAGTACACCTGTATACGTTTTTACATAGGTTAATATTGACTCACCAATAAAAGGAGGAAGTTAACCTATGAAAAAATGGAATAAGTGTCATCAACCCCCGACGTGTACAAAAGTAATGCCAGCAGTTGTTCACCCGACTAAGTGCAATGTTACTCAAAAAACATGTGAATACATTGTACCAGAAGTTCATCCAACACACACAACTCATGTTACAAACCATGTATATAAGCACGTTCACAGCTTCCCGCATACCGACTCATTTAAGCAAACAATCTCAAGTCAACAGTTTGTAGGGCACGGACCTGGTCCACAAGTTGCTGGAGCTATGATGCCGCCTCGTCCACCAATGGGAGGATACGGCCCGCAAGCTATGGGTCCTATGGCAGGAGCAAATATGGGACCTATGGGATTCGGTCCACAAGCGGGTGCAAATATGGGACCAAACATGGGACCTATGGGATTCGGTCCACAAGCAGGTGCGAATATGGCACCAAACATGGGACCTACTGCAGGAGCATATATGGGACCTATGGGCAAAGATAACGGCGGGTGCGGTTGTACCTACCGTTAATCAGGTAATAATCAACAGGGTCTAGACCACTATGGTGCTAGGCCCTGATTTCTTTCATAAGGGGTAATTAGATGATGAAAGTGTTAGCGATATCCGGCTATAAAGCTCATGAGCTAGGTATTTTCGATCAAAAACATCAAGGAATTGCCTACATAAAAAAAGCGATTGAACAAAAGCTCCGTACATTTATAGATGAGGGATTAGAATGGGTTATTATTAGTGGGCAGTTAGGTGTTGAGTTGTGGGCAGCTGAAGTTGTCTTATCTCTTAAGGAAGAATTTCCGCAATTGAAACTTTCTGTTTTAACTCCTTTTTTAAAGCAAGAGGAGCGTTGGAAAGAAGAGACCCAGCAACATTACAACTCCATTATTAACCAAGCTGATTTTGTTGACAGTATTACAAAACGCCCATATGATAGTCCAGCACAGCTTAGATTAAAAAACGAGTTTATTATTGAAAAATCACATGGGTTACTGCTTCTAGTAGATGAAGAAAAGCCAGGCTCACCAATGTACTACCTAGAACCTGCTAAAATTAAAGCAGAGCAGCAGAACTTTATTATCCACTACATTACACCCACAGATCTCGATTTACTTATACAAGATGAGCAAATGAATCACACGGATTATTAATAAGTCGAATAATTCAAATTGACAAGATAGCGAAGTTTTGAAAAAATAGAAAGAAATAACCTATAAGGTTGAACAGTCATAGAGGTGATGGGAATGAATAATCCAGAAATTCGTTTATCAGCAAAAGATATCTTAGATAAAGAATTTAAAACAAGTATGCGTGGGTATAATCCTGATGAAGTGGATAAGTTTCTTGACTCCATCATTCAAGATTATGAAGCTTATCAAAAAAGAGTTGCACAGTTGGAGAAAGAAAATCAAAAGCTTCGACAAGAGATGAAGCAATTATCTGAACGACCGCAACGTCAAACATCAACACCAAATGCAGGAAGTACGAATTATGATATTTTACAGCGCTTATCGAATTTAGAGAAAAAAGTATTCGGTAGTAAATTATACGAATAAGCGAGAGAACTTCGATAAGGGGAGAGGGAATTGATTGACATCTACATTGACGGTGCGAGTGCCGGGGACCCTGGCCCTTCAGGTGCAGGGGTTTTTATTAATTATAAAGATGGAAATGTAGAACAATTTTCCATCCCTTTAGGGAACATGTCTAATCATGAAGCAGAATATGAAGCATTAATTCATGCGCTTAAAATCTGCAAGGAAAAAGAGTTTAAACATGTTTCATTTCGAACAGATTCTCAATTGATTGATCAAGCCGTTGAGAAGCGTTATGTTAAAAATAAACGCTATGATCCCTATTTAAAGCAAGCTCTTACTTATATTGATGGCTTTGAATTGTTTTTTTTGAAGTGGATACCAAGCAAACAAAATCGTAATGCAGATCAATTAGCTAGAAAAGCGATTCAAAAGTCAAAGTAAATAATTACCCTTGATTTGCATTACGAAGATAGGTATAATTAGTTTTGTCGCTTATGACAAAAATAACTGTTCAGGTGATCGCTGCACGTTTATCGTGTAGAGGAAAGTCCATGCTCGCACTAGCTGAGATGCTAGTAGTGTTCGTGCCTAGCCAATTCATAAGCTAGGGTAGTCTGGCTTTTGCTGGACTAACGGCAAGGGAAGCACCTAAGTCTCTTGATATGGTGTGCGAACTTTGAAAGTGCCACAGTGACGGAGTCCATATGGAAACGTGTGGAGTGGAACGAGGTAAACCCCACGAGCGAGAAACCCAAAATTTGGTAGGGGCATTTTCTGAACCGGAATTGAACGGGTCAGATGAACAAGATCAATGGTCTTGTAGATAGATGATTACCACCGGAGTACGAGGTTCATCACCGCTTGTAGTACTAAGGTACAGAACATGGCTTATCGAACAGTTATCGATGACTTCATTGAGCGACATTGAGAAATCCCCCTTATAGGGGTTTTTTTCATTTATATACACAATTATAATTGTGATTTGTCAGGGCATTTAACAGAGCGTATAATAAAGACAACTGTTTATACATAAGGAGATACGGATCAATGAGTAAAGTGACATTAATAGCTACAGCTACAATGGGATTAGAAGCCCTTGTTGCACGTGAAGTAAAAGATTTAGGTTATACAGATATTAAAGTAGAAAATGGCAGAGTGGAATTTACAGCCGATGTAAGTGCCATCCCTCGCGTAAACTTATGGCTCCGTACGGCTGATCGTGTGAAGTTAAAAGTAGGAGAGTTCAAGGCATTTACCTTTGATGAGTTATTTGAAAAGACGAAAGCTCTACCTTGGGCAGATCTCATTCCTGTCCATGCAGAATTTCCGGTTATTGGTAAGTCCGTAAAATCGAAGCTTTTTAGTGTGTCAGATTGCCAGGCGATTGTTAAAAAGGCTGTTGTTGAAAGCATGAAAAAAAGGTACAAGCGTGGTTGGTTTGATGAAGATGGACCATTTTACAGAATAGAGGTTGCCCTACTTAAAGATGTAGTTACTCTCACCATTGATACAAGTGGTACAGGGCTTCATAAAAGAGGATACCGTTACTTGCATAACCAAGCACCTTTAAAAGAGACGCTTGCAGCAGCTATGGTGATGTTAACAACATGGAAGCCAGATCGCCCTTTTGCAGATCCGTTCTGTGGATCTGGTACGTTACCGATTGAAGCAGCAATGATTGGTCAAAATATCGCACCGGGCTTTAACCGAGAATTCGTATCAGAAGATTGGCATTGGATAGGAAAAGAGCATTGGAATACGGCAAGACAAGAAGTAGAAGATGTTGCTAACTACGATCAACCACTTGATATTATGGGATCTGATATTGACCATCGTAGCGTAGAACTTGCTCAAAATAATGCGATGGAAGCGGGTTTTGGTGATCTAATTACGTTTAAGCAAATGCAGGTTGGTGATTTTAGACATAAAGGTGAGTACGGTATCTTGATCGGCAACCCTTCTTACGGGGAACGTCTAGGGGAGAGAGCTGAAGTGGAAGAGATGTATCGTGATATGGGCGAGGCTTTTAAGCTTCTAGATACATGGTCTGTATATATGTTAACTTCCCATGAAGAGTTTGAAACTTTTTATGGGAAGAAGGCTAATAAGAAACGAAAGCTCTATAATGGAAATATTAAGACGGATTATTATCAATTTTTTGGACCAAGACCACCAAAAAAAGAAATGAATGATTAAAAAATAACACCATTCAAATATGAATGGTGTTATTTTTTAATCAACTATAATTTTATTATGTAAACTTATAGTTGATGAATACTTTGATATTGATTTGTATATGATATGTAATGAGAAAAAAGAAATGAGGGATAAGAATGAGCGAACCTTATAATGAACTAAAACAAGTTGAAATGGCCATTAAATCAGCTCAACGCATGGTTGGACAAGCGACTATGAGTATGGATCAAGAACAATTAGAAGCAGCAACAGATGCTGTGAACCAAGCAAAAGAACAATATAAAAGAGCAGTGTCTCATCAAACAGGTGTTGACCAAACATTTTTTGAATTCTCTGAGGAACTTTTACTAAAAGCTGATCAACAATTAAATGAAGCAAAAAAATAACCGTACTCTTATGAGTCGGTTTATTTTTTTGCTTATTCATCTTCAAAATCTGGATGGTCGATTTGTTCAAATTTCGGACTTATAAATTCAAGGTAGTCCATATCCTCGTCAAAGTGAATAGTCATACCATCTATATACCAAAAATCATCTTCGTTTACAAAGAAATCGACACCTTGTTTTGTAACAATGTAAGAAGTCTTTTGATGAAGCTCTTTAATCACGCCAACAGAAAAGCCACCAGAACCAATCCCACCAACTCTTACAAATAATCGTAATGTATCACCCTCTTTAAGAGGTATTTCATTTATATAAAATGAACTTGCAGCGTCTGTTATTGTAAGATTCATTTGTATACCTCCTATTCCATTAACACCTTATCACAAATTTCGACAAGATCCTAGAATAAATCACTGATAAGAGAAGGAAATACAGTTCGAGTGACGAATTAAAAAGAGTACGAAGAATACATAGTCTTTTAATGAAGAAGGGTGGCAATCATATGAGTGAGAGATTTAAAAAAGTAGAAGAAGATTTCTTAGCATATACGAAAAAAATGGAGGACTATGGGCAAGCGTTATCGCTACTTGCCTGGGATGCAAGAACAGGAGCTCCGAAGAAAGGAATCCAACAACGTTCTGAGGTCATTGGTACGTTATCATCAGATCTTTTTCAACTCTCAACATCTGAGGAGATGGCAGGGTATTTAGGAGAGTTACGTGAAGAGTCAGCGCAAGAGCATTTATCAGAAATCACAAAAAAGAGTGTCGCTGAATGCCATAAAGAGTTTGAACGTAACTTAAAGATTCCTAAAGATGAATACAAGGAATATGTGATGCTCCAATCACAATCAGAGTCTGTATGGGAAGAAGCGAAAAACAAAGCTGATTTTGAGATGTTTAGACCGAACTTAGAAAAACTTGTTGAATTTAAAAAGCGTTTTGTCGGTTATTTGGGTCATAATGGAAATCCGTACAATACATTGTTAGATGATTTCGAGCCAGGTGTGTTTGTCGATACGATCGACAAAGTATTTGGAGAACTTCGAGACCAATTAATACCTTTAGTAAAAGGGGTAACGGAATCAGGCCATCAACCACGAACGGACTTCTTATTTGAGAAATTTCCTCGTGAGAACCAGCAAGCGTTAAGTAAAGATATTCTGAAGGAAATTGGATATGACTTTGGTGCAGGGCGACTTGATGAGACAGTTCATCCATTTGCAATCGGCATCAACCCTAATGATGTACGAGTGACAACAAAATACAATGAAGATGATTTTCGCGTATCTTTATTTGGAACAATTCACGAAGGGGGACATGCCCTCTATGAACAAAACATCTCACAAGATTTAATTGGAACACCTTTATGCAGTGGAACATCAATGGGAATTCATGAGTCTCAGTCTCTTTTCTGGGAGAAGTTTGTTGGGAAAAATTTTGGGTTCTGGGAGCGAAACTATGATCTTCTTAAAAAAAATTCATCTGGACAATTTGATGATATTTCATTAGATGACTTTTATTTTGCGGTGAACCAATCAAAGCCATCTTTAATTCGTATTGAAAGTGATGAGTTGACGTATTGCCTGCATATCATTCTTCGTTATGAACTTGAAAAAGCGTTGATGCAGGGAGAGATAGAGGTGAGAGATTTACCTCATCTATGGAATGAAAAGATGGAAGAGTATTTAGGTATTAAGCCTGAACATGATGGAGAAGGGGTCTTGCAAGATGTTCACTGGTCATTCGGGGCTTTTGGATACTTCCCGTCCTATGCACTAGGTTACATTTACTCAGCCCAATTAAAAGAGGCATTGGTTAAAGATCTACCAAGCTTTGATGAATTAATCAGAACGGGTGATTATGCACCCATTCGTCAATGGATGACCGATCATGTTCATCAATACGGAAAAATGAAAAAGCCAGCTGGAATTATTAAAGATATTACAGGCGGTGGCATTGATTCGAAACCGCTTGTTCGTTATTTAGAAGAAAAATACCGTCGTTTATATAAGTTTTAATCGTTTAAGACTGTGCAAACAAAATGCACAGTCTTTTTTCAACATTGCCTCTATTAATTTCAATTACTGTACTCTTTTTAAAATTATAATACAAATACCTAAACAAATGATATACAAGATGAATAGAATGAACCAAGATTTCCTATACTTGTGCTAGAGGTGATAAGTAAATGGATGTGGTGATTTTTCAACCAAGAAAAGAACCAACCTATTCACAATTAGACGATCCTAAGCAAATAGAAGAATTAATAGGTGGACCTTTTACGGAGTTTAAATATAAAAAAAGTGGAAATGAATACAAAGCATTTTGTCATCACGAAGCATGGAGAAAGCATCGTGATGAAGTTGCTGCAGTATATGGAACCGTGGTATTAAGCTCATCTACAACATCTACTTTAAAAGAAAAAGACAGAAGCTTGTTAATTGATCACGGATTAGAAATTGAGAACTGGGAATTGAATTAACTTGAAACTTATGACTACAATTAATCGTTCTATATATAAAAGAAAGAGCGGAGGCGATTAATTGAAAGCTTTACTCAGGCCATTACTTTTAATGATGATCGTATTGTTAGCAGCAGCTTGTACAAACGAAATTGAAAAAGATCCATCAAAAACTAATGAACCTTATATTACTGGAAAGATCACCGATAAGGCTGATCAATCTATTCTAGTTGCGGATGAAATTTACTTTAGTATAGATAATGAGACGGTCATTATAAATGAGCTGGGTCAAACAATCGAACATTCTGATTTATCAGTTGGACATACAGTCGTCGTTTGGACCAATGCTCCGGTGATGGAATCTTTCCCAGCTCAAGGATATGCTGAAAAAATAGAAAAACAAGGAGTCGACTAACCAGCGCCTTGTTTTTTTTCATTTGATTTTCTTGTAAAGTGAAATGGGAGATACAGCAAGGTAAACATAGCCAGTGCGATTAGTTCTAATTGGAGTATGTACCAAGGGTGAGGGCCTAGAAAATCTAACAAACTAGCACCTTCAGGCTTATAAGCTAAGAACATATAATTAGCTCCCGTCAATATATTAATCAGATATACAACAGCCGCTAAACCGTTTAAAACAACAAAGGATTTTACGACTGATCTCATGGTTACACGGTATTTTTCCACCCACACCATATAAAGAATAGAAAGAATAATTCCTATATGAGCAATAAAAAAATGTAAAAATCGATAATGCGGGAAACCATAAAATAAATCTGGGGTGAGGATTGCTTGTAGTGCACCAGCCAATCCAAAAAAATAGACGACTTCAAAAACCCACTTCTTATTAGTCAGTAACATATAGATACAAAAGAACAAGCTAATTGTACAAAGGTGAAAAGGAAGGTTATAACGAATATCCCAAGTTCCTATACTTACAGTCCAAACAAAAAGACTAATCTCAGAAACGATAAGGAGGATCAGAAGTCCAGTTCGCATATTTGTTCCCATATAGCTTTTATTCCGACGTATATAAAGCCATACTGTTAAAATAAAAAAGATCATAATCACCACTAAATGATCGATTGATAAGAAAATCGGATAATCTAGATAGTGACCTGGTGCAAAATATTTATCGTACAAGCGTTATCACCTCGACTTAATCTAAACCATTCTCTGTATACTATAGAACGAATGTCGATACTTTATACAGCCGGATACTTAAGAAATCGATAATCGTTGAATCGCTTCTTGTCTTGCATGGTCTTGAACATGAGCATACACTTGTGTCGTTGCAACAGACTCGTGACCAAGCAAACTTTGAACTGTCAATACATCGACTCCATTTGAAACAAGGGCTGTCGCAAAGCTATGTCTTAATTTATGAGCGGTAATATCTTTATGACGAAGAAACTGATATTGCTCTTTTGCTCGCTTTAATTGTCGTTGAATCATTTTTTGTAAAGCACTAATGGTAACTCCTTTTGAGTATTGCTGTACTTGAAAATCATAGCCTACAAATAGAAAATCTTCCCCCCCGCTCGGACGGTATTTTATCGGCAAGGAATTGAGATAATGGTTGATTACATCTACCGTTTCCACTGAAAGAGGAATTCTGCGCTCCTTATTGCCTTTCCCTCGAACCTTAATTGCTTTTTCGACCTCATCAACATCTTTCATTTTTAAATTCGCTAATTCAGATATTCTTAGACCTGAACTAAGTAAAAGATAGATGACAGCATAATCACGTTCAACTAATTTATTGGCATAACGTAATTGGCGTCTAGATAAATGGGAAGTATCACGAATGGTCTTTAGTAGAAGCTGGGCTTCAGAAAGAGTTAGAAAAACAGGTTCTCTTTTTCCGATTTTTGGTCGTTCAACACCAATCACTGGATTAATCGAAGTTTCACCTTTTTTAACAAGATAATCAAATAATGATTGCAGAGCAGACACTTTACGGTTAATCGTCCTCGGTTCATTTTCCATTTCAAGAGCAAGATAGGAGATATAATACTCAATGGCACCTTTTTCAATTTGTAAAAAATCTTTAAGTGAAACCTCAGATGCTAGAAAGCTACGATCTTCTGAAACCCGCTCAACATATTGAAAGAAATAATGATAGTCATATATGTATCGTTGAATCGTTTGTTTCGAATACCCTAACGAAATTCTACTCACTAAATATTGTTGAATAAATGGAGGAAGTAGATCAATTTTACGATATTGCGCTCTAATTGCCGCCGTGAGAACATCTGTTTGTCTTTCGGCGTTTTTATGTAAATCATTTAATTTTGCAAAGAATGACATAGTATTCACCTCATTACTAGTTTATCGTAAAATATACGTTCTGTGAAATGTTGATTTCATGGAACGTAGATAAAATAGTTTGGTATGAATTGCTAAGAGTTATTGACAACCTTCCTTATAGATTGTTAACTTAATATATAACTCGGTTGACATAAATGACAGAGAGAAACTAAGGAAGGTGAAACAATGCAAAGTGAACATACATACTACAGTGTCAGAATGAGAGCTGCCAAAGGGGATTCTCATAAGAACGGAGGAAAACATATCTCGGGCGGAGAGGTGATCGCTACATTCAGTGAGCTTGAATCTTCTATTGCAAGATTAGTAGAAAAAGGACTCACTCATTCGCGGGGTAAACCTGAGTTTATGAATGTTGAATTTGAAAAGATTGAACAATCTGTTGAGCATGTTGCCCCATTAGCTGTTCACACTAATTCTGTTACTACCATTGAACGAGGGCAAGCGACCGCTCGATCTTTATTAACAGAAGCTGGCGTGCACCATAACGTGATTAATAAGTCTTACCAAGTACTATCACAAATCTCCGAACTACGGGGAGCGGTCTTAATCGATGTTCACACTGGCCAAAGACTAGATGACCCTGCCAAAAATGGGGTGAGAGTGTCACGGATGGATTGGCCTTGGAATAATTTTGAAAGCTGGGCTAAAACCTATCATCTTCCACAAAACAACAGAATGAAAGAAGCACTAGTTTTAGCAACAAAAGTCATTCATCACCCTGCAACAACCGCTGAACTATGCTGGTCAGATGATCCTGATTACATTACTGGATATGTGGCGAACCGAGCTCTTGGCTATCAGCGGATTACTCAGCTTAAGGAATTAGGGGACGAAAAAGGCTGCCGTATTTTCTATGTTGATCCAACAAAGGTCGAAAATCTTGATGCCTATATCAACTATTTAACGAGGCAGCCAGTATTTATTCACTGGGAAAAAGAGCAGGTGATAAATGATGAGTCTAGATCATTTCCTGGCACAACAGCTAACTGATACAAAGAAAGCAGGATTATATCGAACGTTCCGAACGATGGAATCAGCTCCGAAACGAACGAATAGAATCGATGGAGTCGAGCAACTAGTCTTTTCATCAAATAATTACTTAGGATTAGCAGCAGATAAAAGGCTTGCTGATGCAGCAAAATTGGCCATAGAAGAGTTTGGTACAGGCAGTTCTGGCTCTAGGTTAACAACAGGAAATACAACTTGGCACCAAAAGCTTGAAACGAAACTAGCTTCTTTCAAACAAACAGAGGCTGCATTATTATTTTCTAGCGGTTACTTAGCTAATATAGGCGTTCTATCAAGTATACCTAAACAAGGAGATCTCATTTTAAGCGACGAGTTAAACCATGCAAGCCTAATCGATGGGTGCCGATTATCAAAGGCAGACAAAGTCATATACCCTCATCTTCACATGGAAACACTCGAAAAGCAGTTAAAGGAGAACATGCAGTATAATCGCCGCTTCATTGTCACGGATGGTGTGTTCAGTATGGATGGTACCATTGCTCCTCTAGTTGAGATGAGAAGATTAGCCGATAAATACGAAGCATATATCATTGTAGATGATGCCCATGGTACGGGGGTTGTTGGTGAAAGTGGACGAGGAACAAGTGAACACTTTGGCGTGTTAAGTGATGTCATTATCGGTACTTTAAGTAAGGCAGTAGGTTGCGAAGGTGGATTTGTAGCTGGTTCAAGCATATTAATTGATTATTTAAAAAATCATGCAAGAAGTTTTATCTTTCAAACATCTATTCCGCAAGCGAGCTGCGCCTCTGCTTATACGGCTTTAGAAATAATGGATTCAGATAAAGGGCACTTAGAACGATTACGGTCATTATCTGCTCAAGTTCGGAGCGGGTTAACAAACTTAGGGTTCAATATCCGCGGAGATGAGACTCCTATTATTCCCGTTATGATTGGTGAGGCGGATAAAGCGTTTTTATTTGCAGAAAGACTTCAAGCAAAAGGAATCTTCGCGCCTGCCATTCGACCTCCTACCGTGCCAGAAGGTGAAAGCCGCATCCGCTTAACGGTAACAGCTGAGCATCAAAAAAGAGATATTGAACACTTGTTACAAAGCTTCTATTTAATAGGTAGAGATATGAAAGTGATTGGTAGAGAAAAGAACTTTGTATAAAAGGAGGAGGGACAGCATGAATATCGTTAGCCGAACCAAGGAAAAACAGATTCGTCTAAAAAGAGAGGATTTTATGGAAAATCCGTATCCCTTGTATGAAAGCTTACGTGGAATAAGCCCCATTTATAAGGGAAGTATGTTAAAACAACCTGGCTGGTTTGTTACGGGGTATAAAGAAGCTGCCCTTATCCTCAAAGAACCATCATTTTTTACTCGCATTCCCTTGCCTCGGTCTACAGAGAAATATGGACATCTCAAAAGAGCCCAAAGCAAGATGATGCTCTACATGAATAACCACGATCACCGCAAGCTCCGCCTACTAGTGAATAAAGGATTCACACCCAAACAAGTAGAAGAGTTTAAGCCCTTAATAGAGAAAATCACTCATTCCTTGCTAGATGAGCTCATTGTAAAAAAAGAATTTGATGTTGTATCAGAGTTTGCTTTTCCGCTTACAAGCCTAGTCATTGCAACCATTTTAGGCGTTCCTGAAGAAGACCGGAAACGCTTTAGAGTATGGGCTAGTGCGTTACTTCAATCGATTGATTTTTCGAGATCACATAAAACACTTGAAGAAAGTGATCGCTTAATAGGGGAACTTAACGATTACTTTACATTAGTAATCGACAAGAAGAGAAAAAAACCCTGTAATGACCTTATCAGCAAGCTGATTAAAGAAGAAGACAAGATAACGAACGAAGAATTAATTGCTACTTCCATTTTACTCGTTATAGCCGGGCATGAGACGACTGTTAACTTAATTAGTAACACGGTATTAGCTTTTGCCAAGCATCCTGCCCAATGGGAGCTTTTAAAGAGTGATTCTTCCTTAGTCGCCCCTTCGATCGAAGAAGTATTAAGATATGAGAGTCCTACACAATTGACAGCCAGGGTTGCGATGAAAGATACAGAAATCGCTGGCCATCAACTGACGAGCGGTGATCAAATCTATCTTATGCTGGGAGCGGCTAATCGAGATCCTGAAGTATTTGAGAAGCCAAATGAATTTATCATTTCAAGAAAGAGTATTCCGCACCTCTCTTTTGGAATGGGTGCACATTTTTGTTTAGGTTCCACACTTGCCAGGTTGGAAGCGCAGGCTGCTTTAGCTGCTCTTTTACAACGTTTAAACACATACGAACTCGTTAGTAATCAAATCAAATGGCGAAAATTGATGGGCTTTCGTTCCCTTGAACAACTAAGGATCAAAACGTTTAACACATCAAAATAGTTCTCTTTGTCTATAGAGCTGCTAAATGGTAGAATCATAGGCAATGGAGGGGATAGTTGTGCGTTTTTACAATTTGAATATTTCACATATTTTAATGATAAGTCCAATGTATAGGGAATTAAAACAACTAATTGAAAATGAGAAACTGGTACAATGCTTTCGTTTTAAATCTGAAGAAGAGGTCACTGACGCTGACTTAGATTGGGCAGATGCTATTGCCACCTTTAACAGTCAAGCAGACTTTGACTACAGTAAAGTAAAGTGGGTTCATTCGCTGGGGGCTGGCGTAGATCGTTTCTTACATAATAAGAGTTGGGATGAGGGTGTTCTATTAACAAGGACGATTTGTTCGTTTGGTCAAAGGATAGCCCAATATACTTTAAGCTATATCTTACAAGACCTACAGCAACACCATCTATTTGCAGAGGATAGTAACAAGAAAATCTGGGAGCCACGAACTCCTATATTAATGAAAGATAAGAAAGCTGTTATATATGGAACAGGGGAAATTGGTCAAGAGACGGCCAGAGTTTTATCGCTGTTTGGTATGGATGTGTACGGTGTGTCTCGCAGCGGTCGACAAAAAGATTTTTTCACAAAAGTATTTGCGATAAATGAACATCAAAGCGAATTAAAGGATGTCGGATATATCATTAACACCTTGCCGCTTACAACAGAGACTGAATTCTTATTTGATGAACACTTATTCTCCTGTTTCACACAAGCAGGTTTTATTAATGTGGGAAGAGGGGCTTCAGTGGATGAAGAGGCACTCCTTCTAGCAATCGACAAGGGCACTTTACGGTTTGCTGTTCTCGATGTGTTCCGTGAAGAGCCGCTTCCTTCTGGGCACCCTTTTTGGGATCATCCTAAGATCATAATTACTCCTCATATATCCGCCGTGACCACTCCGGACGAGGCTGTATCATGTTTTATTGATACGCTTTTTAACATTGAGCAAAACAAAGAGCTGCTGAATCAAGTCGATATTAAAAATGGGTATTGACGAGTTACTTTTAATATATTGGCATAAAAATTGCATTGAATATAGTGGCAGGATTCGTTGTCGTTTTGTCGAATGAATCTACTATTAAGAAACTGTTGGTATAGTTGTTTTAACAACATGAAGGAGGACATTAGTCATGAGAGAAGTCGTTATTGTAAGTGCAGCACGTACACCAGTTGGAACATTTGGAGGTGCCCTTTCAAGTGTACCAGCAGTGGACCTTGGAGCAGTTGCTGCAAAGGAAGCTATAAAACGTGCCAACATCCAACCAGAGGATATTGATGAAGTACTAATTGGTAATATCTTATCAGCAGGTCTAGGTCAAAACGTTGCTCGTCAAGTAGCCATCTATGCGGGCTTACCTGAAATCACTCCAGCCTTAGCGATCAACAAACTATGTGGATCTGGTTTACGTACGGTGAGCATGGGTGCTCAGTTTATCGCTTTAGGGGATGCAGATGTCATCCTTGCAGGTGGTGTTGAAAACATGAGTCAAGCACCATATGTGATGCCAAATGCTCGTTGGGGTCAACGTATGGGCGATGGCAAATTAGTTGATACCATGATCTATGATGCACTAACAGATAAATTCAACAACATTCATATGGGTGTGACAGCTGAGAATATCGCTGAAAGATGGGAATTAACGCGTGAAATGCAAGATGAGTTTGCTCTTCGTAGTCAACAACGTGCTGAAAAAGCTCAAAAAGCAGGCTTATTTGCTGAGGAGATTGTGCCAGTACCAGTACCACAACGTAAAGGTGAGCCAGTCATAGTTGATACTGATGAACATCCAAAGCACGGCTTAACAATGGAGAAACTTGCGAAGCTTCGTCCTGCATTTAAAAAAGACGGAACCGTTACAGCTGCGAATGCATCAGGTATCAATGATGGTGCAGCAATGGTCGTCTTAATGGCAAAAGAGAAAGCTGAAGAATTAGGAATTGAGCCACTAGCGACGATTAAATCGTATGGTAACGCAGCACTTGACCCTAAAATCATGGGGTATGGTCCTGTACCAGCTACGAAAAAAGCGTTAGCTAAAGCTGGTCTTTCTGTTGAAGATCTTGATCTTATTGAAGCGAATGAAGCTTTCGCTGCTCAATCACTTGCAGTAGTGAAAGATTTGGGACTTGATCCAGAGAAAGTCAATGTAAATGGTGGAGCCATTGCGCTTGGTCATCCGGTAGGAGCCTCAGGTACGCGTGTACTTGTTACTCTTTTACATGAAATGAAACGTCGCGATGCAAAGCGTGGTCTTGCTACATTATGTATTGGTGGCGGACAAGGAACGGCACTTATCGTAGAACGTCCATAATGATATGATTTAAAGAGAGCTCTGATATGAGCTCTCTTTTTTTATGATATACTACTCTTTAATAAACACTGAGCGAGGGATTGCAACATGAATATGAAAGAATTTGTGGGAGCCATTGAAAGGTCTTACGAACAAATGGAAGCCATCATACGTGCCCTTCCGTTTGGAGCCATTCTTACAGACACTCACCAAACAATCTTGTTTCATAACGATACGATTCAAAAAATGTTAAAGAAAACAGAAGAGGAAATAAACGGACAAGTTTTAACGAGCTATATTGATAACAGCTTAGTCAAGGGAATTGCTGAAGGAACTAACATTCATGTAACCCTTCATCAACGCACCTTCGTTCTAAGAAAAGAACATACAACCATTAACGGTGTTATTCATTATGTGTATTTAATCTCTTCTATCAAAGGTTTAGAAGAGCTTCTCTCAACAAATAGAGAAAAAACAGAACTCTTAGAAACGGTTATGGAGTTTGCATTTGATGGTATCGTGATCGTTGATAAAAATGGCTATATCACGATGCTAAGTAAAGAGTATGCGGATTTTTTAAACGTAAAAGCAGAAGACGTCATCGGAAAGCACGCAACCGAAGTGATTGAAAATACACGAATGCATATCGTGGCAAAAACAGGAAAACCGGAAATTGCTGATCTTCAGCGGATCAAGGGAGATTACATGATAGCCACTCGCTTACCCATTATAAAAAATGGTGAGATCACAGGGGCTGTCGGACGAGTCTTGTTTCAAAACGTAGGTGGTTTTAATTCACTGTATAAACGAGTGAAACTAATGGAAACAGAGCTTAAGAAATACAAGGGCGAATTTCGCGAGCAAAACAAAGCAACCTATACCTTTCATCATATTATAGGAGAAAGCGAGTCCATTCTGCGAGCAAAGCATCAGGCTGAACGTGCAGCAAATAGTGATTCAAATGTTTTATTACTTGGAGAAAGCGGGACAGGAAAAGAACTATTTGCACATGCGATACACAATGCAGGCAAACGCGCCCCTGGCTCATTCGTAAAAGTCAATTGCGCGGCCATTCCACCAGATCTACTTGAGTCAGAATTATTTGGGTATGAAGAAGGCTCATTTACCGGAGCTAAAAAAGGTGGAAAAAAAGGAAAGTTTGAAGCAGCTGATGGCGGGACAATATTCCTTGATGAAATCGGTGAGCTTCCTCTTCATATGCAAGTGAAGTTTTTACGCGTCCTTCAAGAAAAAGAAGTAGAAAAAATAGGCTCGACAACAAGTAAACCCATTGATGTACGAGTGATTGCGGCCACTAACCGCGACCTTGAGGAGATGGTTCATAAAGGTGAATTCCGACTTGATCTCTATTATCGTTTGAACGTAGTCGCGATTCACATTCCGCCACTCAGAGAACGCGAGCAAGACTTAGTACAATTATGTAATCATTTCACTGAAAAGCTCAGTCCCATTATGAAAAAAAGGGTGGAAGGTATTTCAAAAGAAGCTCAAAGGCTCCTCAATCAGTATCGTTGGCCAGGTAATATTCGTGAGCTTGAAAATGTGATTGAACGAGCAATGAATATGCTTGATGAGACATGGATCAAACCTATTCATCTCCCTGCCAAATTAACAGAACAAGCGACTGGGAAAGTAATCGAACCACTTGCCATTTCGATTGAAAAGGCTGAAAAGACAGCCATTATGAATGCATTGACCCAAACAAAAGGAAATCGTTCAAAGGCGGCTTCACTATTAGGTATTAGTCGCTCTACATTTTATGAGAAGTTAACTAAACACCAACTTTAAAACACCTTGCTTACGGCGGCAAGGTGTTTTAGTAGATAGCAGGAATAATAATGGCCAAAAGAATAGTCACTGTCTGCTTTTATGGACAAGATAAGTAGCTATATCTAATTATGTCCGAAATTCAGTACTTAAATAAGTAGATACTGTCCGTACAATCGTACATTTTAGGTGAACACCACAAACCGAATGGTTAATTATGGATGCAAGGACAAATGAAACCGCATACTTTCGTTCTTAATTTTAAAATTAAAAGTTGGCACACCTCTTGCATATATAAGTCTATGTACTTTTCTTTATGTAAGGTAGAGAAAGCGTATTCATAGATGTTGTAGGAGGGAAAGGTATGATTAATAAAGTAAAATCAGCAGAAGAAGCCGTTAAAATGATTCAAAATGGATCAACGGTTGCAACCGGAGGGTTCGTTGGGAATGGACACCCTGAAGCATTAACTTCTGCGCTCGAGCAGCGCTTCTTAAAGGAACAAAAGCCACAAGACTTAACACTAATGTATGCTGCAGGACAAGGTGACGGAAAAGAAAAAGGCTTAAATCACCTAGGTCATGAAACATTAGTATCTCGTGTTGTTGGAGGACACTGGGGACTTGCTCCAAAACTTCAAAAGCTAGCAATTGATAACAAAATTAAAGCGTATAACTTCCCGCAAGGAGTTATTTCACACTTGTTCCGTGATATTGCAGCTGGTAAACCTGGTACTCTCACTCATGTTGGCTTGAAAACATTTGTTGACCCACGTAACCAAGGTGGAAAATTAAACGAAAGCACAACTGAAGATTTAGTATCACTAATGGAGATTGCTGGACAAGATTATCTTTTCTATAAGACACTTCCTGTACATGTAGCATTAATCCGTGGTTCTCATGCAGATGAAGCGGGTAACTTAACTCTTCATAAAGAAGCAGGAACACTAGAGATCTTATCTATGGCGCAAGCAGCTAAAAACTCTGGTGGTATTGTCATTGCCCAAGTTGAGAAAGTCGTTGCTAAAGGAAGTCTTGACCCTCGTTTGGTTAAAGTACCTGGTATCTTGATTGATGCGGTTGTTATTGCAGAGCCAGAACAACATATGCAAACTTTTGCTGAACAATATAACCCATCTTATTGTGGCGAAATCAAAGCGGTTAATCGTGATTTACCTACACTTAAACTAGATGAGCGCAAAGTTATTGCTCGTCGTTCTGCGATGGAACTAGAACCATATGCTGTGACAAACCTTGGTATTGGTATGCCTGAAGGAGTGTCAATGGTGGCGAATGAAGAAGGTGTTGACCATCTTATTAATTTGACAGTAGAATCAGGTCCTATTGGCGGGATTCCAGCTGGTGGTATGAGCTTCGGTGCATCTATTAACCCTGAATGTATCGTTGATCAACCTTACCAATTTGACTTTTATGATGGCGGCGGATTAGATGTTGCCTTCCTCGGCCTTGCTCAACTAGATGGGAACGGGAATGTAAACGTTAGTAAGTTTGGACCTAAAATTGCTGGGGCAGGTGGTTTCATCAACATCACTCAAAATGCTAAACGCGTTGTATTCTGTGGAACATTTACAGCAGGCGGATTAGGTATTGAGGTGAAAGATGCTAAACTCACTATCGCTAAAGAAGGTAAAATCAAAAAGTTCTTAGCAGATGTTGAACATATTACCTTTAGTGGAGAATATGCAAACGAAACTGGACAAACCATTCTTTATATCACAGAACGTGCGGTATTTGAACTTGGACCTGATGGTGTTGTTTTAACAGAAATCGCTCCTGGTGTTGATCTTGATCGCGATGTACTAGATCAAATGGAATTTAAGCCAGTTATTTCTGAAAATCTAAAAACGATGGATGAACGAATTTTCCGTGATGAGAAAATGGGCCTTGAGCTTACTAACGGAAAAGCTGTTCTTTCTAAATAATCACTAAGGGGGAGAAAGAATGTTAGGTATCGTATTAGGTCTAATATTATTAATGTATCTTGCATACCGTGGTTGGTCGATCATTTGGGTTGCGCCAATTACTGCCGGGGTTGTCGCTATTTTTGGAGGACTTGATCTTCTAGATGCATATAAAAACACTTACATGGAAGGTTTCGTTAATTTTGCGAAACTATGGTTCCCAGTATTTATGCTTGGTGCAATCTTTGGTAAACTAATGGAGGATACTGGATCTGCTAGTTCAGTAGCTTCTATGATTACTAAAGTAATTGGTAAGCAACGAGCGATTTTAGGGGTAATTGTAGCTTGTGCTGTATTAACGTATGGGGGAGTAAGTTTATTCGTTGTAGTATTTGCGGTTTACCCACTTGCTATTGCATTATTCCGTGAAGCTAACATTACACGTCGATTAATTCCTGGTACCGTTGCTCTAGGTGCATTCACCTTTACAATGACGGCGGTTCCTGGTACACCACAAATCCAAAACCTTATCCCAACAGAGTACTACGGGACAACGGCTATGGCTGCCCCGTTCATGGGGATTATTGCTGCTCTAGTAATGGGTGTAGGTGGATATGTCTACTTAACGTGGAGAGAAAAACAAACACGCGCTGCCGGAGAATTCTACACGGAGCCAAAGGATCAAGATATTAAAGAGATTGATGAAGCTAAACTTCCAAATCCAATTCTCTCATTCTTACCATTAATTGCGGTTATCTTTACGTTAAACGTCTTTAACTGGGATATTGTCGTTTCTTTAATTACGGGTATTCTGATGATTATTGCCTTTAACTTTAAGATGATTAAGAAATTTACTGATTCTGTTAACAAAGGGGCGAGTGGTTCTGTTATTGCTATTGTTAACACGAGTGCTGCCGTTGGTTTCGGAGCGGTCGTTCGTGCAGTTCCTGGTTTTGAGAAACTTACAGACTTTGTTATGGGTATTCAAGGAAGTCCACTTATTTCACAAGCTGTAGCGATTAATATTTTAGCTGGTTCAACTGGATCGGCCTCTGGTGGTATGGGAATTGCCCTTGAAGCATTAGGCGATCGTTACATGCAATTAGCTACTCAAACGGGTATTGATCCTGAAGCGTTCCACCGTGTTGCATCGATTTCTTCAGGTGGTCTAGATACATTACCTCATAATGGGGCAGTGTTAACTCTATTAACAATCACAGGTATGTCGCATAAAGATTCCTATAAAGATATTTTTGTGGTAGGGTGTGCGATTCCAGTTTTAAGTGTGATTGTTGCGATTATTGTTGGCTCGATTGGTATTATTTAATTTAAACTTTTAACGATTATTAGGAGGTACAAACATGAAATTACAAGATAAAGTAGCGATTATTACAGGTGCAGGCCGTGGAATCGGTGAAGCAACAGCGTTCAAATTTGCAAAAGAAGGTGCAAAAATTGTTGTAGCTGACATGAATGAAGAAGAAATTAACGCAACGGTTGCAGCTGTTAAAGAATTAGGTGCAGAAGCGACTGGTTTTGTAGTGAATGTAACAAAGCGTGAAGAAGTGAAGAATTTATTCGCTCACACAGTTGAAACGTTCGGTCGCGTAGATGTGGTAGTGAATAATGCTGGAATCACTGCAGATGCTCAACTTCTAAAAATGACTGAGGAGCAATGGGATCGTGTAATCGATGTTAACCTTAAAGGGGTATTCATGGTTTCTCAAGAAGCGGCAACTATCATGAAAGAACAAAAAGGTGGCGTCATCTTAAATGCATCTTCTATCGTTGGTTCATTTGGTAACTTCGGTCAAACAAATTACGCTGCAACAAAGTGGGGCGTTAACGGTATGACTAAAACATGGGCGAAAGAACTTGGTCGTTTCAACGTTCGAGTAAACGCCATTGCTCCCGGCTTTATCCTTACGCCAATGACGGCAAAAATGCCTGAAAAAGTGTTAGACATGATGAAAGATAAGTCTGTACTAAACGATTTAGGAACACCAGAAGATATCGCAAATGGTTATGCGTTTCTTGCATCTGATGAAGCTCGCTTCATTACAGGTACAATCCTTAGCATTGACGGCGGCGTTGTCATCTAAATCTTCTTAAAACCAGCTACTTTAACCGGTAGCTGGTTTTATTTTTCTTTAACAGGAAAGAAAAACCTTTCATCTTTCAGAATAGTTCGTCATAATAGAGTGAGAGAGCGAGTAATGATGATAAGATCGGAGTCAATCTTTTGAAGAGTTGATGGGAGGATTTATCATGGAGAAAAAAACAGTAATCGTAACAGGTGGAAGTAATGGCATGGGAAAAGCAATGGCGAAAAAATTTGCAAGCCAAGGTGCCTATGTCACCATCAGCGGACGCGATGAGGAGCGCCTGCTTCAAGCTAAAGAGGAAATTGAGACATTTGAGGGACAAGTCCTCCCGGTAGTCATGGATGTACGTGATCCAGAAAAAGTTCAACATATGGTTGATGTTACAAAAGAAACATTTGGTCAAATTGATTACTTAGTGAACAATGCAGCTGGTAATTTCTTAGTTCGCGCTGAAGAATTATCAGAAAATGGGTGGAAATCCGTTATTGATATTGTTTTAAACGGAACTTGGCATTGCACACAAGCAGTCGGCAAGGAATGGATTGCAAATAAGCAACAAGGAAGCATTACGAATATTATTGCCACGTATGCATGGACGGCAGGCCCTGGCGTTGTCCACTCTGCATGTGCCAAAGCAGGTGTGCTTGCAATGACACGTACACTAGCAGTTGAATGGGGAAGTCAATACGGGATCCGTTTAAATGCGATTGCTCCTGGCCCGATTGAGGAAACAGGTGGTGCTGAGCGTCTTATTTTAAATGAAGCTGCCCACAAAAAAGTTCTTAAAGGCATTCCTGCGAGACGTTTCGGTAAAGTAGAAGAAGTAGCAGGTCTTGCGGCTTTCTTATTCTCAGAGGAAGCTAAATATATTAATGGAGATTGTATTACCATCGATGGTGGTCAATGGTTGAACGGAGCCTCATTTCAATCATAGAAATGTATTTAAGACCAAGAGCAAATTAGCTCTTGGTCTTTTTATTATGATTTCTTAGCGAATTGGAAAAACTAATGACATATCTAGTTATTCTACGTTTTAATTTCATAAAATCGGGTATTTTGTTTATCTGTTTATTATATCTGGAAGGAATGAATCAATGATTACATTTAATAACGTCTCAAAAGAATTTGTGGACGGTACAAAAGCAGTAGATAATTTGAATTTCACGATTGAAAAAGGAGAAATTTTTGTGGTAATCGGCCCGAGTGGATGCGGAAAAACGACGACGATGAAAATGATTAATCGACTGATTGACCCAAGCGAAGGTTCAATACATATTAATAATCAGTCAATTGCAGAAGGAGACATTCATAAATTGCGATGGAATATTGGATATGTCCTTCAGCAAATTGCACTTTTTCCGAATATGACTGTGGCTGAAAATATCTCTGTTGTACCTGAAATGAAAAAATGGTCAAAAGATAAAATCACTGCGCGGGTAGATGAGTTACTCGGTTTAGTAGGTTTAGAGGCTCATACCTACCGGGACCGTATGCCTCATGAGCTCTCAGGAGGTCAACAACAGCGTGTTGGAGTGGCAAGAGCCCTAGCAGCCAATCCTGACATTCTGTTAATGGATGAACCATTTAGCGCACTTGATCCAATTAGTCGGGAGCAATTACAAGAAGATGTACAGAACCTACAGGGAACGATTCAAAAAACGATCGTCTTTGTTACCCATGATATGGATGAAGCTTTAAAGCTTGGTGATCGTATTTGTTTGATGAAAGAGGGGAAAGTGATCCAAGTCGGAACTCCAGAGGAATTAATGACAACTCCTAGCGACCCTTTTGTCACACAATTTATTGGCAATCGTTCATTAGACAAGATGGAAAGCACAAAAATGCTCGTTAGGGATGTGATGGACCGAAATGTGAACCTCATTAACCACCCTACTTTATCAACGAAACACGTCATTAACCCTAATCAGAGTATTGAAGAAGCTTATCAACAATTAAAAGAAGGTTCTGCTCCTTATTTACTTGTGAAAGAAAATGGTGATGTCGTCGGTACGATTAGTTATGAAGATTTGGCAAGAACGTGGATGAAGGAGCGTGAAGCGTAATGGATACATTAAATCGCTTGTATCAACTCTTCATCCAAAGGCAAGATTTATTATGGAATGCCTTATGGGAGCATATTCAACTCTCTTTAATCTCTCTTTTAATAGCTGTTTTTATTGCAGTGCCACTAGGTGTGTTTCTCTCGAGGCAAACACGCATCGCTGAATTTGTCATAGGCATCACTGCTGTGCTTCAAACGATACCTAGTTTAGCGTTACTAGGTTTTATGATTTTATTTGTAGGAATTGGAACGACTCCAGCAATTATTGCCCTTACAGCCTATGCCCTACTTCCTATTTTGCGTAATACATACACAGGAATAAGTGAAGTAGACCCCGCCATACGTGAAGCGGCAAGAGGGATGGGAATGAACTCATACCGTCGTTTAGTCAAGGTTGAACTGCCGATCGCGATGCCTACTGTGATGGCAGGGATTCGTACGTCGATGGTATTAATAGTCGGTACAGCCACGCTTGCTGCATTAATTGGAGCAGGTGGACTCGGTGATTTGATTATGACTGGGATACAACGGGCAAATAATGAGTACATCTTACTTGGTGCCATTCCAGCTGCATTACTAGCCTTATTTTTCGATTTCATTCTCCGTTTTACAGAAAATCGTTCAAAAGGTGCATCATTCACACCGATTGTTACCGTGATTTCTCTTGCCTTATTGATTGTCATCATACCGCCTATCGTCGCCAGCCAAGGTGGTAGTGATGCAAGCACTAGGCTAGTTGTCGGTGGAAAAGAAGGGGCCGAGCCTGCAATCATTGCCAATATGTATAAATTGCTCATTGAAGATCAAACAGATACCCAAGTAACAGTTCAATCTGGCCTAGGTGGTACAGACTTTGTCTACAATGCCCTAAGAGGCGGTGATATTGATATGTACCTTGAGTTCTCTGGGACAGTTGTTGGTGATTTATTGAATATCGAAGAGTTTAGCTATGATGAACGAGAAGCCTATGAGCAGGCTAGAGATGGGATCTATGAGGCAGAACAACTCATCTTCTTAGAGCCAATGGATTACCACAATACGTATGCGATCGCTGTGACCAGTGAGTTTGTCGAAGAAACAGGGGTAGAGACGATTGCAGACCTCGCTCCATATCAGGATGAACTTTCAGCTGGATTTACATTTGAATTTATCGATCGACATGATGGCTACCCAGGTTTAATTGATAAATATGGAATAGAATTTTCAAATGTTCAATCAATGGAGGCAGCACTTCGTTCACGTGCTCTTGTGTCGGGCGATGTACAAGTGATTGATGCATACTCAACGGATGCTTACCTTGTGGAGTATGACCTCATCGTGCTAGAAGATAACGAACAACTATTCCCACCCTACCAAGGAGCTCCATTATTGCGGGAGGAAACACTCGAAGAGCACCCAGAGCTTGAAGAGATTCTTAATCAATTAGCCGGCATCATTACAGAAGAAGAAATTCAACAAATGAATTACCGTGTCGACTATGATGATGAAAACCCAGAAGATATTGCTAGAGAATTTTTAGAAGAAAAAGGCTTAATTGAGTAAATAGTAAAAAGCGACTTGCCAACTAGGCAGTCGCTTTTTTATAGGGGAATAAATTGATCTTTTTTGCCTGTATGAATCGCAAGTAGTTGCCATTTTTCATTTAAGTATTGCTTATCCAGATCAAGTAATTCACTTCTTTTCACACCAGAGCGAATATACTCTGAAAAAGTCCAAATCGCTTCTTTTGTTTCGCTCCCATTATTAGCAGCAATCACTTGAAGCGATTCAAGTAGAGCGGTTAAAACGGATAAATCTTCGCCTCCATATTGCCTGATTTGATAAAAGCAACGGTACAAATAATCATTGAATTGTCGTTGTTTTAAAATCACACGAAGGTTATCGCTTTTGTCATTATAGTAACTCCTCTGAAGATTCTTTTTTGCAAGTACGGTTAGCACTCTTGCTAATGCTCTCACTCCACTAACAGCAGTATTCGGATCGTTGATTCCAGAGGATAAAGCTCTTAGCGTGATTTCGACTAGTTTTGTTAAACCGAAATCGATATCTTGAACCGTAGCTCGTTCCTCTCCAATCTGAAGATGCTTGCGATACACATCTATATGTTCTTTGGGCAGATTGCCATACGTTTGGAGAAGAACAGCACCTTTTTCAATGTAGTTCCCTAAACCTGCTTCGACTTTGATAATGATGTTATCCGCTTCAGCTTGTTTAACTAATCCATCTAAATCTATCACTTGTAAGTAACCATTCTTTTCATTCACAATCAGATGCGGAGTACGTAAGATGAGTTCTTCACTTTCCCAATCTTTCCACGGTTCATCTTGATCGTTAGGTGTTATGTCTTCATAATAACGGTTGATTGCAGCAATTGTATTATCAGTAATTTGGTGAATTAAGTTACTTACTTGAATCCACCTTCCTACATGGTGAACAAAGAATACAAAGAACCCTACACAAACACTTGCAAACCCTACAGCTACTGTAGGAGATATAAATACTGTATTCGCTCTTTCTTCACGTAAAATAAGCAGTAAAACCAACGAGAAGAGAAAACCACCTATAAATACACCTAGAATACGTTGAGTATGGACATCACTCATAAAATTTTGCATCGTTCTAGGAGAAAATTCTGATAAATATGTTGTTAATACGACCATAATCGTTGAAAAAGAAATCGTCGTCATTGTCAATAAGGAAGATGAGATTGTACTTAGTAACGTTTGAGCGAGATTAATATCGGTTATAAGATAACTAGGTATACGAGAGAAGAGATCTGTGTGGTTGATTAAATAACGATCGGTACTAAAACAAATAATTGCAAGAATAATTGAAATCACACTATAAAGAGCTGGTATAAAATAAAATTGATTACGAATTTGCAACCACCTTGAATGCACATCATCACTCTCCTTATACCTTTTCAGTTAGTATAAACAGATTAGACGTACCTTATTTAAGAGAAGGAATAATAAGGGCACGTAACGAAGAAGACTATTATAGAAAAGGAGCTGAAAGAGATGTCCATTCAAAATCCATCAGATGATAAAATTAAAGAGGTTTTACATACGAGTAAACGGATAGCTGTAGTAGGCTTATCAGGAAACCCAAGCAGGACTTCTTATATGGTTTCTGAAGCCATGCAAAATGCAGGATACACGATCATTCCAGTCAATCCAACTGTTGAGGAAGTACTAGGAGAAAAAGCTGTCGCGCGCTTACAGGATATCGAAGGAGAAGTCGACATTGTCAATGTCTTTAGACGAAGTGAGCACTTACCAGAGGTCGCCAAAGATACTGTTGAAATTGGAGCAAAGACATTTTGGGCCCAACTTGGCGTTGCTAATCAAGAAGCTTATGATTATTTACATGAGCATGAGGTTGAGACGATAATGGATCGTTGCATTAAAGTAGAACATGCAAAGTTCAAATAATAATCGTAAAAACGTGCCCTCTTAATGAAGGCACGTTTTCTTTAATTTATATTTGGTTGAGATACATACACTAGGTTATCGGTCCATTCCCCAAATTCATAAATAAATCCTTTTCGTACGCATTCATATTCCATCCCTACACGTTTTGCTAAAGCAATGGAACCATGGTTATCTAGGTTAATATGAGCTTCGATGCGATGATAGTTCAGATTGTTGTGGGCTAGGCGCAATACTTCTTCTACAGACTCCTTACCATACCCTTGACCCCAATAGTGATTATGAATGGAATACCCGATTCTCCCCCAGTGAAAATCTTCACGTATTAAGGTAGAGACATCAATCACCCCAAGATGAGCCCCATCCTTTTTTCTAAATACACCGAATACATACAACGTATCTTGTTTGGCCGAAGATTGATGATGGTTTACTAAATCATAAAACCATTGCTCTGTGCACACACTCATATTAACTTTCCCTTCATCATATCGATGTTTTGAAGGTTCGCGCCGTTGATATTGCGTGAGCCAATTAAGGTAGTCTTGATACACATAAGGTCTAATTTCTAAGCGGTTTGTTAAGCCTGTTAGTATATAAGGATTCACGGTTGTCCTCCTGTATAAACGTAAGTAAATACCCGTTGTTCTATAGTTGATTGTATTATAGCATGGTATGTGGTGGATGAATCGTCAATGATTCGTCAAATTCCGCTATGACTTTTTTCATAGAAAAAGCAGGAATCCCCAAAAGAGGTTGCGAATACTGAAATAACAGCTACAATAGTAAAGGCGATAGTGAACGTATAATAGAAACGTGTGTTCGTTTGTGCTACAATATAAGTAGCATGTTGAAAGGAGTACCAATCTTGGCAAAGAAACAGCATCTTGATTATAACGATGACGCAATACAAGTATTAGAAGGATTAGAGGCGGTAAGAAAACGCCCTGGTATGTACATAGGAAGTACAGATGGACGAGGACTTCACCATCTTGTATATGAAATTGTTGATAATGCAGTAGATGAAGCACTAGCAGGATATGGTTCATATATTAAGGTAACCATTCACCGTGACAACAGCATTTCCGTCTCAGATGAAGGTCGTGGAATGCCTGTTGGAATGCATAAATTAGGAAAACCAACCCCAGAAATTATTATGACTGTATTGCATGCTGGGGGTAAATTCGGACAAGGGGGCTATGCAACTAGTGGAGGGTTGCATGGCGTAGGCGCGTCTGTCGTAAATGCTCTCTCCGAATGGCTCGTAGTTGAAATCAAGCGTGATGGCACTGTGTATAAGCAGCGTTTTGAAAATGGCGGTAAGCCTGTTACTACATTAGAAAAGCACGGTTCAACGAGAAAAGCAGGGACAACCATCCACTTCAAGCCTGATCCAACCATTTTTAGTGTGACAACATATAATTTCGAAACATTATCTGAGCGATTACGGGAAGCTGCATTCCTTTTAAAAGGATTAAAAATTGAATTAGTTGACATGCGAAGTGACCAGGAAAATGAACTATTTCATTATGAAAATGGAATAGAGGCGTTTGTTGAATATTTAAATGAAGATAAAGAAACGCTTCACCCAGTTGTATTCTTTGGTGGGGAGCATCAGGAGATAGAAGTTGAATTAGCATTTCAATTCAATGATGGCTATACAGAAAGTGTCTTGTCTTTTGTTAATAATGTTCGTACCAAAGATGGTGGTACACATGAACTTGGTGCAAAAGCAGCCATGACTCGTGCAGTGAATGAATACGCGCGTAAAGTAAAACTATTAAGAGATAAAGACAAAAATTTAGATGGGTCTGACATTAGAGAGGGATTCACAGCGATCGTATCTGTTCGTGTGCCTGAGGCGAAGCTTCAGTTTGAAGGACAAACAAAAAGCAAGCTAGGTACACCAGAAGCACGATCGGCTGTCGATGGCCTTGTATCAGAAAAGCTCTCTTATTTCTTTGAAGAAAACCCTGATATCAGTATGATGCTGATTAAAAAAGCGGTTAAAGCGGCTCAAGCTAGAGAAGCGGCTCGTAAAGCACGAGAAGATGCACGTAACGGAAAGAAGAGCAAGCGAAAGGATGTTCTCCTTAGCGGAAAACTAACACCTGCTCAATCAAGAAATCCAAAACGAAACGAATTGTATCTCGTTGAGGGTGATTCTGCTGGCGGTTCCGCTAAGCAAGGACGCGATCGTAAATTCCAAGCTGTTCTTCCCCTGCGTGGTAAAGTTATCAATACAGAAAAAGCTAAGCTAGAAGATATCATGAAAAATGAAGAAATTCGAACGATTATCCATACGATCGGTGCGGGTGTCGGTGCAGACTTTGATCTGGACGATGTCAATTATGATAAAGTCGTCATTATGACCGATGCTGATACAGATGGAGCTCACATTCAAGTGCTATTGCTTACATTCTTCTATCGTTATATGCGACCACTACTAGAAGCAGGTAAAGTATACATTGCCTTACCTCCACTTTATAAAGTGAGTAGAGGAACAGGAAAGAAAGAAGTGATCGAATACGCGTGGGATGAGCGTGAGTTAGAAAAAGCAACGAAAAAAGTCGGACGTGGCTACATGTTGCAGCGATACAAAGGGTTAGGGGAAATGAATGCGATTCAATTATGGGAAACGACGATGGACCCTGAAACACGTACATTAATCCGTGTAAAAATAGATGATGCCGCAAGGGCTGAGAAGCGTGTGACAACATTAATGGGCGATAAAGTAGAACCACGTAGAAAATGGATCGAAACGCATGTTGCCTTTGGTCTTGAAGAAGAAACAAACATCTTAGAAAATGAAAACTTAGCAGTAATTGAGGAGGAATAAGCGTGTCACAAACAGAGCGTTACTTAGACCTTCCTTTAGAAGACGTTATCGGTGATAGGTTCGGTCGTTACAGTAAATACATTATTCAAGAGCGCGCATTACCAGATGCTAGAGACGGTTTAAAGCCCGTTCAGCGTCGAATCTTATATGCGATGTACCGAGATGGAAACATAGCCGATAAACCATTTCGTAAATCCGCTAAAACGGTCGGTAATGTAATCGGTAACTACCATCCTCATGGAGATTCATCTGTGTACGATGCGATGATTCGAATGAGTCAAGAATGGAAAGTGCGTAATCTACTCGTTGATATGCACGGGAATAATGGATCGATTGATGGTGATCCACCTGCTGCAATGCGTTATACAGAAGCAAGACTCTCAAAGATCTCGTCTGAGCTTTTACGTGATATCGATAAAGAAACGGTTGATTACATTCCAAACTTTGATGACTCAGAAGATGAACCAGTCGTCTTACCAGCTATGTTTCCTAATCTTCTTGTGAATGGCTCAACAGGGATCTCTGCAGGGTATGCCACTGATATTCCTCCTCACCATCTTGAAGAAGTAATTGAAGGCGTGATTATGCAGATGGAAAAGCCTTCTACTACTCTTGAGGAATTGATGAGTGTTATCAAGGGACCGGATTTCCCTACTGGAGGGATTGTTCAAGGAATTGATGGTATTAAACAAGCATATCGAACAGGTAAAGGTAAAGTCATTGTACGAGCGAAAACGGAAGTAGAGGAATTACGCGGTGGTCGTCAGCAAATCACGATCACGGAAATTCCATACGAAGTGGTTAAAGCCAATCTAGTGAAAAAAATGGATGAACTGCGATTCGATAAAAAGGTGGACGGAATTGCTGAAGTTCGTGACGATACAGATCGTACGGGTTTACGCATTGTCGTAGAGCTAAAAAAAGAGGCAGATGCCAAAGCGATTCTCCACTATTTATTAAAAAATACTGATCTTCAAGTAACCTATAACTTCAATATGGTAGCGATCCATAAGAAAACACCAAAGCTTATGGGCTTACAACCACTTATCCAAGCCTATATTGAGCACCAGAAGGATGTTGCTACTCGTCGGGCGCAATTTGACCTTCGTAAAGCAACTGACCGTCAGCACATTGTAAAAGGCTTAATTAAAGCCATTTCCATATTAGATGAAGTCATTGCTACGATCCGTTCATCGAAAGATAAAAAAGATGCCAAAGAGAATTTAATGAGCAAGTATCAATTCTCAGATGCACAAGCAGAAGCGATTGTAACATTGCAATTATACCGTTTAACGAATACGGATATTACGACATTAGAAGAAGAAGCAGCAGAACTTGAACGTCGTATTCATGAATTAGAAGCTATTCTAGGTAGCGAAAAGAAGCTCATTTCCGTTATCAAAAAAGGACTACAATCGGTTAAAAAGCAATTCAAGGACGCTAGACGTACGGTTATTCGAGACGAGATTGAGGAACTGAAAATCAATATGGATGTTCTCGTGGCATCTGAAGACGTCATGGTAACGGTGACAGAAGAGGGCTATGTGAAGAGAACGAGCATACGTTCTTATACCGCATCAAACGGTGAACCACCTGGCATGAAGGAAGGCGACCGCCTTCTTGACCGTATTGAAGTGAATACGACCGAAACCCTATTGTTGTTCACTCGATTAGGTAGCTATCTCTATGTACCTGTTCATCAATTACCAGACATACGCTGGAAAGATAATGGTCAACATATTGCGAACCTCGTTAGTTTAGACCGCAATGATTCGATTTTAGCAGCAATGACTGTAAAGGACTTTTCTGATCAAGAATCGTTGCTATTTGTCACTAAAAATGGAATGGCCAAACGCTCTCAGCTGTCCTTATATCAAGCTCAACGCTTCTCAAAACCTTTAATGGCTTTAAAATTAAAGGGAGATGACGAGGTTATATCTGTGATGAGAACGAATGGGCAGCAAGAGCTGTTTATCGCCACTCATCAAGGATACGGACTATGGTTTGATGAAGAAGAAGTAAGTCTTGTAGGGCAGCGTGCAGCAGGCGTTAAAGCCATAAACTTAAAAGAAGATGACCGAGTAGTAGATGCAATATCAATTGTTCCAGGTGAGAAAGTCGATTTATTTATTGTCACTCATCGAGGGGCCGTTAAAAAGATGTCTTTAACTGAGTTCGAGAAATCCTCACGTGCGAAACGAGGTCTCGTCATGTTACGAGAATTAAAAACAAATCCTCACCGCGTTATCGGGTGTAAGAAGGTAACAAGAACCACCGTAATAGAAGTAGTAACGGCAAAAGATCATCTCGAAATGATTAACCCGTATAATTACCGAAATAGCGACCGTTATTCTAATGGTTCCTTTGCTGTTGACACGGCACAAGCTGGTGTCGTGAAAGAAGTAAGGCAATACCTTAAAGAACCAACGGAGCAATAAGAAAAAGCTGAACCTTAACTGGTTCAGCTTTTTTAGGCTTCTTTTGCCCACCCTTCTTTAATAAATCGAACGATAGAGCGGATAACGCCAATATCATTTAAGATCATGACTAACACGAGTAGGACAGGACCAACAAGAAGCCCCAAGGCGCCAAACAGTTGCAACCCGACAAATAGAGAGATTAAGACAGCCACAGGATTTAAATTTAGATTAGAGGAGAGGATTTTAGGTTCAATGAGCTGTCTCACTGCGACGATAATACCATAGAGAATTGATAACCCAATTGCCATAGAGAACTCTCCTGTAATATATAAATAGACAAACCAAGGAATAAGGATCGTTCCTGTACCTAGGTATGGTAACAATTCGGCAATTCCTATGACAACAGCTAGTGTGAGAGCGTGTTCAACCTTTAAGATTAAAAGGCCGACTAAGACAATAAACCCCGTAATTAACATCAAAATAAACTGAGCTTTCACAAAACCAAAAAGTCTTGCTCTTACAGCTATCCCGAATTTCCTTGATAACACCAAGAAGGAGGGAGGAACAACATCGCGTAATCTCTCTTTATAAAACGACCATTGTTTCCCCATGAAATAAATACTTAAGAAAATAAACAGAAAGGCCACTAAAAACGTCGGTACACCAAGTAGAACGTGTGTGATACGATCAACTAAGCTCTGGCCTGCTTGTCCAAGCAAGCTCCCTACTTGAGAACCAAGTTGAATAATACTTTGTCGAAGTGCTTCTTGCTCCTCGTGACTAAATGTATCAAAAATGCCGAGTATTTGCTGCCAAAAAGGGAAAATAACTTGATTGAAAAAATGTTGCAATGAGACAGAGGAGGTCTCGATCCACTGTGGTATTTGTTGAAAGAAGTTCCGCAAGCTGTAACCAATCAAAAATAACGTACCTGTCAATAAGGAACTAACTAAGATGATCCCAGCTAATAAACCAAACAAACTGGCAAAACCTGAGCTGAATTTAAGTTTTTCTTTCATAAAACGAATCCATGGCTGCAAAAACCAAGCAATAAATGCAGCAATCCAAAATGGATAGGTCACTGAAAATACGTTGACAACCAACCAACCAAGACCAATAATGGCAATTGATATTATAAATGTGCGAAGAATCATCAAACCATGTTCGCGTGTCATATCATTATTCCTTTCAAAGTAAGGATTAAAAACTGTATATATGGTAACTTGTACCATTATTTTAATTCTGGAAAATAGTAGAGTCAAACGAGTTTAGTGACAATTTGGCATTTTTAATAAGGTATATGAAGAAATCCTAGATAAAAGAACCAGGTGAAGTAAATTTATTATGTAAACTTAATAGAGATTAGCGTGACTTATAAAGGATAGATGCCTAATGATAGCTGAACCATCGATCATCCTATGAAGAATTCTTATGAATGAATTCCTTTTAAGCGTTTCACTGAGGATAATCTATAAACCATAAATATTAATCGTAGGATTGCTAAGAGGTTCATGAAAGAAGTTATGCAAGGCTGGAACTGATTAAATGTAAAGAATGAATACTTTGATTAAATTTTCTTTTTGTCTCAAAACAAGAAGTTTACTTTATATATGATACAGTTATTTTGTTATTTTAATTGGTTCCTATAATATATATTATGTAAACTTATAAATGAAAAGAAAAAGCTAAACATTTATTGATCGCCTTCCATTATTATAGATCCTAAAATACTTTCCATTGGACGTCAGAAAGTTGTTAATCGAATTTCTCGTAAGCACACTGGTTAAGGAGTTCATAAATAACTCTGAGCCACATACAAAACTCACTTGATACTTCTTATAATTTACATGCCCATCTCCATCAAAATACCCTCTTAAAAAATGACTCATATATTCATCAGGTACGTTAGGAAACTCCACAGTATTAAACTTATTTGGTTTTATCCCATGTAAATGTATAAGATCTGCTTTCATTATTTTTGCTATGAAATTAACCTAAAACCTCGGAACCCACGTATACTGATTCACTCCATTTGTTTTCGGTAAATCAAAGCTACATTTACTAAAAAGTAAAAAAAGACATAACTTCACAGGTCCGTAAATGTTATGTCTTTTTGTTCGTTATTCGTATTACGAAACTTGCTTATCCTCTTTTGTTGCAGTTCCTCCTCCAATAGCGCCTCCACTTTTGCCTATTAATAGTAAGTACAGCACAATACCGGTTCCTATTCCCCATGCTGGACTTACAAACGCTGTAATCATCCCAATCGCTAATGCATACCCACGAGAAATATTATCATTCACCATTGACATTGCCACGTAGGCACAGGCAAAACCTGTTAATAATAAGGTTAGTGATAGAGCAACAGGTAATAACGGTACGATGATCCCGATGATTGGCATTAAAAACCCTAATGGTAAAGCAAGTAAATACCAGCTAATTGTACCAGAAAAGATTGAATCTAATGATTTTCTTCCAGACTTGTAGCGTTCCATAATAAATACTTGAATCCCTGTCCACATAGGACCGTGTAACGGAATAAGCACCCCACCTGTAAACATTTGACCTAAGTTCCGAATCGCTAACGCCCAGTGCGTACGTGTGTGATTCACATCCACTTTTTCATCTTGTCTTGCTTTAGAGGCCTCCTTTAACAACGAATCGGCTACAAGAAGGTCCCCAAAGACTAGAACGTAAATCATAAGAGAAATCGGAATCGCCGAGAGAATCAATGACCAGGAAGGCATGCCTACTCCCCACGGAGACACAGTAGCAAGTAACTCACCAAATTGAGGAATGAAAAAGCCCCATTCGATTGCAAATGTTAATTCACCTGCAAATGTTCCAACAATCCCTGCTACGATAAAACCTACTAACATCGCATTGGATGCCATTAATACTTTTGCTTTTGTATTTGGTAAACGCCCAAACGGAATCGAAAACATTAACACTAATACAACGATCCAAGAGGTGATCAATGTAAAAGGTAAGGTTTGTACCCGATTGATCTCCGACATAAACGCAGCAATCGCGGCGCCAAGGATAATACCGGCTTTTAAGGGGCCCGGAACTAGTTGATTAAACTTTTGACCAAGTCCTGTTATCGCAAAGAAAATAAATAAGAAGGAAACGACTAAGGTGATCGCAATCATCGCTTGGACGGCTTCAGGTCCTGGCGACACACCACCTAAAAAGACTAATATTAAAGGCAGAGCTGGGGTAATCCAGCCAGCAGCATAGGCATCTCCAAATAAAACAGTTTGCGACCATACCCAGAATAATTGAATCGTTAAGATCGACCACGCTACTTCAAAAGGAATTTCAAAGAATTGCATCATTAATGGTGCTAAAGCTCCCCCTGTAGCAAGTGATAAAAAAGCCCCTTGAATCGCTTCAGGCCATGAAATAGCGACATGTACTCCAGGTAGCCGCATCGTAAAAGGTCCCCACTTAACACCTGGCTGAATTCCACCATATGTACGTTTTTTCCCCATTTTTCAACCTCCCTAATTTCTTAATCGCCCATAAAAGAAAACGCTTTCATAAACCATCAATAATATAAACTAACCAGTCAGTATGTTAGTCTATATACCTACTTTAAGTATTATTGCTTACAATGTCAACACTAAGATTGAATTTTCTGATTTTTTAAATGCGGTTTCTTACATGAAAAATCCATTAAGAAGGTTTTTCTCTTTCTTAATGGATTTACGTTAGTACCGAGCCTTTATGAACGAGCCTTCTTTACTTCTTCATCGCGCAGTTTTCGTCTTAGTAATTTCCCAACTGCTGATTTTGGTAGTTCCTCGCGAATTTCCACGTACTTAGGAACTTTGTACCGAGCGAGTAGTGTTTTAGTAAATGAAATCACTTCCTCTTCAGTCGTTGATTCCCCAGCCTTTAATGTAATAAATGCTTTTACCGTTTCTCCTCTGTACTCATCTGGAACACCGACGACGATTACCTCTTGAATGGAAGGATGTTGATATAGAATTTCCTCAATTTCACGAGGATAGACATTGTATCCACTCGCAATGATCATATCCTTTTTGCGGTCGACAATATAAAAGTACCCATTTTCATCCATTCGCGCCAAGTCTCCTGTAAACAACCAACCGTCTTTTAACACGGCACTTGTCTCCTCTTCTCGCTGCCAGTAGCCTTTCATCACTTGTGGTCCTTTAACGATTAACTCGCCTACTTCGCCTACAGGTACTTCAACAATACCACGATCGGTCTCTTGAATAATTTTAGATTCTAATCCTGGTAGTGGTATACCGACGCTTCCCACTTTTCTCTCACGTGTCGGTGGGTTAAAGTGAGTGGTTGGCGAGGCTTCAGACAGGCCATACCCTTCACATAAATTACAATTCGTTCTTTTTTCAAATAAATGGAGTTGCTCAATAGGCATAGCTGAGCCTCCACTATTAAAATAGGACACTTGATCGAATTCGTATTCTTCTAATTTCGGATGACTATTTAATCCTACATACATGGTCGGCACCCCTGAAAACTGGAAAGGCTTCTCTCGTTTAACCGTTTCAACAACTTCCTGGAGGTCGAAACGAGGTAAAATAATTTGATTACACCCACATTTGAAGCCTAAAAAGACGTTACAAGTTAAGCCATAAATATGAAACATAGGTAAAACACTCATGATTTTTGGATTATCTGGGTACTCAATAGGTTTAAACATAAACTCATAGATTTGTTCTAAATTCGTAATCAAATTACGATGTGTAAGCATAACCCCTTTTGAAACACCAGTTGTGCCACCCGTATATTGAAGCATTGCGACGTCTTCCCCTGGGTTAATTTCTACTTGAGGTGGTTCTTCAATACCGCATTTCAAGAAATCCTCAAAATAGAAATCATGTTCATCAATTTCTGTTACTTGTGACCCTAAACTTACAACAATGACATGCTTAAGATTCGTTTTCTCCTGAATTTGTTTGACGCGTGGATAAAGCTGATCTAAGACAATCATGTATTCAGCCCCGGAGTCCGCAAGCACATGTTCAATTTCTCTTTCAATATACATTGGGTTGACTTGTACTCCAATGCCTCCAAGTTTTGATACACTAAACAACGTAAAGAGATAGTGAGGGGTATTCGGGAGCATAACGGCTAAGCGATCCCCTTTTGTAAACCCTAGACTATGCAGGGATGAAGTATATTGCTTGGTGATTCCATCAACCTGCTCATAGGTAAACGTTCGGTCATAGAATGTTATGGCGATTTTGTTCTTGTGTTTATCAACCGATTGGGTAAATAAATCATTCAATGAGAGATCGTCGACTTGAATCGTTTCTCCTACACTTTTATGATAAAGTGATAACCATGGCTTATCGTTGTAAATGGACATATTGATCCTCCTTGTATTGAGTAGTTTCAAGAATATTGAGCGTGAGCTGTCGTCTATCACTTGAAGGTTACCTTCTAGTTGGATATTTTTTCTAGGTAATACTTGTTTAATCGTTCTTTCATTAAATCTGGTAGTGGTTGACTTGATTGTGAATTAAAATCAAAATGAACCACAGCCGCTCGACCTCTCGCTACTACTTCTTTAGCCGGATTAAATACTTCATGGACAATGTGGAAGCTAGATGTACCGATTTTTTCGACCGAAGTTTCTATCGAAAGGATTTCGTCAAAATAAGCTTGTTTGATAAAGTCACATGAAGTTGATGCTAAAATGATATTCCAATTTTCGATCGTCATATCTGGATTGAGTTTTTTAAAAAATTCTACACGTGCTTCCTCTAAATAGATAAAGTAGCTGACATTGTTAAGGTGACCTAATGCATCGGTTTCACAGAAGCGTACTTTGACATTCGTCTCGAATTTCATTTCATTCTCCTTTGTAAATAGTGTTTTAATCATCCATGTTCTTTTACGGTTTAAGAATATCTTCTGCCAACACATACCTACTAGTTGGTATGTGTTGGCCTTGTAAGAGATACAAAATGATGTATTATGATTCTCTTTCAATTAATGTAGCAATTCCTTGACCCCCACCAATACAAGCGGTAATTAATGCTGTTGCTTGATTTCTCCTTTGCAATTCATAGATTGCCTTCGTTAATAAAATGGCTCCAGTTGCCCCTAATGGATGGCCATGTGCAATCGCACCACCATTGACATTTAATTTTTCGGGATCAAATTCTAATTCACGATCGCATGCGATGACCTGTGCTGCAAAAGCTTCATTTAATTCGATTAAATCGATCGTATTTAATTGAATCCCTGCTTTGTTTAGTAGTTTTCTTGTCGCTGGTACTGGCCCGATTCCCATAATAGTCGGGTCGACCCCACTCACCGCATAGTCACGTATAACCGCTAGAGGTTCTAACCCACAAGCCTTTGCTTTTTCTCTAGACATGATCACCACAGCACTAGCAGCATCATTTAATCCAGAACTACTTCCTGCTGTAACAGTCCCTTCTTTAAGAAATGCTGGGGGAAGCTTTGTTAACGCCTCAAGATTGGTTGATGGTCGTGGGTGCTCATCTGTATCAAATCTAACACTTTCACCCCGTTTAACTAGGATTTCTACGGGGACGATTTGATCCTTAAAATACCCCTCTTGCATAGCTCTAGCCATTCTTTGTTGACTTCGCACAGAAAATTCGTCTTGTTCTTCGCGAGAAATGCTGTATTTTTTTGCGAGATTTTCGGCTGTAATCCCCATAGGTGGGTCCCCAATTTCTTTCGGTGATAGTTGAGAAGCACGGAATTTAGGAGGAACTGGTGAATAGGGTTTGGTTGGACGATCCATCAAATATGGTGCCCGACTCATGCTCTCGACTCCCCCTGCCACAAAAACATCACCATCTCCTGCTTTGATCGCCTGGGCTGCAAGATTAATAGAGTTAATTCCTGATCCACATTGTCGATCAATTGTTAAGCCGGGAATGTCTAATGACAAGCCTGTTTGCAGGGCTGTTAAGCGAGCGATGTTCCCTCCACCACTTAGTACATTCCCCATAATGACATCATCCACCATATCTGCTGTAATCGAAGCTCGTTCAAGCGCTTCTTTAATAACAACAGCTCCATATTGATGGGCATCTAAGCCTGCTAGAGAACCACCTTGTTTTCCTATTGCCGTACGAACCGCTGAGACAATCACTGCATCTCTATTCGACATTATCCTTCCTCCTTCAATCATTTATAAATTAGATGTGTTCTTCTTTACCTTTCTAGATAAGTGACACAATTCCTTTAAATTTATATGCAGGTTCTATTTGAATAAAATCATTTCTCTCAAAATAAAAGCGACGAAACGTGGCTAATTGTTACTATACACAAATGGCTAAAGACTACTTCAACAAGAATAACCTACCTCAAATGATGAGGTAGGTTATTCTTGCTGCTATATCAAGTTCCACAAAAGGTTCGATAGGGACGATTTGATTGCGGTGGCAGTGTGGAATAATCATTTTGTTCAGGAGTATATGCGTAAGGATTAGTTAGTGCATGGAGAAGTCGTTCCATTACACTGTAATCACCATCATTCACAGCTGCACTAAGCGCTTCTTCTACTCGATGATTGCGAGGGATAAGCGCCGGGTTACTGTTTTGCATCATTTGCTGCTGCGAAGCTTTTGATTCTTCCTGTCTGCTTAATCTTGCCTGCCATAGCTCCTGCCATTTTGTGAATTCTGGTGTGCCAAACAGAACAGATTCATTCATCTTACCCAAGGTTAAAGCACGAAAAGTATTCGTGTAATCTGCTCGATATTTCTGCATTATGCTAAGGAGACCCTCAATCAGAGCTTCATCCTCTGGTTCCACATTAAAGATTCCAAGCTTTGATCTCATTCCATGCAACCAATAAGAACGATATAATGGCGTAAACTCTGAAATTGCTTCTTGAGCTATTTTGATAGCCCTATCCTGATAATCATCGAGAAGTGGTAACAACGTTTCAGCAAAACGAGAAAGATTCCATCCTGCAATGTATGGCTGGTTACCATATGCGTAGCGACCTTGAGTATCTATCGAACTAAATACCGTTGCCGGATCATACGTGTCCATAAACGCGCAAGGACCATAATCAATCGTTTCCCCACTAATCGCCATATTGTCAGTATTCATCACTCCGTGGATAAAGCCAACTAGCTGCCACTTTGCAACTAATTGCGCCTGACTTTTGATGACTTCATTAAGTAGGGATAGATAGCGATTTGTCCCACTATCAGCTTCTGGAAAATGTCGCTTCCATGTATAGTCAGCTAAAGCTTGAAGGTCCACAACAGATCCCCATTTTGCAGCATATTGAAATGTACCAACGCGCAAATGACTGCTAGCCACACGGGTCAGAATTGCACCAGGCTGGACAGTTTCACGAATCACAGATTCTCCGGTTGCCACTACTGCTAGCCCCCGTGTTGTAGGAATTCCAAGACCATGCATCGCTTCGCTAATAATATATTCCCGAAGCATCGGACCAAGCGATGCTCGACCATCACCACGACGAGAATATGGCGTGACACCACCACCTTTTAGCTGAATATCAAACTGCTGCCCTTTAGGTGTTATTTGTTCACCAAGAAGGACTGCGCGTCCGTCGCCTAACATTGTAAAATGTCCAAATTGATGCCCAGCATATGCTTGTGCAAGAGGGGAAGCTCCTTCTGGAAGCTCATTACCAGCTAGCTCAGCTACACCCTCTTCGCTTTGGAGAGAATCAACTTGTAAACCTAGGTTTTTTGCTAACGTTGAATTAAGAATGATCAGCTTGGGTGAGCACACAGAAGTTGGGTTAACATTAGTAAAAAATGTTAGTGGCAGACGATTATAACTATTTTCCAAGTTCCATCCTATTTCTTTTCTTTTTAACATGGTATCTCCTTTTCACCTTTTGGCTTAATTGATCAATTTTTTCATCAAACGACATCATTCATTTTACATGATGTTATTAGTCACCTTATCCCTTTCAATACTTAAGAGCGCATATTATTGTGTACTGTTCCCAAGTACTTATCCCTTTTCTATCATAGTACTTTTAACAGGAAGAAGCTCGGTCCTTCCACTCATCTTTTCCAAATAAGAATCTCAGAATATATGAGTGGAAGCCCCTCCTATTACCATTATCTACCCTTCTGAAAGGTATTTAATCATCAACTCATTAATAATGTGAGGCTTTTCAAGGTGAACCCAGTGTGTGCCCTCAACTAAAATAAGCTCGGCTTTCGTACATCTCTTTACACTTTGTTTAGCTAGTTTTAACGAGAGGAAAGAATCCTTATAGCCCCAAAGCACTTGTACAGGTACGTTAATAAGAGACGTATTAACTTGAGCAAAAGTTCCCTTTTTTATTGCTCTATACCAATTTAACATAGAAGTTAAAGCTGTTGGGCGTGACCACGCATGAGTATATTCATCTAAATCCTTTTTAGAAAAAGCGCCTTGAAAACTTGTGTTCATTAAACTTTTTTTCATAATGTTGAACTCATTCGCTTGAAGAAACTTCTCTGGCAATAGCGGAGCCTGAAAGAAAAGAATATAAAGACTCTTCAGCCACTGTTTAGGGAAATATATTCTTTTTCTATTAAATTCTGCGGGGTGAGGGCTGTTTAATATTATTAATTTTTCAACATAATCAGGTTTACTTGATGCTAAATGCCAAGCAATAACTCCTCCCCAATCATGGCCAACAATCTTGGCTTTCTTATACCCGAGATATTCAATCAATCCAATGATATCATCTCTTAAAATATCTAATTTATATTCCTCCACTAGGATTGGCTTTTCACTCAAGTTATATCCTCTTTGGTCCGGAACAACAACTCGATATCCAGCTTGCCCTAAAGCTTCAATTTGATGCCTCCAGCCATACCAATATTCAGGAAAACCGTGGAGAAGAATAACGAGTGGACCATTTTCAGGCCCTGCAATAGCCGTATGTAAAGTTATTCCATTAGTCTTTATATATAGAAATTCTATCGATTTCATCCTATTCTCCTCCAAACTATAATCATAATGTGAGCGCTAATTTCCCCTTTTTTAGTCCTCTATTCTCTTTAAACGGAAGAAACAAACATGAATGATAAAAATAATCCCCCTAAAGAATATAAAACTCTTTAAGGGGTATAAACTTTAATTAAATGTTTGACAAGCAATCGTAATTATTTCGGGCAGTTCAATTTTTAAGTTATCAGTTGCTTGTCCTTTAAATTCGTAATCGCTTTCCTGCAATCAAAATATGAACACAAAACATACCACATGTAATTTGGTGTACATTAGAGGTTATACATTATCTCTAAAATGGTCATCAGGGTGAAGGTTATTCTGGATATACCTTTGAGCGTTTTGCACTTCTTCAGGTTTAGCTGTAATAGACTCATACCACCCTTTACTAGCCAACACTTCATAAATATGGAAATGGAGATCGTTTGATGTTTGAAAACATTCTTCATATACCTGCCGTAATTCAGTATGACTCGTCTCAAGAAGAGTAGAAACTAAGCTTTTACATCGACCTTTTTCTAATTCAAGCGACAATTGAAGCATTTCACGATCCGTCAGGCCTCTACCTTGGATGTTATTTGTCAAAAGGGCTCATCTCCTTTAATTACTGAACTCTTGATTGATTAAAGTATGTCGAGATTTTAAGAACGTTTTTTTGATGAGATTCAGCTAGATGTTCTAAAAGGGATCTCATCTCTTGATCCTCACATTGAGTAGCACACCAGTTCATGGTTTTAGCTATTATTTCCTCAGCCCGAATTTCGTCTTCAATAAGAGCTAATTCTTTCGTTGTTAACATTTTAAAGAGATCCTCCTTTCTTTTTTTGAAATTGATAAGTTCGTCATTTCAGTATCTTTTTGAGCATTTATTAGAATTCGTTTAAAGAGATGAAGTTATTCAACTATTAGGTCGCAAATGGGTTTGAAAAAATTCTATTTTCACAAGATATCGCTCATTATTTTTGGCGAATTCCATTGAATTAAAAGTTTTTATTTTAACCAAAGTCTCTCTAAATCAAGTGGGATGATCACTTCATCATTATTTATTGCTCGATGTAAGATTGGGTTCTCAAATTGTTCATATATTTCTTCTTTTACTCTTTGCCTCATGCTTTTAGTTTTACCTACGTGGTTCATTCTTTTTTTCATCCGAAAGCCTCCTTCTTATACATAATAAAGTGGGTCCTTTTTGGTAACACACTTCCCAAAACCAGGTTTGAAAACTTCTTTAAATTCCGCTCCTTGTTAGCTTATCAACAATAGATAAGTTTATTCGGAAATTTAACAGTTAGCCTTTAGGCGCATAACAACATGATTGATTAGCTAGTTAAATAAATTAGACCAAGGACATTTGTTGTCCTTGGTCAATGGAATGTAGCAAAATCTCTATCTTTTTTTGTCCTTTATATTTAGCGAAGATCTATAAGATCGGTGATAAGAGACGCGAAATTGATTCTTTAAAACGAATGGTTTTTGGTCGAGCATCATATAACGTTTGAGTTAATTCCGTACACGATTTCATATCTTCTTCAAAGAATAGAGCAAGTTTTTGAGAAGTAGGACGATCATAAATAAACGCATTCACTTCAAAATTCAACTTGAAGCTTCTCATGTCAATATTCGCAGTCCCAACGGAATTAACCTCACCGTCCACAACAATTGTTTTAGCATGAATAAATCCTTTTTCATAAATATATACCTTCGCGCCCGTCTTAAGCAATTCACCCACATGAGAATAAGTTGCCCAATAGACAAATGGATGATCAGGTCGATTCGGTATCATTACTCGGACATCTTTACCAGATAGTGCAGCGATTCGCAGTGCGTCAAATAAACTTTGGTCAGGGATAAAATAAGGTGTTTGGATATAGATCGACTCCTTAGCTGACATAATCATGCTAATATAGCCATTTTTGATCTGTTCCCACTCTGAATCAGGACCACTTGAGACAATTTGCATCGATGCGTTCCCTCGATTAACTTTAGCTGGGAAGTATCGATCTTCATAGTCAATTTGATATCGCTTAGATGCTTGATTCCAATCAAGAATGAATCTTGTTTGGATCGCATCTACAGCCTGCCCCTTTATTTTCAAATGAGTATCTCGCCAATAACCAAACTTATCACTTAATCCTAAATACTCATCACCGACATTAAAACCGCCAATATAACCAATCTGACCATCAATATTTACTAATTTTCGATGGTTTCTAAAATTCAATCGAAGGTTTATTAAGGCTAATTTAGACGGGAAAAACACTCCTACTTCTCCTCCAGCCGCTTCAAGTCCAGCGAAATGTTTCAGTCTTAGCTTACGAGAACCTAATTCATCATAAAGGATTCGTACTTTAACGCCTTCCCGTGCTTTTTCTTCAAGTGCTCTTATTAACTTCTTTCCGAGTGTATCATTCCTAAAGATATAATACTGAATATGAATAAACTCTTTTGCCCCCATAATGTCCGTCCATAAGGAATCAAATTTTTCTTGACCATCAACAAATATCTCAACTTCATTTTGATTTGTTAATATGGCGTCATTGTTGACTAAGTGCATAGAAATTAAATCTTTGTATTGCTCGACATCAGGATTATCAAAACGATACTCAGAGCTCTGCATCAGCTTTAACTGATCATTAATTAATCCTTCGATTCCTACTTTACTGATCCCATCCCAATCGAATAGTCTTTTTCTCGTTAGGTTCTGACCGAGAAATAAGTAGACAACAAAGCCAAAAAAGGGAATAAAAAATAAGATTAATAGCCATGCCCAAGTAGCACCAATATCTTTTCGTTCAATAAAAATAATAATCGCTGCAAAGATTAAATTAATGACAAACATAACAGCTAATAATATTGAATACACATCCATTCTGCTAATACCTACCTAACTACTTTTTTGTCATTCATTTGTTTTAATCCTAAGCGGACCTATCATAAGTGAAAGAGACTAACATTTGTTAGCCTCTTTCTTCTATTATCACTATTTCATCTTACTCAAACTAGCTCCGTTCTCAAACAATCGTTCAATTTTTTTTTCTACACTTTGATCGGCCAGTAACGGTGGCGCATGATGCGGTTTGATTCTTGCATCAATAATCACATTATCACAGCCCCAATGCTTATGCTGATAATAACTATTTACCCCGTACATATCATGTGAGGGATTGCTACGAGTAAAGGTTGCCCATAAGAAATTGCTTAACGATGCGCTCATGAACTCGCTATCATCGCAAACAATTAAGAGTGGACAATTTGTCAATTCACCATTATTACTTATACTAGTACTTAAAGCATCCATTTCCTTTTGTGCATCCTCATACGTCTTAAAGTTAGATGCTTTTAGTGTCACAACTCCTGGCATCACAAATTGGGCATCCTCAAATCCATTTAATCCGTGTAATTCCTCCGGTACACTTGTACAAAGGTCTCTCTTTTTATCTCCACAAGCAGCAAAAACGACTTTACTTCCTGTGTTTAACCCTGTACCTGAGTAATCAAGCGTATCAATGGTTGTGTTCGTTTGAAAATGAATATCACGATGTAAGTCGATTCTCTCAAGAATATACGATAAAAATTCGACCTCTTTATGTGTTGTTAATGGCTTATCCTCTTCTGCTGCAATAAAAAGGAATTTCGCTAAACTTAGCTGTCCTGTTCCAAGGATTCGATTGGCAATCGTTAAAAGCTCTGCAGGTTGCTTCACTTTTTGATACGGAGTATACCGTTCACTACCAATAGCAAATAGAAGAGGGTGAACCCCCGCTGCATCAACAGCATGAACCTCTTTTACCCCAGGAATTTCTTGCTTCACCGCATCACCCGTTAGCTCATGAATTAGATCACCAAAAGCGGTGTCTTCTTGAGGAGGACGGCCGACAACCGTAAATGGCCAAACAGAGTTTTCTTTTGCATATACTTTATGCACTCTCATTAAAGGGAATTCATGTGTCAGGCTATAATAACCAAGGTGATCACCAAACGGACCTTCTGGTTTCGTTTCTCCAGGGTGAATTTCCCCTGTAATAACAAAGTCTGCATCGTGACTTATGCAATAACCATCCTCATAACTATAGCGGAAGCGACGTCCGGCAAGCATTCCGGCAAAAGTCATTTCACTTAAGCCTTCTGGTAATGGCATGACAGCAGAAAGAGTATGGGATGGATGCCCCCCAATAAAGATACTCACTTTTAGAGGCTTTCCTAATTTCGTTGCTTTTGCTTGATGGACACCAATCCCACGATGAATCTGATAATGAAGCCCAATTTCTTTATTCAATTCATATTCATTTCCGCTTAACTGAATACGGTACATACCAAGGTTCGCATTCATGATTCCAGGCTTTTCAGGGTCTTCTGAATACACTTGTGGTAAAGTGACAAAGGCCCCGCCGTCATCTGGCCAATGATGAATGAGAGGCAGATCTGAAATTTGAATTTCTTTAAAAGTGCTAGGAAGAGATGACTTTTTCATAGGCAATGCTTTTGTAGCAGCCACACCTGAGCCTACATGTTTAAAAGGACTCTTTAGGGCACTCATTGGATCATTGCGAAGACCAATAATTTCTTGCGTTTTATCCCAAGTCTTTCTAAAAATATATTTACTGCGCTCCACTGTACCAAATAAATTAGAAACAGCAGGATAGCTTGAGCCTTTCACTTTTTCAAAAAATAGAGCAGGTCCTTTTGCTTCAAACACTTTCATGTGAATAGCAGCCATTTCTAGGTGAGGGTCGACCTCTTCTGTTATACGGATCAATTGTCCGCTTTTTTCTAAGTCCTGAATGCATTCTTCTAAGTTTTGATACATAATTGATAAACTCCTATATCTATGTCTTTATCCAAGTATCATTATACTTGATAGCCACTGCTGTGTCTTGTATGAATAGGAACATTCATAGAGTTGCTACATATTGTTAATATAGAGTCATGATTGATTCACAGAATTCAATCAGCTTTTTTCTTACATTCTGATTATCTGCATAATAGGGATAATAATGAGAGCCGATAAGCTGTTTAACCTGCTTGGAGGGCAGACGGTTCTTGCTCTGCACGGACCATCGTTTCAAGCTTATCGTTCATCAATGACCCTGTGACATCCCTAAAGCGTGGTGATGTACAAATGTCCACATAACATTTCGCCATTTTTTCAGGTGGCGGGAAAAACAAATTTTGAGCTCTAGCTGCGAGCCTCCACTTAAGTGTGAATTTATTCAGGGTCTCTGGTGACATTCGTGCCCCATTGATCTGCAGAGCATTTACCCTGATTCCATCTTCTTTATACTTTTCAGCTAAATAGAAGGTTAACATCACTAATGCCATTTTTGATTCACAGTATTGTTTATACACACTAAAAGGCTCGCTTGCACTCCACTCCCCTTTTAAGTGCTCAAATTGAAGGTTTTTCTTCGGATCAAAGAAATGCTTAACGATATTGCTGGATGCATGTAAGATAACTGGTTCACCTGCACGACTTAAAGCATCTCTTAGCCATTCGTTCATTAAATATGGACCAACTACATTTGTTGCAAAGGTTAATTCTATATTGTCTGCATTTAACTGGTGCTGCGCTCCGTGATTAAAGTAAGCGGTATTATGTATCAAGATATCTAGTTTATTAAAACGGGCTTTATAATCCTTGCAAAATTCTTGTATTGAGCAAAAGGAGGACATATCCACGTGCATGAGGTGTACTTGTCGGTTGTTTGTCACCTGAATGATTTCCTCTTGCACCTGCCTACTTCTTTCCATTCTCCTACAAGCCATCACGACCTCATAGTCAAGCTCTGCAAATTTATAAGCAGCAGCGCGGCCAATACCTGAATTCACCCCAGTAATAACGACGATTTTACTCATTCACAAGCCCCCTTTACATAAATTCAAGAACGTTTAGTCACCAACCTTCTTTAGCCACGCTCTAACCTTTGCTTTTGGATAGTAGACTGTATTATTAATTAATAGATGAGGAATATTTGGATGTTCTTTAATTAAGTGTTTTGCATCTTCTATAGAAATTCCAATATAATGATGAATCTCGTTCTCCTTTATTAATTGTTCCTCTTCTTCATTTAATGAATCAAATATATTTGACGAGTTCGGATTTTTAAAATTTTTCAACCCCTCGCCAATAAAATAACCAGCAGCTGCAATCCCAGCTCCAATAAACATAAAATCCCAAACCATCTGTACCTTCCTCCTAATCTCAACTCTATAACTTATTACACACAACTAAAGTTTAGCATATGAATTAGGCTTCGTTTCTAAAGAAAAGATAAAGAGTGCAGTCTCATATGAAACTGCACTCATGTCTCCCTTTATTTGTTCAAGAAATGTAAGGCTGCTTGACGATAGATCTCTGTTGTTTCTGCTAATTCGTCTAAATCAACATACTCATTTATTTGGTGAGGCACTTCCCGATCTCCCGCTCCTGTGGTAACAATCGGTATCCCTTCTAAGTGAAGGAAGGTACCGTCCGTAGCACCAGGGACCCCATTATAAATCGGTTCTTTCCCCGTAACTTTTCTGTAAGCATAAGCAAGCGATTCGACCACAGGCTCTGACCTGTTTGTTTCGGTCCATGGGCGGTCTTCAATCACTTCAAAAGAAGCTATGAAATCGGGATCCGCTTGCTTAAGATAATCCAGTATAGATTGAATATCTCTTTTTATAGTCTCATGGTCTTGACCAGGAACGGTTCTAATATCTAAAGTAGTCATACACTCATTTGGTACTACGTTAATTTGTGGATCTCCTTTCACCGGCGCTTGTAAAATGGTCGGTGTCACACTAGGCCACCCAAGCTCGGGGTGACAGCCTAATCTTTCTTTTTCTAGTTGCTCATAACGATCAAGTTCACAAATAACCTTTGCCATTCTCGTATTAGGATTAACTCCTGATAATGGCATCGCCCCATGAGCCATCTTTCCATACGTACGAAGGATGACTCTCATTGCCCCTTTTTGGCTGATGCATAGTTGATTTTCTTCAGGTTCACAAATAATAGCCGCATCAACTCCCTTGGCCCAGCCCCTTTTAATAAAATGTTTTATACCGATCATCATTCCTTCCTCATCGCATGGGATGCAAAGGAGGATTTTCCCTGTGAACGATTCGTTGTCACGGAGGATTGAATGCACTGCTGTAATCATACATGCTAAATTCCCTTTAGTATCGTTCGTACCGCGACCATACATTCTGTCCTCTTTTATGACAGCCGCAAACGGCGGATCGTCCCACGTTTCTGGGTCTCCTTCTGTTACAACATCTGTATGCCCTTCAAACAACAAGGTCTTCCCAGGCTTACCTGAGTCAACGATCCCAATCACATTTGGCCTGCCTACCTCTACGTACTCAATATGGGCTTTTATACCAAGCTTCTCTAGATAATCTGCCACAAACAACGCTACCTTCTCTTCGTTCCCATCCTTCGTACCAGGCCTATATACACTCGGTATTTGAACAAGCTTTTGAGTCAAACTTATAACCTCTTCTCGATCACGGAGCTTCCTTTGTTCTTGCTTTGGACTTAATTTGTGCATCTTCACATCTCCCTTCAAAAAATGAATTAAGCATTCACTTGGTTTTCCGTTGAAATCGATTGATCCTTTGTTATTAAACTAACTGCCACAAATGCGATAAACGAAAGAATGATTGGGAAAACAACCGTATGAACCCCAAAAACATTTGGACTGAATGTGTGAATGAGAATGTAGGTCCCTACCCCAACTACCATCGAAGCAAGCGCACCATGTTTATTCCCGCGACTCCAATACAGTCCCATAATAACCGGCCAGATAAATGCTGCTTCAAGACCACCAAAAGCAAATAGATTCAACCAGATTAATAGATCAGGCGGACTTAATGCTAAGGCAAAGACAAGCACACCTAGTAAAGTGGTTACACCAATCGTTATACGCTTCACTTGTTTATCAGATGCAGTTGGCTTGACGTAATTAAGGTAAACGTCTTTTACAACAGTGGAGCTGACCAGCAAAAGTAAGGAGTCTACCGTCGACATGATGGCAGCCATTGGTGCAGCTAGGACAATTCCTGCCAGCCATGGCGGGAGAACTTCTAATGTAATAAGCGGCATAACAGAATCTCCCACTTCAATGCCTGGAAGAATCGGGCGTGCAAATACCCCGATCAAATGCATACCAAGCATAATAAATCCAACAACAATAGTTCCTGTAATTAAGGCACGGTGCATCGCCTTCGAACTTTTATAAGACATAGCGCGCACAGTTACTTGAGGTAAGGCCACGACCCCAACTCCAACTAAAATCCAGAAAGAAGATACATAGGCAGGTGTTAAGCTGCCGTCATGACCAAAGGGGCTTACAAGATTCGGGTTCTCAGCTATGAGGTCTGACATAATGTTGCTAATCCCACCTCCAGCTATAATGGTCCCTATTAAAATAATGAGAGTACCACCAACCATGACAACACCTTGAATCGTGTCTGTTAGTGCAACGGCTCTAAAACCGCCGATGACCACATAAACCAATACTGCAACAGCGAAAATAAATAATGCGGACGTATAATTAAGCCCTGTCAATGATTCTATTAATCTTGCACCACCAACCCATTGTGCAGTCATTGCAGAAAAGAGAAAAATGATAATGCTGATTGCAGAAAAAATAGCTACTCCTTTGCTTCTATACCGTTTCCTTAAAAAATCAATTAATGTAATCGCTTCATATTTACGCGCATAAATAGCAAACTTTTTACCAAGTATCATCAAAACAAAATAACCTGTCGCTACTTGTGCCATCGCTAGGAGCACCCACGCGAGTCCTTGAGTGTAAGCTACACCAGGTCCGCCAATAAAACTACTTGCACTGCCGTACGTAGCAATCATTGTCATCGCTAAGATGAATCCACCAAGCTCACGACTTCCTAAAAAATATTCCTGCAAAAAGTTATTTGAAGATTTAATGTAGCGTGATGACCAGAAACCAACTACAAAGATCGAAAGCAAGAAGATGATTAAAGGAATCATTACTGCCCAGTTCATTGAATCTCCTCCTCTTCTTCATCTTCAAATGGAACTTCTACAAAGAAACCTTTTACTACCACTATTACTAATACAACCATAATTAGAAAACCTACTACACAGCTATAGAAAAACCAGGAAGGCAGCCCAAATATATAGGAATATTCTTCTACCGACCTAGACCCTAATCCATACGCAAAACCAAACCACCAGATAAAATTGAATAATACTAACCCTACTCCGATCAATGCCTCACGGTTGGCAATTTTAAATCGCGGATCATTTGGATCAATTTGATTATTAGCCATACGTAATAGCTCCTTTCAAATAGAAATCAAGAATAAAGACTCGTAAACTAGGTCTAGGAGGATAAACACATTTATTTTTTCTTAATTTTCAGTTATTTTTTTAGAAGAACAACTAAATTCCTCTTCCACCATCTACGTTTAGAATTTCTCCGGTAACACTTCTGGCTGCATCCGTTGATAAATAAAGGGCGGCCTGAGCTATTTCTTCCGATTGTATCAACGCACCTAATGGCATACTTTTTACAAAGATATCATTTATATCTTCATTCTTTGATTCATCAGCGAGGAATTGAGAAATCATTGGTGTTTCAGTTGGTCCAGGGTTAATTGCGTTCACCCTGATTTTGTATGGCGCTAATTCTATCGCTAACGCTTTAGTGAGCATAATTGCTCCACCTTTGGAAGCACAGTATGCATTTAAACCTGGTCTAGCCCTAACCCCAGCAATTGAACAAACATTAATAATAGCTCCAGATTGCTGCTTTTTGAAATAGGGCACAGCATATTTTGTAGTTAGAAAAATTGACTTTGTATTAACATCCATTAAACGATCCCATTCTGCTTCCTCTAACTCTTCAATCTGAGTAAATGATTGAGGAATTCCGGCACAATTAACTATAATATGAATGGTTCCAAACTTCTCGATTGTTTTAGATATTAAAGACTGAACACTTTTAGCATTTGCTACGTCTGCTTCAATTGCGGTAGTTATATCGCTTGAAAAACCACTCGCTGCATCCGCAGCTGCTTGTATGTTAATATCAGCAAATACAACATTGGCCCCTTCGCTAACAAATAGTTGTGCTACAGCTTTCCCCATGCCAGAACCTGCCCCAGTTACCACTGCGGTTTTCCCTGCTAATTGTAGTGCCACACCTTCCACCACCTTATGTTAATTAAACGGATTGACTTAACTGCTTAAACTTATGGACAATGGCATCTCCTACTTCAACTGTAGACGAATCTCCCCCTAAGTCTGGAGTCCTAACAAGGCCTTCTTGAAGTACCTCTTCGATCGATTGAATAATTAGCTCACCTAATCCCGTAAACCCTAAGTGATCCATCATCATGGCAACGCTCCAAATCTGTCCGATTGGATTAGCAATTCCTTTTCCAGCAATATCCGGTGCAGAACCGTGAATTGGTTCAAACATAGAAGGGTAATGAAAATCAGGATTGATATTTCCTGAAGGAGCTATCCCTAACCCTCCTACGATCGCTGCACCTAAGTCTGTTAAAATATCACCAAATAGATTACTGCCTACAACAATATCAAATTCTTCTGGCTTTGAGATAAAGTAGGCTGCTAGTGCATCAATATGATAGATATTCGTTTCTATTTCAGGGTGATGACCGGCTATTTCTTTTGCGATCTCATCCCAGAAAGGCATTGCAAAATTAATAGCATTTGATTTAGTAGCAATCGTCATGTTTTTCTTTTGTTTTTTCTTGGCTAAAGTATATGCATATTCTAAAATTCGTTTTGTTCCGAATTTCGTAAAAACATTGTTTTGGATTGCTAATTCATAAGGGGTTCCTTCGTGCAGCCTCCCCCCAATATTTGAATATTCACCTTCTGTATTCTCCCTTACAACGAGAAAATCGAGGTCATCATGCGTCTTATGACGTAATGGACTCTCTAGACCTTTAAGCAGTTTAACTGGTCTAAGATTGACATATTGTTGAAACGTGCGTCGAATAGGAAGGATCAGTTCCCAAACTGATACATGGTCAGGCACTTCAGGAGCACCGACTGCACCAAATAAAATGACATCGCAATCTCGAATCTGGTCAAGCCCATCTTTTGGCATCATCATTCCGTTTTGTAAGTAATAATCACACCCCCAGTCGTATGATTCATAGGAAAAGCGAACCCCTCCATGAAGCTTTTCAGCTGCTTCAACGACTTTTAATCCTTCACGCATGACTTCTGGACCGATCCCATCCCCTGCAATGACAGAAATAGAAAAATGTTTCAAGCGCACACACCTCACAAACGTTCATAGTTTAATAGATTTTTATGTTACTTTGACTGCAATATTTTTTAGCTGTGTATAATTTTGCAAAGCTTCAACACCCTTCTCTCTCCCAATACCGCTCTTCTTATAACCGCCAAAAGGCATTTCTACCCCTCCTGCAGCGCCGTAATTATTTATAAAAACTTGGCCGCTTTTTACTTTGTTGCTAACCCTGTGAGCACGCGAGATATCATTTGTCCAGATCCCTGTCACTAAACCGTAATCTGTCCCATTAGCAAGATCAACCGCTTCTGACTCGGTTTCAAAGTCAAATACAGTAAGGACTGGTCCAAACACTTCCTCTTGAGCAATCTCACTTTTCGGAGAAATTCGATTTAATATTGTCGGCAGGTAATATAAACCCCGTGAATGAATGATCTCTGCTGGTCTACCTCCAGTAATCACATGGGCTCCTTCTAATTTTGCCTGTTCAACCATTGCTTGAATTCGGTCGAATTGTTTTTTTGAAATAATTGGTCCTAAATCGTTATTGTCTGATCCAGGACCAATAGAGATTGATTCTGTCAGCTTAACTAGTTTGGTCAGTAATTGTTCTTTAACTGTATGGTGAACAATTAATCTAGAACCGGCAGAACAAGTCTGGCCTGCATTTTGAATAAATGATCGGACAATAACCTGTGCAGCTTCGTCTAAGTCAGAGTCTTCGAAAACAATATGCGGTGACTTTCCTCCAAGCTCTAATGTTACTGGCACAATCTGCTTAGCAGCTGCCATCATCACTTTCACACCCGTATTATAAGACCCGGTAAACGTGATATGGTCGATGTCAGGGTGATTAATCAAAGCATCCCCGGCTTCATGACCGTAACCAGTTACAATTTGCAAAGCTGATTTCAATGTCTCATTTTCAGCAATCAGCCTCCCTAATGCGAGTATAGAGAGTGACGCATCTTCAGCCGGCTTCACAACGACTGTATTTCCTGTGGCGATTGCAGCAGCTATGCTTCTTGAAGCAATTTGCAGGGGGTAATTCCATGGAATAATCTGTGCACTTACCCCGATAGGCTCTCTAATCGTATAATCAAGAATTCCAGGTTCCACTGGAATGGTTTCCCCGAACATCTTGTCTGCCATTCCTGCGTAATACTCAAAATAACGAGCGCTGTTCTCTACATCACTTTCTGATTGAGCTAGTGGTTTGCCTGTATCACTTGTTTCAATTTTGGCTAACTCTGATTTATTCTCTCTTAATTTAGCTGCTATTTCATTAAGAGCTCTCCCCCTTTGTGAAGGCTTTAATGACTGCCAAGATTCAGACTCGAACACTTTTTTAGCTGCTGTCACTGCATGTGCCACATCTTGTTTTTGTCCGCGTGGTATTGCTGTCATGACTTCCTGACTTTCGGGATTCACGACATTAATCATTTCTTTATTCGAGGCATTCAGCCAGTTACCATTAATGTACATCTTTTCCCAAGTCTTTGTAGAGTCCATATTCTTATCCCCCCGCTTTGTTTTAATAATGAGCTGATACTAAATAACAAGCAAGAACTGTGCCAACTTAAATACACGTAAAAGAACACTAATTTAGAGATTAATGTTGCAATACGTTGCAAGAAACAACAATGGCGTTGCAGATTGCAACATCATAGATTATATTTTTTCATTTTCCTCCATAAAGTGGTTCGATCAATACCTAAAGAGCGAGCTGCAAGCACTCGGTTATGTTCAAATTTTTCAAGAGCACGTACGATTAAATGTTGCTCATTTTCTTGAAGTCCTGCTTGTCTAGCCACTTCCCGTTCTTCCATAAAAGGGATAAATGGATTATCTGCTTTTAATACCGAACCTTCCTCTAAGACAACCATCCTTTCTACAACATTTCTAAGTTCTCTAATGTTTCCCGGCCATTGATACTCCTTTAATTTACGATAAACCCCTTCTTCAACCTCCAAAATCATAGAATCCCTTTCTTTGTTAAACTCAGTCATAAACATTTCAACGATGTCCGGTATATCATCTAACCGTTCTCGTAGGGGAGGAATATCTAACGCAAGTACATTTAATCGATAATAGAGATCCGCTCTGAATCGCTGTTCTTTAATCTCAAGTTCAAGTTCACGATTTGTAGCAGCAATAATGCGAACATCTACCGGTATTATTTTATCTCCTCCAACGCGCCTGACCGTTTTTTCTTGTATCACTCTAAGAAGCAGAGTTTGAATTCTTTGAGGTATTTCTCCTATTTCATCTAAAAATAATGTACCTCCATGAGCTAGTTCGAACAGCCCTTGCTTTCCACCTTTTAACGCACCAGTAAAAGTACCTTCAACATACCCAAACAGTTCACTTTCAAGTAAATTTTCAGAAAGCGCAGAGCAGTTGATTCCTACAAATGGCCCGTATGCCCGCCTGCTTGAAGCATGGATTCCTTGAGCAAATAATTCTTTTCCAGTACCCGACTCTCCAGTAATTAACACGGTTGAATCTGTTGCAGCATATTTTAATGCAAGTTTTTGGGTAGCGTGGATAATGGAGGATCGTCCAACAATATCCTCTAAAGAATATACCGTCTCTAACCCATTTTCGTGTAATCGTCTTCTAAGTTTCAGCTCAGCTTTCTGAATATCAGTGATTTCTTTAAAATTTGAAACAGCACCGATCACTTTCTCACCAATTTTAATAGGATAGCGATTAATCACTAACTTACGGCCATGAACTGTTGCAAGATCCCCCATTTCTACGACACCTGTTTTCAAAACACGTAACATATCTGAATCAGGTATATAAGAGGTGATATTCTGCCCAATACTGTGGTTATCTAACCCAAGAATTCGTTTAGCATGTTGATTCACAAGCTTTATTATTCCGTCTTTATCAACCGTTACAATCCCGTCATGATCAGAATCAAGTATGGCATCAACTTGATAACGATCCCTTATTACCTCTTCAGTAAAAGTGAGCATGGAAGCTGCAATTTGAACAATATTTATTAAAACAGCTTTCCCTGGTGTGACAAAATTGAGATTTTGAATTGGAATATGAACAAGCTCTTTTTTCAGCCAAATTGGTGCTATGTATGCAGTGCTATCATCTATTGCAATAGACGGAGTATCTTTTAATAATACAAAAGAAAAGGCTGAATCACTCCTTTTCAACCAATCTATTTCATCCTGTGTTCCAATCACTTTATAACTTGTTTTCTTACTATGATATACATACTCTTGAATGTCCCAAGAAGTAATCATTATAGGGATAATCGGCAAAGGAATGTGTTCTAACTCTTTCTTGTATATCGCAGGAGTCACTATGATCATTGGGTTCATTACTTGGTCTAGCAGTGAATTAAGTGAGGAAAAATATTGAACTTTTATCTTCTCTTCCTCAAATAATGCTGTAAGCTCATCAGCGTACATCTCATCAACCTTATATAGCACAATCATAAAAACCTTCACACCCCTTTTATAAAGAATTCTATAATAGTAGGGAAGTTCCTCTATCTCTACCATTCTAAGAATTTCTTTAAATACAAAAAAAGCCCTTAACACTAAGTGCTAAGGGCTTCATCAACTCAACTAAACAACGGCACCACATTCGTAAAACGGTTAAATTCTCTTATTTCCCCTGGATCCTTCATCAGCTTAACAGCATCTTGATAGCTTTTCATTTTCTTTAGCATATCAATAAAAATCTCATCTGCTGCAGCTAGTTCCTGAAGAGATGCAAGCAATGTGGCATTAGCTAAGAGCCATTCGAATGTTTTTGTTTCATAGTTTTGTTTCATATTCCAAGATAGATAGAGATAGGTCACTTCTGGAACTTCTTCTTCATTCATCAGAAGGTCCTCACATAATAAAATCGCTTGTTCTTTATCCATACCGATCATCCTTTATTTTTCGCTCCCCTCATTATAGGTGAGATGTTATGTGACATCCATGGATGAATAAAGGGAGTAGATTCAATGTTTTCCAGCTTACAAACAATGAAATGATCATTAATTAATCGGTTGGACTTCTTTCTCATAAATAATGCCAACTTTCTCTGCTGCACTCTTTGATTTTTCACATGCCGCGTCCACTGTTTCAGCCGTACTTAAGCTGACTGCCAGACGTCTCCCGACAAGCGCATTCGGTTTTCCGAAGATACGTAATTGTGTGTTAGGAACTGATAGAGCCTCTTCCATTCCTGTCATTTGATAAGTATCACTTGCTTCTGTTGCTTTAATCGCATGGCTTGCTCCGTTTGAATGCAGTTCGATTTCTGTAATCGGCAGCCCAAGGATCGCACGAACATGAAGGGCAAACTCAGAAAGGTTCTGCGTGACTAATGTGACCAGGCCAGTATCATGAGGACGCGGTGACACTTCACTAAAGTAGACTTTATCCTGTGTTAAGAATAACTCAACGCCAAACAATCCATACCCGCCAAGTTCATCTGTAATCTTCTTAGCAATTTGTTGTGATTCCTCGATTTGAGCAGCTGATATCTGGTGCGGCTGCCATGATTGTATGTAATCTCCACCTTTTTGCACGTGGCCGATTGGTGCGCAATAAGAAGTCCCTGATACGGAGCGGACTGTTAGCAAGGTAATTTCTGAATCAAAATGAATGAACTCCTCAACAATGACTCTTGTGCTCTTCCCGCGGCCGCCTTCAATCGCTTCACTCCAAGAGGATTCAACATCATCAAATGTTCTGCAAAGCGTCTGACCTTTTCCAGAAGAACTCATAAGCGGCTTAATCACGCAAGGTGTACCAATTTCAGCAACCGCTTCTTTTAATTCATCAAGAGAGTTAGCAAACGCATAATTCGCTGTTGGCAGACCTAACTCTTCTCTTGCCAAACGTCTGATGCCTTCACGATCCATCGTCAGCTTCGTGGCTCTTGCTGTTGGAACGACGTTAAAGCCTTCTCCTTCAAGCTCAACCAATGCATCTGTTGCAATGGCCTCCACTTCTGGGACAATGAGATCTGGCTTCTCTAGTTCAATCATTTTGCGCAGTTCCTCTGCATCAAGCATATTCACTACATGACATCTGTGAGCAACCTGCATCGCTGGTGCCCCCGCATAACGATCAACAGCAATGGTTTCTACACCAAGTCGCTGTGCTTCAATCACCATTTCTTTTCCTAATTCACCTGAACCTAAGAACATCATTTTTTTTGCATTTTCTGAGATTGGCACACCATACATTCGCAACGACCCCTTTAGACAATGATTGGTTTTATCTAATGATACCGTGTTTAAATTCATTTAATCAAGTCTTTTATTGATTAAATACGAACCAAAACATAAACAACCCTAAAAATTGTTCGCTTTATGTATAGAAACCAAATAAAAAAGCTACCCATCATAGGGCAGCTTCGTTGGTTGGTTTCGTTAGTAAGCTTATAACAACAAAGAATAAAAATGACAATAGAATTGGAAAGACAACTGTGTGAAGGCCGAGAAAATTCGGTACAAAGGTGTGAATCAAAATATAAGACCCGACCCCGACAATCATGGAAGCTAATGCCCCGTGTTTATTACCTCTTTGCCAATAAAGCCCCATAATGACTGGCCAAATGAAGGCTGCTTCGAGTCCTCCGAATGCAAATAAATTTAACCAGATCAATAAATCAGGCGGACTTAGGGCAAGCATGAAAACGAATATACCGAGTGCAGATGTTGTTCCAATCGTCACTTTCTTCACCTGTTGATTAGATGCCTCTGGTTTCACATAGTTTAGATACACGTCTTTCACGACAGTTGAACTGACCAATAGTAATAAAGAATCGACTGTTGACATGATCGCTGCCATAGGTGCAGCTAACACAATACCGGCCAGCCAAGGAGGTAACACTTCCAATGTAATAAGCGGCATCACACTATCTGCCACTTCAATCCCAGGAAGGATCGGTCTTGCGAACACTCCGATCAGGTGCATCCCGAGCATAATAAACCCTACTACAATGGTTCCGGTAATGAGAGCACGATGCATCGCTTTGGCATTTTTATAAGACATCGCCCTGACTGTTACTTGCGGTAAAGCAACTACACCAACCCCTACTAAAATCCAGAAGGACGATACATAAGCAGGTGTGAGTCCACCATCATGCCCAAAAGGTGTTATTAAGTTGGGGTTTTCTGCTATTAAATCTTGCATAATCGCAGGAATTCCACCACCAGCTATGATGGTTCCGATTAAAATAATGAGTGTGCCAAAGACCATGACGACTCCTTGAATCGTGTCGGTCAAAGCTACCGCTCTAAATCCACCGATGATGACGTAAAACAATACCGCAACAGCAAAAATAAACAATGCAGAGGTATAGGATAAGCCAGTTAACGACTCGATTAAGCGTGCTCCACCAACCCATTGAGCCGTCATCGCTGAGAATAGAAAAATGATAATACTAAAGGCAGAAAAAAGGACAACCCATTTGCTTTGATAGCGTTGCTTCAAAAAATCAACGAGGGTAATGGCGTTGTATTTTCTCGCATAAATCGCAAACTTCTTACCAAGGATCATTAAAACAAAATATCCAGTTGCGACTTGTGCCATTGCAAGAAGTACCCACCCGAGTCCTTGAGTATAAGCAATACCAGGTCCACCAATAAAACTGCTTGCACTTCCGTATGTAGCGATCATCGTCATTGCTAGGATAAAGCCACCTAGCTCACGACTACCTAAAAAGTATTCTTGCAAAAAGGAGTCTGACTTCTTTAAATAGGTAGATGACCAAAAACCGATAAAAAAAATGGACAGTAGGAAAATGACTAAAGGAATGATAACTGGCCAATTCATCGAACGTCTCCCTCCTCATCATCAAAAGGGACCTCTTTAAAGAAGCCTTTTACGGCAATGATGACAAGCACCACCATCACGAGAAAACCTACCACACAGCTATAAAAAAACCAAGCAGGCAACCCAAATACATATGTATATTCATCAACTGGTCTAGATCCTAATCCATAAGCAAAGCCATACCACCACGCGAAGTTAATGATCACTAAAATCACACCGATCCATGCTTCCCGATGAGCGATTTTAAAACGAGGATCATTGGGATCTATTTTAGAAACCTTCTTTTTATCAAACGAATCTTTCATCACGTTAATCTCCTTTCCCTATATTCACTTCTAAGTCCATCCATTATACAACGTAAAGCAAGCGTTCAGTCGATTTTTTTCGAATGAAAACATACTGCTCTACTCATACTAGTTTGAGGGGTGATTTCCATTAGAATGTCAATTGTATTACTAACCATGTTCTTTCTTTTTTCCTTTATGCCACGTGAAGAAACCTTAACGATTACCTCCGATGGAGAGACCATCATCTCGATCCATCGAACCGAATTTGCCGATCCTATACTTGGGAGAGCGATTATGGATGAGGAGAAATATCAGGAGCTTGAGGAAAGCATAGCAAATCAAGTGTACACCAAGCCTGTTAATGCAAAGCTTGATGAGTATGGACAGATTGTCCCGGAAGAAACAGGTAAGAGCCTCGATCGAAGGGTATTTAAAGAATTATTTTATGACTATTATTACGGAAGTGAACGCACGTCCATTGAGGTGCCTACGTTCACATTATTCGCAAAAGTAGATAAAGAGCTCTTAAAGGATATTCGTGCCGTGCAGATGGGCGCCTATGTCACGTATTACAATACATACAATCGACAACGTGCTCATAATATTACACTTGCAACAGAATCAATCAACAATTATGTCGTCTTCCCTAACGAAAGATTTTCATTTAATAAAGTGGTAGGGAAACGAACAGCTGAGCGAGGGTACTTGCCCGCCCCAGTAATTGTTCGCGGTGAATTAACAGAGGGGATCGGTGGTGGTATTTGCCAAGTGTCATCCACTTTATTCAATGCAGTAGACAAAGCAGGAATGAATATCCTTGAACGATACACTCATTCAAAACGCGTAACATACGTACCGCCCGGAAGAGATGCAACGGTCAGTTGGTATGGTCCTGACTTTGTATTTACGAATCGTCATAATCAACCGATATTACTCCTAGCTAAAACGTACAACGGGACTCTGCTTGTTAAGGTTTATTCATCAGAAGAAATTGATTACACACCGCGTGATGTCCCTCGCGCACCAAATAAGTTGCCACCTGAAATAGACGTAAACGATTAAAGCACTCGCCATGGCGAGTGCTTTCTCATTTCACTTTATGATTCTCCATTCACTTGTAGGTGATTCTCTTTGCAAGCAGAAGGTTGACGTCATCTCTTCTTCACGCTTTCCTTTTCGTGCGAGTAAGTACGTAAACGGGATCTCCACACGCAGGAGTTCATCTGTTTTTCTAGTATGCTCTTTTGTAATCCGCATCAGTTCAATCTGCTTTAATTCGTTTTTGGTTATATGTGTCTGTGGTGAATAAAGCAAGCGTGCTAGGTCTACATCATCATGATTAATAGCTGTCGCAAGTAAATGAATGATGTGTTCAGGTGGCTGCTGTTTTACAAAAGGATCAAGTAATCCTGCTGCCTTGTGAATCATCACTTGATGCGAGAGGTCTAAATTTTTAGTCTTATGTGTCACACTTCCGGCAAAGTGGATACAAAAATGACCTGGAAACCCATTCGCTAATGCTCCACCTCCGTGTGGCATCCCATGCATGGATGCAGCAATAACTTGTCCCTTATGTTCAACAAGAATGGCACGTCGCTTCCAGCTCCATTTCCCACCATAGATTCCCTTCATAATTTGAGTATCTTTTGCCGTTAAAGGTTGGACATCCGCATGATTTGCTCCTGCTCTTCTCTGTCCCTCAAAACTAAGCCCCGTTTCTAGATCTGTTATGGTGAATGTAGTGTATCGAGGGATGTGTGGATCGACCTCTTCCCATTTCCACAATTCACCAAAATGCTGCTCTTCTAAACCGAGAAAATAAGTATTGATTTTCGACCATACATCCGCATTTTTTAACTTATATTTAGTTTTGCTTTCCAGATCATAGAGGTAGCCTCTCTCATCAACTGAAAAGGATTGGATCATGTACCCTTGATCAATCGTTATCATTCGGGTGGAAAAAGGAACTTCGTGTACTTTTTGAATTGGTTTTGCGCTTACTATTGCTTCTTTCATTAAACTTGAACGTATTTCCAACTCCGTTTGATTGACAGATTCAGTTGAAGATTTGACGATGAACATCACAGAAGCCAATTCATCTTTTGCCGTCGCTTGGTACGGCAGCCCTCCCATCATGAACACCACAATTAAAAATATCATCATTCGTTGTCTCATTTTCATTCCCGCCAATCGATTGTGTTTAACCCTAATGTGTTTGTACTCTTTAACTATTTGCAAAACTCCTCACAATCAAACAGGGTGTTAATGGAAATGAAAAACCTCTAAACCATTAGGTTTAGAGGAATGAATGTTACACTCGTTTATTTATCGTGAAGTTATCTTCAAGCAATAACCAGTTTTGAGGGAAATCCCAACCGAGCACCCAGTAAAAGAGACCCCGAAGTCCAAATTCTTTTACGAGATCAAACTTTGCTTGTATGCTTCTCGCATCATCAAACCATACTTCATGCTGACGTCCCTCCTCATCAACGTACCTGAAAAAAGGAGATTGTGCCGTCTGATCATATTCAATGGCAGCATTGTATCTTACAGCGAGCTGGATTGCTTGTTGGTGGTCGATTGCCCTTGCTCTTGATTCACCGGCTACATATGGCAGTGTCCAGTCATATCCATATAAAGGAATACCCATCATGATTTTATCATTCGGCATTTGGGAGGCTGCAAACTCAATCACTCTTCGTACCTGATCAATCGGGGCAACAGCTCGTGGAGGCCCGCCCGTCCAGCCCCATTCATATGTCATCAGAAAGACGAAGTCAGCAAGTTCTCCATGAGTAGCATAGTCATGGCCCTCATAAAGAACACCTTCCATCCCTGCTTCTACTTGTGGAGCGAGGGCGCTTGATAAGTAGAACCCCTTTTCATCAAGTCTTACTTTCGCTTTTCTCATCAGATTATTATATGCCTCGCGATTTTCGGTCCCTAAATACTCTAAATCAAAATCAAGACCCAGATAGCCTTTCTCTTCCATGATCGCAATGGCTTCATCTAATAAGCGATCTTGTAACTCCTCGCTTTGAAGAACTTCAGTAGCAAGCTCTGTACTGAAACCTCCATCTTCAATATTTGTGATCACCATCAACGGAATCGCATTTTGACTATAGGCTGTATTGATAATGACCTGATCATCAATAGGGCGAAGTGTGCCATCACGATTCATTTCGTAACTGAAAATGGTTACATAGGTAAGATACTCCGCCACTTCTCCAACAACATTGGCTGAATCTTCTCCAGTTATACCGAGGTCCACATATGCACTCACATCAATTGTAGGTTTTTCTCTGAAATCGGTCGCGATATACAATCGTTTCCACACATGCAAATCACGTGTCGAATAAATTTGATTCATTCTCGTAATACTCTCTGGTGAAACTTGATACCGTTGGCTTACTTCCCATATATTCTCTCCTGGTTCTAACCAGTGGAACCTTCCTGAGACTGGAATCACTAATGCTTGACCGACGACTAATTGCTCCGGATTTAGTAGTTGATTGGCTTCAATAATGGATTCGTATGACACTTCGTATATTCTTGCGATCCCCCACACTGATTCACCTTGTGACACAACATGAATTTGCAAAATTCCGCCCCCTTATTTTTTTGTTTTCTCTACCCGCGTGCGAAATCGCTCCTCTACAACCTTATTCTGTAGAAGAGAATTAATGCCTGTACAAAAGGAAATTTATATGGATTTTTTTGTGTCATTTGGGTAGATGTTGAATAGGCTAACGGTGAGAGTATTTTAAGGAGGCCAAAACATGAATCACTTTAACAGCAATCAAATGAGAAATCACCATATGCCAAATGGGATGAACGGGCAGATGCCATCAATGATGAATGGGAATGGACAGATGCAAATGCCGGGAATGAACGGACAAATGCCACCTGAGATGATGAATGGAAGTGGGCAGATGGAGCAACCAACGCAAGAGGATATGTACAATTTCTGTAGCCAATTTATGCAGCACCTTGTACAGTTTGGAACGACTGACGGGAATATGCACGACGGGATTATTGAAAACGTTAATCAAGAGGGTGTCATGATGTTGATGCCTGATGGAGACGATGATACTCGTGATAGTAACATGACTCATGACCAGCGACAATTTGGCTATGGCTATGGATACGGCTATCCAAGAAGGTTCCGCCGCTTCAGACGCCAATTCTTTCCATTCTTTTTATTAAGAAGCTTATTCTTCCCTTATTTTTATTAAGTAACAAGAAGCCATCACCAAGTGTGATGGCTTCTTCTCATCCTTACCCTAGATGTTTTTCTCTGCAAAAGTAGGGGTACTATACGAATGAGAAGGGGTGATTAGGATGGAGAAAACGCTACAAATGAACACGAACAGCCGTGATCAAATGATTGATATCACGAAGCAGGTTGAAGAGTGGATGCAAGAAATTAATGCTAACAATGGAATGATCATCGTTTCCTCTCTTCATACAACAGCCGGAATCACGGTAAATGAAAATGCAGACCCTGACGTTAAAACGGACTTTTTAAGAAGGCTTGATGAGGTATACCCTTGGGAACATCAACTAGACCGTCATGCAGAGGGTAATACAGCTGCTCATATGAAAACAAGTACGGTAGGACATGCACAAACATTGATCGTTTCAAATGGCAAGCTCGTACTCGGTACATGGCAGGGCGTCTACTTCTGTGAATTTGATGGACCGAGACAAAACCGGAAGATCCAATTGAAAATGATTTCATCATAAAAAAGGCTGTATCGAATCGATACAGCCTTTTTCTTATGCATTCTTTTTAGCCTTAGCCGTCGATGTGCGCTTTTTAGCTGCAGGCTTTTTCTTTTTCGTCTTATCAATCGAGGCTTGAAGAGCTGACATTAAGTCCGTTACATTAGATTCTTTCGGTTTTTTGTCTGTTGCTGAAACGGTTTTCTTACCCGTTTTCTTCTCTTCAATTAAATCCATTAAAGCACTTCGATATTCATCATGGTATTTCTCTGGATCAAAATTGGTCGTTAGTTGTTCAACTAATAGTAATGCTGTATCAAGCTCTTTTTTGACGATCTTTTGGTCTTCTGGCAGATTAGGAACATCATCCATTTTACGTACTTCATCCGGAAAATGAATCGTCTCCATAATCAATCCATTTTTATAAACTCGGACTACAGCGAGCTGTTCCTTTGAACGAATAATAATTTTTGCAATCCCAATCTTACCGGATTCTTGCAGTGCTTCTCTTAAAAGACTGTACGCTTTCGCCCCGCCACTATCTGGTGCCATGAAGTAACTCTTCTCAAAATAAATTGGATCAATTTCGTCTAATTTCACAAAATCAATAATCTCAACCGCTTTCTCTTCCTGTTCCTTCTTTAAATTCTCTAGGTCCTCATCATCTAATACGACAAATTTATTTTTCGCATATTCATATGCTTTAACAATGTCCTCATTGGCTACTTCTTCTTCGCAATCCACACATCTTTTTTGATAATTAATCGGGGTATGGCATTTCTTGTGAAGTTGTCTCAGCTTAATATCTTTATTATCTGTAGCTGTGTGTAGTTTAACAGGAATATTCACCAGTCCAAAACTGATGCTTCCCTTCCATACTGTATGCACACTCATCACCTGCTTTTTTTCTTACTATGCAATAGTATGAACGGAATTATGTATAGAAGAGATTATTTATCAAAGGCTATCACTAAAAAGAAAGCGAGTTTCTATGATGAAACCAATGCTGCTAAGTTCAACAACCACGATTCCTTCCCGTGAAAATTGGTTGTTTGAAGTAAAATACGATGGCTATCGATGCTTGTTAGTATGGGAAAAGGAAGTTCCTCGTTTAATCAGTCGCAGCGGGAAAGATCTCACACGTAACTTTCCAGAGATTCTAACGTACTGCAAAAGCATTTACGAGGACATAGTCGACTATTTACCTTTAATAATTGATGGAGAATTAGTCTATTTAATCAATGATGTACAAAGTGATTTTTCAGTTGTTCAGCGACGTGGTAAATTGCGATCAATTGAGAAGATACACATATGTTCTAGACGATTGCCTATTCATTATGTGGTTTTTGACTTACTGCAAATCAAAGGAAAGAGTTTAACGGAACAACCTTTATGTAAGAGAAAAGATGCACTAGAAAAGCTTTTTCAAGACCTTTCTCTTCCGATTGGAGTGAACCGAGAGGAGCCACCTCTCATTCAATGCCTTCAAATAAGCTCAGATGGTCACAAACTTTGGGAGGAGATCGTATCGTTCAATGGTGAGGGTATGATTGCGAAAAAAAAGAAAAGCATCTACACATCTTCACGTTCAAAAGAGTGGCTAAAACTGAAAAATTGGCGTTTCATTGATGTAATTATCACGTCGTATGATAAAAAGAATGGTTATTTTCATGGCTCGGTTTATAAGGAAAAGGACTTAGTGGAAGTGACGATTTTCCGTCACGGCCTAAGCCAAGAAGAAGCACAGACCCTGTCGACTCTTTTTCAAAAAAACGGGGAGAAAGTTGGGAAAGAAAAATGGGCCCTTTCCCCTTCTATCTGCGCAAGAGTCTCTTGTATTGGGTTTGATGGCAAGCAACTTCGCGAACCAGCTTTTCATTCTTTTTTAATCGATGTTGAACCTCAATCTTGTACGTGGAGGTCATTACACCGGGCACTTAACCCGCTTCCGCCACAAATTGAATTGACTCATGAGGATAAACTCATTTGGCCTTCCATTCAATTTGTAAAAGATGATTATATTCTTTATTTACAGCAGGTGTCTCCCTACTTGCTTCCATTTTTTAAAAATAGATTGTTAACGGTTATCCGCTATCCACATGGGGCGGGAGGAGAATCCTTCTTTCAAAAAAATTGTCCTGAATACGCCCCTTCTTTTATAGAAACGGCAATAAAAGATGATATTGACTACATCACTTGCAATGATATGACAAGCTTACTATGGCTAGGTAACCAGCTTGCTCTCGAGTTCCACATTCCTTTTCAACCTATCGATACACGCAATCCAACAGAAATCGTATTTGATTTAGATCCACCTAGTGTCGAGCACTTCCACTTGGCTCGAACAGCAGCTCTTCAGATGAAAGAGATCTTTGATCGTTTTTCTCTCATCTCTTATGTTAAGACATCAGGAAATAAAGGGCTTCAATTATATATTCCGCTCCCGCCTAATCAATTTTCATATAAGGAAACGAGGATATTTAGTGAATTTATTAGCCATTTCTTATGTGAACAATCTCCAGATTTATTTACCGTTGAACGGTTGAAAAAGAATCGAAATGGACGATTATATGTGGATTATATTCAGCACGATGAAGGCAAAACGATTATCGCTCCTTATTCCCCACGCGGACATGATAAAGGGTTAGTTGCGACTCCGCTCTATTGGGAAGAAGTAACGGAATCGTTGCATCCTGATCAATTTACCTTACCTAACGTTGTGGAACGTCTACGAGATCAAGGAAATCCATTTAAAACATTTAACGAACATCTCATTAAGCAGGGCAAATCATTCCGTTCGGTTCTTGATCAGTTAATGACTCTACAAAAAGAACCTTAGCACTTAGCTAAGGTTCCCCGAAAACATTAAATCAATAGATTTTTTTCTAATTGCTTCATTTCATAAAAGTACCCTTTACTGTTGATTAGCTCGTTAAATGTACCTGTTTCAATGATCAAGCCTTTTTCCATGACAATTATTTGATCCATTTTCTCAAGCCCCATTAAACGATGACTAATGATAATCATCGTATCTTGTTTTGCTTGATCTAGTAAGTGGTCATAGATTTTTTTCTCAGTTAAAGAATCAACCGAAGAAGTCGGTTCATCAAGTAGCCATAACGAGCCTCCTTTTAGCATCGCTCGTGCAATAGCTAAGCGCTGTTTTTCACCACCTGATAAATTCTCACCCTTTTCGTACACCTCATCCGTTAGAAAAAAGCCATCTAAATCCACTTTTTTAAGGGCATCCATCATCTCTTCCTCTGTTCGATCCGGGTTAGCAAGCAGTAGATTTTCTTTGATTGTGCCGTAGAAAAAATGATTTTCTTGCAGCACCACATTTGCATGTTCCCAAATGCTTTCTTGATTCAGCTCATCAATGGGATGATTATCAATCTTAATTTCACCTGAATCTGCTTCTTGAATGTTTAAAAGAAGCTGCATCAGTGTTGATTTTCCTGAGCCACTCGCTCCTACAACCGCCGTTTTTGAGCCTTTTGGAAACTGGACGGTCACATCGTTCAGCGTCGGTCTTTCTTCGTTTGCAAATGAAAAAGAAACGTTTGTTAATGAGATTAACTTAGCACCACCTAAAGATAAATCGTTCACTCTTTCAACAAATTCCTTTGGATTCGTATCCACCACACTGTACAGTCGTTTCGCAGCATTGCGGCTATCTTCAAAGTGATTAGGGAAGACCGCCATTGGTGCTGCATTTTCAAAAGCCGTAAGAGAAATCATCATTAGCATTGCTAGAAATAACCCATCTAATTGACCAGTACTCACAAGGTAAGCCCCTAAAGCTAAGACTCCCCATGAAATGAATAAAGAGATCATTGTGTGAATGGACTGATTGGCCATCGCTAACTGGCCTTCCTTCTGTTGCTCAACAACATACTCAGTGGATGAATCGATCAGCTCAGATTTTTTGTCTTCAAGCTGCCCGTAAATTTTCAGATCACGATATCCGTACAATAACTCTGTTGTCTCCGTTGATAATGCTCCTCTGCTTGTGCGTGTAGAGAGTTTCTTTTTCTTCTGACTTGCTGCAAAGCATGCAGGAATGACAATCGCAGTGAGTAGTAACCCCAATAGCAGCAACAAAGAGATATAAATGGAATAAAACATCGTAAAGACAATCGTCGCTAAAAAGACAAGAGCAAGTACAATTGGTGGGTAAAAGACACGCAAGAAAAAGTTTTGTAAGCTTTCCACATCTCCTACGATACGTGATAATAAGTCCCCACTGCGATAACGTTGAAAGAGATTAGGTGCTAATGGCTCTAATTTCTCATAAAACGAAACACGTAGGTCACTTAACATCGTGAAGGTTGCTCGGTGTGAAAAGTATCTTTCACCATACCTTGCGACCGCTCTCGTAATACTAAATAATTTTAAGAGCGCAATAAGAATTGTCAGCGCATAAAGCGGCGGTGTAAGAGCAGCCTTTGATATCAAATAACCACTAGCAGAGAATAATCCTATAGCAGCGAGGCCAGCAAGGAAGCCAAGTACTACTGAATAGACAATGTCTTTCTTCTCTGTTGTCATCAATTTAATGATTGTCGTTAAATCCTTCACTTAATTCCCCCTCCTCGCTGTACACTTACCATATTTCGATAAGACTCTAGTGAATGAATCAATTGCTGATGGGTTCCTTGTCCAATTTGTTTCCCGTTTTCTAATACAATCAGTTTATCTGCATGTTGAATTGTATGGAGACGATGTGCAACGGTAATCACGGTTGAGGTCATAGAAAGCTCCTCAATGGATGCTTGTAAGATTTTTTCCGTTTTTAGATCAAGACCGGTTGTCGGTTCATCAAATAAAATAATCGTCGGCTGTTTTAGAAAAGCTCTCGCAATCGCAATTCGCTGTTTCTCGCCTCCAGATAAACCTCTTCCCCCTTCACCAATTGGCGTATCATAACCGTTCTCCAATTCATTTATTAAATCCTCGATCCCAGCTTTGGCAGCCGCTCTCTCGATCTCTTTAAGTGTTGTAGGTCCCCTTCTTCCGATAGCGATATTTTCTGCAATCGTTCCTGAGAATAAATAAGGGTTCTGCGAGATATAACTTACATGATTAAACCACTCATGTTCTGCATAATCCCTTTGAGGTCTGCCCTTTATAAGTACCTCCCCACTCGTTGCAGGAATGAGCCCAGCAAGCACATGAAGCAAGGTTGTCTTTCCAGCTCCACTCCGCCCAACGATTGCCACTTTCTCAAATGGAGCAATATGCAATTGAATATCTTTTAATGCAAACTTGTCCTCTCCATACGAAAGGTGGAGGTTCATCAATTCAATCGCAGGAGGCGTATTATTTGTATCAAGCTTTGCTTCACCCCATTTGATCGGAGGTGAATCCTTTTTAAGCTCTTCAGAGATTTTTTTGGTAGCCCCCATACTCCCTCTTCCAGTATGAAAGGCGCTTCCAAGGTCTTTTAAAGATAAATAAAATTCAGGCGCTAACACCAAGACGAAGAATGCAGCATGGAAAGTAATGCTTTCAAATAAAACCAAGCGCAGACCCACTTCAAGAGCAATTAACCCTATACCAAGCATTGAAATGAATTCAAGCATTAAAGACGAAATAAAAGCAATTTTTAACACGTCCATAGTAGCATCGCGAAATCCATGACTACTTTTTTGAATGGACTGTTTTTGCTCTTTAGCTCGACCTAATAGTTTAAGCGTTGTTAAGCCTTGCAACGTATCAAGAAACCGACCAGAGAATGCTGCTAACTTATCCATCTGCTCTTCAGATTTTTGCTGCGTCTTCATCCCGATAATGATATAAAAAAGCGGGATAAAAGGTGCTGTAATGATCATGATCAAAGCCGTATAAATATGTGTTGTAAAAACAGCTATTAAAATCATCAATGGAATAATAGATGTTTGAATAACTTGTGGAATGTATTTGCTAAAATAACTATCAACCTCATCGACTGCATCCATCATCACACTTACCTTCTTACCCGATTGTCCCTCAAGAGATGATTGAAGTGGATTTGTCGTATAGCTCTCGACCAAAGATTGTCTGAGCTTCGCCTTTACCGAGGTCGCCATACTCACCCCAAGATAGCCATTTACATAGGTAAGTGACACTCTAAGTAATAAAGCGCCTAATAGCCAGAGAAGCATCGAAGTGATTTCTTTGAACGAAGCACCTTGAAGAAAGACATGATCGACGATTGTTACGATAAAGTAAGCTTGTGCCACAACGGAGGCCCCTGTGAGTATAGCCGTCATGATAAGCAGCAGTCTTATTTTTTTATAGGATTTAGCTATTTGCTTAAGCTCTGTCATATGCATGTTCTCCTATTTTTGTTATAGTCAAACTAAAGTTAGTGAAGTTTTTCACAATGTTTGTATGAAGTCTATTATAAACAATCTCTACAGAAATTGCATCTGATCTGATTGAACGAAACTTGAACTTTCTAAAAAGCCACCAATATCTGATTGGTGGCTTTACTACACTTATTTTTTTGCTTCATGAACCTTTAACTGTTTCCCTTTAACCGTACGTTCACGCATTTCTCTTAACACGAACGGACCTTTTCCATTTAAAATTTCCACGTAAGTAGAATTTTCTTGTATCGTAATAATTCCAATATCATCAGCTTGAATACCATCAATCGATGAGATCGTTCCGACAAAATCAACCGCTCTTATTTTTTTCTTCTTACCACCATTAAAATATAACTTCATAATCGTTTGATTAAGTTCTTTTGCTTTATCCGTCTTAAGAACGGGATCTTTGTTTAGTTTTAAGTGATACGCATTAGTAGCCTGTTGAACATCTTTTTTTGTTGGGGGCGATACTCTTACGAGCGTGTGACCAACAAACTCCTCAATCTCTTCGATAAACTTTTCTTCAAACGGTGCAACAAATGTAATCGCTTTGCCTGTTTTTCCAGCACGTCCTGTTCTCCCTGTACGATGCACATAACTTTCTTTCTCTTCCGGTGTATCAAAATTGATAACTAACGAAATATTTTCAACGTCGATTCCTCTGCCTGCTACACCCGTTGCTACTAAGTAACGAAACGCTCCTCGCTTAAAATCATTCATCACACGAAAACGATCTTCTTGTCTCATTCCACCATGTAATTTTCTTGCAGGAATAGTCGCTTTTGATAATTGTTGTTGCAGCTGATCCACTTGGAGTTGCGTTTGACAAAAAATGATGCAGCTATCTGGATTTTCAGTAATTAATACATCTTTTAGTAACTGATATTTTCCCTCTTTTTCTGCTTCAATTACAGTATGTGAAATTTTAGCTGTTTGATTGGATGGGTGTATGACAATGTTTGTTGGATTGTTCATATGCTCGTTAGAAAGTTCCTCAAGATCCGTTGGAAAAGTTGCAGAAAATAACATGGTCATTCTCTCTTTTGGCAACGTTTCAATGATATCTTCTACTTGATCAATAAATCCCATATTTAGCATTTCATCTGCTTCATCAATGACTAAATAGCGAATTTGGCTTGTTGCCAGTGTACCTTTTTGAATGTGATCATAAACGCGGCCTGGCGTGCCAACAACCACGTGATTTTTTTGTTTTAATTCAATTTTTTGTTTTTCATAAGATTGTTTGCCATATATTGCTGCTGCTTTAATCCGTTTAAAACGGCCGATGTTTGTGATCTCATCTTTAACTTGGGCTGCTAGTTCTCTTGTCGGTGTTAACACGAGTGCTTGTGGTTTATTTTCTTCCCACTCAACCAGCTCACACAAGGGAATAGCAAATGCTGCTGTTTTCCCACTGCCCGTTTGTGCTTTTACAATCAAATCATTATGTTTAAGGGCAACTGGAAGAACTTCACGTTGAACATCTGTTGGTTTTACGTAATTCAGTAATTGTAATGCTTGCTTTATTTCTTGACTAAGATCTTTATACATAACGGGATAACCTCATTTATTAGTTAGTTTGAATTGACATCATATCCTTAGAATGTGCATCTACGCTTTCTTCATAACGATTGATCCCAATCCTTCTTTTTTTAAAATTGATGTGTATATAAAATGGTGATCTGGCTAGAATAAGGTTTGAGGGCAGCAATGTTCCTCACCAACCATACCCCATCATTTTAACATGATGATTAGATATACAAGTTGGATGATTTTCGATTATACCTTTTATGAGGTGATTGCATTGTACAGGAACCAGAAATTTCAAGAATGTTTTTAACATGAATGAGATGAGGTGTCTGTGGCAGACAATAATCGTTACGACCCCAGATTGTAAGTTTATAGGGTAAGGTATAAGGAGATGACCACCTTTGCGTTGGTCATCTCCTTTTTTGTGGTTATTATAAAAGAAAATAGCCAATCAACGTTCCAACCCCACCATAAAGGATCGCAAAAGGCATATTACGAAGTACGATACGGTATGGATTTTGCATCGTATTCATCGATGTCATCGTCACCGTTACCCCGTACGCTCCAACTGTAGCGGTAGCCAGTGCCCCCGTTATTAACACCATCCCAATACTTAGAGGATTAATAACGGTATATAATGGTTGAAGTACTTCCGCTAAAATACCGATGGTTGCGACAGGATGAACTCCAATCATACTCATTAGTAAGTATGTGGCTTGAATTAAAAGCAAGATGATTAATGGTGTATCGGCAGCTGCGAAGAATGGCTGCTGAATCATTTGCAAGAAAGGCGTCTCATTAAGGCTTGATGAGAAAAACGCAAGCGATAAGAATAATACCACAAAATTTTGCATGTGATTCGTACGATGCTTCCATGTACCCCAGCCAATCGCTAAGAAACTGCGCATCCTATTCATAATCAACGCCCAGCAAAAGCTAAAGGGCAATATAACAAGCGTGACAGATAAGATAAAGTTTAGCTGATAGGCGTTTCCTATCCCGACGACAATAAGCAAGAATGCCGTTAAAGCGATCACTAGCTTCGTTATTTTCCATGCAACTACACTTGATTCAATCGTTCTCGTGGCACGATTATGGGCTGGTTCGTAAGGTAATGACTTATATCGCTTACTCCCCCAGACCATATCAACCGTTATAACGATGAAGGAAACGAGCAATAACCACGGTAAATAGCTTAAATAACTGACTCCCGTTGCATCAACTGTCATTGCCACCATAATCTCCATCGGACTCCAACAAAGTGCTACAGCAAAAGCCCTCAACGTCGTTTGACTGATAAAAGAATCTTGAATCTTCTTTTTCATCTTCGCCATATTCTCAAGCAAGACTTCTTGTGAGATCGATAATGCCGAAAGATTAATGAAGGCACATAAGGTATATGTCGTAAAAGAACTTCTGACATACAGCTTCCCTAAATCAGATACATTCGCTTTCATTAATTCGTTAATTCGACGATCAAATCGTCCTGCCCGAACGACACTGTTCATCCAAGGTAGAACAGTTAAAAAGGCGAGAAGTGGCATCGTTGACGTAAAGTATAATGGGATTTGATAAAATGGTAGCCCGGAATACATGTACATTCCAGTACCTACCACAATAAAAATACTACCCAGAATACGGAATAGCTTACTAGCTCCGGCAAAGGACAGCAAAAGCATCGGTATAGCAAGACTCCCTACAATATAAGATATTACCTCACTAGCTATAAATGTATTTGCTATATATATGAGTAAAATAACAGTATAGACAACGTATAATCGTTGCTTTAAAAATGAATTCATCTCTTTCCCCTTCTAACTCTTTCAACTTTTACATCTCTCCACTTTACTCCTATTTATAAATAGAAGCAATGAGAATGTTTCGCATCCAGAAATAAAGTAGTACTTTTTTATATTGAAATCGTTTTCTATGCAATTAATATAGATACCATTTACTATTGCACTTTAGGATAAAAGCATCGCTTTCTTCGATTAACGAAATAATTAGTATACTAATAAAGGGAAATCACTTTAGTATGTCGAATTCCGAAAAGGTGCAATAATCTAAAAGTTAACTGGAGGTTATACTATTGAAAAAAATGAGAGACGTAGTTTTAAAATCTACACTAGCCAGTGCGTTAGTACTATCTGTAGCAGTACCAGCGGTTATCGCCCATGATGCATTAGACGAAAGCGGACTTCAAAAGGGAGAACGTATCGTTTTCTCTAATGAAGACCTAGCTACTCTTGGTGAAGCGACCAATGATGGAACTGGTAAAGTGTCAAGCCTAAATGAAGCAGCCTCTGTTCAGATCCAAAAAATCAATGGGGATGCTCAAAATAACACAGCAGATGTTTATGCACATAAAGGGTATGCTTATTTAGGAACACATACTGCAGGAGGAGCAAACGGCGGTGTCCGTATATTTGATTTAAAGGATCCATCGAACCCAGAAGAGATTTCGTACTTTGCACATGATGATGTTCCTGGAACTTGGCAAGAAAAAGTTATTGTGAAGTCAGTTAACACAGCGAACTTTAAGGGTGATTTAGCCGTCGTAAGTGTTCAACAAAGAAACAGAAATGCTAATACAGCTGGTGGGTTCTTACTATATGATGTCACAAATCCACACGAGCCCCAAAAACTTGGCTTTTATGAAGTGTATGACAATGCTGCTGGTACACATGAACTGTATCTTGCTACACAAGGAAATCGAGCTCTCGTTTTTACTTCTAACCCGTATGTTGATTATTACAGCCATGGTGAGGAAAAAGATTTCCAAATTATTGATGTATCAGATCCTGCCAACCCAGAAAAGCTATGGGAATTTGACCCTCGTGATGTTCCGGGTGTAGATGATTCTAATTTTAATGGGTATCACTGGAATACTCCCGATGGAAAAACAAGAGCTGTCTTTAACCATAGTGTGATTACAGATAATAATGCTCAGTATGCGTATGTATCAATGTGGGATTTAGGCACCGTTATCTTTGACGTACGAGATCCTGAAAATCCTGTATACCTCGGGCGTACTGACTTCGCTTCTGACCAACAAGGGGCTGCCCATTCAGCAGCACTTGCTCGTGGTGGTAACATCTTAATTGAAACAAGAGAAGTATATGTTCCTGTTCGTGAAGGCTATGAAGAATCATACGGCTATACTCGTATTTTCGATATCAAAGATAAAACAAATCCTAAACTTCTAAGTGAGTTCAAAACAGATTTAACAGAAAAAGTTGAAGACGGAAACACATTTGCTAATACAGTGCATGACCCTAAAGTTCAAGGTAATACTCTATATTTAAGTCATTATGCAGGTGGCGTTTATATGGTTGATATTTCAGATCCAAGTAATCCTGTTCAAATCGGACAATATTCACCTGATCAGGGAGATGTCTGGGGAGTATTCGTTGATCGTAACTATGTGCTAGCGTCTGATATGGGACAAGGTCTAAAAGTATTGGTACGAGGAAACAAGCAAAATAAGTAAATGCATGATAAAAAGAAAGAGGCTGGGACAAAAGTATTTTAACTTATGGAAAATCGAACATTACTGATACGGTCTATGTAGACCGCTCCTAAAATATACTTCGCTTTCCGCGGGAAGCTGGTGAGCCTCATCGTGCTACGCACTGTGGGGTCTCACTTCTGCCTTTTCATCCCGTAGGAGGTCTACGTATATTTCATCCGCTCATTTAGCGCTTCGTTCGTATCCTGAGTTAAACCTCTTAGATATGTCCCAGCCCCTTTTATTGATCAGAGATTCCAGCTGATTGAAACGTTGCCATTTCACTCAGCATACGTGTTGCTGATTCGATCAGTGGGAATGCAACAGCGGCCCCTGAGCCTTCACCAAGGCGTAGTCCTAAGTTAATTAAAGGCTCTTTACCTAGGGCGTGAATCGCTGTTAAATGTCCTGGCTCAACCGATTGATGAGAGACAATCATGTAATCAATCACATCATTTGAAATTTTACTAGCCACTAAAGCTGCGACCGTGGAAATAAATCCATCAAGTATGATTGGTACACGGTAACTAGCAGCAAAGAGCATGGCACCGGCCATCCCAGCAATTTCTAATCCTCCAACTTTTGCCAATACATCTATAGGGTCATCGGCATTCGGTTTTCTTCTTTCAATCGATTGTGTGATGATATCCACTTTATGTAACACACGCTCACTTGTGATACCCGTCCCAAAGCCAACCAACGTATCAATAGGTTTCCCTGTAAGGACAGCTAAGATTGCACTACTAGCTGTCGTATTGGCAATCCCCATCTCACCTAATATTAGGCTTTCAACTCCTTGATTGATGATGAATGATTCTGCTTGTCGCATTCCAATTTCGATTGCTTCTATTGCCTCAACTTTTGTCATTGCCTCTTCGATAAAAAAGTTTCCTGTTCCCATACGGACTTTATCAGTAATGAGATCTTTATCGTTTATAGTTGATTTCACACCTATATCGATTACCTTCAATGTTGCACCAATCTGTCTGCTAAAAACATTAATGGCTGCACCACCATTTAAGAAATTCTGGACCATTTGCAGGGTCACTTCTTGTGGGAAGGCAGATACCCCTTCTTCGGCAATGCCGTGATCAGCCGCAAATACTAACACACCAGCTGGTGAAACAACCGGAAAGGGCTTACTTTTCATCTCTGCTAACTCTACTGCTAATCCTTCAAGCTTCCCTAAACTGCCAGGGGGTTTCGTAAGGGTTTGAATATAGGAATCTACTTGTCTTCCTACTTCTTTGTCTAAGGCTGGAATCTTTATCACATTTTGCAAATTCATTGATTGGTACCCCTTTCATGATCATACAATTAATACTTATTGATTGAAGTATAATTCATTTCACTTATTTATTCAGCAGGGATTTTAATTAAAAAGGTTGCTCCTTCTCCTATTTTACTAGATACAGAAATCTCCCCTTTATGCAAGTGAATAATTTCTTTTGTGATCGCAAGCCCTAAACCACTTCCACCAAGTTTAGTTGAACGAGAGGCATCTACACGGTAGAATCGCTCCCAAATTCTATGGAGATCTTTCTTAGGAATCCCCGACCCATCATCACTTATCTGTATAATGCATACCTTTTTTTCTTTAAAGATTGTCACTTCAATTTGACCTCCAGGATCTGTATGGCGGATCGAGTTTGATAGTACATTCATGATCGCCCTCTCAAATTGCACCTGGTCAATTGAAACGTTTATATCAACGCTATCTGCATGCATATTAAAATGAAGTTGTTTTGCTTTTAAATCAAGCTTTATTTTTGCTTGTAGTTGAGCAAAGAAATCATACATATTTGTTCTTTCTTTCTCTAACTGATATTCTCCCTCTTCATATTTCATTAGTTGAAATAAATCATTCACTAAATGTTCCATCCGAGAGGCTTCTTGATAGATGACGTTAGATTGCTCTTCTACGACTGTTGGCTCTAGTTGATGATCTTTTAATAATGATGAATAACCTTTGATGTAGGTAAGCGGCGTTCTTAGATCATGAGAAATATTTGTAAACAACCGCTGCCTTTCGTCACGGTATTCTTTAAGATTTTTTGCCATTAAAGAAATGTCTGTTAATAATTCAGATACTTCGTCCTTGCTAGTAGACGATGGCACATCTACTTCAAAATCACCTAATGCAATTTTCCTAGTAAGCAGCTGGGCTTTTTTCACAGGAGCACTCAGGCGCTTTGACAAATAAATGCTTAACATAACGGCTAAGCAAACGGTAAAAAATCCAATAACAAATGTTAACAGCAAGAGATTGTTTCTCGTTGCCTCAAAGCTTCCTGTATCTTGATCAAGAAACAAATATCCGCTAACTCCTTCTTCTGATGAAAAAGATGTGAAAGACCATGCATGTGGAATATGTTCTTCCATTGTTTCAACAAATTCGGTATGTTTTGATTGATCAGCGTGTAAAATGATCCAATCTTGATAAGTGGCGATCACTTCATTAGTAAGAGGTCTTGAACTCTGAATCACTTCCAACGATTGATCAAAAATAACAAATGAATTTTCCTCTTGTCCTGCTTCCATCATCATGACATGATCAAAAGTTGTCACGTCTGAGTGGAGTGCTAATACCTTCGTATGGGCTTCAAGCCTGTTCTCGACTCCTTCTTGAAGCTGATGTTTGTAAAAAGATTTAGATATGTGATAAAAAGAAAGGTTCGTAATAATGATGACAAAAACAGTAGATAAGAAGATAGTAATTAATAATTTTGTAGCAAGCTTCAACTTATTCCCCCCTCTCTACAGGCATCTTATACCCTACTCCCCACACGGTTTCAATTAAAGGTCTCGGAAGCCCAACCTTATTTAATTTATCTCTAATATGCTTAATATGAACATCCACATTCCGGTTAAAACGATCCTCTTCCTCCCATTCAAGAGTGAGAAGTTGATCACGTGTATACACCCGCCCTGGGTAATTAAAGAACCGTGAAAACAATTGATATTCTTTATTCGTGAAAGGAATTACTTGACCTTTATAGGTAAACACACGTTGCAGTGAATCACGTTTCACATCAAATCTAACGATGGTAGAAAGCTCTTCAACTAGATGCTGAGTTCGCTTGATGACAGAGTCTACTCTAGCTTTTAATTCTCTAGGCTCAAATGGTTTTGTAATAAAATCATAAGCACCCAGCTCGAGTCCACGCACGACAGCATCCGTTTCATCTATTGCTGTGATTAAAATAACGGGTATGTTTTTATTTAATTCATTCATATAGGATAAAAAATCATAACCTGTCATCTCTGGCATCATAATATCCAATAATATGAGATGGATCGTTTCGCCTTCAAGTAAAGGTTTTGCCTCAATGGCACTGGTTAAACATGTGATCTGATAATCGCTTGACTGAATACAGACTTCGAGCAGTTTTTGCATTTGCTTCTCATCATCAATAATTAAAATCTTCTTCATCTTATCCTCACACTTTCTCCTAATTACGATTTTATGACATAATTATTTCACTTTTATAATACTAGTGTACAAACTACAGGTACCTTCGAGAGATGTTCATACTACATAGAGAGGAGAAATCTTCATGCACTGGATTATAATATGTCTCCTAATCATCTTGCTATCTATTATTGCCTTCATAGTCTTTTCTTTTAGACGATCTATATCAAATATGTTTGGGATGTGCTTGGCTATGGCTATCGGCATGCTTATAGGTCTAGCTGGCGGGACTGTACTCGGTCTACTGTTTGCTGATTCCTTTTTCGAAGTAACAATTTTAAGTATGTTTATCGGGGCTTTACTAGGTGTTTTATTCGGTTACCCCTTCTCACTTGTTGCAGTTATTGATGGCTTTATCTCTGGGTTAATGGGTGGAATGATGGGAACCATGCTTGCCGTTATGGTACCTCTTGAGCATAGCTTACCATTATCTCAAGTCATGTTGCTGCTTTTATTCGGTACGCTATTTATCGTTTATTTAGCCTTGACTTCAGAAATTAAAAACAAAGTTCAGAAGTCTTTTGCGCTCAAGCCTGTTTGGTATTTTTTATTAGTGTGCATCAGTTTTGTCTGTATTCATTTTATGGAAACACCAGGTTCAAGTCCTAATAAAGAACCTCACTCAAATCACCACCATGCCCAAAAAATAACTGACCATTTAGAACATGTCTAAATGGTCAGTTTTAAGCTTCGTTATTGATTAATATTCCCATTTTCAGCTAACTTCGACCATGAGTCCCCTAAATCATTCGTATGATAAATCGCTTCTTGCATCGATCCTAAAATGATCTCATTTTCTTGATCAGGGTTCTGACTGATGTAGGAAATCATATCATTCTCTAAAGTAAAGTCCAATGACTCCCATGTTTGACCAAAATCTGTACTATAATATAAGCCTTCTAATTCGCCAACAAAATAACCAATTAGCTCTTCGGTTTCTCCATTTAGTGATTCAAGAGCTGTGGCGGTTGACTCACTTTCCATTTCTTCCCATGTTCTTCCGCTATCGAGAGAAAGATACACTCCCTCTTCCGTACCTGCTAGTACGTGACTAGAAAATTGCGGATGAGACGTTAAACTGTACGTTTGGCCGATTGGTTCAGGTAACCCTTCTGTTTCCACCTGCTCCCAATTATAACCACCGTCTTCAGAGTGATAGAAGTGTGAATGATAGGCATCTATGGCATAGATTTGATTTGTATCGCCTTTATTTGCATGAAGGAGATGAAAATCTACTTCCGTATATAAGGAAATCGGCTCCCATGTTTCACCTGAATCTGTACTCTTCATCAACCCGAGAGGATCTTCTAAATCAGATGCATGACTCGGGTGTCCGCTTGAGAGCATCGTATCTTCATCAATGATCGTAAAGCCCATAAAATCATGTTGCTCCTTCTCATTATTTACATTGATCCATTTCCCTTGGGTATGTTTAATTAATCCATGATGAGTCGCTATATAGAAAGCATCTTCATTGTGAGCATATTCTAGCCCATGTATGTGAGAAAAACCCTCCACTTCATTTCCTGCTTCTGAACATCCAACGAGGATACTCAATAAACCTACTCCTGCTAAAAACCATTTTTTCATTATATTCTCCTTTAATTAATGATTACCATGACCGTCTCCATCAGCCGAGACAATCTCTAGCTTTTCATCTAGTATTCCTTGTGTTTTAAATGATATTGTATCAAACTCACCTAGAACATATCCATGATTATAAGGTCCTTCTGTTGGATCATGATGAAAAACTGGCTTCACTTTTGCTAAATATTGATACAGATCATCTTTAATTTGCCCTTCATCAAGCCATATCAACGGAGCATGTTTTCCTAAATGGGCAAAAGGAGCAGCCGTAATCGCAAGTTCTGCTGATGCAGTTGATGCAAATACAAAACCATGCCCCGGTTCTGTGATACCCCAGCCAAAATCTGTACTTTCATCTTTGTAAGATGCCATTGCAATCGATTGACTCACTGCATTGTTACCTTCAATTCGTTCTACTTCCCCGTACTCATTAAGCTCATCTATCACTTCGTCTCTGATCACGTTCTCTGAGCCTAGTACATACATTTTAGCTGTACCCTCACGTAAAGCCAATGCCTCTTTTGTTTCTTCTGGAATCCCATCACTGCTTACATACAGAAGTGATTCATTCATATGCGAGATCCAGTTTGCTGCTGTGATCGTATATTCTTTTGCAGATTCATCCATTGATCCAATAATAACAGCTTCTTCTATATGATCAATTGTCTTTGAAAACTCTTCTTCTACCTTTTGAGCGAAAGCAGCTGGGTTGGCTGCCTGAATTGTTTTAATCTTGAATTCAGTTAATTTATCTAACTCCGTTTCTTCGATATTCCCAACTACTAGTACTTCAATTCCTTCATTATTACCTTTAGGCTGCAGTCGGTTTAACTCATTCATTACATCTTCATTTATTTCTTCGTCATAATAAAGAATCGGGCCATCATTAGGATGATGGACGAGAGTAAGGGCAGCTAATGAGTACTGCCATTCATTTAAAGGAGCTAAAATAACTGTACCTGGCTGATTTTCCTCATGAGTAGATGGCCATATCATCTGTGAAACCATAATCGACATCGTTAATGGATTGTCATCATCTAATCGTGTGATGTTTTTCGTATTTGATACCATCAGTTGTTGTTCTGATCCCTCGTTAAAAGCAGACGGTTCATTGGCATATTGCTCTTTATCTGCTGCGACTCCGCTATGATTTTGATGATCGTCTTGATCCATGTCCGTTGTTTGATTATGGTCCATATCATCATGAGACATCTCACCGTTGTCTTCCATATGCTCTTCAGCTTCCTCTTGCCCATGGTGATTCATATTCTCGTGATCACCCTCTGTATCGTTAGTGCAACCTGCCATTAATAGAGAACTTCCTACCAAAGCAGACGTTAGCAAAGTTATTGTCTTCATCTTTTCACCCTCTTTTTGATTTGATCCTACTATACATAATAAATATTAAAATTTAATTAAGAAACGGAAGAAAAAAACTCTTCTAAAGAATACACTTTAGAAGAGTTTTCGCTTAATCAAGATGATTTGTTATTAAGTTTAATTCATTTGCTGTTGTAGCCAGTTGATAGACCGCGTCATTAATTTCTTCTATAACAAGAGCAATCTTTTTGATCTCTACGTCAACATTTCCATTTTGTTCTTTTGCCGTTTCTGTTTGGTGAACAATTCGATCAAAAAATTCATTAGTACTAGACAATCCATTGGCACTATTTTTAACGAGATCATCTATTTCTGACACATATGAAGAAACAGAGCCGATCCGTTCTTTCGTGGAAACAATTAAACCTGAAACTTCACTTACTGAAGCTTTTGTTTGTTCAGCAAGTTTTCGTACCTCACTTGCAACAACTGAGAACCCTTTACCCATCTCACCTGCTCGTGCTGCTTCAATTGCTGCATTTAATGCAAGTAAATTGGTCTGATCAGCAATCGACTGAACTAGGCTAACAATATCGTTGATTTTCTCAGACACATCTTTAAGTAACTCCATTTCACTCGAGATCTTCTCCATGTTCTGATCAATTTCTTTTACTTTTAAGTATTGTTCTTGGAGTTTTTCTTTACCTTCTTTAGATAATGACTCGACTTGAATGGATGCGCTCGTTCCTTCTGTGCTGTAGCGATGAACATCTTCAGATTTAGATTTTAATTCATCAATAGAGGCACTTGTTTCCTCTGAAATCGCAGCTAATTCTTCGGCGGTCACATTTACTTTTGCTTGTAAATTGTGTCGTTCTTCAATCTCTTTTTGACGATTCCGTTCGTTCTCATTTTCATATGCTTCTAAAACAAGCTGTTGTTCAATGTTTAAAATTTTAGAAACAGATAAAATCGCATCTAAACATTGAGTTGGATCTGTTGAGTGCTCTTTAAGCATGGTTGTGATTGATAAAAATAAATCCTGAAACGCACACATATACCATTTCGGTTCAAGACCGATGACGACGTGAGCGTGGGCAATTCGGTTTCTTTGTTCGACGAAAGCTGCATCAATCGTTCCAGCAAACATTTCTTCAATATGCTTTGTGAGCGTTCTCTTTAAGCGATCCACCGTGCTATGATCTTTAATAATCGTTGTCAGTGTGGGATTTTGATAAAGATTTTTATAAAAATTGTCAACAATCTCGTCAATATGATCATGAATCAATGGTTGAATCATTTTTATGCGAACAAGATCTTCCTTATCTAAATCAATCATCCTTAATTGAAGGGCAACTTCCTCTGACACATCAATCTTCACTTCATCTAGAGTTGGTTCAACCAAAGCTTCTAATGTATCCATTTGTTTTTTTCTATGTCTGAATAGCTGTTTCAACGTCCGTTTCTCCCCTTATATCCATCTTAATTATCAAAAAACCTACAAAATACACAATACATAAGACCTAAACCTTTTCTATCTTACACCATTCTCTTCCATTTGAATATAAGACTTTTCTATGTAAATTGAAGAATTAGTGAAAATAAAAAGGTAGAGTGTGCTTGCACTCTACCTTTACTGAGGCTTATTTCATTTGCATGCGAATCGCCCCATCTAGCCGAATCACTTCTCCATTTAGCATCGGGTTCACCATGATTTGTTCCACTAGCTGGGCGTATTCTGTTGGTTGACCAAGTCGATTCGGAAAAGGGGTCATTTTACCTAGAGATTCACGTGCAGCATCTGGTAAGGTCGCAAACATCGGTGTCTCAAAAATACCAGGGGCAATGCTCATCACGCGGATGCCATGAGAGGCTAACTCTCTAGCTAGCGGTAAGGTCATACTAACGATTCCACCCTTTGAAGCCGCATAGGCTGCTTGCCCAATCTGTCCATCAAATGCTGCGACAGATGCTGTATTCACTATGATGCCACGCTCTCCTTCACGATTCGGTTCATTGTCTTTCATAACCTCCGCTACGTGTTGAATCATCGAAAAACTACCGATTAGATTTACATTCATCACTTTTTTAAACGTTTCAATACCATGAATGCCACTCTTCCCTACTACTTTTTTGGCTTTACCGATACCAGCACAATTGATCAAACCGTGCACTGCTTGAAAGGTAGTAACAGCGTGCTCCACTGCTTGTTTTGCATTGGCATCATTCGTCACATCCGTTTTGATAAAGCTGACCTGATCACCTAGTTCATTGATAAGCTCCGTTCCTTTTTGCTCATCTACATCAACGATGACAGCATTCCCACCGTTTTTAACAATCATTCGAACTGTCGCTTCCCCAAGACCAGAAGAACCACCTGTTACAAGAAAGGTTTTATTTTTAATTCTCATTAATCTGCTCCTCCCTCTTTAGTCCAGTCTCTCAATGATCGTTGCATTTGCCATACCGAATCCTTCACAAATCGCTTGCAGGCCATATCGTTTACCTGTGCGCTCAAGCTCGTGCAATAACGTGATCATCACACGGGCACCACTTGCTCCTAGTGGATGTCCAAGCGCAATCGCACCACCATTAGGATTTAATTTTTTTAGATCAGCCCCTACTTCTTTTGCCCAAATAAGAGGAACCGGTGCAAATGCTTCGTTCACTTCATACAGATCCATATCTTCAATCGTTAACCCGGCTTTTTGAAGGACTTTTTCAGTAGCAGGGATGGGTCCAGTTAGCATTAATGTTGGATCTGAACCAACAACACTCCTTGCAATAATACGGCATCTCGGTTTAAGGCCTAGTGCCTCTGCTTTCTCTCTCGACATTAATAAAATCGCAGCTGCGCCATCACTCATTTGACTTGCATTTCCAGCTGTAATCGTCCCATCTTCTTTAAAGACCTTTTTCAGCGATTGAAGAGCTTCGATCGTCGTAGCAGCACGTGGTCCCTCATCTTTTGCTAAATGAATCTCAGTCCCATCTTCTCCTGTGTATTGAACAGGCATTACTTCTCTTTCAAAGTGACCTGCTTCCCATGCATGAACAGCTTTTTGATGACTTTGAAGGGCAAATTGATCCAGTTCTTCTTTTGTTAATCCCCATTTTTCAACCATGCGCTCAGCGGACATTCCTTGATGCAAGAGCTCATATTTGTCGCTTAACTTCTTGCTGTAAGTCGTTCCTTGTGTATTTGAAAACATTGGTACACGTGTCATATGCTCCACCCCTGCTGCGACCACGACATCCATATCTCCACTTGCAATCGCTTGAGCGGCAAAATGAACGGCTTGTTGACTCGATCCGCATTGACGGTCTATTGTCACACCCGGTACTTCAATCGGATATCCAGCAATTAATGCTGCAGCACGTGCAATGTCTGGTGATTGCTCTCCAACTTGTGAAACACAACCTGCAATGACATCTTCAATGATGCTCGTGTCAATTTGAGTTCGATCGATTAATTCCTTTAATGGAAGAGCCAGTAATTCATCAGCACGAATAGTTGAATAAGCTCCCTTTCTCTTTCCAAGTGGTGTTCTGACAGCTTCTACAATCACAACTTCTCTCATATGAAGCGTTCCTCCCTTTTTAACGTTCGTATTGGTGTCGTCCTAACTCTTGTGCGATGATCTGGTAAACGATCCATTAATCCTCTTTCCTTAAGAAGTGGAGCTTCAATTCCTTCAGCCGTTGTATAAACAGGTGCAAGACAACAATCAACCCTTAAACTAAACTCACACCACTCGTCAAAGGTTCTACTTTTAAAGAGCTCAATGACATCAGCAGAGATGGAACCTTCTTGGTCATGACGATCTTGCCCTTTTGATAGCCAGTTTGGCTGGTCCACTTCAATACATAATTGATTCCAAAACTTCTTTTCTAAAGCGCCTAAAGCCATAAAACGCCCATCTTTTGTTTCATATATGGAATAGCAAACATACTGACCGTTCAGTTCGTCTACCCCGTCAGGACGCTTTGTCTCTCGGTAAATTAAATCATGCGCACCAAGCATCGCATGGAGGGGATCTGTTAAACTAAGATCTATATAGCAACCTTTATTCGTAAGCCCCCTGTTAACTAGAGCAGCGAGGATTTGTTCGCTCGCATACATGCCACCAATATAGTCTGCAAATTGGATTTTCGGATGAATCGGTCTACCTTCTTTATCCGTTAATAAAGAGAGGAAGCCTGTTTCAGCCATATAATTAATGTCATGACTCCCTAACCCTTTTTTATGCTCCGTCTCTTGGCCATAGCCTGAAATCGAACAATAGATAATGGTTCGATTCACTTTTTTTACTTGCTCATAACTAAGACCGAATTTCTCCATAACTCCAGGTCGATACGATTCAATCACCACATCTGCCTGTTCAATCATTTTCATTACTTTATCTTGATCGGCTTTATCTTTTAAGTTTAGATGGGTCGATTGCTTATTCCAATTTGTAGCAGAGTAGATGACTCCCTCGCCTTCATGCATCGTTGATAAATGAAGAGCTGGATCTCCATTTGGTGGTTCAATTTTCGTGATCGTTGCCCCCATGTTACCGAGTCGCAGTGTGGCATAAGGTCCAGGAAGGTAATTCGTAAAATCAATCACTTGAATCGAGTCGAGCATATTCTTCATCATCACAACCCCATCTTTTTGGCAATAATGGACTTCATGATTTCATTCGTACCGGCATAAATCGCTGATACAGGAATATCACGCGACCTTCTAGCTACCTCGTATTCTTCCATATATCCATAGCCTCCATGTAATTGAACGCATGAGCTAACGACTTCTTTTGCTAAATCTGTGAGCCAATACTTAGCCATGGATACTTCTTTCACGACATCTTCTTGATTCATATGTCTTTCGACTAGGGAATCTAGGAAAGTGCGACCGATTTCTATTTTTGTGGCAAGTTCCACTAGAGTGAATTGGTTATGTTGAAAACTTCCTATTGGTTTTCCGAATGCTTTTCGCTCTTTTACATAGTCTAGTGTTAATTCTAGCGTTCGTTCTGCCGAGACAATCGCAGCAATCGCGACAATTAATCGCTCTTGTTGTAATTGTTCCATTAAATAATAGAAACCTCTCCCAGCTTCACCTAACAAATTAGCTTTTGGAACCCGTACATCTTCAAACGATAATTCAATCGTATCTTGTGAACGAAGACCGACTTTATCTAGCTTTTTTCCTTTTGTAAAACCTGGTGTATCTGCGTCTATCACTAATAAGCTGATTCCTTTATGGGCAGGTTGGGCTTTGGGGTCAGTCTTACACACAACCACAAATAAATCTCCATGCAAGCCATTTGAAATAAATGTTTTAGAACCGTTTACTACATAGGAGTCGCCGTCTAAAATAGCCGTTGTTTTAATCGCTGCTAGATCAGATCCAGTGCCTGGTTCTGTCATCCCAATCGCTGATACACTTTTACCTGATGTGCAGGAAGGTAACCATCTCTTCTTTTGTTCCGTTGACCCATAATGCCACAAATACGGGACAACCACATCATTATGTAGTGGAACGCCAACTAAGCTTGATCCCACTCGTTCTAATTCTTCGATTAAAACAAAAGAATACCCAAAGTCAGCTTCTCCACCGCCAAATTCTTCTGGCAGCCAAGGACATAATAATCCTTGTTGGCCTAATTTGCCCCATAAGTCTCGTGGGATCAAACCGTCTTTCTCCCATTTTTCATAATGGGGTTTCACTTCTTTTTCAAGAAAGCTGCGAACTGATTTTCTAAAAATAGCATGTTCTTCTTTTAGAAATGTAGCTGTTGACATTGTTAACCACCCCTTCATAAAAACGCTTTCATATTACCTTATACGATCACTCTAGCAAACTTTCCTGTGAACATTTCCCCTACTCATACTAAATAGATTCCATACCGTACAGGATTTTCCTGCTTATTCAACAAAAAACTCATTGTTTTTAAAGTGAATAAAGGAGTTTTTTCCTAAGTAATGACATTTCGTACAATTAAAAACCCATACTATTCTCATAAAGTTATTAGCGTAACCTATTTTAGGTCATCTATAGACCTAATTTTCTTGTTAATCCTAGTAAGCTAGCCAACTATCAGCCTAGAAAGGTAGCAATTACCGCTATACTTACATAGTATACCTACTTATTATAGATTTATGAGACATTTCAAACGATTTACCTCACTCTTATTATTGTCCGTTGCTCTAGTCTTTGGTTTTGGTGGTACAGATGCAGAAGCTTCTACTTCTCATACTGTTTCACAAGGAGATACCATGTGGAAGATTGCTGTTCGCTACCAAGTTGGTGTTAGTGAAATCATTCAAGCTAACCCACAAGTATCAAATCCTAATATGATCTATCCAGGTCAACGTCTTACGATCCCTAGCGCAAGCAGCTATGGTTCGATGGAAGAAGAAGTGGTTCGTCTAGTAAACCAAGAACGTGCAAAACATGGTTTGCAACCTCTTAAAAGTGATTGGGAATTAGCGCGCGTTGCTAGATTTAAATCAGAAGACATGCGTGATAAAAACTACTTCAATCACAATTCACCAACATACGGAAGTCCTCATCAAATGATTCGTAATTTTGGTATTACATACCGCGCGTCAGGTGAGAATATTGCAGCTGGTCAAACGTCAGCTCAAGCTGTATTCAATGCTTGGATGAACAGCACAGGTCACCGTCAAAACATCCTTTCATCCAATTACACACATATCGGTGTAGGCTATGCAAAAGGAGGTTCATACGGTCATTACTGGACACAAATGTTCATTGGTCGCTAAAAAAGGCGAGGGGCTTCCCTCGCTTTTTTTTTGCATAAAAGACATGACTCTCTTGCTTTTGTTCTGATAGGAAACAAGCTATGATAAGGAATGAAAGGAAGTGCTTCATCCATGCTTATGGGGTTATTGCTTTTGGTTTGCCTCTTTTGGTTTGTTATCTTATTGGATGCTTCTATAGGAATGAAGAAAATTGACCGCCTAGAAAATGTACGAATGACTTCTACTGAAATACCACTAATCTCTGTGATTGTAGCTGCTAGAAACGAAGAAAAATCTATATCTAGCAGTATAACCTCACAATTAAATCAAACCTACCCTAACCTTGAGTGGGTTGTCGTCAATGATCGGTCCACTGACTCTACTGGAGATTTAATTGATGCGTTCGTTAAGAAAGACCAAAGAGTGAATGCCGTCCATATAAAAGAATTGGAACCAGGTTGGCTAGGCAAAAATCATGCTCTTTATAAAGGTTTCCTTCGAGCAAATGGGGATTATCTTTTATTTACAGATGCCGATATCATCTACCACCCTGATACGATTGAAAAAGCAATCAGCTATTCTCTCCAACATAAACTCGATCATCTTACGCTAGCCCCTAATATGAATGTAAAACGGTTTTGGCCTAAAGCGTTTATTTCATTTTTCTTGTTTGGATTTTCCTTTTTCAAACGACCATGGATGGCAAATGTTGATAAGAGTAACTCAGCCATTGGCATTGGTGCTTTTAATCTTGTAAGGCGTAGTGCCTATGAAGCTGTAGGAACGCACCTTGCGATAAAAGAACGACCAGATGATGATTTAATGCTTGGAGTTCTTCTTAAACAAAACGGATTCAAGCAAAGAATGGCTACTGCATTAGAACATTTAGAAGTGGAATGGTACTCTACGTTGCGGGAAGCCTTTATCGGCTTAGAGAAGAACACAGTAGCGGGTCTTTATTACCGCTACTCCATGGTTCTTTTAGCAATAAGTGGCGTGTTTGTTACTCATGTGCTCCCTTTTATAACAATCTTTCAATCTGAAGGGATCAATCGCTTTCTATCACTGGCAGCCATCGTATTAATAGGGCTTGTGTATGTACAAACGGTGCAGAAGATGACAAAAGGAGCGCTGAAATCATTACCTGTACTGCCAATCACCGCCCTCCTTTTTATTTATTGCATTAGTCGTGCTGCATGTCTTACATTCATACGTGGAGGAATTATATGGAGAGGCACATTTTACCCAATGAAAGAACTTCGTAAAAAACAATAATAGCGCTTTAACCTATTTATCAGCCATTCTGTATGGGAATTTATCGCTTCTTTCGTTATACTAGCAACATACATATTAATGAAGGAGCATGTTACATGGACAAAAAAGAATTAGAGGAAAAAATCATCGGACAATTTAAACAAGATGAACAAATGATGATTCTTGTGTTTGCTCAGTGGTGTATCAACCATGATCTCGAACCCGCCGAGCTCTATCAACGTGCCTACCCTACACAAGCTGAAAATCCATCATTAAAGCAAGCACTGGATTTAACAGTCCCAAAAGAAGAAGCTGGAGAGATTCATGATGAGACATTATTAGGCGTTCTTTCTTTATTCGGAAATGAGGATTTAGCTTTTGTGGTGACTGAAGAAATGGAAAAGCTCAAAAAACGCAAGTAGCTAGCTACTTGCGTTTTTTGTCGAATGATATTCATTGTTGATTCTCCTGTTTGTGAATATACTAATTGGAAAAAAGAGGTTTTTCCAAAGGGGATAACAACGATGAAGGTTAAAAGGCTCCTCTATACATTAGGCTTTATTGTAAGCGTATCATTGGTCTTAATCATTATTCAAATGAGTCAATTACACTCGTTGAAAAACGAAATCGAGAATGTGCATCATCAAGTGATGGGGACCGATTCAACTATGTCTCAATTATTCTCAGAAGTTCATTCACTTCAAGTGGCTAATCAATGGGTGGGTCATATTGATGTTTCTTTAAGCTACCCTGAAGAATATGAAGCTTCATTTAACGTGACATTAACATGGTCATTTAATGAAATCGAAACAGACGCTTCTGTATTTCTGTTAACGAGAAAACTTGGTGACACTGAATGGAACACAGTAGATGCTATTAATCACGAAGGACTTCATTATGAAGCAACGATCGAAGTTGACCCAAATGAAGAGTATGAATATCAAATTATGTCTAAAGGAGATGTGGCACGGAGTTCAAGTATAGAATACCTTCCATTAGATGCCTATTCTCATCAATCACTCCTATTTGAGAGCAGTGCTTACACACAAGATTCTAATGATACCCTTACTTCCTATGAAGCTACCTTCAGCCAACCAAATAATCAACCTACTTATTTCAAAGTAAAGGAAGCAAAGGCAATCGTAGAATTGGGAGATGGAGAAGTGATCGAAGTTCCTTTGGAAAAGCAACAATACGATCACTATGATCATTGGTCTTTTCAGTTAGATGATACTAATATTTACGAAATCACACTTGATGTGACGTATGGGAATGGTACAAAAGAGAGTGGCATTATCTACCCTGAAGGGGATTATGATCACTCCTTTTACTAAGCAAAAAGCGAACCTGCATCAATGAGGTTCGCTTTTTGCTATTTAAAAGAAATCATAGAAAAAGGGTTGAGTATAGGGAATCAATTTCTCTAGCTCCTCTACTGCTGGGACAGTTCCTTCAATGAGCCCTGCTTCTACTAACTCGGCTGGACGCTTGTAACCGAAACAAATCGTCGCAAGATGTTGAGTCGAGATGTGGATGTCAGCGTCCTCTTCTGTTTCCTTAATTCCCTGATTGGAAAAGACAAACGTTTTGTTATTCCATTGTGCAAACGAATCTGTCACACTCACTCTTAAGGGTTTATTTAATGACTCAACTTTAAATGAGAATTTGCGTATAAACGCTTCCATATCTACAATTCTAACCATAAAATAAGGTTTCACATCGCTCTCAACCCTCGGCTCATCTAAAGAAAAAAACAACGGCTCTTGCTCATGTGTAATCATTTTCACTTCTTCCACCATCGAATCATGCTGACAAATGAAATTCCAAAGGCCAACCCTCGCTTCTGCATTTAGCGGAATAATCTCTTCAATTATCATTTTTGAGTCTTTTATCACATACAACATAAACCCTTTCGCACTTCCGCTCTGGTCATAATAAACAGCGACTTGCTTGTCAATGACAACAGACTTCCACCAAGCAGCATCACGAACGAGCATCCCCGAAAATTGTGAGGCATATCTTTCATAAATAGCGGAAAGATCCGGGTGCTCTCCTTCAGGGGTCCAACGTTTAATCTTGCCAGAGACTTCCCTTTTGCGTTTAAGGTCGCTCTTTTTTAATGTGGTGGTGAGGCGATTCGAAAAGAGTTCCCATCCATACTTCCTGTAAAAAGCGACGTCAAACGGATGTAGCATCGATAGCGTCATTCCTTTTGACTTCATCGCTTCAAGACTATGGCTTAGCAGCGCTTTGACATATCCATTTCGACGGTATTCAGGATAAGTTGCAACACCAGCTATCCCTCCCATTTTCCACTTTTCACCTTGAAGGTACACGTAATGTGGCAAAAGATGCAGTTTAGCAGCGACTTTTTGATCATTAAGAATGCCATAGAGGATTTGATGTTTTTTCATTCGTTCAATCAACTGAGGGATACGTTCTTCTGTGACTTTATACTGAAAGGCATATTCTGATAGATGCATAGCTTCGATGTACTGCTCTTCCTTTAGTGTAATGATATTCATGATTGTTCCTCCACTTATTAAATGTATGTGAGATCTCACTACTTACATTCGATAAGTGGAAACGAATTCCTCTATTTCTCGAGCACTTGTCTTCTACTTGTCTTCTACTTGTCTTCTACCCTACTATTCCGTTATAGTTAATTAGTTAAGAACTAGTGAGTAACGAAAGGAATTTTAAACTTGACTTATAAAATGATCGTACTAGATTTAGATGATACCTTGCTTCAAGATGACCATACCATTTCAGAACGTACTAAAAATGCTCTCATGCAAGCACAAGAAAACGGGGTAAAAGTAGTGTTGGCTTCTGGTCGACCGACATATGGCATGCTTGATATTGCACGTGAATTAAAGCTTGCTGAATACGGAAGTTTTATTCTTGCGTTTAACGGAGCGAAAATTATTAACTGCAAAACCGATGAGGAAATGTATAGTAGTACGCTTAATACAAGTCAACTTCATGAACTCTACCATTTAAGTAAAAGAGAAGATGTTGGCATTCATACGTATATGGGCCAGGAAATTATAACGGAAGCAAATAATCAGTTTACAGAAATAGAAGGTGAGATCACTGGAATGCCTGTGATTGAGGTTGCACGTTTTGTTGAATCAGTAAATCAACCATGTGTAAAAGCGTTAATGGTTGCCGACCCTGATCGTTTAATTAAAGTAGAAAAGAAATTGCAACAGGAACTTAAAGGTCAATTAAGCGTCATGCGTTCTAAGCCTTATTTCTTAGAGTTCACAGAAGATGGGGTCACAAAAGGAACGAGCTTAAATAGCCTGATCAAAACACTTGGCATTGAACGCGAAGAAGTGATTGCTGTAGGTGATAGTTACAATGATCAATCGATGCTTGAATTTGCAGGCTTAGGTGTGGCAATGGGGAATGCTCCAGACGACATTAAAGCAATCGCCAACCACGTAACAGATACAAACATGAATGAGGGGGTTGCAAAGGTCGTAGAAGAATTTATCTTACAGCCAACAGTCTCTGTAATATAATAATAAGACCTCTCATTTTATGAATGAGAGGTCTTATTTGTGTAAGTGGTAAGCTCAAGTCCAATTGGACAATGGTCGCTTCCCATCACGTCTTTATATATGCATGCTTCCTTGATCAAAGGTGCGAGCTGATTTGAAACGATAAAATAATCAATCCGCCACCCAATGTTTCTAGCACGTACATCTCTCATATACGACCACCATGTGAAGGAATCCGTTTGATGAGGATACAGGTGTCTGAAACTATCAACAAATCCCGTTTGCAGCAGAGTGGACATTTTGCCCCGTTCCTCCACAGTGAAACCTGATTTCCCTTTATTTGCGCGAGCATTTTTAACATCGATTTCCTCATGCGCAACATTTAAATCGCCACAATAAATGACTGGCTTTTCTTCATTTAATTGGAGTAAGTAGTCTCTAAGAGCATCTTCCCACATAAGGCGCTCGGGCAGGCGAGTGAGGTCACGCTTTGCATTAATCGTATAAACGTTCACAAGATAAAAGGAATCAAACTCTAGGGTAATGATACGTCCCTCATCTTCAACCACATTCTCTCCCACACCGTACCAAACAGAAAGTGGCTTCATTTTTGTAAAGACAGCAGTACCAGAATACCCTTTTTTTAATGCATAATTCCAAAATTGATGAAATCCTGGTAAATCTAGCTCAATCTGACCCTCTTGCAATTTTGTTTCTTGCAAGCAGACGATATCAGCATCTTGCTCATGAAAGAAATCCAAAAAACCTTTACGCACACAGGCACGTAATCCATTAACATTCCACGAAATCAGTTTCATCTATTACTCACGATCTCCTTTTCTTTTCCCTTATCAAATCGTAGCATAGATTAAGAGTGATTGAAAAGAAGCAGTCTTGATAGATTTATTTTGACACTTCACACCAGTCAATAATGGTCTCAGCTATAATTTCAGCACAAGTAAAAATATCCTCAAGCATAATGTATTCATTTGGAAAGTGAGCTTTCTCTGTCACACCTGGTCCAAACACAATCGTTGGTATCTGACCAATTTCCGTTAATAAGCCTCCATCAGTACCCCAAGGTGACGCTTCAATCGTTGCTTCTCGTCCAGTCACATCCTCATACTTCTCGCTAAGTAGCTTCATAAAGGCATGCTCAGGTTCAAGCGAACCCGGAAGCCATCTCGCACCAAACCACTCTAATGTAGGTGGATGCTCGCTAAACCACGCATCAGCCTCAGGCAATGCTTCAATCCATTGTTTCATTTCCTTTTTGGCCTCATCAATGGTTTCTTCAGGCGAAACACCAAACCTTCCTTCGATTGTCACTATATCAGGTACTGAAGATGGCCATTCTCCCCCATAGATTTTTCCTATATTAATTGGAATCGGAATCGGGATGTTTTTATAAAGAGGATCTGTAATACGTGCATTTCGAACACGCTCTAACTCTCTAATATGCTCGACCACGACTAGACTTTTCTCAATTGCACTTACACCTGCATAGCGAGTTCCACCGTGCGCAGAAAGTCCTTTTATATGCATCTTAAACCACATCGAGCCTTGCTGCTTAGGAAAAAACTTCATGTTCGTCGGTTCAGGTATGATGGCTGCATCTGCCTTATAGCCTCGAAGTAATGTCGCTAGGGTTCCGCATCCGCCGCTTTCTTCTTCTATCACACTTTGAAAAATCACATCGCCCTTTAATTCGATGCCAGCAGCTTGAATCGCTTGCATCGCAAGAAGAAGTGCTACATTACCCCCCTTCATATCCGTTACCCCACGGCCGAACATTTTCCCCTCTTTGACGATTCCACTAAAGGGATGGTCCGTCCATTGTGTTTTATCTCCTGCTGGCACGACATCAATATGTCCATTTAAAATGATCGACCGGCCACCACCTTTTCCTTTCATGACCCCCACGACATTCGGGCTTCCTGTAAATTCTTCTCTTGAAGAGGCAAAATACCGATGCCCTTTTAACTCTGCTCCATCGGGCTCCCACACATCCACGTCTAGCCCCATCTCTTGTAACGTCTCAATCACTAACGTTTGGGCGTAGCGCTCATTTCCCTGTGTGCTCTCTGCTTGCACAAATGACCGCAATAACTGAATGATTTCATTTTTTTTGGAATGAATCGATGCTTGAATTTTTCTTTTCATATCAGCTTGTTGCTTAGACATAACCGTTCCTCCCTTCACGTTTCAATCGTCTTTATCGTTTCACCTACCAAGAGCTCGACACCTGTTGCATCAAGCACATCTTGTATAGTATGTGGGGAAATCACCTCTTTTAATAGGAGCCCATCATCCGTTACTTCAATTACAGCCATATCGGTAATAATTAGGGATACACATTGTTTGGCTGTCAGGGGAAAGGTGCACTCTTGGACAATTTTCGGTTGACCGTCTTTACTTGTATGATTCATTAAGACGACCACTTTTTTTGCTTTTTGGGCAAGCTCCATTGCTCCACCTATACCGGGTACTCGCTTCCCTGGTACGATCCAATTAGCCAAATCTCCCTTTGCACTCACTTCAAGCCCTCCAAGAAAAGTCATATCTAAGTATCCTGAACGAATCATTCCAAACGCGATCGCACTATCAAAATAAGAAGCTCCTCTAACCGTTGTGACTGGGTATCCTGCAGCATTACATAAAGTGGCATCTTCAGCCCCTTTACCAGGAGATGGTCCCATTCCGAGTACACCATTTTCAGCATGGAAGAGAACGTCTATTTCTTCAGAGACATGGTTAGCAACGAGCGAGGGTATCCCTATTCCTAAATTCACAATCATGCCTGACTTAATTTCCAGTGCTGCTCGCTTAGCCATTTGATTTCGTATATCTACTCCCATACCCATTGCCAATCCACCCCTTTACTCTGAATGATGAGATCGACAAAAATACCAGGTGTAATAATTTCTGTGGGATCTAGCTCACCCATTTCGACGATCTCTTCAACCTCAGCGATTGTGAATGTCCCTGCCATTGCTACTAATGGATTTGTATTTCTGGCACTCGTTTCATAAATTAAATTCCCAAACCGATCAGCTTTTTTGGCATAAACAATCGATACATCAGCTCGTAAGGCTGTTTCGAGTAAATATTCTTTATCGTTAAGGACGACTTTCTCTTTTCCTTCCTCAACCATACTTCCAATCCCAACATCCGTTAAAAAAGCAGGGATCCCGACTCCCCCTGCTCGGATTCGTTCTGCTAACGTTCCCTGAGGGGAAAATTCAACCTCAAGCTCTCCATCCACCATTTGCTGCCCGGCTAGTGGATTAGAACCGATATGAGAAGCAATGATCTTTTTTGCTTGTTTATGTTTAATTAATTGTCCAATTCCAATGTTCGGAAAGGCGGTATCATTTCCAATTAACGTTAGGTCCTTCACGCCTTTTTCTACGATTCCTTTGATGAGGGTTGGTGGGTTGCCAATTCCACCAAACCCACCAAACATTACCGTCGAACCATCATGAATGACAGCTAATGCATCCTCTATTTGCCCTACCTTATTTAATGATTTTTTCTGAAGCATGCACACTCCTCCCCTCTTTAAAACTAGTTAAGTTCGGCCTGAATCTCCTTTAATGTCTTCTTTAGAAGCTCAACGATCTGATCGACTTCTTCTTTTGTAGAGATGAGAGGCGGAGCGATAATCACAGCATCACCATCCCCTTGAGGTCTTGCTGTAGAGGCCGGGTAAATCAACAAGCCATTCTCTTGCGCTTTTTTCACAAGCTTATTTGTTAAGAAAGTTGGTGAAGGAAATGGATCTTTTGAAGCTCGATTTCGAACAAACTCTATGCCCACCATCATGCCAAGACCCCTCACATCGCCGATAAAGTCAAATTGGTTAAATAACGTTTTCAGTTGTCTTTTCAAGTACGCGCCGTTAGTCTTGGATTTCTGTACGAGACCATGCTTTTTCAAATAATAAAGAACAGCAAGTGCTGTTGCGGCTGATTGCGGGTTGGCACTAAAGGTATGACCACTCATGATGAAGTTTGAACCGTTCTTAATTGGCTCTAGTACAGACTCACTACACATCGTTGCAGCAAGAGGCGTGTATCCTGCACTTAACCCCTTCCCTAGAGCTAAAATATCTGGTTTCACTTTCCAATGATCCATTCCTAGGGCTTCACCTGTACGGCCAAGTCCAGTCATCACCTCATCTGCAATCAATAAAATCTCGTGTTTTTCACAAATTTCTTTTATTCGCTCATAATAGCCACGAGGCGGAACAATCGCGCCTCCCGCTGCACCAATTATTGGTTCAGCAATAAACGCAGCAATATGCTCAGCACCCATTTTTTCAATGACCACATTTAATTCATCAGCGCATTTAAGCTGGCATCCAGGAAAGCTTTCGTTAAATGGGCATCGATAACAGGACGGGGGCGGGGCGACTGGATAGTCATGTAATAATGGAACAAACCGTTCGCGTCTTTTCTTATGACCTGATAAGGAGAGCGCCCCTAACGTGATACCGTGATAACTGGTCCAGCGCGAGATAACTTTGTTCTTTTGATGCTGTCCTTTTTCTTGAAAATGTTGAATAGCGATTTTCATAGCCGTCTCCGTAGCCTCAGAACCACTATTCACAAAAAAGGTATGATAATCTTCATCAGCATCGATCAACTTGTTTAACTCAAAAGCAAGATCTTCAACGGCTTTTGACGTAAATTGTGAACGATAAACAAACGATACTTGATTCGCTTGCTCATTCATCGCCTCAATCACTTCACTTATCCCATGCCCAATGCTTGCAGTAACCGCACCTGAAGAGGCATCGATATAAGCCTTTCCGTCTGTATCATACAAATAGATTCCCTTGCCGTGAGAAATCATTGGATACGCTTCGTTTAATAACGGCTTAATCACATAGGAGCGTTCCATCCATCCCACCCCCTTCTTCTTGTCAGGCATTAAAAACGAAAATAGTTTCGCTTTAGAAGTTTAGGCTCTGCCATTAAAGCTTGATAGGTCATGCATTTAGGAAGAGTTTTTGTATTAATAAGCATAAGATGGTCTTCTAATTCATCGATCAAAGACTCTTCTTGATATAACATCCCACAAATATCACATGTAATCGTTGGTGTTTCTGTAATTTCAATTGCTCGCGTACCATCTGGCAATTCCCAATAAACAGTCGATTGTGATATCCGGGCACTCTCCTCCTCGCACCATTGACATTGCATAATTTAAGCCTCCTTTTCGTTCTCTTCCTCTTTCACCGTGTTCTTTTTTAATTCGGCTTGGTATTTCTTTTCTTTTAGTTGATCGCGTTTTTCTCGTTTATCTTTTAACGTACTGTGTTCTCCGGTGGATTGATAGTTTTCACGACGCTTATGACGTTCTAGTGTTTTTGGGGTTAAGGTTGATTGATTATCATTTAATAATGCAGCAATCCCTACATTAGTGTGCTTTTTCGCTGTATCTGGATAGATACTGTTAAAGTAATCATCTGCACGTCCGGCCTCATACTTCTCTGGCTCAGGATATGTTGTAATCACCCCTTCAAAATTTCTAAGGACGACTTTATCTGGACTTTGAGAAATCATATAGTTCGGTTGAAGCGTAATTTTTCCACCGCCATGTGGGGCATCAACGACGAAGGTTGGCACACTGTAGCCAGATGTATGTCCTCTAAGACCTTCGATGATTTCAAGTCCTTTTGAAACAGGTGCTCTGAAATGCCCGATTCCTTCAGAGAGATCACATTGATAAATGTAATACGGACGAACTCGAATTTTGACGAGATCTTGGCACAGCTTTTTCATAATCGGTACACTATCATTAATCCCAGCTAAAATAACTGCTTGGTTACCGACCGGAACGCCCGAGTTTACAAGCATTTCACAGGCTTTCTTTGATTCTTCTGTGATCTCAATTGACGTATTGAAATGGGTATTTAACCATACGGGATGATACTTCTTTAAAATATTGCACAAATTTTCAGTTATTCGTTGCGGGAATACGACCGGTGCCCGAGTTCCAATTCGAATGATCTCTACATGAGGAATCTCACGTAAGTTCTTTAATATATATTCAAGAATGGTGTCATTAATTAATAAACCATCACCACCGGAGATTAAAACATCACGAACTTCAGGTGTCTCGCGAATGTAGGCAATCGCACCATCTAATTGTTTTTTCGGTACACCCATCCCTATTTGTCCAGAAAACCGTCTTCTTGTACAGTAACGACAATACATCGAGCATTGATTCGTCACGAGAAACAACACACGGTCAGGATAACGATGCGTCAACCCTGGTACTGGAGAATCTTCATCTTCCTCTAATGGATCTTCCATGTCATATATCGTTTTATGAATTTCTTCCCCTACTGGAACAGATTGCATTCGAATTGGACATCTCGGATCATCTGGATTCATTAATGCTGCATAATAGGGTGTTATATTTAACGGAATCGTTTTCGTCGATATCCGAACACCTTCCTCTTCTTCCGGTGTAAGGTTAATCACTTCTTTCAAGTCATCAAGTGTTCGTATGGTATTGGTGAGTTGCCAAATCCAATCGTTCCATTGTTCCTCTTTTACATCACTCCATAAACTAATCTCGCTCCAATGACGATCTGGCTTGTATAAATCATTCCACATATGATCTCCCCCTTTTGCTACTCACTAGTATTAAAAGCAAGGAACGTGCCAAATGTGCATAATGAGAAAATATTTTCTATATAGGCTGATAGAATAAGGGTTTAATCAATTAATACTTAGCATCATCCATTCGATGCTCAAATGACATTAATGCTATTAATGCCAATAATTCGGCACAACTCTCATCAAACAACAGAAAAGAGCTGCCGAATAATTAGCAAGCGACTAATTATTCGGCAGCTCGTATTCATTCATTATTTAGATAAGTCTTTTACCCACACATTCATATCTTCAAGGTCTTCAAAGATATAGCAATTATTCGTTAGCCTTCCTCCGTAAGAGTAGCCTAATTGGTAAAAGGCATCATTCATACCGAACGACCTTGCTCTTGCTAAAGAAAAGGCACAGTAAAAACCCATTGATAGGAGTTCTTCTTCCAGTTTGATTAATAGATGTTTCATTAATCCATGTGAGCGATGTTCCGGCAAGGTCGCACAATCAGTCAGTTCTGCATGATGAAGGAGTTTATTTAAATCAGCAGAAGCTGAACTAACAACCTCTCCCTCATATTCGGTCACACAAAAAACATTTCCACTTTCAATTATTTTCCGAATGTATTTGACCTCATTCATTGGTGTTGGATAAACAGGGAATACAGCTTTATAAAGGTGAGCTAGTGCTTCTGCATCATCAACCGTTGCCTTTCTCATCTGGTATTGCAAAGGAAGATCTCGCTTAATTGGCTTAATATGCTTTCGTTGCACATTTTGCAAAATTTCTTGTTCCACACTCCAATGAGAACTTGTTCTGCGCTCATCGTTATAATAGTACGACATCACAAATCCATCACTACCATTGAAAAATCCTCGTAAATGTCCCTCTAGTTCAAAGCCTTGCTTCATTAACTCTTCCCACTGACTTGAGCGTGCTTGAACAATGACTTTTTCATACATACTTGCAGAAACTGTTTCGTGTAAATACATGACAAGATCCATTACATTGCCACGAAATGATTCGACCCGTACTCTCTTATTAAAATCATCTAATACTAATTCAAGAGAAAAGGATGGTTTTTTTATCGTTGAATGATTACTCATATAACTGAACACTCCTCAATCGTTATTTTTAATTTAGAAAGCTTGTACTGAAGAGTTTGTCTTGGAATGTCTAGTAATTTTGCTGCGTGCATCACATTTCCTTTTGATTCTCGGATCGCTTCTTTTATTAATGCTCTTTCAGTATATTCAAGTGTCTCACGTAATGATAGGCGTTTCTTTTGTGATTGAATGAGAGAATGTGGAATAGTAGATTGTTTTTCTACTTTCAAATAAGTAGGGAGATGCTCCAACGTAATGGTATCTCCGTCAGTCATCATTACAGCATATTCAATAGCATGTTCAAGCTCACGGATATTACCAGGCCATGAATATTCTTTTAAATGTTCAATGACGTCATCCTCCACCTTCATGACTAATATATGAAATTTATAATTGAACTTCTTTCTAAAATGTTCGATCAATAGCGGGATATCGCCCCGTCTTTCGCGTAAAGGTGGGATTTCGATAAAACATACATTTAAGCGGTAGTATAAATCGCGTCTTAAAACCCCTTTTTCCATGCATTGGATTGGATGTTCATTTAATGCAACAATGATTCGCACGTCTGTGTGATAGCTCTCTGCTCCGCCAAGTCTCCTGATCATTCCATCTTCAAGAACACGGAGCAGCTTACTTTGAAAATCAAGAGGCATCGTATTTAATTCATCTAAAAATAACGTTCCACCGTGAGCCAATTCAATTAACCCTGCACGATCGACTGCACCTGTGTAGGACCCTTTTTTTGTGCCAAATAGCATACTCTCTAATAAAGTTGAAGGAAGAGATGCACAATTTTGAGCAATCAATGATTCCTTTCTGCGATTAGAGTGCTGATGAATCGCGTGCACAAATAATTCTTTTCCCGTACCAGTTTCCCCGAATACCATAATTGGAGATGAAGTAGTGGCCGCTTTTTGTGCCAAATTTATCATCTCAATCATTTTAGGATCTTCTGTAATAATGTCATCCCATTTAAACGTCGCTCCAGAAGATGCAACAGGTTTGGTTTGTTTATGAACGGAGGATTGAAGGTCAATTAGCTTTTGAGATAGCTGCTTTACTGTGGATAGATCCTTCGCAACCTCTACCGCTCCAATTAATGTGTCGCCTGAATAGATAGGGACGGTCGTATTAACCGTGTCGATTAATTGACCTCGGATATTCGTAAAGGATTGATGCTGTTGATAGATAGGGGTTCCATTTTTGATTACTTTTAGCAAGGTACTATTCTCTTTATTTAGAGAGGGAAAAACGTCTAAAACATGTTTTCCTAGGGCATCATCAATCGAGATTCCATCATTTTTAGCGGCTACTTTATTGTAGAAAATTGTGATTCCATTTGCATCTACGACGTGGATCGCTTCATCTATACTTTCAATAATCGACTCAAACAGCTCTTGGCGTTTCATCGGCTCATTAAACATCTCTTCACCACACTCTCTCTATCATTCTTTACCTCTATACATTCCTGAAAAAATCGAGAAATCCTTTTTTTCTCTATCCATATGAAGAAAAGCTCTCACGAATGCTGGTCTTTACAAAGCACTTGTAGGTCTTTTTTATTAATATAATCTATTAAAATGATTATTATTCCAGTGATATATTAGCACACTTATACATTAGGTACTTTCAACCTATATTCTTCGTTATTTCGGATCGAACTACCCTAAACATCCTCCTTCATTTAGTTCATTCCTCCTTTTTATTTCGTGTCTCAAAACAGTCTTTCTTCCTTATTAACAGATTATTCTTTTTACTTTAATATTAGAGTATAGTTATTTTCTTGAAAGAGAACCACAATTACCTAAAGGAGGAATTTGATGAAGAAGATTACGAAGACAATGCTCGCTTTATCCTTATCAGGTGTTATGACTTTTGGAGCACTAGCAACAACGGGGTTATCAGTTGGTGCTGTGGGGAACGGACCTAATTACAATGGGAACGAATCGATTCAAACTTCTATCCTTACTACATATGAAGAACTAGTAGATTACCTTGAAAAGCAAGAAGCAAGACAACAAGCCTTAGAGCTTGAAGTCATTGGTGAAACGGTTAAAGGCCGTGACATTTACATGGCAAAGTACATTTCAGATGAGTCTAATCCAACGATTCTCTTCCTTACTCAGCAACATGGAAATGAACAGTTGACAACAGAAGGAGCAATGGAGTTTATTAAACATCTTGGTACAGGGAAATCGAAATCTGTCTTAGATAACGTAAATATCCTCGTGATCCCTATGTTAAATGCTGATGGCGCGATGGGTGATGTCAATTTTTCAACGGATGACTACATTGCAAGTGGTGATCGTCACCTTACTCGTACAAATGCAAATAACGTTGACCTTAATCGCGAGCATAATAAACCGATTGAAGACATGGAGCCTGAAGCTCGTGCCCTTTATGAAAATGTATTTGAAAAATACGAGATTGACTATTTAATTGATCTTCATCATCAAGGAACACAAAGTGAACGTGATGGGAAGTTGGTATCTGGATCGATTCTTTACCCAACAAACCCTAATGTCGATCCTACGATTGTAGAAGATTCAAAAAAACTTGGAGCTGTTGTTTTCCACGAAATCGAATCGAAAGGCTGGGGACACCTTGGAAAGTATAATGGTGGTGCTGGAGACAACATTGGTAGAAACGGTATTGCCCTTCGTTACGATATCGCAACTCTGCTTTTTGAAATGCGCGGAATGAGTGACCACACGAATCCAACCGCTATTTTAGGTCAAAAAAGCAACGGCTATCTTATTAGACAAACCGTTAACACACTTGACTCCACTGTAAAAGCGATTGCTGATGGTTCCATTGATACAGTTGATACGAGCTTCTGGGATACACTCCCATTCCAAACAACTAGACAAAATGAAGAATAAAATACTGAATTTACAGGACAATCAACTTATGTTGGTTGTCTTTTTTTAGTTTCTTATTTGTTGTTATTTTTTCGAAAATAAATTAAATACGGTAAGTGAAATTAATTATTAACAACTAAAAAAGGCCAGAGTCATGATCCTCTGACCTTCTAAAATGACTTATTCGTTCCCTCTTTTAATTAATGAAGCAATGTCGATCGTACGTTTTGCTTGGTGTTTTACCGCTTCTTCAACGTTTTCTTGCATCTTACCTTCTTGATCCACTGTTACACTCGTTCCATATGGGTTTCCACCTGAAGTGAATGTAACTGGATCTGTGTAACCTGGGGAAGCAATAATGGTACCCCAGTGATGCATTGTAGTATAAAGAGCTAAGATCGTTGCTTCTTGCCCACCATGGGCATTTGAAGCAGAACTCATTGCACTTGCAACTTTATTAACAAGCTTCCCGTTAAACCAAAGCCCACCTGTTGTATCGAGGAATTGTTTTACTTGGCCTGGAATGTTACCAAAACGAGTTGGTACACTGAAAATAAAGGCATCAGCCCACTCAAGATCATCAAGTGTTACTTCAGGAACATCTTTCGTGTCTTCAACATGAGCCTTCCAAGCTGGGTTTGAATCAATCGCTGCTTGTGGTGCAAGTTCAGGAATCTTCAATACTTTAACTTCAGCACCAGATGCCTTTGCGCCTTCTTCTGCCCACTTTGCTAATGTGTAATTTGTACCTGTTGAACTGTAATAGATGATAGCTACTTTTACGTTTGACATGGTATCATTCTCCTTTTGTGTTGGTTTTCCAAATAATTTTTCTAAAAATCCCATTTTTCTCACCCCAGTGATTGTCATTTCGTTACGTTTCAAACTGAGACAAGCATACTTCGTCTTACTTTTTCCTTATCTCTTAAACTTATTCATTATCTTAAATCCAAGATATACAGGCAAAAAAATATCTTAACTTATTTTTAAATTTAAGATATCACCTTTAAAAATTGGTCTTTTCTAGCCGTTTTTATCTTGAATTTAAGATAATCATAATGCACATTCTATGCACTGTCAACTCTTTGTGAAAAAAAGCCACGCAATTTGCGTGGCCCTCGTTTATTTCCAATCAATTGAAACCGGTAACACCTGCTGAATATTGGCTTTATGCATTTCTTTTTCCTGCTGAGTTAGCCATAGTTGCACAATACCCTTGTCTTCACTACTACGTATTAATCGGCCAATCCCTTGGCGCAGTCTTAGTAACATATAAGGCGCATCAATTTCTTCTAACGGATTTGAGGCATGCATTCGTTTCGCTTTGAAGACTGGATCTTGTGGCGGAAACGGTAACGATGAAATGAGCACTTGAGTTAACGAAGTTCCTGGGACATCTAACCCTTCCCATAAATGATAGGAACATAAAACGGCTGTTTCATTATGTTGGAACTCTTTCACCGCTTCACTAATTTCCCCGTCCCCTTCATAGATCATTGGGAATGAGAAGCTATGGCTATTTGACCATGATCTAAAACGATTCATTTCTTCAACGGATGAGAATAAGATCAGTGAACGTCCTCCATTAACTTGAAGCGCCTCAGCAAACTGGCTCCATTTCTGTTCCTCACTTTGATCGACATGACCGATAATCTTCATTTGCTTATCATAATCAAATGGAGATTCGACTGAGAAAGATAGGGCTTCCTCAATCCCTAAACTGTTTGACATGTATGAGAAATCTTTGTTTCTTGATAACGTTGCGGATGAGAAGATAAATGGAATAGATTGCGAGAACACTTCTTTTTTCAAAATATCTTCTACAAGCCTAGGCATAATGACAAATGACGTTTCGGATGCATTTTCTTCAAGCCAGAAAATCCCTTCATCTTCTTTTAGCAGGATAGCTAGTCCATAAGAGAAAAACTCAAGGTACTCCTCGATCATTTTAACGTGATAATCTTCTAGTACAAATAATTCAGAATCAAAAACTAGTTGTTCAAGGATGATCTGCACTTGCTTATCCATTTTCTTAGCCAGTAGTTGCATTTCTTTTGTACGAGGGACTTCACGTCTTTGCGATCCCTCCACTTGTACCGCTGTATCTCGAAGAATATCAAACCACTCATCATGTAGAGAGAGCAATTCTTCAATTGCATAAAGAGATTCTTCTCGCACATCTTGGTTCATATAACCAGTCAAAACCGTCGTTAATGTCTCTGAGTGAAAACGATAGGTTAATGCTTTTTGTGCAGCAAACTCCAGTAAGTGCCCTTCATCAAAGACAACACAACTTGCCTCTGGTAAAAGAGGTAATTGCCCTTCACGTTTTCTTGATTCTTTTGTCCAGACATGCTCCATATAAAAATCATGAGAACAAATGATTAAGTCTCCTGCATGTCGGTAATAGTCGCGATTCAGTGTTTGACCACAACGATGGCGCCAATCACAGGTCGAGCATTGCTGTAGCGGATCCCAAGCAATCTGCTCCCACTTTTCATTAGGTACCCACGGGTATTCTTTACGGTCTCCGTAGCTTTTAAACGAATTCATCGACGTTGCGTTATCATAGACGAAGTTAGGAATTTCATCGTGAACACGTAAAATATCTTCATCATCCGTTTTATTTGATAACGGATCTAGCTTTTTCATACAAACATATTGCTCGCGTGCCTTGGCGAGTCTTACATCTACTTGAAGGCCTAATGCTTTTTGAAGCTTTTCAATGTCTCCGCCCTCTTTAACCAGTTGCTCAATTAACGTTTCATCGGCACAGGAAATAATCGCTGGTTTACGCATGTAGCGTGCGTAACAAATGGCATAAAGCAAATAAACAAATGTTTTACCTGTTCCTACCCCAGCTTCGGCATAAATCGTTTTCTTCTGCTTGAACGCTTGCTCGACTTGGAATGCCATAAAAATTTGCTCATCACGCAGCTCATAGCCTTTATCTGGTAAGATGTCATAAAAAACATCCCCTACATAATCTCCTAATTGATCAAAGAAATTTTCGGTTTTTGATATCGTAAATGGTAATGTTCTAATCAATTCTTTATCTCCTCTATTAACAATTTCCACTTGCTTAAATTCTTCGCGTAAAAATCCACTCTCTATCATAGCAGAACGTACCTTCTTATGCGATAGTAAATAATCTCTTTACTTCTGAAACAAGAAAAAGACTACGACATTCGCAGTCTTCTCCTTCTTACATGATCCTTCTTTTTATACGTTCAACTAAATATTCGACGGACCCATTCTTTTTTCCTCCACCTTGCGCAAGCGTTTGATTTCCCCCACCTCGACCATCGATTTCAGTTAATAATTCTTTTAATAAAACGCTGGCATTCATGTCCTCTAGTTCTTGTCCACAAGCTAGGACGAGTTGCCGTTTATCAGCTGATTCAGATACTAAAAAGACGATGCCATTTCCCTTTTTGTCCACAATCATTCGTGCCAACTGCTGCATGTCTTTAATCGGACGGTCCTGAAAACTTTGAAAAACGAAAGGTTTGTTGCTCACTGTTTCACTAAGATTGGTTAATTCACTAGCTTCATATGTTAATAGCTCTTGTTTTAATTCTACATTTTCTTTGTCAGTTCTCTGTTGTCTTGAAAGCAAGTTTGTGGCAGCGTGAGGTAACTTCTCCATTGGTGCATGTAATACTTGAGCTAACTGTTTTAACACTTCATTTTGTTTATTGAAAAGCTCTACAATCCGATTCCCACAAACAAAACTCACACGGATATTCTTACGCTGCTTTTCCCAGCCAATAATCGAGATGCCTTGAACTTCTAACGTTTGTTTCGGATGTGTACCACCGCAACCGTTATAATCGAAGTCAGGTATGATCACAAGCCTGATATCACCACTTACAGAAAGTTTTTTTCGTAAAGGATAAGAAGCGGCCTCCTCTTCACTCACCCATTTTGTTTCGATACCCCTGTTCTCAGCAATAATTTGATTAGCTAACTCCACTGCTTGATCTGCTTTTTCTTTCGTTAGCTCGTCAATCGCTAAATCAATGGTGACTTCATCAGTACCTAAATGAAACCCTACTGTTTCATATCCGAATAACTCTGCAAAAGCTGCTGAAAGAATATGTTGACCAGTATGCTGCTGCATATGATCAAACCTTCTAGACCAATTGATCTCGCCACTAATCGTATGTACATCTCGAGGAAGCGCCCCTTCAAGATAATGCCGTATTTCCCCTTCCACTTCTTCAACTTGGGTAATCGTTTGATTATTTAATAGACCGGTATCACTTGGCTGTCCCCCACCAGTTGGGTAAAACACGGTTTGATCAAGCACGATATATACACCCTGCTCATCTTGATCTTGTTTTAAAACAGACGCTTCAAATGTCTTCGTATAGGCTGATTGATAATAAAGTTTTGTTGTCATACTGATGTCCCTTCTTTCTTGTATTTCCGAAAAGATATCATGAATTTCCCGGGGAAGCGCATAATTCGACGAGAACGGACGACATCTGCTGTCGATTGTCTAAATGTGTTAGATAGGGCTGCAATCTAGCAGTGATAGGCACATTATAACGTTAATTAGCCTGTTTTTACTTGTACTAGCCACTCACCCATACCATTTTACCCCACTCACATAGAGTATAGTAACCCTAATGAAAAGGGAATTCACTATAATAGGAGGAAATAAAATGAGTTATTTTAGAACGCAATCTGTGTCTCACTGTGGATGTGGGCCAGTTGAAGAAAAACGTTCGTTTAAGAAACCTGCGAAGGAGAAGAAAGAGAAGACAAAATGTGAAGGGTGTTTCTGTCACTTTGCAAAGAAATTCGGAATGGCAAGTTTTAGTAGTGTCACAATTCGCGATACTGAGTATACAACTGAAATAACCATCCCTAACATCGTAGCTCACATCTTAGGCAATAAAGTGTTAGTAAGTAACATCCAGCTTGTCGGATGTCCTAAGAAAAATTGCTGTGTAACTTTACAATTTACACCACTTACATTGGCTGAGATTCTAGCAGCGCTTGGCCTCGCAGACGTAGCGGCATTATTAGCGCTATTACTAGCTCTATTACCTGACCTTACTGAAGCTTTATTAACGGCAATATTCGGTGGAGCCCCGTTCTTTAGAGTTGTTGACTGTGAAAAGGTAAGCAGCTTTGCTCCGACTGGTAATGGAATGATGATGTTCTAAAAGAATATCTTTCTTAGAGTGACTCAGTCTTGGATGAGTCACTTTTTTTCCTTTTCAGCAAATTACAGGGTAGTGTTTAAATTCTTCACCTTAACGAATTAATCATAAAAAGTACTAAAGAAAATCATACTAAGGGTTATAAATCTTATTGTGGAGGCTGATTACTAATGAGTACTATGATTGACCAATTTTCTTCTTGGCTGGATAAGCAAAAAGGAAATACCCTTTCTATTCAAAAAGGTGAACACGAAACTGGTATGAAGGAGGTAATGGATATTGACCTCGTTTCTATCCAACTTGATTCTGTTTCACTAAGAGAGTCTGAGCAAGCTTCGATCGACGATTACATTCCTAATAAAGAAATTATTTTACACGGTACTGGACAAGTTCATGGTGATGAAAAAGATAGTCCTTTACCAGAAGATTGTTTTGAAATTCCGGTTGATGATTCTTTTCAATTCCAAGGAGAAGGAAAAGACGTTCAAGTACATACCGATAAAGCGATTTATCGTATTTCTTCTCAGTAAACAAATTAACTGAGAGCTTCTATTCAAGGGTTCCTTCGCACTTCGTTTATAAAAAGCAAAAAGTTTGAAGCCAATAGCTTCAAACTTTTTTACTGATTACTTTTCATCTTCATCTAGTAAGGATTCATCTGTCTCAGAAATGGTTGCACTTTGACAAGCTATGCAATCATTAAAACATTGATTAAACTGAAACGGATAAAGTGTGCTGCACACATTTGAACAATAATTTGAGCAGCTTCCTCGTGTCCCCCCTTCATTATTCGGACGATACAAACCAGGAAGATTTATTCTGCTTAATGCGTCCAAAATCTCTCTAATATTTTTTTGTTTATTTCGCATTTTCTCACCCCCTTGATATAAAGTATGTTTGAATAAATTCAAGGATAAGACTGATGTACATGCATCAATAAAAAAGGGCATTGTTTTTTAGTATTTATTCAATCAAGCTCCTCGTTTCATCATATTGGATAATTCTAAAGGTTGACTAAACACAACTGTTTTTTACCACATACAATATCCGTCCTCCATTACACCATTCCATCCTTCTTCCTCTTGAAATTTCAGGGTTTCTACACATCACTTTCACTTTTACATAAATCTGGAATGAGAAATGGATCATTCTTTACCTTTTTTAAGTATTTTTAAAAAGAGTATGTATTAAGGAGTGCTATGCATGTTACAGACCCCCTCATAGTCTCTTATTCCATTAAATAAGGTTCTATCAGGGTTGAAACCAACCTCTTTATCCTATAGCATTATTACTTGTGAGATTCATTAGAGGAAAACGGATAAGCAAGATTGGTTCTATAAAAATCATTAGGAGATGATAGAGTGCTACAACAAAAAAAGATCGCTTTTATTGGAGCCGGAAATATGGCAGAAGCTATTTTTTCAGGATTAATTCATCAAGAGAAAGTAGCTGCCGAGCAGATTCATGTCACGAACCGCTCTAATTATGATCGACTTAATCACCTACGTGAGAAGTATGGTGTACAAGTGAGCACTAGTAAGGAAGAAGTTTTACAAAATGCAGATATCGTTATTCTTGCGATGAAACCGATTGGAGTGAAGGATGCAGTTAATGATATTCGACCGTTAACTTCTAAAAACCAACTATTTCTATCGGTTCTTGCTGGAATTACGACTGAATATATATCAAATTTACTCGGTCATAGCGCACCCGTTGTACGAGTGATGCCAAACACTTCAGCTGCTGTTGGCTCTTCAGCAACCATGATCGCAGCGGGCGACAATGCAAATGAGGAAGATATGGAGATGACTTCATCCTTATTTGAAGCTGTTGGGATGGTTAAACAAGTACCTGAACATGATGTTGATAGCCTTACTGCTATTGCAGGTAGTGGTCCTGCATTTATGTATTATTTAGTTGAAGGCATGTATGAATCATTAGAGGAGCTAAATTTAGATAAAGACTTAGGAAAAGAAGTCATAATTCAAATGATGCAAGGTGCGATTGATTTGATGAAATCAACAGATCAGTCCCCTCGCGAATTATATTTAAATGTGAAAAGCCCTGGTGGTACAACAGAAGCTGGTTTAAATGTACTTGAAGATAACGATTATCAAGACATTATGATTGAATGTATTAAAGGAGCAGCAAAACGCTCACGTGACATTACGAAAGAATTATCAACACTACCTGAGAAAACACTAAGCTAATTTTTATAAATATTGGAGTGAATAAATTGGTAGACAAAAAACGCATCGTAGTAAAAATCGGAAGTAGTTCATTAACAAGTCGTAATGGAGAAATTAGCTTACGCAAACTAGCACGTCTCGTTGATGAAATTGCTCTTATTAAAGAAGAAGGGCATGAAGTCGTATTAGTATCCTCTGGAGCGGTCGCAGCAGGCTACCGTAAACTTGGCTTTATTGAGCGACCGACTGAACTTGCCGAAAAACAAGCAGCAGCATCCATCGGACAATGCCAATTAATGGAGGCTTACTCTGAGAGATTTCATTCTCATGGATACACAGCTTCTCAAATTCTCATCACGCGTAGTGATTTTTCTGACCAAAAAAGATACATGAATGCACGTAATACGATTCAAGTTTTACTTGAACGAGGCGTTGTACCCATCGTGAACGAGAATGATACGATCACCATTAAACAACTAAAATTTGGCGATAATGACACGCTGTCCGCTAAAGTAGCTGGACTTGTTGAAGCAGATGAATTATTTATTTTATCAGATATTGATGGGCTTTATGATGATAATCCTAATACAAATCCCGATGCTAAACTTTTAGAAGTAGTCAAAGAGATCACTCCAGAGATTGAAGCTGCGGCTGGTGATTCTGGCAGTGACGTTGGAACAGGAGGCATGAGCTCTAAAATAGAAGCTGTAAAGATTTCATTAGCTGCAGGGATTGAAACGTTTATAGGTGATGCCAACAAGTCTAATATTCTTTATGATGCGGTGAACCATCAAGCAAGAGGGACGTATTTTAAGGCAAATGATGAACTTGATGGTCTCGATGTTAGACAACATTGGATCGCGTTCAATTCAGGTGCAAAAGGCGAAGTCATTATTGATGATGGTGCACGAGTAGCCATTACACAAGAACAAAGTCACCTCCTCCCACAAGGAGTGCGTGAAGTAAATGGAGGTTTTGATTGTGGGGATGTTGTTGTGATTCGTCATATGAACGGTGAAGAAGTTGGACGCGGAGTTATTAATTACTCTGCTGATCAGCTTCGTAAAATTAGAAGACTTAAGTTAACTGAAATTCCTGATGACATTAAGGTGACTGATAGTGAAGCGATTAAGCAAGAAGAATTTGTATGTCTCACAAATGTAATGGCTAACTAATTTCAAGGGAGAGGATACGTTTGAGTAACACGACAATGACTGAGATTAATGTTGCAGAACAAGCGAAAAAGGCCCAGAAAGCGAGTAAACCTTTAAGTGTTTTATCGACGAAGGAAAAAAATGAAGCATTATTGATAATTGCTGAAGAGCTAGAACAAAATTACGCTTTTATATTGGAAGAAAATGAAAAGGATCTCGCATTAGGTAGAGAGAAAGAATACGATCAAGCCTATATGGACCGTCTTCTTCTCACGAAAGAGCGTGTCTTTGAGTTTGCTAATGGGTTAAAAGAGCTTGTGAAATTAGATGACCCAGTTGGAGAAGTTGTAACGGAATGGACACTAGATAATGGATTACATGTAAAAAACCAGCGTGTCCCTCTTGGTGTGATTGGTATGATTTATGAAGCAAGACCAAATGTGACAGTTGATGCTACAGGAATTGCTTTAAAATCGGGTAATGCAATCATTTTAAAAGGTGGTTCTTCTGCCCTTCATTCAAACAAAGCGATTATTTCCATCATTCATCAAGCTCTTGAGAAAACAAGCATCTCAGTTGAGGCAGTACAATTTATCGCAAGTACTGATCGTGAAGCTACAGAGCAGCTATTTACATTGAAGCAATATATTGATGTGCTTATCCCTCGTGGTGGTGGCTCATTAATTGAAACCGTTGTTCGTAAAGCAACGATTCCAGTGCTTGAGACTGGTGTTGGAAATGTACACATGTATGTAGATAAACATGCTGACTTAGAAAAAGCACTAGCTATTATTACGAATGCGAAAACAGATCGTCCTGCAGTATGTAATGCACTAGAAACGGTTTTAATTCATAAAGAATGGTTTGCAAAGAACAAAGACACTTTGATTTCGATATTCAAAGAGTTTGGTATTACCGTTCATGGCGATCAAGAAGTCGTCCAAGCTGTTCCTGGTGCCATCGAAGCCTCTGAAAAAGATTGGGCTGAGGAATATTTAAGTCTCGATCTTGCTATAAAGTTAGTTGATGATGTGGATGAAGCCATTAACCATATTGAACAATACGGTACAAAGCATTCTGAGGCCATTATCACTGAGGATGCACAAGTAGCAGAGCAATTCTTGAATCAAGTAGATGCAGCAGCCGTTTACCATAACGCTTCAACTCGATTTACAGATGGTAGTGCATTAGGATATGGTGCTGAGATTGGAATCTCCACTCAAAAGCTACACGCTCGTGGGCCAATGGGCTTACCAGCACTAACGACGACAAAGTTGAAAATTTCAGGTACAGGTCAAGTAAGATAAATAGGATCATGAAAAGAGATGGGAGCCGTTTGGGCATCCATCTCTTTTTTAATTTACAGAGGTACGTCTTTAGTCCTCTCTGTTTCCCTTTCTTTTCAGAACCTCGATCGCTTCTTTCAATACATTTGGTAGCGGTAAGCCTACCTCCCCTGCGTTTTCTAGAATAGAGATCAATTCATTGATGATGTAAAAATAAATCACCGCATCGCGAAAAAAGCTACTCGCTCCAAGAACAATGTCGATCCCATAAGCGACAGCGACCATTGCGATCATAATGATTTTCTTTGCAATCCCTTTAAACCCTACTCTACTACTTAACTTCCCACTATAAGCTGCTGCAATTAAACCCGTCACATAATCAATCACAATAAACATGAGTAAAACTTGCAATAATGCCGGCCAGCCTCCAAATAAAAAGCTTCCCACTGTGCTGAGGCCAGCAATAAGAAGTTTGAACGTATATTCCACTAAAGCCCCTCTCCTTTTGAACAAAAGGTTAATCTTTATTTTATACACTATTCAAAAGGAAGGGTTTTGGTTTGTGCATGTCTCTATCATACTTCTTTTATTTTTCAGGAAAACTAGCTACCTCCCCACCTTCTTCAACACTTCCTCTAAATCATCTGGCTTCAAAAATTCAACAGGTGAAACCCCCTTCTCAAACGTAAACGCATCGCCTTCAATGACAATGACATACTTCCCGTTCACTTTCGCAATATGAAGTGACTCACCAAAGTCTGATAGCATCGCTTTCACCTCAATATGGTCTAGCTTCAGTTTTAACTCGATTTCTGGTTGATGCTCGACAATCGGTGCAGAGGCTTCTACCACTTGTTCTGGTGTCCACTTCTCCTGCATTTCACGAACAGGCGTATTGGACCAAGCCTCTATAAACTCTTCTTCCTGCTCACGTTCTGGACTCGCTTCTTGATACGTTTCAGCGATATGCTGCTGTGCCAATTCGATCATTTGATGCTTAACAAGCTCTGGCATCGACTTATTATATTCAACGAACTTTAAGAAGTCTTCAAAGTATCTCGCGTGTGATGATTGGTGAACTTTCAATTCCCACTCTTCTACCATTCCTTCTTCCGGCATGTAAGGATATTGAATAGACTTCATATTTTTTGTCGTGATTGCTCGGTTAACATGGTTGATGAGCGTCTTTTCATCCGTAATACTCGCTACTTTTTGTTCAAAATCACATTTTAAAACAAAGACGAAAGGATCATCCATGTACTTATTGAGTTTTGCTCGAATGACAAGTAAGGCTCCTCCTCGAATCGCACTCGTATCCATATAAGCACGAACTAATTCTTCGCTTTCTTTTTTAAAATCGTCTGTTGATTGTGCGAGTCGTATTCGATTGAACTGATTATAATTTGGATTCGTATCTAAATCATATCCAGGTTCGACGATGAAACGTCCTATTTTAGTTGGGACTTGATCTGATTTTGGGTTCTGTTCGACCTTTCTTTTCGTCACTTTCATTAGTTCTCCATCTAAAAACTCTTTTAGGGCATGTTGTTCATAAGCAGAGTGATCAAGGGTTTGATAATGTTTATAGCCTTTTGTTGCCTGTTCACCCGAGCCCTCTACATTTACAACAAAAAATGATAAATACTGTATTGTAAAATCCATGTGTAACTCCTTCATCGTCATGTAGACCGTCCATTTTTCATACGTATTATACCAAAACGCCCGCTTTCATGTCACATACGTATTGCTAATTAAAAGGAAGTGTTGAATGTGATTATTTAGGGAATACAGAACAGTATACAGAGCATTGAAACGAGGGATTAAGATGTATGAAAAGGCAATGCTTATCTATAATGGAAATGCAGGGAGTAATGATATCGCAACGTTGCTTTCTGAAGCAGTAGCTGGGCTTTCTCAACATATAACTGAATTCACATTAATGAAGACAAATGAAAGAGGGGATACTGAGCGCCTTTGTAGGGAACGAGGCGAACATTTTGATTTAGTCATTATTATGGGCGGTGATGGAACCGTTCATGAAGCTGTGAATGGCTTGATTCATTTAGAACGATCCCCTTCTATTTTTATTTTACCTACTGGTACGTGTAATGATTTTGCACGAGCACTTAACATTCCTTTAAAAGTGAAGCAAGCATGTGAAGCCTTTAAAGAAGCCACGGTTCAACCCTTAGATATCGGATTGGTGAATGAACGGGCATTTTCCAATTTCTTTGGATTAGGACTGATTACTAGAGCTTCTGAAGGGACAAATGACGATCTTAAAAGTAGTATTGGTAAATTCAGCTATTTTCTAAGTGCGATTCAATCCCTTCAAACGGCAGAATCGTTCTCCTACTCTCTACAATTGGATGGAAAGACGGTTCAAGATGAGGCTGTGATGATTCTTGCCATGAATGGATCCTTTCTTGGTACAACAAATTTATACCATGAACAAACAAAACTAGATGATGGAAAGCTCGAGCTTTATATCATCCGTGAAGCAGGGCTTGCTTTACTTAAAAACTTGTTCAACAAAGCTAGATCTCCAGAATGGCCAGGTGAAATGGAAGGGATTGAGTTCATCCAAGCCGCTTCCCTTCAACTCGAAACCAGCCCGATTGAAGATATTGATATCGATGGAGAAATTTATTTAGAAACCCCTACACGTCTATCGCTCAAACAAAAGGCTCTTCCTTTTCTAGTATGTAAAGAAGAAAAATAACGATAAACATCCACTCACTTCTGTAACGAGAGGTTGTTTTTTACAATTGACTAGATAAACGATCAGCTTACTAGGTTTAAATCTTTCTTTTATAAAGATTCCCTGATATACTTCCTTTAACAACAATGAATCATCTACGTGGAGGGAAAAATAAATGGGAATACCTAAACCGCTTGTTCAATTAAATCAAATTTTTCTTATAATAACGGTTCTATTAGGCTGGCTCGTATCACCTTGGATTTTAGCACTACCTTTTCTAGTAGGAGTCGTCGCATTAGCTTTTCATTATAATGTGGTGATGAAGATAGCCAAGTCTTTACTAAAAAAACCTTTAAAGACTTACGTACAGGAAGACTCACAGCAGCAACGTTTTAATCAATGGATTGCAACGATTTGTTTAGGACTAGCCTTAGTAGGGTTCATGTTTCAGTTTATTAGTTTTATGTTCATTATGAGCGGCATGGTCTTGATGGCTGCAGCTCTTGCATTAAGCGGCTATTGCATTGGATGTACGATTCGCTATCGGTATATGATGTGGAAATACCAAAAACAAAAGAGTCACAACAATTAAGATAAGCACAAGGGACTCTCCCCTTGTGCTTTTTATTTGGATACATACGGATTACCCGTCTCCCAAAATCTCCAAGGGTAATCTTTTGCCTCACCGCTGTTGTCTATCCCAATGCGTGGTCCGGTTGAAACGTGAACAACTTTCTGGCCTTCTGCAATATATAAAGGTGGTTCCCAAAATGCCTTCCCATAATCCTCTTTAGTGATAGCTAAAGCTTTTGTCAATTTGCCTGGTCCGCTTGTCAAATCTCTATCTCTTTTAGCTTTCTCACGCCTTTTATACATCAACGGGATCCCTTCAATCGGTTCGACCGCCCGGATTAACACACCTTCGGGACAACCTTCTCCTCCGCTTACGACATTAATTAAACAATGCGTATGCATGACATGGGCATAGCAATGACCGTTTGCCCCAAACATAATCTCCGTTCGGTTCGTCCTGCGATTATTAAAGCTATGAGCAGCCTGGTCATCCGGGCCTTTATAGGCTTCGGTTTCTACAATGTACCCTGCCGTTACACCTTCACTCGTTTCATGGACGAGTGTTTTCCCTAACAATGATTGAGCCAATTCTAACGTCGGCTGATCATAAAAAGTACGAGGTAGTATTTTATAGGTCAATATTCTTCCTCCTTCTTAGCAAAAAAGAGCCTAAGCTCTCTATGAGAAGTGAGCTTAGGCGAATCCTTTACTTCAATTTCACGATTGTTCTTCCGCGTACTTCCCCTTTTAATATGCTTGATAACACAGAAGGTAATGCATCTAAACTAATTTCATTGACAATGCCTTCTGTTAAATGAGGTGGCTTGTAATCTGAAGCTAGGCGTTTCCAGATCTTCTCACGTACGTCCATTGGGCAATAGACCGAATCGACTCCTAGCCAGTTGATCCCTCGTAGAATAAATGGAAAGACGGTTGTCTCTACTTTATTTCCTCCTGTAAGACCACTAGTTGCAACTGATCCACCATATTTTAAGGTACTTATAATGTATTCCAATGTCTGACCACCCACTGGATCGACAGCTGCAGCATAAAGTTCCTTACGTAACGGTTTCTTGTCTTCTGGCGTGAGTTGATCACGCTTCAGAACTTCGGTTGCACCTAATTCTTTTAAATAACCATGTTCACTTTCTTTCCCAGTGCTTGCATGCACCTCATAGCCACGACTTGCTAATATATCAACAGCGACACTTCCTACTCCACCGGTTGCTCCCGATACAAGAACAGGTCCACTATCCGGAGTAATCCCTTGATCTTCTAACTTTTGCACAGATAGGGCAGCAGTAAAGCCTGCTGTACCAAGAATCATCGCTTCTTTAAGCGATAGGCCATCAGGTAAAGGTACTACCCATTTAGCTGGAACTTTAGCGACTTCACTAAAGCCACCATGATGAGAAACCCCAATTTCATAACTAGTCGCAATGACCGCGTCTCCCTCTTTAAAACGAGAGTCTGTTGATTCAACAACTGTTCCTGAAAGGTCAATACCCGGAATGAGTGGATAGTTACGAATAATTTGCTTAGGTAAAGTTGCTAGGCCATCTTTGTAATTAACGCTGGAGTAAGCGACTTCAATCGTTACTTCCCCTTCACCCAAATCTTCCACAGTAAGTTGTTTGCGCTCTAATTTTGTTTTACCATCTTCTAAGTCAACCATATAGGCCTCAAACCTCTTCATGATCATACCACCTTCCATATCTTTTTTATGTACAACTCTTACGTTACCACTTCTGTAAATGAAGGACTAACCATTTGCTTCAACATATTTTGCTAGCTCAATGATCATCGTTCCCATCCGTTCTCTCTCAGGTACAACCATTCTTGTCACCTTAACATCCGTTAAGCCTTCAGCTGTAAGCTTCCCAACAGCGACAGCTAGTACCTTTTCATTAAAACAAGTCGCAAGCTCACTACTAGACTGTACGGAACTTGCATAATCAAACAAGGCTCTTACTTGAAGGACCGTCGTAAAGCAAACAGCATCTACTTGTTGTTCGATGATTTCAAGATAAAGCTTTTTAACATCTGCCGCGTCAGGTGCAATATGACGGTACGGAAGTACTTCTGCGTATACTGCTTCTTTCTCTTGAAAGAACGTACGTAAATTAGGAGAAGGTACCCCATGCAATTGGACAGCGACTTTTTTTCCTTTGAAGTCTATTGCTTCCATTGCTCGAATTAATCCAGTTGTTGTGCCGTCATCATCACTAATCGTTGGCGTAAGACCATGTTTTTTAAGAGCATTTTTTGTTTTGTAGCCTCTTGCTGCAATATTCGTTTTCTCTAGTAATTGAAGCAAGTCCTCTTTTAAACCCACACCTTCGGCAAGCTCAAGAAGCTTCTCTGTTCCTATACCCGTTGTTAGTACAAACCAATCTACTCCATTTTCAATCACAGCTTTAAGCTCATCAATCACACTTTCTTCAGCCACATAAACGGTTCCTTGCATTGAACGAACGAGCGGTACCCCGCCCTGCTTCTCAATTAATGTACTCATCTCCTCCACTTTACGAGATGCTGTTAGTACGACCTTTTTACCTGTTAATGCTTTTGCCATTTGATAAATAGCCTCCTACTTGTTTTATCAGTCTTATGTTTGAAAAAAATCTCTGATTTGCTTTTTGTTTTTCAGTTGAATTACTTTTCTACTGCCTTTTCCGGCTAAGAAATGGGTAAAGTGTTCCTGCATCATTTCTTTTCGTTTGAAGTAAGTTGTCACAATAAACTTAATGAAAGGCCAATCTAACTTTTCAATGCATCCTTCTCCAAGGTCTTCACGAACTTTTCCTCTATTTTGAAGGTACCGTTTCAACACACGATACAAACAAACTGGTAAAGATCGTTCGATGTAGATGATCGTATCTGTTTCTTCCATACGCAAGTGAAGAGTGCCAGTATAATTACCTTCAATGATCCATGATGCATGTTTTACTAGATTTAATTGAGCTTCATAAAATTCGATTTCAGAAGCCTCGACCCAGTTTGATTTCCAGTAAAAAGTATCCAAATGATAAACTGGAATATGTAATCTTTCTCCTAACTTCCTAGCAAAAGTTGATTTCCCTGCCCCTGCAGACACGCCTACAACCATGATCCTTTTCATCTTTCACCTGCTTTTCAAATACCAAGTAATCGTATCTATATCGTAGACAAATTGATTGAGTTTGTAAAGATCGTCACAATCTTTTTTATTTTCTGACGCACTCAAGACTTCTACATTTTTCTGTACATTTCCTTGTGATACAATCATAACTATGGTGGATAATGGTAAACCTATACTTAAAGGAGTGATGATACATGACAACTTATTCTTCACGTAAAGATGTACCTGATCACGAAAAATGGAAAGTGGAAGATATATACCCTTCGATTGAAGACTGGCAGGAAGACGTCGCAGAAATCAAAAAAATGGCTACACAATTAAAAGAGTTTGATGGCAAAATTACGGACGGCCATTCATTGTATGACTTCTTAACCTTGCAAGAGAAATTGAGCTTTCACTTATCGAAAGTGGTTGTCTATGCTCGCTTACAAGTGGACGTCGATACACGTGATAAAAAAGCTGAGTCCTTATTAGATGAAGCGACGGGTTTAAGCGTGAAAGCGAGTACGGCGGTCTCCTTTTTCAGACCATTTTTATTGAGTCTCGATAAAACCACCCTTTCTGAATACATATCTGAAGTCGAGGGTCTGACTTATTTTGAAGATGACCTGATGGACCTGTTCCGTTACAAGCCACACGTGCTTAGTAAAGAAAAAGAAGAAGTCCTCACTCAACTAGGTGAATCACTCTCCTCTCCTAGTAAGACGTTCGGAATGATTAATAATGCTGATATTAAATTTGGCGAAGTCACCACAGAAGACGGAAAAAAAGTAGAGCTCACGAGAGGCATGTATGAAAAACTTCTTAAAAATGAGGATCGTTCTAAGCGAAAAGAGGCGTATCATGCGTATTATAAGCCATATGTTGAACTTAATAACACCATTGCATCTACTCTTTCCGCAGCAATCAAAACAAATGTAACCGTCTCTCGTATGAAGAATTATCCTTCTGCACTTGAGAAATCATTGTTTGCTGATGAAGTTCCAAAAGAAGTCTATGAAAACTTAATCGAATCAACAAAAAACCATCTCGCTCCTTATCATCGTTACCAAAAAATTAGAAAAGAGATGTTAGGTGTCGATGAATTGCATCAATATGATTTATCCATTCCCCTAGTTCAAGGCGTTGATAAGGATATTCCATATGATGAAGCCTATGATACGATGTTAAATACACTAGCACCACTTGGCGAGGAATACGTTGAGACATTAGCTGAATTTAAAGAAAAACGATATATTGATGTTCGCGAAACACCTGGCAAGCGTTCTGGTGCTTACAATATGGGTCTTTACGGCGTTCATCCATTTGTCCTACTGAACCATCAAGATAATTTAAACAGTCTCTTTACCCTTGCTCATGAGATGGGACATGCGATGCATAGTTACCTTTCAGCCAAACACCAGCCACAAATCACAGCAGGTTATACCATTTTTGTCGCGGAAGTTGCCTCTACAGTAAATGAAGTGTTGTTGATTCACTATTTATTAGATCAATCCACAGACGAAAAAACTCGTAAATACTTAGTTAATGACTTTATCGATAAGTTCAAAGGCACGCTCTTCACACAAGTGATGTTTGCTAACTTTGAAAAAGATACACATGAATTAGCAGAAGCAGGAAAGCCCCTTACTGCCGAAGTATTTAATGAAGTGTATGAAAGACTATTTAGAGAATACAATGGAGACGACCTAGTATTTGATGATGAGGTCAAGTTTGGCTGGTCAAGGATTCCCCACTTCTACCGTCCGTTTTATGTGTACAAATATGCGACTGGATTTGCTGCAGCGATTCAGCTTGCCAATGGTCTACTTGAAAAGAAAGAAGGAGCGAAGGAAGCCTACCTTGAATTTTTACAAAGTGGTAGTTCCGATTACCCGCTCGAATTATTAAAACGTGCTGGAGTTGATCTAACGACTTCCGAACCAATTGAAAAAGCTCTTTCTTTCTTTAGCGAGTTAGTAGATGAATTTGAGGGCAAATAAGAAAGAGGCCGTCTCACGCAATTGCGTAGGACGGCCTCCTCTCTTTATTTTTCAACGGCTCTCGTTAAAGCTTTAAATCCAGCACGTGTTAACTTAAATTCTTCATCTACATAGCCCGCTTTATTTAAAGCAATTAAGTCTTCCTCTGTTAAGGTAGCACGTTTTCTTTGTAGATGTTCATTCAACAGATCAAGCGAATCAGCTTCTAATAACTCTGAGTCAATTGATGAAGCTAGCTCCTTCATCGGATCATGCTTCACAAACATATTTTTTGTATCGAGCATCACTTGCTGAATCTTCTCCCCTGCATTCATTAACTCTTGACGCAAACGAGAAATCTCATGATCCTTTTGTTTAATTTTTGAGCGATACGTTTGTTTTTCTTCATCATCGAGTGAGGCTTTTCTAAATAATTCTTCAAGTAATTCAGTACGATCGAAATCAATTTTCTGAAGTTGAGTCGTCTTCTCTAAAATTTCTTGATCCGTTTCTTCTTTAATAGGTGTAGGTACTGCAACTGGCTTCGTTTTCACTGCCGCAATTTCTGCCTCTTCAGCAATCGTTCCTTTTCCATTCAGACGCATTTGCAGGAAACGATTGACCTGTAGTAATAGACCTACTAAAAACAACATCACAAATAATCTGAAGGCAAATGCACTGAAAAGCCCAACAATAAATAAAACAATAAATAAAAAGGCTGTAAACCATTCAAACGCAGTCGATGGCTTTTTAATGCTTGAGAATAATGATGGATAGGTTCTTTGATTCATAATAATCCCCTTCTTTATCTTCCAATCTTTTCTTTTACTCTAGGTACCAATCATGATATAAATCGTAAAGCTTTAGCCCATATCATAGCATAATTTTGACTGATTAACCGTGTAATAAGTTGTGAGAAGCGTAAAAAAAGAATGATTTCCTATTACGAATTTCACAGATCCACATCATCCTATTTTCTTCTGTACTCATTTCAACTCACTAATTATGCTAAGATTAAAAGGAATTACACGACATTTGTAGAATTCATTACACATCCTACATACAAAGGAATGAAGAATATGGCTGAAGAAAAGAAAGTAATATTAAAAATTAATGATAACGGCTCAGTACGAGTGACTGGTGATGTTGAACTATTGGACGGGGAAGGCAATCCATTCCCAAAAAAACCTGCATTTTCCCTCTGTTTATGCGGGCAATCTAAGAATCTTCCATTCTGCGATGGATCACACAAAACAAATGGTTACGATAATAAGGTACGTGTGCCTAAATAATCAAACTACGTTCCCCCCTTGTTTTGGTTGTTTAACCATTAATTGTCTCACTTGATGCATTTCCTGCGGTAGATAATCAATAAGAACGAGCCCATAAACTTGTCAAAAGCTTTATTTTTCCTAAAAAAGCAGTTGCAGCAGGTTTATTATTTTATTAATAGTGGGTAAAGTTATTCGCGGAGATTTGTAGCAAGGAGGATTTAAATGAAAAGAAAAGTTCCAAAGATTAAGAATGGTGAAGAGTATTTGGACGTGAAAATGGGACGGATGCGAATTTATTTTGATAAGAGATATAGAGTTATTTCTACGATTAACGATTTATTAATCGGAATTTTGTTTGTTGTAGGGAGTATTCTTAATTTTTTTGATGAGGCGGAAATGATCGGCCTTATAAGTTATCTTGCTGGGAGTACTTTTTTAGTTGCCAGACCAATTTTGAGGCTTATGCATAGTGCTACACTAAGAAAGGAAATTCAGGACAAAGACACGTATACAACGGATGATGATTAGTGTCTTCTCATTGATAATAAGCGCCCCTTGAGGCGCTTTTTTGATGGACTAGGCTTTCCTTTGTCGTTCGGAAATTCTGTGAAACAAGGGTCTCAGCCTTTTTTATTGATATAGTTCTTTATAAGCAATCACCTTAAGCGCCATGATCTCTTCCGATGTTAAACTTGAATGAGGATCATCGATTAATTGAACAGGATTCACATTACCTTGTTCTACTTTTGTTTGTATATTTAACAGCTCTGTGATTCCGACTTTCCTAATCAAGACTCTTGTTGCTTCTTCCTTTGTTGTAAAAGGTAGCTTACTTTCATCGACCTGTGCAACTTCCTCCACAAGAACTCTTAAATCAGGATCATTGTCAATATACGTTCGGATCTCATTCATTTGGCCATAATTCAACTCAGATGAAAGGCCTTCTGTTATCCTATCAGAAGCTATGTTAGTCCCAAGATAATAAATTCCATATCCCATCACGCCAATTAGGATAAACAACATAAATAATATAGAAACGATTTTTTTCATCGTACCCTCCCAGCTACTAGATAACCTAGTGAACATAGATTACCCTGCTCTATCTATCATAGTCAAGATTCATTATCATATTCCTCATCGGCGACAAATTACGAGAATTTGATACAAGATTATAACTTATTCCTTTATCCTTCTCTTTTCGTGGCAATATTTTTCAGCTTATACACCAATGCCCATTAAATTGTATAGACAATTCAGGCACAAAGTATTAAAATTAATTTGAGTCTTACCCGATACGATTATAGAATGATGATGAAAAAAGATCAGAAAATGCACTTACTCTTAGGCAGGGAGTAGGTGCTTTTTCGTTTGCCCCACTATGTGAGGGCTCGTTTTATGAATATTTATATCTACTCAGCATATGTTTTCAAGGAGAAGGAACGCCTCCTCTCAACGGCTTAAAGACTCCTGATAACATGGAGCAGGACAGGATGAACCCAGCCCCTTTATAGGTTGGGCTTTTTTTGATGACGGAAAGGATACGCGTGTATTTTTAGATCTTCCCTACCAATAGCTGATACAAGCCTCTTAAAAGATCCATAAATTATATTATCTCTTAAAGAGGAGGTGCCTACATGAGCTACGATAATTGTCGAAGAAAGCGTAAGTGTGAACGCAAGCATGACTTTTTTAGGCGTGACGATTCCCGTAAACGTGACAAATGTTGCTGTAAAAAGCGTTGTTGCTTTAGACGATTCTGTAACTTCTTTTATTGGTAACTTGCATATTTACGGATGAGGATAAAAATAATACAAGTAGTTGGAATCAACGAGAGGTAGTAAAATATAGTAATATAGAGCAGGAAGCCTCCCCCTCTCATTGTAATGTCCTCAAAAAAGGGAGTGTAGCCTTCACATCAGTGAGGGCACTTTTTAGAATTCCCTAGACAACATTAACAATTCCCTTTATCCCTCTCTTTTCACTACAATATTATTTCCGCAAATACACCAATGCCTAGTTTGTTTCATACCATATCGTAAGTTTGACTTTTAGATAGAGGGGGCTTCGATTCGATATGATTGAGCTTACTTTGTCCCATTGGATGTATTTATCAGGGACTCTCTTAATCATTTTAACCATGCTTTTTAGACAAAATGTTGTCGTCCCAGCGATTTTGATGACATTTTTAGTGGGATGGATCTTCAGCGGATCCTTATCCATAGGACTTCAAACAATCTTCCAAGCAAGTTTAATCGCTGCTGGAGAATTATTTAACATTTTTTTAATTATTGCGATTATGACAGCGCTTTTGCACGCCTTGAAAGATATAGGGGCAGATGAACAAATGATCACACCGTTTCAAAAGGTTATGGTCAATGGCCATATCTCTTTTTGGGTCATTGTTCTTGTAACGTACTCGATCTCCTTGTTCTTTTGGCCAACCCCAGCAGTCCCACTTGTCGGTGCGCTGTTAATTCCAGTTGCGATTAGAGCTGGTCTTCCTCCGATTGGGGCAGCGATTGCAATTTCATTAGCTGGCCAAGGTATGGCTTTATCGTCTGACTACATTATTCAAATTGCACCGATGCTCAGTGCAACTGCTGCTGGAGTCGATATTTCCCTAGTTGCCGATCGAGCGTTTGTGTTATCCCTTGTAACGGGTGGAATTGCGATCACTGTTGCTTATTTATTGTTACGAAAGTGGATTCAGTCACCTTCAAAAAACCATTTACTGAAGTGGGAAAAGGTTCAATCTTCGTCAAAGGACGACCACACTCAAACGAGAAAACCCGTCACCAAAAAGAGTATGGTGTTTGCGTTACTCGTCCCGACTGCATTCTTGTTTATTATTGTCTATATGGTTATGGCGAAGTTCTCAGATGTCATTCCGACGATTGAAGGGGGCACGGGTGCGGCATTAATTGGTGGCACGGCCGCTCTCCTCTTACTTGCCTCCACTACAGCAGACCAGGCTAAAACATCTCTAGCAAAAGTAAGCGAACATTTAATTACCGGCTTTGTCTTCGCATTTAAAGCAATGGGGCCAGTGATTCCAATTGCGGGTTTCTTTTTTATCGGAAGTGGTGAACTAGCGGGTACGATTCTAGGTGTCGGAAGTGAGAGCTCTCCTTCTTTCTTGTTCGATCTCGTGCAAGCAGGACAGCAATTGATCCCTGAAAATGCCTTTCTCGCTGGATTTGCAATATTAATCATTGGAATGATCACAGGGCTTGATGGTTCTGGATTCTCAGGTCTCCCACTTGTCGGGGCTCTCTCTAGTGCACTTGGACCAACAGTCGGAGTCGATACAGCAACCTTAGCTGCAATTGGTCAAATGGGTTCGATTTGGGTAGGTGGGGGTACTTTAATTGCCTGGTCCTCCTTAGTCGCTGTAGCCGGTTTTGCCAAAGTACCGGTCATGGAGCTTGTACGCAAAAGCTTCCTACCTGTTATTCTCGGTTTGATTGTTTCAACCTTGTTTGGTCTCTGGTTCTTCTAACATTCACTTCAACAATTCCTAAAAAGGAGTCGGTAACTTATTTAAACTCACATTAATAAGAGCCAACATATCAGATAAATGTTGGCTCTTATTCCTTTATACATGTTGAATTATTTGTAAGTATTAGCCTTAGCTTGGGCTTGTTGAAATTTCTCTTGAGCTAGCTGAACATCATGTTGTTCATGATCTACTTTTTGTTGAGCTTCTTTTAACTTTTGACCCTCATGTTGTACCGCTTGTTGAGCCTGAAAAAGTTCATGATTCTCTTTTTCTAACTGATTAAAAGCTTTTTCCACTTCTTTCTGTGCTTGGTTTAGTTCTTGCTTATCATGGTTAGGTTGTGTCATAACGCATTCCTCCTAATTTCAAGTAATTCAGATCCCAGTTTTATCGTTCTCTATTTCGTGGTTTCTATTCCATGAATTAAGAGGATATTTGGTGCAATGCCCTTATTCACCCACTCACATTTGATTCCACAACCACCTTTGGTGTTTGCGAACTTCTCACTTTAAAGGTTAAAAGTAACCCTATACCTAAACAAATCGACGAAAAAAGAAAAGCTTGTTGAAATCCACCGAAATCATCAATTAACCAACCAGCAATTGTCGGGCCAATAAATTGCCCTACAGCAAAATAAAAAGTCGCGTAGCTAAAGGCTACGGGCATATCGACTGGTTTCACTTGATCCATACTAGAAGCTTGCACTAATGTAAACAAACCAGTCAATGTACAACTTAAAATAAGGATATGAATCGTGAATCCAATGAGTGTTGGGAGTATGATCGGAATCGTCATAGCTGTTAAAGTAAACGCCATCGTCAAAATCAACGACTTTTTCCGTCCAATCCTATCGGAAATATGTCCCCAAACGGGCCCTGTGAAAATGGATAGTAACCCGTTCAATGCCATCAACTGACCTGCTACTGTTACACTTATACCAGACTCAATCATGAAGCTCATCACAAACAGCATCTGAACAATGTAAGCAAGCCCGACCACACCATAGATCAGACTGACATTAATAACATCTTTATTCTTATAAATGTCTTTAGGGTTTGATTGCTCATCTTTTGAGCTTGCTGTGGTGCTTGTCGGCGGATTTTTAATGAATAAAAACATCGAGAGGAGGACAATCAAACTGGCAAAAGCAAATAAAGCCCATGAAAATCTCCAACCAATTATTGGGTACACGCTACTCAAGTAAGGGACAATCACTCCTGTTAAGAGGATTCCGACTCCAACCCCACTAGTCGTAAGTCCAATGACTAACCCTTTTTTTGTAGGAAACCACGCAACCAGTAAAGAGATTAAAGGCGTATACGTAAAGGCCGTCCCAACTCCTAACACAAACATAAACAGAACTGCTACCCAATAGGAAGGAGTAAAAGTTAAACCTATGAAGCCTACAGTAACAAGCATCGTCCCAAGAAGCATCGTTCTCTTCCCTCCCCATTTGGAGGCAAGGATTCCAGCAAATACGACCATGCTTAAATAACCAAACGAGATAACGGTTCCAAGAATACCGGCTTCTTTATACGTAATCTGTAATCCCTCTCGCATAAAAGGAAGAACAACACCATACGAGAGTCTGGCAAAAGCTAGTACAACGATTGTGGTTACCATTCCGATGAAGGAGTAGATCCACATTCTTTTTTGTTGACTTATTTCCATTTTGGCACCCCCTTTAAACTACATACGTACTCTTCTTCAACTTTACTAACTTCAAGCGGGAGTGCTTAGTTTGATGGGTACGCTTTTTCTGTATTCTTGCTTTCCATTAGATCATTTATTGAGCATAAAATGGTATAAATCGTTTCTAATACAGGGGTTTTAATGCCTAACTGTTTTCCTTTTTTTATAATATATCCACAGATCGATTCCACTTCCATCTTCTTTCCCTTTTCCAGGTCTTGCAGCATAGATGTCTTATGATTACGAGCTACTTCAGATAAAGGGAAAATCTGCTTGACCCAACTCTCATTCAATTTAATTCCTAGACCACCAGCAACACTAACGACCTCAGCAAGAACTGCTTCAGCAGTCCTTCTTAATGATTCTTTATCGAGTACATCACCTACCGAGGCCAATGAAGCTGCTGTGAGTGGATTAAATGTTGCATTCCATAAGAGCTTTTCCCATTTTTTTTCGATGATTGAGCTAGATACTTCAAAATCAATCTTCGCAAGCTGAAGAACATGAACGAAAGATTCAATATGATGAGAGCTTGTTTCAGAAAGACCACCAAAAATAATTTTTTCTAAATTTGAGTGACGACGAATAACACCTGGTTGTTCAACAGAAGCAGAAAGGTAACTACTACCCGAAACAATCCGATCAGACCCTAGAGTATTTATTAATATTTCTTCATTGTCTACACCATTTTGTAACGTAAGTATAGCTGCACCTTTTTTTAATAATGGATGAATCATCTCTGCAGTCGCTTTTGTTTCTGTCGATTTCACTGTGAAAAGAAGAAGGTCCGCCTCTTTAATTTGATTAAAGTCATTTGTAAAAGTCCTTTGGGCAATAAATGAATCTTGAAGGGAGTGAATGTGAAGGCCAGAATGTTTCATGGCTTCTAAATGTTTGCCCCTTGCAATAAAAGTGACATCGAAACCCGCCTTAGATAGCATCCCTCCGTAGTAACCACCAACAGCACCAGCCCCAATAACAGCAATTTTCATTTAAACCCTCCTCACTTATTTAAAGAGAATTTCTATTTATAGGAATGCTTCAAACTAGCATCTCGTTTGAATAAGAGAGATGAAATCGCATCCCTATTAGCCTTCATCGTTGCACCACTCCCTGCACCTCCAGCAACATACCAATAGGGCCCATCTTCTAACTTTTCTTTCGCTAATCTTTCCCACTCCTCAAACGCTAATGGAAATTTACCACTTTCGTTTGAATGTTCAGGTGAATAGATTTGAAATTGTACTTTCTCCCCATAACCGCTCATTAATTTGCCCCCGTAATTCATAATTGTTTATATTTCGTTAATCTACTAATTCAGGTTGCTCTTTCACGATTTTGTCCCAAAGGGGTTGGAAACTGAACCAACCTGCTAATTCGGAGCCAACTTGAGAACTTGTGACTTTTGCGTATTCTTCTTCAATTAAAACCGGTCTCCCTGCAGCTTCTGCCATTAATTGTGCCTGACATGAACGCTCCATTGTAATGAACCACCAAGCTGCTTCATCAACCGTTTTACCAACTGTCAATAAACCGTGGTTTCTTAAGATAGCAGCTTTATGCGGACCAAGGACCTTGGCGATTCGCTTGCCCTCTTCTGTGTCTAAAACGACTCCTGTATAATCATCAAATAAAACATGATCTTCATAAAATGCACAAGAATCTTGTGTAATGGGGTCGAGTTTGCGACCGAGTGCGGACCAGGTTTTCCCGTAGACAGAATGGGCATGCGCGGCTGCAACCACATCTGGACGAGCAGCATGGATCTGTGAGTGAATCGCAAAAGCAGCTCTGTTTACCGGACGATTTCCGTGTACCACATCACCTTCATGGTTACAGAGGATTAGATCGGAGGCTTTTATTTGACTAAAGTGCATCCCAAATGCATTTACCCAAAAATGGTCCTTCTTTTCTGGATCACGTACAGTGATATGTCCGGCAACTCCTTCGTCAAACCCAAACTTAGAAAACAAACGAAAGGCAGCTGCAAGACGTTCCTTTAAATACTGTCTCTCTTCTTCCACCGAATGAAACGTTGGCAATAGGTTCTCCAATTTCATAAAATCCTCAAATGTTTTCCCCATAATAAATAGCACCTTCTCCCATTAATTTTTGATTCTTGTAAGATTAACTCAAACAAAATACTGACTAGTAGGTATGTAACTGTTACCATTAATAATATAGTTAGAATTTTTAAAAAACAAGGTTATTTTGATAATTTGTAGAGAAAAGCCTACTAGGGAGCTTTTATTCCTCTATGATGCACATTAATCGTTAAACTCAAATAATCGAAATTCTTCAAGTTAGAATTTCGATTTATCGTGAGCAGGCAGAATGGAGTCCTAATCCATTCCCCACCTAACTTATTCAATTTCAATGCTTCTTAACATACACCCAACTTGTCTTTTCGATACCCTCTCCTTTACTGGAGACTCCCTTAATTAAACCTGTGTCTTCCACTTCCTTTAAAAGCTTCTCTACTGCTTCTATGTCAAGTTTTCCCAAAAATACCTTTTCTGCTAATTCCTCTGTTGTAGGGGGAATCTTCGTTTTGTTCTCCCTAATAGCAAGTAATAATTTGACCCGTTTTTTCTGTCTCGCCTCTTCCTTATACTTTCCGGTGAATATATTTTTTAAAGGTTCAGCGATGAACACCCCAAGAACAATACCAAATACTATTAAAATTAAATCGTATAAAATCACATTCACAGTTCTGCACCTCATTATTAATGTTTTGAGACTAAAAAAGACTGGTCAGGTTGCATCCTACAGTTTTATTGACAGACCAGCACTTGTCTTGAAAACGTCGATTTTTTGGCCACACATCTATCTACAATTGTAAAATCAGCCTGTTCGATTAAGGAATCAATGTTCTCAATCGTAATCACGACCATTTTCTTAGCCAGTTTACGAGCACTTTGAAGCATTTCAAGTTGTTCTTCTTGTGTGAGGACTGAGCACAAGTTATAAGGCATATCAATGATGACCACATCATATCTTCCAGTCACATCACGTAGATCTAGTAACGCCACTTCACATTCAAAGCCAAAATGAGCTATATTTTCCCTCGCACTCGTTGTTACAAGTGGATTCAGGTCACTTCCTATGATATCCATCCCCATCGATAACGCTTCAATAAGCACTGTTCCAGCCCCGCAACATGGGTCGATCATTTTCATTCCCTCAGTATGAGGTGCGGCAATATTCACAACAGCTCTTGCCACTCGTGTGCTTAGAGCTGTGGAATAATTTTGCGGCTTCTTTTGATGCTTTAACCAAACTGATTCGCTCTTGGTATACCTGCCAAATACCCAGCCTTCTCTTACTTTCATAATTCCGAAAATGATTTCAGGATGATGAAGATCGACTTGACCTTGGACAAGCAAGCCAATTTCTCGCTCTATCTTACGTCTTTCTTCAAACCTAGCCGTTTCATTTACCTCTAAATCCTCATTTTTCACATAGATGATTTTAAATGTACAATCCTGTATCTCCAAGCCTTTCATTTGCTGCTTCATATCAGACAAACTTGCCCCTTTATGGCTCACATCGATTCTTGCCTTTATGAACGGACTTCGACTTGGGTCGATTCGTTTTGAACTCTCCACGATTGATAATGAAGTATCTATTCCAAACAACGAGCGCATCTCCAAGTGACATAAGGAAGCCTCGTCCTCATGAAAATTGTACATGTATAAATAATTAATAGGTTTTTGCTTATAACTTTCCAATCTTTATCCAACCTTTACTGAGCTAATGACATTCTCTACACATTATAAAGGAAAAGCTACCTTTAGCTAGATTTTCTTTTATTGGGTCACATCACTTTTGATTGTACCAGACTATTCAATCAGCCAATGCATAAGGAAAACTTATAATGAAAAGACTATTGTTGAAAACATTTTAAGGGGGTCATGGTATTGGCAAGAGGACAAAACTTTAATCATAAGAAAAAAAGTCATCCCGGTGCATTTCCTGAAGGAAGCGAAATGAAGGAAGCGAAAAACAACGATCATAAAACACCAGAAGAAGATGGCTTTTTGGCTACAAAAGAGGCTTTTAAAAATCGCGTGACTGAGGACTAAGTAATCTTTATAGATAGTTCCCGCCCGCCTTCTATCAATGAAGGGGGCGGTTTGATTAGTTAAGTAATTGAATACTATAAGCCATCATAACCCCTACAACAAACAACAAGAATAAATAGACTCCATTCCATTTCATCCCTGTCGTAAAGCCACTTCGACCAAGCAAAGAACTCACCAGCATATTAATCGCATTCAAAGGACTTAAAATCGAAGAAAGGGCCCATGCCATTAAAAAGATGACAGCGAGAGCAACTGGTGTGATGCCCGTTACATCTGTGCCCGCATACATCGCAAGTAAAGGTACGATAATGATTTGATGTACTCCAGCCATTGCGAACATGCTAACGATCACAACCACTAATCCAATAAAAAATAACAATGAAACAGATGAAGCCCAACCCATCGTCGTTTCAATAATCCTTGCTACTGAGGTATATGAGATCGCACTACCAAAAAAACCAGCACTTAAAAATAAGACAATTTCATTTTGACTTTTGGAACTGATACTTAGCAAATACTCTTGAAAGGAATCCTTCATTCTGCTTTTTTGTTGACTGCCTATCCACCACAAAATAGGAATGATAAGAGAAATTAAGGACACTAAGACAAGCATTGATAAAGTAGTAAAGGATTCCAACACTAATAGACTCACTATCATTCCCACAATCATTGAAATGAGTTTCACAATGTTTAATCTGTGGAGAGATTCATTAATAGTAGCGTTGGGTATCGCTTTTATTCTAACTCCTTCATCCTCTACTTTCGCAAATCGAAATAATAGCATGCCAAGCCCCAATTGAATAACCCCATACCCTAGTCCGACTAGTATATAATCGGTGACCCGGACGTTCACCGAAACGAGCACTAAGGCAACTGATGCAAAATAAGGAGACCAGAGCATGGCAGTTGAAAAGCCAATAAAATAAGATTTCCCAAGAAGCTTTGTAGGAAACTGTACATCTCTTGCTACCTCATGAACCAATCGAACAGAACCCATATTTAAAACAGGGGCAAGTAAGGATAATAAAGAGGTGAGCCCCATAAATGCTTTATTGGAATCATTTTGCCACTTGCTTAAATAATGATAGGTCGATTCTAAATAGCCACTTACTTTCATTGGAATCGCTAACAGGGGGACGAGTAGTAATAAGGATAAAAGCGGTAGATTACGTAACAAGCCTTGCAAAGCATCGGTTATATGTACATTCATTAGGACATAAATACTGATTCCAGAAAGTAATAAGATCAAACTGATCATTTTTTGAGGTAGCTTCACCTGATTAATCACAAACAGCAATATGATAGCCGCCAAAATCGAGAGAATCAGTTCGAGTAGATCTATTGGAAAAAACGAATAGAGTAGAAATAATAAACACATTGAAAAAATGACAAGCCCTTTAAACACATGATCCCCTCTTCTATTCCTTTGTAAAAAAGTACCCGGCATCAGCCGAGTACTTCTCCTACATTGCTTTTTCGAATCGCTTTAATTCCTGCTTGAAGGTATTGAATAAAGATCTCCTCTTTATCCTCTTCTACTTTGTCGTGGATTAATCGCGCTATTCGCTCAAAGTTATCAATTAAATGCTTGGGCGACATCCCATGTTTCACTAAAATACCATTAAGCCAAAGGGCATAATCAACAAAGATTTTCTCTTGATCCATTTGATATGCCGTCTCTAATGTGTGGAAATGATGTTGATTGTCTTCACGACATTTCTTTCTCCCAGCCTCACCGTACTTTTCATTCAATTCAGGAAAAGCTTGATAAATTTCTTTTGTAATTTCATCAATAATTGGATGATATTCTGGATATGGAAATGGAATCAATCAATCACCACCTCAAATTGTCTCACTTTTGGAATAACAGCTGCTAACTCTTGGTCTGGATACTTCTTTTCAAGATCATGAATATGCTTAAATTCTGCACTACGCACCCATCTTAAATAATCCTCTTTCGTCTCCCACTCTATTTCAACTGTGATCTCTCCAGCTCTCTTCTCATTTTGCAACAATCGAAATCGTTGAAAACCCGGCGCCTGATCGACGAGACCTGAGCGATTTCGGTAGATATCAATCACTTCATTTGCTTTTTCATCTGGCACGTTGAATGTTGAATGGACGATAAACATCAAAAAACTCCTATTCCCATTCTTATTTTTCGTTCGCTATCTTACACTCTTCAAATAATGCTTTGAATGCCTCACGAGAGCGTTCAATTTGTTTCGGTGACACACTATAAGAAAGGCGGAAATGTCCTTCTCTACCAAAGCCCGCTCCAGGAACTAATAGAATGTTAAATTTCTCTGCTGCTAGTTTACAGAATGCCGTATCATCAACTAGTGGCGATTTAGGGAAAATAAAGAATCCACCTTTTGGCTCAACAAATTCAAAACCTGCATCTGTTAACACGTCTACCATTGCATTTCGGCGTTCCTTATAGCCTGCTTGCTCTTGCGTTAATGTTGGCAATTGGCTGATCATTCGTTGCACGGTAACGGAAGCATTTCCAAATCCTAACGTACGGTTAGCAAATACGAACGCTGCCATATAATCCCCTGCTCCATCCATTTGCCCGTCAATTGCTAAGTAGCCAAGACGTTCACCAGCAAGTCCTAAATCTTTACTGAACGATGATACATAGAATAATCGCTCAATCGCTGCAAAAGGATTAGGCGCATCATAATCATAAATAAGTTGGCTATACGGATCATCATATAAAACATGAATCGTTGCACCAGTCTCAGCTTCTTTTTCACGAAGAAGTGCATTAAAGCTTTCAAGATCTTCTTGTGGGAGAAGTTGTCCAGTCGGATTATGCGGATTATTTAAAATCACTGCTTTTGTACGACTCGTGATCGTTGATGCTAGTTCTTCTAAATCAATTGTGAAATCTTCAGCAAGTGGGCAGTAAACAGCCTTCCCCTTTGCATTATTCACATAAAATTTATACTCAACAAAGAAAGGAGTGAAAATGATGACTTCATCATCTTCATTTAAAATGCTTCTTAATGCGACATTAAGAGCACCCGCTGCACCTGAAGTCATAATCACGGTTTGGTCAGTCACTCCAATATCTCCGTATCGACCTTCTAAGTGACTTGCTACTTTCGCTCTTGCTTCCACGAGTCCTTGGTTGGGGATGTAGCTATGTCCACCTGAGATCGGGTTGTTCGCATACGTTTTTAGAGCATCGAAATATTCTTTCGGAGGATCAATAACAGGATTTCCTAATGAGAAGTCATAGACATTATCTGCACCATGAATGGCTTTTAGTCGTTGACCTTCTTCAAACATTTTTCGAATCCATGAACTTTGGGTAAGATTTTGTTTTATTTCTTCTGAAATCATCGTGATCCCTCCATGTTAGATCTTGTTTCAATTCATATGTATTTCTTCATTATAACGCGCTTGAGGTCATCTGTCATTTTGAAATAAGCTAATCTGACAACTTCTTGCAGGACAATTAAAATAAATGGTTAATACCAAAGGGAGTGATGCATATATTTCTCAGGTGTGGCTTGAAGACACCATCATTTATTAAGGAGGTAATCTATGGTTAAGTATTCCTTTTTAATGGCTCTCCTTCTCATTCTATTCATTTCTCCTAGCAAAACGTTTGCAGGGTCTTTTGGTGATAAAGGAAGCGCTGGCATTCCCGGTCATTGGTATAGTGGCAACACCCCTTTATTCATTGACCAGACAAAAGCTCCCATTGTCTTTATACATGGCTTAAACAGCTCATCGGCTACATGGTGGGAGGCAAATGACATGTATCAAGTAGCCTACCAACAAGGCTATGAGACTGCCTTTATCGATCTCTATCCCACAGAAGATATGTGGACAAACGGGGCTCTACTTGCAGAGAAGCTAGCAGAGATCCATCAGCATTTTGGGCGAGATCTTGTACTCGTTACCCATAGTAAAGGTGGGATTGATGCTCAATCAGCACTCGTCCATCATGGGGCTCATTCCTTTGTTTCCAATGTGATCACCTTATCCACCCCACATTATGGTTCAGAGCTAGCCGATTTAGCTTATAGTAATTGGGCTGGTTGGTTAGCAGGAATTGTCGGTGGAAGAAATGCTGCAACGAATTCTCTGCAAACAGGTTATATGGCGTATTTCAGAAGTGAAACGGATCCCCTCCCTCATGCTCGGATCAATCCTTTTTATACAGTTGCAGGAACAAGTTGGGGAAGCTTCGGTTCGTCACTTTACTGGGGTGGATTGTATTTACGTTCTTATGGTCAAAATGACGGGGCAGTCACCGTTAAACATTCAAAGCTTCCATACAGTCAAGAGCTAGCTGTTGGAAGTTGGAATCATACGACTGTAAAAGAAGGTCATGCTACCTTCCAAACATTTCAAAATTACCTCACGACTGAAAGAATGGCTATCGAGTCCACAATAGCGTCAATGGATGTAGTAGATCCCGTTCATAGTGACCAAATCGTTCGTGGAGGCACGATTCAAGGATCTGGTGAAGTGGGAGAATTCACTATTGAGAATGGAGTTACTTCCATGACGGTCGATTTATTAAGTGATCAACATCTCCCTTCTCTTACTTTAAACGGTCCAAATGGTGAAGTGCTCCCGATTGATATTGCTTATCCAGATGACGAGATGTTTGAAGGGGCCTTCCATCATCTATTTAAAGTTGATGCCCCAAAGCCAGGACAATGGAGCATAGAAGCAAATCATGTCAAGAGTCAGGCCTATCTTCTTACAGCAGTAATCGATAGCTCTGTGGACGAATTTTTTACACTTGATTTTGAGGATACACAAATAAAGAAACTCCACGTCCAAGGTAATTCTTCCAAAATAAACAAACATAAAACCATTTACCAAGCCGTCGCTACCTATACAGATAAACACGGCAAACAAAAGAGTCGTTCAGTACCAGTCAGCATCGCATCTGATGGGACGATGAGTCTTCCTTTTAAAAAAGAAGGGATCTATACCTTAACAATCGATGTGAAAAGTGAAACAAAAAAAGCGTACCCATTTGATCGAACGTTTATTAAAAGCGTCTATGTAGACCAACAAGGCAACCTTTATTATTAAAAAAATGGTGTGAGCAGAGTCTGCTCACACCATTTTAACGATTTAATTGACCTCCAAAGCGTTCTTTCACTTTTTCAATCGGTACAGCAAGGCCACGTGAAGGTTCATTTTCAAACAAGCCAGGCACCGTCCTTGCATACACGACACCCATTACTTCTCCATCTTCGGTTAAAACGGGACTCCCACTATGACCACCGTAAATCGGTGCTGAGATGCGAAGGACTTCAAATCCTTCCGTTTGCTCCAATACAGTCCCTTCATTGACGATTTGTTGTTGAAGTAATGGATTGCCTATCACTAAAATTCTCTCTTCACGATCAGCCTCTCTCTCACTTAACGATAAATAAGGTAAATCATTAGCATCAATTTCTAATAAGGCGAGATCTAACTCTTCATCACTATCAAGTATGGTCGCTACATATTGTTCACCTGATGGTAAGGTCACAGCAAGTGGGCCTGCTCCGTCCACGACGTGATCGTTTGAAATAATCAAACCATCAGAATGAACCACAAAGCCCGTGCCTCTTGATTGCTGATTTTGAATCAGTACGACAGATTCCATGCTTTCTTGAACCATTTCATCTTCAGAGTATTGCTCGGTTCCTCTTAATAACTTTAAAGAATCAAGACTAAATACATTCAACCAAATGCTAAGGACATTGACAATTAATAATAAGCTAATCCCAATTGCAATCGACCTGATAATAAATCGACGACGCTTTTTCTTTTGCTCTTCTTGTACAGGATCTTCTTCCTCCTCTTCAAACAAAAAATCTTCAAAGGGAGGTTCTTCGTATTCCTCTTTCTTCAACTCATCTTGCTCATCCTGGTGTTTTGACACGATCTATGTAAACCTCCTTACAGCTTGTATACTACATCACTTGTGTTAACAATCGTTGTTTTGAATATCGCTTCCATTTGCTTTAAGAACATCTCTTGATTACCAGTGAACGTCGCCATTTGATCTTCAATCGCAAACGTCTTAAAGCCACGTGCATAAGCTCCGTATACTGTGAGGAAATTGCAAATATCGGTACAGACCCCGACCACAAAAACATCCCGCACATTAGCAGCCACTAACTTTTCCTCTAAGTCCGTTTGAAAAAAAGCATCGTATTCTGGCTTTGGTATATAAAAAAGATTCTCATGCTCTTTGTATGTATCGTACCATGTGCCAAGTTCACCGTACAATTGTTGACCTTTCGTACCGATGACATTATGCTTTGGCCACAGTTCAAAATGGGGATCATCTTCAGTATGTGCATCCATACAAACAGCTACTATATCCTCGTTTTCTAGAAAGGTATTTGCGGTCTTGATGATATCAGACACAATTTCTTGAGCTGACTTCCCTACCGTCAGTCCCCCATCATCTGCCACAAAATCATGACTCATATCAACAACAAGCAACGCTCGTTTATTCATTTGAACTCCTCCTTTAACTGCTTAGCTCATGTTCTATTCGACAACCTTCTTCCTTTTTCCTTTCTGACGATCGCTAGACGTTTTACTGTAACTCTTTCGTGTGATGCATTATAATGAACGACATACTATTTATTTCATACGACATGGAGGACTGTTCAGTGAAACCAATTACAATCGAAGAAGTACAACCGTTAATCAATCAATTTGCTAAGCAGCCCGTCTACATACATCTTGAAACGACAAACGGAGCTTATGCTAGTCACTTTGATCAATCCTTTTTCTCAGCTAGTGCATATATCAGAAACGCAAAGGTTAATTATGAACACGGTAAACTAATTGGAGAAGGTCCATTTCGAGCTGGATTAAAAATAGAGATTGGATGGGTATACGCAGAAGGTCTTACTCATTTTGAGCTTGATGAGAAAGGTCGTCTTTTACTAGCTGGTCACGGATTTGATGGAAAGTTAGCTGTAGCTCTTGAAATAAGCAAAACCCCATTTGAATAATGAATGTTCGTTAGGAGTGTTTATATATGAAGAAAGAAAGCCATGTACTTGTCATTTTTCCTCACCCAGATGATGAAGCCTTCGGGGTGTCTGGTACGATTGCGATGCATACATCAAAGGGAACACCTGTTACTTATGCCTGTTTAACACTTGGGGAAATGGGTCGGAACTTAGGAAACCCTCCTTTTGCTACTCGTGAATCTCTTCCTTTAATTCGAAAGGAAGAATTAAAAAAAGCTGCCGAAGCCATTGGAATTACTGACTTGAGAATGATGGGGTTACGTGATAAAACATTAGAATTTGAAGATGACGATGAAATGGTCGATTTAGTCACTGATTTAATCAATGATACGAATCCTTCTTTGATCATCTCATTCTACCCTGGCTACTCTGTTCACCCCGATCATGAAGCGACTGCAAGAGCGGTAGTACGTGCAGTGAAAAAACTTCCTACAGAACAGCGCCCCACGCTTCACTGTGTTGCTTTTTCAAATGGTCATGAAGAACATATCGGGAAAGCTGATGTTGTCTATTCAATTGAGCCGTTTGCTGAGCAAAAAATGGCGGCAATGAAAGCCCATATCTCGCAAACAGCATGGATGTTGAAGGACCTTGAAGATACGTTGAAACATGGAGATAAAGAAGAAGCGACGGTCAAATTTTTCACTGAACAGTTTTGGACCTATGACGTTGATAAAAGTGACCTCTAAAAAAGAACATGCCTCTTGGCATGTTCTTTCCATTAGAACAACCACCAGATCCCGACGATCACAACGATTAAAATCGGTAGGATGATGAGATACACGAATGAAAGATTCGTGATGCTTCGTTTCGTTCCATAATTAGGGTCTTCAGCTTTCGTTAAATACAAGGTAATAATAAGTGCGGCAATACAAGTTAAGACTGCTATAGCCATTAAAACTGTCATCTTATTCTCCTTACTCCTAATTGAAATTGACTTCAGTTTACCATTATTACCGAAGATCCGTCTAATGTTCTAAACTTCCACCTCACTTTACCCCTCAATCATGTTAAAATAAATGGACTTTGGCTCAAAGGAGATAAAACATTGACACAACCAAGATTATTATTAATAGACGGATTCAACTTACTAAGTAGAGGCTATTTTGCAACTTCTTACGGCAAAAGTGATGAACAACTTAGTAAGAATAGCGAAGGTTTATATACGAATGCATTACGTGTATTCTTTCAAAAATTAATGAATTTAATTACTGAGCATGACATCACGCATGTTGCTGTTGCATGGGATGTTAAGCGCGAGGACTCTGTCAGAAGACAATATGCACCTACTTATAAAGAAACGAGAAATGAACTACCTTCACCTCTCATTCAACAATATGAAACATGTACACGACTACTAGAAAAAATCGGTATCATGCAATTAACGGTGCCACCATATGAAGCCGATGATGCGATTGGGGCCATTGCCTGCCAATGGTCAAAACGTAACGATGGCCACTGCTTCATTTATAGCAATGATCGTGACCTTCTTCAATTACTTGATGAGAGAACGACTCAAATTATTGCGAGTAAAAAAGGCGAAATCTTATATACTCATAAACATTTTGAAGAAGAATACGGGATTAATCCTACACAATGGATTGATGTGAAAGCGCTTCTTGGTGACAAAAGTGACAATATTCCAGGCTGTCCTGGTGTTGGTGAAAAATCAGCGCTTCCCCTTATTCAACAATATGGGTCAGTTGAAGGAGTCTATCAACAACTAGACAAAGAAGAGTTTGATCCAGCCTATAAACGATACCAAAAAAAATTACTCGTTGGTCGTGAATCGTCAATGATGAGTAAAAAGCTCGCCACCATCATTTGTGACATACCTGAGCTTACCGACACAGATTTCACAACGTATGCATTCACGATGGATTATGACCTCGTTGAAGAAGCTTTCCAAGAAATCGAATTAAGAATAAAACTTCACACCAAATTACCTTAAGTTCAAGAGCCACGATAGCTTATTGAGTGGCTTTTCAAATGCGCAATCATGAGAGGAGAGGCGCCCATGTCATTACGCAAACATTGGTGGAAATGGTTAATAGGCATCATGATACTTCTAGCTTCCATTCTATATTCGTACTTGCAACCTTATCAAGCTAGTAACGAAGCGAATGAAAAACGGATTTCAACTGAACAAGTACTAATCGAAGATACGCCTAACTGGATTTCTTTTTCTCCTACTAATTCGATCATTGCCACAATTATTTTCTATCCAGGTGGATTAGTCGAACCGGAGAGTTATTCCCCTCTCACTCATTCCCTTGCTGAGGAAAACATTCGCAGCTACATTGTGAAGATGCCGGTTAATTTGGCTGTCTTAGGTGGGAATAGAGCCAGTAAGCTGGTAAATGAAATTGGTAGCGAACCTGTCTTTATTGGAGGGCATTCCCTTGGTGGAGTCATGGCCTCTCGATTTGCGGCTGAAAATGAGGATATAGTTGACGGCGTTTTCTTTCTCGCTTCTTATCCAGATAAAAAAGGAAGCTTAGACACCTCTTCTCTTCCCTCTTTATCCATTACGGCATCAAATGATGAGGTTTTAAATCAAGAAGCCTACATGAATGCAAAATCTTTTTGGGGAGATAATCATACAGAGATCATGATTGAAGGTGGAAATCATGCTCAGTTCGGTTCGTATGGAGAACAAGGTGGGGACGGAATGGCGACGATTTCCACCGATGATCAAATGACTGAAGTACATACTATTTTACTTCAGTGGATTGATGAGATTGCCGGTGAATAAAGCTGAACAAATCGTTCAGCTTTTTCGTTTGAAAAAATAATTGAATTCCTTTATAATAATGTACTTGTGTGAGCCAAAAATACTAGATGAATGAATAAAGGAGTGGTTGGGTGGTACTCGCAACTCTCGAGAGGGAAGAACTCAAAGAGCCAGAGGAGCTGCAACAAGACTTAAATGAACTCGAATTTCAACTGTTTCGCATGCAAGAAAATATGAAACGAATTGCGAAAAGATGGCAAGTAATTGGAATCGAACAAACAAAAGAAGAAAAATGGGTGATTGTGTACATTTTAGATGATGGATCTCAGTGTAAGATCATGCTTAATGACTGTGAAACTGCCTACGACGGCATTTGGGATTTTTCCATCCAAGCAACGTACGCAGATGACTACACCATTCATATTGGAGATATCAAAGGTGAGGAAAATAAAGGCTACGGCTCCATTTGCATGAAATATTTAAAAAACCATGCCGTTGACCAAAATGTTCAATACATTACCGGAGATATCGCAAAACGTGATTGGGATCATCTTGACAGACTCATCCATTTTTATGAAAAGCATAATTTTGATCTGGAGATTGATTATGAGGATCAATGCGGAGACATTGTGTGGAATTTAGCTTGATAAAAAAACCGCCTCTTTTATGGCATGGTCTGAAAAAGTCCCTTAAATACAAAAAAGGTATAATCTTTCAAATAAATTGAGAGCATTATACCTTTTTTGTTTTATTATTGTTGTATCCACAGCAGCTGATAGGATAAAATGATTTAATTTTACACTGACTTTATATTACCTGCTGGAGATATTGATGAAAATAGTTCCTCTCCCAATTTTCAATCGCTCTAGCACTTATCCCCATAGTAGAGCGTTTTTTTTAAAGGGAGGTTTGATCTAATAGATTTTTATGATCACTATCTATAGATGATAGAGTATTTATGAGGATTGTATCTCTTGAATGATCTCCTCTAGGTTTTGAATAGTAGAATGAATCATCCGCTCATAAATATTCAAAATTGATTGACCATATTGTTCACCTGGAACAGCCCACTTTCCGTTTAAGCCGATCCATGTAGAAGCTGATCCTCTATTCACTAGATCAAAGCGAGGGTCAACTAATGGATACTCGTTTGGTAATCGTTTAGTAGATGCATAGGCAAATAAATGTTGAATATGGGCAAGGACCCCTTCTCTTGGTGTAGAAAAACTTGCACCAGGCTCATCTGGACCTGTTGCTCCCAATCCGCAAAAGTTGTTTTGGTTGGGTTGTACAACTCCAGTAAATCGCAAGAAATCTGTTTCATGCATGGCTTGAGCAAATGCTACGTCCCCTTTAATTCCATAATATTCTCCAAAGGTTAAATAATACTTTCCTAGCTCAAGCGCACTAGGATTTATTTCTTTCGCATACTGGTTCATTTGAGCTGAAGATAGAAAAGTCTGTCCTAGAATAGAATATCCAGATTGATCCTCTTGATTAGATTCGCCATTTTCAGCAACAATATAAGCATCATCAATTCCAGCATTTTTGACTTCTTGCAAGCGCTTTTCCGCATTTTCTTTGCTTGAAAAAGACCCAGCTTGCACACGATACCGAGTTTCACCATAGATAGTAACAGATTTGATAAAAGACTCAATGCCTTGAGATTCCAAGTAAGTTACTCGTTTCTCTGCATTTTCTTTTGATTTAAAAGAACCAGCTATTACCTTGTAAAACATTGTTGAATCATTCGTTTTCCGCTTAAGATTAAATGCCTTTTCCAAACCATTCACATGTCCTTGTGCCACATTTTGACGCCATGAAGGCTCTTTCATCAAAGCAGCGTCTTGTCCATTATCGATAAAACCATTTTCTGTCAAAAGGGCTGACATAGCCGTTTCACGTAAAACGTGAAAATTTGCTTTTTTCTTTCCACGATTATTTAATTGATTTACTTTCATTATTTCTGTGTGCAGAAAATCTCGATATTTTGCTGTCGATGAAGAATCAGATAAACTGCTGTGAATATAGTCTTCATACCCACTAGCAGAACCGTTATAAGCATTACAATGAATAGACAAATAATAATCAGCTCTCCAAGTATTGGCCTCATTTGTTCTATCACGTAAACTTTTAGAGATGTCGCTTGTACGACTCATCATTACTTCAACGTTGTCATAACTATTCATTACAATGGTCCGTATTCTAAGAGCAATATCTAAAGCAATGTCCTTCTCCTTCAATCCATTGCCTTGAGCTCCTGGATCTGAGCCCCCATGACCTGGATCTAAATAAAGTTTCATTAAATATCCTCCATTCTATTAAGATGACATTACCTAGATATAATATGATAAGTACAAAATTTTGATTGGACAAACGCTCTTTTTGAAAAAATAAGGAGAAATAATCATGAGCCTTGGACAACGATAATGCTTAGTGTAATGGGGCTTTAGTTTAAAAACTCCGTTCCGTATCTAAATGACTTTTTAAAAGCCGAAATGTTGACGGCACCCAAAGCTAGAAGCTATTAACCTTATTGAAGAAGAGATTCAGTCTCATAGGTGAACGAGCCATATTAGGTATAACCATAATTAAATAGATAGTAGACAAGAACCTTTACATACCCTCTTAAGATTTCAGTGAATATTATATCTAGAAATTAAGGAGGGTGACTAATGTTTGGATTTTCCATGGTACTAATGGTGCGTGCTCACTCTCAAAAGTTAGATAAATCTTTACGTGATAAAATACTAAATCTGTATAAACCATTCAAGTGGACGCCCTGTATTTTACACAAAATGTTTGAAAGGCTTTTAAGAATACTAAAAAATTAACCGTAATTTTTGAATTTGAGGGTAATTTTATCAAGAGGGATCCTTAGAGGTCAATCAAGTTTTTACGAAACGCCCTAGTTGTAAAATCAGAAACGAATTTTCTATCATTTCTTGCTGTAGTGCCGATGTAACACCATCAGTTTTAGAAGAAGTATTAACTAATTGCAACCATATCAAAAAGGTATATTTAAATTATGAAGTGCGAGCTTTATTAGATACCGCCGTAATATCAGCAAATGCTAAAAATATTGTGAGAACTAACACGCTACTTACAGGAAAAGGAATTACCGTTGCGGTTATTGATACTGGTATCTTTCCGCATACCGACCTTTCAGGTAGAATTATTGATTTTGTAGACTTTATTAACGACAGAACGGAACCCTATGACGATAATGGACACGGAACGCATTGTGCTGGAGATGCTCTCGGTGATGGTTCAGCTTCTTCCGGTCTTTATATGGGACCCGCACCAGAAGCAAATGTCATTGGTGTAAAGGTTTTAAATAAGGTAGGATCTGGTTCATTAGAAACAGTCATGAAAGGGGTGGATTAGTGTATAAAGGATAATGATAGAAACCCTGATCAGAAAATCAATATTATTAATATGTCTTTAGGAGCGCTTGCTCAAAAATATGTAAATGAGAACGATGATCCGATGGTGAAAATTGTTGAAAAAGCATGGGAGGAGGAAATTGTAGTTTGTGTTGCTGCTGGAAATGAAGGTCCTGAAGCAAATACGATTTCTAGCCCAGGAGTTATTGAACAAGTTATAACCGTCGGAGCCCTAGATGATAAAAATACATTTGACACTAAATCAGACGATGAGGTCGCAAGCTTTTCTAGTAGAGGTCCAACGATATACGGAAAGGTAAAACCTGATATTTTAGCTCCGGGTGTAGATATCATCTCATTGCGATCTCCAAATTCTTATTTAGATAAATTTCAGAAAAATAATCGAGTGGGGGCAAACTATTTATCTTTATCAGGAACATCCATGGCAACACCTATTTGCGCAGGGATAGTAGCATTGTTTTTACAAGATAATCCATATTACTCCGAATGAGGTAAAAGATTTTTTGAAAAGTGGAACGGTTTTATGGATAAATAGAGAACCTATTATATATGGATCGGGTTATATATATGCGGAAAATTCAGTTCCTGATAATTGAGATGTTCTTTTTACTAATCAAAAAGTAGAACTAAATAAGCTTGTACAGCATAGAATACTTTATGGAATTTTAAATTTAACCATACGGAGGTTGGCCATGTGAGGAGGATGGCTGCTTTCTGACTGAGCGATCCCACATAGCCAAGCGCCGAAAGATGAAGGTGTCTAATGTGAACACCTATAGGCTTGTCAATAATCACCCATACATTGGTGGTTATTGACTTTTATAGAGATGACCCGTCATTAATAAAGCTGATTCACTTCAAAATATGCTCTTAATACTTGGGCAAGGTAGTCATAGGGGGTCGTTTCAACCTGACCATACCCTCTTTGGGTGTATAAATGAGTGGCGTTTGGCAGCTCTCTTTTCAACTGCTTCCGTAGATGTTCTCCAGCATCATCGGCATCAACAAGTATATATACATCCTTATCTTCAATTGGCAATACGATATTCTCTAGCTTTTCTACACTTAAAGTGCCGTATGTGCAGATGACGTCAATAGGCTCTTTTAACACTTTTTTCACGCGCTTCCTATCATTCGTCCCCTCGACAATTAATACTTTTTCATCCACGCCACTCACCCCTCACTAGGTAAGTTATATTGAAGCATTTTCATTATTATTGTCTTAGTATTTACATGATTATCGTTTTAACACATAAGTGGCAATGGCTTTTTGCACATCAAAAATACTTTTATCCTTTTTAAACTGTTTTTTGATTGGTTCAGCAGTACTCGATACCCAAATTTTCAATTCAGCATCTAAATCAAAGGTTCCCGCTGTTTCTACACTGAAATGTGTAATGCTCTTATATGGAACAGAATGATACTCAATTTTTTTACCCGTCACACCTTGCTTATCAACTACAATTAAACGAGTGTTGGTAAAAATGAATAAATCCCGAATAAGCTTATATCCCTTTTCAATAACTTCCCCATCGATTAAGATAACTTCTAGTTCCTTTTCTACTTCAGTAAGATTAATTTCAGAAGCATTACCCATTAACCCATCAAGTAAGCCCATTTTCAATCACTCCTCGGATTCATATTCACCTAAACTATTCTACAAAGAGATGCTAACTCCTTTATCCCTTCACCTTCCTAAATAAGATGATACACTCTCATGTTAGATCACTTCAAATGAAATGGATATGAAAAAGGTGTGCTCTTATAATCAAGAGTACACCTTTTAATGTTCCTACCTTTTCCTCATGCTTGGTCCATCCTATCTAGATCTCTTTTAAGTTTTCTTGATAGTTTGGTCTAATAATTCCGTTTTCCGTTATAATGGCTGTAATTAATTCATGACTTGTTACATCAAATGCTGGGTTATACGTTTTTACACCTTCTGGAGCCATCGGTTCTGTATACCATTGGGTGGTAATTTCTTCAGACTTGCGCTCTTCAATGACAATCTCCTGCCCATTCTTGCAGTTTAAATCAATCGTAGAAATTGGTGCACATACATAAAAAGGAATGCCGTAATGCTTAGCTAAAATCGCTACGCCTGATGTTCCAATCTTATTGGCTGTATCCCCATTAGCAGCGACACGATCACAGCCTACGAGTACAGCTTGAATTTTCCCTTCACTCATCACGATGGAAGCCATATTATCACAGATTAAGGTGACGTCGATATTCGCTTCTGATAGCTCCCAGGCTGTTAAGCGTGCGCCTTGTAATAATGGTCGTGTTTCATCTGCATATACTTTGAAATCGTACCCTTCTTGTTGACCTAAATAAATCGGAGCGAGAGCCGTTCCATACTTGGCAGTTGCGATCGCACCTGCATTGCAATGGGTAAGGATGCCTGTGCCTGGCTCAAGAAGCGTCAAAGCGTGTTTTCCAATTGCCTCGCATACTTTCTCATCCTCAAGGCGAATCAATTCCGCTTCTTCTCTTAGCTCTTCTAGTATAGCTGGAATAGAATGTCCCTTGCTTAATGTCAGATCCAACTTCTCTTCCATTCGTCGAAGAGCCCAAAATAAATTAACAGCAGTCGGTCGTGAAGAGGCTAGATACTCTTTCACCTGTAAAAATCCTTGGTGAAGCTCTTTTGTATTTTGAGGGTCTAGTTGCTTTACGCCTAAATATACGCCGTAAGCCGCAACTATCCCAATTGCAGGTGCTCCTCTTACTTTTAACTTCACAATTGCATCCCACACATCGTTTGCACTAGTGAGCGTTTCATACTTTTTTAGTCCAGGTAGGAGCGTTTGATCTAATATGACCACTCCATTTTGATCTTCGGATAGTTTAACGGATTGGATAGCTTCTGCAACTTTCTCCATAGTGGTCCCTCCTCAATTGTTGTTAATAGCCTCTGTAAAATCAGATCCTGACTGAAAATTCCCTCTATTTAAAATAAAGGATTTTCCTAGTTTCAGACAAAAAATCTCCGCTTCGGCACGTCTTACAGGGTCTGTAATATCCGTTAGGTCTTTAACATGAGCGATACCGATCACTCTCCGACATAGTTCTAAACCGGTGACGGCTGCGGCGTCGCTCAGAATTCCGTTTAAATAGTGTTCAAGAAATCCATCGTAACTCGCTACTTTTTCAGTCACTTTATCTTTATAATCGATTACGAATTTCTCTTTAAATAAATCGATCGTTTTCTTAATGGTAGATTGAAGATAACCTAAATAGTTTTCTCTCTTTTCAGGGTCTTCAATCTCACTATTACCATTTACATAAGCGAAGATTAAATTTGCCACCACATTACCTAGATCATAACCAGCTGGTCCATAGAAAGCGAATTCCGGATCAATGATTTTAGTTTCTTCTTCCGTTACAAAAATCGAACCTGTATGAAAATCACCATGTAAGAGCGATTGAGTATTCGTTAAGAAATCAAATTTCAGTTTTGCTGTTTCCAATGCTAAATGAGGATCATTCCATATTTCCTTTTCTACATAAGAACGTGTTCCTAGAAACACATCATTTCGTGGACAATCGTAGAAAGGCTCCGTATAAACGAGATCTTCGGTTATCTCACAAAGTTCAGGGTTCGTGAATGTTTTTACGAGCTCCTTTTTTTCTTTATGACCTAATACCAGATCAGAAGTCTGTAGTAATGTTTTTACTAAAAAAGTAGAGAGATGCTCTGCTAGATTAGGGAATGTTTTATGTGCTGAAAAAGCTGTACGTAATATTTCAAAGTCTGATAAATCTTCCATCGCACAACAATTCATGACTGGATCATAATGATACACTTCAGGTACAAACCCAGGTGCTAGTTCCCCTTGAAGGCGCAGGATCTCGCTTTCAATCCGATTTCGGTCCGGTGAAACTTTGAATTCATCTGATATACGTGCAACCGGACCTGCTTGTTTGATAATAAGTGACTGGCCTGTTTGTTGGTCAACAATCCTGAAAACATAATTTAAATTGCCATCCCCTATTTCTTTACACGTAAGATTTGCCCCAGGCTGAAAGAAATCTAGATTTGAGTTTGCGTATTCTATGGCTTCTTTTTCGGTCATCGTAAAATAGCCAACAGTAAAGTTTGTCATACCATACCCTCCGTTATTTAAGTTTGTAGTACGTAAGTGCCAAGGCTAGAGCGAGGACGGTTCCTTTCACAATGTCCATTGCATAATAGGGAACGCTCATCATTACAAGTCCGTTCGCCAAAATCCCGATTAAAACAGCCCCTACAAATGTTCCGAATGCATTTGGTTTTCCTGCCCCTAATACGGCAAATCCAATAAATGCTGCGGCGACAGCATCCATCAAATAAGGACCACCCGCATTAATCTCTGCAGTCATCACTCTCGAAGCTAGAATCACTCCACCTAGAGCAGCAAAAATAGCAGAAAGTAAGTAAGCAATCACTTTGTATTTATTAACGGGAATTCCCGAAAGTCGAGCTGCTTCCTGATTGCCACCGATAACGTATAAATACCGACCGTGTTTTGTGTAAGTCAGGAATATATGAACAATGACGACTGTAAAAAGCATGATGATAATGATGTAAGGCACTTGACCGAGCTTTGCAAATAAAGAGCTGATGGTTCCTGTAGCATAGCTTCCATCTGCCATAATCATATTCTGTGAGACTGTAGCACCTCTGGTATATGTAAGAGCAACCCCTTGAATAATAAACATCGTAGCAAGAGTCATTAATAGGTCTGGTATTTTCACTTTTACAATCATAAAGGCATTAAACGCCCCTACAAGAAGAGCTGCAGATACAGCTATTCCAATGGCAATCAAAGTGGGCTGTGAATACCAAACAAACATTGAGATGACCACGGCATTTGCAAGAGATGCGACTGAGCCTACCGATAAATCAAAGCCACCAACAGAAAGAGAGATGGTAATACCAATAGCAATAATCGTTACAATCGAGATCGATCTTAAAATGGTAATAATATTGCTTGTCTGCAAGAATGCTGGATTAGCTGCTGCGAACACGATAATGAGTAAAAAAATTAAGAGAATCGTTCCATATTTATATAAAAAATCAAAAATATTAAAAGATGGTTTCGGACGGACGGTGTTGAGTTGCGCCAAGTTAATCTCCTCCAGTAGAGAGGTATAAAAGTTCCTCTTCATTCGTCGTTGTTGTTGCTAATTCTTTCGAAATTTGCCCGTCATAAATCACATAAATCCGATCCGTAATCCCGATGACTTCGGAAAGTTCACAAGAGGCGTAAATCACTGATTTCCCTCTTTCAGCTAGACCGGCAATTAAATTGAAAATATCTTTCTTTGCCCCCACATCTATCCCTTTGGTTGGTTCATCAAAAATATAAAGATCTGCATCTGAAATAAGCCACTTACCGATCGCTATTTTCTGTTGATTTCCACCGGATAGATTTTTAACCAATGTTTCCGTGCTCGGTGTTTTCACTCCCAATACGTTAATCATTTCCTCCGCCTTGGCTCTCTCTTTTTTAAAATCCAAAAAGCTAAAGATTTTTAGGAAGTGGTTCATACTTGAAGCGGAAAGATTGGTTACAACCGTCTCTTCTACTAATACACCTTCTTTTCTTCTCTCTTCAGGAACAAAAGCGATCCCACTTTCCACCGCATCAGTTGGATTAGAAAGAGTGAGAGATTTTCCCTTCAACATCATTTCTCCTGTTTTCTTTGGTGTCGCACCAAACAATAGCTTACACAGTTCCGTTTTGCCTGCTCCTACTAACCCTGCAACACCGATGATTTCACCTTCACGTACATCGAGCGTTACAGCTTTCACTTTCCCTCCATCTGAGAGCCCTTTAGTGCGAAACATCACTTCACCAAATTGTGCTTGTCTCTCTGGAAACTGTTCTTCTAATTTTTCTCCGAGCATATGCTCTACTACCTTTTTAGTAGACGTATCAGCAATCGCTTCCTTTATCACATAGGCACCGTTACGCATCACTGTAATAGAATCACAGATTTCAAAAAGCTCAGGTAAGCGGTGTGAGATAAAAATCACACCGACATCCTTCTGCTTAAGTTCCCTAACGATTCGAAAAAGCTCTCTTGTTTCCGATAAACTTAACGGTGCCGTCGGTTCGTCTAAAATTAGAAATTTACAATCAGTGGTGACTGCTCTCGCTATAAGTACCATTTGTTTTTCGGCGAGAGTTAATTCACTCACGAGAGTTTTGGATGATAAATGTACCTGAAGCGACCTTAATACTTCTGTCGCTTTGCTATGAACGTTTTTCCAATTCATAAAAAACGATTTCTCTTTATTGGCCGCCAGATCATTCAGTACAATATTCTCTCCAACCGTTAAGTTGGGCACAAGAGCTGTATCTACTTCTTGATAGACAATCTGTATTCCTAACTTTTGTGCATCTCTAGGTGAGCGGATAGTCACTTCTTTTCCGTCTAGATAGACTTGACCCGAGTGATGAGTATAGACACCTGATAGCACTTTCATAAGTGTGGACTTTCCAGCTCCATTGGCACCTATTAGAGCATGAGCTGTTCCAGTCTCCGCTTCAAAATAGGCATCATTAAGAGCTTTCACACCTGGAAATTCAATTGAAATATTATTCATTTGTAGATTCATACAATCACCTGTTTATTCATGATGGTTCTTTAACGTTTTAATCCAGTCCTCTTCAAACTCATCAGATTGACCCCAACCTGAAACAAGCTCTCCAAGACTAACCATGTTTACATCTCCTTGACCTTGAACTAAGTCATCTCTTGAGATCAGTGTTGCTTCTAAGTCATAAAATTGTGGTGTTTCTTCTCCTGCTAATTTTTTCGCTAAAATACGAAGGTTAATAGCCCCAATCAGCTTAGGATCAACAGCAGCTGTGTATTCCCACGCACTGTTTTCCTGCTGCATGACTTGCAAATCAGCGTTCGAAACATCAATTCCATATATTTTTATTTCATGACGACCTGCTTCTTCAATTGCACGAGCAGCGCCAATCGCAAAGGCATCCCACGTTGCAAAGATTGCATCAATTTCACCTTCTGGGTATTTGTTTAACATAGCTGATACCGCATTTTGAGTTTGAGTTGATGTGTCCTCTGCAGCCACTCCAAATCTCTCAAGCTCATTTAAGCCAGGGTTTTCATTTAACACATTTTGATAAACATTGTTTCTTCTAACCATAGGAGGAAATCCGTCCACCCATAAATATAAGATATTCGCTCCCCCGTTAAAGTCTTCTACTAGTTGTTCAAGAGCAAGAGAAGCTAATTCTTCATCATCTTGAGAAGTTAACGTTACACCTTCAATGTTTTCTAAATCCTCGTTCGAATCAAAAGTTACAACCTCGATTCCTTGATCAACCGCGCGCTGTACCGCATCAACAGTAGCAGCATCATCCCCATGAGAGAGAACAAGCCCATCATAATCATCATCTATTGCTTGTGAAATGGCATCATGGTACCTAGCTGTATCCCCATTTGCAGTGAAAATATCGACATTAAAGCCGATAGATTCTCCTTCTTCTTTTACACCTGCTAAGAATTGTGCAGTATGATCATCCCCGCCAATTTTTCGGATTACTTTCACCTTGGACCCTTCACCAGTAGCAAATCGTTCAGGAACGCCTTCAAGATTGACATCTTCTTGTGCACGGCTCGCTTCCTCGCCACTTCCGCAACCTACTAACAAGATTGCCGAAGCAATTGTCACTCCCCATGCTTTAACCCAATTTACTCTTTTCACCTTTCATCTCTCCCCTTTTTCTCTTTATCAAATAGAAAAGCCACTTTCTGTTTAAGAAAGAGGCCGAATGAATGAATCCGTCCTCTTATCTTTCAGGCCGGTGACTTGCACCGTCTGTTGGATGTAGCACCGTGCCTTAAAACCTTAAAGGTTTTCACCGAATAGATAGGGTGAGTAGGTCGGTTGCCGGGCTTCATAGGGCCAATTCCCTCAGCCAGCTCTCGATAAGAGTTGCTATGTAGTTGATCTCAAGTTTTTCCAAATTTGAGAGGTTGAGTGTAATGATACGAGCGATCGATTCTTTTGTCAATAGATTCTAACAATTAATTTTTTCAATTGACAGACTTCTCGACAACTGTCATAATTCATTACAACGTTTTCGATAATTTCATACAACCATAAACTCTTATTATGAGCAGGTGGAGGGACGAGCCCTATGAAACCCGGCAACCTGTTTCAACACATTCGTGTTGATTCAAGGTGCTAATTCTCACAGCGTAAGCTTGAAAGATAAGAGGACATTCTATGATCCATTCAGTCCTCTTTCAATGTTGAAGAGGACTTTTTATTTGATGAGAGGAGGACTCAACTTACTATGAGTCACATTACAGCAACCTATCTTGTTCACGACCGTAAAGGAGATCTCCACAAAAAAGCTGAATCGATTGCACTCGGCTTAACGATTGGTTCTTGGACGCATCTTCCTGCGCTTGAAAAAAAACAACTAGAAAAACATAAAGGGGAAGTTGTAGACGTTCAGGCTCTACCTGAAAACGAGGATACAAATCGTTACTTCAAAGAGGGACGTAGTGCAGGATTAATTAAGATCGCCTACCCTTCAGCCAATTTCAGTCCAGACCTGCCAGCCATTTTAACGACCCTTTTCGGAAAGTTATCTTTAGATGGTGAAGTAAAGCTTGTGGATATTCAACTTGACCCTCAATTAGAATCTAAATTCCCTGGCCCGCAATACGGAATAGAAGGGATTCGCAATCTTCTAGATGTACATGATCGTCCTTTGTTAATGAGTATATTTAAAGGCATGATCGGTAAAGACCTTTCAGAATTTGAAAAGCAATTAACAGAACAAGTTACAGGTGGAATTGATCTTGTAAAAGATGACGAGATTTTATTTGATAACGAATTAACTCCGTTTGAAAAACGAATTCAAGTAGGAGCTTCTGTACTAAATGATGCGTATGAGCGTACTGGAGAAAGAAAACTATATGCGGTCAATTTAACTGGACGAACGTCCGAATTGAGAGCAAAAGCGAAACAGGCTGCTGAGCTTGGCGCTAGTGCCTTGTTGTTTAATGTATTTGCATATGGCCTAGATGTCTTGCAGGAGTTGGCCGAAGATCCTGATATCCCACTACCGATCATGGCACACCCTGCTGTTTCCGGTGCTCTTACCCAATCACCTTTTTACGGATTTTCGAATAAAGTGCTTCTTGGAAAGCTACTGCGCTTAGCGGGAGCAGATCTAGTTTTGTTTCCATCACCATATGGAAGTGTTGCGCTTGACCAAAAAGAAACAGCTGATATTGCGGATGCTCTAACGTCAGAAGGCCCTCTCAAAAAAGCATTTCCTGTTCCTTCAGCCGGTATCCACCCTGGCCTTACCCCCCTTCTCATTAATGATTTCGGCGTGGACTCGATCATTAATGCAGGGGGCGGTATACACGGCCATCCTAATGGTGCCCGTGCAGGAGCTCAAGCGTTTAGGCAAGCGATTGATGGTGTATTAGCTGGTCGCACATTAACAGAAACCGCTCAGCGTTCTCCAGAACTTTCCCAAGCACTAGAGTTATGGGGACAGCCTACATGAGCCAATTAGATAAACGTAAGCTCATTATTTTTTGTGATTTTGACGGTACGATTACGACAAAAGACAATATCATTGCGATTATGAAGCAATTTGCTCCAGATGGATGGGAAGATATAAAAGATGATATCTTAGCAGAACGCATCTCCATTCGAGAAGGGGTCGGCAGGCTGTTTTCTCTCATACCAGTAGAGAGAAAACAAGAAATTATTGATTTCGTGTTAAAACAAGCAGAGATAAGAGAGGGTTTTGAACCCTTTTTAACCTATCTTAAAGAAAATGATATTACCTTTAAGGTCGTTAGCGGTGGAATTGATTTTTTTGTACAACCTGTACTAGAGCCATATGATGTTCTAGAGGATTTATATTGTAATGGAAGTGATTTTAATCAAGACACCATTACAATTACATGGCCACATCATTGCGATTCATTTTGCACAAATGATTGTGGCTGCTGCAAGCCATCCATTTTACGTCAATATCCTAATGAAGAGTATTACAAAATTGTGATAGGTGATTCGATTACTGATTTACAAGCTGCTAAGCAAGCAGATGAAGTGTTTGCGTGTGATAACTTTTTGTTGGAAAAATGTCAGGAGCTTGAATTAAATCATTCCTCTTTCTCTACCTTCTATGAAGTGATTGAATCGCTTAAGCACAAAAAGGAAGTGACGAGTCGATGAGTGTAACGATCGATCATCAAAACAACTATTGGAACGAATTAGCTGATATTAAGGACGAACTAGCTGCGAGGGACTGGTTTCCCGGCACTAGTGGAAATTTATCCATTAAAGTGAGTGATGATCCTCTTACCTTTCTCGTTACAGCTAGCGGTAAAGATAAAAGGAAAAGGACAGATGAGGATTTCTTGTTAGTAGACAGCGACGGTCACCCTGTTGAAATCACAAATCTGAAGCCCTCTGCGGAAACGGTCCTTCATCAGCGAATTTATCAAAAGACTGATGCCGGATGCTCCCTTCATGTTCATACAGTTGACAATAATGTCATCTCTGATCTGTATGGGGACCAAGGGTCGATCACTTTTCAAAATCAAGAATTGATAAAAGCTTTCAACATCTGGGAAGAAGATGGGAAAATCACCATCCCAATCGTCGAGAATTATGCTGATCTTCCACGTTTAGGCGATGCTGTTGCAGATAAAATCACTCCCGGTATACATGGTATTCTCATTCGTAATCATGGTATCACCGTTTGGGGTCGTAACGGCTTTGAGGCAAAAAGACATTTAGAAGCATTTGAATTTTTATTTAGCTATCATGTAAAGATGAGGCTTCTTACTAAATAATGTGCTGCATATTGAAAATCAAAAGGAGGAATGACGAATGGCTGTGATTTATATTCGTGATACAGGAGAAGAGATTCGTGGAGAGGAAAATGTGCGCCGATTTTTAGAGAGTCAGGAGGTTCTCTATGAATATTGGAATCCATCAAAACTTCCTGAAGACCTTCAAAACGTTTGTCATTTAAATGATGAAGATAAAAATCAAGTCCTCTCTACTTACGATGAGGAAATACGATCACTAGCCGAGCGTAGAGGTTATAAGAAATGGGATGTGATCTCGCTTAATAAAGACACACCTGACCTAGATACCTTACTCAAGAAATTTGAACAAGTACATACTCACACAGAGGATGAGGTACGTGCCATTACTGCAGGCTCTGGTAGTTTTGTGATTAAAGGCGAGGAAACAGGTTATTTTGATGTCCGTTTATCTCCTGGGGATGTTATTTCTGTTCCGGTCAATACCCCTCATTTCTTTACCCTTTCTGAGGAAAAACAAGTGGTAGCAGTCCGTCTGTTTATCGATCCAGAAGGCTGGGTGGCCCATACTTTTAATGACCCAGAATTTGAAAAAACCAAGTCTTAATCATAAAAAGGGACTTAGAGCAAAGCTTAGCTTCTTAAGTCCCTCCTACCCAATAGCCTACAGGCTGTTGGGTTTTCAAGGTTTAATCGTCTCTAACATCGCCCACATGCTTGGTGCTACACCTTCTTGTGCTTCTTTTGCTGGGAGAAACAGGGTCATTTGAAAAAGCTCACCCTCAAATGTTTTAGCTACATGAATTAAGGTTGTGCTCTCTCCGTTTGACTGTACACGTTCAACCAAGGCATATTCAACATCATCAAGTGGAACATGCTGCATTACTTCGGTCTCACCCTCAGCATGCTCTTTTATCGTTTCTTTTAGCTCACTTGCATCAACCTCTTCACCGTGAGGAATAATTCGTGTGAAAAAATTACCGTCATGATTAAATGTTAATGCGTCCCTACCTGGCTCTTCACTGTGAAGAGTGTAATCTTCTATTACATAGATTGAGTAACCAAGTCCGCTTCTATTGAATGTAGCGATTCTTTTTTCGGTTTGGCCCTCCACATTTACTTCTAACTCTTTTTGATCTGCCAATTCAATTTCATTTGACGGGACTCCCTCGCCCTCGTTCTCTTCATTCCTCGTACCTTCCTTTTCGTTTCCTAGCTCAATCTCACCTTCAGCCACTTCCTCTTCAACCGTTTCATCAATCACAGGATCTTGTAACTCATTTTCTTCTATTGATTGATCGATTCCACATGCAGCAATTAGACTAATACTTAAAGTTAGTAAAAAGACTGTACATTTTTTCATTTCCCTATCCCCTTTGATTAAATGTGATCATTTACCAATTAGACGCCATGATTTAGCCAAACGTTTCAACTCAAAAAAAGAACTGCTCTCATAGAGAACAGTTCTTAAAATAACGAAAGCATAAATGATTTTTTACGTTTCTTTCCTGTTAATGCGTAACTGATGCAACCGGTGATGACGCCAAGCATTGCTCCACCTACTACTTCTTCTGGTTGATGCCCCAGACGTTCTCTTAATTGAACGGAGCGTTTTTCACTCTGTTTGGCGTGTGAATCACCTGCTATTCTTTCTAGGTCGGCGTTCATTTCATTTACTTTTATTGTTAATTCACCTGTTTGCCTTCTAATTCCTTGAGCATCATACATTACAATTAATCCGAATACCGTCGATAAAGCAAAGTCTACTGACGAAACCCCGCGCTCAAGCGCCACATAAGTCGCAAGAGCTGTAACACCAGCTGAATGAGAACTTGGCATTCCACCTGTTTCAATTAATGTGTCCCATTCCCATAGGTCAGTTTGAGCTTTTTTAATTGGCACTTTCAAACTTTGAGCAAGCCCTATCGTTAAAAGAGCCGTTAGCATTGGCCGATTCATTTTCCTCACCTCACGCTTAGCGTGCGATGAGAGCGGAAATTTTATTCTTGTGTCCCTTTAATAATTGAAAACTTCATGTGGTATGCTAATCGATTCCCTTGGATTTATGATCATACCGAGATTCTCAAACGTCAACGTAATCTCATCTATCCCCTCTAATTTGGAGCGGTCAAGAAGAATCTCATGAGTATTATCACTACCATCTCCCCCCACAAAAATATCTGGATTGAGCTGTTTTTGATTCGATGAAAAGGTGAGTAAATTAGGTCTGATATGTTCATTATGTCCCTCTTCAGTCCACTCGGCATCTTCATCGTTTAAAGACATCATCGTTAAGTCAATATGATATGGAGATTCCTCGTTCGTTTCCGTTCGAAGATTAATTGCATAATGGTTCGAATTCGATGATAACCCTTCGATTATGACTCTCCCATACTCCCCTTTATACACTTCATCACCCATTACATTTTCATATTTTTCTTTATCTGTAGGAATTGTAATTTGAAAGCTCTCTTTACTCGTTAAATGAATGGTATCCAAACTGAAAGTAATAGAACCAACAGGTGGCTCAAAGGCATCATAACTTAATCGATAGGTATTTTCCTCTTCTATTTGACCAGTTGAACTATTTCGTTCACCAGCACCAGTCAAGTGACCCCAAAGTGAATCTAAAATAAAATCTTGGTGTGGCTCCATTTTAAACAGCAAATCGAATTTTTCAGGGTGCGCTGTTATAGAACTCAACTGAATAGTGACATCACCAATGGTAACAGCATGCTGATCATTGATTTCTTTGTAAGGTATTTCTTCATGATTGTAATCAATATCGAGCTTTATCGGTTCAATCTGATGCACATGCCCCTGTTTATGAACAGTGGTATGCATCAATTCAATCTGATCCACTTGAACCACCTCTACTTCAGGAGAGTAATAGGGCAAATAAAAAACAGCGACACCATAATATCTCCCGTCTTTATATAAGTTACCTAACTCTCTATAATCATCTGAAAACAGCTCGCTGTAATAGTCCATTTCAATATCGTCAAGTTGAATTCGGCTAGTGAGTTTCGGTAAGTCATGCGGGCTTGACAGCTCCCCTTCAAGTCCGACACTATAAAAGATAAACGAAGGGTGCTCTTTTCTCACCCAGACTTCTTCAATCCGAAGGGTATCATCTGAATCTTCAAGGTTCCAATTAGTCTCAAAGAAATTTGTCAAACCTAATTCCCTTGCATACGTAATTCCTGGTGCGACCTTTTCAAATGCTCTAACCAAGCCTTCCTCATCCGTCTCATTTACATAATAGATGATCTCTCTGTTCATTTCCTCTTCTTCATATTCTTCTGTACTCGTCGTTTCGTGTTCAAATGATTGAATATAGGCGAATAAGGTAAGACCGACAACGATCCCGAGAACGATTATCCACTTTTGTTTATTCATCCTACTCCCCCTAAGCTTGTTCAATCAAACGCATACGCTGTTGTTTGATTTCTGATTTCTCCATTTGAATTCGTTCTTGAAACGTTCTTAGAGATACAATCGCTTGTTCTACTTCTTTTTTCATCTTTTCAGTTTGATTAAGTGAATCATTTATTTTACCGTGGACCATCCAATCCACAATAAAGCCATCAAAGAAATAATCAGCAAATGTTAACATTCCACTTATATCAATTGAGTAAGAAGCAAATTTTTGAACATCTTTCATTTCTTCTTCAAACAGACGCAATTTTCGTTGCGCATCATGTATTTCCTTTTTTGCCTCGTCAATTTTGCTATGTTTAATAGCAGTTGAGATCATCCCACCTCCAAATAAATCCCAAGTTGACCATCCTTTTGCATAATCAAGTGATGAGATCGCTTGTTGTAGAGCTGTTTGTGCATTTCTCCCTGCAACAATCGCTTCCTCTAATTCATTTAAAACCATCCTCTTATTCGCTTCATCATTTGCTAACTTGTTGATTTTCTTTGTAACGTCCTTATTATTGGCATAAAGAAAGCGCACTTTTTCCTTCATCAAACGCTTATATTCTTCTCTCGGGTTTCCCAACGCTGTTAGATACTTCTTGATTTCATCTATTTCACTACCCAAATCTTTTATCGTATGTATAGCTTCATCATATTTAAGTTGAGCTGCAGCTAATTCTTGTTGTTCTTTGTCTAACTTCTCTAATTTCCGGCCAGTTATCGTATAGATCAAATTGGATAGACTTATGCCCTCTAAGCGTTCCACGTCTTCCCTCTCTTTTTTTAGCTGTTTTTTTAATTGGTCCACTTTTTGACCTTCATCTTTAATATACATTTCGGCACGGTTCAAGTGATCCTGCCACTTTTCTTTTAAACGTAATTGATTTTTACAATCTTCTAATTGTTGTTGATCCATCTTATTCTCCCCCTTCCCCTCTTCTACGATATGAAAGCAATTAAGTTTCATTTTCCTTTTTTTCTATTATTTAGGTATCCTTTAAAGTGATTGATTTGTCAGAAAACATTTAGTATTACAACATTAATGTGATGGCGTTTTCATCGGTTGCTTCAAGATCATTTATAAGATAGTATTTGTAAGCACATTTGTATAATAGATAGGAGTATCATTCAATGGAAATTGTTCAACAGCTATCTCAGGTTCAAGTATTGAACCAATTATGGTTATTATTGTTTTTTATCGTTCCGATGGTTATTATATCGAGGATGGTTGTAGCAGGATCAAGATTCTCTCCGATTTTAATCATTGTTATTTTCGGTTTGCTTCTTGGGTTTTTAATGGTAGAAGTGAATATTGCGACACCAGGACTTTCTGAGTTTCCTTTAGTCGACTTTATGGCTCGTACAACCATTATTGCTTTAATTGTTTCTTTCTTTGTTGGTGGACAGGAATTACGTAAAATTCTTGGCAACAAGGAGATGGAAGTTACTGATATTGTTGTCCCTATGAATGAAGAAGTTGTATTGGGGACAGGACGGACTCATTTTATCTTTATTCTCCGTTCTTTTTTCCTCTTAATAGGAATCGAAGGGTTTATAAGAATGTTCTTGCAACCTGGTTCTCTCGATAGTGTAGCTGGATATTATCCGCTCATTGCGTTTATCGGTTTAATTGCTTCCGTACTTTTAGTCGATAACAAGGCTAAAATTGATAACAAGCAAACTTATATTCGTAAAGGTCTGCTTGAGACTGGACTCATTATTATCGTATTATTTCTTTCATTTGCAATCGCATCAGCGGTTCAGCCAATTATTGCCCTTCCGCAAATTTTCTTTGCAATGATGATTTCAGCAGCGATTGGGGCCATTTTTTATAAGTGGACTTTTGGTCCAACTGTTCGTGCCTTACTCTTTGCTGGTATTCCAGTCGTATTAGCTGCAAACTTCATGGTCGGAGGCTCTCGTATTGGGGATGCATTTGCGATTGATGGCATGAATGCTGTCCTTACTTATGGTTTCTTCGGTCAATTGTTCTGGATGTTTGGTGGAATTGCTTTAGTGATGTTTATTGCGAAAACAGCTCATGCCCGCAACCTTGCACCAGGTATGGCTGGTTCTCTATCTCACTCAGGATTAACTGGGGCATGTACAGCTGGAGACTTTGGAAAAGTTGCCGCTCAGCGTGCACCAATCATGATTAACATTCCATTCTTTGGACATATTTTTGTATTTTCAGTTCTAGCGATTAGCGCAGAGCAGGGATCGCTTTGGTTCATCCCAACTGCGGTTATCGTTACAGTCGGGGTTGTTCTAACCGCACTAGCACTTAAAAATCTTCGTCATGCAAATGGTGAAGATCGTAAGGAAGTTAAAGCTTTAATGCAATTTTCTTTCGGGTGGCAAATTTGTGCCGTGTTTGGTGGTCTAGCGCTACTTAGTATGAGTTCAATGTCATTTGAATATGGTGCGATGGCACAAACATCAGCCATCTCTCACTTTGGTCTCTTTGCAGCAATTCAAGGAGAAATGTTTGGAACAGAAGCTTCTCTTCTCATTCCTTTTATCTTCTCAATGCCGTTTTTAGTACACCCAGTAGTGTTCTATATGTTCGGTAAAGCAATGGAGAAGAACGGCGAAATGCCAAAAGTTCCTGTATATGTGATGGCAATCATCGGTTTACTTGGAATCTCATTTGCAATTTTCGCTCTATAAGCTGATTAAAAGAGGCGACCTGACTGGGTCGCCTCTTTTTCTTATTCCGCTACTTGCTTATACTCTTTAACTAATTGTTGGAGCTTCATTGCAAGACCCATGCTGCCATCCACTTTTAACTTTCCCGTCATGAACGCCACCGTTGTATTGAGGTCGTCATCTAATAGTTTAATGAATGATTCATCATTCATTTTCAGGGTGACGTCTGCATCCTCTGTTGCTTCTTCTAACATATATGCTTGTCCATCTTTAAATTGAACTTGCAAGGTTCCCGTCTCTTTTAAATCAAATTGAAACACGCGATCTTTCTCGTCGGCGATATGTGCCGGCTCTTTGTTCATCTTCTCTACTAATTCTATTAGTTGTTCTTTTGCATTCATTCATAATCCCCCTTTTATCTTGTACACCTATTCTTCGACAAGAAATGATAATCTCCTGCTTAAAAATCTGTTTTTTTATTAATGGCGTCAATTATTTACATACTTTTGCATAAATCCCCCTTTTATCGTAAATCATAGGAATAGGAGGCGGTTAAATGGAGCTTATGCGGATTTTACAATATATCTGTTCTTTTGGTGGCGCAAGTTGCTTAATTTTCACTTATATTCAAATGGCACGCAATAAAGTTAAGAAGCCGCTTCAAAAATGAAGCGGCCTTTCTTATGCCAATTTAAGCGAGAGCTTTTTCAATTTTCTTTTTTGTAATCGAGAAATGTGAGTCAACCCATTTTACACTTTTTTTGTCAAATATAAATAATTGAGGCGATTCGTGTTTCACACCAAGTTCTTCTGAAATTAGATTAGAAACAGGACGAGATTCAATCACTTTTATAAGTGCGAAGGTTAATGACTTTTCATCATTACCCTCAATAAACGATTGAAACTCACCATAAGCTTCAGCGCTAATAGGACAGGTTGTACTGTGTTTCAAAAGAAGAACAGGAGCAATTTCTGATTGCTCGAATAGGTCATGCCATTCTTGGTCTGTTTTGATTTCCTTCATGTTCATCATCCTTTATCCGTTAGTTTGACTCGGAATAATACATTAATGCAATTGCACCAGGTCCTGTATGAGTACTTATAATTGGTGATGTTGGATAAATAGTAATATTAACAGAATCATTAATCGTCTCAATCGATTGCTTTAATTTAGTAGCTAACGCTTCTGCATCTGCATGAGCAATTCCTACCTTTTTAACTACTTTCCCTTTTGTTTCATCCGCAAACGTCTTTGTTAACGTTTGGACCATTTGCATATGCGTACGAACCTTCGTAACTGGTGTATATACACCATCAGCTAAAGAGGCAATTGGCTTAATTTTAAGAAGAGAACCCAGTAATGCTTTTCCGCGTCCAATTCTTCCGCCTTTTTTTAAATACTCCAGTGTATCAACCATAATATATAATGCTGTGCCCTCACGCACCACATTTAGTGCCTCGATTATGTCCTCTACAGACTTTCCTTCTTTTGCAAGTTCAGCAGCTTTCACCACTTGAAATGCTAGTGCTTGGGAGATAAAACGTGAATTAACAACTGTTACATCAGCATCACTCATGTCTGCTGCTGTTTGTGCTGCATTCATTGTTCCACTCATACCTTCTGTAATATGAATTGAGATGATCTTCACATCATCACCGCTAGCAGCTAAGCGATTATAGGTTTCTTCAAACACACCTACTGCTGGCTGGGAGCTTTTCGGTAATTCCTCACTTAATTTTAGTTTATCCATAAATTGAGAAGCCGTAATATCTACCCCATCTAAATACGTTTCATCACCAAAAGTAATGGATAAGGGAACAATCTCTATTCCGTGCTTAGCAGCAAGATCAGCTGGCAAATCACAAGTTGAATCCGTAACAATTTTAATTGTCGTCATATTCACATTCTCCTTTATCTTCCCGTTCGCTTGTCCCATTTCTGGATTGGGCCGAAGTATTCTCTCTACTCACTATCATACCATAATTCAGCACATATCGTCTTCTAACTCTAATTTATCTTTTGATAAAATGAAAAGGTTTACTTTTCAATCGCAAACCGAATGTCTTGATACGTCACATGCTCACCAAGTACCTCTTTTATAGGGCGCAGCTTTTCTGTGCCAATCTCTTTTGCAACCTTCAAAATTTCTTTACGTATAGGCTCATCAACATAGCTCGGTAAACGAAGGTCGATCCCTTCGTCTTTGGATTTTAGGAGATGATTTAAGACCGTTTGTTCACTAATCGAACGCTGAGCGGCAATCTCCTGCACCTTTTGTCCTTCTTGAAAGAGCTTTATGGTAATCAAGTGGCTTCCCTTTGTCACCTTCTTTGAGGTCTTTGAGGTCTTTGACTTCGGTTCAGCTGGTGCATCGTGAATGTCTGCTTTCTTCTGCCCTTTAAAAGGAATAAGGACTTCGAGAAATGCATCCCCATAACGTGTGAGCTTTTGCTCACCGACACCTTGAATCAGACTCAACTCTTCTTTTGTTTGTGGGATGTATTGGCTCATCTGTTTGAGCGTTTTATCAGAAAACACCATGTATGGCGGAATGTCCTCCTTGTTAGCAAGGTCTTTTCTGCATTGTCTAAGAGCTTCAAACACTTCATTGTTTTCTTCAACTTCTGTCCCAACATTTGCGTCAATCTGATGAACTTCCTTTTCCCCTTTTATGACTGAGACCGCTAATTCAGTCAGTTGTAAGGTCGGGTATTGCGAGCCTGTCGGCTTAATATATTGCTCGGCTGTTAAATAATCAATAAACTCAGCAACTTGTTTGGCGGTATATCCACTCATTATTCCATACGTTGGAAGAGAAGTAAGTTGTAATTGCTTTATTTTTTGGTTTTCAGACCCTACTAACACTTGGGCGACCATCATTTTACCAAAACGTTCTCTCATTCGCTTAATACAAGAGAAAACCATTTGAGCCTCTCTCGTACGGTCTACTTTTTCTCCCTCTCGCACGCATGATGAGCATTTGCCGCATGCTTCAGATGCCACGTCTCCAAAATAGGATAAAATGTAGCTCATTAAGCAGCCCTCAGTATGAATGTAGGACGTCATTTGTTGCAACTTTTCATACTCTTGGGCTTTTCGTTCCTCACTTAGGTCTGTTTGCTCAATTAAAAAGGATTGGACACGGATATCTTGTGGACTGAACAGCAACACACATTCACTATCTTCACCATCACGACCAGCCCGGCCTGCTTCTTGATAATAGGATTCAATATTACGAGGCATATTGTAATGGAGTACATACCTTACATTACTCTTATCAATCCCCATACCAAAAGCATTTGTCGCTATCATTACACTCGCTTCATCATGTAGAAAAGCTTCCTGATGACGGGCTCTCTCTTCCTCATTTAACCCTCCGTGATACATCGCTACTTCTACCTTTGCATCAATAAACTTATGATAAAGCTGCTCAACCTCTTTACGAGTGGTTGCATAAATGATTCCAGATTCATTCAGATGCTTTTGAACATATTGTTTTGCAAATCTCCATTTATCAATCCCTTTGATGATCTTCAAGGTTAAATTCTCTCTGTTAAAACCCGTCAGGACAGTATGTTCATCATTAATCTGAAGATGGGTTTGAATGTCCTGCTGAACAGCCTCTGTTGCCGTAGCCGTTAAAGCCAATACGGGAGGTGTTCGCTCTAAACTTTGTAGCCAGCCTGCGATCCCTAAATAGCTTGGTCTGAAGTCATGACCCCATTGAGATAAACAATGCGCCTCGTCTATTGCCACAAACGAAAGAGGAATCGATTTAAGCAACTGTTGAAAATGGGGCTGCATTAATCTCTCAGGAGCTACATAAACAAGCTTACATTCCCCTAATTGGATAAGGCTGATCCGCTCTTCTTCCTCTTGCCTTGTCAGCGTACTGTTTAAGTAAGTAGCAGCTATATCTAATTGATGCAGGGCGTCCACTTGATCTTTCATTAATGAGATCAAAGGGGAAATAACTAATGTCACCCCTTCAAGTACAAGCGCAGGAATTTGGTAACAAAGAGATTTACCTCCTCCTGTGGGCATAATACCCAGTGCATCTTCCCCATTCAAAACGTGTTGAATGATCTCACTTTGGCCATTTCGAAATGATTGATATCCATAATAACGATGGAGAATTTCTGTTGCTTGCTCAAATTTTTCAATGCTCAATGGTCTTCTCCCCTTAATGAATGATAAAAATGAATCGCTATGGGCACATTACATGTAAAGAATATATGTAGAAAGGCGTGGCTTACGTGAACTTAACGTTAAAACAAAAAAATACATTAGGGCTTATTGTTGTGGCGCTTATATACTTAGCACCTGTTATCATCATGGTAACAACGAGAGATACTTTTTTACACTCAGTAGAACGTTTTCCACTAGATTTTTCATTATACTTTGCCGTGTTACTTGGAGCAATCATTGTTAATTACTCCTTAAAGTCGACGAAATTTCTCACCGTGGTTATGCTGGCTGCCATTGCAGGCCTTGGTGTCTATGCGTTTTATTACTTACTTTAGGATGGGTTTCATACTCTTATTTTTTCAAAAGATGAGGGTTGAATCAAATGTTTTTTTAAAGAAAAATGCCCTGAAGCTATCCTCTAACAGTTAGGAATGGTATAATTCATACGATTACAGACATTGGAGGCATATAGCTACATGATTACAGTAACAGATGTTGGTCTACAATACGGAGACCGTAAATTATTTGAAGAAGTAAATATTAAGTTTACGCCTGGCAACTGCTATGGCTTAATTGGAGCAAACGGGGCTGGGAAATCAACATTCTTGAAAATCTTATCTGGTGAGATTGAACCACAACAAGGCGACGTTCATATGAAACCTGGCCAACGCCTTGCCGTTTTGAAACAAAATCACTTTGAGTACGAAGAATTTGAAGTTCTTCACACGGTTATTATGGGACATGCTCGTCTTTATCAAGTGATGCAAGAAAAAGATGCCATTTACATGAAAGAAGAATTTTCAGATGAGGACGGGATCAAAGCTGCAGAGCTTGAAGGAGAATTTGCAGAATTAAATGGTTGGGAAGCAGAATCAGAAGCTGCAATCCTTTTAAAAGGTCTTGGAATTAACGAAGATCTTCACACGAAAAAGATGGCTGACTTATCAGGTAGTGAAAAGGTAAAAGTCTTACTTGCTCAAACTCTATTTGGTGAACCTGATGTTCTATTATTAGATGAGCCGACTAACCACTTGGACATTCAAGCGATTCAGTGGCTAGAAGAGTTTTTAATTAACTTTGAGAACACGGTTATTGTTGTTTCCCATGATCGTCACTTCCTAAATAAAGTGTGTACTCATATTGCTGATTTGGATTTCGGTAAACTTCAAATTTACGTGGGTAACTATGATTTCTGGTATGAGTCTAGTCAATTAGCACTTAAAATGGCTCAAGACCAAAATAAAAAGAAGGAAGAGAAAATCAAGGAATTACAAAACTTCGTTGCAAGATTTAGTGCGAATGCATCTAAATCGAAACAAGCAACTTCTCGTAAAAAATTACTTGATAAGATCTCTTTAGATGATATTAAACCATCCTCTCGTAAATATCCATATGTTCATTTTCAACAAGAACGTGAAATTGGAAATGATGTTCTTCGTGTTGATGGATTAACGAAGACGATTGATGGCGTAAACGTTTTAAACAATGTTAGTTTCACTTTGAATAAAGACGATAAAATTGCTCTTGTTGGTTCAAACGAAATGGCAAAGAACGTTTTATTCAAAATTTTAGCTGGAGAAATGGAGCCAGATAGTGGTTCTTATAAATGGGGCGTCACAACATCTCAAGCATACTTCCCTAAAGATAACTCCGAGTATTTTGAGGGCTGCGACCTAAACCTTGTGAACTGGCTTCGTCAATACTCACCTCAAGATGATAGCGAAACGTTCTTACGTGGATTCTTAGGAAGAATGTTATTCTCTGGTGAGGAAGTATTGAAGAAAGCAAGTGTATTATCAGGGGGCGAGAAAGTTCGCTGTATGCTTTCTAAAATGATGTTAAGTGGTGCTAACGTGCTACTGCTTGACGAGCCGACTAACCACTTAGACCTTGAATCGATCACAGCCGTCAATAATGGCTTAATTGCCTTTAAAGGTGCAATGATCTTCTCAAGTCATGACCATCAGTTCAATGAGTCAATTGCCAACCGTATCATCGAACTAACAGAAGATGGCTTAATTGATAAGCAAATGACTTATAATGAATTTCTTGAGTACAAAAAATAAATACAACTGCCACTGGGTCCTAAACCTAGTGGCTTTTTTATCGTTATCTGTTTAACTGTCAAGACCAATATTTAAGATGAAATTACAGTAAGTGAAATAAAAATAGTAAAACCTATCCCCAACGTTTATGGTCAGATCATATTTATTGAAAATCACTACTTATTTGTGAATTTATTCTTTTCACTTCTACTTACAATTCTTTTTTCACATGATATGATTAAGGGAATGTCATTGAAATAAGGGAGGGGAACCACCATGTCATTACGTCAAGCCTACACCGCGGCGATAGCTGGTGCAGCACTTTGGGGAATTATCGGATTGTTTGTTCAACCACTCTATTCTTATGGATTTACAGCTTGGGAAATTGTAGCCATACGAGCTATCGCTTCTGCTTTTTTGCTTGTTACTTCCTTAGCATTTTTCAATCGAAAAATGCTGCGAATTCGCTTACGGGACCTTCCCTTATTTATCGGAACAGGAATCATCAGTATCGTCTTTTTCAACTGGTGTTTTTTTACGGTAATTGAGCAATCGAGCTTATCTTTGGCCGTTGTACTTTTATACACTGGACCATTATTCGTTACGATCCTATCTCGTATTTTCTTTAAAGAGTTGTTAACCTTTAATAAAGTCATTGCATTAGTTACAACGATTATTGGCTGTAGCTTTGTCGTAGGGTTACTGCCTAGCTTTAACACAGTCCTTACACCTTCAATTTTACTGATTGGCATTGGCTCTGGCTTTTTTTATGCACTCTACAGCATTTTTGCTAAGGTGAGTTCACAGCGCTATTCATCGATGACGATCACCACTTACTCATTTATTTGCGCAGCCGCTTTTATGATTCCTACGTCAGGACTATGGAATAAAGCGCATCTTTTCACACAAATCGAGGTAAGCAGCTATGCAATCGGATTAGCATTTTTCCCAACTGTGCTTGCCTACTTGCTGTATACGAGAGGTTTAGCTGAGATCGAATCAAGCCGAGCATCGATTTTATCAACAATTGAACCGGTTGTAGCGATAGCTATTGGTCTTTTCGTTTTTTCAGACCAACTAACAGTCATCCAATGGTTCGGCGTCATGCTTGTCCTTCTATCTATTTACCTAGTCTCAAGGCCCGAACATCATCCCACACGCAAAAAATCGACGCCCAAACAACAAGCTGTGTAGGGCGTCGATTGTTCGATGTACCTATGCTTTTTTCTTTATATCAACATACTGCATGATTTCCTTGCTTTTTTGATATTTTGGATTGTTCGTCCGAGTCGAATCTCTCAACTCAGAAGCATAGGTGATTTCAAAGTTTTGTAATGTCTCTAGTTCCTTTACAAAATCAATTAGTTCTTGTTGATCTCTCCCACTTAACCTTACTCTCATCTATCATTCTCCTCTCATACGTACGTTATTTTAGTAGAATAATTTCATCTTGGCAAGAAAAAATGTCTACCCTATTGGCAGACATTTTACTTATCATTTAAGCGTTCCTCTTTTTGGCGCTCTCTTCTAGATTTGAAGTAATAGTATACTCCAAAAAGGATTACAACTCCAATTAATGTATAAATAAGCTGCTGAACAAAAGATGCCCAGTCTGTAATCGACCGGCCGTAATAAAAGCCTATCCAATAATAAAAACTCATCCAAATAAATGCCGAGCTAAAAGCGATTGGAGCAAAACGTTGATAAGGAATCGCTGAAACTCCTACACTAAAAGGGACGGCATGTCGTACAAACGGAAAAAAATAACTAAATGATGCTGCTCTTAATCCGTGACGATCAAGCATTTCCTTGCCTTTTAAAGCCCGTTTATGCCAAATCGAATGTTCTTTATGAATCAAATTGGACTTATCCTCAAAAAAATGTCCAAGAAAATACAGCAACGTACCATGCAATAGAATACTAGAGAAGATAATGAACATCGCAGGGATCGGATCTAGATAAGAAGTAGTAGCCAGTAAGCCACCACTCATCAGGAGGATTTCATTAGGGACAGGGAAGAAAAACAAACCAATCGAAAAAATAAGAAACAAGGCCAAATAACCATGACTTTGAATAAAAGAGATCATTTCGGTAAACGCAACCATGACATCCCCCTTCCCCCTTTATTCATGGTATGAACTGTTCATTATCTTTATCTTACAAGAAAGCATCGTATTCCGCAAAGATATCCCCTTCTCTCTCTCTTGAATAAAAAAAGACAGTGCGCACACTGTCTTAGTTTTTGAAGTAATCTTTATAGTAACCGCCAATTTTCCCTGTGTTATCAATCACGAAGTAAAATTCTTCGGTTTCATTTTTTAACTCGTATGTTTTTCCTTTTGTTAAAGCGCGATCTACCATGTATTTTTTTGCATCAGTATGTACACATTCTACCGTACGAATCGTTTCTTTTTGTTGCCACGTTTGATGAATCATTTAGCATCCCTCCTTTTAACCTCTCTTTATTATAAAGAGAATCATCAATAGAGGCAAATACAATTGAAGTTTCTAATCCGTATAAAGCACCAACAGCAACCAAACAATATGAATAGAACAGCTTAAATAAATTAAGTATTTCGTGCATTCCTACATTGTTTTACTCACTTTTTGATTTGTGGTAGGGTAAGTAAGTTATTTTTTTCTGTAAGAATTTATTTCAGGAGGGTTTACTTTGAATAAACAAAAAATGGATTGGCCAGTCTTTCTCATTAGTGGTGGTGCTCTCATCCTCTTTGTGATTGCTTCGTTCATTTCTGCAGAGGGTGTTGCAAACTATGTTGATGCTACATTTAACTGGTCAGCTACATATTTTGGAGCATTTTGGCAAGTCTTTATGCTACTCACATTTCTTATCGCCTTAGGACTTATGTTTTCTAAGTATGGGGCGGTTCGATTAGGTAGATCCGACAAACCAGAGACGAGTACATTTAAATGGATATCAATGATTATGTGTACGTTACTTGCAGGTGGAGGCGTATTCTGGGCTGCAGCTGAACCAATGTATCATTTTCTAGAAACACCACCGATGTATGGGGATATTGCTCCCGGACAAGCAGAAACGGTTGTTCCAGCCTTGGCGCAATCCTTCCTAGATTGGGGATTTTCTGCCTGGGCAATCCTTGGAACATTAGGTGTTGTTGTGCTAATGTACGGATACTCAAAAGGGTTACCACTTAAACCACGTACTCTCCTTTATCCTTTAGTAGGTAAAAAAATAATGGAGAAAAACAATGTATTGGGGATTGCAGTAGATGCCTTCTCAATTATTGCAGTTGCAGCCGGAACGATTGGACCAATAGGTTTTCTTGGCTTACAAGCAGCTTACGGCTTAGATTCTCTCTTTGGTGTCCCAAATACGTTTATAACCCAGCTTGCGATTATTTTTGGACTGGTTGCCATTGCTGCTGTGTCTGCAGTGACCGGTATTCATCAAGGGATTCAATGGTTAAGTCGTTTTAACATTATCTTTACTCTCGTTTTAGTAGTAGTTGTATTACTCGTTGGTCCTGCTGGATTTATCATCGATGGATTTGTTGGGACATATGGTGTGTATGTACGAGATTTCCTTGAACTCAGTCTCTATCGTGGAGATACGGGTTGGTTATCTTTTTGGACGATCTTCTTTTGGGGTTGGTTTATTGGGTATGGTCCAATGATGGCAATTTTCATCAGCCGCATTTCGCATGGCAGAACGCTGCGTGAGCTCTTTATCGCTGTTATTGTGATTGCGCCACTTGTTACAAACTTCTGGTTTACAGTCGTAGGTGGCTCTGGTATTTTCTTTGAATTACAGAACCCCGGCTCGGTTAGTGAACCTCTCTATGAAGCAGGCTTACCCGCTTCGATGATCGCTATTGTTACCCAATTACCGTTTGGATATTTGATCGCAGCAGCGTTCTTGCTTGTTACGGTAGTCTTCGTTGCGACAACAACTGATTCCATGTCATACACGATATCAATGACGGTTACAGGAAGCAGCACGCCTACTAAATCAATTCGCGTATTCTGGGCGCTTGCCATGGGTGCTGTTGCTGCTGTGTTACTTTACTTAGGTGAGGGCAGCATTAATGCACTTCAATCGTTTATTGTATTCACAGCTGTACCTGTTTCTTTAATTATGTTACCAACGTTATGGCTAGCTCCTAAAGTTGCTAAACAAATGGCTAAAGATCAAGGAATTCGCTAATAAAAAAACAGCCTATCTTTTTGAGATAGGCTGTTTTTATTGTGTCGATTAACCTTCTAATAAAAGTTGTTCTGGATCTTCAAGAAGTTCCTTTACTTTCACAAGGAAACTAACCGCTTCTTTACCATCAACAATACGGTGGTCATAAGAAAGGGCAATGTACATCATTGGACGATTTTCAAAACGCTCTTGGTCAATAGCAACCGGACGCCATTGAACCTTGTGCATCCCTAGAATACCAACTTGTGGAGCATTTAAAATTGGAGTCGACCATAATGAACCGAACACCCCACCGTTAGTGATAGTGAATGTTCCACCTTGCAGATCAGAAATAGAAAGCTTATTGTCACGAGCTTTTTTACCAAGTGAACCAATTTCACGTTCAATTCCTGCAAATCCTAAACGATCAGCATCGCGTACAACTGGTACAACTAGACCTTCGTCTGTTGATACAGCTACACCAATATCATAATACTTCTTCATTAGGATTTCGTCGCCTTGAATTTCAGCATTTAGTAATGGGAACTCCTTAAGTGCACCAATTACTGCTTTAGTGAAGAATGACATGAAACCAAGCTTAACCCCATTCTTATCTAAGAATGCATCTTTACGACGTTTACGTAAATCCATTACTGCAGTCATATCAACTTCGTTAAAAGTTGTTAGCATAGCTGCTGTTTGTTGAGATTCAACTAGACGTTTCGCAATCGTTTGACGGCGACGGGACATCTTCACACGCTCAACTGGCTTGCCTGGTTGTTCTTGTTGAGGTTGTGCAGCAGGCTTCTTCGCAGCTGGTGCTGATGGAGCCTTTTCTACTGGCTTTGATTGATGTGTTTCAACATCTTGTTTACGAATACGACCAGTTGGATCATTTGTTGCGATCTCTTTTAAGTCTATTCCTTTTTCACGAGCAAGCTTTCTAGCTGCAGGTGATGCAAGTGGACGATCTGTGCTAGAAGTTGTTTCTTCTGCTGCCTCTTGCTTAGGCTCTACTTTTTTCTCTTCTGCTTTTGGCTCTTCTTTTGCAGCTGGAGGAGCCTCCGTTGAACCTGATGCATCTCCGCTTTCATCAATGACTGCGATTACTTCTCCTACTTCAACCGTGTCACCTGGCTCTTTTTTAAATTCTTTAATCACACCAGAATGTTCAGCTGTAATTTCCACATTGACTTTATCTGTTTCAAGTTCAGCAATGTATTCTCCTTGGTTAACTTGCTCACCAACTTGTTTTAACCATTGTGCTATCGTTCCTTCAGTAATCGATTCTGCTAGTTCCGGTACTTTAATTTCAATCACGGCGATGGCCTCCTTATTATTTGCGAGTCAATGATTCTGTGATGATACGTTCTTGTTCTTTCTTATGAGCAACCGGGTCACCTTCAGCAGGACTTGAACGATGAGTACGTCCAATATAAGAAACAGAAGCTTCGCTCGGTGTAATCTCACGGATGCGTGACTCGATAAATGGCCAAGCACCCATATTTTTAGGCTCTTCTTGAACCCATACAATTTCTTTTAAATTCTTGTATCTAGCAAATAATGCGCGAATTTCCTTTTTAGGGAACGGATACAGTTCTTCCACTCGAGCAATATGAACCCAATCCCAATCCTCATCTGATTTTTTCACACGATCAGCTAGGTCAATCGCCACTTTACCGCTGCAAAGTACAACACGCTCTATTTTATCCACTTCTTCTCCAAGACCAGCTTGCTCAAATACAGGCTTAAATTCACCTTCTGTGAACTCAGCATGAGTAGAAGCTACGACTTGATTACGTAACAAGCTCTTAGGTGTCATAATAATCAGAGGACGAACAGCTTCTTTTTCTAAAATAGCTGCTTGACGACGTAGGATATGGAAATATTGCGCTGCAGATGTACAGTTTGCAATCGTCCAGTTGTTCTCAGCAGCAAGCACTAAGAAACGTTCAACACGTCCACTTGAATGTTCTGGCCCTTGTCCTTCATAACCGTGAGGCAATAGACAAACAAGTCCTGATTTTTGACCCCATTTCGCACGACCAGCAGATACCCATTGGTCAAATATGACTTGAGCACCATTGGCAAAGTCTCCAAATTGAGCTTCCCATAACACAAGTGTTTCTGGAGCAAATACGTTGTAGCCATATTCAAATCCAACAACAGCCATTTCAGATAATGGGCTATTATGAACCGAGAATGAAGCATTTGCTTTGTCAAATTCTTTAAGCGGTGTATGCGTCTCATTTGTCTCACGATCATGTAAGACTAGGTGACGATGAGCAAATGTTCCACGTTCTGAGTCTTGACCAGATAAACGAATTGGCGTTCCATCATGTAAAATAGAAGCAAATGCAAGCGTTTCAGCTAATGCCCAGTCAATCTTGCCTTCGCCTTCAAATGATTGGAGACGACGTTTTAATATCTTCTCAAGCTTTTCATTTGGCTTAAATTCGCTCGGCCATTCTAGAAGCTCTTCGTTAATTGATTTTAATGTATCAAACTCAACGGATGTCTTCACTTTAGGAAGTCCATTTACAACATAGTCAGGAGTCACAATTTCTTTTACTTTATTAGACTTGTTTCCTACCACTGCATCATATTGAGATTGAAGGTACTCTTGTGCTTCTTTATCAAGCTGTTCGCCGTAGTTAGACTCAATATCACCGCGAGCGACTAATTGGTCTGCATATAGCACACGTACCGTAGGGTGTTTTCTCACTGTTGTATAAAGTCCTGGTTGCGTTACAGCTGGCTCATCCATTTCGTTGTGACCGAAGCGACGATATCCAACTAAATCAATTAAGAAATCCTTTTTGAAACGCTTACGGTATTGAAATGCAAGATGCATTGCAGCAAGACAGGCTTCAGGATCGTCAGCATTCACGTGAACGATCGGAATTTCAAACCCTTTAGCTGGGTCACTTGCATATGTAGTTGAACGAGAATCATACGTTTCAGTTGTAAAACCAATATTGTTATTGGCGATAATGTGTAATGATCCACCAGTTTGATACCCTTTTAAACGACTTAGGTTTAAGGTTTCCGTTACGATACCTTGACCTGGGAACGCAGCATCCCCGTGAATTAAAATCGAATATGCTTTAGAAACCGTTTGCTCAGGATCGCCTTTTTTCGTGCGTACTTCTTGTGCAGCACGTGCATACCCTTCTACAATTGGACTAACAAATTCAAGGTGACTTGGGTTATTAGCTAGTGAGACAGTAGCTTCGACTGTGTTATCATCTTTAATTTGACGATCAGCACCTAAATGATACTTTACATCCCCTGTCCAACCGTAGTTAATTCCTGTGGAACCTTCTGAAGGTACAAGATCCTTATTTGGAGCATGTAAAAACTCGGAGAAGATCATTTTGTATGGCTTGCTTAATGTGTGAGCAAGTACATTCAGACGACCGCGATGTGCCATCCCAATCATCACATGCTCTGTGCCTTCATGAACGGATTCACGAACGACTTCATCAAGCATTGGAACCATAATATCAAGACCCTCAATCGAGAAACGCTTCTGCCCTACAAATGTACGGTGAATAAATTTCTCAAAACCTTCTACTTGCGTTAATCGTTTCAGTAGTGCTACTTTTTGTTGTTTTGAAAGGTTTGGCAAATAAATGCCAGATTCAACCATCTTATTTAACCAATGACGCTCTTCTTCATCTTGAACATGACCAAACTCAAAAGAAATAGTCTTTGTATAGACATTTTTCAAATGTTCAATTGCGTCAAGTCCATCTTTTACATGAGAAGGGGCATCTGGAGAAATTAAATCAACTGGTACTTGTTTAAGATCCGCTTCTGTTAAGTTATAGCGGGAGAGTTGAATTCTCTCTTCATTTTTCTTATCCTTATGAATCGGGTGAACGTCGGCAGCTAAATGACCTTTCGTTCGAATCATGTCGGCTAATTTTACCGCACCGACAAACTTCCTCATCATGTCCGCTCCTGCAGCTTGTGGGGCTGAAGGTGCATTTGTCGCTTGAACAAGTTCAGATTGAGTAGAAGAAGGTGGTGGTCCCCATTGTTCAAATAACTCGCGTAGGTCTTCCTCTACAGCTTGTGGGTCTTTAGTAAATTCTTCATACAACTCAATTGCGACGCCAAGGTTCGGACCATGAAATCCTTGCCATGGCTCTTCCGGTTTGTGCTCCTTGCTGGACATGTGACAAAAACCTCCTAATAACTTTTAAGTCAACACAATAGTTGATTCTATTGAGAGACTGGAAATTGTAACGCTTTCATTCCCATTTTAACATGATTGTCACAATTGCTCAAAGGTTATCTGCTAGCTTTCAAAGATTTATTAGTCTTGTTAGATACTTTGAGAATCGATTATAGTTAAAGAAAGGATGAATCAAGTTTGCTATTGTGCTTTCCTTCACTAAAAAGTGTAAAACTTTTTATTCAGAAAATCTAGTTATTTCGAAAGATTTCTTGCTTTTTTTTGAAAATTAATTTAAAAAGGACGTTTTAACGTGATAAATTTCGACAAAACCAATCGACAATTACTTACATCTGCTTGTCTCTCTTGTAGTGACCCTCACTTTAGTAGACCTATTGAAGAATTACCACATGTTGGATGTTGCTCATATAGCCCGGTATTTTCACTTTTTGAATTATCAAAAGTAGTTACCGAGGATCCTTCATTCTATTTTAATCTAGTAAATCAAGATGCCAACACAGTCAATGATTATACGATCCGAATAAATGCTTGGATTCACCCCGCTTATCAAAAACACGATCACAGTTTGAAACGATCGACGATTGAACAAGAAGATCTTAAAATCTCCTATTCTATTTGTCGATTTTTCAAAGAGAATCAAGGTTGTACATTAAAGTCTTCTTTCAAAAATGCAGTGTGCAGATCCTTTATTTGCTCTACGGTTGAAGATCGTTTATCTACTGATGAGAAAAGTCATTTACTAGAATGGGTGCAAGATATACAATCTGAAGCTACTTCCTTTCATCGCAAACATGAAGCGATCCTTAAAGAGCGTAGGCTGTCGTTAAAAGAACATCCTAATCAAGTCTTTTCCTATTTAAAGCACTCACAAACTAAACAGCACCATTTCAAATGAAGCTACCCTTAAATTGGATGGCTTTATTTGTTGACGTATAAAACAGGATTTTTTAGTATATTGATATCCTATTAAACAACTAAGAATTAGAGGTGTTTCAGATGAGTTTACAAATTAAACAGGATCAACTTCAAGCTCGCTCGCTAGAACACTCAACATTACCCCCAACTCAAACAATCTTAGTGGCGGTAGGGATCACAATAGCGATTTTGTTAAGTGTAGCTACTTTTACCATCGCAGATATGAACCTTTTAATTCAACTGTGGCTTGGTCTATTACTTGGCTTCACCTTATTTCATGCACGATTTGGCTTCACATCGGCCTTTCGGAGATTAATGTCTGTTGGAAACGGAGAAGGCCTGAGAGCTCACATGTTGATGCTTGCGATCGCTTCTACCCTATTTGCACCGATCTTAGCTTTTGGAGCTAGCTTTTTTGGACATGAGCCAACTGGATTTGTTTCCCCAGTCGGAGTAAGCCTATTATTCGGAGCGTTTGTATTCGGCATCGGTATGCAACTTGGCGGAGGATGTGCATCAGGTACTCTTTATTCTGCTGGTGGCGGACGCTCTTCCATGTTTATTACTCTTTTTGGGTTTATAGTCGGCTCTGTTATCGGAGCTGCACACTTTGATTTTTGGATGAATGATACACCTAGCTTTCCAGCGATATCGCTTGCTACTGATACCGGACTTGGTTACGGTGGTGCCTGGTTATTACAGTTAGTCATATTTGCAGGGATTATTGCCCTAACTTACTATATTCAACGTAAGAAAAACCCGCCAAAAATGGCAGCAGTCCCATCAGCTGTTGGTTTTAAGCGAGTATTTCGTGGATCATGGCCACTTTTAGTGGCTGCAGTCGTTTTAGCTGTATTAAATGCCGTGACTCTAGAGGAGAACCATGGGGCATCACGAGTGCTTTTGCCTTATGGGGATCAAAAGCAGCTCAATTTATTGGAATTGACGTGGCAAGTTGGGGCTACTGGTCAGGGGATAGAGCACAAGAATTAAATCAATCCGTTTTTCTTGATTCAACAAGTGTAATGAACTTTGGAATCATGACTGGCGCTTTACTGGCAGCAACCGCAGGTGGTGTGTATGCCTTAAAAAGAATTCCACCTAAACTGATCATCGCTTCATTGATTGGTGGGATTATGATGGGATATGGCGCTCGTCTTGCTTTTGGCTGTAATATTGGTGCTTACATTAGCGGTGTCGCTTCATTCAGTCCCCATGGTTGGGTGTGGGCGGTCATGGCTCTAGCAGGTACCTACGTAGCTCTTTACTTACGACCACTATTTGGGTTATCTGTACCGAAACCAACTGATTCAAGCTGTTAAAAAACGAAAGGCAAGGTAGCTATATAAGCTACCTTGCCTTTTTTACAGATTCGTTAAACCACTCTTTCAACTGTTCTTTTTCATTCTCTGTGAATTGGAATAATGGTGAATCGCAACCCTCTTCCCTTAAGATCACTTGAAGAACCTCCCCGTCTTGGTTCGTAATGAGTAAGGCTTCGGGGTCGACTAAATCACTTGGTATATTCTCCCCTTCAAATGCAACAACATGATGCATCCATAATTGAAGCTCGTACGTTTCAACTAATTTTAAATCTGTAAATTTAGCTTCTGTATATTTTTCAAACGTCAAATCTATCATATGTATAACCCTTCCTTATCGATCTTCTACGCGGAGAAAAATAGTTTATAAACCCCCACTGCTACTATTAGTTTATAAAATTCCATTCAATAAATCCAATCTTAAAAAAAGTAAAGGATGCCACATTTACATGTGACATCCTTATTTGCTTAGAATGAATTACGAATGGTAACTTCCTCTAGCGGCTTTCTTGCTGAGCGGTGAGCCGGCATAGCAGCTTTACCTACAGTTAATAACATAACAGGCGTGAAACGGTCAGGTACATTAAAAGATTTTACAAACGCATCGCGGTTAAAGCCACCCATTGGGCAAGTGTCATAACCTTTTGCTTTAGCTGCTAACATTAGTTGCATAGCTGCAAGCGATGCATTTAAAACCGCTTCATCACGAGGGAAAGGTGTATCGCCCTCATATGCTTGGTTGATTTGGCCCACTAAAGTATCTTTAATTTGTTCAGTCATAAAACCATTTTCTACAGCTGCACCATAAACAGCATCAGCTTCTTTATTCGCTTCTAGATCTCCTAATACAGCAATCGTAACGGAACTATCGACAATTTGCTTTTGATTATACGCAATTGGTAATAGTTCTTCTTTTTTCTTTTGATCTTCTATGACTAAAAAGCGCCAGTGTTGCAAATTCCATGAAGAAGGCGCCATTGCTGCCGCTTCTAAAATAGCTGTTAAATCCTCTGCAGGCATTTCATATCCAGCTTCGTATTTTCTAACCGAATGTCGTTCTTCTATTGTTTGAAATAAGCCAAGTTCTTCTTGGTGTGTAGTACCATGCATGTGAAACTCTCCTTTATAACCATATTACTTATATTTTAGCGAAGGCTTCATCAAGCTGTAAAACAATATGCTTCAAATGAAGTGAGATTGAGTCTTATGTCCCTGTTTTTCATGTATTCCATACTAATTAGAGTATTCAAGTTGATCTGTTGCTTGTAACGGCATGAGTCTATTTCTAAATCCAATAAGAAAAAACAATAACCTTGCTCTTCTTATTGCCTTTAGGTTGCACGAACTTTTACGTCTACATTCCATTTTTTATCACCAATACTTAGTAGCCCAATCGGTTGTAAAAGATCATAAAATGGGACATACTACAACAAAATCACCTGGAAGGATGAGATCAATGGATTACACCCTTAATAGTCTTGAATGTACAGACCCGTGTGCTGTAACGGTCGACCCCGAAAATGGCATTTATACGATTAAAACATTTGATACAAGTGGTAGACAATTCAATGAGCCAATGGAGCTTGTTGCTTGGATTAAAAAAAACTGGGAACCACAACAATTCGAGGACCCCAGCGAATATCAGAAGTTATTAAGAGCCATTCATGAGGAAATCATCAGTTAATGTGTTCCAGACGATCTTTATCTATTATTTTTTAAATACCATCATGTACCAACCGCCTTCTTTTACAACCGGCGTTGTTTTCTTGAATTTAAATCCTGCAGCCTTAGCATATTGCTTTAATTCACGTTCTGAAGGCACAGGGTACATGTTTTCGTGTGCAGACATAAAACTATTAAAGGCTGAGGCAAATGCTTGGCCATGTTTTGATTGCACAAGTGGGGAAATCACGATCAGCGTCCCCTTTTTCCCAACAATTTTACTAGAGCGCTCAAACAATTCAGCTCGATCTTCTTTTGAGAAATAATAGAGAAGATTATTCATCATCACCAGATCAAACTCTTCGTCTGATTCGTATTCTTTAATGTCTCCTGAGATGATTTCAATATCACTATCCTTTACTTCTTCTTGAGCTTTTTTTGCGACTTGTTCATCTGCTTCAAGTCCTTTTAATCGTAATTTAGGTTTCTTCACTTGAATTCGTTTTAAATAGCCACCATAAGCGCACCCAATATCAAAAATAGATTTTACACGCTCTTTTTTCACCACATCTAATACTTTAGGAAAAGCAATCGTCTCAAGTAAAGCTGATGTTTGGGCAACCGTGTCACCATAATCGGCTTCAAAGAAATTAACCTCTTTCCCTTGCATAAGATCTCGATAGGATAACATCGTTGGAATATGTAATTCCATCATTTCTTTTATTAAAATACCAACGGAGGAATCACTGTCTTTTGATACATATTTCACAAGTGATCGCTTTGGTTTGATGATGCCTTTACGGTTTTGTTTTAAGTGACCAAGAACTAAGCCAACATCTACCCAACGCTGTAAGAGATCTTGATTTAAATCATGAGTGAGAGCCACTTCTTCTACAGCAGCGCCTTTTTTAAAACGCTTAAATAAATCTAAACTATACCCAAGGTGAGCATGCCATGTTGGCAAAAATGGTTCATTTCGCTTCATCCACTTTCTAGCATTCCATAGTCGTCTGTATTCTGTAAGTTGCATGCTATTCACCTCTTTTTATTATATCTCCACGGATAATCGTCTTCTTTGCTAAATAAGTACTTGTTGATGACGTTCTCAGATAACTGTGTTTTCCCTAAGCCTAGTGCTGATAAACCATCAATGACGCCAAACTTCCACAATCCAACTCCGGCAATGTTCAACATTTGTTTATCATGCAAGCGTCTATTGGTAGCTAAGCGCTTAATCGCTTTGATACGTAATTTTTGAGTAAGATTACCAGACAAGTTGTAGACGAGTGCAGATTGATGACTAAGCCATGATAAATATTCAACCCTCTCTTTTCTCACACGTTCAAACCACTTTAACTGTGTGTAGTCACCTTCAAGTTGATGTTGATACATCCATGCAATTAAATCACCTAATGTATCCGCATCCTGGATCGCTAAGTTCATTCCTTCGCCCGCCATCGGGTGAACACTATGAGCTGCATCACCTATAACAATTACATTCCCTTCAACATAATGAGAAACAGTATGCCTTACCGGAATCATTAATTGAATGTCTTTCCATGATCCAACTTGATCCACAAAGCCTTCAAGATCAGGCTTCAACTCTTTATATGCTCGATAAAAAGCCTCTAAGCCTTCCTCCTTCATTTCCTTATATTCACCTTCACGTATGAGCAATACCGAACGCACTTCATTGTTTGGCAATGGGAATAAGCCAAGGAAACGTTCGTGATTGCCAATCATTTCACCGTACACAAGCGTAGGAGGTGAAGGAAACGTAACCGTTAAAAATTGATGTGAATAAGAGTATTTTTTTAGTGGAATGTCGACGGAATTGCGTACTTTAGACTCTCTTCCTTCTGCCCCAACAATCAAATTAGCTTGAATGCTTATTTCTTCTTTACCTTGTTTCACAATTACTTCATGATCGGATTGTTTTCTTAGAAAAGTAGCTGGTTGCAATAGTTGGAACTCATCATACTTACTTGCTTCTTCTAACAAGATTTCTTTTAAACAATTATGGGGAATCATTGCCGCTGTATTAATAGGTGTTTGTAAGGTTGTATAATCCATTACCACTTCAAGCAGTGGCTCGTTTTTTTCATTTAATTCTTTTGTAATGATCTTCTCAAGAGGTCTTATCTCTGTTGCAATTTTAGGGTAGATCCCTAGTTGCTCAAAAATGCATAGGGTCTTCGGTTGAAGTAATTCACCTTTGTAGACATTGCCCATCCCTTTTTGGCGCTCTACAACGATGACGCTTACACCTTCTTTCACTAGACGAAGAGCGAGACTTAATCCAGCTACGCCTCCACCTGCAATGAACACGTCGGTTTTCATTTTATTCACCACCTGTTTCCTTCTTTATTCCCATAGAAATTAAGAATAAAACAACATATGAACGACTTTAGTAGAAGTATTATGGGAAGTTGTCGAAAATTGTTTTCTATAGATCTGTTTATGTTTATAATTAATTGAACTGAATTGTTAGTAAAAAGGATGGCTGAATGTGCGAAAATTTCTTATGTTCTTATTCTTTACAGCATTTATTGTACTGATTGTGGCTGTGTGGTCATTTGAGAAAAATGATCAAGTAAAACAAATCACCTATAAAACGTTGATTGGCCAGCATCATATACCTGAAAAATACCTTCCAATCTATAAAGAAGCAGCCGAAGAGTATGAAGTCCCATGGGAGCTTTTAGCATCCGTTCATCGAGTAGAAACGATTTTCTCTACAATGGACCCACTCATTAGTCCTGTTGGTGCAGTTGGCCATTTTCAATTTATGCCAAGAACATGGGTTGGGTGGAGCTATCCTGGTGGAGATCTCGGTCAAATTGAGGATGAGATTGATATAACAGATATTGATCTGATTGAAGAACATCGAGGGTATGGTGTAGATGCCACAGGAAACGGGAAAGCTGATCCGTTTGACCTCTATGACTCTGCCTATTCTGCTGCTAGATACTTAGCCGATCACGGTGCTAGTGAAGGAGATTACGAGAGAGCCTTATTTGCTTACAATCAAAGCAATGAATATGTGAGCCAAGTGATGAAGTTTTTCGACTCCTACAATGATCATTATGAGTTAGTTTCCTTACCTTTCGCCTATGATTAATAAATAAGCAGAGAGCTCAGTTGCTCTCTGCTTATTTTTGTTCGTACTTTACTTTCGTTTTGTCCTGAAATTCAATTTCAAGTTCGAATTTTTTGATCGATTCTTTCTTTAGGTCTAAATAAGCAAGTATGTCATCCACAGTAGCATCGTCTACTGTACCACTTGATAAATAAATTTCATCTAAAAAAGCTTCTATGTATTGAACAGCTTCTTTTCCTTCTACTTCCTTTTTCTTGCCCTTCTCCTTTCCTTTCCCTTTACTTCCTCTCTCCTCTTTTATTTTTGCTTTTGGATTCTTTTTCTTCCCTTCATATTCAATTTCTAATTCACCCTGGTCACCAGTAAATTCTATTTCCAATTCAAAATCCTTAATGCCTTGTGCCAACAAACTAACTGGAGCTTCTTTCGTTTCTTCGTTTGAAGGGTCATTTTCATTTCCAGTAGGAGATTGTTCCTCTGATAACTCATCTGCTTGGCTTTCTTGGTTGGGTGCTGAAGCCTGAGCAAAGTCTTCTAATTCCCTCTCTTCTAATTCACTCTCTTTTACAATCATTTCGATACGTTCATTGTCTGATTCGCTGTTCGCTTCAGTAGCCAGATCACGTGTGGAAATCGGGGTTTCATTCTCAATCGTTAGTTCGTTTAATGGTTCAGGTTTTTCATTATCGTTATGTGGAGTAGATTCTGCTATCTCATTCCCTTGGTTACATCCGGCAAGTAAGAAAAAGCTACAGACCATAACGATGATTATGTATTTCAAATGTGTTCACCTCTTCATAAATTAAGCTATATCTCGTAGCCACATTACCACAGGTTGAAGTCTTATTCTAGAGCTTTTCGACATATGATGAAGAAACGACATGTCCAAGGAGCTGAATGAATGGGTTTTATTCTTCTTATCTTTCTTGCAGTACTCGTCAGTATCGATGGCTTCGTCATTGGCTTTATGTTTGGTTTAAAACGCATTAAAATTTCTCTAATCGTCCTTGCGTTTATCTCCATTTTCTCTTCATTTGTCATCTTTTTTTCAATGGGTGTAGGACGTGTGTTAGGTGAGGTGATTCCTTCTTCTTTCATTCAAACACTGGCAGGGATCTTAATGATTTCTGTAGGGGTCTATAATTTATTTAATGATCTCCCTTTATATAGACGATCGTATTTTGTGATTATTGCTCTGTTAATGAACGTGGATAGTATTGGGTACGGGGTTCAAGCAGGATTAGCGGAGCGACCTTTATGGTTCGCTCCGCTTGCAGGAATAATTTTATTTTTCGCATTGATTTTTGGAATCATTCATGGGCATGAAACGAAAAACCCATTTGTGCTTCGTTATGTCGCCGCCCTTCCTGGATTATTGTTTATCTGTCTTGGAATGATGAAGCTTCTTTTTTAAGGATAATTCCTTTAGGACGATTTTTCTCTACGATCAATAGATGAATGAACGCTACGGTAAGCATCGCTACCCCAACAAATTGATACGTAAATCGAATGCTCTCTTGATTTGCGATCATTCCTACCGCATCGAGTACGATTGGCGATGAAAATTGACCTAAAAACAACATACTCGTTACTAAAGCCATTGCTTGAACCGTCTGTACCCTTGGAACTTCTCTTGATACCCGGTCAAATACAGTGGGCATGATCACACCAAAACCAAATCCCATCAAGCCTACTCCCACTGCTAAGAAAAAGAGATTAGTAGTGAAGCCAATGATCAGAAATCCACTCGCCATCATCACAAGCTGACTAGGGATGACAAATGTTTTTAATAGCTGATTCATTTTACGTAACAACATTCCTGCAATCAGACCGAATGCTGTTGCAATCGCAATAACCATACCAGCTAATTGTGAAGAGCCAAGCCCCTCTTGATTCAAATAAAGAGCCATATTAGTCGGAATCGAGTAAAAAGCTAAGACAAGAAAAAACATTCCAGCACCTAAAAGATATAATCTTTTTGGTAACGGAGCTAATGTCGTACCTACAGGAATCGTTTCCGGACTTCTTTTAGGGAGGAAAAAGAAGACAACGATCGCCACGATAAGTGCCACTAAGTATACACTGAACGTTATGCGCCAGCTTAATGCAGCAAGTAAGCCAGAAGATAAAAAGAGTACAATTCCACCAAAGTTATTCGCAGCACTTACTTGCCCCATTGTTGCTGTTCGTTCTTCCCCGTCGAAAAAGTCAGCTACAAGCGACGTCGAGGTCGGCATCAAAAATCCTACTCCGATTCCAAGAATAGCCCGACAAACTAATAACCACTCAATCGTCGGAACAAGGCCACCACCTACTCCACCGATCACATAAAAAAAGATCCCAATAAATACAAGCGTTTTCTTTGTGATCTTTCTCGTTAAGTAACTAGATAGAAAGGTAAATGGGATAATCATAACCGATGGCAAGGTCATAATTAATTTGATCGTTGTTTCACTTGCACCTGGAAAAGCAGCCGATATATCAGCTAATGCAGGAGCAACCGCAGCCCCTGCCATAACTGTTAATAATGAGATTGAGAGAATCGCCATTTTCAAAAGTGACTTATTCATGAAGTTCCTTCTTTCTATCTAATTGGTCAAATACCGTTCTCGTGACTGAGTGCGTTTTTGCTACCCTCTTTAATACACTCTTCGTCACTAGCAGTTCTTCTTCTGAAACATCTTTTGTGGCTTGATCCAACGTTTCTTCGACAATTGAGACTAATTGACTTCTTAATTGCTTACCGTGCTCTGTTAAATAAATACGTTTGCACCTAGCATCTTTTGTGTCTGCTACTCGCACAATTAATTCACGCTTTAACATATTTTGAATCAATCGTGACATACTCGGCTGATCTTTCCCGGTACGTTGGGCTAGTTCATATTGACTTAACCCTTCTTGTTCCCACAATTGAACAAGGATCGTCCAATGCTCTGTCGTGACGTCATAGCCACTCTCTGTAATGTTACGTTGCAATTGATTCATCAAGGCTCTTCCAGCCATTGCGACTAAAAACCCTAGTGAATCATCTAATTGATAGTTAGACATCCTTATACTCCTCTTCCCATACATCTCTATCTTATTTCATCATTAAATACTTGTTTATGCAAGTAATTTGCAAATAAGAACACCCACCGTAGTTGATGGGTGTATATACCTTAACGATTATCAATCGTTTCAGGATTCAAATCATGATTCATTAGACGGTATTCAGCCATTTTTTCAAATTTCGTTCCAGGCTTACCGTAGTTTGTGTATGGATCAATCGAAATCCCACCACGTGGCGTGAATTTACCCCATACTTCAATGTAGCGTGGGTCCATTAATTCAATCAGGTCATTCATAATGATATTCATGCAATCTTCATGAAAGTCAATTTCTCTAAGCATCGTCATATCAATGATTTTAATGCATATAAATAATAGGGGTCACATATAGGTCACAAGTTTATTATTAACCCTTAAATGCTTCGTCAAATTTATCTATAGCAGCTAATTGCATGGCAGGCAACGCGTGACTATAGGTATTCAATGTAACATTAATATTTTTGTGACCTAATCTTTCTTGGATGATCTTTACATTGACGCCGATCGATAAAAGATACGTTGCATGACTATGACGTAAATCATGTAACCTAATCTTAGGCACATTCAGTTGTTTAATAGTTGTAGTAAATGATCTTCTAAAATTGTTTGGATGCACCATGTTCCCTTCTCTGGTGCATATAACAAAGTCATTATCATTATAATGAACGCCTTGTATTTCTTTTTCCTTATCGATCAATTCTTTGTGAGTTAATATATCTTTAATTAGCGAGTCAGGTATATATACCATTCTTATCGCGCTAGCTGTTTTTCCCTCATCTTGCAAGTAGTAATTATTTGAATCACTATCTCTCGTTAAAGTCTGTCTAATGAGGATTACTTTATTCTCAAAATCAATATCTTGCCACCTTAGCGCTAGCACTTCACCCATACGCATACCAGTCTTAATTAAGATGACCAAACCAATGTAATGCCTAGAGAGGTTCAAGATCTTCTGTGGAGCATTAAGGAACTCCTCTATCTGCTTCTGTTCCCAAACTTTAATTGTTTTCAACTGTCTAGGTAAAGATACTTCTTCAAGGATTCCACTTTTTAAAACACCTTTCTTTGTAAGTGTTTTAATGATCTCTCCTACAATTCCAAAAGCTGTCCTAATCGTTGCAGGCGCTAAACCTCTACTTTGGTGCAATTCCATAATATAGTGTTGCAGTACTTTCTCATCAATATCCTCTAACTTGAAATGTCCAAGATATGGTGTGATATTGTAATGAAACTGTTCTTCATAATTTTTAATAGTACTAGCTTTAAGTTTTAATTTCTTCGATTTTAACCAATCATGCGAGTAAATTTTGAATGTTTTATTACCTAGACCAGTCTCTTTACTTTCTGATATTTCGACTCGAAGTTTGGAGAGGGCTATCTCCGCTTGCTTTTTAGAGGTAAAACCTTTTCTTCTGTACTGTTTTCTTTTGCCGGTAACCACATCTCTGCCACCATCAAGAACAAAATAATACTTATTTGTTTTTTTATCTTTCTTTATATTGGACACAAGCAACACTCTCCTTTAAGAAATCACTTGTGACTTTTAAGATATTATATCACATTGATTTTCATTCTTTAGTGACTTTTTGATTTCTTACTCCTTTAGATTTTATAAATGTAACTATTTTTACGCTTATTCTCTAACCAATCATGGAATATGCCTTTATGCACTTTCAACTCTCTACCAAACTTCATTACTGGAAAATCACCACAATGCATAATTTCATAAGCTTTATCTCTACCGCATCCCATGATCGACATGACATCCTTAATCCCTAATAGCATTGATTCATTGTCCTGCTTCACCTATATAACCTCCTTTTAAAGAAGAGGAGCTCAAAGGCTCCTTATTTTGTTACAGTAATATTTAAGATCAGCGCCAACTTGTAAAATGCTTTCCATCTTATCTTTCCATAAGTGACCTGACTAATTGGTGGTTGGAAATCAAAAGTGTATACTTGAATATCAGTTTTATACTCAGCATCTGACTCTAGGTATCTTTTCTCGATTAACAATTTCTCTTTAGGCGCTAATCGATTCACTGATCGCTCTAATCTTTCACAATACTTACGCCTATACTCCTGTTGATCCGCATTATATATAGCTGCTTGGGACGTCTGATCAGTAGTCGCATTAGTTGGACCATGAAAGCGTTCCTCTGAACTTGCTGTGATGCTTACTTCTCGTTCCTCAAAGGCAAGATACCTAAAGATTCGATACTTCTCTAAAGCCGATTCTACAGCTTCTTTTGTTTTCTTCTGATCAAGCTCTGGTAGATCGAAGCTCATTGAATCACCTTCTCATTAAAAATGCGTTACTAATCTATCACTTATTATCCATATATTGTTATAATGAAGTGAGGTGTCTGAATTTAGTCTATGAGGTGATAATTTGTCTAAAAAGGAACGCTTAAAGGTTACAAAAGAAAGCGGAACTGGTCTTAATAAAATGTTTAAAGATACTAAAACAGGAAGAACAATGACTCGTGGTAAAACAGCTGATGCCATAGAAGCGGGCAAGTATCCTGGCTATCATGTAATGAAAAAGGATAATAAACGCATTCCTCGCTCCAATCCAGGCACAAATAACTTAGGATAATTAGTTAATCAGACACCTCATTAATCATTTTATTTAAAATGGTAATTCATCATCATCAACTGGCTTCAGATCATCCTCTTCTAAATCATCACCAAACTCCTCATCATCGTTCTCGGAGATTTCGACTTCTTCTTTCTCTTCTTCAACTGGATCTGATGCAGCTCCTTCTTGTTCTTTTTTCATACGCTCGTTGTAACTAAGAACACTTCCAGTTGTAACATCCACCGCATATTCAACACCTTCATGATCATTCTTAGGCTTTTCTTCTAGTAAAGAAGTTTGTGCCGGCTCGATGTGTAGTGTTACATCACTCCCTGCCATCAAGAAGATGCCAGCTGCTTTATCTGCATTGTCACCTTTGAGGTTAAGATCAAGCACAACCTTTTTGCCATCATTGTTTGCTTTTGCAAGCTCTGCTGATACCGGACCACACTTTGTACCTTCGATCTCAATATTGACCATCTCACCCACCATTTCTTGAATGGCTTGCGGTGACTTTACCTTTTCCTCTTTGCTCTTGCTGCGGATCTCAAATTTAAGGACATCTTTCTTATCATCACGTTGCATCTTTTTGAATAGTACGTTTAGTGTTTGTTTGGACATGGTTTTTTCGCTCCTTTTCGACTTATGTCGACATTTTCAAAGTATAGTAGGGTAAATGCACCTAATCAGTGCAACGTATGTGTATGGGCTTAATAACCGTTATTTTGACGCTCGTGATTCTCTTTGTTTTTCTCAAGATAAGCTTGTTCGATTTGATCCCAGGTGAAGCCGAGCATTTCGCCTAAACCAAGATACAGTTGAAAAAATAATCTGTATTCATCATCCACATAAGAAATAACTCCCTGCAACATTTCTAAAATGATAGTTGATCTAATGACATCTTTAAATTGATTAACGATATCGGGATTTTTCACTGGATAGACGTGATTAAAAGTCGGTAATGATTTAATTTCTTCTTTTTCTAACAACTCAATTCCTATATCAATAACAAAATGAAATCCGTCCGCATATTCCTCAAGTAACTTTTCTTTAGGTTCTTGGTTCTGACTCCAATATTTGAACCCTCTCCACTCATTAGCGCATTCACCAACTTCAACGATGAAAGCAAGAAACATCTTTTCAAGCTTATCTTCTTTTGCATATCCAATATGGTTCCTAAGTCCATTTTGAATTTCAAACAGTTTTGATAGGTTCATAGCCTCTGTCCCTCCTTCTTTTCAAAAAACTCAATATCTACGTTCTCCATTAAAAAATGGTTATTATCGTCTGGTACAATGAAGAAATTCTCAAGATGCTGTGATTTGATACACCTGACATTGTAGTAATTGAATAAATCCCTCAAGTCCTTGGTAAGCCTAAAGATATTTGTCTTGGGGTAGTCTAAGATGTCACTAAACGTACCAGGAAGTGTAGCTTGTTTATAAAAGCAATAAGGTAAAAACATGCTGCGCTTCCCTCCAAAATAACCGATGAACCCACCTCTATTACCTCTGAACGATACGACATGATGTTTATACATAATTGCAGCTAACCCACGTTTAAAGCTTTGAACATCCTCCATGACACCCTCCTACCTACGCTTTTTCCACTTTCCCTAGTTCTTTGACTGAGACTTGCGCTTCTTATTTGATAGCTTGCGTTCATTTACCTCTGACTGTGCTTTACGAGTGCGGTACCGGTCGAGAAACTGACTAATTCCATTAGCAACATGCTCAACTTCTTTAGAGGAGAAGATTTGCATTAGTCTTCACGCTCCAATAAGTGAGGATGCTCGTAGATGTTGCCGATTACTTCTGCATAGTGTTTCATTTTTGGCAACAACCAACTGCCACAACATAATTCCATTTGATCGTTATAACCAACTTCATAATTTCCGTTCACACCGAAAGTGGTGCTGTCAAAAGGATGGTCTGATATCTTGACAATATCCCCCTCATAAACCTCCGTACCGTTCTTATCATTGAGTCCCGTGTATTGCACAATTGCTTCAGGAGCTTCACTCAATAAGTCTGTCCAGTAGATAGGGTTTTGGCTTAGATCAAAAGGCTCTGACATTTCCTTGCCGTTCCAGAGTTTGAATTTTTTATCCTTCATTTCATCTCGCCAACTTCAGGCAAGTGAACTTTAAGTGCTGTTACGGTGGCAAGGTACTTCTCTTCGATTGATTCCAACCGTTCTAACTCATTAACTTGATCTTGTAAGGCGTCTATATGGTGATCCTTATGGCTGATTTGATTCTGCAAATCAAATATTGTTTCCTTTGATTTTTCTAGTTCATTATTCAGTTTGAGAAACTCTTCAGCGGCACCTACATTGTGATCTAATAACTTCTCGTGTTCTGATTTCAATTTTTCGTAATCATCTATTAATGAATCGTTGCTTTTAGTTGATGTGATTGCCGCGTGATCATGTTTACTCATTGGTACTAGATTTTCAGGAGCTTTCACTTTCTTCTTAATTGACCCAGCTTTTACATTTCCTCGATAACCAAGCAACCCCCATTTTTCCTTAGTAGAAGTTAATTTAGCGCTGGTTAACTTGTATGCTTTCATCAACTCGGAATCGGGTTTTCTTTCATCCTTCAGCATCATATATTTATCACGAGATAACCCATTTACCACCAGGTCATGATCAGTATTTCTGCTTGTGCTCATCTGCTTTGCCTCCTTTTTCTTAACCGAAACCTGCTCTTTAGTGCTTTCTTTCCTTCTTTTTGACTTACTCGTCAAGAGCTCTCCATAACGGACTAGCTCTTTTCCAAACTCGCAATTCCTACAATGAGTAGTAGATTTATTACGGCGGCTACTATTATGCATACAAGGTTTACAATGCTTGTCCTCGATCTCGGCAATTTTTATAGCAACTTCCCTTCTGAAATGTTGATCCCGCTGACGTTCATTCACGTTATCACCGCCTATTTGGCTTTCTTTTTCTTCTTGGGCTTAGATTTAGGTTGCGGACTAATAATAGTCTCAATGACCTCTCTCTGATAATCTGTTAATCTAAAGAGCATTCCATCAAAGTTCTTGTAAGCTTGTACACACCTTGCTAATACATAAGCATCAAGTACGTTGTCACTCCGATCTGTAAATCCCCAGTTTTCTTGGATAGGCGATGGCATCTTGTCTTTAGGTGTGTTTCCTTTACCAGTTGCGAACTTCTTCAACTGACCAGGGCTTACTTCGATATAAGGGATATTTCTACTGTAAAGAGCAATTCGAATGGCATATCCTATACCAAATTGGAATCCAATACCTCGTCCCTGGCTGTTATAACTAAACCCTTCAACAGCTATGAAGTCACCAGGTTTAATATGGGCTATGACCTCTCCTACAAGAGTCGTAATTCGCTTTGGATCAATATCACCTATGCCGGTTAACTCTTTAGCCCGTTGCACTTGACCCTCTTCATCGAGTGCTACAAAGCCTGTTTTGGTAGAAGGATCAATACCTACATATCGCATTTGCTAACTTCCTTTCTTGCAACTCTTTAGCAGCTGTATATCGTTCGGTCATCCTTGCTCCTTGATCTAATGCAATCTCATAAAGTTGTTGATTAGTAGCTTTTGAGTAATCCATTTTCATCACCTCAGTCAAGCCAACCACTAAGATCAGGAGAAGTTGAAGGTTCCTCTTGTTGCGGTTGTTCCTGTTCTGGCGGAAACTCGCTTTCTTTGTAAATTACTTTATTGTGCTCTTGTATAGCGTAAGAAGTAGCATCGTAGATTTTTTGCTTTTGAGGATCCGGTGTGTATAGTGGATGCTCTGTTTCTTTAGCAAAATCGCGCATGTATTTAAGTGCTTTTTCACGTTGCTCCATTGTCTCGATCTTCTTCATTCGTCTTCTAACTCCTCAAAGTGCTGCTTCCAACCTCTGAACAGTAATCGGAATTCATTAATACCAATGTTTCGACCTTTAGCTATAAACTGTTGGACCACCTTTCCGTTTTGGTGCGTGTCTCCCGAATCGTGCCAGAGAAATTCGACAACATCAGCATCTTGTTCAATATTGCTAGATTCTTTTAAGTCAGATAACTGAGGCTTCTTTTTATTCTCACTTTCACGGCTCATCTGAGATAACATCATAAAATTACAATCCATTTCTCTAGCAATCCGTTTAGCTGTTGTTGTAACATTTCCAATAGCTTGAGCTCTACTCTCATTCTTCGCTTGAGGGATAGACATAATTTGAAGATAATCAACTGCAATCATTGCGATCCTTCCATATTTTCTTTTGAACTGACGAGCTGTTGAGCGTATTTCTTGAATGGTGACACCAGCCGAATCTTGTATAAAGATTAAATATTGTTCAAGTTGTTCATATGCTTTCAAAACAGCAGCTTCTTCTTTTTCACTCAGAGCTTTGGACTTTATTCGAGCAAAAGGTATGCCGGTCATATTAGATATCATCCGATCTTTCAACTCGTTATCAGCCATTTCTTGCGAGTAAACCAAGATGCAACCGGCGCTAGGATTGTGTTCTGCAATACCTCTTACTCTTTGCATAAGGAGCGCAGTCTTACCCATAGAAGGGCGACCGGCGCTTACAAAAAGCTCTTGTCTTCCTAAACCTTTAGACCAGGTGTCAAATGATTTCATCCCACTCAATATTGTGCTGACCTTCTGCTTTAGATGCTTTAAATAACGTTCCTTTGTTTCTTTAAAGCTTTGCATTTTACCCACTTCTTGAGGTCGCATTTTATCTAGCAAGACTTCAGCAGCAGAAAAGTATTCTTCATCCGTTTTAAAATCCGCGTGTGCTAATTCAGCAATCTGATTACCAATGTCAGATCCTCTTTTTCTGATAGCTTTAGAACGGACAATTTTGGCGTAATGCTTAACGTTAGCGGTGGTCGGGCATGCATCAACTAATTTAACAAGATAATCAATACCGCCAATCTGATCCAACCTTCTGAAGTGGTTATATTCAGTGGTTACAGTAACCAAATCCACTGGCTTGTTTTGTTCATCCAAATAACGCATGACCTTTAGAATTTCTGCATGCGAAGGTGAGAAGTCTCTTTCTTCCAAAAAGCTGATTTCGTCTAGTACATCAGCGTCCAAAAGTACCGCTCCTAAAACTGATTGTTCTGCTTGAAAGCTATGATCAGAAAGTGAATTCATCAGGATCCCCTCCATTCGCTATCCACTTATTACGAGCTATCTCTATATCCCGTGAATCCTTCTGATAATGAGAAGGGTGCTTTTTAGGCATTGATTCAGAGTTCATCTTGATAGCCAAATCTGCATACTTCTCTCGAAACTTCTTGGCAGACAACACGTTGGTTCTCCAAAAATCATGCTGCGTAACCCATTTCATAAGCCTATGAATTTGTGCTTTATCCTCCACGCCATCAAGCTCTACTAGCTTCCTAAAATCATCCGACCACTTTTGCAAATTCGCTTTGCGTGTTAAATGCTCCACACCAGCATCTTTTGCAACATCGGTTACCAGTTCATGAAAGACCTTGGCCATTTTGTAATAGGTGTTGTCCTCGTCATATCTTTTTGATTGACGAGTTTCTTTCTTTTTTTCTTTAGTTCTTTCTTTCTTGTTCCTCGGATTAGAGGACAGTACTGTACCCGACGTAGAGGACGGTTCTGTACTCTGATTAGGGGACAGTGGAGACTGACCTCTATTTAGAGGACGGTCAATCCATTCCTCATGATTTTTATTAAAAGCCATTACTCGTGCACCTCTCGATCCATTTCCTCTAATAACAATGACCTTTCTTTCAATCAAAGCTGTAAGCTCCCTGTCTACCTGGCTCCTACTTGCTTCAATAGCTTTTGTTAAGAAGCTAAGCGATAAGAGATGATCTTTTCTTTGGAATCCATAGGTAAATCTCCATATAGCCAAAACTAATCTAAACTGAGTTCCGTTGAGAGAGAGCTTCATAATACGTTCTAGAATTTCATTGGCAATCCGCGTATGTCCGTTTTCTAATTGTGGATTAACCATGTAATCACCCGTTTCTAAGGTGACCTTGCTAAATCACCTCTATCTCATAATGTGTTCCTGCCTTAAAACCTTGCTTAGTTAATGTTCGTTTGACGGTCATCTCAGCTAATGCAGGTAGATTGTTCTTATGTGATAAGTGAGTCAGATAGATTCGTTCACCGCGCCCCTGGATCAGCTTACTTAAAGCAATAGCCGTTTGTTCATTACTCAGATGTCCTATATGGCTTAGAATCCTTGCTTGAACACTTATCGGATAATCAGAAGCTTCTACCATATTCGGCTCGTGATTTGCTTCAATGATGTAAATATCTGAACCGTACATAGCCTTTACCATGTTTGAATCTGCATGTCCCGTATCTAAGCAAATAGAGCATTTTTCCTTATCATCTGTAACCACATAACCGTAAGACTCAAGAGCGTCATGATGTGTTTTAAAAGCACCTATCTCAAAATCATCTTTGATTTGAATGCTCTTATCTGAAGAAACGTTGTGCATAAGTTCTGCATCAATTGAAACCTTGATATCTTTCCACTCTTCTAATCCTGCAAAGACTGGAATTTGGAACTTGTTAGCCAGTGGTAAACCTTTAATATGGTCCCCGTGGGCATGAGTAATGAAGATAGCTGAGATGTGATCAGGTCTGATCCCTACTTCAAGCAACCGTTTTTCGATTTTTGTTTTCGCAATACCAGCATCGATCAAGATTGTTGTGTTTCCAGAACTCAAGGCAATACAATTGCCCTGAGAACCGGATGCTAGAATATTTAATTTCATAGCAATTATTCCAATCCATCATTTTCTGTAGAATTCATTTCTTCTATTTGAAGATCCATAATCTTTAATAATCCTTCTAGCTGTTGAAGCGTTGGAGGATTAGAAGCATTTGGTGCATTCTTCTTAATGTAAGCTCCTTTAGCTTCTTTACCTTCGATCCCTAAAGATGCGAACTTCATTTGCATCTGATCTTTTGCATCTTTAATTGGATCTTGAACGACTTCTTGATCATGCTGTGCCGGCTGTGTTGTTTCATTTGGGGTGATATCTTTACGCTCTGGCTTGTATTCAGGAATATCATTACCACTTGGAGCAACATCTTCTTCGCTAATTTCAATGCCGTATTGACGCTTGGCGGCTCTTTTCACTACATGCTTTTTGAACATGTCGTTATAATATTTCTTCCATAGTGCAGCATTGTTGCCTTTAAGGTTGTGCTCAACCTCATCCGCCTTCAAATATTCGAACACTGGTGGAAATCCTTCACGGTAAGCAAAGGCATAACACCCAATAACTTGTCCTGGATCACTACTCATTTCATGCTCAACATCCCAGAAGTAACGGCCATCCTCACCGCGTACTCTTTTAGCCTTGTATTCATCATTTTCATAGACTAATTGAACGTCTACACCTTGGTAGCCTTCTACTCGCTTAGCTAGGTACATAATGCCCTCTACACTCACTTGAAGGGACATTTTGCCACCATAAACGATGCAATAAATATGATTAAGCATCGGGTTAAGACCCGCTGCAGCTGCTGTTCGAATAAATAAACTGAACTGTTCTGGTGTGGTACCTTTCGCTAATGTGTCTTGAATGGTTTGAAGCTCACCTTCAGTGAACGCTTTTACTTCTGCAAGTTGATTAGTGATAATGTTTGACATGAATATTCTCCCCTTATGAGTAAATTAATTTTGATGTGCCTGTTTCTCTATGGATTAATAGCAACTGATCATCATTTGCTTTGCTTACTAGCCAGTTATTTGGATTAAGACCTGATTGTTTAATAGATTCTTTTTGACGACGATTAGGATTCTTGCCTTGTTTCATTACGAGAGACCTCCTTATTGATTAACTGAAGCCTGGCATCTGTATCACAATCATTTAAGATATTAAGCATTAACTCTCTTTGCTTCTTAGTTTTGAAATTAAAAACTGCAATAGAATTGCTTGTTTTTGAAGAAACTTCAAGCGAGTATATTTTACGCATTATAAGCTCCTCCCAACTGTTGAAGATCACTTTGCAAAGCATCAACTTCAAATTGAGCTCGATTTCGAATAAGCTCTAGTTGTTCAAACTGCTTATCCAAATCTGCTAATTGGGTCATTAGTTCTTGTTTCATTCTTCGATCACCCACTTATTTTCCACTAGTTCTCGAAAAGTGAACTCTCCTATGAAGTTGTGTTTAAGTTGAACTTTATCTGCTTTATTAAAAGTGACATAATGTCCGCTTATTGAGATGGCAACTTGTTTACCCTGTTCAAAAGCTTTCATAGCATCTGTGAAAGATACGTATTTAGGAACAACCTCCCAACATCCGTAATCGAACAAATCATTAAGATGATATTTAGGATACATCTTTTTTCCATCACCAACTGATACAATCCGAGCGCTTTCCATTTCCCAAAAATGATCTGTTGGCCAGGCTGTGTTTCTTACACGTTTCCCATCTTCTAGAGCTTTCAGCATTTCTGATAATTTCATTATTCGCTCACCTCTATCTTCAGCTCTTGATCAGCGACCACTCGACTAGTTATCAATTGACCAGTAGGACCTTTAAACGCTGTAATAGATTCCGCATTATCAACAAATGTTGGCGCCACTACTCCACTTTGCTCACTCAATACTTCACGCAACTCTAAACCAGCTTTAATAGATTCAGAGAGTGAGAGCATCTTATAGTCTTTACCATCCATCTGAATCACAAAGGTTGGCTTGATATCACCATTCTTTTGTTCTTCAAACAAACGAACTGATAAGGTAGTAAATAGAGCTTGTACTTTTTCACCTTGCAACTCAGCTTCTTTTGCCTGGAATGCTTTGATAGCATCGATGATAAAGATTGAATCATTTAAGCTGTTGAGCTTTTCTTGTTCGTCCTGTTCAGCTATTTCGATTTGTTCTTTCAGTTGATCTACTTGTTTAACTGAACGTAAAGCTTGTATTAGAGGCTGTCGCTTATCATCCAATTCATTTCGTTTTGAGAGGAGATCATCTAGCTCAACTCTTTCAAGGTTCATTAGGTTTTCTTTTAATGAGGCTTTTTTATCTAACAATAATTTATGAGAATCTTTATGCTCTTCCATTCTTTGGAGCTTCTTATCTTTTACTGCTTCGATAGAGTCTTCATCCAGTGATTGGTTGCACAAAGGACACTCAGAAGCTATGTGTTCATTTTTTATTTGTGAGTACTTTTCCTTCGAGTGTTCAATTTCACTTTGGAGGTTTTCGAGTTGAAATTGAATATGACTAAATTTTCGATTCTTCTCGTTTGCGTTAGAAATATCATTATCAACTTGCTCTAACAATTGCCCGATCTCACCAAGCTCATCCTCAACTTCATTAACAGAGATTACATAAGATTCATATTGATCAAGTTGTCCCTTTAGAGTTTTTGTTCTGCTCTCTGCTGAAATATGAGCTTTTTCCATCTTTGTTTTATTCTCTCGATGGATCTTTTCGATATCATTTAACTTATGCTTTTTCAATAACTCTGTTAATTTATCAGATTGAGGACCGTGCAATTCTTTAAGGACTTGCTTATTAGATGGAGCAGCAACATATTGTAAAAGCATTTCGCGTTGCTTATCCCATTTAAGGGTAAAGAAGTAGTGCGGATTATAAAGTGATAAGAAGAAGTCTTTATCACCTAAATTGGAAACCAGTAAATCAAATTCAGTTGCTTTGCTCGGTACATCATTGATGTAATACTTTGCTTTTCCACTCTTCAACTCACGAGTCAATTTGACTTCTTTACTATCGATAGTTAAAATTAATGAAACTTTTGTCTCTTCGGACTCGTATGTTACTGGTGTAGGATCAAGCTTATTCTTGAAAACATCTGTTCCGAAGAAGGCCCATGAAGGTGCATTAACAACTGTTGATTTACCTTCGCCGTTATCACCGCTGATCTTCGTTTCCTCGCCAAAGTTAACTGTAAGATCGCGGTGATTTTTAAATCCTGTTAGGAATAATTCTTTAAATGTGATCTTCATTTATTTCGCCTCCTTATAGATAATCAATGCATCAGTTCCCCAATCCTCACTTGTTGCACTTGCACTAAATTTGATATCAAGGATTTCCGAAAAGGGATTCTCTGCTAACCACTCATTGATCCCTTTTTCCAAATTTTCTCCTAAGAACTGCTTAACTTTTATATCTCCCGCTAACACTTCTATCACCTCCTTAAGCTAATGACATCTTTTTCAATGGATGATTCGCTAACTGGAACTGCTCACGCTTACGATCCACTCTCGATGCTAAGATTTCATATTTAGTGGCAGCTAATGGCTCTCTGCAACCTTCCAACACTTTGCTGAATGCATTAAGAGCTCGTACGATATAGATCATTTCCTCGCTATCGTATTGATCAGAGCCTCCAACCAGATGTGCAATAATTAAATCTACTCTTTTCACTTCTGCTTCTTTTAACTCCATTTGATAAGACTCCAGAGCTTCGATAACTTGTGACTGCTGTTCTAAATTGAATTTGACTGTTTGTTTCATGCAATAACTCCCTTCTCTCATAATTTCGAAATGAGTTTTGATTTTGTGTCGGTGTTTCCGTATTAAAACAATACATCTTTAACTATCGAGAACATCGCAAACAAGTAGGAACAAACAGCACAGACTATAATGAACTTACTTTGTTTATCTGTTTTCATTTCGCATTCACCTCTTTCTTATAATCATCCGATAAGTTACGACCTCGTAACTCAGGTTCCAAAAAAAAGAATCTTTCGAATGGTTCTCCAAAAGCATTTATTACACCAGCAATAAATGCGGGTCCAGGTGCACAATATCTTGGATCATCCTTATTTAATTTCGCTCTCCAAATTTGTGAAACTGAAACACCGATCTTTGCCGCTAACTCTGTATCGCTTGAAATTTCATGATCGATAGCTGCCTTTAAGAACTCTTTAACATCTAGACGAATTATATATTTTTTCATTTCGTCACCTCAATTCGTGAATAAGTTGCGTCCTCGTACATAAACTATACAATAATAAATTACGAGAGCGCAACCTTTTTTGAAATAAAAATTGCACGCGCGCAATCAAATTGTTATAATAAGGGTATGATATTAATATAGGTTGATACTAGGAGATGAAGTTAAAAATGAGTGAAATTAATTTCGGTAAATTTATAGCGGATCATAGAATCAAAAGTGGATTTAAGACTCAAAGAGACATCGCTGAGAAAACTGGAATTTCTAGAGCTACCATTTCTAGAATTGAAAAGGAAGTACAAAAACCTAATGTAAAAACAATAAAATTATTAGCTGAACACCTTTATACAACATCCCTAAATGAGCTTATGATTGTATGCGGTTATTGGGACGAAGACGATCTTATCTATGACGAAGTACCAGAGCGTTTACACTCAGGAAATGAAAAAACCTCTTCGTATATAAACGAAAAGGAATTTTCCAATAACCTGGAATTGAGTAATGATAAACTTCTCGAGAAATTCAATTTAACCTTAGACGGGAAAGAATTATCTGAGTCTGAAGCAAAGAGTGTTATTTCTTTTCTTCGCTCTGTTCGTCAACACAACCAGTAATTACTTTTATAATACGTTCCTCTTTTATGCCCAGCAATTCGGCAATCTTTTTCAGTTCGACTTTTTTCTTCATGATGATCCCCCCTGCAATGATTGCAAATTGTGTAGTTAAAAGAGAATAAATACGCATTTTGTAACACTGATACAACACTTGTCCCCTTGTCGATATAATTAACAAAGAATGACATTGGGGGACTGGCGTCTTATGAATACAAGAATGAGTGAATTGAGACTTAATCGTAATAAAACTCAAGAAGACATCGCTAAGCTGCTTGGTGTTGCTCGAACCACTTACGCTATGTACGAACAAGGAAAGCGCGAAATGGACTATCAATTGTTGATCAAACTAGCGGATTATTACAAGGTCTCTTTGGATTTTATATTTCGGAGAACTGACAACCCTATACTCATCGAGTCATTAAAACAAGATGAAATAGAGTTTATCAACAAGAACCTTACTACCTACAGAGAAATAAAAACTACATACTGGAGATAAAGCGCATGAATTTGATAATGTGCTTTTTCTTATATGGTCATTATATACGAACGATTGTTCTCATTTCAAGTCTTTTGTCTACACAATTTACAACTTTGTTATTATTGTACAACCTAACAACGGTGAAATTTGTCGAACTTTGTATGCATGCTCATAGGTTATTTTTACCTAAAACAAGCGATATCAGGGTACATTCACCTAATATCGCTTGTTCAACCCTCTATTTGCTATATAATACTTGTTCTATTTGCGATTTATTCATTTCTTGCTTCTTTTCTATTATGTTCAAGGTGCGATTCGCACCAAACAAGTAGCATGCCCACATACTTAATACAATCCCTGCTGCAATCATTTAATCTCCTCCCATTCATAAACATTCATTTTTAGGTCCGTTATCTTTTTTAATTCATTAGCTCGCAATTTTGATTTCGTAAGCCATACGATTGTAGGAAAGTAGCCATGATGTTCCTGCCAAACTTTGTATTCTTTAAGCTTTCGGTACTTTTGCAATTTGTTGAGATTCTCTGACCATCTTTGCGTATTATCGATTTCAACAAAGAAGAAACGTTCCTGGTCTAACTCTCTCCTAACCCCTATAGCGTCGGGAACTATTTTAAATCCTTCATTTCCTACTTCTATAGACTGTTCAATGTGCCATTGTGAAGGTTTTAGATACAGATATACATCATTCCTCATGACCGTGTGCAATACGCTGGGGTTCCAATTCGCAATGTTTTCAGAGCCTATTTTTTCGCGTCCTCTTTTATTTAAATAGTAGACTTTCTCCTCGATGAATCGACTGCACAACCATTCGTTTAAATTACGCATCACCCTTCTTGCATTGTTGTCAGTACCTAAATGGTGAAGCTTCTGAATTTGGCTTCTTGTCATGAACTGGTGCTTGTCGAGGCTCTTTAGTATCTCTTCCGTCCGTTTGCGATTCTTCTCGATGTTGTTCACGTTCCCACTCCTTTAAATATTGCGTGAAGTCATTGTCATAAGGTACTTGTATCGTTGTCGTTTCATCCGTACGTAAAATAGCTCTTCCTGGTATCCTCGGCAATTGTTCAGCTCCTACTTCATCTAATACTACTCGACTCGCTATTTCTGTAGGGAGAGCGAAACATACTTTTGTATCAGCATTCTGTTTTATTTGTCTAGGCAAGGTATCGCCTGTGGGGTACTGAGTGCAGAATATAAGCCGATACCCCAATGCCCCACCGATACGAGCGATCCGTGATAAGATCGCTTGGCAACGATCCATCTTCTTTTTATCCTCTCTTGGCGTAGAAGGAGTCTTTGCTAATTCGGCCCCTTCATCTACAATAATAAACACCCTGCGACTCACACCACTTTCCACTACATTTGAGTATCGTTGCTCCTTAAAATTTTCCATCCATTTATCCAAATCGTGATTGAGCTGCTCTAAAATCTGCAAGCTACTATTCACATCGTCAGCTATACCTTTCACCTGTTTCAAATTCGCATAAGAATTGAATTCTAAGCCACCTTTTAGATCTAGCATATAAAACTGTGCTAACTCTCCATTTTGCAAGCATAGCGATGTTGTGATCGATTTAAGTAATACCGTTTTCCCTTTGCGTGTCATTCCACCAACGATCATATGCGGATATTTATCAAAATCAATAAATTTGTCACCGAAAGGAGAAAGCCCTAAATGTACATTCCACTTCTTACCCTCTATACAGTTGTATTGGACGTTTTCTGGGATCCTAATTTTAGATACCTTGATATGCAAACGACCGCTCCATTCCATAGCTACAGGCTTATTTAGTGCATCCTCTATAGCAGGTCTGATCTTTTCAGAAGCTGAGAAAGGTATCCCTTTTGGCAACTGGTACACGTAAGAATGACCATGCTCCCATTCCCCTTCATTCAGGAACTTAGGAAACTCATCATAAGAGTCCTTTCCGCTCCCTTTACGAACAGAAAAATAGACATTCTCAAACACTTCCTCAATCTTGTCACGATCCGTTTTCCCTTTCTTTCCTGCCATCGACTGAGCCAACAAAACACCACCAACAACTGCACCGAATCCGATTGATTCCACTAACACAAAACCACGCCCCAATTCCTATAGAGTTACGATTAAACGTGATATGTCGTTTTAAAATGGACAATAGTAACAAAAGGAAACAACATATCACACCTATACTCACGCCCCGCCATGTGGCGTGTCAGTATGGAAAACCGCCGAACATGTGAATAATGGTTTTTCCTGTTTGAATCACGATATAGCCTACTGAACTGATTAAACCAAGCTTCATCATTAGCTCTAATGTCCAAGCTAAGTCACTGCGATGTTTCTTCTTTAATGCGAACACTCCGACAGCGCCAATTATAGCCCCGCCACCGACAATTAGGATTGTGTTCATTCATGCCACCTCTTTCTGAACTCCCCGTTGTCGTTAATCATTTGACTAGCTAAGGATCCATACCTGCCATAGTCCAGTACATTGTGTCTATCCATGTGGTTGATGATATGAACATAATCACTTGTGGTTGTAGCACCTCTATATAATTCCTCTAAATCCTCGTAAGAGTGAAGCATATACGTGCTGTCTAACATCTTATAACGACTCTTGATAGGCTTCTTGTGGCTAGAAAATGTTCTAGCTGCTGAACGTAATACAGAAGTAAAACTCATTTCTCATGTATCCAATCTAATAGTAAATCCTTACCTTCTCGACTCAACCATATTTGCCCTCTTTCTTGTCTTTCTAGTAGTACCGTAGCATATACCTTGCGTCCTAACTTATTAGCTGGTATGTGATGAGATGGGCGAACTACAGAAGCTTTATTTGCCATTAGTAATCGACTCCTTTTTGTTGGGGATTGATACACTATATGGGCGTTGTAAAAAAAATTGCCTGTCCACACTAAATAAGTACTAGCAGGATTATAAAAAAATTTCGAGAATACACCAAATGGGTGATTATGATGAACAAATTAGAGCATATGTTAAAAGAAGAAGGCCGTAAAAAAGGATGGCTTGCAAAGAAAGTAGGAATTTCGAACAGCACTTTAACAAATATCATAAAAGGTGGATTGCCAACCTTACCAGTAGCTTTGAAGATTGCACACATTATGAATACCTCTGTAGAAGAACTATGGGGATGTTCTATTGAAGAATGGAAACATTCTATTGAAGAAGAACGTAGATAGATAGTAAGATGTTTTTGGGATAAAAAGGAGGAAATGCTTTGAAGAAATTACTTGGATTGAGCTTAGCTTTAACATTTGTTTTGTCTGCTTGTGGAAATAATAACTATTTAGAGGCATCCAAAACTGATTCAGCTGAGTTCTCAAACGAGCAATATGAACAATTAGAAAATGGAATGAGCGCAAAAGCGATCTACCAATTAGTCGGTGGCCAGCCCCACTATTCTCACGAAAGCGACACTGGTGAAATTACTGCAGAATATCTAAAAGAGGATCAAACAAAAGTACTGTTAAAGTTTAATAATGATGAACTAACGTCTTTTACTGAGTTTGGTACAGCTGTATCCACAAGCTCTAGTTCAAATACCAATAACTCGGACACCAGTAGTGCCCCATCAGTTTCTAGTACATCTCTAGAGGTTATAACCGAATCGATCATTAAAGAGTTAATTGGAAATCAAGCATTAAATACAGATAAGCCAAGGGTGGAAAGTATTAACTCTATAGAGGATGTAATCGCAGGGGAAGACAATTACATCCTCACTCTGGAACTGAATGCTAATGAACATAGAACTGCAGCACGAACAAAAGATGATATGTTACTCAATTCTAAAGAGATTTTACCCCCTATCTTTGAAGAAGAAGGTATCAGTGAAGTCCAACTGAATTGGATACTACCTTTAACAGAAGCCAGTGGTAATCAAATTGATAAAACTGTAATGACAATCGCCTTAAGATCAGAGAACGCAGAAAATATTAATTGGGAAACCTTTAATATTTATGACTTCGAATCTGCTGCTGACCGCTATTACGAAGACAATGCTTTAAACAACTGAGCCTAAATTGGCTCTTTTTTCTACTTGAAACACGAACAAACATTCGTATATAATAAAACAAAAAGACGAGGTGTTTGTTTATGATCACGACTAAAGATGAGTATGAATTGATCCTAAAATACATCTATCTTCCTATGACACGACGAGTAATAGAGAAGGATTTAGAAAAGATGGAAGCCTCTAAGTTTAAGTTCAGTGATATCTACTTGGATTTTTTCAAAAGCAAGATCGATTGGATCGGTAAAGACATAGGTGAACTAAAACGCGAAGCTAAAAGAAAAGGGATTGCGGTACATGAACTAGGAGTGGATTCATCATCCAGTGTGAAATACTGCAATTATCTCGTTGTGGTTAGAGGACAAGAACAAGAAATGAAGGTTCTTTCTCATGTGATGGCTAATAACGTGCGTGATATCTTGCGGTCATATGTGAATAAGTAGCAAACTTTATTACTTGTCGTTTAATAGTAAGTTTTGTCGAAATCATAGAAATTTTAGTTCCATAAGTATTATTATGTAAAAAGAACCAATACTTATGAAGGGTGGCACCTTATGCATCTACTAAAATTTTATGTACGCTCTTTTCCGGATGATCTTCTAGTTCAAACTACTACTGAGTTCATAGACGAAGCAAGTTTACTTAGAGATCAATTTGGAGAAGATTTTTATATTCAAGTTATTTTCAACTCGGATTTTGTAAGCAATTCAAGTTTAGTTATCGCGAGAGCCTTTCTAGATTTTTTACAGAATGAGGGATTTAGATATGATGTTAAAGGTGAATCTAACTCTTTTAACTATGCGAATAGATTAGGTTTCTTCAATGAATTACCTCACATCGATTATGATTTTAATAAACAGGCTTCGAATGGACGTTTTTTAGAATTAGAAACCATCACTAATAGCGACATGAGAGTCACTGAAAGATTAACTAAATCTTTAGAAGAGTACTCTGATAGACCTAATGTTTTTATTAGCGAAGACAGCAGGGAAATGCTATCTTATTCAATAGGCGAAGTAGTAAGTAATGTAAGAAGACATTCCTTTTCAACTGGTAGAATTAGTTTTCAAAATTACATGGGTCAAACAGTAAATGAGGTTACCATATGTGATTGTGGTATAGGTATAATAGAATCTTTGAGGAATGCAGGTAATTATGGTACTGATGTAGAAATACTAAAGCATAGTATACAACAGTACACCAGTGCATCGCATAACCCAGTAGGCTATGCTGAAAAATCACCAGGTGTTGGATTGTATAATCTTTGTAAAATAGCTGAAAGAAATAAAAAAGCTTCAGTAACAATTGTCACTGAGCAATACAAATTAGAGGTCAGTAAGAAAAACCCAGTCGATAACCCAAAGATCATTAAGCTTCCGACGAAGTTTAAAGGAACAATCGTAGTACTACGAATCCCGAATGTACTTCAAACAAATCTAAATGAGGTCTTGGAAGATAGCCTCCAAGATACTTTCTTCTAAAGGATGTGGTATAAATGTTTTCATTAGCACAAAACGGCAGCGTACTTACTGAGAGAGATCTAGGAGCTAAAATTAGAAGTGAATTACTTTCCATTATTTCAGCAGAACATAAAGTTACAGTTGATCTTTCTAATGTCCAGATGGTAACTTCATCTTTTGCAGATGAATTATTCGCTAAACTTATAGAAGAAATTGGGCCTGAGGCGAAAAGTAAGGTTGCTATTGTAAACGTGTCTACTACAGTACGCACAATTATAAACGAAGCAATCTTTACTCGATCGAAATTGCCTCAATAATTGTGTAGACAATTTAGGCATAAAGTATTAAAATTAATCTGTATCTTACCCGATACGATTATAGAATGATGATGAAAAAAGATCAGAAAAAGCACTTACTCTTAGGCAGGGAGTAGGTGTTTTTTCGTTTTTCGATTCATTATCCATTTCTAAGCAAGAATATAACACTTCCTAAATTTCCTAAAATAATGATAGTATAGTCATGTAAAATACAAATCTATTAAAATGTGGAGGTTTTTTCATGGCAGAGGTTCTAAAACTAGAGTACAAAGGTTTAGATGATCCATTTAAATTTGATGAATATATCCAAAATGCTGTAATGGCAGAGGACCAGTTACGAGATATCTATATTAAAAGGTTAAATACTTTTAACAGAGAAAATCTGAAGAATAATCCTGAACCTTTTCGTTTTTTAAAAAAGGAAAATTGCTCTATTTTATTTTTAATACAACCTTATGATTTTAATTATCAGTTGGCCGCCACAATATTGTATTTATCTACCCCCGGAGATAGAAAAAAGGAAATATACGTATTGAAGGAAAAGGATTTAGTAGGGATTGATAATTATATTAATCCACATGATTTTCTATTAGAGGAAGTATTGCCTTCAATGGATTATGATAAATCCCAAGTGATGTTTGATATTAATGATTCTTATGAAGGTCTCAAGTTCAATAATTCTTTTTTTCGTACAAATGACTTCGAGATATCTGTCGAAAATAGTATGTTAGTGCATAAGATTACTGAGCTTATAAGAAACGAGGTTAGACATTTTAAAACCCTAAATACCAAACCGTTAAGCTATTTTGCCAAAGATGCACATAAATTCCCTTTTTCAATTTTAGACTTAAAACCATTAATGAAGCTGGTAGAAGACGAGGATTTCAACTATCAACTTGACCAAGCTATGGCAGCATACCATTCTAACCTTTTTTTACCATGCGCTGCTACACTTGGAGTGGTTTTAGAAACCCTCTGCTTAAAAATCCTAGAGCACTATGAAGTAAAAAAAGTTAAGACTGGGGACACTCAACTAGGTAAACTAAGAGAGCGTTTGGTAAACGAACGTATTACTTCAAGAAGAGACAATACCCGTCTTGAAGTTGCATATAAAATGAGAAATATGGCATCACATACAAGTCCAGGCATTGCTCTTAAAGAAGATTGTCACTTCATGTTAAATGTGATTAACACACTAGCTTTTGAATATTTAAATGGTGATCAATCAGCTTTAGAAAGATGATGTGAAACATAAAATGGATCTGCAATAACCTTGTTATAATTAGCTATTTTACTTAGAATAGTTGATGTAGCATTTCCTAAATAACCATTTGCATCTACCTCTTCATAATTTTTCGATTCAAAAAATACAGCCCGGTAAATGATACTAAGTTCATCATCTGTAAATTGAAAAGAACCTCTTATGTTTGGCTCATTAGAGGTTCTAATCTTTTTCAATTCTTGATTTTGACCCTGAGAATTTCTCTGCCTCTGTAATCCATTAGCAGTTACATCCAATACCTTCGTCTTATCTTCCAACTCTTTGTACTCGTTCTCCGTCACCATTACCTTCTCATTCACTCTATTAATCTCACCTGCCATCATCGACACCGAAACTTCTAAAGATAAAATAGTTTGCTCCACTCTCTCAATCTTTTCTTCTAACACTTTGATTTTATCTGACATAACAATCACTCCTATTTTTTATTGTACTAACCTACAAAATCAACTATCTAATTCCTCTACGCCGCGCTTCATATTGCAAGCGGACCGCATTGCGAATAGTTAGCTCACCTTTACGAGCTTTCTCAAGCCACTCCTTATCTAGCGGATGGCTATGCTTCGTTTCATCTGTCCAATCCTCTAATGCACTGATAACCGCGCTTAGTTCTACTTGTGTAAGTTTCATATTAAAATATTCCTCCTCTTTATCTTCTTGGGATTTTGTTTGATTAGCAACTGAAGAGTTCACTTGCTTAGGCTTTAAATTGAAGACTTTGACAATGCCTTCTCCATGACCACGAACCACACTCTCTATAAACCGTGGATCTTTTAACTTAACTGCATCAATAGCGTTATCGATAAAAGCCGCTTCAGTTAATATAGCTGGCATGTTAGAAGTTCGTAGAACGGCAAAGTTTGCTCGTTTCTTCCCTCGGTCATTCCCACCAATTGCTTTCATAATTTCAGCGTGTATGATGTGTTGGTTCGAGATGGTTGCCGTAGATACACTGCTATTGAAAATAAAAGTTTCAAAGCCAGCTCCTCCACCTGCGTTAATATGGACGCTAATGAAGATATCAGCACCCCAGGCATTAGCCATTTGGGTACGTTGCGATAAAGTTAGGAACCGATCATCTTCACGACTAAGCATGATTTCCACATTCTCGAATTGTTCAAGATACCTTTTAAGTGCTAGTGCGATGGTTAGAACAAGGTCTTTTTCACGTAAGCCATGCGCAACAGCTCCTGGATCGGTACCGCCATGTCCGGGATCAATAAAGATTTTAATTTTCCTCAATCGACTCAACCTCCTTGCAATCATCGCATACCGGCTCCCCGTGGTTTCCTTCTACAAATAGGTCTTTACTCCAGGTGATCTCTTTGCCACAAAATACGCATTCCGTTACTTGTTTAGTCACGTTTCTCATCTCCTTTAGAAGTATCAATCACATGCAAACTATCCTTAATTGCCTTGGGCACCTTGCCGCCAATCTGTGTGTAGTTTTCTAGAATGCTCAAGCTCTCCACAGAAATATAAAAAAGCACCGTAGCTATTGCTACCGCACCGTTTAGGTCAAGTATGATGTCTATAATATTCGCCACTATAATGATCCCGAATGCCCCTACCTTTCGAGCGTAACCATAGTAAGCCGTTCGACTCCTTAACCTCTTTTCTTTAATGGCTCTTGTAATACCAGTGGCTACATCAATTAACATTAATAAAGCTAATAGATCTAAAAACTTCACACCGCCAAACAAGTACATGTGTATGACGTCTAGGTTTTCCCTGTTTACCCAAACTGTTATGTTTTCCACGTTCACACCCCTTTTATAAATAAAAAGGAACCAACAAATGTCGGCTCCTCGTTACCCCCATAACCTTTCGGTATCCAGAGGGATATATACTTCCTTGCTATTAATCGCTTTATGAAGGATCGGCTTCTTAAATTGATTTTCTAATTCTTCTTCTACTTTGCGTTTTCTCTCTTCAGCTAACTTATTAAATGTACTCTTCGTTTTATGTGTACCCATGATGCTTCCCCTTTCCATAATCTATAGCTATTATTTCCATAGGGAGGTTTTTTATCCTTTTACAACAAATATTAATATGCTTATGAAAAGCCCCTACTATTCAGCAGGAGCTTCCTCTACACCATTGATTCGATCAATAATCTTCTGTTTGATGACATTCCTTAACGAGTCCATCGCTTCATTCCCGTGATACTCTTCTGGTTCCAACGGAATGTACCCACTAAGGTTAATCTGACTCTTTGGGTCACGTGCTTGGAATTGAACATGCACAGATGAAATGCCTCCATCTGCATAACGAATATTTGTACCTGTGATTTGGATTTCGAATTGTTGACTCATATTTATTCAGCTCCCTTTTCAGTTTCTGATTCTACTTGATCGACTTCAAATGCTTCATAGAGATAGTCATAAATCTCAGAAGTTTGTCCCTCATACTCATCCTCTTCAAACTTGGCCAAGATCTGCTTCATGGTACGAATCAATCCACGATGCTCACCACCTTCAAGAATAAGTTCTTCTTCATTCAACTCTTTAACGTCCTCACGAAACGCCTCTAAGTCTTTAATATCAAAGTTGCCATTCTTAACAACGGCTTCTCCCTTTTCATCTTTGTGAGAGTGTTCTTTTGCAATCTCTTTGCGATCTTCATCAACTTTCTTTGCTCGCTCGTCAAGCAATTTAATAAAGTCACGACGAATACGAGATTGCTTTCTTACTAGTTTTAAACCGTAAAGATAATTGATTGCTGGTACCACTTTTCCATTTTCGATTGCTACTTTCATGAATGATTCCTCCTATGCTGCATCTTAGCAGGCTTCTAATTGTTTTATTTTTTGTTTCATGTATTGATTTTCAAGCTTTAACCATAGGATTTCATCTTGCATAGTACGAACCTGTGACGATAACTCTTGGGTCGCCTTCACATTGTAATGAATCAACGTATTCGTATTGATCGCTTCTTGGTCAGCCGTTGCAACTGCCGGACTATCCTCGGCAATTAAACCAACTTTACGGTCATAAATTCCGTTCTGTACATTATCAATCAAGTCATAACCCACGACTTTTAAGCCATTAATGACGTATAACCCAATGTCATCAATCGCTTCGACGTTTGTTTTCAGTTTACGACTTGAAGAAGTAATGAATTCAGAAGCGCCAATTGCAGCATAAGCCGTGTCTGCTGCATTTCTTACTTCAAATCGATTCGTGTCTTTTCTTCCTTTAAGAATGTTGTTTCCAACTCGATAAAGAGGATGACCCGTTCCTGATACATTCCAATTGAACTCCATATTCCCTTGAACTGACAAACGGAATTGATCACCGGCATGTAACGCTGCAAAGCCATCGCTCAAACCACCAAGCTCCAAGCTAACAGGCGAACCTTTTCCTGGTAGTAAACGTATCGTTCCCATTGCATTAAGTGCATGAATGGTTGCAAAGTCTCCAAAGTGAATGCTTGCGATATTATGATAGTTATTTGCTCCAGCTCTTTGACCAATGTTAAGATTTGCACCTATTCTAGCATCTTCCAAGATATTGATTCCAACCCCGGTAATTGTTCCACCCCAAATGCGATCAGCACTCAATGTTCCGGCTGTAATCTTATCTGCACTCAAACTAGCAATCTTTGCATCTGTGATAGCTGCATTTGCAATTTGTGCGGTATTCACTGCTAAGTTTGCTATCTTCGCATTCGTAATAGCCGCATTTGCTATTTTGGCTGTATCAATAGCTAGGTTCGCAATCTTTGCGTTTGTAATAACAGCATCTTCTATTTGAGCTGTTCCAATGATGGCTGTTCCTAATTTTGCTTTAGTGATCGCTGCATTAGCTATGGCAGCACTACCAATCACAGCATTTTCAATCAACGTTTGACCGGTGATGTGATTCAGAGCACCATTGATCCTTAAGCCTTCTGACGAGAGGTTAATGGAAGCAATGACCCCGTCTTTCTCTACTTTTGCAGCTATTTGCCCAGCCTGAACAGACAAGCTTGATTCAGCTTGACTCACGCGACCTGTTAAGTTGTTAACGGATGTTTGAGAAGCTTTTGCTTCAATTTGACCAGGTAAAACAGACAGTGTACCTTCAGCAGAAGATATACGACCATTTAAGGCTGTAATTACCGAATCAACGTCTTCAGGAGCTGGTGTCCAGTCGGTAGCTTTATTACCTTTTTCGATTTTCCAGTTTTTGTGGTCTAAGTAGTCTACTGGCACATTCGTATATAGCAGGGTATTTATTCGGTCATAAACTTTTGACTCATTTACTACTAGGTATATCTGAACCCAGCCATCCGATTTTCGGACATCTGTATAGCTATTATGACCACGAGTAGTACTACCGTCACGATATGTCATCCCTATTCTAATTTCTGCATCATGAGATACTCTCACCATAAGAGATATAAGGTACGTTTCGCCGACCTTTAACGGTGTAGGTATATCTCCTTCTATAAAATCATAGCAACTGACTATCGTACCATTCGTTGGAGTCGTTCTGATATACTTTTCAGATTCATCATCCATTGTTGTATTTTGCATTGGGGTAGTTGTTGAGTTGTTAGGTCTAATACCCCTAGTTTGGCTATTCCTAAATAAATTCCTCCCTCCAACCTCTAACCCATCAAAATCAGCTCTAACCTCACTCACACTCTGAACAATTCCATCTGCTCGAATATCTAAGGAGGCAATTTGACTTAATGCACTTGAAACCTCACCAGTCAATGAGTTCATGGTTGTTTCAGTGTTGCTCACTCGTCCAAGAATACCGTTAATCGAAACATCAAGCTCTCCCATTTTGTTGTTATAAACGGTTGTACTTACTCGACCATTAACCGCACTATCAACCTGCGACTTTGTATAAACATCTGTAGCATTCGCTTTTAGATTAATGCTTGTTGCATGTTGCGTCAGTGTAGCTTCTGCACTCGTGATCCTTGACCCTTGCCCGTTTACCGTTTGCGTAAGGCTAGAAACATTTGTTGCAATCGAATCAGCTTTTTGATCAATACTTGATGCAAACTCCTCAACTGTATAGATTGCAGAATCAATGTCTTCGGGAGCTGGCGACCAGGCGGTTGCTTTATTGCCTTTTTCAAATTTCAATTCTTTGTATTCTACCGTTGAAAGGGTGTTTCCGCCTTCCCTTCTTCTAATAACAGCTTTCCCTGCTATTGCGTTTGATGGTGCTTTTCTTGTGATAAGTGAGTACCCTTCTTCTCCAACTGCAACAACGCTCCCATTAGTTGACTCTACCCTCGAACCATTCTCCAATGTCCAAAAAACGCGAACAGTCATGTCTATATCTGTAACATTTTTATAGTAAACCCTAACTGTATAGAATTCTTCTGGTATTACATCTGTATCAGGTGTAAGTGATCCGTCATGATAGGCATTCCAACCATTCATTGTAATTGACTTAAATTCGCTACTTGTTCCTTTTGCAAGATTCCTTCCACCAATCTCTAACCCATCAAAATCACTTCGCAAACTAATAACACTTGATGATAATCCGCTATGATCAATCTGTAGATTAGTAAGATCCTTTCTCACACCGGTTACCTTTCCATCTACTGTGGTAAGCTCTGAACGTTCTGCCTTTGCATCTATCAACCCCGCTTGTATGTTAAGCTGCGTTTGAGCTGAGACAAGGCGTGTATCTACATCGGACACTTCGCTTTGTACAGAAGAAACATCTGCAAAGATTCCGTCCATTCTCACATCAAGTTGCGCCATCTGATTATTGTAAACCGTGGTGTCTACTTTCTTTCCAAGCTCTGTGTTGACTTCTGACTTAGTGTAGACTTCCTCTGCATTCGCCTTGATAGAAACTTGGCCGGCAATCGTTTCAATGCTGCCTTCGGCTGTACTGATCCGTCCGGTTAATGTATCCACACTGGTGATGCTAGCTTTTTCCGATATTAAACCGGCGTGTTGCTCAATAGTAGTCTGATGCTCCGAGACAATACCGTTCACACTGGTTAGCTCTGAGATCGTGGTGGACATGGTGCCGTTAATCGTGTCAATATTCTCTTCCACACTCACAATTCGACCATTGGCAGAAGCTAAAGCCGATTCCTGCTCCTCAGCCCGCTGTAATAAGCTACTAGCAGTACTTTGCAAGCTAGAGACATCATCACTCACTGATACTTCTAAATCCACCATATCGCTCTGTAGATCGTTCACACGGGTTTGTAATTGGCTCGCTGCATTCTCAATGCTGCTTATATTGTTCTGAATCTGAGTGGTCGTACCCTCTAACCCATTAACCTTATGATTTACAAGAAGTAACTGACCGTCCACATATTCAAGACCTGCTTTCTCAGCTAACTCTTGCATCAACTGATCATTAATGGCTTGAACTTCCTGATTGGTGTATTCTTTCACATCGTCTTTTATCAGTTCTTTCGCTAGTTCACTGATCATGTCAGATGTAATCGAACCATCAGCTAACAATGATGCAGTCTCACTTAACTCACGAAGCTTCTCTGCAATGTCAGGACCAAATAAAATGTCATCTGATATGATGTGGACGGTGCTTGCTGAAACTTCTTCAGAGTAACCAGATGCAACCTCATGATAGTTCACTGCTCTTACTTTGAAGTAATATGTCTTGTTCGTTTCTCCTTCAAAGATAAAGGTGCTGACTTTACCTCTAAACACTAGGTCATCAGCTGCAGGTGTGAAACCTTCTTCTTCCGAAGCAAACACTTCATACGCTGCGATATAAGAAGCGGTATTGTAATCCCAACTCACTACTATGTTTTGAAAGAGTCCTTCTGCTTTAACTTGCTCAGGAGGCAGAGGTACAATATTTGCAAAACGATCATCTGTGACCGGCACTTCTTCAGCTATTTGCTTTACTTCATCTCTTGAGGGCTTACTGTCCCAAGTGCCTTCTTTACGATTAAGCCGGCGTTCTAGCTGTCTCATTCTGCTTTCTTGACTAAACTTCTCACGGAAGTCACCAAGTATAACTTCAGAGTGCTCCGGAGAATTCAGATCATGAATGAACTTGATGATCGAAGCATTCACAATGATATTTGGGTAGATGCGACGATTTAAAGCGTCCACTGAATCACCAAGTCGAACTAATTCATGTTCATATCCAATGATAGAAGCAAGCGTGATCACTTTAAGTTCGTACGTATAAGAAGGTTTGTTAACAGTCTGAAGATATCTCCACGTGTTCATTAATAATTCAGCAGGGGCTTCTTCTTGACCATCATACATTCCCTTGCGGTGCTTTCTCCCTTGATCATATCCCCAGAGATTCCTAGCTTCGACATCTTCTATAAACGTTTGACCCCTTGGTTTATCAATCGGATCTCCATTTTCTTTTTTCCATTCTACATCGGCAAATGTAATGCGGCTGCCGTCTTCCCTTGCTGCTCCTCGTCCATACAACAGGGTTTTGATTCCAGTTGATTCTGGGATTCGTCTAATACTTTGAATGTCTTTTCCGATCTCAAACCTTTTACCTAAGTAATCCCCTCTCCGGTTTGAAATATCAATATAGCGTTTGATAATTTGATTTCCCTGGGTTTCAATTCTATATCCGATCTCGCCATTAAATGCATCTAATAATTCACTGATAGCTTCTTTCACTGACATATCGACTAGATCAAGACTTCTTTTTCCTAGATCAGCTACTTCTCCTACTGACCAGCGCGTTCCTTGAAGAACGGCAGCTAAAGCTGTTTTAAGATCTACACTAGGTACTCGATAGCCAGTAATCCATTCGTCAATCAGTTCATACTCTCCACCTTCAGCAAAGATATGTTTCATCGGTCCATCTGGCCCGTCTTCATCTTCTGGAATACGAATAATGAACTCGACTAGATTCCCATCAGGATCTCTTGTTACAGCCCGACCATCCATTTCAATTAATGCTGCCTTTTCATGATCGGCCGGTACAGAGAATTCAAGAATCATTTCTCCGTTCAATTCTTCTGTGAGCGTACCATCAAAATAGGGAAGACCCACTTCCTGATCTTCTGACACCTTTTCATCATTCTGAGAGGTCTTATTTTCAGGGTGTAATATTGTTTGTAACTGTTCATCCTTGTCATAAATCCAAATGGCTGGTGATTTCATTTTTACCTCCTTTCCATTAAAAAAGCTCACCTAGAAAAAGTGAGCTTGCGTTTAATGTAGTTTTCATTGAAAAAATACTTGAAAGTTATCCCACAGTGCAAAAATCACCGCAAACGTTATTAGTAGTATATAACCAACAAGTAACCACCAAATCCAATGAACCTCTTTTATTTTTTTCATATTGATCACCTGTTAAGATTCTTCCCCTTAACAGAAACATCTAATACCACCGACGTCTGTATTTAGCTTTCGCATCTGAGATCCCCTTAGGATCTAACTCTAACTGATTCAAACCTTGTGTCAGACTAAAAAATTCTGTGGAAAGATCATACAGGTCAATCATTGGTTCCCCATTTAAAAGTAGTCCTGATGTTTCCGTGTTGATTTCAATTTGATCACCAGGCAGCAGAATATAAGGCACTTCTAATTCACTTTGTGGTTCATTGATTCGGTACCCTTTGATTTCCTTCACTTTCATTTGTGTAGGAAGTCTATTTGGCCATGATCTCGTAGCCACTTGTATTTGCGTAATCGGTACTGTGTACCGCTCATCAAAGTCTGTATAACCAAACCAGCGCCTTACACGATGAATCCCTGTTGGGCTGTACTTTGTCACATACATGGTCCATCTACGACCAATGCGTGCAATCCGGAGTAGTCCGTTAAAGTTATTCCAACCCTTCTCATTACCGACGGATGGAAACTCTTGAAATGCCCAGAAGCCATTCATACCACCTAACTGAGACTTCGCCATCATTTGTTCGGTACCACGCCAAATATCCTCTAATCCGATCTTTCCAACCGTATTGTTATTAGCATCTAATAAATAGATTTCAACCATGCCCGTTTCAAAACCGACATTCATATTCTCGATATTAATGTCAATTTCAAAATCTTGGAGAGGTGTCCCTATAGCCTTCTTCAATGATGGACCTTGCCACTTATGCGGTTGGATGGGATCCCCAAATGATTCAGGATAAAAGCCATGATAATCGGCTGCCATTGTTCCAGCTACATAACCGTTATCCACTCGATCTGCTGTCTGCCATGAAGAAGTTGAAGTCATGGTGTCATGGAAGACTAACTCTTTCCTTACAACTGCTTCTTGTTCCATGCTTACTGGAAAACCTAAACTGATCGACTTTCCCTCCTGATTGGTGATGGATAAGTGTGTGCTCGGCTCTTTGATCGTTGCCTTGAAGATCGGCTTTGCTTCAGCAGTACCGTTATACATGATCGTGAGTTGATCGTCATCAAATTGCTCCGTCGTTTCTTCCATGTCGTAACGAAATGGATCAGAGCAAATAAAAATAAGAGTGGTTTTCCCACTCCTAACAAACTCCTCCATATCAGTTTGTCCACTTAACTTTGCATAATAAAAGACATCCGGCTCATCAGGAAACCAAAGAGATTTTGCTTCGTTTGTAATCAAAACTCCCGCGAAGTCTTTTGCTTTCTCCATCATTTCTTCACGCGTATCTCCCAATAAATTCACTGGAATAGAAATTTGTCTTACACCTAATTCATGACCGAAATTGTAGCTTCCGTGGCGTCCTGGAACTTCAATTAATTTATTTTCAATTGGAGGGGCTAAAGATCTGCTCTTCTCCCCAACAGCAACCCACTCTCTTAAATTGATCCCATTAAAAAAAGGCACTCTTTATCCGCCCCCTCGTTTTCTTAATTTCCTGTTTTCTCCACGTTGTAACCTTTCTTCAATATCCTCAAAAGTTGCATTAACAAATCTTTTGCTGTTAATATCTAATCCAACCTCAATAGGTCTTCTGTTATTAATTGTAATCAAACCATGCATCCTATCTAGAAAACCATCTAATTTCTTTGAAATTTCTTCTATTACATTAGTTGTAGTTTGTAAAGTGTCACCATTTCTATCCCTAATACGCGGGACATCCGGAACCCCTAACTCTGTCCCTAATTGATTATATAGATCCAGACTCCTATTTCTATATTGCGGTTCTGTAGTAATCGCATATTCAGGCCATCCGTTTTCGGCAAACGCTGCGATCTCTGGTTTAGCTATTCTTCCACCCATGAATCGACCAATCGGATTAATCGGTGTGCCACCTAACCTTTTCTCATAATGGACGTGCGGACCTGTACTTTGACCTGTACTCCCTACCAACGCAATAGTTTGTCCAGGAACAACCAAAGCACCTCTACCTACTAAATTCTTCGAGTTATGAGCGTAGCGATATGAGTATTTACCGCTATTAACCTCGACCATATTTCCATAACCGCCACTCCAACCACTAAACGAAACCATTCCAGCACTTTGTGAGGGAATTGGTGTTCCAGTAGGTGCTGCATAATCCACGCCAGCATGGAACCTTCTTTGTTTTGTGATGGGGTGAATTCGATAACCAAATGGAGAAGTCATTCGATATGGGGGCCCGAAACCTGATCCACCTAAACTTACCTCAGGCAATATTCCTTTTAAGAATTCTGCTGCACCCTTTTTAAGATTAGAAAATATTCCTGATGTTATGTCTTTAAATACGCCACCAAGATCAGTTCCTATTAGTTTGTTAAAAACACTACCAGCTAGTGCGGAAGGTCCCTGCATAAATAAGTCGAAATAGTCTCCAATGCCTTTTTCATAGGCAGGAAATCCATAAGACTTTAATAACTGTTCTGTATGATGATTAGGCAGAACTGAAGCGCCTTTATGCAAGAATGTCATTTCAGGACCTTTACTGCCAGTTAAATAAGTTCCCATCTTAGGATCGTGAACAAGTTCTCGTCCTTTTTCCGAAGTAATTGCCCAGCCGTCTTGAGGGTGACCTGTTAAGCTGGTACCTGTTTCGTAAGCTGGAATAGTGTTGCCACCATTACCTACAACACCTGTTCCAGATACCCCAGGACCTGAAGGTCTACGACCATTGGGTTCCCACATTGGTATACGCTTACTGATACCAAATGCTTCTAGCATACTATTAATACCTTTTGAAATAGAGTTAATATCGTACGCTAAATCGCCTTTGAAACGATCCCAACGAGTAAGGACTTCCCCAGTCGTCCAATTGATACTTCTTATTTGGCCGTCTGCTTGAAGCTGAGCTTGTCGAACAACTTTGTCGTGCATTGTTTCTGCTGCTAAAATAGACTCGTCTCTTTGCCTTTCAGCCTCTTTGATTAAGGCGTCTGCTTGCTCTTTGGAGATCGTACCCGTTTCATCTCTTTCACGTATTATAGCGGCAACAACTTCATTGTATTTATCGTTTGCTTCTTTAATAGATCCCTCTTTAGCTGCCACACTGTTCTTAACTATCTCAGCAGCTTGTTTAGCAGAGATATTCTCGCTCTCTTGCTTGAGTCGTTCCATAATTGCAATCTGTTCTACTTCACTATCACTTAAGGTTCTAACAGCCTGATTCATCATAAAAACCTGAATCTGATTAATTTCTTCTTGCTCTTCTTTGGTTAAGGATCGCTTTTCTTGAGAGGCCGTTTCGATAATTTCATTAATTTGATCTTGGTGTCTTTGGGTTAATCCTTTACGAGCTTCATACATCCCGTCTAAGTTTGCATAGATCTCAGCTTGCTCTTCTTCAGTAATAGCTTTAGAGTCTTTGAGGAATAACTCAAGATTAGACTTACTTTCATCAAATTCTGCCTTTAATCCTTCTTTAATGGTTTGGCCCATTTCTTGAAATTGTCCTGTTAAGCTCTCAGCCATCTCGCCTGTAATAGTTTGACCACTGTATGCTAATCCATTTAATTCAGTGGTGACATCATCATTCAATTTCTTATATGCAAGTACCGCTTCAGTAGTTGAATCACTAACTTCATCACCGAAATCAGTTATCGTAGGAATCAATTCTTCTCGCATATGTTGATATAAATGGTATCCACCTTCAGCCAAAAGAGTTATCGCGGTGATACCTAATCCGACTGGTCCTCCTAATGCAGCGAACCCTAAACGTGCTATTCTTAATGTGCTTGCCATACTTCCTATGTTCTTTGATGTAACTAATGATGTGGCACCAAACTTACTAAGAGCGCCTCCACCTTTAGCTGTATTACTTGCCAAACTACTTGTAGCTTTTCCTGCATCAGAAGTATTCTTTCCAAAACCAAGTAAATTTGCTCCGCCCTTAATTGCTTTAGTTGCTAAGCTACCTACGCCTTTACCGAGTTTTAACAGTTCAGGCAGAAACATAAGAGCCATTCCCGCTGCGCTACCTATACCATCACTCATTAAGAGCATACCAGCACCTGCTGCTGTAGCTCCCCCACGTAATCCTCTCATACCTCTACCAGTTCGACTCATTGCAGTGTTTGCGGTGTTCATCCTTGTAGCGGTCACTGTAGCCGTGGTTCCAAGAGCATTGATAGAAGTAGCAGTTAATGCAGCGCTAGTTCTATAACGACCAAGCGCTGCTGTTCCTCTACCCAAAGCTCCAGCTAACACTCCGAAATTTCTAATGAGCGTACCTAACGCAACGATCACTGGTCCAAGAGCAACTGCTATACCAGCAATAGTGAGAACCCAAAACTTAGTGCTGTCATCTAATTCTCCAAATCTATTAACCATATCAGCTAGCCAATCAATAAAAGGGACCGCAGCATCTAACATGTCATTAATGACTGGGAGCAATTCATCTCCGAGCGTTATTGCCACATCTTTTAACCTGTTCCAGAAGACGATTAATTGGGATTCCGTAGTGCCGTAGCGAGTTTCCGCTTCTTCAGTCAGTGCAATATTTTCATCCCAAGCCTCGTTGGACACCTTTAAAGCATCAGTCAAAGTATCTGAAGCACCCGATGTACGTAAAAGTGCATCCCGAACTCTAATTTCTGATAAACCTAATTGATCAAGCACCGCGAAGGTCGATTCACTTTCATCAGAGATATTACCCAACCCTCTAACAAAAGCCTCTATCGCCATTGAAGCGTCTGTCTCGAATGCATCTTTAAATTCATTTGCAGACATCCCTGAAATTCTCGCGAAATCATTTAGCTTTTGTCCGCCTTCATCTACAGCTCCAGCCATTTCAATCATTACACGTGAAAATGCCGATCCGCCGGCTTCTGCATTGATCCCTACAGAAACTAATGCGGTAGATAACGCCAAGATATCTGCTTCAGTCAAGCCGACCTGATTACCTGCCCCTGCTAACCGTAGTCCCATTTCAGTTATCTCAGACTCTACAGCAGCAAAGTTATTACCTAAAGCAACTATTGTTGAGCCAAGTCGATCAAAGTCTTGTTGGTTCATACCAGTGATTGTAGCAAGCCTTGCTAAAGCCATAGCAGCTTGATCACTTGATAAATCTGTAGCGACTCCTAAATCTACCATCGTTCTTGTAAATCCAAGAATTGCTTCATTTTCAATACCTAGTTGTCCAGCTGCCTCTCCAACACGCGCTATTTCTGTTGCAGCAGCAGGTATTTCCAATGCCATATCCCTAATTCCTTGTTTCAAGACGGCAAATTCATCTTCAGTTGCATCCACTGTTTTACGAACCCCAGCAAATGCTGATTCAAATTTAATAGCTGCTGTTGCAGACGTCCCTGCAAGTGCAACAATTGGTGCAGTTATACCCGCTGTTAACCCTGTTCCTACACTTTGTAGGTTCCCCCCAAGCGACTGAGCTTTACCAGAGAAGTTTTCCAAAGCGTTTGAAGCTGTTGCCCATGAAGATTCTTGATAAGCTAACTCTTTGGAAACCTCCCCTATTTCGTTACCTAAGTTGTTGTAGGATCCAATGGCACTATTTAGCTTCGCTCCTGCTTTTAAAGCGGCATCTGATTCAGCTCCATGAGCAGTTACTAAAGCATCGTATTGGTTCCTTAATTGTTGTACACGCACCCCTTGAAGGTCATATTGTTTAGTCAATCCTTCTTGACGAGCTTTCAACCGGTCAGCCGCAGTTCCTAAAGTGCCAAAACTAGAGGTTGAAGCACGCATTTCACTTCTTGCCAATGATAGTCTTGCATTTACATTTTTTAATCCTTTATCTAATTCAGTCCCATCTAAACCTACACGGACCATTAAATTCCCTAAATCTTCACTGCCTAACAAGTTCATACGACCTCACCCCCTAAAACACCGCGTCTATAGGAACCACTTTCGCATTTTGCTTTTCTTTGTTCCGTTGGTATGATGGATCTTCTTGTTTATGTTGATGTCTTATTAAGTCATAAAAAAAATCGACATCCATATTGTCGATGTCGAACAATGACCATTTTTCCATTAAAATAATACAATCATCTTTTAACCGGTCTAGCCTTTGACTCACTGTTATTCTTGCGGATCCGTCACTTCTGTATGTTCCTTCATTTCCGCTAAGAACTTCCCCATTTCTTTTTCTTGTTTCTCTAATTCTTTTTTAGTGGGGTAACCAAGTAAACCAACGCCAATCACCTCGTACCAAATATCATTAATACCAATGGCATTTAACCCATTTTCTACCTGATCAGCTGTAAATTTATGATCAAAAGCTTCAACTAGAAGGGCTACTCTTAAATCAATCGCTTCGATTTGCCCAACTTCTTTTTCTTTAAATTCTTTTTCCATTTCAAGGGCTTTTCGGTGAATCTTGAGGGGGACAAAATGTTGTGTGAAAGTTTTTTCTTTTCCTTCGATAGTTAAAGTTAATTTCAATGCTCTTTTCATGATAATTCCTCCCAAAGTTAAAAGGCACCCGCGTTAATCGAGTGCCTTTGCTCTAAATTTAGTTTTCTGGTGTAGTGTTCAATAAAGAGAGATCAAAGACTTCCTCAAAGAATAGATCTTTAAAGTCTGCAAACTCTTCAGCATCGGTATCACCCGTAATTTTAAATACTTCATCATAATCTCTGCGAATAAAAGTACCTGTAATTGAGGCGTCTTGGAAATTAGGTTGCTGAGTTTTAGTGTTCAACTCATTAGATGGGATCGAAAAGCGACCTTTGGTTAACCAAACAAACTTCTCTTCTCCATTCGCTTTGGTGCCCTTAAACCCAAAAGCTACCCAAGGTGGCGTTACATCTTGCTTATAAGCAATAACGCCTTTTGTTAAAGTTTGACCAAGAATTTCAGCTAAGACTTCATCTATAATTTCATTTGTCCCCACAGTTAAAGTGGTTTCACCAGTTTGAGTGATTACATCGATAGGACCATTATCAGCATACTGAGTAGCTGATTCTTGACCTGTATTAACACTTGCAGAAATAGCTGGGGCAAACGGTTTAACTTCCCCGTAAGTAGCACCAGTCTTATCATCTGTATCAAGTACGGAATAAACAAGATCTCGCAAACCTACCATAGAACTTCCTTTTTTCATTACTCATTCCTCCTATAGTTCAAAAACGTTGTTGTATCGCAACGCTTTCCTTATCACTTTATTTTCTTCATCAAAAAACGAAGCCACTCCGCTACGTCCGTAACCAAGTGACTTCATTACTTCATCAATTTTTCTTTGTAGTGGGGCAGGGTCCCCTTTAGTCCAGAGGTCGATTTGAACAGGAATACTACTTGCAGTTGCTGAATTATTTGCAAAATGAACATCTGCATTATCTAATTCAATTACTCTAATATAAGGATAAGCTTCTGAATGACCACCAGGCACATAATATCGATGGATTTTCCACCACTCAGACGTAACTTCTAGCAACACAGCCAACTCTTGATCTTCTTCTAAAACATCAATAATATTTGCTTCCATGCTGATCATCGGAGTTTCAACCCCTTTTTCAGCTCGCTCATAATCGCAACTTTAACCAATAATCTCGAAAGAGAGGACGCCCTGCTTATAAAAGCGTTTGGTGGCATTTTGATGGTCCCAAATTCTAAAAACTTTGCTCTCCAAGCAGTTTTTTTCCCTGGTCCTACTAAGACTATCGCAGTCCCTTCTCTTACTCTTCTAATTCCTGACATGCCCAAATCGTCACGAATATGAACATAGCTTTCACCATTGATATCAGATACCGGCACCTCTTGTTTCATTCTTTCTAAAACAATTGTAGCTCCCGCCTTAACAGCACGTCCCTCTACACGCTTATAGCCATTACCAAAATCACTCAAGTTCTTTAAGACTTCTTCGAATCCCTCAACTTCATCACTATTATGATTCATTAATAACAACCCCTTTGCATTGCAAAACGGTTTCCCTTTTATATTGAAAATCAGGCTTTACTTCCTCTATTTCAAAATGTTTGTCTTTAAACGATACTAGCATCCCCGGCTTAATCCCCTCTACATATCGAATTTCAAAGAAGATTCTAGCCTCTGCCCTTTCAACCGCAACCTTAAAAGATTGCCAGTTTGTAGGTTCAACTACAGCAGACCAACACTCGTAAAAAGTAGAGAATTTCTTTTGAACTATCTTTGTAACAGGATTTCTAAAATTCTCAAACGACCCTATAGCAATTCGATTACGATATTTACTTGGATTCATCTGGGATCACTCTCATTTTTAAGACAAGGCTTTGGATACCATAAGGTAAATCTTTAGTAGTTGCATGGGATCCATCCTGAACTTGACCTCGATTTTCATACCAATGACTAACAAACATACCAATTAGTAACTTGTATCTATACTCATCAGAAAGAGAGATAGGCACTCCCATATCTTTTGTTTCCTCAACGGCAGAACCAATAAGACTTTTAAGGAATTCATCCTCAAAAGTCCCGTCGATTCGCAAGTGACTCTTTACAAACGGCAATGTGGAACTTATAACTTCTTCCAAGTTTATTCACCGCTTTCTGCTTGTGTTTCGTCCGTGGTCACCGAAACAGCTTCACTGAAGCTCGAGATCGCCCCATTTAAGGCTATTGCCCTCACTTGGTACTCATAGGTACTAGAAGGATTTAAACCGCTCTCTGAGAACGTCAGACCCTTACGCAAGCCTATAAGTTCTCCGTCCCTATAAATCTCGTACTTGTCAATACCCCCACTATACTCAACCGCTTCCCAAGATAAGCTCACGGAACTATCAGTCTTGGAAGTGACCGTTAAGCTTTGGGGAGCCTTAGGGCGTTTCTGTTTTAGCGATACGGAATGCCGATTTTAATTTGATTTGATGGTCCATCCAAGCTGTAATAACAAACTGTTCAATACCTGTTTTTACATCCTTGTCACGATCGTAAAGTACATTTAGATCATAGTTGTAGTGAGAATACGAGAAATCACCAACAACAGGATCTACTGCAGAATCTGAGAAGGTAACTGGCTTCCCTAGAATTTGCTCTGGTTGCGCTGTATATAAAGTTGCATTTCCATTCGCTAAAAACTCAATAATGTCAGAGTAATCTTGATAGGTCATAACAATCTTTGCATTCTCACGGTAATCTTCATGTAAATCCGCAATTGCTTTTCGAATAGCTTGATACATATTTGCACCATTCACAACTTTGATATTGTTTTGAGGATAATAAAAGGACATATGCTCTTCTCCTGATTTAGGAGTAGTAGCAAATGCAACTTTCTTTTCTTTAGCCGCTACACCTGATTGGAGCGCACGATCTACATGACTAACTAAATTAGTATGCGTACCATTCAATACAGTTTCTGAGATGCCGGCGAATACCTTGAATTTGTGACGACCAAATGAAACAGTATCACCAGTAGCCTTTAGCTCTTTGGCAGTCTCCTTATCAGCGATAAAGTCATCATCATCTAAAGCAAAATTCAATTTAGGAATTTCAAGGTTAGTGATTTGCGTAAATGTAGACAAGTCACGTAGTTGATTTTTCACGAATGGTTCAACGATGATATCTGATGAAACGGTTTTAGGAAGGAATTTACCTCCACCTGTTTGACCATCATCACCTAGCGCCTGATAAACCTCGTTGGAAACTGGTTGCTTATTCATAGTAGAGCGAATAAGTTCAGCCTTAGCTTGAAGTACTTTCTGTTTCGGATCTTCAGGATTATTTTTTTGTTGAAAAGCTTGTTGTTGAGAAAACTTAGCTTTTTGTTCAGCCTCTAGACTGTCATGTTGCTCCTTCACTACATCAAATCGCATTTTCAAATCATCACGAGATCTTTGCAAAGCAGTGATGTCATCCATTGTTGCGCTTGGATCAATAGCTTTTTGTGCCAGGTTATCTTCAGTCTTTTTTAACTGCTGACCAATCGTAGCCAAATTTTGTTTTAGTTCAAATAGAGTTTGTGCGCCAAAAAATTGTATTTTTGTTGGTAAATAAGATTTTTTACATGCCACTTTCTTTTCGATAGCTTTGATTTGTTTTCCCATTAGTACATTCCTCCAGAGATTAAATTCAATTCTTTAATATTCGCTTTTGCTTTTTCTGCTATTTTTTGACGCTGGGACATTTCTTCGGCTGAGATAGTTCTATCATTCTTAGCTTGTAAACTACTCGGTACATTTTTGTACTTAGCAAAAAGTTCTTGGTTGGTTGATGCTGCCATTTCATTCTCTTGTTCAACTACGTCACAAAGTCCGTACGTTTTAGCTTCTTCAGCCGACAACCATGTTTCATTATCAAGTAATTGTTTCAAAGTTTCTTCATCGAGTGAATCACCTGCCTTCGCTAAATAGCTTTGAATAGCAGAAACGCTAATGCGATCTAAATCTTCAGCGATTTTCCTTAACTCTTTTGCATTGCCCATAGCAAAAGTCCACGGATTATGAATCATCATCATGCTATTTTTAGGCATAAAAATAACGTCACCGCTCATGGCGATAACGCTTGCTATTGATGCTGCTAATGCATCGATGTGGACATTAACCTTTGCTTTATGCCTTTTTAGCATGTTATGAATGGCTACTCCTTCAAATACACTTCCACCCGGTGAATTAATATATAGATTTAATGTACTAACATCACCTAAACTATCAAGGTCTTCTTTAAAACTAGAAGCTGAAGTATCTTCTTCATCCCATTGGTATCGAACAATATCTCCATAAATAAAGATATCCGCAGACGCACTATTATCAGTAGACAATTTCATTTCCCAGAACTTTTTTTTGGTTACATTATTAAAATTATTTGCTGACATAAAATAATCATTCATCTTTTGCTCCTTCTGAACCTTTTTCATTGTCTCTCACCCCCTTTCTCTCACGTGGATCCATTTCTAGTGGATACATATCTCCACTAATCCATAACTCTGCTGCTTGGCCTCCTCTTGGCGGTAAATCCTCCCACCTTCTAACTTCATCACGGTCCATCCAGCCGTCTCTTAATGCGCCGTGATAAAAATCTTTTCGCGACTTTGAATCACCACGAAGAAGGCCTCCTACGTTAATCTTAAAATAGTGACCTCCCTGACGATCGCTTTGAGTTAGCAACTTACGATTGAATTCTTGTTCGTACTGCCTAACAATGGGGATCAATGTCATTTGTACAAATGTAAGCATTAATTGTTCATTACTTGAGTAGCTTTGACCCTCAGTGTCATTTAAAAAAGTGACTGGCATGTTGAAAACATTCGCAACACGGGATCTTGTAATACGTTCTGAAGTGAATGTATCAGCCGCAACATATTTCCGATCGATAGGATCGATTTCTACACCAGGCTCGGTAAACAGAATACCTCCATTGTCTTGGTAGAACCTCTTAAAATCAGCAATGACTTCTTTACGCTTCTCTGTATCAATATTAGCTGCATATTTTACAACAAAAGAGTTTGGAGCACTCTCCATTTCTTTCAAACTAAATTCACGTACTGCCCGGTCATAATCAATGGTGTTTTGTAGTACCTTTATTGGGTTAATCCCTTTTAACCCACTAGCACCTACGATGTGTTTTAAATGCAGTACGTCTAAATTATGAAAATAGTAAGTTTGTGATTCTCCAATAATTTTGTACCACAATTCTTGTGATTCAGATTCTAATATCGGTTCTACGGCCGAGGATTCTACAGGAGTTAATCGAGTTACTCCCCCTCTGATATCTCTCTCAATAACTGCGTACGCATTACCACTTTCATTTCTCCTAGTTTCCATTAATCTCAAAAATTCGAATGAAGTCATATTAGGATTTGGAGTAAGCGTTAGAATTTCAGAAGCTTGGTTCGTTACTAAATCATAATCTCTATGGAGCTTTATAGGCATTGACGCTAAGACATTTGATAAACGCGATACAACGCTAAAAATGGTTTCGTTTGTAGCTAATTTTGAGTTATCAATACCCCAAAAAGTACGACCGGCCCAATTGGAAAGATCGAAGGTCGCACCAGCCCATTTAACTGCAGCCATCGCTACTACACTTTTGAATTTGTTATACCATTTCAATTAATCACCCCCTTAATAGATCAGCCATTGAAATAACCTCAACTCTGTCTCCCTTTGGTTTGCTCACCAGGAGCTTCATAACCTCTGTGTGAGAGTTGATAAAAGCAGCAAAGCCATCAATCTTTCTATAACGGCTCTGTTTTTGTGGCAACTTGTTTCTATTGCTATCTTCTGCTAATTTGACATTATTCACATACCATCTAAAGAGACGATTCTTATTGAAGATAACATTCCCATCTATAAAAATTTCTTTAGCATTATCAACGGCTGGACCTAATGTTAAATAACCCTGTCTAACAACTAATGTGTTAAATCCATAATCTTTTAATGACTCGACTAAACCAAATGCTTTTGCGGGATCATACGTAATCAACTGAATGCTGTAGACCTTCGATTGTTCAACGAACCAATTAAAGATGTATTCTTTTTTGACATATTCACCAGGAATAATGGTTAACAGTCCCATTTCCTCGTATTCTCGATAAGGTATTTTTTCATTGTCTTCTATAACCTTTTTCTCTGGTATCCACGTGTGAGACAAAACAACCACTTCACCAGTTTCAATCACCGGAAACTCTAAACAGGCACTTGTAAAATCCTCTGAATCTGATAAATCAAAACCTCCAATGCACGTCTTTCCTTTTAATTGCTCCATATCTATCGATTTTTCATTGTTCTTGATAGTTTGGTAATCTAGAAAAGATTGTTGAGTGCTGTTCACAAAGAAATTGAATTGCTTTGCAATAAAATCACTTCGTTCTTGAGGTGTTCGTTTATCCTTTTTCCAATCTCCGATTAATATAGGCAAATCAAGTGAGACACCCATATTAGGGTTTGCTTTAATCCATTCCTCAGGTTGATCAAATTCGTTTTCGTCATCAAGCTCAGCCATAAAGTAAAAAGTACGATCGTCTTCTACAGCCCCATCTAGCACCTCATCAGCTTGACTGTAATAATCTACTAAAGGACCGTCTAATTGGTATCCAGCGGTGGTGATATAGAGAATCATTGGTTGTTTACGAGATCCGCGTGATTTTTTAATAACATTGATCAACTTATAGTCCACAAATTCGTGTATCTCATCAAAAATGCCTAAATGAGTATTAAGCCCATCTAGCTTCTTACTGTCTGAAGCTCTTGGTTCGATCCGTGATTTGGTCTTATCATAAAAAATACCTTTTTGATTTTCCCGATACCGTTTACGCAATTGGGGTGAACTCTGGACCATGGCTCGGCTTTCATCAAATAATTCTCCCGCTTGTTGCTTGGAGTTAGCTAAAACATAAACACGGGCGCCATTTTCTTTGTCTTTACTTACTGCATAATTAGCTAATCCACTGATCATCGTTGTTTTTCCGTTTTTCCGACCAATAAAAATAAGACCTTCGCGAAATCGTCGAACGCCTGTATCTCGATGGACCCATCCATATAGTGAACCCATAACAAAATGTTGCCATGGTTGCAGAACTAATTTCTTTATGTCGCCTTTTGATGGCTTGCAGTACTTTTCGTTAAAACGAATTGGCCTAAGTGCTTTTTCCTCATCAAAAACGTATGGAAAATCGTCTGTTCCTGCTCTTTTTAGATCATTTAAGTGTCTTTTGCAAGCCAAAACAACCTTTTTACTAGCCTTAATCCTTCTCCCGACGACCTCTTCTGCATACCAAGTTGTTAAAACGCGGTCAGACGATTCAACTAAGATATAACCGGATCTAATCTGTTGTTCTCGCCAATCTCCATACCATTTTTCTAGTTTGATCGGATTAAGACTAAGTAAATTAAATTCATTAGAAGTCGTCGAAGTCATCATCGTCGTCTCCGCTATTATTACTAAGTCCACTGTTTAACCTTTTTCTTTGAGCAGGTGTCAAACCTAGAGATTTTAATAGATTGTTTAATGTTTGAACAGTTTTAGTGAGTTCAATTGATAAGGGGTTTTTAACCAAATTCGTAGCCCCTGCTTTATTAGTATGCTCAAACATTAAATCACTTTTCTTGATTTCTTTCTGTAGTCTCCGATAGAACTGGTGAGTTTCAATATATAATTTTATGAGCTCTTCATCTGACTCTAAATAAGATTCACCCAGATATTCTCTAATTTTTACAGCAGTAGGTATGGCCATAGGATACCCCCCTTTCATAAAAAAATCACTAGCGCAACAAACGAAGCTCCCCAGTCGGTCTGTAAAATTATTTCTTCTCAGATTCAAAGCAGGGGGGCTAGTCTATTCTTTCATTATTTGCACTTATCTCCACCACTCTCACCCCTTTTCTCTTTTTGGTTGACTTCTTATTCATTCCTCTCTCTGGATGAAGCTTATTATGACATGCCAAACAGACACTAATAAGATTATCAATGTCTAGTGCAAGCTCTGGATACTCTTTAAAGTGTTTCATGTGATGAACAGTAGCAGCTGTTTGAATGATCCCTTTCTTCAAACATAGAACACAAAGAAAATCATCACGAATTAATACAACTTCTCTACACTTTCTCCATGCAGACGAATTATAGAATGCGGTAGCTTCCTTATCTCGTTTGTATCGATCATAGTAACGACGACTGCTCATGTAACCTTGAGTTGATCCCTGGCTTCTTTGATAAGTACTTTATATTTATCTTCAGGTAGACTACCTACGTTCTTGTATGCACAATCATAGTTCTCTTGTAAGTTTGACAAGGTGGATAACATTGTATCAAGAGTCCCCGCTTCATCGTTAAGTTGTGTTAGATACTCGTGTAAGGTTTCCGTATAAAGGCGAAGCATGGTTGCTTCCTGCTGGAATACCTTATCATTAGCTTCCTTAGCTATCATCTTCTTAATAAACTCCGTCTGCTGTTTAGTTACCTTTGGACGTTGTTTCTTGTTCATTTATCTTCTTCTCCTAAAAAGAAAATAGTCTAGCAGATTTCATTTGCTAGTTTTCTTTATATATTTTCTTTAATATTTTCTTTAGAGTTTGCGCTCTAATGAAGGAAAAAGTTTGTCTGTCCTCGGATTAGAGGGCAGTACTGTACCCTAATTAGAGGACAGTTCTATACCCTACGTAGAGGACAGTCGCACTATACTCTAATTAGAGGACAGTCAGAATGATCGACGTTTGATTGCTCCACCTGGACCACGCTTGTAAGTATCTCGGTATACACCCATTAATTCTTTGTAGTTAGGCTCTTGCTTCTTCTTTTTCCGACGTCTACGTTTCTTCTTTGCTAATTCACTGGATAGATTCACACGATCAGCTCCTAGCCTATTAGAATGTAGTTCCTTGTTCTTAACGGCAACTCAGTTACAGCATCATAAAAAGCACCACCGATGAAGATCAGTAGTGCTGCAGCTGTGTATTTAATTAGGCTTTTCTTTTTCATAAGCATCACCTCTAGGCATAATAAAAAGACCAACCCGAATGGATTAGTCTTAGCTTTTTAGCTACGAACCAAAGCATGGTATTTCTTATAGATTTCCTCTAATTCTTGAGAATCAGATACACCAAAATGGTTTATATGAATTGCAACTAACTCCATAATAAGATCATATCGGTTTCTGCCTGCAGTATTATTATTTTCCATTTTTTCACCACCTTCCACCTACCAATTCGACAAAAAGTATCAAACTCCTGCATAGTTATCTAGTTCAAAATAACCTATGCTGAATTATTTACTCCACATAAAAAAGCGCTACTTTAGCGCTTTTTTATTACACTGCGTATGTTCTCAGGGTAGTCTTATATTCTTCAAAAATAGACTTTGGTACATCACTAATATCCGTAAGCTTCCTTTTATCAACCTGTTTGTTTATTGCACGCTTCTTTCTCACTTTAGCAACTTCAGCATCATTGCTAATTTGATGAGCAATATCTTCCAACATCAATTCTATTAGTAATCCCACAGCGACAGGGTATTTTAAAATGAAAATACCCATTATAGATAAAGCTTTTTTGGGAGACTTTGAAAAAGAGTTTACCGCCCAAATAAAGTGGTAAAGAAATAATGCTAAAGGAAAGAATAGAGAGAAGTATTTAGCTCTTCCAATTAGATGAATATTATTATTTTGCAATTTTTTATAAGTACCCACTACCAAACCTATATAACATGCGGTCATTAGAGTAGGAATGGCGATACTCAACAAATTATTCATCTTATCACCCCTTCTAGTTATTTTCAGTACCAGTTTTACTTGGATGACTTTTACCAATCTCTTTATGGAACTGTACCCTCTCTGCCATAGGTTCAATCCTCTTCGTTCTACTGAGCGCTTTCAAACCATCTCTGTGTTCAATTTCTTCTTGAGAACTGTAACCCACCCAATCGTAAATTCCCATAACCACATAAACTGCACCAGAACAAGCTACTATAATTTGGAACAATGGATTTAAAGTTAAAAATTCGAGGTTTAAATTCGAGAATGAAAAGCCCATACACACCGCAGAAATGAATAACGCACTCCACAATCCTAACATCTTTCGTTTCTTATTCCCTTCAAGTAGAGGTGCATGACCGCTGTAATCTAGTGCAAGTGGAAGTAAGAAAAGGAGGATTGCGCCAAAAAATGTTGTTTCGCTTGTTGTGCTTGTTATAGTCCCAAAGAATGCTAACCATATTATAATAATCAACAAAGCCCGGAAACCATAATGATAATCATAGCTAGCCCTCAATATACCCAACACCTTTAATTATTGTTAGGTATATAATACCATATTCTAGTTAAGTATTAACAATTATAACAAATTTATTTCTTATTTTTAAATTTTATTTTTAAAAGAGCACCCGCTCAAAAGAGCAGATGCCAAACTCTGTACATAATGTACACTCATCAATTGATTTGTGGTCTTTCCCACCGTCAAGACTAAAACTTAGAAATGGACTTGCAGGATCCATTTGCTTATCGAATGATCAATAGCAGCTGCTTCTTGAACCATTTTCGATAATATAAATTTACCACGGTTAAATCCTAATGACATAAATGTCTTGTTTAATTTTTTCGCTTTTTTTGTTTAATTTCTTGATAGAAGTCGGCAACTTCTTAATTCACATTAAAATAAAAACCCTCATCCCATATGGGACAAGGGCTCAACCTAGTTTTTGTGACCTCTTATTAAGATCATACTTCGGGTCACATTTCAGGTCACATTTTGATTTAATTATTGCTAACTATCACGTAAAAAGTCACAAAAAAACGTAAATAGTTTTTAATAAACAGGATTATTCAGGAACTACCTGTTATCGATTGTCTCTGGATACATGTCATGATTCATTAATCTGTAGTCCGCAATCTCTTCATACTTTGTCCCTTTTCTCCCGTAGTTACAGTAAGGATCAATACTTATTCCACCTCGTGGAGTGAACTTAGCCCAAACTTCGATATACTTCGGATCCATTAAATCAATTAAATCGTTCATAATAATGTTGACACAATCTTCATGAAAGTCAATTTCTCTAAGCATCGTCATATCAATGATTTTAATGCATATAAATAATAGGGGTCACATATAGGTCACAAGTTTATTATTAACCCTTAAATGCTTCGTCAAATTTATCTATAGCAGCTAATTGCATGGCAGGCAACGCGTGACTATAGGTATTCAATGTAACATTAATATTTTTGTGACCTAATCTTTCTTGGATGATCTTTACATTGACGCCGATCGATAAAAGATACGTTGCATGACTATGACGTAAATCATGTAACCTAATCTTAGGCACATTCAGTTGTTTAATAGTTGTAGTAAATGATCTTCTAAAATTGTTTGGATGCACCATGTTCCCTTCTCTGGTGCATATAACAAAGTCATTATCATTATAATGAACGCCTTGTATTTCTTTTTCCTTATCGATCAATTCTTTGTGAGTTAATATATCTTTAATTAGCGAGTCAGGTATATATACCATTCTTATCGCGCTAGCTGTTTTTCCCTCATCTTGCAAGTAGTAATTATTTGAATCACTATCTCTCGTTAAAGTCTGTCTAATGAGGATTACTTTATTCTCAAAATCAATATCTTGCCACCTTAGCGCTAGCACTTCACCCATACGCATACCAGTCTTAATTAAGATGACCAAACCAATGTAATGCCTAGAGAGGTTCAAGATCTTCTGTGGAGCATTAAGGAACTCCTCTATCTGCTTCTGTTCCCAAACTTTAATTGTTTTCAACTGTCTAGGTAAAGATACTTCTTCAAGGATTCCACTTTTTAAAACACCTTTCTTTGTAAGTGTTTTAATGATCTCTCCTACAATTCCAAAAGCTGTCCTAATCGTTGCAGGCGCTAAACCTCTACTTTGGTGCAATTCCATAATATAGTGTTGCAGTACTTTCTCATCAATATCCTCTAACTTGAAATGTCCAAGATATGGTGTGATATTGTAATGAAACTGTTCTTCATAATTTTTAATAGTACTAGCTTTAAGTTTTAATTTCTTCGATTTTAACCAATCATGCGAGTAAATTTTGAATGTTTTATTACCTAGACCAGTCTCTTTACTTTCTGATATTTCGACTCGAAGTTTGGAGAGGGCTATCTCCGCTTGCTTTTTAGAGGTAAAACCTTTTCTTCTGTACTGTTTTCTTTTGCCGGTAACCACATCTCTGCCACCATCAAGAACAAAATAATACTTATTTGTTTTTTTATCTTTCTTTATATTGGACACAAGCAACACTCTCCTTTAAGAAATCACTTGTGACTTTTAAGATATTATATCACATTGATTTTCATTCTTTAGTGACTTTTTGATTTCTTACTCCTTTAGATTTTATAAATGTAACTATTTTTACGCTTATTCTCTAACCAATCATGGAATATGCCTTTATGCACTTTCAACTCTCTACCAAACTTCATTACTGGAAAATCACCACAATGCATAATTTCATAAGCTTTATCTCTACCGCATCCCATGATCGACATGACATCCTTAATCCCTAATAGCATTGATTCATTGTCCTGCTTCACCTATATAACCTCCTTTTAAAGAAGAGGAGCTCAAAGGCTCCTTATTTTGTTACAGTAATATTTAAGATCAGCGCCAACTTGTAAAATGCTTTCCATCTTATCTTTCCATAAGTGACCTGACTAATTGGTGGTTGGAAATCAAAAGTGTATACTTGAATATCAGTTTTATACTCAGCATCTGACTCTAGGTATCTTTTCTCGATTAACAATTTCTCTTTAGGCGCTAATCGATTCACTGATCGCTCTAATCTTTCACAATACTTACGCCTATACTCCTGTTGATCCGCATTATATATAGCTGCTTGGGACGTCTGATCAGTAGTCGCATTAGTTGGACCATGAAAGCGTTCCTCTGAACTTGCTGTGATGCTTACTTCTCGTTCCTCAAAGGCAAGATACCTAAAGATTCGATACTTCTCTAAAGCCGATTCTACAGCTTCTTTTGTTTTCTTCTGATCAAGCTCTGGTAGATCGAAGCTCATTGAATCACCTTCTCATTAAAAATGCGTTACTAATCTATCACTTATTATCCATATATTGTTATAATGAAGTGAGGTGTCTGAATTTAGTCTATGAGGTGATAATTTGTCTAAAAAGGAACGCTTAAAGGTTACAAAAGAAAGCGGAACTGGTCTTAATAAAATGTTTAAAGATACTAAAACAGGAAGAACAATGACTCGTGGTAAAACAGCTGATGCCATAGAAGCGGGCAAGTATCCTGGCTATCATGTAATGAAAAAGGATAATAAACGCATTCCTCGCTCCAATCCAGGCACAAATAACTTAGGATAATTAGTTAATCAGACACCTCATTAATCATTTTATTTAAAATGGTAATTCATCATCATCAACTGGCTTCAGATCATCCTCTTCTAAATCATCACCAAACTCCTCATCATCGTTCTCGGAGATTTCGACTTCTTCTTTCTCTTCTTCAACTGGATCTGATGCAGCTCCTTCTTGTTCTTTTTTCATACGCTCGTTGTAACTAAGAACACTTCCAGTTGTAACATCCACCGCATATTCAACACCTTCATGATCATTCTTAGGCTTTTCTTCTAGTAAAGAAGTTTGTGCCGGCTCGATGTGTAGTGTTACATCACTCCCTGCCATCAAGAAGATGCCAGCTGCTTTATCTGCATTGTCACCTTTGAGGTTAAGATCAAGCACAACCTTTTTGCCATCATTGTTTGCTTTTGCAAGCTCTGCTGATACCGGACCACACTTTGTACCTTCGATCTCAATATTGACCATCTCACCCACCATTTCTTGAATGGCTTGCGGTGACTTTACCTTTTCCTCTTTGCTCTTGCTGCGGATCTCAAATTTAAGGACATCTTTCTTATCATCACGTTGCATCTTTTTGAATAGTACGTTTAGTGTTTGTTTGGACATGGTTTTTTCGCTCCTTTTCGACTTATGTCGACATTTTCAAAGTATAGTAGGGTAAATGCACCTAATCAGTGCAACGTATGTGTATGGGCTTAATAACCGTTATTTTGACGCTCGTGATTCTCTTTGTTTTTCTCAAGATAAGCTTGTTCGATTTGATCCCAGGTGAAGCCGAGCATTTCGCCTAAACCAAGATACAGTTGAAAAAATAATCTGTATTCATCATCCACATAAGAAATAACTCCCTGCAACATTTCTAAAATGATAGTTGATCTAATGACATCTTTAAATTGATTAACGATATCGGGATTTTTCACTGGATAGACGTGATTAAAAGTCGGTAATGATTTAATTTCTTCTTTTTCTAACAACTCAATTCCTATATCAATAACAAAATGAAATCCGTCCGCATATTCCTCAAGTAACTTTTCTTTAGGTTCTTGGTTCTGACTCCAATATTTGAACCCTCTCCACTCATTAGCGCATTCACCAACTTCAACGATGAAAGCAAGAAACATCTTTTCAAGCTTATCTTCTTTTGCATATCCAATATGGTTCCTAAGTCCATTTTGAATTTCAAACAGTTTTGATAGGTTCATAGCCTCTGTCCCTCCTTCTTTTCAAAAAACTCAATATCTACGTTCTCCATTAAAAAATGGTTATTATCGTCTGGTACAATGAAGAAATTCTCAAGATGCTGTGATTTGATACACCTGACATTGTAGTAATTGAATAAATCCCTCAAGTCCTTGGTAAGCCTAAAGATATTTGTCTTGGGGTAGTCTAAGATGTCACTAAACGTACCAGGAAGTGTAGCTTGTTTATAAAAGCAATAAGGTAAAAACATGCTGCGCTTCCCTCCAAAATAACCGATGAACCCACCTCTATTACCTCTGAACGATACGACATGATGTTTATACATAATTGCAGCTAACCCACGTTTAAAGCTTTGAACATCCTCCATGACACCCTCCTACCTACGCTTTTTCCACTTTCCCTAGTTCTTTGACTGAGACTTGCGCTTCTTATTTGATAGCTTGCGTTCATTTACCTCTGACTGTGCTTTACGAGTGCGGTACCGGTCGAGAAACTGACTAATTCCATTAGCAACATGCTCAACTTCTTTAGAGGAGAAGATTTGCATTAGTCTTCACGCTCCAATAAGTGAGGATGCTCGTAGATGTTGCCGATTACTTCTGCATAGTGTTTCATTTTTGGCAACAACCAACTGCCACAACATAATTCCATTTGATCGTTATAACCAACTTCATAATTTCCGTTCACACCGAAAGTGGTGCTGTCAAAAGGATGGTCTGATATCTTGACAATATCCCCCTCATAAACCTCCGTACCGTTCTTATCATTGAGTCCCGTGTATTGCACAATTGCTTCAGGAGCTTCACTCAATAAGTCTGTCCAGTAGATAGGGTTTTGGCTTAGATCAAAAGGCTCTGACATTTCCTTGCCGTTCCAGAGTTTGAATTTTTTATCCTTCATTTCATCTCGCCAACTTCAGGCAAGTGAACTTTAAGTGCTGTTACGGTGGCAAGGTACTTCTCTTCGATTGATTCCAACCGTTCTAACTCATTAACTTGATCTTGTAAGGCGTCTATATGGTGATCCTTATGGCTGATTTGATTCTGCAAATCAAATATTGTTTCCTTTGATTTTTCTAGTTCATTATTCAGTTTGAGAAACTCTTCAGCGGCACCTACATTGTGATCTAATAACTTCTCGTGTTCTGATTTCAATTTTTCGTAATCATCTATTAATGAATCGTTGCTTTTAGTTGATGTGATTGCCGCGTGATCATGTTTACTCATTGGTACTAGATTTTCAGGAGCTTTCACTTTCTTCTTAATTGACCCAGCTTTTACATTTCCTCGATAACCAAGCAACCCCCATTTTTCCTTAGTAGAAGTTAATTTAGCGCTGGTTAACTTGTATGCTTTCATCAACTCGGAATCGGGTTTTCTTTCATCCTTCAGCATCATATATTTATCACGAGATAACCCATTTACCACCAGGTCATGATCAGTATTTCTGCTTGTGCTCATCTGCTTTGCCTCCTTTTTCTTAACCGAAACCTGCTCTTTAGTGCTTTCTTTCCTTCTTTTTGACTTACTCGTCAAGAGCTCTCCATAACGGACTAGCTCTTTTCCAAACTCGCAATTCCTACAATGAGTAGTAGATTTATTACGGCGGCTACTATTATGCATACAAGGTTTACAATGCTTGTCCTCGATCTCGGCAATTTTTATAGCAACTTCCCTTCTGAAATGTTGATCCCGCTGACGTTCATTCACGTTATCACCGCCTATTTGGCTTTCTTTTTCTTCTTGGGCTTAGATTTAGGTTGCGGACTAATAATAGTCTCAATGACCTCTCTCTGATAATCTGTTAATCTAAAGAGCATTCCATCAAAGTTCTTGTAAGCTTGTACACACCTTGCTAATACATAAGCATCAAGTACGTTGTCACTCCGATCTGTAAATCCCCAGTTTTCTTGGATAGGCGATGGCATCTTGTCTTTAGGTGTGTTTCCTTTACCAGTTGCGAACTTCTTCAACTGACCAGGGCTTACTTCGATATAAGGGATATTTCTACTGTAAAGAGCAATTCGAATGGCATATCCTATACCAAATTGGAATCCAATACCTCGTCCCTGGCTGTTATAACTAAACCCTTCAACAGCTATGAAGTCACCAGGTTTAATATGGGCTATGACCTCTCCTACAAGAGTCGTAATTCGCTTTGGATCAATATCACCTATGCCGGTTAACTCTTTAGCCCGTTGCACTTGACCCTCTTCATCGAGTGCTACAAAGCCTGTTTTGGTAGAAGGATCAATACCTACATATCGCATTTGCTAACTTCCTTTCTTGCAACTCTTTAGCAGCTGTATATCGTTCGGTCATCCTTGCTCCTTGATCTAATGCAATCTCATAAAGTTGTTGATTAGTAGCTTTTGAGTAATCCATTTTCATCACCTCAGTCAAGCCAACCACTAAGATCAGGAGAAGTTGAAGGTTCCTCTTGTTGCGGTTGTTCCTGTTCTGGCGGAAACTCGCTTTCTTTGTAAATTACTTTATTGTGCTCTTGTATAGCGTAAGAAGTAGCATCGTAGATTTTTTGCTTTTGAGGATCCGGTGTGTATAGTGGATGCTCTGTTTCTTTAGCAAAATCGCGCATGTATTTAAGTGCTTTTTCACGTTGCTCCATTGTCTCGATCTTCTTCATTCGTCTTCTAACTCCTCAAAGTGCTGCTTCCAACCTCTGAACAGTAATCGGAATTCATTAATACCAATGTTTCGACCTTTAGCTATAAACTGTTGGACCACCTTTCCGTTTTGGTGCGTGTCTCCCGAATCGTGCCAGAGAAATTCGACAACATCAGCATCTTGTTCAATATTGCTAGATTCTTTTAAGTCAGATAACTGAGGCTTCTTTTTATTCTCACTTTCACGGCTCATCTGAGATAACATCATAAAATTACAATCCATTTCTCTAGCAATCCGTTTAGCTGTTGTTGTAACATTTCCAATAGCTTGAGCTCTACTCTCATTCTTCGCTTGAGGGATAGACATAATTTGAAGATAATCAACTGCAATCATTGCGATCCTTCCATATTTTCTTTTGAACTGACGAGCTGTTGAGCGTATTTCTTGAATGGTGACACCAGCCGAATCTTGTATAAAGATTAAATATTGTTCAAGTTGTTCATATGCTTTCAAAACAGCAGCTTCTTCTTTTTCACTCAGAGCTTTGGACTTTATTCGAGCAAAAGGTATGCCGGTCATATTAGATATCATCCGATCTTTCAACTCGTTATCAGCCATTTCTTGCGAGTAAACCAAGATGCAACCGGCGCTAGGATTGTGTTCTGCAATACCTCTTACTCTTTGCATAAGGAGCGCAGTCTTACCCATAGAAGGGCGACCGGCGCTTACAAAAAGCTCTTGTCTTCCTAAACCTTTAGACCAGGTGTCAAATGATTTCATCCCACTCAATATTGTGCTGACCTTCTGCTTTAGATGCTTTAAATAACGTTCCTTTGTTTCTTTAAAGCTTTGCATTTTACCCACTTCTTGAGGTCGCATTTTATCTAGCAAGACTTCAGCAGCAGAAAAGTATTCTTCATCCGTTTTAAAATCCGCGTGTGCTAATTCAGCAATCTGATTACCAATGTCAGATCCTCTTTTTCTGATAGCTTTAGAACGGACAATTTTGGCGTAATGCTTAACGTTAGCGGTGGTCGGGCATGCATCAACTAATTTAACAAGATAATCAATACCGCCAATCTGATCCAACCTTCTGAAGTGGTTATATTCAGTGGTTACAGTAACCAAATCCACTGGCTTGTTTTGTTCATCCAAATAACGCATGACCTTTAGAATTTCTGCATGCGAAGGTGAGAAGTCTCTTTCTTCCAAAAAGCTGATTTCGTCTAGTACATCAGCGTCCAAAAGTACCGCTCCTAAAACTGATTGTTCTGCTTGAAAGCTATGATCAGAAAGTGAATTCATCAGGATCCCCTCCATTCGCTATCCACTTATTACGAGCTATCTCTATATCCCGTGAATCCTTCTGATAATGAGAAGGGTGCTTTTTAGGCATTGATTCAGAGTTCATCTTGATAGCCAAATCTGCATACTTCTCTCGAAACTTCTTGGCAGACAACACGTTGGTTCTCCAAAAATCATGCTGCGTAACCCATTTCATAAGCCTATGAATTTGTGCTTTATCCTCCACGCCATCAAGCTCTACTAGCTTCCTAAAATCATCCGACCACTTTTGCAAATTCGCTTTGCGTGTTAAATGCTCCACACCAGCATCTTTTGCAACATCGGTTACCAGTTCATGAAAGACCTTGGCCATTTTGTAATAGGTGTTGTCCTCGTCATATCTTTTTGATTGACGAGTTTCTTTCTTTTTTTCTTTAGTTCTTTCTTTCTTGTTCCTCGGATTAGAGGACAGTACTGTACCCGACGTAGAGGACGGTTCTGTACTCTGATTAGGGGACAGTGGAGACTGACCTCTATTTAGAGGACGGTCAATCCATTCCTCATGATTTTTATTAAAAGCCATTACTCGTGCACCTCTCGATCCATTTCCTCTAATAACAATGACCTTTCTTTCAATCAAAGCTGTAAGCTCCCTGTCTACCTGGCTCCTACTTGCTTCAATAGCTTTTGTTAAGAAGCTAAGCGATAAGAGATGATCTTTTCTTTGGAATCCATAGGTAAATCTCCATATAGCCAAAACTAATCTAAACTGAGTTCCGTTGAGAGAGAGCTTCATAATACGTTCTAGAATTTCATTGGCAATCCGCGTATGTCCGTTTTCTAATTGTGGATTAACCATGTAATCACCCGTTTCTAAGGTGACCTTGCTAAATCACCTCTATCTCATAATGTGTTCCTGCCTTAAAACCTTGCTTAGTTAATGTTCGTTTGACGGTCATCTCAGCTAATGCAGGTAGATTGTTCTTATGTGATAAGTGAGTCAGATAGATTCGTTCACCGCGCCCCTGGATCAGCTTACTTAAAGCAATAGCCGTTTGTTCATTACTCAGATGTCCTATATGGCTTAGAATCCTTGCTTGAACACTTATCGGATAATCAGAAGCTTCTACCATATTCGGCTCGTGATTTGCTTCAATGATGTAAATATCTGAACCGTACATAGCCTTTACCATGTTTGAATCTGCATGTCCCGTATCTAAGCAAATAGAGCATTTTTCCTTATCATCTGTAACCACATAACCGTAAGACTCAAGAGCGTCATGATGTGTTTTAAAAGCACCTATCTCAAAATCATCTTTGATTTGAATGCTCTTATCTGAAGAAACGTTGTGCATAAGTTCTGCATCAATTGAAACCTTGATATCTTTCCACTCTTCTAATCCTGCAAAGACTGGAATTTGGAACTTGTTAGCCAGTGGTAAACCTTTAATATGGTCCCCGTGGGCATGAGTAATGAAGATAGCTGAGATGTGATCAGGTCTGATCCCTACTTCAAGCAACCGTTTTTCGATTTTTGTTTTCGCAATACCAGCATCGATCAAGATTGTTGTGTTTCCAGAACTCAAGGCAATACAATTGCCCTGAGAACCGGATGCTAGAATATTTAATTTCATAGCAATTATTCCAATCCATCATTTTCTGTAGAATTCATTTCTTCTATTTGAAGATCCATAATCTTTAATAATCCTTCTAGCTGTTGAAGCGTTGGAGGATTAGAAGCATTTGGTGCATTCTTCTTAATGTAAGCTCCTTTAGCTTCTTTACCTTCGATCCCTAAAGATGCGAACTTCATTTGCATCTGATCTTTTGCATCTTTAATTGGATCTTGAACGACTTCTTGATCATGCTGTGCCGGCTGTGTTGTTTCATTTGGGGTGATATCTTTACGCTCTGGCTTGTATTCAGGAATATCATTACCACTTGGAGCAACATCTTCTTCGCTAATTTCAATGCCGTATTGACGCTTGGCGGCTCTTTTCACTACATGCTTTTTGAACATGTCGTTATAATATTTCTTCCATAGTGCAGCATTGTTGCCTTTAAGGTTGTGCTCAACCTCATCCGCCTTCAAATATTCGAACACTGGTGGAAATCCTTCACGGTAAGCAAAGGCATAACACCCAATAACTTGTCCTGGATCACTACTCATTTCATGCTCAACATCCCAGAAGTAACGGCCATCCTCACCGCGTACTCTTTTAGCCTTGTATTCATCATTTTCATAGACTAATTGAACGTCTACACCTTGGTAGCCTTCTACTCGCTTAGCTAGGTACATAATGCCCTCTACACTCACTTGAAGGGACATTTTGCCACCATAAACGATGCAATAAATATGATTAAGCATCGGGTTAAGACCCGCTGCAGCTGCTGTTCGAATAAATAAACTGAACTGTTCTGGTGTGGTACCTTTCGCTAATGTGTCTTGAATGGTTTGAAGCTCACCTTCAGTGAACGCTTTTACTTCTGCAAGTTGATTAGTGATAATGTTTGACATGAATATTCTCCCCTTATGAGTAAATTAATTTTGATGTGCCTGTTTCTCTATGGATTAATAGCAACTGATCATCATTTGCTTTGCTTACTAGCCAGTTATTTGGATTAAGACCTGATTGTTTAATAGATTCTTTTTGACGACGATTAGGATTCTTGCCTTGTTTCATTACGAGAGACCTCCTTATTGATTAACTGAAGCCTGGCATCTGTATCACAATCATTTAAGATATTAAGCATTAACTCTCTTTGCTTCTTAGTTTTGAAATTAAAAACTGCAATAGAATTGCTTGTTTTTGAAGAAACTTCAAGCGAGTATATTTTACGCATTATAAGCTCCTCCCAACTGTTGAAGATCACTTTGCAAAGCATCAACTTCAAATTGAGCTCGATTTCGAATAAGCTCTAGTTGTTCAAACTGCTTATCCAAATCTGCTAATTGGGTCATTAGTTCTTGTTTCATTCTTCGATCACCCACTTATTTTCCACTAGTTCTCGAAAAGTGAACTCTCCTATGAAGTTGTGTTTAAGTTGAACTTTATCTGCTTTATTAAAAGTGACATAATGTCCGCTTATTGAGATGGCAACTTGTTTACCCTGTTCAAAAGCTTTCATAGCATCTGTGAAAGATACGTATTTAGGAACAACCTCCCAACATCCGTAATCGAACAAATCATTAAGATGATATTTAGGATACATCTTTTTTCCATCACCAACTGATACAATCCGAGCGCTTTCCATTTCCCAAAAATGATCTGTTGGCCAGGCTGTGTTTCTTACACGTTTCCCATCTTCTAGAGCTTTCAGCATTTCTGATAATTTCATTATTCGCTCACCTCTATCTTCAGCTCTTGATCAGCGACCACTCGACTAGTTATCAATTGACCAGTAGGACCTTTAAACGCTGTAATAGATTCCGCATTATCAACAAATGTTGGCGCCACTACTCCACTTTGCTCACTCAATACTTCACGCAACTCTAAACCAGCTTTAATAGATTCAGAGAGTGAGAGCATCTTATAGTCTTTACCATCCATCTGAATCACAAAGGTTGGCTTGATATCACCATTCTTTTGTTCTTCAAACAAACGAACTGATAAGGTAGTAAATAGAGCTTGTACTTTTTCACCTTGCAACTCAGCTTCTTTTGCCTGGAATGCTTTGATAGCATCGATGATAAAGATTGAATCATTTAAGCTGTTGAGCTTTTCTTGTTCGTCCTGTTCAGCTATTTCGATTTGTTCTTTCAGTTGATCTACTTGTTTAACTGAACGTAAAGCTTGTATTAGAGGCTGTCGCTTATCATCCAATTCATTTCGTTTTGAGAGGAGATCATCTAGCTCAACTCTTTCAAGGTTCATTAGGTTTTCTTTTAATGAGGCTTTTTTATCTAACAATAATTTATGAGAATCTTTATGCTCTTCCATTCTTTGGAGCTTCTTATCTTTTACTGCTTCGATAGAGTCTTCATCCAGTGATTGGTTGCACAAAGGACACTCAGAAGCTATGTGTTCATTTTTTATTTGTGAGTACTTTTCCTTCGAGTGTTCAATTTCACTTTGGAGGTTTTCGAGTTGAAATTGAATATGACTAAATTTTCGATTCTTCTCGTTTGCGTTAGAAATATCATTATCAACTTGCTCTAACAATTGCCCGATCTCACCAAGCTCATCCTCAACTTCATTAACAGAGATTACATAAGATTCATATTGATCAAGTTGTCCCTTTAGAGTTTTTGTTCTGCTCTCTGCTGAAATATGAGCTTTTTCCATCTTTGTTTTATTCTCTCGATGGATCTTTTCGATATCATTTAACTTATGCTTTTTCAATAACTCTGTTAATTTATCAGATTGAGGACCGTGCAATTCTTTAAGGACTTGCTTATTAGATGGAGCAGCAACATATTGTAAAAGCATTTCGCGTTGCTTATCCCATTTAAGGGTAAAGAAGTAGTGCGGATTATAAAGTGATAAGAAGAAGTCTTTATCACCTAAATTGGAAACCAGTAAATCAAATTCAGTTGCTTTGCTCGGTACATCATTGATGTAATACTTTGCTTTTCCACTCTTCAACTCACGAGTCAATTTGACTTCTTTACTATCGATAGTTAAAATTAATGAAACTTTTGTCTCTTCGGACTCGTATGTTACTGGTGTAGGATCAAGCTTATTCTTGAAAACATCTGTTCCGAAGAAGGCCCATGAAGGTGCATTAACAACTGTTGATTTACCTTCGCCGTTATCACCGCTGATCTTCGTTTCCTCGCCAAAGTTAACTGTAAGATCGCGGTGATTTTTAAATCCTGTTAGGAATAATTCTTTAAATGTGATCTTCATTTATTTCGCCTCCTTATAGATAATCAATGCATCAGTTCCCCAATCCTCACTTGTTGCACTTGCACTAAATTTGATATCAAGGATTTCCGAAAAGGGATTCTCTGCTAACCACTCATTGATCCCTTTTTCCAAATTTTCTCCTAAGAACTGCTTAACTTTTATATCTCCCGCTAACACTTCTATCACCTCCTTAAGCTAATGACATCTTTTTCAATGGATGATTCGCTAACTGGAACTGCTCACGCTTACGATCCACTCTCGATGCTAAGATTTCATATTTAGTGGCAGCTAATGGCTCTCTGCAACCTTCCAACACTTTGCTGAATGCATTAAGAGCTCGTACGATATAGATCATTTCCTCGCTATCGTATTGATCAGAGCCTCCAACCAGATGTGCAATAATTAAATCTACTCTTTTCACTTCTGCTTCTTTTAACTCCATTTGATAAGACTCCAGAGCTTCGATAACTTGTGACTGCTGTTCTAAATTGAATTTGACTGTTTGTTTCATGCAATAACTCCCTTCTCTCATAATTTCGAAATGAGTTTTGATTTTGTGTCGGTGTTTCCGTATTAAAACAATACATCTTTAACTATCGAGAACATCGCAAACAAGTAGGAACAAACAGCACAGACTATAATGAACTTACTTTGTTTATCTGTTTTCATTTCGCATTCACCTCTTTCTTATAATCATCCGATAAGTTACGACCTCGTAACTCAGGTTCCAAAAAAAAGAATCTTTCGAATGGTTCTCCAAAAGCATTTATTACACCAGCAATAAATGCGGGTCCAGGTGCACAATATCTTGGATCATCCTTATTTAATTTCGCTCTCCAAATTTGTGAAACTGAAACACCGATCTTTGCCGCTAACTCTGTATCGCTTGAAATTTCATGATCGATAGCTGCCTTTAAGAACTCTTTAACATCTAGACGAATTATATATTTTTTCATTTCGTCACCTCAATTCGTGAATAAGTTGCGTCCTCGTACATAAACTATACAATAATAAATTACGAGAGCGCAACCTTTTTTGAAATAAAAATTGCACGCGCGCAATCAAATTGTTATAATAAGGGTATGATATTAATATAGGTTGATACTAGGAGATGAAGTTAAAAATGAGTGAAATTAATTTCGGTAAATTTATAGCGGATCATAGAATCAAAAGTGGATTTAAGACTCAAAGAGACATCGCTGAGAAAACTGGAATTTCTAGAGCTACCATTTCTAGAATTGAAAAGGAAGTACAAAAACCTAATGTAAAAACAATAAAATTATTAGCTGAACACCTTTATACAACATCCCTAAATGAGCTTATGATTGTATGCGGTTATTGGGACGAAGACGATCTTATCTATGACGAAGTACCAGAGCGTTTACACTCAGGAAATGAAAAAACCTCTTCGTATATAAACGAAAAGGAATTTTCCAATAACCTGGAATTGAGTAATGATAAACTTCTCGAGAAATTCAATTTAACCTTAGACGGGAAAGAATTATCTGAGTCTGAAGCAAAGAGTGTTATTTCTTTTCTTCGCTCTGTTCGTCAACACAACCAGTAATTACTTTTATAATACGTTCCTCTTTTATGCCCAGCAATTCGGCAATCTTTTTCAGTTCGACTTTTTTCTTCATGATGATCCCCCCTGCAATGATTGCAAATTGTGTAGTTAAAAGAGAATAAATACGCATTTTGTAACACTGATACAACACTTGTCCCCTTGTCGATATAATTAACAAAGAATGACATTGGGGGACTGGCGTCTTATGAATACAAGAATGAGTGAATTGAGACTTAATCGTAATAAAACTCAAGAAGACATCGCTAAGCTGCTTGGTGTTGCTCGAACCACTTACGCTATGTACGAACAAGGAAAGCGCGAAATGGACTATCAATTGTTGATCAAACTAGCGGATTATTACAAGGTCTCTTTGGATTTTATATTTCGGAGAACTGACAACCCTATACTCATCGAGTCATTAAAACAAGATGAAATAGAGTTTATCAACAAGAACCTTACTACCTACAGAGAAATAAAAACTACATACTGGAGATAAAGCGCATGAATTTGATAATGTGCTTTTTCTTATATGGTCATTATATACGAACGATTGTTCTCATTTCAAGTCTTTTGTCTACACAATTTACAACTTTGTTATTATTGTACAACCTAACAACGGTGAAATTTGTCGAACTTTGTATGCATGCTCATAGGTTATTTTTACCTAAAACAAGCGATATCAGGGTACATTCACCTAATATCGCTTGTTCAACCCTCTATTTGCTATATAATACTTGTTCTATTTGCGATTTATTCATTTCTTGCTTCTTTTCTATTATGTTCAAGGTGCGATTCGCACCAAACAAGTAGCATGCCCACATACTTAATACAATCCCTGCTGCAATCATTTAATCTCCTCCCATTCATAAACATTCATTTTTAGGTCCGTTATCTTTTTTAATTCATTAGCTCGCAATTTTGATTTCGTAAGCCATACGATTGTAGGAAAGTAGCCATGATGTTCCTGCCAAACTTTGTATTCTTTAAGCTTTCGGTACTTTTGCAATTTGTTGAGATTCTCTGACCATCTTTGCGTATTATCGATTTCAACAAAGAAGAAACGTTCCTGGTCTAACTCTCTCCTAACCCCTATAGCGTCGGGAACTATTTTAAATCCTTCATTTCCTACTTCTATAGACTGTTCAATGTGCCATTGTGAAGGTTTTAGATACAGATATACATCATTCCTCATGACCGTGTGCAATACGCTGGGGTTCCAATTCGCAATGTTTTCAGAGCCTATTTTTTCGCGTCCTCTTTTATTTAAATAGTAGACTTTCTCCTCGATGAATCGACTGCACAACCATTCGTTTAAATTACGCATCACCCTTCTTGCATTGTTGTCAGTACCTAAATGGTGAAGCTTCTGAATTTGGCTTCTTGTCATGAACTGGTGCTTGTCGAGGCTCTTTAGTATCTCTTCCGTCCGTTTGCGATTCTTCTCGATGTTGTTCACGTTCCCACTCCTTTAAATATTGCGTGAAGTCATTGTCATAAGGTACTTGTATCGTTGTCGTTTCATCCGTACGTAAAATAGCTCTTCCTGGTATCCTCGGCAATTGTTCAGCTCCTACTTCATCTAATACTACTCGACTCGCTATTTCTGTAGGGAGAGCGAAACATACTTTTGTATCAGCATTCTGTTTTATTTGTCTAGGCAAGGTATCGCCTGTGGGGTACTGAGTGCAGAATATAAGCCGATACCCCAATGCCCCACCGATACGAGCGATCCGTGATAAGATCGCTTGGCAACGATCCATCTTCTTTTTATCCTCTCTTGGCGTAGAAGGAGTCTTTGCTAATTCGGCCCCTTCATCTACAATAATAAACACCCTGCGACTCACACCACTTTCCACTACATTTGAGTATCGTTGCTCCTTAAAATTTTCCATCCATTTATCCAAATCGTGATTGAGCTGCTCTAAAATCTGCAAGCTACTATTCACATCGTCAGCTATACCTTTCACCTGTTTCAAATTCGCATAAGAATTGAATTCTAAGCCACCTTTTAGATCTAGCATATAAAACTGTGCTAACTCTCCATTTTGCAAGCATAGCGATGTTGTGATCGATTTAAGTAATACCGTTTTCCCTTTGCGTGTCATTCCACCAACGATCATATGCGGATATTTATCAAAATCAATAAATTTGTCACCGAAAGGAGAAAGCCCTAAATGTACATTCCACTTCTTACCCTCTATACAGTTGTATTGGACGTTTTCTGGGATCCTAATTTTAGATACCTTGATATGCAAACGACCGCTCCATTCCATAGCTACAGGCTTATTTAGTGCATCCTCTATAGCAGGTCTGATCTTTTCAGAAGCTGAGAAAGGTATCCCTTTTGGCAACTGGTACACGTAAGAATGACCATGCTCCCATTCCCCTTCATTCAGGAACTTAGGAAACTCATCATAAGAGTCCTTTCCGCTCCCTTTACGAACAGAAAAATAGACATTCTCAAACACTTCCTCAATCTTGTCACGATCCGTTTTCCCTTTCTTTCCTGCCATCGACTGAGCCAACAAAACACCACCAACAACTGCACCGAATCCGATTGATTCCACTAACACAAAACCACGCCCCAATTCCTATAGAGTTACGATTAAACGTGATATGTCGTTTTAAAATGGACAATAGTAACAAAAGGAAACAACATATCACACCTATACTCACGCCCCGCCATGTGGCGTGTCAGTATGGAAAACCGCCGAACATGTGAATAATGGTTTTTCCTGTTTGAATCACGATATAGCCTACTGAACTGATTAAACCAAGCTTCATCATTAGCTCTAATGTCCAAGCTAAGTCACTGCGATGTTTCTTCTTTAATGCGAACACTCCGACAGCGCCAATTATAGCCCCGCCACCGACAATTAGGATTGTGTTCATTCATGCCACCTCTTTCTGAACTCCCCGTTGTCGTTAATCATTTGACTAGCTAAGGATCCATACCTGCCATAGTCCAGTACATTGTGTCTATCCATGTGGTTGATGATATGAACATAATCACTTGTGGTTGTAGCACCTCTATATAATTCCTCTAAATCCTCGTAAGAGTGAAGCATATACGTGCTGTCTAACATCTTATAACGACTCTTGATAGGCTTCTTGTGGCTAGAAAATGTTCTAGCTGCTGAACGTAATACAGAAGTAAAACTCATTTCTCATGTATCCAATCTAATAGTAAATCCTTACCTTCTCGACTCAACCATATTTGCCCTCTTTCTTGTCTTTCTAGTAGTACCGTAGCATATACCTTGCGTCCTAACTTATTAGCTGGTATGTGATGAGATGGGCGAACTACAGAAGCTTTATTTGCCATTAGTAATCGACTCCTTTTTGTTGGGGATTGATACACTATATGGGCGTTGTAAAAAAAATTGCCTGTCCACACTAAATAAGTACTAGCAGGATTATAAAAAAATTTCGAGAATACACCAAATGGGTGATTATGATGAACAAATTAGAGCATATGTTAAAAGAAGAAGGCCGTAAAAAAGGATGGCTTGCAAAGAAAGTAGGAATTTCGAACAGCACTTTAACAAATATCATAAAAGGTGGATTGCCAACCTTACCAGTAGCTTTGAAGATTGCACACATTATGAATACCTCTGTAGAAGAACTATGGGGATGTTCTATTGAAGAATGGAAACATTCTATTGAAGAAGAACGTAGATAGATAGTAAGATGTTTTTGGGATAAAAAGGAGGAAATGCTTTGAAGAAATTACTTGGATTGAGCTTAGCTTTAACATTTGTTTTGTCTGCTTGTGGAAATAATAACTATTTAGAGGCATCCAAAACTGATTCAGCTGAGTTCTCAAACGAGCAATATGAACAATTAGAAAATGGAATGAGCGCAAAAGCGATCTACCAATTAGTCGGTGGCCAGCCCCACTATTCTCACGAAAGCGACACTGGTGAAATTACTGCAGAATATCTAAAAGAGGATCAAACAAAAGTACTGTTAAAGTTTAATAATGATGAACTAACGTCTTTTACTGAGTTTGGTACAGCTGTATCCACAAGCTCTAGTTCAAATACCAATAACTCGGACACCAGTAGTGCCCCATCAGTTTCTAGTACATCTCTAGAGGTTATAACCGAATCGATCATTAAAGAGTTAATTGGAAATCAAGCATTAAATACAGATAAGCCAAGGGTGGAAAGTATTAACTCTATAGAGGATGTAATCGCAGGGGAAGACAATTACATCCTCACTCTGGAACTGAATGCTAATGAACATAGAACTGCAGCACGAACAAAAGATGATATGTTACTCAATTCTAAAGAGATTTTACCCCCTATCTTTGAAGAAGAAGGTATCAGTGAAGTCCAACTGAATTGGATACTACCTTTAACAGAAGCCAGTGGTAATCAAATTGATAAAACTGTAATGACAATCGCCTTAAGATCAGAGAACGCAGAAAATATTAATTGGGAAACCTTTAATATTTATGACTTCGAATCTGCTGCTGACCGCTATTACGAAGACAATGCTTTAAACAACTGAGCCTAAATTGGCTCTTTTTTCTACTTGAAACACGAACAAACATTCGTATATAATAAAACAAAAAGACGAGGTGTTTGTTTATGATCACGACTAAAGATGAGTATGAATTGATCCTAAAATACATCTATCTTCCTATGACACGACGAGTAATAGAGAAGGATTTAGAAAAGATGGAAGCCTCTAAGTTTAAGTTCAGTGATATCTACTTGGATTTTTTCAAAAGCAAGATCGATTGGATCGGTAAAGACATAGGTGAACTAAAACGCGAAGCTAAAAGAAAAGGGATTGCGGTACATGAACTAGGAGTGGATTCATCATCCAGTGTGAAATACTGCAATTATCTCGTTGTGGTTAGAGGACAAGAACAAGAAATGAAGGTTCTTTCTCATGTGATGGCTAATAACGTGCGTGATATCTTGCGGTCATATGTGAATAAGTAGCAAACTTTATTACTTGTCGTTTAATAGTAAGTTTTGTCGAAATCATAGAAATTTTAGTTCCATAAGTATTATTATGTAAAAAGAACCAATACTTATGAAGGGTGGCACCTTATGCATCTACTAAAATTTTATGTACGCTCTTTTCCGGATGATCTTCTAGTTCAAACTACTACTGAGTTCATAGACGAAGCAAGTTTACTTAGAGATCAATTTGGAGAAGATTTTTATATTCAAGTTATTTTCAACTCGGATTTTGTAAGCAATTCAAGTTTAGTTATCGCGAGAGCCTTTCTAGATTTTTTACAGAATGAGGGATTTAGATATGATGTTAAAGGTGAATCTAACTCTTTTAACTATGCGAATAGATTAGGTTTCTTCAATGAATTACCTCACATCGATTATGATTTTAATAAACAGGCTTCGAATGGACGTTTTTTAGAATTAGAAACCATCACTAATAGCGACATGAGAGTCACTGAAAGATTAACTAAATCTTTAGAAGAGTACTCTGATAGACCTAATGTTTTTATTAGCGAAGACAGCAGGGAAATGCTATCTTATTCAATAGGCGAAGTAGTAAGTAATGTAAGAAGACATTCCTTTTCAACTGGTAGAATTAGTTTTCAAAATTACATGGGTCAAACAGTAAATGAGGTTACCATATGTGATTGTGGTATAGGTATAATAGAATCTTTGAGGAATGCAGGTAATTATGGTACTGATGTAGAAATACTAAAGCATAGTATACAACAGTACACCAGTGCATCGCATAACCCAGTAGGCTATGCTGAAAAATCACCAGGTGTTGGATTGTATAATCTTTGTAAAATAGCTGAAAGAAATAAAAAAGCTTCAGTAACAATTGTCACTGAGCAATACAAATTAGAGGTCAGTAAGAAAAACCCAGTCGATAACCCAAAGATCATTAAGCTTCCGACGAAGTTTAAAGGAACAATCGTAGTACTACGAATCCCGAATGTACTTCAAACAAATCTAAATGAGGTCTTGGAAGATAGCCTCCAAGATACTTTCTTCTAAAGGATGTGGTATAAATGTTTTCATTAGCACAAAACGGCAGCGTACTTACTGAGAGAGATCTAGGAGCTAAAATTAGAAGTGAATTACTTTCCATTATTTCAGCAGAACATAAAGTTACAGTTGATCTTTCTAATGTCCAGATGGTAACTTCATCTTTTGCAGATGAATTATTCGCTAAACTTATAGAAGAAATTGGGCCTGAGGCGAAAAGTAAGGTTGCTATTGTAAACGTGTCTACTACAGTACGCACAATTATAAACGAAGCAATCTTTACTCGATCGAAATTGCCTCAATAATTGTGTAGACAATTTAGGCATAAAGTATTAAAATTAATCTGTATCTTACCCGATACGATTATAGAATGATGATGAAAAAAGATCAGAAAAAGCACTTACTCTTAGGCAGGGAGTAGGTGTTTTTTCGTTTTTCGATTCATTATCCATTTCTAAGCAAGAATATAACACTTCCTAAATTTCCTAAAATAATGATAGTATAGTCATGTAAAATACAAATCTATTAAAATGTGGAGGTTTTTTCATGGCAGAGGTTCTAAAACTAGAGTACAAAGGTTTAGATGATCCATTTAAATTTGATGAATATATCCAAAATGCTGTAATGGCAGAGGACCAGTTACGAGATATCTATATTAAAAGGTTAAATACTTTTAACAGAGAAAATCTGAAGAATAATCCTGAACCTTTTCGTTTTTTAAAAAAGGAAAATTGCTCTATTTTATTTTTAATACAACCTTATGATTTTAATTATCAGTTGGCCGCCACAATATTGTATTTATCTACCCCCGGAGATAGAAAAAAGGAAATATACGTATTGAAGGAAAAGGATTTAGTAGGGATTGATAATTATATTAATCCACATGATTTTCTATTAGAGGAAGTATTGCCTTCAATGGATTATGATAAATCCCAAGTGATGTTTGATATTAATGATTCTTATGAAGGTCTCAAGTTCAATAATTCTTTTTTTCGTACAAATGACTTCGAGATATCTGTCGAAAATAGTATGTTAGTGCATAAGATTACTGAGCTTATAAGAAACGAGGTTAGACATTTTAAAACCCTAAATACCAAACCGTTAAGCTATTTTGCCAAAGATGCACATAAATTCCCTTTTTCAATTTTAGACTTAAAACCATTAATGAAGCTGGTAGAAGACGAGGATTTCAACTATCAACTTGACCAAGCTATGGCAGCATACCATTCTAACCTTTTTTTACCATGCGCTGCTACACTTGGAGTGGTTTTAGAAACCCTCTGCTTAAAAATCCTAGAGCACTATGAAGTAAAAAAAGTTAAGACTGGGGACACTCAACTAGGTAAACTAAGAGAGCGTTTGGTAAACGAACGTATTACTTCAAGAAGAGACAATACCCGTCTTGAAGTTGCATATAAAATGAGAAATATGGCATCACATACAAGTCCAGGCATTGCTCTTAAAGAAGATTGTCACTTCATGTTAAATGTGATTAACACACTAGCTTTTGAATATTTAAATGGTGATCAATCAGCTTTAGAAAGATGATGTGAAACATAAAATGGATCTGCAATAACCTTGTTATAATTAGCTATTTTACTTAGAATAGTTGATGTAGCATTTCCTAAATAACCATTTGCATCTACCTCTTCATAATTTTTCGATTCAAAAAATACAGCCCGGTAAATGATACTAAGTTCATCATCTGTAAATTGAAAAGAACCTCTTATGTTTGGCTCATTAGAGGTTCTAATCTTTTTCAATTCTTGATTTTGACCCTGAGAATTTCTCTGCCTCTGTAATCCATTAGCAGTTACATCCAATACCTTCGTCTTATCTTCCAACTCTTTGTACTCGTTCTCCGTCACCATTACCTTCTCATTCACTCTATTAATCTCACCTGCCATCATCGACACCGAAACTTCTAAAGATAAAATAGTTTGCTCCACTCTCTCAATCTTTTCTTCTAACACTTTGATTTTATCTGACATAACAATCACTCCTATTTTTTATTGTACTAACCTACAAAATCAACTATCTAATTCCTCTACGCCGCGCTTCATATTGCAAGCGGACCGCATTGCGAATAGTTAGCTCACCTTTACGAGCTTTCTCAAGCCACTCCTTATCTAGCGGATGGCTATGCTTCGTTTCATCTGTCCAATCCTCTAATGCACTGATAACCGCGCTTAGTTCTACTTGTGTAAGTTTCATATTAAAATATTCCTCCTCTTTATCTTCTTGGGATTTTGTTTGATTAGCAACTGAAGAGTTCACTTGCTTAGGCTTTAAATTGAAGACTTTGACAATGCCTTCTCCATGACCACGAACCACACTCTCTATAAACCGTGGATCTTTTAACTTAACTGCATCAATAGCGTTATCGATAAAAGCCGCTTCAGTTAATATAGCTGGCATGTTAGAAGTTCGTAGAACGGCAAAGTTTGCTCGTTTCTTCCCTCGGTCATTCCCACCAATTGCTTTCATAATTTCAGCGTGTATGATGTGTTGGTTCGAGATGGTTGCCGTAGATACACTGCTATTGAAAATAAAAGTTTCAAAGCCAGCTCCTCCACCTGCGTTAATATGGACGCTAATGAAGATATCAGCACCCCAGGCATTAGCCATTTGGGTACGTTGCGATAAAGTTAGGAACCGATCATCTTCACGACTAAGCATGATTTCCACATTCTCGAATTGTTCAAGATACCTTTTAAGTGCTAGTGCGATGGTTAGAACAAGGTCTTTTTCACGTAAGCCATGCGCAACAGCTCCTGGATCGGTACCGCCATGTCCGGGATCAATAAAGATTTTAATTTTCCTCAATCGACTCAACCTCCTTGCAATCATCGCATACCGGCTCCCCGTGGTTTCCTTCTACAAATAGGTCTTTACTCCAGGTGATCTCTTTGCCACAAAATACGCATTCCGTTACTTGTTTAGTCACGTTTCTCATCTCCTTTAGAAGTATCAATCACATGCAAACTATCCTTAATTGCCTTGGGCACCTTGCCGCCAATCTGTGTGTAGTTTTCTAGAATGCTCAAGCTCTCCACAGAAATATAAAAAAGCACCGTAGCTATTGCTACCGCACCGTTTAGGTCAAGTATGATGTCTATAATATTCGCCACTATAATGATCCCGAATGCCCCTACCTTTCGAGCGTAACCATAGTAAGCCGTTCGACTCCTTAACCTCTTTTCTTTAATGGCTCTTGTAATACCAGTGGCTACATCAATTAACATTAATAAAGCTAATAGATCTAAAAACTTCACACCGCCAAACAAGTACATGTGTATGACGTCTAGGTTTTCCCTGTTTACCCAAACTGTTATGTTTTCCACGTTCACACCCCTTTTATAAATAAAAAGGAACCAACAAATGTCGGCTCCTCGTTACCCCCATAACCTTTCGGTATCCAGAGGGATATATACTTCCTTGCTATTAATCGCTTTATGAAGGATCGGCTTCTTAAATTGATTTTCTAATTCTTCTTCTACTTTGCGTTTTCTCTCTTCAGCTAACTTATTAAATGTACTCTTCGTTTTATGTGTACCCATGATGCTTCCCCTTTCCATAATCTATAGCTATTATTTCCATAGGGAGGTTTTTTATCCTTTTACAACAAATATTAATATGCTTATGAAAAGCCCCTACTATTCAGCAGGAGCTTCCTCTACACCATTGATTCGATCAATAATCTTCTGTTTGATGACATTCCTTAACGAGTCCATCGCTTCATTCCCGTGATACTCTTCTGGTTCCAACGGAATGTACCCACTAAGGTTAATCTGACTCTTTGGGTCACGTGCTTGGAATTGAACATGCACAGATGAAATGCCTCCATCTGCATAACGAATATTTGTACCTGTGATTTGGATTTCGAATTGTTGACTCATATTTATTCAGCTCCCTTTTCAGTTTCTGATTCTACTTGATCGACTTCAAATGCTTCATAGAGATAGTCATAAATCTCAGAAGTTTGTCCCTCATACTCATCCTCTTCAAACTTGGCCAAGATCTGCTTCATGGTACGAATCAATCCACGATGCTCACCACCTTCAAGAATAAGTTCTTCTTCATTCAACTCTTTAACGTCCTCACGAAACGCCTCTAAGTCTTTAATATCAAAGTTGCCATTCTTAACAACGGCTTCTCCCTTTTCATCTTTGTGAGAGTGTTCTTTTGCAATCTCTTTGCGATCTTCATCAACTTTCTTTGCTCGCTCGTCAAGCAATTTAATAAAGTCACGACGAATACGAGATTGCTTTCTTACTAGTTTTAAACCGTAAAGATAATTGATTGCTGGTACCACTTTTCCATTTTCGATTGCTACTTTCATGAATGATTCCTCCTATGCTGCATCTTAGCAGGCTTCTAATTGTTTTATTTTTTGTTTCATGTATTGATTTTCAAGCTTTAACCATAGGATTTCATCTTGCATAGTACGAACCTGTGACGATAACTCTTGGGTCGCCTTCACATTGTAATGAATCAACGTATTCGTATTGATCGCTTCTTGGTCAGCCGTTGCAACTGCCGGACTATCCTCGGCAATTAAACCAACTTTACGGTCATAAATTCCGTTCTGTACATTATCAATCAAGTCATAACCCACGACTTTTAAGCCATTAATGACGTATAACCCAATGTCATCAATCGCTTCGACGTTTGTTTTCAGTTTACGACTTGAAGAAGTAATGAATTCAGAAGCGCCAATTGCAGCATAAGCCGTGTCTGCTGCATTTCTTACTTCAAATCGATTCGTGTCTTTTCTTCCTTTAAGAATGTTGTTTCCAACTCGATAAAGAGGATGACCCGTTCCTGATACATTCCAATTGAACTCCATATTCCCTTGAACTGACAAACGGAATTGATCACCGGCATGTAACGCTGCAAAGCCATCGCTCAAACCACCAAGCTCCAAGCTAACAGGCGAACCTTTTCCTGGTAGTAAACGTATCGTTCCCATTGCATTAAGTGCATGAATGGTTGCAAAGTCTCCAAAGTGAATGCTTGCGATATTATGATAGTTATTTGCTCCAGCTCTTTGACCAATGTTAAGATTTGCACCTATTCTAGCATCTTCCAAGATATTGATTCCAACCCCGGTAATTGTTCCACCCCAAATGCGATCAGCACTCAATGTTCCGGCTGTAATCTTATCTGCACTCAAACTAGCAATCTTTGCATCTGTGATAGCTGCATTTGCAATTTGTGCGGTATTCACTGCTAAGTTTGCTATCTTCGCATTCGTAATAGCCGCATTTGCTATTTTGGCTGTATCAATAGCTAGGTTCGCAATCTTTGCGTTTGTAATAACAGCATCTTCTATTTGAGCTGTTCCAATGATGGCTGTTCCTAATTTTGCTTTAGTGATCGCTGCATTAGCTATGGCAGCACTACCAATCACAGCATTTTCAATCAACGTTTGACCGGTGATGTGATTCAGAGCACCATTGATCCTTAAGCCTTCTGACGAGAGGTTAATGGAAGCAATGACCCCGTCTTTCTCTACTTTTGCAGCTATTTGCCCAGCCTGAACAGACAAGCTTGATTCAGCTTGACTCACGCGACCTGTTAAGTTGTTAACGGATGTTTGAGAAGCTTTTGCTTCAATTTGACCAGGTAAAACAGACAGTGTACCTTCAGCAGAAGATATACGACCATTTAAGGCTGTAATTACCGAATCAACGTCTTCAGGAGCTGGTGTCCAGTCGGTAGCTTTATTACCTTTTTCGATTTTCCAGTTTTTGTGGTCTAAGTAGTCTACTGGCACATTCGTATATAGCAGGGTATTTATTCGGTCATAAACTTTTGACTCATTTACTACTAGGTATATCTGAACCCAGCCATCCGATTTTCGGACATCTGTATAGCTATTATGACCACGAGTAGTACTACCGTCACGATATGTCATCCCTATTCTAATTTCTGCATCATGAGATACTCTCACCATAAGAGATATAAGGTACGTTTCGCCGACCTTTAACGGTGTAGGTATATCTCCTTCTATAAAATCATAGCAACTGACTATCGTACCATTCGTTGGAGTCGTTCTGATATACTTTTCAGATTCATCATCCATTGTTGTATTTTGCATTGGGGTAGTTGTTGAGTTGTTAGGTCTAATACCCCTAGTTTGGCTATTCCTAAATAAATTCCTCCCTCCAACCTCTAACCCATCAAAATCAGCTCTAACCTCACTCACACTCTGAACAATTCCATCTGCTCGAATATCTAAGGAGGCAATTTGACTTAATGCACTTGAAACCTCACCAGTCAATGAGTTCATGGTTGTTTCAGTGTTGCTCACTCGTCCAAGAATACCGTTAATCGAAACATCAAGCTCTCCCATTTTGTTGTTATAAACGGTTGTACTTACTCGACCATTAACCGCACTATCAACCTGCGACTTTGTATAAACATCTGTAGCATTCGCTTTTAGATTAATGCTTGTTGCATGTTGCGTCAGTGTAGCTTCTGCACTCGTGATCCTTGACCCTTGCCCGTTTACCGTTTGCGTAAGGCTAGAAACATTTGTTGCAATCGAATCAGCTTTTTGATCAATACTTGATGCAAACTCCTCAACTGTATAGATTGCAGAATCAATGTCTTCGGGAGCTGGCGACCAGGCGGTTGCTTTATTGCCTTTTTCAAATTTCAATTCTTTGTATTCTACCGTTGAAAGGGTGTTTCCGCCTTCCCTTCTTCTAATAACAGCTTTCCCTGCTATTGCGTTTGATGGTGCTTTTCTTGTGATAAGTGAGTACCCTTCTTCTCCAACTGCAACAACGCTCCCATTAGTTGACTCTACCCTCGAACCATTCTCCAATGTCCAAAAAACGCGAACAGTCATGTCTATATCTGTAACATTTTTATAGTAAACCCTAACTGTATAGAATTCTTCTGGTATTACATCTGTATCAGGTGTAAGTGATCCGTCATGATAGGCATTCCAACCATTCATTGTAATTGACTTAAATTCGCTACTTGTTCCTTTTGCAAGATTCCTTCCACCAATCTCTAACCCATCAAAATCACTTCGCAAACTAATAACACTTGATGATAATCCGCTATGATCAATCTGTAGATTAGTAAGATCCTTTCTCACACCGGTTACCTTTCCATCTACTGTGGTAAGCTCTGAACGTTCTGCCTTTGCATCTATCAACCCCGCTTGTATGTTAAGCTGCGTTTGAGCTGAGACAAGGCGTGTATCTACATCGGACACTTCGCTTTGTACAGAAGAAACATCTGCAAAGATTCCGTCCATTCTCACATCAAGTTGCGCCATCTGATTATTGTAAACCGTGGTGTCTACTTTCTTTCCAAGCTCTGTGTTGACTTCTGACTTAGTGTAGACTTCCTCTGCATTCGCCTTGATAGAAACTTGGCCGGCAATCGTTTCAATGCTGCCTTCGGCTGTACTGATCCGTCCGGTTAATGTATCCACACTGGTGATGCTAGCTTTTTCCGATATTAAACCGGCGTGTTGCTCAATAGTAGTCTGATGCTCCGAGACAATACCGTTCACACTGGTTAGCTCTGAGATCGTGGTGGACATGGTGCCGTTAATCGTGTCAATATTCTCTTCCACACTCACAATTCGACCATTGGCAGAAGCTAAAGCCGATTCCTGCTCCTCAGCCCGCTGTAATAAGCTACTAGCAGTACTTTGCAAGCTAGAGACATCATCACTCACTGATACTTCTAAATCCACCATATCGCTCTGTAGATCGTTCACACGGGTTTGTAATTGGCTCGCTGCATTCTCAATGCTGCTTATATTGTTCTGAATCTGAGTGGTCGTACCCTCTAACCCATTAACCTTATGATTTACAAGAAGTAACTGACCGTCCACATATTCAAGACCTGCTTTCTCAGCTAACTCTTGCATCAACTGATCATTAATGGCTTGAACTTCCTGATTGGTGTATTCTTTCACATCGTCTTTTATCAGTTCTTTCGCTAGTTCACTGATCATGTCAGATGTAATCGAACCATCAGCTAACAATGATGCAGTCTCACTTAACTCACGAAGCTTCTCTGCAATGTCAGGACCAAATAAAATGTCATCTGATATGATGTGGACGGTGCTTGCTGAAACTTCTTCAGAGTAACCAGATGCAACCTCATGATAGTTCACTGCTCTTACTTTGAAGTAATATGTCTTGTTCGTTTCTCCTTCAAAGATAAAGGTGCTGACTTTACCTCTAAACACTAGGTCATCAGCTGCAGGTGTGAAACCTTCTTCTTCCGAAGCAAACACTTCATACGCTGCGATATAAGAAGCGGTATTGTAATCCCAACTCACTACTATGTTTTGAAAGAGTCCTTCTGCTTTAACTTGCTCAGGAGGCAGAGGTACAATATTTGCAAAACGATCATCTGTGACCGGCACTTCTTCAGCTATTTGCTTTACTTCATCTCTTGAGGGCTTACTGTCCCAAGTGCCTTCTTTACGATTAAGCCGGCGTTCTAGCTGTCTCATTCTGCTTTCTTGACTAAACTTCTCACGGAAGTCACCAAGTATAACTTCAGAGTGCTCCGGAGAATTCAGATCATGAATGAACTTGATGATCGAAGCATTCACAATGATATTTGGGTAGATGCGACGATTTAAAGCGTCCACTGAATCACCAAGTCGAACTAATTCATGTTCATATCCAATGATAGAAGCAAGCGTGATCACTTTAAGTTCGTACGTATAAGAAGGTTTGTTAACAGTCTGAAGATATCTCCACGTGTTCATTAATAATTCAGCAGGGGCTTCTTCTTGACCATCATACATTCCCTTGCGGTGCTTTCTCCCTTGATCATATCCCCAGAGATTCCTAGCTTCGACATCTTCTATAAACGTTTGACCCCTTGGTTTATCAATCGGATCTCCATTTTCTTTTTTCCATTCTACATCGGCAAATGTAATGCGGCTGCCGTCTTCCCTTGCTGCTCCTCGTCCATACAACAGGGTTTTGATTCCAGTTGATTCTGGGATTCGTCTAATACTTTGAATGTCTTTTCCGATCTCAAACCTTTTACCTAAGTAATCCCCTCTCCGGTTTGAAATATCAATATAGCGTTTGATAATTTGATTTCCCTGGGTTTCAATTCTATATCCGATCTCGCCATTAAATGCATCTAATAATTCACTGATAGCTTCTTTCACTGACATATCGACTAGATCAAGACTTCTTTTTCCTAGATCAGCTACTTCTCCTACTGACCAGCGCGTTCCTTGAAGAACGGCAGCTAAAGCTGTTTTAAGATCTACACTAGGTACTCGATAGCCAGTAATCCATTCGTCAATCAGTTCATACTCTCCACCTTCAGCAAAGATATGTTTCATCGGTCCATCTGGCCCGTCTTCATCTTCTGGAATACGAATAATGAACTCGACTAGATTCCCATCAGGATCTCTTGTTACAGCCCGACCATCCATTTCAATTAATGCTGCCTTTTCATGATCGGCCGGTACAGAGAATTCAAGAATCATTTCTCCGTTCAATTCTTCTGTGAGCGTACCATCAAAATAGGGAAGACCCACTTCCTGATCTTCTGACACCTTTTCATCATTCTGAGAGGTCTTATTTTCAGGGTGTAATATTGTTTGTAACTGTTCATCCTTGTCATAAATCCAAATGGCTGGTGATTTCATTTTTACCTCCTTTCCATTAAAAAAGCTCACCTAGAAAAAGTGAGCTTGCGTTTAATGTAGTTTTCATTGAAAAAATACTTGAAAGTTATCCCACAGTGCAAAAATCACCGCAAACGTTATTAGTAGTATATAACCAACAAGTAACCACCAAATCCAATGAACCTCTTTTATTTTTTTCATATTGATCACCTGTTAAGATTCTTCCCCTTAACAGAAACATCTAATACCACCGACGTCTGTATTTAGCTTTCGCATCTGAGATCCCCTTAGGATCTAACTCTAACTGATTCAAACCTTGTGTCAGACTAAAAAATTCTGTGGAAAGATCATACAGGTCAATCATTGGTTCCCCATTTAAAAGTAGTCCTGATGTTTCCGTGTTGATTTCAATTTGATCACCAGGCAGCAGAATATAAGGCACTTCTAATTCACTTTGTGGTTCATTGATTCGGTACCCTTTGATTTCCTTCACTTTCATTTGTGTAGGAAGTCTATTTGGCCATGATCTCGTAGCCACTTGTATTTGCGTAATCGGTACTGTGTACCGCTCATCAAAGTCTGTATAACCAAACCAGCGCCTTACACGATGAATCCCTGTTGGGCTGTACTTTGTCACATACATGGTCCATCTACGACCAATGCGTGCAATCCGGAGTAGTCCGTTAAAGTTATTCCAACCCTTCTCATTACCGACGGATGGAAACTCTTGAAATGCCCAGAAGCCATTCATACCACCTAACTGAGACTTCGCCATCATTTGTTCGGTACCACGCCAAATATCCTCTAATCCGATCTTTCCAACCGTATTGTTATTAGCATCTAATAAATAGATTTCAACCATGCCCGTTTCAAAACCGACATTCATATTCTCGATATTAATGTCAATTTCAAAATCTTGGAGAGGTGTCCCTATAGCCTTCTTCAATGATGGACCTTGCCACTTATGCGGTTGGATGGGATCCCCAAATGATTCAGGATAAAAGCCATGATAATCGGCTGCCATTGTTCCAGCTACATAACCGTTATCCACTCGATCTGCTGTCTGCCATGAAGAAGTTGAAGTCATGGTGTCATGGAAGACTAACTCTTTCCTTACAACTGCTTCTTGTTCCATGCTTACTGGAAAACCTAAACTGATCGACTTTCCCTCCTGATTGGTGATGGATAAGTGTGTGCTCGGCTCTTTGATCGTTGCCTTGAAGATCGGCTTTGCTTCAGCAGTACCGTTATACATGATCGTGAGTTGATCGTCATCAAATTGCTCCGTCGTTTCTTCCATGTCGTAACGAAATGGATCAGAGCAAATAAAAATAAGAGTGGTTTTCCCACTCCTAACAAACTCCTCCATATCAGTTTGTCCACTTAACTTTGCATAATAAAAGACATCCGGCTCATCAGGAAACCAAAGAGATTTTGCTTCGTTTGTAATCAAAACTCCCGCGAAGTCTTTTGCTTTCTCCATCATTTCTTCACGCGTATCTCCCAATAAATTCACTGGAATAGAAATTTGTCTTACACCTAATTCATGACCGAAATTGTAGCTTCCGTGGCGTCCTGGAACTTCAATTAATTTATTTTCAATTGGAGGGGCTAAAGATCTGCTCTTCTCCCCAACAGCAACCCACTCTCTTAAATTGATCCCATTAAAAAAAGGCACTCTTTATCCGCCCCCTCGTTTTCTTAATTTCCTGTTTTCTCCACGTTGTAACCTTTCTTCAATATCCTCAAAAGTTGCATTAACAAATCTTTTGCTGTTAATATCTAATCCAACCTCAATAGGTCTTCTGTTATTAATTGTAATCAAACCATGCATCCTATCTAGAAAACCATCTAATTTCTTTGAAATTTCTTCTATTACATTAGTTGTAGTTTGTAAAGTGTCACCATTTCTATCCCTAATACGCGGGACATCCGGAACCCCTAACTCTGTCCCTAATTGATTATATAGATCCAGACTCCTATTTCTATATTGCGGTTCTGTAGTAATCGCATATTCAGGCCATCCGTTTTCGGCAAACGCTGCGATCTCTGGTTTAGCTATTCTTCCACCCATGAATCGACCAATCGGATTAATCGGTGTGCCACCTAACCTTTTCTCATAATGGACGTGCGGACCTGTACTTTGACCTGTACTCCCTACCAACGCAATAGTTTGTCCAGGAACAACCAAAGCACCTCTACCTACTAAATTCTTCGAGTTATGAGCGTAGCGATATGAGTATTTACCGCTATTAACCTCGACCATATTTCCATAACCGCCACTCCAACCACTAAACGAAACCATTCCAGCACTTTGTGAGGGAATTGGTGTTCCAGTAGGTGCTGCATAATCCACGCCAGCATGGAACCTTCTTTGTTTTGTGATGGGGTGAATTCGATAACCAAATGGAGAAGTCATTCGATATGGGGGCCCGAAACCTGATCCACCTAAACTTACCTCAGGCAATATTCCTTTTAAGAATTCTGCTGCACCCTTTTTAAGATTAGAAAATATTCCTGATGTTATGTCTTTAAATACGCCACCAAGATCAGTTCCTATTAGTTTGTTAAAAACACTACCAGCTAGTGCGGAAGGTCCCTGCATAAATAAGTCGAAATAGTCTCCAATGCCTTTTTCATAGGCAGGAAATCCATAAGACTTTAATAACTGTTCTGTATGATGATTAGGCAGAACTGAAGCGCCTTTATGCAAGAATGTCATTTCAGGACCTTTACTGCCAGTTAAATAAGTTCCCATCTTAGGATCGTGAACAAGTTCTCGTCCTTTTTCCGAAGTAATTGCCCAGCCGTCTTGAGGGTGACCTGTTAAGCTGGTACCTGTTTCGTAAGCTGGAATAGTGTTGCCACCATTACCTACAACACCTGTTCCAGATACCCCAGGACCTGAAGGTCTACGACCATTGGGTTCCCACATTGGTATACGCTTACTGATACCAAATGCTTCTAGCATACTATTAATACCTTTTGAAATAGAGTTAATATCGTACGCTAAATCGCCTTTGAAACGATCCCAACGAGTAAGGACTTCCCCAGTCGTCCAATTGATACTTCTTATTTGGCCGTCTGCTTGAAGCTGAGCTTGTCGAACAACTTTGTCGTGCATTGTTTCTGCTGCTAAAATAGACTCGTCTCTTTGCCTTTCAGCCTCTTTGATTAAGGCGTCTGCTTGCTCTTTGGAGATCGTACCCGTTTCATCTCTTTCACGTATTATAGCGGCAACAACTTCATTGTATTTATCGTTTGCTTCTTTAATAGATCCCTCTTTAGCTGCCACACTGTTCTTAACTATCTCAGCAGCTTGTTTAGCAGAGATATTCTCGCTCTCTTGCTTGAGTCGTTCCATAATTGCAATCTGTTCTACTTCACTATCACTTAAGGTTCTAACAGCCTGATTCATCATAAAAACCTGAATCTGATTAATTTCTTCTTGCTCTTCTTTGGTTAAGGATCGCTTTTCTTGAGAGGCCGTTTCGATAATTTCATTAATTTGATCTTGGTGTCTTTGGGTTAATCCTTTACGAGCTTCATACATCCCGTCTAAGTTTGCATAGATCTCAGCTTGCTCTTCTTCAGTAATAGCTTTAGAGTCTTTGAGGAATAACTCAAGATTAGACTTACTTTCATCAAATTCTGCCTTTAATCCTTCTTTAATGGTTTGGCCCATTTCTTGAAATTGTCCTGTTAAGCTCTCAGCCATCTCGCCTGTAATAGTTTGACCACTGTATGCTAATCCATTTAATTCAGTGGTGACATCATCATTCAATTTCTTATATGCAAGTACCGCTTCAGTAGTTGAATCACTAACTTCATCACCGAAATCAGTTATCGTAGGAATCAATTCTTCTCGCATATGTTGATATAAATGGTATCCACCTTCAGCCAAAAGAGTTATCGCGGTGATACCTAATCCGACTGGTCCTCCTAATGCAGCGAACCCTAAACGTGCTATTCTTAATGTGCTTGCCATACTTCCTATGTTCTTTGATGTAACTAATGATGTGGCACCAAACTTACTAAGAGCGCCTCCACCTTTAGCTGTATTACTTGCCAAACTACTTGTAGCTTTTCCTGCATCAGAAGTATTCTTTCCAAAACCAAGTAAATTTGCTCCGCCCTTAATTGCTTTAGTTGCTAAGCTACCTACGCCTTTACCGAGTTTTAACAGTTCAGGCAGAAACATAAGAGCCATTCCCGCTGCGCTACCTATACCATCACTCATTAAGAGCATACCAGCACCTGCTGCTGTAGCTCCCCCACGTAATCCTCTCATACCTCTACCAGTTCGACTCATTGCAGTGTTTGCGGTGTTCATCCTTGTAGCGGTCACTGTAGCCGTGGTTCCAAGAGCATTGATAGAAGTAGCAGTTAATGCAGCGCTAGTTCTATAACGACCAAGCGCTGCTGTTCCTCTACCCAAAGCTCCAGCTAACACTCCGAAATTTCTAATGAGCGTACCTAACGCAACGATCACTGGTCCAAGAGCAACTGCTATACCAGCAATAGTGAGAACCCAAAACTTAGTGCTGTCATCTAATTCTCCAAATCTATTAACCATATCAGCTAGCCAATCAATAAAAGGGACCGCAGCATCTAACATGTCATTAATGACTGGGAGCAATTCATCTCCGAGCGTTATTGCCACATCTTTTAACCTGTTCCAGAAGACGATTAATTGGGATTCCGTAGTGCCGTAGCGAGTTTCCGCTTCTTCAGTCAGTGCAATATTTTCATCCCAAGCCTCGTTGGACACCTTTAAAGCATCAGTCAAAGTATCTGAAGCACCCGATGTACGTAAAAGTGCATCCCGAACTCTAATTTCTGATAAACCTAATTGATCAAGCACCGCGAAGGTCGATTCACTTTCATCAGAGATATTACCCAACCCTCTAACAAAAGCCTCTATCGCCATTGAAGCGTCTGTCTCGAATGCATCTTTAAATTCATTTGCAGACATCCCTGAAATTCTCGCGAAATCATTTAGCTTTTGTCCGCCTTCATCTACAGCTCCAGCCATTTCAATCATTACACGTGAAAATGCCGATCCGCCGGCTTCTGCATTGATCCCTACAGAAACTAATGCGGTAGATAACGCCAAGATATCTGCTTCAGTCAAGCCGACCTGATTACCTGCCCCTGCTAACCGTAGTCCCATTTCAGTTATCTCAGACTCTACAGCAGCAAAGTTATTACCTAAAGCAACTATTGTTGAGCCAAGTCGATCAAAGTCTTGTTGGTTCATACCAGTGATTGTAGCAAGCCTTGCTAAAGCCATAGCAGCTTGATCACTTGATAAATCTGTAGCGACTCCTAAATCTACCATCGTTCTTGTAAATCCAAGAATTGCTTCATTTTCAATACCTAGTTGTCCAGCTGCCTCTCCAACACGCGCTATTTCTGTTGCAGCAGCAGGTATTTCCAATGCCATATCCCTAATTCCTTGTTTCAAGACGGCAAATTCATCTTCAGTTGCATCCACTGTTTTACGAACCCCAGCAAATGCTGATTCAAATTTAATAGCTGCTGTTGCAGACGTCCCTGCAAGTGCAACAATTGGTGCAGTTATACCCGCTGTTAACCCTGTTCCTACACTTTGTAGGTTCCCCCCAAGCGACTGAGCTTTACCAGAGAAGTTTTCCAAAGCGTTTGAAGCTGTTGCCCATGAAGATTCTTGATAAGCTAACTCTTTGGAAACCTCCCCTATTTCGTTACCTAAGTTGTTGTAGGATCCAATGGCACTATTTAGCTTCGCTCCTGCTTTTAAAGCGGCATCTGATTCAGCTCCATGAGCAGTTACTAAAGCATCGTATTGGTTCCTTAATTGTTGTACACGCACCCCTTGAAGGTCATATTGTTTAGTCAATCCTTCTTGACGAGCTTTCAACCGGTCAGCCGCAGTTCCTAAAGTGCCAAAACTAGAGGTTGAAGCACGCATTTCACTTCTTGCCAATGATAGTCTTGCATTTACATTTTTTAATCCTTTATCTAATTCAGTCCCATCTAAACCTACACGGACCATTAAATTCCCTAAATCTTCACTGCCTAACAAGTTCATACGACCTCACCCCCTAAAACACCGCGTCTATAGGAACCACTTTCGCATTTTGCTTTTCTTTGTTCCGTTGGTATGATGGATCTTCTTGTTTATGTTGATGTCTTATTAAGTCATAAAAAAAATCGACATCCATATTGTCGATGTCGAACAATGACCATTTTTCCATTAAAATAATACAATCATCTTTTAACCGGTCTAGCCTTTGACTCACTGTTATTCTTGCGGATCCGTCACTTCTGTATGTTCCTTCATTTCCGCTAAGAACTTCCCCATTTCTTTTTCTTGTTTCTCTAATTCTTTTTTAGTGGGGTAACCAAGTAAACCAACGCCAATCACCTCGTACCAAATATCATTAATACCAATGGCATTTAACCCATTTTCTACCTGATCAGCTGTAAATTTATGATCAAAAGCTTCAACTAGAAGGGCTACTCTTAAATCAATCGCTTCGATTTGCCCAACTTCTTTTTCTTTAAATTCTTTTTCCATTTCAAGGGCTTTTCGGTGAATCTTGAGGGGGACAAAATGTTGTGTGAAAGTTTTTTCTTTTCCTTCGATAGTTAAAGTTAATTTCAATGCTCTTTTCATGATAATTCCTCCCAAAGTTAAAAGGCACCCGCGTTAATCGAGTGCCTTTGCTCTAAATTTAGTTTTCTGGTGTAGTGTTCAATAAAGAGAGATCAAAGACTTCCTCAAAGAATAGATCTTTAAAGTCTGCAAACTCTTCAGCATCGGTATCACCCGTAATTTTAAATACTTCATCATAATCTCTGCGAATAAAAGTACCTGTAATTGAGGCGTCTTGGAAATTAGGTTGCTGAGTTTTAGTGTTCAACTCATTAGATGGGATCGAAAAGCGACCTTTGGTTAACCAAACAAACTTCTCTTCTCCATTCGCTTTGGTGCCCTTAAACCCAAAAGCTACCCAAGGTGGCGTTACATCTTGCTTATAAGCAATAACGCCTTTTGTTAAAGTTTGACCAAGAATTTCAGCTAAGACTTCATCTATAATTTCATTTGTCCCCACAGTTAAAGTGGTTTCACCAGTTTGAGTGATTACATCGATAGGACCATTATCAGCATACTGAGTAGCTGATTCTTGACCTGTATTAACACTTGCAGAAATAGCTGGGGCAAACGGTTTAACTTCCCCGTAAGTAGCACCAGTCTTATCATCTGTATCAAGTACGGAATAAACAAGATCTCGCAAACCTACCATAGAACTTCCTTTTTTCATTACTCATTCCTCCTATAGTTCAAAAACGTTGTTGTATCGCAACGCTTTCCTTATCACTTTATTTTCTTCATCAAAAAACGAAGCCACTCCGCTACGTCCGTAACCAAGTGACTTCATTACTTCATCAATTTTTCTTTGTAGTGGGGCAGGGTCCCCTTTAGTCCAGAGGTCGATTTGAACAGGAATACTACTTGCAGTTGCTGAATTATTTGCAAAATGAACATCTGCATTATCTAATTCAATTACTCTAATATAAGGATAAGCTTCTGAATGACCACCAGGCACATAATATCGATGGATTTTCCACCACTCAGACGTAACTTCTAGCAACACAGCCAACTCTTGATCTTCTTCTAAAACATCAATAATATTTGCTTCCATGCTGATCATCGGAGTTTCAACCCCTTTTTCAGCTCGCTCATAATCGCAACTTTAACCAATAATCTCGAAAGAGAGGACGCCCTGCTTATAAAAGCGTTTGGTGGCATTTTGATGGTCCCAAATTCTAAAAACTTTGCTCTCCAAGCAGTTTTTTTCCCTGGTCCTACTAAGACTATCGCAGTCCCTTCTCTTACTCTTCTAATTCCTGACATGCCCAAATCGTCACGAATATGAACATAGCTTTCACCATTGATATCAGATACCGGCACCTCTTGTTTCATTCTTTCTAAAACAATTGTAGCTCCCGCCTTAACAGCACGTCCCTCTACACGCTTATAGCCATTACCAAAATCACTCAAGTTCTTTAAGACTTCTTCGAATCCCTCAACTTCATCACTATTATGATTCATTAATAACAACCCCTTTGCATTGCAAAACGGTTTCCCTTTTATATTGAAAATCAGGCTTTACTTCCTCTATTTCAAAATGTTTGTCTTTAAACGATACTAGCATCCCCGGCTTAATCCCCTCTACATATCGAATTTCAAAGAAGATTCTAGCCTCTGCCCTTTCAACCGCAACCTTAAAAGATTGCCAGTTTGTAGGTTCAACTACAGCAGACCAACACTCGTAAAAAGTAGAGAATTTCTTTTGAACTATCTTTGTAACAGGATTTCTAAAATTCTCAAACGACCCTATAGCAATTCGATTACGATATTTACTTGGATTCATCTGGGATCACTCTCATTTTTAAGACAAGGCTTTGGATACCATAAGGTAAATCTTTAGTAGTTGCATGGGATCCATCCTGAACTTGACCTCGATTTTCATACCAATGACTAACAAACATACCAATTAGTAACTTGTATCTATACTCATCAGAAAGAGAGATAGGCACTCCCATATCTTTTGTTTCCTCAACGGCAGAACCAATAAGACTTTTAAGGAATTCATCCTCAAAAGTCCCGTCGATTCGCAAGTGACTCTTTACAAACGGCAATGTGGAACTTATAACTTCTTCCAAGTTTATTCACCGCTTTCTGCTTGTGTTTCGTCCGTGGTCACCGAAACAGCTTCACTGAAGCTCGAGATCGCCCCATTTAAGGCTATTGCCCTCACTTGGTACTCATAGGTACTAGAAGGATTTAAACCGCTCTCTGAGAACGTCAGACCCTTACGCAAGCCTATAAGTTCTCCGTCCCTATAAATCTCGTACTTGTCAATACCCCCACTATACTCAACCGCTTCCCAAGATAAGCTCACGGAACTATCAGTCTTGGAAGTGACCGTTAAGCTTTGGGGAGCCTTAGGGCGTTTCTGTTTTAGCGATACGGAATGCCGATTTTAATTTGATTTGATGGTCCATCCAAGCTGTAATAACAAACTGTTCAATACCTGTTTTTACATCCTTGTCACGATCGTAAAGTACATTTAGATCATAGTTGTAGTGAGAATACGAGAAATCACCAACAACAGGATCTACTGCAGAATCTGAGAAGGTAACTGGCTTCCCTAGAATTTGCTCTGGTTGCGCTGTATATAAAGTTGCATTTCCATTCGCTAAAAACTCAATAATGTCAGAGTAATCTTGATAGGTCATAACAATCTTTGCATTCTCACGGTAATCTTCATGTAAATCCGCAATTGCTTTTCGAATAGCTTGATACATATTTGCACCATTCACAACTTTGATATTGTTTTGAGGATAATAAAAGGACATATGCTCTTCTCCTGATTTAGGAGTAGTAGCAAATGCAACTTTCTTTTCTTTAGCCGCTACACCTGATTGGAGCGCACGATCTACATGACTAACTAAATTAGTATGCGTACCATTCAATACAGTTTCTGAGATGCCGGCGAATACCTTGAATTTGTGACGACCAAATGAAACAGTATCACCAGTAGCCTTTAGCTCTTTGGCAGTCTCCTTATCAGCGATAAAGTCATCATCATCTAAAGCAAAATTCAATTTAGGAATTTCAAGGTTAGTGATTTGCGTAAATGTAGACAAGTCACGTAGTTGATTTTTCACGAATGGTTCAACGATGATATCTGATGAAACGGTTTTAGGAAGGAATTTACCTCCACCTGTTTGACCATCATCACCTAGCGCCTGATAAACCTCGTTGGAAACTGGTTGCTTATTCATAGTAGAGCGAATAAGTTCAGCCTTAGCTTGAAGTACTTTCTGTTTCGGATCTTCAGGATTATTTTTTTGTTGAAAAGCTTGTTGTTGAGAAAACTTAGCTTTTTGTTCAGCCTCTAGACTGTCATGTTGCTCCTTCACTACATCAAATCGCATTTTCAAATCATCACGAGATCTTTGCAAAGCAGTGATGTCATCCATTGTTGCGCTTGGATCAATAGCTTTTTGTGCCAGGTTATCTTCAGTCTTTTTTAACTGCTGACCAATCGTAGCCAAATTTTGTTTTAGTTCAAATAGAGTTTGTGCGCCAAAAAATTGTATTTTTGTTGGTAAATAAGATTTTTTACATGCCACTTTCTTTTCGATAGCTTTGATTTGTTTTCCCATTAGTACATTCCTCCAGAGATTAAATTCAATTCTTTAATATTCGCTTTTGCTTTTTCTGCTATTTTTTGACGCTGGGACATTTCTTCGGCTGAGATAGTTCTATCATTCTTAGCTTGTAAACTACTCGGTACATTTTTGTACTTAGCAAAAAGTTCTTGGTTGGTTGATGCTGCCATTTCATTCTCTTGTTCAACTACGTCACAAAGTCCGTACGTTTTAGCTTCTTCAGCCGACAACCATGTTTCATTATCAAGTAATTGTTTCAAAGTTTCTTCATCGAGTGAATCACCTGCCTTCGCTAAATAGCTTTGAATAGCAGAAACGCTAATGCGATCTAAATCTTCAGCGATTTTCCTTAACTCTTTTGCATTGCCCATAGCAAAAGTCCACGGATTATGAATCATCATCATGCTATTTTTAGGCATAAAAATAACGTCACCGCTCATGGCGATAACGCTTGCTATTGATGCTGCTAATGCATCGATGTGGACATTAACCTTTGCTTTATGCCTTTTTAGCATGTTATGAATGGCTACTCCTTCAAATACACTTCCACCCGGTGAATTAATATATAGATTTAATGTACTAACATCACCTAAACTATCAAGGTCTTCTTTAAAACTAGAAGCTGAAGTATCTTCTTCATCCCATTGGTATCGAACAATATCTCCATAAATAAAGATATCCGCAGACGCACTATTATCAGTAGACAATTTCATTTCCCAGAACTTTTTTTTGGTTACATTATTAAAATTATTTGCTGACATAAAATAATCATTCATCTTTTGCTCCTTCTGAACCTTTTTCATTGTCTCTCACCCCCTTTCTCTCACGTGGATCCATTTCTAGTGGATACATATCTCCACTAATCCATAACTCTGCTGCTTGGCCTCCTCTTGGCGGTAAATCCTCCCACCTTCTAACTTCATCACGGTCCATCCAGCCGTCTCTTAATGCGCCGTGATAAAAATCTTTTCGCGACTTTGAATCACCACGAAGAAGGCCTCCTACGTTAATCTTAAAATAGTGACCTCCCTGACGATCGCTTTGAGTTAGCAACTTACGATTGAATTCTTGTTCGTACTGCCTAACAATGGGGATCAATGTCATTTGTACAAATGTAAGCATTAATTGTTCATTACTTGAGTAGCTTTGACCCTCAGTGTCATTTAAAAAAGTGACTGGCATGTTGAAAACATTCGCAACACGGGATCTTGTAATACGTTCTGAAGTGAATGTATCAGCCGCAACATATTTCCGATCGATAGGATCGATTTCTACACCAGGCTCGGTAAACAGAATACCTCCATTGTCTTGGTAGAACCTCTTAAAATCAGCAATGACTTCTTTACGCTTCTCTGTATCAATATTAGCTGCATATTTTACAACAAAAGAGTTTGGAGCACTCTCCATTTCTTTCAAACTAAATTCACGTACTGCCCGGTCATAATCAATGGTGTTTTGTAGTACCTTTATTGGGTTAATCCCTTTTAACCCACTAGCACCTACGATGTGTTTTAAATGCAGTACGTCTAAATTATGAAAATAGTAAGTTTGTGATTCTCCAATAATTTTGTACCACAATTCTTGTGATTCAGATTCTAATATCGGTTCTACGGCCGAGGATTCTACAGGAGTTAATCGAGTTACTCCCCCTCTGATATCTCTCTCAATAACTGCGTACGCATTACCACTTTCATTTCTCCTAGTTTCCATTAATCTCAAAAATTCGAATGAAGTCATATTAGGATTTGGAGTAAGCGTTAGAATTTCAGAAGCTTGGTTCGTTACTAAATCATAATCTCTATGGAGCTTTATAGGCATTGACGCTAAGACATTTGATAAACGCGATACAACGCTAAAAATGGTTTCGTTTGTAGCTAATTTTGAGTTATCAATACCCCAAAAAGTACGACCGGCCCAATTGGAAAGATCGAAGGTCGCACCAGCCCATTTAACTGCAGCCATCGCTACTACACTTTTGAATTTGTTATACCATTTCAATTAATCACCCCCTTAATAGATCAGCCATTGAAATAACCTCAACTCTGTCTCCCTTTGGTTTGCTCACCAGGAGCTTCATAACCTCTGTGTGAGAGTTGATAAAAGCAGCAAAGCCATCAATCTTTCTATAACGGCTCTGTTTTTGTGGCAACTTGTTTCTATTGCTATCTTCTGCTAATTTGACATTATTCACATACCATCTAAAGAGACGATTCTTATTGAAGATAACATTCCCATCTATAAAAATTTCTTTAGCATTATCAACGGCTGGACCTAATGTTAAATAACCCTGTCTAACAACTAATGTGTTAAATCCATAATCTTTTAATGACTCGACTAAACCAAATGCTTTTGCGGGATCATACGTAATCAACTGAATGCTGTAGACCTTCGATTGTTCAACGAACCAATTAAAGATGTATTCTTTTTTGACATATTCACCAGGAATAATGGTTAACAGTCCCATTTCCTCGTATTCTCGATAAGGTATTTTTTCATTGTCTTCTATAACCTTTTTCTCTGGTATCCACGTGTGAGACAAAACAACCACTTCACCAGTTTCAATCACCGGAAACTCTAAACAGGCACTTGTAAAATCCTCTGAATCTGATAAATCAAAACCTCCAATGCACGTCTTTCCTTTTAATTGCTCCATATCTATCGATTTTTCATTGTTCTTGATAGTTTGGTAATCTAGAAAAGATTGTTGAGTGCTGTTCACAAAGAAATTGAATTGCTTTGCAATAAAATCACTTCGTTCTTGAGGTGTTCGTTTATCCTTTTTCCAATCTCCGATTAATATAGGCAAATCAAGTGAGACACCCATATTAGGGTTTGCTTTAATCCATTCCTCAGGTTGATCAAATTCGTTTTCGTCATCAAGCTCAGCCATAAAGTAAAAAGTACGATCGTCTTCTACAGCCCCATCTAGCACCTCATCAGCTTGACTGTAATAATCTACTAAAGGACCGTCTAATTGGTATCCAGCGGTGGTGATATAGAGAATCATTGGTTGTTTACGAGATCCGCGTGATTTTTTAATAACATTGATCAACTTATAGTCCACAAATTCGTGTATCTCATCAAAAATGCCTAAATGAGTATTAAGCCCATCTAGCTTCTTACTGTCTGAAGCTCTTGGTTCGATCCGTGATTTGGTCTTATCATAAAAAATACCTTTTTGATTTTCCCGATACCGTTTACGCAATTGGGGTGAACTCTGGACCATGGCTCGGCTTTCATCAAATAATTCTCCCGCTTGTTGCTTGGAGTTAGCTAAAACATAAACACGGGCGCCATTTTCTTTGTCTTTACTTACTGCATAATTAGCTAATCCACTGATCATCGTTGTTTTTCCGTTTTTCCGACCAATAAAAATAAGACCTTCGCGAAATCGTCGAACGCCTGTATCTCGATGGACCCATCCATATAGTGAACCCATAACAAAATGTTGCCATGGTTGCAGAACTAATTTCTTTATGTCGCCTTTTGATGGCTTGCAGTACTTTTCGTTAAAACGAATTGGCCTAAGTGCTTTTTCCTCATCAAAAACGTATGGAAAATCGTCTGTTCCTGCTCTTTTTAGATCATTTAAGTGTCTTTTGCAAGCCAAAACAACCTTTTTACTAGCCTTAATCCTTCTCCCGACGACCTCTTCTGCATACCAAGTTGTTAAAACGCGGTCAGACGATTCAACTAAGATATAACCGGATCTAATCTGTTGTTCTCGCCAATCTCCATACCATTTTTCTAGTTTGATCGGATTAAGACTAAGTAAATTAAATTCATTAGAAGTCGTCGAAGTCATCATCGTCGTCTCCGCTATTATTACTAAGTCCACTGTTTAACCTTTTTCTTTGAGCAGGTGTCAAACCTAGAGATTTTAATAGATTGTTTAATGTTTGAACAGTTTTAGTGAGTTCAATTGATAAGGGGTTTTTAACCAAATTCGTAGCCCCTGCTTTATTAGTATGCTCAAACATTAAATCACTTTTCTTGATTTCTTTCTGTAGTCTCCGATAGAACTGGTGAGTTTCAATATATAATTTTATGAGCTCTTCATCTGACTCTAAATAAGATTCACCCAGATATTCTCTAATTTTTACAGCAGTAGGTATGGCCATAGGATACCCCCCTTTCATAAAAAAATCACTAGCGCAACAAACGAAGCTCCCCAGTCGGTCTGTAAAATTATTTCTTCTCAGATTCAAAGCAGGGGGGCTAGTCTATTCTTTCATTATTTGCACTTATCTCCACCACTCTCACCCCTTTTCTCTTTTTGGTTGACTTCTTATTCATTCCTCTCTCTGGATGAAGCTTATTATGACATGCCAAACAGACACTAATAAGATTATCAATGTCTAGTGCAAGCTCTGGATACTCTTTAAAGTGTTTCATGTGATGAACAGTAGCAGCTGTTTGAATGATCCCTTTCTTCAAACATAGAACACAAAGAAAATCATCACGAATTAATACAACTTCTCTACACTTTCTCCATGCAGACGAATTATAGAATGCGGTAGCTTCCTTATCTCGTTTGTATCGATCATAGTAACGACGACTGCTCATGTAACCTTGAGTTGATCCCTGGCTTCTTTGATAAGTACTTTATATTTATCTTCAGGTAGACTACCTACGTTCTTGTATGCACAATCATAGTTCTCTTGTAAGTTTGACAAGGTGGATAACATTGTATCAAGAGTCCCCGCTTCATCGTTAAGTTGTGTTAGATACTCGTGTAAGGTTTCCGTATAAAGGCGAAGCATGGTTGCTTCCTGCTGGAATACCTTATCATTAGCTTCCTTAGCTATCATCTTCTTAATAAACTCCGTCTGCTGTTTAGTTACCTTTGGACGTTGTTTCTTGTTCATTTATCTTCTTCTCCTAAAAAGAAAATAGTCTAGCAGATTTCATTTGCTAGTTTTCTTTATATATTTTCTTTAATATTTTCTTTAGAGTTTGCGCTCTAATGAAGGAAAAAGTTTGTCTGTCCTCGGATTAGAGGGCAGTACTGTACCCTAATTAGAGGACAGTTCTATACCCTACGTAGAGGACAGTCGCACTATACTCTAATTAGAGGACAGTCAGAATGATCGACGTTTGATTGCTCCACCTGGACCACGCTTGTAAGTATCTCGGTATACACCCATTAATTCTTTGTAGTTAGGCTCTTGCTTCTTCTTTTTCCGACGTCTACGTTTCTTCTTTGCTAATTCACTGGATAGATTCACACGATCAGCTCCTAGCCTATTAGAATGTAGTTCCTTGTTCTTAACGGCAACTCAGTTACAGCATCATAAAAAGCACCACCGATGAAGATCAGTAGTGCTGCAGCTGTGTATTTAATTAGGCTTTTCTTTTTCATAAGCATCACCTCTAGGCATAATAAAAAGACCAACCCGAATGGATTAGTCTTAGCTTTTTAGCTACGAACCAAAGCATGGTATTTCTTATAGATTTCCTCTAATTCTTGAGAATCAGATACACCAAAATGGTTTATATGAATTGCAACTAACTCCATAATAAGATCATATCGGTTTCTGCCTGCAGTATTATTATTTTCCATTTTTTCACCACCTTCCACCTACCAATTCGACAAAAAGTATCAAACTCCTGCATAGTTATCTAGTTCAAAATAACCTATGCTGAATTATTTACTCCACATAAAAAAGCGCTACTTTAGCGCTTTTTTATTACACTGCGTATGTTCTCAGGGTAGTCTTATATTCTTCAAAAATAGACTTTGGTACATCACTAATATCCGTAAGCTTCCTTTTATCAACCTGTTTGTTTATTGCACGCTTCTTTCTCACTTTAGCAACTTCAGCATCATTGCTAATTTGATGAGCAATATCTTCCAACATCAATTCTATTAGTAATCCCACAGCGACAGGGTATTTTAAAATGAAAATACCCATTATAGATAAAGCTTTTTTGGGAGACTTTGAAAAAGAGTTTACCGCCCAAATAAAGTGGTAAAGAAATAATGCTAAAGGAAAGAATAGAGAGAAGTATTTAGCTCTTCCAATTAGATGAATATTATTATTTTGCAATTTTTTATAAGTACCCACTACCAAACCTATATAACATGCGGTCATTAGAGTAGGAATGGCGATACTCAACAAATTATTCATCTTATCACCCCTTCTAGTTATTTTCAGTACCAGTTTTACTTGGATGACTTTTACCAATCTCTTTATGGAACTGTACCCTCTCTGCCATAGGTTCAATCCTCTTCGTTCTACTGAGCGCTTTCAAACCATCTCTGTGTTCAATTTCTTCTTGAGAACTGTAACCCACCCAATCGTAAATTCCCATAACCACATAAACTGCACCAGAACAAGCTACTATAATTTGGAACAATGGATTTAAAGTTAAAAATTCGAGGTTTAAATTCGAGAATGAAAAGCCCATACACACCGCAGAAATGAATAACGCACTCCACAATCCTAACATCTTTCGTTTCTTATTCCCTTCAAGTAGAGGTGCATGACCGCTGTAATCTAGTGCAAGTGGAAGTAAGAAAAGGAGGATTGCGCCAAAAAATGTTGTTTCGCTTGTTGTGCTTGTTATAGTCCCAAAGAATGCTAACCATATTATAATAATCAACAAAGCCCGGAAACCATAATGATAATCATAGCTAGCCCTCAATATACCCAACACCTTTAATTATTGTTAGGTATATAATACCATATTCTAGTTAAGTATTAACAATTATAACAAATTTATTTCTTATTTTTAAATTTTATTTTTAAAAGAGCACCCGCTCAAAAGAGCAGATGCCAAACTCTGTACATAATGTACACTCATCAATTGATTTGTGGTCTTTCCCACCGTCAAGACTAAAACTTAGAAATGGACTTGCAGGATCCATTTGCTTATCGAATGATCAATAGCAGCTGCTTCTTGAACCATTTTCGATAATATAAATTTACCACGGTTAAATCCTAATGACATAAATGTCTTGTTTAATTTTTTCGCTTTTTTTGTTTAATTTCTTGATAGAAGTCGGCAACTTCTTAATTCACATTAAAATAAAAACCCTCATCCCATATGGGACAAGGGCTCAACCTAGTTTTTGTGACCTCTTATTAAGATCATACTTCGGGTCACATTTCAGGTCACATTTTGATTTAATTATTGCTAACTATCACGTAAAAAGTCACAAAAAAACGTAAATAGTTTTTAATAAACAGGATTATTCAGGAACTACCTGTTATCGATTGTCTCTGGATACATGTCATGATTCATTAATCTGTAGTCCGCAATCTCTTCATACTTTGTCCCTTTTCTCCCGTAGTTACAGTAAGGATCAATACTTATTCCACCTCGTGGAGTGAACTTAGCCCAAACTTCGATATACTTCGGATCCATTAAATCAATTAAATCGTTCATAATAATGTTGACACAATCTTCATGAAAGTCTCCGTGGTTTCTGAAGCTAAATAAGTAGAGCTTAAGTGATTTACTTTCGACCATTCGCTCACCGGGGATGTAGCTAATGTAAATTGTCGCGAAATCAGGCTGTCCTGTTTTTGGACACAACGACGTGAATTCTGGACAATTAAACTTTACAAAATAATCACGATTAGGATGCTGATTATCAAAAGCTTCCAGGATTTTAGGATTGTACTCAAAATCGTACGTCGTCCCTTGATTTCCTAACAATGTAACGCCCTCTAAATCTTCATCTTTACGACCACTCATTGAACATCCTCCTTATACCCCTCGCTTGTTGCCCCATACTAATGTATGCAACTGCGGAAGTACTTTTACGTCATTTAATTCAGGTGATTCGACTGCTTTATCAATTAACCATTCATACCGCTCAAGTAAACGTGAGAGAAGCGAATCATTCTCTACAGTATCCACTTCGTCATTTCCTACTTGAAGATACATTGGCACTTCAGGATACCTTTTGTGAACCTTCTCAGCATACTGAAGATCCTCTTCATTGAAAATAACAACTTTTAAACTGCTATTGTAATCTTTAAGACGCTCTATATAAGTATCTAACTTCTCAAAATCCGTTTCCATTTTAGAACTCGGTGGTTTTGGAGAGATCGTTACATCATCTACATCCTGCATCCAATCCTGCCAAATCGACCCTTGAGTTTCAACCGCGGTTTTAATGCCACGTTCTTTTAGCATGCTAACGAGTTCACCAATTCCTTGATGAATCGCTGGATTTCCTCCAGAGATAGTCACGTGAGAAAACCGGTCTCCACCAATTTCTTTTAGCTGGGATACGATATCGGCGGCCGATAACAGCGTACTTTTACCAGTCCCATCCCAAGTAAAGCTAGAGTCGCACCAAGAGCATCGATAATCACATCCTCCTGTGCGAACAAACATCGTCTTTTGACCAATCACCATTCCCTCACCTTGAATCGTGGGGCCAAAGACTTCCATTACCGGTATACGTTTCACTTTAAATCCTCCGGCTTCGGACGATAGACGACATAACTTGTAGGTGTTTCGCGCACAAGAACTTGCAAGCATGTAGGATTATTGGTCAACGTATTAAGGTGAGTTTGAACCGTTTCCCATATTTGCTTAGCTACGACTTCCGTAGTTGGGTTCACGTCTTTATATTCCGGATGCTCATTTAATAAAGAATGATCGTATCGTTTATGAATTAATGTTTTAATATCTTTAAAGTTAATCAAGAAACCGGTTGAGTCAAGCTCATCTCCGGCAATCGTTACATTTATAAAATACGTGTGTCCGTGCGTATATTGACAAGCTCCAGCATGTTCATCATTAATAAAATGAGCGGCTGCTAAATGCATATCTTTATTTAATTCAAAACGAAAGGTATGCGGCACTTGAGGATAGAATTGTTGAAGCATTACTCATCACCTGCTACTTTCGTTTGTAAATAATCATTTAACCCTTTATTCCGTAACACACAAGATGGACACTCTCCACATCCATCACCGATCACGCCATTGTAACAAGTGAGCGTTTTCTCTCTAATAAAAGAGAGCGCACCTAGGTCATCGGCTAGTTTCCATGTTTGTTCTTTGTTTAGCCACATTAACGGTGTATGAATGACAAATTGCTCATCCATCGATAAGTTTAACGTGACATTCAGTGATTTCACAAAAATATCGCGACAGTCCGGATACCCACTGAAGTCTGTTTCACACACACCAGTAATGACATGCTTTGCTCCAATTTGCTTGGCGTAGATCGCAGCAAAAGATAAGAATAATAAGTTACGCCCCTCCACAAAAGTAGAAGGTAATTCACCATCTTCTCCTTCTTTTACTTCAATATCAGAACGTGTAAGAGCATTTGCGGATAATTGATTAATCAGCCCCATGTCTAACACATGAAATGAAACGCCTAGTTCAGCAGCAATCTCTCTAGCACATTCAATTTCCTTTGAATGTCTTTGACCATAATCAAACGTTACGGTTGCTACTTCTTTAAATTCTTTTAGGGCCCAAAATAAACACGTTGTGCTATCTTGTCCACCACTAAATACAACGACTGCTTTATCTTGTTTCATTACTCTAGTTCCCCCTTCATGATTGAAGAAGAACGAGCATTCGAAAAACTCCTCGCACCCTTATTGAGTGCGATGCTAAAAGCCGTAGCTCATTTGTTAGTAGAAGCACGGCTCCGTTCTCATATTCATAAATTACCCTACATAGGTACATTCTATAGATGAGAAACGAAAGAAAACCGCATCAAGCAGATGCCGTTTGCCTTATAGTTTTTTATAGAGGGAGTTTGCGAACCTCTTTCACGATCAGCGTGAATGTTTCTTCTTACTTACTTTTAGCGTTTACTATCTTACCATAAAACGCATGAGAGTGCTCATTCTTTTCAATCAGTCATAATGTTGGTAAAATAGTGAAGAATGAAATAATACATACATGAAATGAGGATGACAATAATGACAACCTTTCAAGAAAATCTCGAAAAATACGCAGAGCTTGCTGTTAAAGTAGGCGTTAACATCCAGCCTGGACAAACACTTGTCGTTCGTACCCCCCTTACAGCCGTCAATCTTGTAAGACTAGTCGCTAAAAAAGCCTACGAGGCGGGAGCTAAGCATGTCCAAGTCGAGTGGGCAGATGAAGAAATCACAAAATTGAAATTTGAGCTTGCACCTGATGATGCTTTCAACGAGTATCCAGAGTGGATTGCTAAAGGTTATGAGGAATTAGCAAGCAATGGAGCTGCTTTTTTAAGCATTACAGGATCTAACCCTGACCTTCTAAAAGATGCTGACCCAGAGCGAGTTTCGAATGCAAACAAAGCAAGTGGAAAAGCAATGGCAGGTTTCCGTTCGTACATTATGGCTGACAAAATCAGCTGGTCAATTGTTGCTGCACCATCAAAAGAATGGGCTGAAAAGGTGTTTCCAGATGCGAAAGGTGAAGATGCGATCCAACAACTTTGGGATGCTATCTTTGCTGCAACCCGTATTCATAACGAGAACCCTGTAGCAGATTGGAAGACACATCTTGCGACACTAGATGAAAAAATGGTTGCGTTAAATGAAAAACATTATGAAGCGCTACACTACACATCAGAAGGTACCGACTTAACGATTGAACTACCGGAAACTCACCTATGGGTAAGTGGTGGTAGCACGAATAAAGATGGTGTAGATTTTGTTGCAAACATGCCGACTGAAGAAGTCTTTACTTCAGCTAAGAAAACAGGTGTCAATGGAACCGTCTCTAGCACGAAACCATTAAATTATGGTGGAACAGTTATTGATAATTTCTCTCTTACATTTAAAGATGGGAAAGTGGTTGACTTTAAAGCAGAGCAAGGCGAACAAACACTACAACGTCTTCTGGATTCGGATGAGGGTGCGCGTTTCATCGGAGAAGTTGCACTTGTGCCGCATAAATCACCGATCTCTGATACGAACATTCTTTTCTATAACACACTATTTGATGAGAATGCATCCAATCACCTCGCCATCGGAAGTGCATATGCATTCTGCATCGAAGGCGGAAAAGAAATGGATAAAGAAGAACTTGAGAAAAACGGCTTAAATACAAGTAACACTCATGTTGATTTCATGATCGGTTCAGCAGAGATGAATATTGACGGGATTACAAAAGACGGTAAGCGTGAGCCAGTCTTCCGTGATGGCAACTGGGCGTTTTAGTTAAAAAAGCTGATGAGATATCCTCTCATCAGCTTTTTTCTATAGTTCTTCTTTTACCGTCACTTTTACTTTAGGTTCATTCTTTCCTGCTTTCTTCGCTTTACGTAAGTAATACACAAGAGCAACTCCACGTACAAAGCCTTTTAAATTCTTTTGGCGTCCTACTTCCGTTCCTCTTTTAACGTCATCCATTTTTGCACCTGTATAATCGGCTAACGTTTCAGTTAAATGATGCGTAGCTTGACCCGCATCTTCTACCACATCAAAGATCGGATCTAACTTACTCACTTTGTGATTGACGTCCATTAATGTTTCATTGGCATTATACAAAACAAGTTTCGTCTCACTTGTAATGTCATCCAAACTTTTCTCTGCTTGAGAGATTGTTTTTGCCGTGTTATCTAATGTTTCCGTCAACTTTTTTAATACAGGAACGAGTAAACCGACTAATACTGCAAATCCAATCGCTAAAATTAATACACCAATACCTAACCAATCCATATGTATCACCTCTTCTAATAGTTTAACCTTTACGGTTGTTCACGATACTGATCGACCATTTCTAAAAATTCAGCAACCCACTCACCAATAATCGGTAGTGAAATCATTTGGGTTAAAATAAATATGAGCAAACCAATAAATATAGCTGTTCCAATTGTTAACCCAACACCCCTTGCCACACCAGCTAGCAAGTTCACTTTAATCACTTCTTTTTTGTTTGTAAAATGATAAGCCATGTCCTTTAAACGTCCATTGGTGGTCATATCTTCTAGCTTGTCTAATAACTTCTCGAACCGTTCATTCTCATCATGACGCTTTTCATCATCCCGGTGTTTAGGAGGAAGCTTCCTTTGTTCTTGTTCTTTTTTCAGACCCATCGTAACCCCTCCCTTCAGTAAAATCGTTCAACTTTTGTCTTAAGTAATACATACCCTCCTATATGTTGAAATAAACCAAAAACCCCTCTACGCTCTTTTTAGCGAGAGAGAGGTTTCATTTACGCCCACTTACGATCTTGCGTAAAGGAAATCGTAAGCCACTGTGTATAACCGATGCCCTTCATTTGGTGGTCCATTTCTTCACGAATGAGATCATGTTCTTTGACTGTTTGCGCGTTTGAAGAAGCATCAAGGATAAAGTCAATTTCAATATATAATTTTTCTCCTACTTTAGAAGTTCGAGTGACTGACTCAACAAATTGATATTTTTGCTCCATCTCTTTAACTAAATGATGAATATGGGATTGAATTTGAGGGGCAGGCGACATTTCGAGTACTTCACGTACATGGTCGCGAATCATCACATATGGTAACTTTAAACAATAAAGAGAAACAAGTAAGACCATTAACGGGTCAATATACACCACATAATGAACGTACTTTGTATAAGTTAGGAGTGTAGCAAAAAGAAAGCCTAGTAATACCGCTACACTTAAAAGGGTATCCATTAACCATTGCTTCTGTTCTGCTTCAATAAAGCCTGATTGACTGTTTCTAGCTCTTTTTGTAAGGAAGAACAATACGACTAAACAACCGAGCGTTGAAAGTACAGAATAAGCCAATGCATATCCAGGTGCCACCTCTCTCCCTCCGTTTAGAAGATCGTAACCTGAAGAAATCAATGCGACAACACATAGTAAAAGGATAACCACATATTTAGCTATAATTATGATCGGTTCAATGACTTCTTTTCCGAAAGGGAATCGTTTTTCATCTCTTTTTTTAATGTAGGTTGCTCCTAGTAACGATAAAAGTGACAAAACCACACTAATAAAGGAATATCCCCCATCAAATAAAATCATCTGAGAATCAATCATCAATCCCCAGACCACACCTATTACAGCAAATAGGAGCGCACCATATACTGATAGCATTAATACGCCTTTTTCACTCATTTTAGCACCTCGTTATTTTAATCATGACTGAATGTCAGTCATTTTTAGATTGTGTTAAGCTAATGAATCTCATCAGCTTATTGCACGTTTAATAAAATGATATAAATCTTGTTTATATAAATTCAATTCTTCGTCTTTTTTTGGTTCATCCGTTAAGAAATAATTTTCTGCCGATTGTTCAATTAACCCTATAATAAAAATGGCTTGATGAGAAATCGACTTTCGTTGTGCTATTTCTTTTGTAGTGATGGCCTTCTCTAATTTCTTTTCAAGCCACAGGTAATAAGGTCGATAAATATCTTCCCAACGTTGAAAAGAATCGTAGTAAGCAATGCCTGAATAACAAAATTTGATTACTTCTTTATTCCGGTCAGTCAATTTAAATGTCTGTTCGATTAACACATCAATAATTCGGTCAATCGAATCGTTCTCTTTCACTTCACTTTTTATAAGCCCTAATTGTTCTTCCAGTATCCGCTCGGCAATAGCGGGGACAATCGCCCCTTTTGAATCAAAATACAAATAAAAGGTCCCTTGAGCGACCCCAGCACGCTTAACGATTTGCGAGATCGAAGCCTTCTCAAACCCTTTCTCTTTCATTTGTTCAAATGCTGCATTTAAGATTAGTTCATACTTCGTTTCTTGTTTTTTATTCATTAACGCCTCCAAAAACGACTGACTGTCATTCATTTTTTATTATAGACTATTCCTCCTCTCTTTTCAATAGAACTGCTTTTGCAACCATTCTGATAGAAATGATGAATGACGCACATACTAACCGTAAAAGGAGGTTGTTCTTATGAGTTCGCCTTATTTGTGTCCCAGTTGTAAAACAAACCGCTCTCGCTTTAACTTAATTCAGCAAGTGGCAACATCTGTAAAACTGAACCCCCAAGATGGATCATTAATGGAGCAATACAGTCAAGATAAACTTGACCCCTTTCATACTCCGTACCGTGGTCCAGAATTAAAGGTTCAATGTGGCTCATGTGGATTGATTGAAGATGAAAGAATGTTCATCAAACGTGCACAAGCATAGAAAAAAGCGAAGCCGCAGCTTCGCTTTTTATTGTGTGAATGGGATCATGGAAAGTGCTTGCCTGCCTAATAAGAAGCTTCCAATCGCATAAGCTTCGGCCTCTTCACGAAAGTGGTTCGATTGTTCCACCCCGTCATATACATGGAGATGATAGGGTTCATATTGTGGTGACTCGTGAAAAATTTGGTTTAGGAATGTTGCTGTTTGGTTTAAGCCGTGATTTCCGCGATACATCACTTCATAAAATGAAATGAATCCATGCATCACTCCATTATAACGCAGTGCTCGAACAGCTACCCCGTGCTCAGCCAAGCGCTTTGCATACGCTTCTCCCTCATCTCTCAAAGGATCAAATTCTGCCGTTATGACAAGCGCAGGAGGCATTTTGTATAAATGTTCAGCCTCTAGTGGAGATGTGTACGGAAGAGCCCATGTATTCTCATCAGGTGTATACGAATCTCTAGCCCTCATCATCACATTTCTAGAAAGGAGATAATATCCACTATCATATACACCTCTTGAATCAAATTCAACATCTTGAAATGTGGTTAGAGGGTACAGTAGCGCTTGTGCAGCAACCTCTGGCCCCTTACGATCTCTAGCCATTAATGAAACAACCGTTGCTAAGTTTCCTCCAGCACTATCTCCGACTACAGCGATTTTGGAAGGATCTCCCCCGAATTCCTCAGCATGGTCATATGCCCATACTAAAGCATCATAACTATCTTCAATTGCAGCTGGGAATGGGTGCTCAGGTGCTACTCGGTACCCAACAGCAATCACAATACTTTTCGTTCTTGCAGCAAGTGTTCGCACGATATTATCATGAGTATTAATATCCCCATAGCCTTTCATGAAGGCTCCACCATGATAATAAAGAATGACTGGATGGTTTTCCCCTTGAATAGGTCGATACATTCTTGCCTCTATCTCACTACCATCACTCACCGGAATGGCTATCTCTTCTCTTGTAAAAGTAGGACTCCCACTTTGCACGAAAAATTTAGGGGGTTTCATATCTGATGTAACTAAGTTGTGATGAACAGCATGCAGGAGAACAGCTGTTTTTGGAGGAACTTTACCTGCTTCAGTATACGTCCACACATGCACAAATAAAACAACGATCAAAGCTAACATATTTAGCGTGAGAACAGTAATTAATAGACCAAATTTCAATTTATGAAAAACGGAAGGCATGAAACACGCTCCTTTTAACTGACTTTTTCAATTCTTTTGTTTTATTATATCAGAAAAAAGTTTATATTTACTATAATTTTTGATAATTATTTTATACTTTTACATAATTAGTACATAATTGTACATATTATGCGTTGATCTATTATATGATGATTGTCCCCAAAGAGTGAAAAGACCCTACTATATGTTTATAGTAGGGTTGTTCTCACTTATTCCAGTTTTCTTTAATAAATTCGTCTCTGCCGGATTTCTTTCGGTCTAGTTTATATTCTTCTTTATGTGTTTTATAATATTTTTGATGCTTCTCTTCAGCAAGGTAAAACGTTTTAGCAGGCAAAATCTCTGTCACAATCGGCTTTTTAAAGCGACCACTTTTTTCAATTTCAGTTTTTGTAGCTTCAGCTTGGACCCTTTGTTGCGATGTGTAATAAAAAATAGCTGTGCGGTATTGTGAGCCTCGGTCCTGAAATTGTCCATGCGGATCAGTTGGATCTATTTGAGGCCAATAAAGTGATAGTAACTTATCATAAGAAAAGAGATCAGGATCATATGTAATTTGTACGACTTCATAATGTCCAGTCTCACCTGACTTTACTTGTTGATACGTCGGATTATCGGTCTCTCCACCACTATAGCCTGACAACACTTCAAGAATGCCAGGTTGTTCATCAAATGGCTGCACCATACACCAAAAACACCCTCCAGCAAACATTGCCTTCTCTCTTTTTTGAAACATTAGCACACCTACTTCCACTTATTGTTGTAGTAGTATATCACAAACTTTAGACAACCCTCACTTAAATTGCTCATTATTTATTGTCTAAGAGCTTGATAAGTGCTTTTTCTTTCGCTTTGGCTTCAAGCATAATATCAACCTTATGATCGCCAATAAGGATAAGCATTCTTTCAAAATCTTCTTCTCGAATGTAATCTGCATGTGCTGGGTCATTCTCTGCTTTCTTCCCAGAACTAAGATGCATTTTGGGTCGAAGTGCGGTGTGCTTCCATGTAGAAAGAACTTCTTCGATGATGGGTTCTAATTCGCTCATAGTACGATTGAAGCATAATTCATGATGAAGATCAAAACAGATTGGCACACCGCATTGGTCATGGATTGAGAGCACATCACAACTATGAAACGTTTTATCATCATTTTCTAACCGGAGTAGAGAACGAACTTTATCTGAAAGTGTTAAATAGGATTTGATAAAAGCTTCTTTGGCTGCTTCTTTATCTCCATACGCCCCACCTGTGTGAATAATCATATCACTTCCGCCAATCCGTTCTAAAAAGTCGGCATGGTATTCTAAATCTTTTATTGCATTTTCAACGACATGTTCTTTTGGCGAATTTAGAATCGTATATTGTCCAGGATGCATAGATAGGCGTAAGCCATGTGCTTTTTGGAGCTCTAAGATTTCCGAAAGATTCTTTTTTACCTCTTCATCATCTTGCCACCTCCACGTCATTTTTGAATGAGTGGCAAAAGGAACCATATCACTACTCACCCTAAAAAAAGTAATATTGTTCTCAATGTTCCACTCAATGACCTGCTTCAGCATAGCGATATTTGCTAATGTTAATTCCTTAATTTTTCCCATCCCTTCTTTCTCCATGGTTTGGAGACGACATGTGCGAAATCGAGTAGGGATCGTCATATTTTGGCAGGCATAACCGATCTTCATTACTTTCACCCCTCTTCATTATTAGCCTCCTCTCAATAGAATCAACCTCTTATGAAGTAGGCAAACACATAAAGATGTGACTGCATAGGATGAGATTGATATTGAAATTAGGGGAGGATCTATTAAAATGAATAACCAAAATGATTATCAAGTCCCACAAATGATCAGTTCTGTTGACCCTTATGTCGTACAAACGCTTCAATCTGTCATGGGTGCTGACGTGGTCATTGAAACAACTCGCGGAAATGTTCGTGGAACGGTGGCCGATGTTAAGCCTGATCATGTTGTCATAGAATCTAGCTCTTCTACCTTTTTTGTGCGTATTCAACAAATTGTTTGGATCATGCCAACCTAATTAGGCGGAACGAGGATCTTCTCCGTGTGTGTGAGAAGATCTTTTTTATGCAACAGATTAACGCCTCAGCATAGGATGAAATAAATTCCAATTATTGGTGATGTCGATGAAAAAGAAAATCCTTATTTTTTGTGACCCTGGTATTGATGATACGATTGCGCTTATTTACGCTTTCTCAAATCCTGAACTAGAGGTAGTAGGAATTGTTGCTGATTATGGCAATACAAGTCGGCGCTTTGCCGTTCGTAATGTTCAGTATTTATTGGAATTACTTGGACGTACAGATGTACCTGTGTTCTCAGGCGCAGAACGGGCGTTAAATGGTGAAGACCCTGTATTGCAACCGACCATTCACGGTGATTATGGTCTTGGACCGTTCACACCCCCTAATTCAGAGGATCGGTTAAAAGAGAATTTTTATGAGATCATACCTTTACTCATCAAACATAAAAGTGATCTTACAATTGTCACACTAGGCAGATTATCGACTCTAGCGACTCTTTTTCTTCTTTACCCTAATTTGATGAGAGCATTCAATGATTATTATGTAATGGGAGGCGCTTTTTTTGTACCGGGTAATGTTACGCCTGTTGCAGAAGCCAATATTTATGGGGACCCGATTGCAGCTCATGTTGTGATGAAATCCGCTAAAAATGTCACCTTATTTCCTCTTAATATAACCGATCATATTTTTATTACACCTGAGCTTGCGAAACAACTAGATGTGCCTGGATGTGGAGATATCTTATACCCGATTCTTGATTTCTATTACGAATTTTATAAAACACAAATTCCTGATATTGAAGGCAGTCCTGTTCATGATTTAATTCCAATGATCGCTTTAACAAACAGCGACTGGTTTACCTATCAAAATTATTTAATTTATGTCCAAGAACAAGCTGGTAATGCTAGGGGCTTAACCATAGCTGACATGCGACCTTATGAAACACTCCCCCCGGCCCCCATACACCGTGTTGCGACCAAAATGAATGATTCCCATTTTGAAGAACACCTCATTGAGATCATAACAAAAGCCAGCAGATAGTTAATCTGCTGGCTTCACTTTACTCTTTTTCACTTTGTTGTTCTTCATAAACAAATTCAATCTCATCTAACTTACGGCTATACTTCACTTTCAAGTCAAGATGCTTGAAATACCAAAGATCTTTTTCTTCGATAAAAAAAGTAATCCCATCAAGTTCAGCTTTTGAGCCGATTTTATCCGGTGGGTCCTGACTAATACCAAGTGAAAAGCCGCTTTGGATATTTCCACATCCGCCGTAACGTGCAAAAAAGCGAATAAACTCTCCCTCACCTTTTAAGTTGAATTCCTCTTTAAACCAAGTTAGTGCAGGTTTTGTAATTTGAATGTCCAAACTTTTCACTCCTAATCTATATCGAACGGATCCATTGTAGATTTAGTGTAACAAGAAAACGTTGAAAATGTCCATTTTTTCGGTTCCAAGGTTGAATTACGCCTAAAATCTTTCCTTACAGAAACATTTTTGTTGTTCACTGAATAAGTTGTAGTAAAGAAAAGGAGAGATCGGTATGGGAAGTAAAAAAAGAATCATTCAATATGCTTATCTACTCACCAAAATGGGTGCTCTCAATGAAGATCAAAAAGATCAGTTATTAAAGGAATTAAAAAAACAAAAATAAAACGTGAAGCAGAAGCTTCACGTTTTATTTGAATCCTTTTCCTTTAGTTAAAATACAAGGAACACCTTTTCCTATTGCTCCCGGTGCATTCATCTTCTCTACATATGCCATCCCCCTTGAACAAGGAGTCTTGCACTTTATGCAGGTCTCAGAAGTGACCGATTTTAATGTATAAGCATATTTTTCGCTTGCCGTCTTTTTTGGTACATGTTTTGCTTTTGAAGACTTTTTCTTGGCTGCCATCTTATCGCCCCATTTTTTGCTAAGATGATGTATCTTATGCAAACTAGGCGAATCGGTGAGCACTTACCTATCGAACAAATGAATCGATCGTTTCAACAAGCTCAACGATCTCAGGCTTACTAATTTGCTTGTCAGCCCCGACTTTCTCCCCTTTATGATAAAGGTCCGTTGTAATTAAAGAAGAAAAAATAATCACTGGAATTTGTTTTAAATGTTCTTCTTGTTTGATTCGAAGTGTTAGATGATGTCCGTCCATTTGAGGCATTTCAATATCGGTAATAATTAAGTCCACTTTAAAGGTTTGATCTTCTTTCACTAACCCCTCTAAATAATCCCAAGCTGCTTTCCCATTTTCAAAAAAAGACAGTCGCTCGTAGCCAGCTTCTGTTAAGGTGTCTTGAAGAAGCTTTCGTAATACAGCGGAATCTTCTGCTATAACAATTCTTTTCTCGGATCGATCGCGTGGTCCTAAATTCTTTACTTGTTCCACACTTAACCCTGTCTTCGGATTAATATCAACGACGATTTTTTCAAAATCTAGTAATAACGACATTTCACTTTCAAGCTTCACAATGCCGATCGTGTGACTTTCGGCATTTAATGAGAGTTCACTTGGCTTCTCAATTTGTTCCCAAGAGATACGATGAATACGTGAGACGCTGTGTACATGAAAAGCAACTTTCATTTTATTTAATTCAGCTACAATCAATTTGTCTTGATCTGGTTCATTAGATGGTGATAGGTTCAATACTTGTGCAAGATCAACCACAGGAATAACTTCTTGTCGTAAACGTATAACCCCTTCCACATGCCGATGAGCATTCGGTGTAGCTGTAATCGGGAGAGGATTAATAATTTCTCTTACTTTAAGAACATTGATTCCAAATGTCCCATTAGCCACTTTAAACATAACAACTTCTAATTCATTTGTGCCACTATCTAGTAAAATGTCCGTATGCCCGTTCATCTCATTCCTCCAAATTAGGTAAATCTATGACTTTTTATATTGTAAGTGTATAGGATAAAAGAACGAGTAAGCAAGATTTATTTCAAAAAGAAGAGCCTACAGTATTGTAGACTCTTCCAAATCCGTATTAAACGTTTGTTTCAATGTCACTCTCTTCACGTAGTTCCGCAACGATTTGATCACGTTGTGCCATTTGAGCTTCTTGAACTAACTCAGCTTCAATGGTATCACGTTGCTCTTCAAATGAAGGAATTTCTTCAGCGCCAGCTTCTTCTGCCATTTCTACTTGTTGATCATAAGCAGTTTGAAGTTCTTCTTCAGAGATCTCTGGTGCTTCTGTTTGGCCTTCAATGTATTTTTGAACTTTGATTTGTCTCTCAAAGTCTTCACGAATGTCATCAACGGTAAAGCCTTGTTCTTCTAACAATTGCTCAAGTTCTTCTTCTGAACCAATCTGTGCTTGTTGCATGGCCATTTCTAGTTCAGCGTTTACTTCTTCTTCTGATACTTCTACATCTTCAGCAGCTTGAATTAATAAACGGTCGTCAATTAACCCGTCAAGAATGACAGTTTTTAATTCTTCAAGCATTGCTTGTCCTTCTTCATCACTAAAATCAATGCCAAATTGAGAATACATCATCGCTTGTGATTCAAGCGCATTAACGTAATCGTCTTTGTTAATATCTTCTCCATTAACAGTTGCAACTACTTCTGGAATATCCTCTGTATCTAAAGATAACTCACTTGGCTCTTCTGTTTCTGGATGTTCAGCTGCCTCATCAGTTGTTTCCTCTGTTGGTTGTTCTGTTTCGACTTCTGTCTCTTCGTTGTCTCCACATGCTGCAAGCGTGATAGCTAAAGCAATAGCCGCCATGCCAAGTCCTAATTTCTTTTTCATAAGTAAACCCCTTTCTTATCTTAAAGCATGTGATGATTGTAACATAATCCAAGCCAATCTACATGCTTGTACGCTTTTATCGACCTATACATTTATTACTCTTTAGGACCATTATGAAAGTTTGTCAAATTAAAATCTGATTAAACCTTGATATAGTAGGTCCTTCTATCGATCATTTAATAGATATTAAAAAATTATGTAATTGAATAAATTTATTAAGTCTATAAGTAAAAGACATTAATGGGTACTAGAACTCATTAATGTCTTTACTTTAACAGCAATCCTGTCCGCCACCAACCATTACAAGACCTTCGCCTTGTTCAGTCTTCTGCATATCAAGCGTTAGAGTCGCCACTTGATCATAAATTCCTTCTTCAAAAGCAACATCAATGCCATTAATGACTTCACGTTTATCAGATTCTGCCGGCTCATCCAGAGCTAGCCCAAGCTTAGGACCTCCTCAGCCCATGCCTGCAAAAACAACACGAATCGTTTTTAAACCGTGTTCAGCCATTGTTTCTTCAAGAAACGATCTTGCACTATCTGTAATATTCATCTCTTTCACCTCACTTCGTTGTTAGTATACTCCATCAGCCTCTATTTTTCATCCCTTAACTTCTGATTCTATTTTGGTAGCATTCGTTTAAAGTTTTCACCAGCAAAGCCTTTGACAACCTCTTCAGGATAATACTTGAGAAGTTGATTGATTAATTGATCATACTGGCCCGAATGTTCAAGTTGATCGATATGTACAGCGATCCCATCGAAATCCGATCCAAATCCAATATGGTCTCTAGCACCTAAACTGCATAAGTGATCAATATGAGTGATCAAGTCAGAAATGGTCGCTTTTTCATTACCTGTTACAAAAAGAGGGTGAAATACAACTCCAATATACCCTTCCTTTTTAACGAGAGTTTGGATTTGCTCATCGTTTAAGTTTCTAGGATGATCACAAAGCGAAAGGGCATTCGAATGACTAGCAATCGGGTAGTCAGCCAGCTCCATAACTTCCCAAAATCCTTTGACACTTAGATGAGACACATCCGTCAGCACAAGGTTCTCATTATTTAACTGGACTACTTCTTTGCCTAACGTCGTCAGCCCTGCCCCACGCGCTTCGCCAATGCCATCCGCGCATAGATTTGCCTGGTTCCATGTCAATCCAACTGATAAGACTCCCAACCTGTAGAGAGTTCGTAATTTAGTCAGATCATCCCCTATCGAATCTAAGCCTTCTAGCGTTAAAATAGCCCCAACTTCATTGTCTTTGATTGAATCAAGATCAGACCAGCTTTTAACCCATCTCATGTTCGGTGTTTGTAGTACTTTTTCATGAAAAAGATCTGCTTGCTCTAATGCTGCTTGAAATTTTTGATCACTTTTAATAAATGGTTCCACAAATATAGCAAAACATTGTGCAGCGACACGACCAGCTTGAAGGCGGCTGGCATTCGCTTCTATCGCGGGATCATCAAAGAAGGACCTTGATGGTTTTTCCCATAGCTTTAACAATGCATCACAATGCGTATCGATAATTCTCAAGCTTCCCCCTCCTTATCTACTCACCTTTTGTGTGTTTATCTCATATATATACTAGTAAGTACTTGCATTTATAGGAGGGATTTTCAGTGTCTGAAAAAGAATCATGGTCCAGAAAGCTCCCTCAAGGCTATCAGGACATCTTAAAATCGATCGACGACTTCTTCCAACAAACCCATGAAAGACTGGTTGATCACCCATTATTTTCCCAAACCATCCCTATCAGAGTGAGCAATCAACGATCACAAGTATTGATTGAAGCTGAATTGCCGGGTGTAGATCGAAAGCAAATTTCACTCGATGTCTATAACCAAGGCATTCATATAAAAGTGTGTGAACAAGAAGAATTACTCATTCAAGAAGACAAGACCCGGACAGAAGAAAGGCAGCAATCCATTCGTATTCGAGAACGATTTATCCCACTAGGCTTTCATCTATCCCAATCGAATGTGATTGCCCATTACAAGAACGGTTTGCTTTCTATTCGTATTCCGATCACCCACCAAAGAATTGATATTCAATAGGAGGAATCATTATGTATCAGCCAAATCCACAATGGCCATCTCCCCACCATCATATGCCTTATTACCAGCCTTATCATAGTCCTCCCAATGGCCATATGAATTATATGCATCATCAGCCTAAGCCTAAAAAACGAGGATGGAAACAAGAACCTTCCATTCCACCAGGTTATCAAGGATTTGGGCAACCACAGTCATGGAGCCCTAAGAAACCTTCATTAATGAAGTCTGCCTTCACTGGAGAAGATGGAAGTTTTGATGTAGGAAGAACGTTTCAAACAGTAGACCAAGTAGTTAAAACCGTGCAACAAGTCTCACCTATTGTTAAACAAGTTTCCCCACTTGTTAAGCAAATGAGTGCCTTATTCATTAAAAAGTAATGATTACACTTTTTTCATAGTCAGACCATAAGCGAGTGTTTGATTGGCATTAATTAATTTGATTCCTTGTGAAGGAACAACATCCACTTTTAAGTAATCACCAATTTCTTCTTCTGCTTTTTGGTCGTAAATAAACGAAATTCCATTGACGTTAATTTCTACATCTTCTTTGCCTCGCTCATCCAGAGCGAGGTAAAACTCTATCATCGTACTTCACTCATATGTATCCCGTGCAACAATACGTACTGATTTTTTCGATCGATCTAATTGACTTAAATACGTTTCACCTCGTGCGGTTAAAACAACATTCATTCATTCATTTCACCCCCACTCCTTATTTCTTCTTATCAGTGTATAAGATTGACTGCTCGTTGTAAAACATCTACAAAAAAGAAAAACAACTCACAATCGAGTTGTTTCCACTATTTCGCTATAGTTGGTGTTCGATCATTCATAAACTTAAATACCATTAACCCAACTGCACCAACAAGAGCACTTACTGTAAGACAATAATAGAGAGCCTCTAGACCAAATCCATCAATCATCCATCCTCCAAACAACGAACCAAAGATCCCAGACAATCCGAAGAATGTGGTAATAAAGAGAACATGCCCGGTTGCTTGAAGGTGTTCAGGAATTAATTTATTCACAAATTGAAACCCAGCAATGTAAAACATTCCAAACGTAACGCCATGAGCCAGTTGTAAAGGTAGGATCATCCATGGTGCCGTTGCTAATCCCATAAGTAACCACCTGATGCTATATATAAAACCGGCTACTGTGACAAACGTTAGTGGTTGCCACTTCTTAAACCATAGCGGACTTGTAGCAAAAACGAGCGCTTCTGCCGAGACTCCGATAAACCATGCCCAGCCAATTAACGATTCAACACCGCCAAGGTCCACAATATATAAGCCTAGATAACTATCATTCGCTCGGTGGGTAATCGAAATGAAAACGACAAATAATAAAAATAACATCAATTTACGATCTAGACCTATTTTTAGCGCACTGATGATGGTCACTGGCTTGTTTGTACCTTTAACATCCTTAATCGATAAAGCCATAATTAATGCTAAAGTAGCCATTATCAGCATCGGAATCATTAAGTGATCGACGCCGATAACTAGTAATACATAGCCGGTAAGTAAGGATGTCGTAGCAAATCCAAGTGATCCCCACATTCTTATACGACCAAAGCTCACACTTTTTAACGTGGCCGTTTTTTGTGACAAGCTATCTCCTAGAGCTGTTAATGGAGACAAGAATAGAAACAAGATAAACATCATCACAAGATAGCCATAAAATTGACTCATAAACATAAAGCTGAACGTAGCTACAACGACTCCACATGCACTAATGATGATCATTCGCTTTATTGTTTTGTACTTATCACTCATATAACCCCAAAACGGTTGGGCAATAATTGTGGCAAATGGACCTATCGCCATTAATATTCCTACTTGATTTCCACTGAGACCATCTGCTTGGAAATACAACGGTATATAACTCATCACAATCGTCATTGTCGAGTAGGCAAAAAACAAATAGGCCATTAACCGATACACTGACCGATACTCCATCTAACCCTCTCCTAACACTATCATTCCTTTAATAGAATACTCCCATTGATTGTCATTTACTAGTGCAAAAGGAAATATCACTATTTTCAGTCTAGTCTCAACACAAAATAAATACAGCTTCTCTTTGGAAGAGAAGCTGCATGAAGGGTTAAGATGTAAATGTTAAAACTTCCTCTAATTCTTGATTGCCATCATATAGAGATATTTTACTCGGTTTTTCTTCCACGGCTAGTTCTTTTGCTTTATCGATCGCTTCCATCTTTGTATTATAAGAATGAACCGGTGAAATGTCTTCGATCTTCACCATCCATGCTGAGCTATCCTTGTTTGGTACGACACTATATTCTTTCATAATTAACACTCCTTTAAAACGTTATGACTCTTTTTCTAAGAGGCTAGCACTTCTCCGATAATTTCATGTCCCTTAGCTTTCGTAAAATTCTTATGAATGACTTTTACATTACGATAGGTTAAATGTTTCTCAAATTCAGCAACAGCCTCATTTGAACCTGATAAATAAATCGTATCCCAGCCAGCTCGCTTCGCTTTCTTCTGAATAACTTGAGCCAGTTGCTTGAACCAGCGTTGTTGGTTTGCTTCAAAACGTTGGTCATACTGGTCTTTATGCGTTGCACTAGAAGCTGTACGGTCCGTAGAAGCTGTTCCCTCATATTCTTTCCAATCCTCATCATCAATGTCCCAGCTATACGTAAATTCTTGATTAACTTCTCCTAGACTGGTCTCAATAGCCAGAACATCAAGCTTCTGCACGACAAGCACCCCTACCTTTGGAAAATCAGTCTGAATTTTTTCTAATTGTTCAATAGCAGGATGCTTTTCCCATCTAAATTCATTTTCTACTGGAACATTCAATTGTTTAATTTGCCACTCGCCTGTTGATGAACCTAGAAATACGAGACTTCGTGTTAAAGTCGTTTGCATATCCGGAATTTCCTTAAATGCAATTTTTTTCAGCTTTTTATAGGAGGCAAGCTCCTCGTCATTACTTGCTTGAATATACTCTTCAAGTTTACTTAGACCATTTTTTAAGCGGATCTTCCATTCCCCTTTTTTCTGGTCTGTACTTGATTGATCCGTGTTTAAGTAGATTGTTAAACATCCATCTTCACAACGTTGTTCCCGTAATTGCTGGAGTTCTTTTTCTAATGCCATGTACGTTTAGTCCTCCTTTAATTTGGGAGAGTATATTCTCCAATGTTAGAGAACTATAACCTAAATTTTTAGTAATTAAACCTTATTTTTGTAAACAAAAATAAAATGGAGACATATGCTCCATTTTACCTGTTTATAATAAGTTATTTTGTTCAAATAAAAACGTGTATGGAATATCGACAAAGACAAAAGCATCATCAGAGATCGGATAAGAATAAGTTCTTATATGTTCTTCCTTTTCAATATCAGCATACAGATCAGATAAAATCCCTCTTTTTTCAACATTCATTCGAACAATGTTTTCAAGGAAATATGGGCGCCAACTCCAGTTTTTATAGCGTCCCTCTTTTAATAACGACCAGTGGCCATTTGGATCTTTTTCAATGTTAGAAGAAAGTTGAAAGCCATCTTGATTGCATACATAAATCCGAAACGCATAATCGCTACAATCTTCAGCGATTTTTGTAACCACTTCATCATATGTATCATCTGCTTCAATTCGTTTCATTGTCTGTTTAATTTGTAAACTTAAATCATTAGTTAACGTTAATTGAGCTTCCATTTTCTTACGCTCAAAGGTAATAAAATGCTGAAACTCTTTTTGAAGTCTTTCTTTGCATGAGTCTTCTTCGATAAAGTCAGCTTTTGGCATACCCATATAAAAGCCTTGATAATAACGGCCTCCATTGCGCCAAGCATAATTTAACTGATTGAACGTTGACACACCTTCAAATAACAAAGTAGCCCCAATTTTTCTCGATAGCATACGAAGAGAATGATGCACCTCACGATAGAGATGTGGTAATGAATTATTTTCTAAAAAGCCGGTATCTACTTTCACAATATTCGGTGAGAGCATCGCAATCCGCTCTAGATTACTATTTGATTGTCCTACATTATCAATCGCAATTCGAATCCCTAGGCTCTGAAGGTAGGCTAGCAGATGTTTACACTCTTCCACTTTATCGAGAATTTCTTCTTCTTTAAATTCAATCACGATTTGATCTTCTCTTAATCCTTGTTTTAAGAAAGGGTTCAATGACTCTAAGAGGCTCTCGCCATCATCTTTTAATAAAAGATCAATATCATTGTTGAAAAATAATATACTTGCTTGATTCGACTGTAAATACTTAGTGATTGCAAGTTCTTGTAGATGTTCCTGTATTTCGAAACGATACTCATCTGGTATCGTTTTATCTTGAAAGAACCATCCCAAGCTCTCGACTCCATTTTCAGTTTGAAATCTAGCGAGCACTTCATAGCCAACTACTAATTGTTTATCGGCACTTACAATCGCTTGGAAGTATGGTACAACTCGATCTTTATTCATCATGACGTCTAATGGATCCAATATGCTCACCCCCAAAAACACCTTCTACTTTGATAATTATACCATATTTAAAATAGAAGTGATTTAAGAGAGATTCGCTAGTTTTATGAGCTTGATCGATCCTTTAAAAAAGCAAGGATCTTTCTTGCCACATCCTTAGGACGTTCCTCTGATAGTAAATGACCAGTTTTTGTAAAACAAAAAAATTCTGCATGGGGTAAGTCTTGTGCTAGCCGCCTCCCGATTCTCTCAGGAATAATCCGATCTTCATCCCCCCATAAAATCAAACAAGGCTGAGTAATTGTTTGCAATTCCTCTCTACCAAGATCACCTTCTCTTGTTCTCATTAACCCAACCAGCCCATCACAAAAATGGGGATCTGCAAGGGGTAAACTATATTCTTCGATCGCCTCTTGAGTGATCGCTTTTTTATCATGAACAACTTGGGTAAACATTTGCTGCACATTTCGCTTCGCTATCCACCAACGCATCGCTCGTTTGGCAAATGGAAAGTAAGAGGCATAAATAAACCGTCTTTTTACTCTCTTTAAGTAACCAGAACTTGATAACAAAATAATAGAAGAAATTAAGCTTGGCTTTGTTCTCGCAGTATATAAGGCGACTTGCCCACCCATTGAATGACCTACAATCGTGACATTTTTTAATTGAAACAATTCCATTAATGAGATGACAAGGTCTGCATAACTTTGAAAGGAGTAACAAAACTTCCCTTGCTTCCCACTCCGACCAAACCCTGGTAGATCCATACAAAGAACTTCATAATGCTTGGTGATATAAGGAATTAAGTAACGAAAACTATAGCTAGAAGAAACAAATCCATGAATAAAGACTAATGTACCTCGCTTTTCTTTTCGTGCAAAATACCGTTCGTAATATAGATCCGTCTCCTTTAAATACACAACCGATTTCAAAAAATGTTCCCTTTTCATATCCCATCCCTCATCTTAATTAATCTTTGTGTTGTTTCACTCGCTTTTAAAACATAATATAGTAGGTATATTGACCTGCGACGTGTCAGTTATAAAGGGGGACCACTAGTTGTCTGTTTATAAAAATTTCGTAAAGAATGTAGGGATCTATTATCTGTTCGGCTCTCTAATAGTAGTTATCGGCGTAGGCGTTGTATTAATACCAACGACCCTTTCTTTAGCAGCACGGGATATTCTTCCTATAGGGGTTGTTGTCTTCCTTTCTTTTTTAACGATGATCTCCATTGAGTTTTATTTTTTAGACGCCATACGAAGCCTATCAAGCATATTTTCTTAACTGAAAAGCCTACATTTCAAGAATTGAAAGCAGCCTATTATCAGATTCATCGTTTTCCTAAATTGACTGGATATCGAATTCTTGGACCTCATTTAATTGGCATTAGTGTGCCTGCAATCTTACTTACGACTTTTATTGAAATTGAGCTGCTTCATATCCCTTATGAATACATTTTATATGGGTTAGTTTGTGCAATCTTAATTGCTGGTATGCACGCCATGATTGAGTACTATCATACATCTAGTGCTATTTTCCCACTTTTAGATCATGTTCAACAAGAAGCGCTCCAACGGTATAACCAAGAACTCACATTAGAAGGGGAAACATTAGTTTCTTTAAAAACAAAATTTCAATTAAGTGCATTGTTATTTGGCGCCTTCCCTTTACTTCTTTTTAGTTTGGCTACACAGATGCGACTTAGTCAGGGAGATGCCTTACTAATCGAGATCTATTGGATTTGGTCTATGCTTGTTTTACTAGTAGGGTGCGGATTATCTTTGTATGGGGCAAGACTTTTGTTTTCGATTTGCAACAGCCTTTAAATCAACTGCATTCGAAAATGAAACAAGTCCAGGAGGGTTGCTTTACTGTCCGGGCATCCGATTATTACTCAGATGAATGAATTGATGGGGAAACTAATACCTGGAGTACGTTCTCATCATGAGAAGGCCTTAACGATTCTACAATAAGGAAAAGGGACTCAATGGGATGCCCAGTTTGTTGACTACTTTTGTGTGTGGTTGATAGATAAACACCAACTAGAAGTCTCATCTCTCTTCACACATTCATAAAACAGAAAAAGAAAAACCTACTAAGCGTAGGTTTTTCCCGTCTTAATACTCACTTAAATCATAAGGTGTCTCTTGGTATACATAGTAGTTAAGCCAGTTGGAAAAAAGTAAATTCGAATGTGCACGCCATCTTAGTTTTGGCGCAGCCTCTGCATTATTTTGTGGAAAATAATTTTCAGGCAAAGAGATATCAAGACCTCTTTCCACATCTCGTCTATACTCATCTTCTAATGTACATGTATCATATTCTGAGTGACCTGTTACAAAGATTTGTTTGCCATTTTTAGCTGCCACTAAATAAACGCCCGCCTCTTTTGACATACTTAAGATATCAAGGTCAGGGACCTTTTCGATCTCATCAGGAAGAATGTCTGTGTGTCTGGAGTGGGGAGCTAAAAATTCATCATCAAAGCCACGCATTAACTTTACATTTGGTTGTTCAATACTATGGGTAAAAACGCCAAACAATTTCTGCTCCAGCTCGTACTTTCTTACGCCATAATGATGATACAAGCCAGCTTGTGCACCCCAACAAATATGTAGAGTGGATGTAACGTTTGTCACGCTCCAATCCATAATCCGCTTGAGTTCATCCCAGTAATCAACTTGTTCAAATTCAAGCTTCTCAATTGGAGCACCTGTGATAATCATTCCGTCAAATTTCTTTGACTGAATCTCTTCAAATGTTTTATAAAATGAACGAAGATGCTCTTGTGGTGTATTTTTTGAAACATGGGTATCTGGATATAAAAAAGATACATCTACTTGCAGGGGCGTGTTTCCCAATAAGCGTAATAATTGCGTTTCGGTCGTCTCTTTAATCGGCATCAAATTCAATATGATAATTTTCAATGGTCTGATATCCTGTGAGTAGGCACGGCTCTCATCCATTACAAAAATGTTCTCAGCGTTCAGTACTTCTTTTGCAGGTAGGTGATCTGGAATCTTGATAGGCATAGATCTCGGCGCTCCTTTTCTTTAATCACTAAATGATAAAGAGATATCCTTCATTAAAATAAACTGTTAAACTAAAATTATAACGATTGTTTTAAATTATCACAAAATTCAATGTTAATCAATCATTTAAGGAGATGTTAGATGATGAAAATTCGAATTGAGTGGATCTACCGTATACCTAAAGGAAATCGCACCTTTTTTATGCAGTCAGAGTTTATGACTCTTAACGACGTTCTTCTTCTATCATCTGACTTAGAAAAGAGTGGACGATTAAAATCGATTGAGTACTTCGATCAACAAGATCGTAGTTGGACAAAGAAAGAACTAGATAAACTATCGAAAATCCATGAAACGGAACCACAAGATGTCAGTGTCTATGTAGATGGTGGTTACGATAAAAACACGAAATTAGCTGGATTGGGTATTGTCATCTATTTTACCCAACATCAGAAAAAATGGCGAATCCGTCGAAATGAACAAATTGAATACATAACAGATAACAACGAAGCAGAGCTTGCGGCGATGCATGTAGCGATGCAATTATTAGAGGAAAATGAGGTTAGACACCAAACGATTACTCTCTACTCAGATTCACAAGTAGCCGTCAACCAAGCTTCTGGAGAATGGCCTAGCTATGAAGAAAACTATCGTTTATGGTTAGATAAAATAGACGACTTGAAGGAAAAAATGAAGCTTGAAGTTCAGTATGTACAGATTGAACGTAAGGATAACAAAGAAGCCGACCAACTTGCGAATCAAGCATTAAGTGGGATTGAGATTTTCGGGAAGAAGGAGCGTTCAACCTAAAAAAAGCGACTCACTAAGAGTCGCTTTTACTTATTCGCTGAAGAAGAATTTCAGCATATTGATCTGCTAACCTTGTGACACCGAGCGGTTCTGGTACACGACCGTATTCTTCATCGTGAAAATCAGATCCACCTGTAAGCAACAATTCTGCTCCTGTATTCGCCTCAATTTGATTCACTAACGTTAAGTACCGTTGAACCGTTTCGGCGTTATGATCGCGATGGAATACCTCAATTCCATCTAAGCCCCACTCGCGCACCCATGACTCAATTTCCTCGTCTAATCCGTAATAATCGGCATGTGCCACAACGGCAACCCCATTATAGCGATGGATAAAGTCAATGGCCTCTTTGACCGTCATCTCTTTTTGCTTTTCGACGAATCCAGGTTTCCCTTCGGCTAGAAATTGATCAAATGCTTCACTAACAGAATCGACATACCCCGCATCAATCATTGCTTTTGCCACATGAGGTCGTCCAATGCTTCCGCCATCAACATGCTTAAGCACATCGGTACGAGTTAGCTTCACGCCAGACTTGGATAATTTATTTATCATCTGATTCAATCGTTCGCTTCGATATTGCTGTTGTTCACCAAGAAACGCTAGCATTTCAGAATTCTCATACTCAATCCCATAACCGAGAATGTGAACGCTTCTACCCTGAATTTTCGTCGAAAGCTCAATACCAGGAATAACGGTTAACCCTAAGGAACGTCCTACTTCTATTGCATTAGGAACCCCTTGAACCGTATCATGATCTGTTAGAGCAACGATTTTCAGTCCGACATCGTAACATTTTTTCATCAAATCGTCTGGAGAATAGTTTCCATCTGATGCAGTAGAGTGCATATGGAGATCACTATCTTTATTTATTGCCATCTACTGTACAGCTCCTTTTATTCGTCTAAAGTAATTGGCCAAGTTACTTGGCCTGTTCTTAGATGATCCGTATACACCAACTCATACTCTTGTTCAACAGGAACCTCAAAGCCAATTTCCCCGCGGTTTTTACGTTCCGGGTGAAGTTGTCCACCTAATATACCTTTTGTTTCAACTCTTGAAGAGTGTGAATAGGCATAGCCTTCTGAATCAACCAAGGTCACTTTAAATAAGGTGAATTCCTGAACATTTGATCCTACATTTTCAAGAGTTAAGTCAATGATCACGTAATGATTATCGTTATTTTCAATTGGTTCTGTTCGAACGTTGTTTACAGTCATTTTTAATCCATTGATTTCTTTTGTTTGTTCCCCGCGTTCAACACTACCCATGCTTTCTTGTCCATCTAAGCTAGAGGTAGGTATACTACTAAATGAGTAACCCCCTACTAAAACAAGTAGGATCAACAATGCCGCTAATAATACAAATTTGCCTTTCATCAAGCTTTCCTCTCCTCAACCGGTGTTCATTTCATTCTTTAACAACCTTTATACGATATGCTGGAGTGAAAAGTTTCATGACTTTTCTTATCTCCACCAGCTATCAAAGATCGTAACAGGTAATTGACGTTTATGTTCCGTCATACGGTATCTAGCCTCAATCTTTTCTACAATAGAAGCCTCTACCTCTTTACCTTCTAAATAATCATCTAGATTATCATACGTCATTCCTAATGCTTCTTCATCAGGAAGACCTGGCTTATCATCTTCTAAGTCCGCAGTTGGAACTTTAACATAGAGTCGTTCTGGAGCTTCTAATGTTTTTAGAAGTTCTTTTCCTTGTCGCTTGTTTAATCCGAACAACGGGGCAACATCACAAGCGCCGTCTCCATATTTTGTGAAGAATCCTGTGATTGCTTCTGCACCATGGTCCGTTCCAATAACTAGACACCCATAATGAGCAGCTAAATCAAATTGAACTTTCATACGTTCGCGTGCTTTCGTGTTTCCTTTGTTGAAATCAGTCATTTCTTGACCAGTAGCTTCGTTGAAGGCTGCTTCACTCGCATCAACAGCTGCTTTAATATTAACCGACTTCGACACACTCGGATCGATAAACTCCATCGCAAGATTCGCATCATCTTCATCATGCTGAATACCGTACGGCAATCTCACCGCAATAAATTGATAGGTCGAATTATTAGATTCAGCATTCAGCTCATCTACTGCTATTTGAGCTAATTTACCAGCTAACGTAGAATCCTGGCCTCCAGAGATCCCAAGAACATATCCTTTTGTGTTTGATTTCACTAAGTAATCTTTAAGAAATTGAACCCTTGTTTTAATTTCTTCTTTCGGATCAATGCTTGGCTTTGTATGTAGTTCTTCTTGGACTTGTTGTTGAATAGTAGCCATGATAACCCCTCCTCATTTACTTCTATAGTAAGTATTCCTATTATACCAATATCTCAAACTTAAAGTTTGTCTAAAACACGAAAACGAGAAAGCTGTTTAAGCATTCCCTCTTTTTTTAGAATCTCATATTGGGTTTGACCGACCAAATCAAAATGAGGGTAGCGATCATGACAATCAAGCCACTCAGGCTTCAAGCCATAATTCCTACCCCAGCTTACTAGCTTTTTCATATCTGAACAAGCGACTTTGGTAACAGATGTCCATCCCGGAAATCGATCATCAATCCAGTAGTGAGTTAAAAACGCAATCTCGCCCCGATCAGCCTTTTGTTTCCATGCTTTTAGCTCTTTCCTTGTAATCCCAAATGCCAACTTGCTAACACCTCATTTGCTCTTGTTTACCTTATCATATCACGGCAAACCATTTTTTTCTTCTAACTTGCTTTTTTTCTTTATCCTTTTGTAGTAAGCGAATTTTATGCATAACATCATCTTTTTTTGACGTGGAAGGTGTGGAGCTTGAATCGGTTAGTTTCAATTGAGACCCAGTCACTTCAGATTCAACCATTCTATCTAATGATTGCACAGCGAGCTCCCGAACATCTGGGTTATCTGATTGCATTTGTTTGACGACATACGAGAATTTTTTCCAATTCATTTCATTTTGATTATTCTTCATCATACATCTTTCCCTTCCATGATTTTCTTTATCAATAGATTCCACAAAAATGAAATGGACCCTTTAAGAGATCTTGTAGCAATTCGTCTAGTTTTACTGACGAATAAGCAACTTTTGTCCGTTTATGGAAATTGATAAGAAAATGATAGAAACGAAAAAAGAGCAAGGCATCTGCCTCACTCTCCAACGACTTATTTGTAGCCATTTTCTCTAGCTTGTGCTTCATCTTTCATTTCAGCATCGAATGCTTCAATACTCTCTTGACGATGAGCGTTCTTCTCTTTAATTTGTTGCTTCTGCTCATCCTTCATATCTGTGTTCGCCATTGATTCCTCAGCAGCTTCGATATTATGCTGAGTGTTTTCTTTCATTTGCTGTAATTTTTCAACATTGTCTGCACGATTATCTGGTTTTGCCATCAAAAATCCCTCCGCAAAATAAGATGTGGTACGTCCCTTAGTATGGAAGCCCACAATTATTTCATACGAGGATTTATGATTTTTTTATTTTTTCGTACGCTTCATGCCAAACAGGAAGTTGTCGTTTGATGGAAATCGGTCTAAATGAATCCTTTTTGACACAGCAATGTGTACTTTCACCGGTGACACATGTCTGCCCTGCTTCATTTATAATTTCATATCCATACACGACCCGAATCCCGTCATAGCGTTCTACCCAAGTCTTCACCGTTACTTCTTCCCCGTACGTTGCCGGGTGCTTATAGGATACTTGGATGTCCATCACAGGCGATAAGATCCCCTCTGATTCCATCTGTGCATAGTTAAAGCCAATTTCCTTAATAAGACGTGTTCTCCCTAACTCAAACCAAATGACGTAATTTGAATGATGGACAATACCCATTTGATCCGTTTCTGCATACCTTACTTCAACATTCGTTTCTGAAATGAACATTCTCTACCCCTCCATATTTTGCACAACATCTATATCTTCACGTGTAATTGTTTGTAACATCTCTTTATTCATCTGTCGTGTATCTTCTTCCATTAAGCGACTTGCTTGAGCTTGAATGAGTGAATCGAGTAACCCCGCTACATACCTCCCATTACCTGGATGCCCTTCACTGGGAACTATAGTATGAAGCATCGCTTGTGCATCACCTTCAAACGTATACCCTAGTTGGTCTGCTCTCATTGTCATCATTTCTCTTAATTGATCTCCGGTGAAATCTCGAAATGGAACGGTATTTTTAAAGCGTGAGCGTAAGCCAGGGTTAATCGATAATAATTGTTGCATCTCATCTTTGTAGCCTGCCATGATAATTACTAGATTTTCTTTATGAATTGTCATTTCTTGTACGATGGTTGCTAATGCTTCTTTTCCAAAGTCATTTTCCCCGCTAGAGCTTAGTGAATAAGCTTCATCAATGAAAAGAACACCACCAAGTGCATCTACAATTTTTTCTTTTGTTTTAATGGCTGTTTGGCCTACATAACCTGCAACAAGGTCTGCTCGACTGACTTCCACAACATGTCCTCGTTTAAGTAGACCTAATTGATGAAGTGCTTTGGCATAAATTCTAGCCACAGTTGTCTTTCCAGTGCCTGGATTCCCACTAAAAATCGCATGTAGCTCAAGTGGACTTGTCTCTAAATCGTGGTCCCGTCTTAGCTGTTGAACCTTTACAAACGAAGTTAACCGCTCAATTTCTTTCTTTGCATCACTTAGTCCAACAAGTTCATCGAGCTGCTCAATTGGGTTCGCCTCATCTACGCTTTCATTCTTTTCCTTAGCTTCAAAATCCCACGCTTCTAGTAATAAGAAGTCATTGGAATTTGCCTGATCGAGTGAGACGGATGCCCCTTTTTGAAAAATGGCATCTAGCACAATGTTTTTAACCGTTCGCCCATTTCCAAATGACTCATCTACTTGCTGCTGCTCAATTCGCTCTTTAAGAGTGGCAATTGCCCCTTCAGTTATAACGTAATCATTATCAATTGCCACTTGCTTAGCCATCTCAATCAGCTCGCTTGTTGAGTAGTTTTCAATATGCACATGGTTTTGATCTGGAAAACGACTACGAAGGCCAGGATTGGCTCGAAGAAAATTTCTCATTTCCACAGGATATCCTGCTAATATGACAGCAAATTTCCCTTGATATTTTTCACTCGTCATAGCAGAGACAAGTGTATCAATAGCGGCTTGCCCGTAATCTTGTGTTGTTTGACCAGCACGCTTTAAGCTATAAGCTTCATCGATAAACAAGACTCCCCCTAGAGCTCTTTCGATCGCTTGAGTCGTTTGTTCCTCTGTTTGACCGATATAGCCTCCGACTAATTGAGAACGATCGACTTCGTACACCTCAGGTCGCTCGAGCAAGCCAAGTTCATGGTAAATAGTGGCGATAAGCCTAGCTAATCGAGTTTTACCTGTGCCAGGATTACCGGTTAAAATCATATGTAGGCTCAGTTCGTCTTTAAAACGAAAACCTTGTTCTTTTCTTGCCTTTTGATATTGCAGAAACTGATAAAGCTTAGCGATCCTCTTTTTAACATCTTCTAAGCCGATCATGGAATCGAGCTCTTCAAGCGCCGTTTGTGACTTCTTTTCAGGCGCAAAAGATTCAAGCTGACTTTCCCATTCCTTTTTAGCCGATTCAATCTGTAACACCGCATGATGAATTTGCTTAAACTGGGCCGCAGAATAATAGATCCCTGTTAACGAATTCGCATATTCCTTAGTAGCAGATTCAATAACAGAAAAAGGCTCACGGAAGGCAGCATAGGTTTGCTGCAACGTTAAAATTAAGGATTCGTATGGCGGTTCCTTTGTGTATTTAATGGATTGTTCAGCATCTGAAAAATGATCGAGCATTTTTTCATCCAACTCAAAAAATTGTGTAGCTAGCTCATGGTACAATTCGGCTGTTTTTTTCTTAGCACTGCCATGGTCCGTTTCACGTATAGGTGGAAACTTGGTAGGAATCGGCAGTTGTCTGCATTCCATTAAGATCTTTTTCAATCGAACGGTATGGGCGATTTCATTTGTTGGATTGAATGAAATAGCTTGATTCATCCACTCCATCACTAAATGATCATGAGCAGACTCCACTCGTTCCATTCTTTTTGCCGCAAGTCTTGCATACAGTTCTGACGTCATTGCATCGGTCTGTTGAGTAGCTTCTTCCTCTTTTAGTTGTTTAATTAATTGAAGCGCGGTTGCCTCTTGAAATTGCTTGGCATCCTCATCAACCTGTATTAACCACTTTTCAATCTGATCTATTGTCCATTTTTCTTTCATCATTACTGCCTCACCTCGATCTCATGCCAAACATTTTAACACTTTAGCCGTTAACTTGCATTCCTTAGCTTTTTTGGTCTCACTTTACGCACATACGTCCCTACATAGACTCCGCTTAATACAAGTAGCGCACCAACCATTGCTGATGAAGTGAAAGTCTCTCCTAAAAATAACGTCGCCATGATAACGGCAGACACAGGCATCACATTTATGAATATAGACGCTTTAGCAGCACCGATTTGTTGGATCCCGTAGTAGTACATAATAAAACTAACCACTGTTACTAACACACTCATATGAGCAATCGATAACCATGCTGTCGGACTCGCATGTAAAATTGCATCCCAAGGCTGTTCAGCTAGTGAAAAAGGGAGTAAAAAGAGGGTCCCAAAGGCAACAGCATAAGTAGTCGATACAATCGGACTGTATTTTTTTAAGACGACTCTTCCTAGCACACTATAGAGTGCCCAACTAATAACGGCCACTAATAAAATGAGGTCAATGGGTTCAAATTGAAATTGAGTAATGATTTGAATGTTTCCTTCGGTCACGATTAAAACAACGCCACTTAGAGCAAGAATAAGCCCTATAATTTGTTTTTTTGTAATCTGTTCTTTTAAGAATACACCTGAGAGCAAAACGATTAACATCGGATTGGCCGCAATAAAAAGGGAACTCTTAATCACAGGGGCGTGCTTACTTGCTAGAAAGAAACAAATATTATAGATCGCAATTCCTGTTAAACCGAGTAAGGCAAACATGCCCCAGTCTTTCTTTGTTGGCTTTGGTCTATTTTTCTCAAGCAGCCACATAATTGGAAAAAGTAGAATAGCTGCACCTAAAAATCGTAAAAAGGCAATCGTTGAAGGCTCGAAGCTTTCAATCGCTAATTTACCTGCGATAAACGCACTTCCCCAAGTTGCGGTTGCAAGAGTGAGCATGGCATAAATCAGCCATTGTTTTTTTCTCTCCACTCTTTATCACCTCTTTTTTCTTCCCATTGTACTCCTTTTCTTCGTTAAACGAAATAATCATTTCATGGTAAACAGAAAAAAAGCGCTGATCATCACATTAATGACAATAAACGCCTTCTTCCATTACTTCTCTAGCATAGGTTTCGATGACCGTTCCATCATCTGAAAGAAAATCGATAGGATGTTGGTCGTTCCAAAGCTCATTGCTAGAGGTCGTATTAATAAACACATTTGCCTCAAGCTCTGCAATATAAGAGCCACCTTCGTAATGAATTTGGACACGCGCTACATCTTCTGGTTGACGAATCATTCCAAATGTCACATACGTATAATCATACGCATCATGATGCCAATTTCCATTTTGAACGCGGAATGTACGAATCTTTTGCTCTTCATCCGTGATGGCGGTTCCCCCAATGGTAAGCATTGAAGCAGGTAATCGTTTAAAACCATCTGAGGTCACCTCAATCATTTGCGCAACAAGATCAGAATCATTTACGGTATAAACAACCATTTGCCTATTCGATTCAAGCTCTTCTTGCTTTAAAATCGCGATCTCCGTCTCTTCTGAATAACTTGCTTTGATCGCATCATAGTCTGTTTCATAGACGGTATCATCAATCACGGTATCTTCAGGTGTGGCACTTACCATCAGTCCACTATACACGAGTATACTAGCGATTAAAAAACCAGCTAATCCTCCCCAAACCTTATGTGATTGGAGAAGAATAAACATCCCTCCTATGAACAAGAAAAGACCAGCCACAAGAAGAATGCTAGATGATGTATTTAGATCAAATTGCAAGGTTTGATTGACTAATATTGGCTGATTCAAGAACAGTTGAATCAATGGTGAAATTTGTTCGGTCTGAAGCGTTTGGATCACTTCATGCGGTGGTGTTTGCTCTGTCATAAAAGCCGTCACAGCTAAAATGAAGACCGCAATGACTGATTCCATTCGAAACGATGATTTCATCGATCTGGCATGCCCATGCTTTTTTATCCTTCGAAGAAGCAAACTATGGCGAAATCCAAATAAAAGTAAAGGAACAAATAAAATATGTTTAATGACCAATAATTGACCGTACGTAATCATCCATGAATTCACATATTCCGGTACGATATTACCCATTAACAGAAAACCGGTTAACGTAATCGCTCCTACACTTAAAGCTGCTAACGGGGAGTACCAAGCTGCAAAAGCAGCAGGATTCTCCATAGGATGCTTTGCGAACCACGCCACCATAAGCAAGGGACCGATCCACAATGAGGTAGCCAGCAAATGAATTGAATTTGAAAGAAAACCGCTGATTCCCGTCAGTGATGCTGCATGACTCGCCCATCCTGATAAGCCGATTAAAAGGAGAACGAGAATGAATTTACAAATGATTAGTGGAAGTTCCTCGCTTGTCTTTAACGTTAGGACCACTAAAATACTCGCTATAAGCAGACTATAAAATGCTGCCTGACCTGCTGAGTATGTTAAAAAGACTGTATAGATCGCTTCAAACCATCCAACTTGAAACTGTTGTACAAGAACGGTTACAACCTTTGTCACAGGCACAAGAAGCGCCAATGGAACAAGAAAAGTCATCACGAGTAAGACTCTTTTTGAAACGTGAATCCTCGGACGTCTTTGATCAGGTATCACATCTAAAAGGTGATAACCTGTTAAAAAAAGGAGAGCAATGAAAAGGAGAAGGTTACTTACTTCCGTCATTGTCGACTTCTACCTTTTCTTCTCAGTGCAAAGAAAATGAAAATGGCTACCGATACAGCAGCAATGATGAATAGTTGTGAAACGGTGGACTCTTCTACCGACCCTGCGTTCTCTGCTTCACTTTCATTCCCCGTTGCATCTTCTAGGATTTCCTCATTGTCTTCTTCCAACCGTTCCTCTTCTTCCTGCGGTGTTTCTTCGATCTCAGCTTCGTTTACTACCGCTTCATCCACTGAAAATGAATAACTTCCTTCTGTTTGGTGAGTATCCGCGCCCATTGCCACCCAATCGACTGTGTAGGTCCCTGCTTCTAATGGCGACTCGAGTGCGACGTACATTGAAGGGCTTTCGATCAGGATATCTTCTACCCTGATCTCCTCTTCCCCATCTTTTGTGACCGTTACCGTACTAAACTGCTCAATCCCGCCATTAAAAAGTAACTGTAATTCATCAATTGCTTCATGAACAACTTCTCCATCGGCTGGAGACGATTCACTCACATATGAATGAGCTAATGCATAAGTGGGAGTGATCATGATTAAGCCCCATACAACAAGTATTAACAATTTTTTCATGTGAACCTCCAATTACCAAGTATTCTACTATGATTAATATACTATTATTCTTCTTTACCGTAAACTCAAAAGTCATAAATCAATACGATACGTGAAATTAATAAAAGGTTAATGCTTTTACGAGTAAACGATTTATGAGAAAATAGACAAGAATCTATTGCCGGAGGAAAATTGATGATCAAAAAAGTTTTCATTCTTAGTAGTTATGCACTTATTGCCCTTCTGATCTATTTGTACGGGGAATCGCTATTACATTGGATACGTGAAGGTGGTACAAATTATTTACTTTTAACAGCTATATTAGCGACTTTATTTGCTTTATTTCCGATCATCCCTTACCCGATTATCGGTGGAGTATTGGGTGCCGCATATGGGCCATTATTAGGTAGTTTAATGACATGGATTGGGTCCTCTCTTGCCTCCATTATTATGTTTTCATTCGTAAGATATGGGTATCAAGACTGGGGGTTACGACTACTCCAGCGTTACCGGTCCCTCAATAAGATCACAACTCTATTTGAGCGTAACGCGTTCATGACGATTTTTATTACTCGTCTCATTCCAGTCATTCCCTCAATCATCGTTAATATTTACTCAGCACTTAGTCGAGTACGTTTTCTATCTTATGCGATTGCCTCATCACTTGGCAAAGTACCATCCATGATTTTGTTTGCTGTCGTTGGAAATTCATTTGTTAATGATCCTAGTCAGTTAATGATGATTGCCTTTTACTACTTGCTATTCCTTGTCGCTATCTATAGCTTATACAGGTTATGGCAGAAATTCGCTCAAACAAAAGAGAAGCTCCCTGAATTATAGGGAGCTTTTTTGATCTGTCGTATATACAATGATTCGCTTACGTGCCTTAAGGATGCCCATGGCAATAAGAGACCCTAGAAAAGCACCTAATGTGTTTAAAATCAGATCATCAATGTTAGCAACTCGATGAGTAAATAAAAATTGGCTAGATTCGATAAAGAGAGAGATAACAAAACCAATAAGCGTAACGAGCCCAACAATCCGAAATTTCCTAAATAGCATGGGAAGTAAAAAACCTAAAGGCATAAACATCACAATATTCCCCACTAAAATGCGAATGGGAGCAATCATGTCCGGGCTATATACAGCAATTCTATAAATACTTCGAAATGGAATTAAGTTGTAATTTCTTCCTCCTGGAGCTGCTGAGCCAAGTGAAGCCCCGTAATTCCAGGCAAGGAGGGTTACATAAAATAAGGCCAGCAAATAGAGGATGAACAGAACAGAAAGCCATTTCTTTTGTTGCACGTACTTCATGGTGCCAACACCCTTCTTGACTTCTATTATCTTCTATTATTGAACCTATACCCTCTTTTGACAAGCTCTTTTCATCGACAACATTTTTTTCATTTTTTTAAACAGACATGACCTATATTACGCCTAGAAAATGAAAAAGCCTAAAGACTTGTAAAAGTCTTTAGGTTACTTTTATCCTTTTGGAGGTACATAATCAGGTTGCTCGTTACCTTTTGTGTTCATTTTCTTCCCTTTATTTGTGGGCTCTTCTCGCGGTTGAGTTCCTAGATGATTCGGTCGATATTGATTAAATGCAGTCGATTTTTTCATATTGAATCCCCTCCTACTAAATAGGATGGCATCGAACACGCAATGCCATACTGGAAAAACTTCGTTACTTAATGGCGTGACGCTGTTCCCACTTATCCTCTAGTTTTTCCATTAGTTGTTTGTTATTTAAGATCTCTTCTTTGTTTTCTCTCACTAATTGCTCAAATGATACTTTTCTGACTTTTCTCAATCGAAACACTCCTCTTTCTTTTTTACCAGTTTGGGGAAAAAGGAGTATTTTTATACCTATTATCTGCCCTTTTTTACTTGGTTCGTTGTTTGCTTAGGGCTAACATAGACATTTCCAGCCTCATCAATCGTCATAAAAAAGATTTCCTTTGGATTAGCGTACCCTTCCTTATGGATTAGTTCTCGCAGCCAATCCATGGTACCAAGATTTTTTAAGTTTGCTTCAATAATGTGACCGTCTTCGATTACGACTGTGGGATATCCCTTATTTGGCGTCGTTTGTTTTAAATCATTAGGAGTTGCTGAATCGTAGGCTGATTTTTTGATAACACTTATTTGCCCATTCATCTCAAGGACAGCATAATCGACTTCACTTAAATCACTGGCTCCATTTAGGCGCATATCCATCATAAATGATTCAAGTGTAATCTTGACCTTTTTTAGCTGCTGATGCAAAATAACTCCATTTCTCGCTAAAATAATTGGCTCGTCTTCAATCACCCTTCTAAAGCGAGGCGTTTTGAGTGCGATCAAGCATAGTGATAAATGCAGACCAGCGATCGTAGCAGCTGCTACCATAGGGCCGGTAAGGGGCACAGAACCATCCGATAAAGGTTCTCCTAAAATATCACCGATTACGACTCCAAAAATAAAATCCAGGGCATCAATCGAACCCATTGAACGCTGTCCAACGATTTTCACGATAAGAAAAATATAAAGATAGACAATGGCAGCACGTACTAAAAATCCATAGATCGGTAAAGACTCAGCTCCACTCCAAAACTCCACTACTGCACCTCCTGACTCTCATTCATGAGATAAAACCGAAGAAGGATCTTCGGTTTTATCTTCTCACATGTTTATGATTGTTCTTGCTGTTCAGGTGTATTTGTCCCTTGTTTGAATTGTGGTTCTTCATTCAATACTTGGGAATACCTACCTTCTAGTAAGGTTAGGATGTTTTTTTGCTGCTCGGCTAGTTGCTCAAACAATTGCTTCGCTTGTTCGTTTTCTGTTTCTAAACTGAATTCCGTCAAGCTCGATTGAACCGATTGCGCATTGGCAATCGCTTGTTGCATTTGTGTTTGTACAGTCATTTGATCACCTAATTATTGTTATTTTTATTCATTTTGTTTGCTTCTACTTCTGCATATGAAGCAAATTCAGTATCTGCATGGTTTTGCTTTCCTTGTTGTTTTGCATTGTTATTACGTTGTGCATTCGCATTGCCCTTTTTTTGACGACCCATTGAACTCATCTCCTCTTTGTATAGTGAAACGTGCATTTTCTAGTGTGTGCTATCAGCAATATTTTATGTTTATCTTTTTTAAAACAAATAAGCCACTTGCTAGGCAAGTGGCTTATCGTTTTTCTTATTGATCTTTATCTTTTTTATCGTCTTTTGAAGAGTGAACAATTTGTTCTAATAGCTTCAAGATATCGTCTTTCGATAAAGCGTCTGCTTCTTTCTCTTCTTTTGGAGCAGCTTCTGTTAAATCCAACTGCTCTGGTAATTCATTTGAATCTGATTTAGGAGCAGTCGTTTCGTTGACAGCTTTTTCCTTGTAACCATATTCACTCACTCGCTCAGTTTCAACGATTGGCGGCAAGGATCTTGCACGATCATCCACTTCACGAAACTCTCCTTCAACAGTCACATAACGTCTTCTTCTTGTTTCACTATCAAATAAGCTATAAACAACAGGTATGACAAATAGTGTTAAGAACGTACTACTCACCAAGCCTCCAATTACGGCAAGGGCCATAGGTTGTTGTAGCTCAGCTCCCTCTCCAATTCCAAGTGCTAGAGGTACCATTCCTAAGATCGTTGTAAGAGATGTCATTAAGATTGGACGAGTACGATCTTTTACAGACACAACAAGCGCTTCAAATGTCGTCATCCCATCTGCCTTACGTTGATTGACATAATCGACCAACACGATCGCATTATTCACGACAATCCCTATCAGGACAATTAACCCAATAAAGACGGTCACACTTAGAGCTGTTTGCGTAGCAAGTAAGGCTAAGGCTACACCAATAACAACTAATGGTACGGTAAACATAATCACAAATGGCATTTTAAAGGATTCAAATTGTGCGGCCATCACTAGGTAAATAAAGATAATCGCCAACACAATCGCAAGAGCCATACTTCCAATCGAGTCTTCAAGTAACTCTTGTTCACCACCGTAGCTAAATGTTGTTTGGTCGTCTAGTTCAACCTCATCTACAGCCTCTTCTACTAAACGGCTAATATCACCTAAATTCGTTGATGTCGAGTAAAAGACGGTGAACTCTACTGCCTCTTCTTGTTGCATACGTTGAATCGTTGCAGGGCTTTCGCCATCTATAATTTCAGCAACTTCACTTAAAGCAACAAATTCACCATTTCCATTTTGGAGCTGAAGATTTTCAAGTGCTTCTAGATCTTCTGTAAATTCTGGATCTAGCTGAACAAAAATATCATACAAATTATTATCTTCAGTTTGCAATGCAGATGCTAATTGTCCACGTGTTAAATCATGGACTTGTTGTGCGATCTGAGCAGGTGCTAACGCATTTTCACGTGCTAACGCACGATCCACTTCAATTTGAATTTCAGGCGTTGTTTCTTCAATACTTAATTCAAGATCACGCACTTCACGAATCGTCAGTAACTCTTCTTCAAGGGCTTCTGCTGATTCGTACAGTCTCTGTGAATTAGGATCACTAATCGTAAATTGGAGTGTATTCGCTTCAGTCCCAAGAGATCCTACTGTAGATAACGAAATTTCAGCATCACGATCTGCACGACTCACGTCTGATTCAATTGATTCAATAAAGTCACTTGTTGAAATCGTTCGTTGATCAAGAGGTGCCATTGTAACGAAAATCTGAGCTTCGTGCCCACCTGATGATCCCCTCATGACATTTTGATCACTTGAACCTGCCGTCGTTACAAAATCGGAAATTTCACGGTAATCGTTTAGTACTTCTTCTACCGCTTCCACCGTTTCCTGTGTCCGCTCAACCGTCGTACCTTGTTCAAGAGCAATGTCCACTGTAAAGTTTCCTTGATCACTATCAGGAATTAATTCAGTTCCTACATTCGTTAATCCAAAGCCACCTACAACGAGGAGAATGAACGTAATGGCAAGAACGACAAAACGATGTGTTAATACCCAACGAATCGAACGGTCTATTCCACCCATAAAGGAGGATCGCATTCGTTTTGCTTCTCGGTTTTCGTTTGGTTTCTTTAATATACGGCTTGCTATCATCGGTACAACTGTTAAGGCAACAAGTAATGACGCAAGTAAACTAAATGATACAGCGAGTGCAAATTCTCTAAATAAATTTGCTACAAGTCCGCTTATAAAAACAATTGGTAAGAATACCGAAACAGTCGTTAGCGTTGAAGCAATGATTGCTCCGGATACTTCTTTTGTACCTTCTAACGCTGCTTGTTTAGGTTTTTTGTTCATTGATAGATGTCGGTATATATTCTCGATCACGACAATCGCATTATCAACTAGCATCCCAATTCCAAGTGCTAATCCACCTAGACTCATTAAGTTCAAGCCGATGCCAGCAAAGTAGAGAAATGCAAATGTGACAATGATCGAAAATGGTATTGCAATCCCGACAATTAAAGGTGTTTTCAAGTTACGAAGGAAGAAAAACAAGACGAGCATTGCTAAGATTCCCCCGAAAATAAGGGCATTTGTTACACTAACAATTGCACTATTGATAAAATCTCCTTCATCAAAGAGCATGACTGTATTTAAATCTTCATACTTTGAGTCCTCAAGCAAATCATCTAAACGATTATTGACCGCATTAGAAACTTGAACTGTGTTTGATTCTGATTCTTTCATAATCGTAAATTGAATCGCTGGCTCTTGGTTTGCTCGTGTAATTACTTCGGCATCACCTGTTGTAATCTCCACCGTTCCAACGTCTTCAATAAGAAGATCATTTCCATCTGTTCCAACGCCTACGACTAATTCAGCAATTTCTTCAACAGAAACCAATTCACTAATCACTCGTGTCGTTAAGCTTAAGTCACCATTTAATACGGTACCACCAGGCATAGAGGTGTTATGTGATTGAAGGGTGGAAACAATATCTTCTTGAGTCAAGTTATTTTCGGTTAATTCATCTTGATTTAATTGAATTTGTACTTCTTCAATCATACTTCCTGCTTCATCAATGTTTGCTACACCAGGAACCTTTGTTAATTCAAGTCTTAGGTCATCTACTAAATCTTGAATCTCTAGAATCTCGTCCTCACCGGTGATCGCAAGCTGCATCATTGGCATCATCGAGGGGTCAAACTTTAGAAAGCTTGGTTCATTCGCATCATCAGGTAGAGGAGTTTGACGAATCGTATTAATAATATCGAGTTCGACATCATCAATCGATGTCGTCCAACTAAACTCAAGTAAAATCAACGTCATCCCTTCACTAGTCGTTGAACTAATTTTATTTAGGCCAGACGTTGTGGCCAATTGATTCTCAAGAGGCCTGGTCACTTTATCCTCTACCTCTTCTGGACTTGCTCCAGAATAACTTGTTACGACTGCCGCAACAGGCGGATTAATATTAGGGAATAGTTGCAGAGGTAAATTAGTAATCGAGACAAAGCCGAAAATTAAAAAGATAAGCATGGCCACAATTGTGAATTTAGGCCTGCGTATTGAAAAATTTGTCATGTTTTCTTTTACTCCTTTTTGTGATAGCCAGGATTTTAATGGGTTCTATCGTAAACAAGCCCTACATTTTCCTTATGTAAAAGGTATGTGCTTGATTTTTTAATCCCCCTTGAATAGTTTAACTACTTAACTGTTTTAATCCTAAATGATTTTCAAAAAGAAGGCAATTACTTTCCCTTCTCCCTAGCAAAAGTTCATCATTTGTCCTTTTTTTCTTTCATGATGATCTCATCAAGTTTTTTTAAGGTGTCTCGTACATGATGAAGATCTTCGATTGGTAACTTCGTCAAATAAATCGTCATCATTTTCTGTTCAAGCTTAAACAATTCATGTTGAATTCTTTGTCCATTTTGCCCTAATATTAAATTCATCTCTCTGCGATTATCGTGATTGATTTCACGAATAATAATATCTTCCTCTTCTAATTTCGTCATCGATTGACTCACTGCACTTTTGGAAATCTCAAAGTACTGGGCGATCTCAGATATTGTCGTTTCAGGCTTCTTTAAAATGAGAAATAAGATCGCTACCTGTCGCTTTGTTAAATGAAATTCATTCAATATTTCTAAATCTGGGATAAAATGCTTCCCGATATTCCTCATTAAATCGTCTAATTCAATTAACACCTTTTTGTATTCTTCCATCCTCACCAACTCCAGCTTCCTATTCCAGTTCATTTTTGTACTAGGTTGATTTTAACAAGCTTTATTGTAAAAAGAAATTAATAACAAAAAAACAGCCCGCCATAAGGCAGACTGTTTTCGTATTATTACGCTTTAATTTGAGCAAATTTACTGCGTAATACCATTTGTAGGATTCCACCGTGACGGTAGTAGTCCATTTCAACTTCACTATCAAAGCGTACAAGAACATCAAACTCTTTCTTGTTGCCATCTTTGTCAGTTGCAACGACTTTAACCATTTCACGAGGGCGAACCGCATTTGTAATTTGTACGTCGAATGCTTCTTCACCAGTTAATCCAAGAGATTCAGCGCTATCGCCATCTTTGAATTGAAGTGGAAGAACACCCATTAATACTAGGTTACTACGGTGGATACGCTCGTAACTTTCAGCGATAACTGTTTTGATACCTAGAAGGTTTGTACCTTTAGCAGCCCAGTCACGTGAGCTACCCATACCGTAATCTTTACCAGCAAGAATAGCTAGACCTGTACTTGTTTCTTTGTATTTCATAGCCGCATCATAGATCGGCATAACGTCACCGGTAGGCCAGAATGTTGTAAAACCACCCTCTGTACCAGGAGCAATTTGGTTACGGATACGGATGTTAGCAAATGTACCTCTCATCATGACATCGTGGTTACCACGACGAGAACCATAAGAGTTGAAATCTTTCGGCTCAACGCCTTTAGAAATCAAGTATTTACCAGCAGGAGTATCTTTACCAATTGCACCAGCAGGAGAAATATGGTCAGTTGTTACAGTATCACCGAACTTACCAATTACACGTAAGCTTGATAATGGCTTGATATCTTGTGGATCTTTAGAAAGGTTCTCAAAGAATGGAGGGTTCGCAATGTAAGTAGAATCATTATCCCACTTATAAAGCGCATCATCCGTTGTTTTGATTTCGTTCCAACGATCGTTGCTATCAAATACATTATTGTATTCGCGACGGAATAGTTCAGGTGTTACTGTTTCATTAACAACTTCTTTAATCTCATCAGATGTTGGCCAGATGTCTGCAAAGAATACATCTTTACCATTCTTGTCTTGACCAATTGGATCATTTTGCAGATCAATATCCACTGTTCCTGCAAGTGCATATGCAACAACAAGTGGTGGAGAAGCAAGATAGTTCGCTTTCACTAATGGGTGAATACGTCCTTCAAAGTTACGGTTACCCGATAGAACAGATGTTACAGTCAGATCATTAGCTGAAACTGCTGCTTCGATCTCGTCTTCAAGTGGACCAGAGTTACCAATACATGTTGTACAGCCGTAACCAACAATGTTAAAGCCTAGTTGCTCCATGTATGGTAGTAATCCTGAATCCGTTAAGTAACCTGTAACCACTTTTGAACCAGGTGCTAAAGATGTTTTTACATATGAAGGAACATCTAGACCAAGCTCAACAGCCTTCTTCGCTACAAGACCAGCCCCAACTAATACATAAGGGTTTGAAGTATTTGTACAGCTTGTGATTGCCGCAATTGCGATTGAACCAGTTGTCATCTCTGCTTCGCGACCATCTTTAAAGCTTACAGCAACTTTTTTATTGAACTCATCTTCCGTTAAGCCAAGACCTTGTGTTCCTTGTGGAGCCACAACCGCATCACGGAAAGATTTTTGCATACCTGAAAGTGGAATAAGATCTTGTGGACGCTTAGGACCAGAAAGATTTGCTTCAATGTTAGAAAGATCGATTTCAATTGTATCAGTGTATACAGGATCTTCTGTTTCACCAGCTACGTAAAATAAGTTGTTAGCACGAGAGTATTCCTCTACAAGCTTGATTTGCTCTTCAGAGCGACCAGTTAGTCTCATATAGTTAAGAGCTTCCTCATCTACTGGGAAGAAACCACATGTAGCACCGTATTCTGGAGCCATGTTTGAGATTGTTGCACGGTCAGCTAATGGCATTTCTGTTAAACCAGGACCGAAGAATTCAACAAACTTACCAACTACTTTTTTCTCACGAAGAGCTTGTGTTACTTTAAGTGCTACGTCTGTAGCTGTTGTTCCACTTGGAAGTGTACCAACAAATTTACATCCGATAACTTCTGGAACTGGGAAGTAAGAAGGCTGTCCAAGCATACCTGCTTCAGCTTCAATACCACCAACACCCCAACCAAGTACACCAATACCATTGATCATGGTTGTATGAGAATCAGTACCAACTAATGTATCAGGGAATGCTACTGTTTCACCGTCTTGCTCAACAGCGTGAACAACATTCGCTAAATACTCTAAGTTAACTTGGTGAACGATTCCTGTTGCTGGAGGAACAGCATTGTAATTATTGAATGCTTTTTTAGCCCAGCTTAGGAACTCGTAACGTTCTTCATTACGTTGGAATTCAAGGTTCATATTGAAATTAAGTGAATCATTTGTTCCTGCTTTGTCCACTTGTACAGAGTGGTCAATAACAAGATCTACTGGAATTTCAGGGTTAATTTGATCAGGGTCTCCACCCATGTCAGCCATTGCTTTACGAAGAGACGCTAAGTCAACAACTGCCGGAACACCTGTAAAGTCTTGAAGAATAACGCGTGATGGTTTGAACGGAACATCAATATCTTTTAGTTCACTTGTTCCCCATTTCGCAAGGTTCTCTACATGCTCCTTCTTGATCACATAGCCATCATGTTGACGAAGCACCGATTCTAGTAAAACCTTTACTGAATATGGAAGTTTCGTAACATTACCTACTCCAGCATCTTCTAATGCCTTTAGTGAGTAGTAATTATACGTCTTTCCGTCGATTGAAAACGACGAACGTGCATTAAAAACATCATGTTTGTTTGACATATGTATACCCTCCTTCTCCAGACTATCATACCGCAAACTGTCAAAATTGTCTAAATCAATGACTCTCGGTATTTTTGATAACGGATAGTAAGCGCTTTAATTTATGTACGCGCACTTCCCTCTTAAGAATAGCAAAACTTGTCTAAAGAATAAATGGATTTTTGAAATTTTGTAGACAATTCGGTAAAAAAACTCAAATTCTCAGCTGCCGCGTAAGAATTTTGTCTAATTGCACACAATAAAAATGGAGGTGAACGTCATGACAAAGAAAAAATCAAATCACATTATTTCAGGTATGAATGATGCAAGTGGTCAAGGAAAAGGAACGGGCTATAACTCACAATTCAACCAAGAATCAGCAAACGAGCCTTTAACGGAAATGGAACGTCAAAACAACAAAAAGACAAAGAAACGCCAGTAAGCGGTTCGAGCGATTGCGGGTTGGGTTCGGTTGATCAGGGTGTAGATTTGCCCGATTGTAGTCTAACTTCCCCCGAATGTTCGGCGATTTCGCCCGATTCAGGTGCGGATTCGAATAGAAACAACAAAATGAGCACCAGATGCCTCACGCTTAGGAGAGTGTCTGGTGCTTTATGTTTACATTTGTGAGCGTAATTCTTCTAATTGCTGTTGGTATTGCTCTAATTGTGCTCTTTGGTGCTCTGAAGCGACTCCTAACGCTTTTTGGATCTGCTGAGTGGCTTCATCTAGTTCTTGCTCAGCGCGCTTTGTATGATGTCCATAATCTGCTGCGTGACTATTGATGTTCCCTACAGCTTGTTCTGCTTGAACAAGTGCTTGCTGGGCTGCTTGAAAAGCTTGTTGTTTGTCTTTGTGATGTGGCATCTCATGATTCCTCCTTTAGTTACTACACCTTTAGGTTTCGAAAAATCCCATTAAATATTCGTATAGTGATTAAAGAATTCCTCATACTAACGATTAGGAGGGATGAAGATGACTGAACGTAACACATTTAAAAGCCAACGTAAAAATGCACCTAAAGGAAATAACCCAGGACAACCAGAACCGATGAGCGGCTCTAAAAAAGTCAAGAAAGCCAATCATGTAGGGCAAACAGACGGCGAAGGTTAAACCACGATAAAAAAGGCACTCTTCTACTACGCAAGAGTGCCTTTCCTCTTATTGTTTCTCTCGATCCTTTGCTTGCTTCCGACGCTTTCTCCGGATCTCATATCGTTCTTCCGCGCCTGAATAATGCCATTTTTCTTCTTCCGATTCAGGGATGATTTGTGGTACTACTTTGGGCTTCCCATTCTCATCTAAAGCAACAAATGTTAAATAAGAAGTAGCCGTTAAACGTCTTTCTCCTGTAATCAAATCTTCAGCTTCTACCTTCACAAACACTTCCATCGATGTTTTTCTGGTATATGATACATACCCTTCTAAGCAAATGGCTTCACCCGTTCGAATCGGTGAAATAAAGTCTAAACTATCACTTGATGCCGTTACAACTTGAGACCTTGCATGACGCATAGCTGCAATACTAGCTACCTTATCTATATACGCCATCACATTACCACCAAAAATCGTGCCATGATAATTTGTATCTGGTGGGAGGACAATATCTGTTAAGACCGTCTTTGATTGTGCACTTGTTTTTGAATTCAATTGTTTACACTTCCTTTGCTCGCTCTAACTGACGTACTAGATCCTCGTATTCGCTACTGGCAATCGTTCTAAAGTCTAAAGCGATTTTATCATCTTTTATTCTTGTTACAACGGCCGGCTCGCCCACTCGTAATGCTTCAATCATCTCAACCGTCTTTTTGTTTGGATAAGCAAGGAGCAATAGCCATGAAGCAAGCTCCACATCTGGCATCGTCCCTCCGCCGACCATCGAGACATCTTGAACGAGTTCACACTCCCACTTTTCTTGAAGCATGCTTCTAAACTGTTCTGCTTCTTGCTTCACTTCTTCTTGAGTCTTTGTAATCATCTGAAGCGTAGGGATCTCACTCAAGGCCGTTTTTGAATCCACATAGGCTTTCAACGTTGCCTCAAGGGCTGCCAGAGTCATTTTGTCAACTCTCAACACACGCGCTAATTGATGTTTCTTTAATTGATCAATCAAATGCTTTCTTCCCGCAATGATCCCTGCTTGAGGACCTCCAAGCAGCTTATCACCACTAAATGTGACAAGGTCAATACCGCTACCTAACGCTTCTTTGACATGCGGCTCATCACCTATCCCATGTTTTCTAAGATCATAAAGAGCGCCACTTCCTAAATCTTCATATAAAATGACATCCTTTGCTTTTGATAGTGTAACCAATTTACTTGCTTCTACTGCGCTTGTGAAGCCGATTGTTTTGAAGTTGCTAGTATGAACCTTCAAAATCATCGACGTTTCATCCGTAATTGCTTCCTCGTAATCCTTGTAATGAGTTTTATTTGTCGTGCCAACCTCTACTAGCGTAGCACCACTTTCTTTCATAATCGACGACACCCGAAACGAACCGCCAATTTCAACAAGCTCTCCCCTAGATACGATCACTTCTTTTTCAGTAGCTAAAGCTTTTAATACGAGGTAGACCGCCGCCGCGTTGTTATTAACGACCATCGCCGCTTCGGCACCTGTTACTTCTTTGACGATTTCTTCAATCAAATCATGTCTAGAACCTCGTACCCCTTTTTCTAACTGATACTCTAAATTGGAGTAGGATGATGCCGCCACATTCACTTGCTTCAGCGCTTCTTCACTAAGTTTCGCTCTGCCTAAGTTCGTATGCAGAACTGTACCTGTTCCATTAATAACACGTCTAAACGTATAGCTTGAGTGCTTACTAAGGCGTTCTGAAACAGCTTGCATGATCACATTTTCTATCGTAGAATTCACGTCCCACACATCTGCAAGCATTTGCGCTCTTACTTCAGCGACCGCCTCTTGTAACCACTCCGTTGCCTTGTCATGTGAAACTGATGAATCGTTCCTAACCTTGTTGAAAGCTTCTGATTTTTGTAATTCATGAATCGGCGGAATTTGTCTTAATAATGATTGATGCATATGTATGTTGCTCCTTTACTTGGGTGATTTTCTCCTTCATATTGAAGGGGAAAAAGCACCTAGAAAGGTGCTTTTTCGATTAGTTATTCAATGCTTCCATTTTCTTAATGACATCATCTGACTTTGGAAAAACACCCGTTTCCTTTTTCGAGTGAAGTGTCTCCCCATTTACTACTACTTCAAACACACCACCAGAACTTGTCACTAATTTCACTTCAGCAATATGTCCTTTAAAATGATCTAAAATATCGTCCGTGAAACTCACGGCTTTTGGTGCAAAGTTTCACATCATGCAAAATTCAACAGAAACTGTGTATTTCATCCTAAATCAAACTCCTTTACAGTTTTTTCATCTCTATTGTAGGATAAGATGTAGTAGGATGCAAAACAATATGCGCATCCCCTATCGTCTTTTGACGATTAGAAGCTAGGAGGTGTCCTCGTTGGACAAACAAGAGAAGATTCGCTTAACATCATTTTCAACAAAAGCTGGTTGAGGATGCAAAATTGGTCCTGAAGACCTGACGCAAGTTTTGCGTCATTTACCAAAACAAACACATGACCCTAACCTACTAGTTGGGCTAGAAACATCCGATGATGCAGGAGCCTATCGCTTAACTGATGAGCTTGCAATGATTCAAACGGTTGACTACTTTACTCCTGTTGTCGATGATCCATATATGTTTGGTCAGATTGCAGCTGCCAATGCCTTAAGTGATGTGTATGCAATGGGTGGCAAACCGACGACTGTTCTAAACATTGTTGGCTTCCCGATTAAAAAACTTCCACCTGAAATGCTCGCTGATATTTTACGCGGCGCTGCCGATAAGGTGAAGGAAGCTGGTGCGATTATTGTCGGTGGACACTCTATCGATGACCAAGAACCGAAGTTCGGTTTATCGGTGACTGGTCTTGCGCATCCTGATCGCATTTTTAAAAACGTCGGTGCTAAACCTGGTGACCTACTTGTTCTAACTAAGCCAATTGGAGTCGGCATTTTAACGACTGGTATTAAGCGTGAAGCCGTAACAGCTGAGCAAGAAGAAGCGGTCACACAAACAATGGCTTCGCTTAACAAAGTGGCTGCTGAAATCTTAGAAGGCCTTAACCCTCATGCCGTAACGGACGTAACAGGCTTTGGCTTACTTGGCCATAGCTTAGAGATGGCAAAAGGTAGTGAGATCAGCTTTGAGATTCAATCTTCATCTGTTCCGATGCTAGAAGGAACAAGAGAATTGGCTGAGCAAGGAATCGTTCCAGGCGGATCAAAAGCCAATGAACGCTGGATTGCATCATCTGTTCACTATGCACCAGAGATTTCGGATGTCGATAAAAGCATTCTATGTGATGCGATCACATCAGGTGGCTTGCTCGTAAGCTTAACAGAAGATGAAGCTCATCAATACGTAACAGCGATGCAAAGCAAAGGATTAACGGCAGAGATCATCGGCTCAGTCACAGCAAAAAAAGAATTTCCACTCTACGTAACAACCTAAAAAAACGATTCAGCCAATAATCGGCTGAATCGTTTTTTATTGATAAATCTTCGCAAACATTTCATCTGTCAACGCACTTGGTTGATCATCAAAGATTAGCTTACCTTCTTTAAACGCAATGATGCGAGTCGCAAATTTCTTCGCAAGCTCTACATCATGGACATTAATCAACGTAAGCAAATTCCGCTCATCATGAATGTTTCGCAGCAATTGAAAAATTCGCTCCGACGTTGTTGGATCAAGACTTGCAACAGGCTCATCGCCTAAAACAAGACTTGGCTTTTGCATCAACGCCCGTGCAATGCCTACTCGTTGTTTTTGACCACCGCTAAGGGCCTCAACTCGTTGATCACGGAATCGATCAAGCTCAACTTCCTGCAACGCTTGATTGGCGCTTTTTAATTCCTTCTCGTCAAATAAACCGAGTAGATTTTTATAAGCTGGGCGGCTGCCAAATGAACCGGTGAGTGTATTTTGAAAAACAGACATTCTCGGAATTAAATTAAAGTGTTGAAAAATCATCACCATTTCAGAACGAACTTCACGCATCGCTCGTTCACTTAAACTTGTTAACTCTGTCCCATTCCATTGAATAGAACCAGCTGATGGTTTAATGAGACGATTGATGCAGCGAATAAACGTTGATTTCCCTGCACCACTTCTTCCTAAAATACAAATGAACTCGCCTTTATTCATCGAGACATTCACCTGATCAAGGGCTGGCTCCGTTGCTTTTGGGTACGTAACGGTTAAATCAGAAATTTCTAGCATCATCGATTCTCCTTAAATCACTCTCGCTCGAATTCGTCCGCCAACGACATCGACTATGATGACCAAGATCATAATACAGATGATATCAAGAGCAACAGCCGTGTAATAGAAGCTTTGGAAGTGGTTAAATAACTGCTGCCCGATACCTCCTCCCCCAATAAAACCAAGGATTAAAGAGGTACGGATCGCCACTTCAAAGCGATAGAAATAATGCGATAGGATATTCGGCCAAATTTGCGGAAGAATCGAAAATAAGTGACCGACCCACCTCGTCGCCCCCACTGATTTCATCGCCTCTTGAGGACCATCATCGGCCGCTTCAATTAATTCTGAGATCAGCTTTCCTAACACACCAATATTGTGCAAAATAATCGCCAGCACCGCAGCAAATGGCCCCAGGCCAAAAGCCGTCACAAAGATCAGTCCAAAGACGATCTCAGGAATTGAACGCAATCCACTCAATGATGAGCGAACAGAACCATACATCATTCTTGATCCACTTGTATTTCGAGCTGCTAAAAAACTAAGCGGCAAGGCGATAAGCAACGCAAAAAACGTTCCTAAAAAAGCCATTGCAAGCGTCACTAAACTCTCACGTGCCATTCTCGGGAATAACGACCACTCTACTGGGAAAAAGCGCGAGCGCACCATTTCAAAAATATTCGGGATTTGAGCGAATTTTCTCCACTCAAATCCCGTCATATTCATGCTCCACCAGATCGCAATAATTAAGAAAAGAAGATAGAAAAGATATCTAGGCTTGAACCAAACCATAACGACTCCCCTATTCTTCTAGCTTTAACATATCGAATTCTCGTGCAGCTTCAAGTACGTCTGCATATTGGGTATCATCTGCTTCTACAAATGAAGACGCCCCACCGAAAATACGAAGAATTTCTTCATCTGTAATGTCATAAAACGCAGCGCGGATATTTTCAATTTCTTCCTCAGTCATTTCACTCGGTACAACCCAAGGGTATTGATATAACTGGTCTGACTGCCAAATCACTTTAATGTCCTCACGCAATGAACCACCATTTGCTTCATCATCTTTCATTAGTGATTCTAAAATCGCACTATCGACTGCACCGGCTTCAACGGTTTGATCTTGCACAAGCGTTGTTACGACATCATGTGATCCCGCAAATTGAATTTGAGCAAATTCATTGTCAAGATCATCTTCGTAGTGACCACGGTTTCTAAGCTCTAACCCTGGGATTAAATGTCCAGATGTCGAGGAGTTACTAGCAAATGCAAAGTTAACGTCCGCGCGATCTTCAAGCATGTCCTCAAGTGTTTCCCACTCAGAATCTGCATGGGTAATGATGTAAGAGTAATAATACGGCTCTCCATCAATCTCTTGCGTAATAATCGCTTGTGCACCGCTTTGTTCGTGAGCAATTAAATAAGTAAGTGGGCCAAGAAAAGCTAAGTCAATATGATTGTAATTTAACGCTTCCACGACGGCATTGTAGTTTGGATATTGAACGACCTCTACTTCACGGTCCAATGCTTCGTTTAAATGTTCTTCTAAATTATTCAAGCCCGTTTCCATTTCACCTGTTGATTGTGATGGAATGACGGCTACTTCAAACACTTCACTTGACGCTTCTCCACCTGTAGATTTATCAGCTTCATCCGTTGAAGGTGCAGGGGCCTCATCACCACCACATGCTGCAAGTGTAAAGGCTAGTCCAACTGTTACAAACCACTTCTTCATTGTATCTCTCCATTCTACTCGTTTCCTACTTTTTCACATGAAATGAATCTACCACCACAGAGGGCATTTGTAAAGAAATGTCCCTTTTTATGTGGCAGTAGATTCAGTGTTTCACTCTTTTTTCAATTGTCTACGTGAAAGAAAGAAAAAAGGAAGGGGAATGAGGACCCAGGCAATGTTTTTCAGTAACTGATTGATGGCTTGGGTTCGCTGCATCTCGATTTGCTCTTCTTGCATCTGTTCATACATGATACGAAGTTCTTCTTCTGTTTTATCAAAATTCGGTGTTGATTCCTGATTCATCTTAAAATCTTGATACGAATAATAATAAGGACTCGGAGCGACAAGATCAGAGAGATTCATCGCCATAGCGACCCCACCCCCAATCATCATCACAAGTGTTATGAACATCACAGCATAGTAGTAAACCAAACGAACCATCCTAATCCCCCCTTTAGTTAGTTGCCTTTCGTATACAATGACGATAGACATCCACATACGCACTGATTTCAGTAGTGAGTTGATGATGGTTAGCCACATAGCGGCGGCCTTGTGCAGCAACGTTTGAGGCTTTGAGCGGGTCAGACATTAACTCACATACAATTGCTTTAAATTGCTGATTCGAATGAAAGAGAAAGCCATTATCTTGATCAATCACAACACTTCGATTACCGGGGATGTCACGAGCGATCACGACCCGACCTGCGTGCATTGCCTCAAGCAAGGCAGTCGGTTGACCTTCTGATAAGGAAGAATTAATGACAATATCCGCTTGTTCATAAATATGATGCATTTCCTCTAAAGATACTTCGCCGATATAGCTAAACCAAGAATTATTTTTTTCTCGAACATTCACTTCTGTTAACAGTGAATCGTCTAATACAGCCCCTACAAATACAACCTTAAGCTCGGGATAGTCTGCAGCAAGCTCTTTGAATGCTTCCCATAAATAGAAAATATCTTTAACAGCTCGTAATCCAGCAGGAAGCACGATCACTGGATCTCCTTTTGGCAACTCATTCGTTGTCTGTTTCGCATCAGGTAACCAAATGCTTTGCGGTATGACATGCGTTCGTTCTGCTAGTTCAGGATAAGAGTACTCTATTTTTCGCTTCCCATCCTCTGTGAACACGGTAACAGAACAAGAATCATCTGCTACATTACCCATTAACTCACGAGCATAGGCGTCAGCTAAATCTTCATTGATATCTGTGCCCCCTGAAGTAAGCACATAGGTTTTTTCTAACGAGATCTCCTGCTGTTTCTGCCAGCTGGCAAATCTTCTTAAATGAAGAATATGATACAAATCTACTTCTAGAAGGATCTGCTGCCACTGATGAGACCAATTCTCCTCTTCATAAGCAAAAACAAACACTTCTATATTCATGAGACGTAGCCCATGCACAATTCGTTTCGCTGTCGTCGCATTTCCACGATTTTGTTTGTAGTAAGGTGTAAAAAATAAGATCTTCATATTACTCGCTCATCCATTCCACAAGATGACCCGTCATCCAGGTTCTTTCTTGTTCCTCACGTTTCGTTAGCTTTAATTCATCCAGCTTCTCTAAAAACGGCACTAAATACTTACGTGATAAACCAGTTGCTTCCTTCGCCTCCTGCAAACTGAAACGCTCACTTGTCTCATCATTTAATTGACAGACCATCTCTTTAAATGGCACATGATGAATAAATAACTTCTCATCTAAACCATATACGAGCTCCTCTTGTGTAACATAATGAATCAGTTCGTCGGTCAAATTAGATGGCAGCTGTTGGTTCGCTAGATGCTCTAATAGTGGCGACACTTTAAAGTCTTCTTTTTCTAAAGTATTTAATACATTGAACACTCGTTTCTCCCACTTTTGTGGAGGATGTGGGATATGATCAGCTAGAGATATCGTTGGCCCGTTTACTTTAATCGTTTGTTTCTCTGCCTCGCGATCAATCACCGTTTCGACTAACCCTTTTGAGAACGTCGATTTATTCGCTTGAATCAGTTCCGCTTTAGACATTCCTTTTCTCATTGGAAATTCGTCATGATACGTAGATAGATCATGCTGGATCGTCCTCGTTACTAAATTCAACACATCCGTGCTTGTCACCTCTTGGCCATTAAGCTTCACAAATGCGTCTCCATTAACGACGGATTCGACCGTTTCTGCTTGTAATCCGGTATGTGAAATTAAATCCTTAATAGATAGCACTTTTTTCTCGAGCAGAGCGTCCGTGATCAATTCTTCTGGCGTACCCTCGCTTTTCTTCGCAAGCATGCAAATCGTTTCCTCACCGAATTTATACCGTTTTCCATGGGCATCAATTACTTGACCTCCGCCGATTGTTTCCATTGGAGAAGGACGTCTGATGATGAAACGATCCCCTCTTCTTGTGACCACAGGTGCATCCAATCGCAATTGACATAGCACTTCATTTTTATCAGCCGTCAATTCATTCCGGTCGAAAAAGACAATTTTTCCGTACACTTCTGACGTCCCGAGATGCAGTTTGATCGCGTGGCGTTGTTTAATGACATGATCAAGATCAGCCACTGTTTGCAAGGCGATATCAATCGTTTCTGTTGATTCATATTGGCTCGGTGCACAAATGACATCCCCACGCTTCAATGTTGACTTCTCAATTCCACCTAAATTGATCGCCACCCGTTGCCCAGCTTGTCCGGATGCTCTCGTTTCATGATGCACTTGGAGTTGTCTCGCACGCACTAATCCACCCTGGGGTAATACTTCGACCATGTCCCCTTCTTGGACCATTCCTTCATAAACGGTGCCTCTGACCACAGTCCCTTGTCCGTGGACAGTGAACACTTGATCGATCGGGAGTCTGAATGCACCATTGGCATTTCGTTCAGGAATATTCGTCAGCTCATGGATTAAGCCTTCTTTTAATTGATCTAAGCCCACTTCTTCTATGCTATCGACAAAAAAGAATGGTTGATCTTCTAAAAAGGTGCCCTCAATCGATTCCTCGATATCCATTTGGGCAAGCTCTAACATTTCCTCGTCCACTTTATTGATCTTCGTGACGACAATCACCCCACGTTTAATCCCTAATAAAGTGAGAATATCTAAATGCTCGCGCGTTTGCGGCATCACTCCTTCATCAGCCGCAATCACAAGCATCACCATATCAATCCCAGCGACACCCGCAATCATTTGCCTAATAAAGCGCTCATGTCCTGGCACATCAATAATCGAGACTTCCATCTCATCAGTTAAGGAAAGCGGTGCATAGCCAAGCTCAATTGAAATCTTACGCTCCTGCTCTTCCTTTAAACGATCTGTATAAACATTCGTTAATGCTTTGGTTAAAGAGGTCTTGCCGTGATCAATATGTCCAGCCATTCCGATCGTGTAATGTTTTTTCAAAACTAGCCACTTCCTTTGTGATCCGTATGTACGTCGTCTTATCATACTACACGCGCTAAGTCTGTTTAAAGAGATTTGCCAAAAAGATTCACACAGACCTCACCTCTTTTCATTCGTCGAAGAAGCTATGTACTAGTTAGAGAGTTTTCATGCTCTGACTTTTGAATAAGGAGAGTGCCAGTCATGAATTCTGGTCATATCGAACAATATATGCGAGGAAAAATTGCTAAACCGTCAACAAGCGAAAAAGGCTGACACCAACAAGCATGAAACCCTCCAATTCAGCCTCTAAAGTTCTTTTAAATGATAAAGCTAAAGTTCAAAATCAAATGATTCGTACAAAAGAGGAGCAAACTACCGTTTCATCACCCTCTCTATTTGATATATCTCCTCGATTTATTACCTTGCTACAAGCGTTCGAAGACCTCGAAGAAAACTTCACTTACAAACTATAGGGAACAGCAAAGTCTGTTTACAACCGCATGCTATTAGACAACCCAATTGAAGACTACCTCCCCACGATCATTCAAGCCTTCAAAAAAACCATCAAAAAATACAAACATGGACGAATTGATAAAGGCATTCGCCATTACTATTACGGAACACTCTCTGCTATGCTTGTTGTGATCAGACGTCAAGAAGTTCATCAACGAGAAAATTGGTCGTCTTGGCTACAGGCTAAAAACAAGAAAAAAGCCATCGAGATTCGATGACTTTTAATAAGATTCATTATTCAACTGGTGTGTATTTGACCGGCAAAGTCGCTTCAATTTCATCTCCATCTGAAAAGGCCATAATATATTCAGATAAGTAGAAGCTATCACCTTTCCCTAAAATGATATTTGTTTTCATTCCACCATTTACAAAATAGTTGCCACTGCCTCCGTTGGGCTCGATTTTGTATCGACCTGCAGGAAGATCTGTTCCTACTGTAAATACCCCGGCTGAAAGGACTCTCGGCTCTTCCTTCTTTTCAACAATGCTATTTATTAGTTGCTCTAATTCAGAGTGTTTCTCACTAAGTTCTCCGTCTAGTGAACTCACTTCTGATTCTTTCTGTTCTAATGATTGCTCTATCTCTTTAATTTGGCTAGATAGCTCGTCACTTCTTCTCACTAATGCTTTCACTTCTCGGTACTCTTCACTCAAATCATCTAATTCTTGTTTCTTAGACGCATAATCCGCTTTGCTCTCAGCTGTTTTCTCCTCATGTCCCATTTGTTCTTGCTCATAGGCTACAATTTGTTGTTTGATCTCCTCTAAGGTAACTTTTTCTCCTTCTAACTCAGTCGTTGCGTTATTGTTACCCATGTTATACCCGATGACAGTTGCACCAATGATGAAAAGTACAGATATGGCTAGGATGATCCCCATACTCTTATTGAACGCTTTAGTAATAAAACTCTTCTTATTCTCGCTCTCCACGCCGACTCCCCCATTACACACTTTTCGACAATCAATCCAGTATACTATTAAATCTTATGACTGCCTATCTCGTTTTAGTCGTCATTCATGACAATAAGAAGTATTTTCGCTTGAAAAACATAAACCATTCGTGCATAATAAAGAGCGTCTTAAAACAAGCATGGGGCTGGCTGCGACACTGGTGTTCGTCACGGTCTTCAAAACCGCTCGAGAGGCGCGTGCCGTCTCTGGTAGGTTCGATTCCTACACAGTCCCGCCAAATAAAGCCTATACATCAAGGGTTACAAGGGTTTTTTTGACTTGAGATGACTTAGTTTATATGGTAAGTCCAACACGGTTTTTTAAACGAAATACATAAGACCGATACAGTCCGACTGCTAAGACCGTATCGACTGTTTTATCTGTAGTCTCCTAAAAATCTTTATAGGAGGCTATTTTTCATGAGTAAATCTACTTTAAGAAAATTTAAACGGTCTAAGGGGCAAGTTAAAACATCAAATAATTCATTAAACGAAAAGACTCTTTTTGAGATGTTTAATGCCTTTATGACGGTTAAGAAATCAGAAGACTGGAGCACTACTTTATATAATGAACGGTGGTGATCCCTTTGGCCTTCAAAAAATATTAGGTCATGGTCATATGAACATGGTCAGAAAATATATACAAATGACTGACATGGATGTAAGAAGACAACATAATAGCTTTTCTCCATTAAAAGGAATATTCAAATGAAGCCTTTATTAAAGAAGGCTTTTCTTTTTCAATTCAATAAGAACGCACATTCTTATATCACGAGTATATATGTCATAATTGAGGTGCTCTTATATTCCAAAATAAACTTGTTAAAGATTCTAAATATGCGTTTGGAATGCGCTCGCAGAATGTTACCTGAGCACATTGATGGAGTTGCACAAGCTGAAATTGAGCAAAAGATACATAAATAAAATAAATTTACAATATCACAAGACCCAATACATCAAAATCAACAATACTAATTGGAATCAGTTTTACTATTTTCTACCTTCACTCATATATTTTCATCCTTGACTAATCTTAACGACTGTGACAAAATATTTAACACCCAATACTATTCATCTTTAAAGTAATCATAATCAATTGCCTTAACCACAAATGTATTGCTGACATCTACTCCAACATTATGATCAATCATCAACTTTGCCAATTTTGTTCCATCAATTAGTATAATTTTCTTCGCTTCTAACCTTTCAGCATATTTTCTGGCATTTTCTGTAAAGCTAGAAGTTGTCATAAACACACCCTTTCTTGCCCCTTTACCATCCAATGCACCTGAAAAACTTTGAACAACGTCTCGACCAACAGAATTGTTGGCAGCATAACGCTTAGCTTGAACATATATATTATCAAGACCAAGTTTATCTTCTTTGATAACACCATCTAGTCCTTCATCGTTAGATCTTTGTGTAACTTTTCCATCTCCATAACCCATAACTGTTAGTAACTCAACGACTATATCCTCAAATTTCATCCAGTGGATACTTTGTAATTGCTTCAATAAATTATTAGCTAATTCATTCTTTAATTCGTCCAATTTTCCCTTTACTATTGTTAAGGGATCTATCACCTTTTCTAATTCTTCAATCTCTTCTTTGATTTCACCCTTACTTTCCTTTAGTAACTCAAGACCTTCATTTGTAATTTGATAAGTGAGTTTATTGACTTCATCAATATAGTTCTCTTTTTTTAAGCTATATCTAACGCTTCTCACTTTAGAAAGAAAGATTATGTCGGATTTATTTTGATCATATTTTATTAGTCTTTGCTCTTAGTTTGAAGTATTCGACTAGCTTCTCTGTAATTTCACTAGCTGTATATGCTTTCCCATCTCTTATTAATTTTAAATAGGGAATCATCATTTCCCCAGTAGAAGGGATTGTATCTTTGATTTCTTCATTGTAATTTTTAAATTCTCTTGTTGCCTTGCACTGTTCAATTATTTTCTGCTCCTCAAGTTCATCTTTAGGTAGTCCCTCTTTACTTAGGATTTGTTTGATCTCAGGAATTGTTAGACCTACCTCATTTAATCTCTTAAAAAACTTCATTATCCTTAAAGATTCCATTGTGTACATAATTCTGTTTTGGCTAGTAACAGTAGGGATATATTCCTTAAGGTTTTTTACCCAGCGTCTTCCATTAGCTTCTGACCAACCAACCAACTCGGACATTTTTGTTTTAGTTAATAGGTTATTAGTCACAATCAATCACATCCCTTAAACATCTATTTATTCCTACTCAATAATGTTTCACTAATAAGTTGTTCATGAATACTTTCTTATTTATTTTAGCATATAACCAATCATTACCTTTTTAAAATTTCAGCTGTTATTAAGAATTACTTTATAATAAAAATGCGTACCCTAACCAAAAAGTCCTCTTATTATGGCAAGAAGGTTTTTTGTGTTCCATTGGTTACTAACTCAAAATAGCGACAACCTTTACCAAGGGTTATCGCCTAATCATATTGTGGTGCTCATAGAAAGTTTTAGTCTCTATAATGTGTGGGCTTCTTTCCAACTCGAAACACGAACAAATATTCGTATATAATAAAACAAAAAGACGGGGGTCTTTGTTTATGATTGCACCTAAAAATAAGTATGAATTGATCTTTAAATACATCTACCTACCTATGAGAAGGCGAGTAATAGAAAAGGGATTACAGTTCATGAATTAGGAGTGGATTCATCATCCAGTGTGAAATACTCCAACTATCTTGTTGTGGTTAAAGGACAAAAACAAGAAATGAAGTTCTTTCTCATGTGATGGCTAATAATGTGAGGGATATATTGAAGTCTTATGGAAATAGTTAAAATTGATATAGACATGCGAGGAAGAAAATCTTATAATCAATAGGGCTATTGAGACTAGGTTCGTACATCAATTATGTTTTTAAGGGCATCTATCTAGTATAAGATAGATGTTCTTTTATGCGGCAACCCCTACTTTGTTACCAGTACAATCCGAATATAAATGAGAATCAGAACCTCGGATATTTAATTTAGAACGTGATAGAATTCTACATCAAGAAATGCTCATCAGTCGCCTTCAGAATTGTAATTGGGATAGTTGCTGCTAGGAGAACCTATTTATAAACAACCGGGTACCAAACCTAGAAGAAACTATGAACTGGAGGGATATCTATGAGCCTTAAATTTGTTAGTGACACTATTTTATTGGAAGCTTATCGAAAAGCAGTTAGATATAAATTAGATGCTGACTTTTTGAACATTTTAAAAGAGGAGTTAACGAGAAGAAATTTGTTGCCAGATGAGCATTTCTTTAAGTAAATTCATCTCTTCTTCTTTTAATTCTCTACCTAACTTAGATTCAAAATATTGGATTAGGGCAATTAATCTGTCGTTATGTTCCATCTGCACACCTCCTACCCATTCAACATTATATCTCTGGATTGAATTTTCCACAATATCCCCTCTTCTTGTTAAGTCAGATTTTATAATTACATAGTAAGTATTTATTTTAACTAATAATAAACACTTACAATTAAAGAGGGAGATACCATCAGATTAGTGAATTGGTAGTGTAAAAGGTCGCAAAGCATAAATTTCTATTTAAATACCCGTTAAATCGTGTAGACAATTTAGGTACAAAGTATTAAAAATAATTTGTATCTTACCCGATACACTTATAGAATGAGGATGAAAAAAAGATCAGATAAAGCACCTATCCTGGCAGGGAGTAGGTGCTTTTCCTTTGCAGTATACTAACTATACTGTCGTTCTTGAGCTCTGTTTTTTCCAAATAACTTCTACAATTTGTTGTTCAATACGCATTAATTTATCTTGTTGTTCTTACTACTATAAATAATTTAGAAGGTTTTTTCATGTCTAATAAGCCAGTTTTACGAAAGTATAGTCGTACTTCGACCAAACGGAATCAATTACTAAAAGCGAGATCTAATTTAGCCCTTTCGGATATGTTTGAGAGGTTCATATCGTTCAAGGAGATTGAAGGGTTAAGCAAAAGGACGCTCAGTGATTATCATCAACACTTTGCTTACCTTATGGAATATTTAGAGGACGAGATAAAGGCGTCACAAATTAATTTAGACCTATTTAGAGGATATATAGGCTTTATGCTTCATGAAAAAGACGTCTCCAGTTACAGCGAATGTTAGGATTAGGACGATTTGTGCATTTTTGCGATATTGTTACCTTTAGAATTGGATTAGTGACCCAGTACATGAACGCTTTAAGCCAGTTAAAACGAAAGAAGATACACTTGATTCATTAACATCACAAGATGTGAAATAACTGTTATAGACTATTAATGATGCGTCATACAGAGGTTTTCGAAGGACCGTAACAAAAAAGCCTTTCAGATCCAAAGGCTTTTATCTCACTACTATTACATTATCGTTGCATCACCTACCAACCATTCTTCTCACTATCTGCCATAACTAATTTTCAGACAGACCCTTTTCTGCTATCGACTCTAACTGCTCAACGAATATGTTTTAGACTCTTTATCCGACTTCTTTTTCTCCCATAAAACTATTAATACACAAGCAGTTAAGCCTAGTAGGCCAGTAAAGTAAAACCCAGCTGCAATTCCAAAACTCGAACTTAACATACCTGCCACAAAAGGCCCAACAAACATCCTAAGCGCATATAGGGCTTGATAAACGCTCATTGCCGTTGCCCTTTTCTCAGGGGAAATCGATTCAATCGACATCCCTAAAAGCAAAGGAAACAACACACCTAGGGCAAAACCGCTAAATCCCTGAACTGAAATCAACAACCACTTCGAATCAACAAGAGGTGTTAACAGGGTAAATACGGCAGCCACTAAAAAACCATACTTCAAAGATCTCCAGTTCCCTAAAAGTGGCACCATCATTTTACCCATAAGGCGGGGGATTTCCCAATTCTAGTGTTCCTGTTCCATTCTAGGATGCTTGTAGCAATTGGACGAGAGATACTCTAAAAAATCTATTATTGTTCATTGTTTACACAAAAAAAAGATCCCCAAAAGGACCCTCGCTTTTCATTCTGCTCTTACTTATTACAATTTACCCGTTAAAAATTGGGCTTCACCGTACCCAAAGCTCCAGTCCGCATTTCCATTTGAAACGAGTAAAATCATAATATCGTTTGGCTGTATTCCACATTGTTCCCCTAGTTCCTTTACTATTAACTGATATAATAATTGTTTTTGCTCTTCTGTTCGTTCCTTGCTTGTCACACTTATGACGACAACGTCATTACTTCGTTCAAATCCTAACCCCGTATAGCCGCTCGTTGTTTTATTACTTTAATTTACGTCTTTAAATACAGCTCTCTTCCTAAAAGTTAAACTCTTAGGAAACCGCGGAAACCTCTCGCTGCATAGTAGGAATCTGCTCCATTATGGTATAGAAAGACCGTATCATAGCGACGATCACAGAATAACGCGCCTCCACGGTTTCTAATCGATTCCGGTGTCATTACCCAGCTAGAACTTTTCAAATCAAATTCTCCTAGCTTCTGCAAGTCTCTATATTGATCTTCTGTTAAAAGCTCAATCCCCATTTCAGAAGCCATATCTAACGCCGTATTTTCTGGTGGGAATTTCTTTCTGGACTCAAGTGCAGCCCGGTCGTAACATACACTTCTGCGACCTTTAGGGCTTTCTTTTGAACAATCCATAAAAAGATATTCGCCCTTTTCAGCATCATACCCAACTACATCTGGCTCTCCGCCTGTTTCTTCCATTGCATGGATTGACCACAGCTTTTCACTATTTTGTTCAAGTTTAGCTTGGACGTCTGCCCACTTTAGCTTTTCATGACGATCGAGATTTTTCTCAAAACGCTTTTTTAGCTTGTTTAGTAATTCTTCACGCTGTTCTACTGATAATTCCTTATTTTTCGTTGGCATATTTAGTTCTCCTCTTCTTTTTTACTCATCATTATGATTAATTTACCATAAAAACCTACCATTCCTACATTCGTTCTTTCATTTTTCTCTAAACTGTCTCTGTCAAAATGATTTCTTTTGGCGCCTCTTTTTGAAAAGTGGTTTCGTTAATTTCATTGATTTTAGGAAGGTTTCTCGTTTGTTTATCGACTAACCAAAATACACCCACACAACAGACGACGATTCCGCTTAGCGCGATCACGTATTGACTACCAATGTATACGCCGAGAACCCCGCCGGCTAATGAGCCTAATGGAAGTGCAATTCCGCTGACGCTATATGCAGCTGAGAATACACGGCCCAGTAGTTTCTTAGGGATGCCTTTTTGAAGAACTGTATTAATTAATATATTCGTTATACCACCTGGAAGCCATGCAAGACCATAAAGGGTGACGACTAGCCACGTCCACGGACTAAAAATAGCGATAGACCAAAGAATACCGCTAATCATAAACGAATAAGCATACACCCTTCCCAAACCAAATCGTTCAAGCTTTAGATACGGGGTCAAAAGAGCACCAGTCAGACTTCCTGCAGCTTGTGCCATGAGAAGGAACCCGTAAATCTCTACTCCTCCCTTATAGTCACTGAAAGCTGGAAGAACAACAAATGTTGCTCCACCGACGAGATTAATACCGATCACCCCTAACAAGAGCTTTGATAACGTTTTATTAAAAAGCACACCTACTCCCTCTTTTAACTCGGTCACATAAGTGCTTAAGAAAGAACTGATACTTTTCGCTGATGTCTCTTGTCGTTTCTCAGCCACTGGTACTCGTAATAGGGAGAACAAAATGGCTCCAACCATAAACATAATCGAGTCAAGAACATAAATCGATACGGCACCGATGGCAACAATTAGTATTCCTGCAATGGCGTTACAGCCTATTTCAATACCTTGATAGGCAACGGTAAAGTAAGAATTTGCTTTTGTTAGATCATCACTTTCAACAAGAGATGGGAGTGCAGCCATTTGTGCTGGATACACAAACATATTTAGAGTAGTTAAGATGGGGGAAATGATTAGTACGAGAGTAACTGTTAGAAAACCATAGTAAGAAGCGACAGGAATGATTAAGAGCAGAAGAGCCTGTGTAAGTTGCGTCGTGATGAGGAGTTTTCTTATTGGTAGTCGATCAATAATTGGTCCTGAGAGAAGTTGAATCATTCTGGGAAGGATCGTTAAAAAACCTGCAAGCCCAGTATAGAAGGTCGAGCCTCCCAGATCATAAACGAGCCACATAGCGGCAACAGCGTATAAACTGTCACCGACATTGGTTAAGATCCGACCAAAAAACATACAGGCAAAATTGCGATTCAAAAACAGTTTCATTCCTTTTCCTCCTTTGGTTCAGTCGAGACGATCTTAACCCCAACACTGAACTCCTCTGTTTTTTCGTTAGCAGGTAATTGAGAAGATTTCTCCACCCATGACTCTAAAAATTCCAAAAATTCTTCTTGCAGATTCTTTCTTTGTTCAGTGGTTAATTCTAAACGAATACTTATCAGAGAAGAATCACGGGACTGAAATCCTTCTTTTAATACAGGGTCCATCGCTCCTCCGGGTGAATTAAACCGGCTCGCCACGGCTTGATAGTATTTCTCCACAACACCGCCAAATGGTTTTTCCTCAACTAGTTCAAGCAGCCCTCCTTCATATAGTTTTTTAATGTGATAATGAACATTTCCTGGCGAGTGACCAAGCTGCGTTGCTACTTGTTTCGACGTTTTTGGCTTATCTAATAGCTGTTTCATAATCTTCACACGCAAAGCATTTCCTAATAACTTTGCCTGTTCGACCGATATGTCTGCCGATTTTTTTTGATGTGTCATATCCGTTCATCCTTTCGATCTATTTTATTAGATCATCAATCTGTAAATTTAGATTATCATATGCAGTTAACGAGAAGCAAGTGATTTTTGGAATAAACAGTAAAAAAAGAGCTGATATCAAGTCAGCTCCCTTCTGGTGTTTCGGTTTTGTAATTGTATCTTTTGGTCGTTTATTGCGGCTAATAAATAGACGTTTAAAAAGCATTCAATTTACTCTATTTCAGAAAGAGAGATTCTGTACAGCTTGTCATCATTCTCCTGTGGATTACCACGTCCGTCTGTATTGTTGCTAATGAAATAAAGGGAGTCTTCTTCTATTAACACATCACGTATTCTACCATAATCCGTTATCACTTCACGTTGTTCCCCTGTTTCCAGGTTAAATTCTAATACAGCCGTCCCTCTTAGTGCTGCCACATATAATTTCCCTTCATAAAAATCCATTCCTGATGGTGCCCAAGTTGTATCGGCGCCAGAAGTGAATAACGGAGGAACCATTCCTTCTTGTTCCTCAGTTCCTTGAATCACCGGCCAGCCATAGTTCTGACCGCCTTCGATTTCATTGATTTCATCATTGGCACTACTACCGTGCTCGCTTGAATAAAGCGTGCCATCAGACGACCAAGTTATTCCTTGAGGATTCCGGTGTCCATAACTATAGATGTACGAATCAGGAAATGGATTATCATCTGGAATCGTTCCATCAAGATTCATCCTTAATATACTCCCGCCTAATGAGTCAAGGTCCTGTGCTAGAGCTGGGTCCGATGCGTCTCCAGCCGTTGCATATAGATATCCATCAAGCCCTATTTTAATTCTGCCCCCATGATGGTATGTACCACTTGGAATTTGATCAAGAAGCAAGCTCTCTTCCTTCCAAATATCGTCCTTCAAGCGCAATGTAACAATTCGATTAAACTGTCCAGAGCTATCTTCATAAGTATAATAAGCAAAAGCTAGATTCGACGCCGAAAAGTCGGGTGCGAGCACAAATCCTAATAACCCTGCTTCGTCAGCTGTCGCAAGTTCTTTCTCTAGCTGGACATTTTGCCGTTCCATTTCTCCACCTTCTATTTTTATCATGCTTCCTGTTCTTTCCGTTAAGTAGAATGTATCTTCTGTTTTTTCAATCGACCAAGGAATTTCAAGGTTTTCGGCTAGCACCTCTATCCCCTCATTGTTCTCCTCATCTGTAACGTTATCTTGCTCGTTTGAATCTGGTTGCTCCACTACCGAATCTTGGTGATCGTCTTCAGCACAACCAGCTAGCAGAAGTAAAAAAGTGCATATCGCAAAAGCTTTTTTCATCTACCTCTTCCTTTCTTCATTAAAATTCCTTTAACAAAAATCCATACTTAATACCACTTGTATACTAGATACCCTAAATTATCCAAAATACAAACCCGAACGAACATTTAGCTCGATTCTTTACTTATATGGTTAGAGCCATTTCACAATATGACCCGCTGTTCCACTATATACCTATGAATAGGTCTAGTTCTTTAGAAATGAGTTAATGCAAAACTAATGATATGATGGAAAGTGTTCACTATAAAAATTAAAAATATAGGAGTATCTCTTCATGCCAATCATAATGATCATTGCATCTCTATTAGTTTATTTTGCACTTACTTTCTACGTTGCCTATAATGGCTGGGTTTGGCTTAAGAAATCTTTTGGGTTTCGGTTTAAACGAACCTATTTCATCGCCTTATTCTTCATTTCTATTTCCTATTTCATCGCTGTGATGTTCTCCATTTCCAGCCTGCGATGGGTTGGTTACATTTGGTTAGTGGTATTTGGATACGGTTTGATCCTATTTCCTCTCTTGAATATCGTATACCTTCTCATTAAAAAAAGGGGAATAAAATGGTTCGGTTATGGTGTCCTTGCTTTTTATGTATTTGTTTTCACTTATGGCTCCATAAACATGTGGAACCCTGTCGTTGTACCTTATGAGATTGAACTAGCTAAGGAAACCGAACTAAATGAACTTAAGATTCTACTGATTTCAGATATTCATATAAGCGATACCATTGGACCTCAAACGATTAAAAAACTAATCAACCACTCAAATGAAGTAGAACCAGACATAATCTTACTAGCGGGTGATATTATCGATAATAGTATAGAGCCCTATTATAAATATAACCTAGGTGAAATCATGGCAGGACTAACAGCTCCATTGGGGGTTTATGCGGTACTAGGGAATCACGAATATTACAGTGATGATATTCCTACTTTCATAGAGGAAATGAATGAAGTAGATATTGAAGTGTTAACAGATGAGGTTACGAATATTGATGACCTTTTTTATATTGTGGGAAGAAAAGATTACACTGATCGCGACCGATTAACTATTGCAGAACTTACTGAAGAATTGGATCATGACAAACCTATCTTATTAGTTGATCATCAGCCAGGAGAATTTGATGAAGTAAGTGCAGCCGGAGTTGATGTGATGGTATCAGGTCATACCCATAGAGGGCAGTTGTTTCCTGGTAATTTGATCACGAACGCTATCTATGAAAATCACTATGGCCATTTACAAGTAGATGAGCTTCATACTATTGTCTCATCTGGATATGGAATATGGGGACCCCCATTTCGAATTGGAAGCAGGTCTGAGGTGGTTGAGATTAATGTGAGGTTTTGGGAGTAGGGGTTGGCCTCTCCCCTCTAAAATTCTTTCTTATCGAAACACATTAAGTATTGCCTCACAAACTCAATAATGCGAGGGCGTTACTAGGTTTCTTATGTATGACCCGTACTGGGCTCTCCCCCCCTTTTTTTTTCAAATAATGATTTAATTGCAATTCTACATATTTCCTCATCCCTTCATAACTTGGCATATTCACCATATTGGATCGGTTGCATATCAATCATATTAGGATGAGCTTCTTCAAAATTAGAAATTAATTCTTCATATGCTGGATTTTCCGAAGGGGTTCCATAATTGAGCAAGAATGTCAGCTCTATTTGATCCGTACCATTACTTGTATCATCTTTATCTTCATGGTCACTAGAGAAAGGACTAAAGAAAGACACCACAATGGCCATACCAAAAATCACCGTCAAACCATGAATAGCACTTTTTTTCATTTATCTCCCTTCCTTCAACGTTCGTTTATTTCAAATTTTTAAAACTTAGCATGTACTGTCCCAATTACATATTAAAATACAATACTATACGACCCTGAGTTAGAAAACCATTCAAATGGTATCTATTATTTTTTCGATGTTTCTCTTTCTGATTGAGTCAGCTCTTATCCTGTACTATTTTTTTCTACCCGTAAAAAATGCGTCTCTCAAAATCTGAAAAAAGCATTTTTTATACGATTATCTATTGAGTGTATTGATCATCCTTTTAGCTGTCATTTATTCAATGACTCCGTCTCGTGTTCGATAATATAATTCGCCATTCTGACCAACTCTTCTTTTACCTCCTCAGCAATTTGTCTTTCAATTCTTTGCTGAATGGTTGCCATCTGAAACCCGAATAATCATTTCTTTTGAACTATCTCCATTCGGATCACATATCGTTAGGTTTGTTAATCCTGGCTCAACACCGGTGATCAATACAGTTTTATCATCGATTTTGTTCATTTCGACCATTCCTGGCTCACTTACTTCCCACTCAAGTGACTCGATTCCACCTAACCAATCTGGCTTAACGTTTGCAATAATCTCCTTTGACTCGCCAATGTTTACATTCAAATACTCTTCACTGACCACATTTCGTTCGATTTCCCCTTCAGCCGGAGCCTCACGCTACGTCGAATGTAAATGGTAGAAATCGAGTGAGACGACCTCAACACTACCACCTTCTGCATACAACTCAATACCATTATTGGTCGGTTTTGTATAAATCAAATTTATGAAAACTATTTCTCCGTCATCGATAAAGAGTTCAACTGAAGATTCATCCACCAAACCGCGAATTTTAATCTGTTCTCTCTCCGCCAGAAAGTCTGCTTCAAACCGTTTTCCAAATTGAAATAGTTCACCATTTCTATCAATTAACCAATCAAGTCCTACATTCGTTCAATCTAGGAAAATAGTTTCTGAATTCAGATCAACACCAACGACCGTTTCTTCCTCAGCAGATTGTCGGAGGCGTATCCCAAATTGTTCAACTACTTCCCATTCGATAACTGCTTCAAACTCGTAGGATACTCCAGAAAAGTCTTCTATTACCTGTTCCCCCTCTAAAGTAAAAGAGTCTATCGAATGTTCGGTTGCACGAATGTCCTTTAATTCCCTAATCGGCTCTTGGAATAAGCGAATGCTACCGTCCTCAACTGTTCTTAAAGTTACTTCACGTGGAATCGACATCGAGCCCATCCAAGGATAGGTCGGCGACTGATAAGGGTATCGCCAATTAGCCATCCACGCCAACCAAATATGTCGATCGTCCCCCTCTGCAAGTTCGTTAAATGACTGAGCTGCATAAAAATCTTGACCAAAATCTGTAATTAGTACCTCTTCAGGTCGGTTATCATTTGTGAATGTATATCCATCAAATTCTCCAATAAAATATTGATTGGTCGACCCGTCCGTGACATGATTGTCTCCAACACTTACTGTAAGCACCCATTTTTGCTTTTCTTCATTCCCATCGACCGGTAAACGGAATAAATCCGGCGTTTCCCATACAGCAACATGAGTACCGTGCTCATTGCCTTGTTCATCTACGCCAAATTTACTTTGGTATTGCCAATCAATTAAGTTAGGAGAGTTATAAAATGTAACACTTTTATCCGTAGTGACAGCCATCACCCATTTTTCCGTTTCTTCATGCCAAAATACTTTCGGATCACGGAAATCTTTTATTCCCGGATTTTCAATGACTGGATTTCCTTCATAGCGCTCCCACGTTCGTCCATTGTCTTTGCTATAAGCAATCCCTTGAGACTCGCCTCCCTCTGTACTTGTATAAATAGCTACCATACCTGCTTCTCCATCAAAAAAGTCAGTCGTATCGTTCCAATCGATGACTGAAGTTCCTGATAAAGCCTGGCCCAGTTCATCATGCTCTAACGCAATGGGGAGGTGCTCCCAATGAAGCATATCCTTACTGACAGCATGTGCCCAAGTTCCTATTTTCTGGTGGAATAAGTGATATTCTCCTTCGAAATAAATGAGTCCATTTGGATCAGCAAGTCGCCCCTGTGGAGTTGAAAAGTGATATTGCGGACGGTATTTTTCTGTGTAATAATCATCAGTAACAGCAGCGAACGAGGCAACATCTGACCTTGTTTCACTAACATACCCTACAATCATAATCAGTGCCGTAACAACAACTAGTACGTATCTTGTCTTCATAAAAAACGACAACCTCGTCAAGAATCTTAAAACAGGATAATAGTGACTCAAAATTTGCTTCATATGGGTCCAATAACTTTCGGGCTTTAACCCTTTCTACTAATGATTAAGAGGCTGAAAGAGAGCCCCCCCTTTTTGCTAACTCCATCTCCAATATTTCTATAAACTCTTCATTTAGACCATTTTCAACGGCTTTGTTGTATGCTTCAATTAAGACTTCATCTAGTACATGACGTAACACCAAATACTGTCACCCTTTTTGAAAAACCTCTTCATTTGTTGGTATCGCAGATATGGCTCCTACTCTCGTACAAACGATTGCTCCTACCTTATTACTGAGAGTCGTGATCTTTTTGATTTGGTCAAAGTCCCCTATTGTTTTCTTTGGTTCTTCTTCCATAGCTAATTGAAAAAGCATAGCACCGACAAAGGCGTCGCCTGCACCTGTAGAATCTATCGAAGTAACTTTTATACTAGGAATGATCTCTTGCTCTTCTCCATTCGAGATCAGTGTTCCGTTTTTCCCTAATGTCACAGCAACTAAGCATGCTCCAAGTTGATGGAGAACTTGAACACCTTTTGTTAGCTCGTCAGCACCAGAAATGATGCTTAGTTCTTCATCACTGACTTTGACAAAATCAGCTAGGGCGATTCCTTGCTTAACGAGATCCACAAAAATGGATTCTCTTCCTTTCCAGAGGTCTGAGCGATAATTAGGGTCAAATGAGATAAACTGCCCTTCTTTTTTAGCCGATTGAATCGAGTTCAAATAAGTAGAACGAAACGGGTCTTCTAAGAGAGCCGTCGCTGAGCCAAAGTGCAAAATGCTCGCTTCTTTTAGTTTGTCTTGATCTAGCTCTTCTTCAGATAAAAAGGCATCAGCCCCTCGGTTAAAAACAAAATCTCTTTCTCCATTCTCCTTTAACGAGACAAATGCTAACGTTGTAGGATTTTCATCATCTAACACAAGCATTGATGTATCCACCTTTACGTCATCTAGAGTCTTTTTTAAAAAGTGACCAAACGGATCATTCCCAACTTTCCCACTAAACATTGCCGTACCGCCAAGTTTGACAATCGTCGCGCATACATTAGCCGGGGCACCACCTGCCTGTTTCTCAAAATTCTGCCCACAGACTAAATCTATTCCAATATCTGTACAGAAAAAATCTATTAATAACTCTCCTATACAAATGACGGATGAGTTTGAATTCATTCCTGTTCACCTCTGTTTTGGTTAATGTGATAGAAAAAGGAGGAAACATAGAGAGGATAACTCACCCTCCTATAACCGTTTCCTCCCTGATGTCTTACATTTTTTCTCTACTTATTTACAAGGGATTGAGACGTAACCAGCAGCTTTGATCGTTCCATTAAACGTATGAATCGAGATCGCTTCGCAAGCTTTATCCGGATACACTAAACTTGTTAGAGAATACTCCCCATCATTAACTAGTAATTCTAAAGATGAAGAGTCAACAACTAAACGCAGTTGAACATTGTCTGTATTCTCAAGCTTCACCTCTTGATCGAGTAAGAACATATCCGAAAAGTCAATTTGTCCAGACTTTTTACGGTCTAGCACCAATACGTTCTTTACTGAATCAAACGTAATCGTAGTATGTTGCTCTTTTGTATGATGCACAGTGATGCCAAATTGTTCTGCATCCACTCTCTCAAGATTTAAAGTCAAATCAACATACGATTCTTCAACTTTTAGTGTTTTTGTTCCTTCTACGATGCACTCGTCAATGTCAACCTTTTCAGAGAAATAAGAATTGAGTTCTCCTACCAATCTTTGAATAACTTTATAGTCTTCTCCAACTTTACGAACGGCAAGCTCCCTTGGTAACGTCATCTGACTGCGCCATCCCTCTGTTGGAACTTGGTTGGCATATCTCCAATTACTCATCCAGCCAAGATAAATGCGTCTTCCATCCTCATCTGGAATATCAGAGAAGCTAACTCCTGCATAATTGTCTTTTCCAAAGTCGAGTAATTTGATCGATTCATGGTCTGCTGTAAAGGTGGAACCATTAAAGGAGCCAGTGAAATATTGTGTAAAGGACCCCCTGTCAAATTCAGGATTGTCTCCAATACTCACAATCAATACCCATTTCTCTTCCTCACTGTCTTCAATCTTTAATGTAAATAGATCCGGGCATTCCCACACGCCATCATGAGAACCAATCCCCTCTCCAAATTCACTTTCAAATTTCCAATCTATTAAGTTTGGTGACGAATAAAATGTGATCGTATGACCTGTTGCTAATGACATAATCCATTTTTCTGTTTCCTTATGCCAGAACACTTTCGGATCTCTGAAGTCTACTTTCGTGTCATGACCAAGAACTGGATTCCCTTCGTACTTTGTCCAAGTTCTTCCTTTGTCGTGACTGAAAGCTAAACTTTGTGTTTGTACTTGCGGCTTTTCTTCTATGCCATCTAAATGATGCGTGAAAATTGCGACTAACCCTGGCTCTTCTGGAAAAAAACCAGAAGTATTATTCCAATCTACTACAGCACTACCAGAGAAAATCGTTCCATGTTCATCCGGATATAATGCAATATCGAGCTCCTCCCAAGTAATCATGTCCTTACTAACCGCGTGACCCCAATGCATAGGCCCCCAAGTTGTTCCCTCCGGATGATGTTGAAAGAATAGGTGGTACTCTCCTTGGAAATACACCAAACCATTAGGATCATTCATCCAATTCTTTTTAGGAGCAAAGTGTAATTTAGGTCTGTATGTTGCTAGGGAATTAATTGTCATTTTCATAACCTCCATTATTATTCTTCTGTTGAGCGGTCATAACCCGCTTGTTTAATTTCTAACCATTCTTGGAAATTAAGTCGGTCTAATTCTACTAAATAACCTTCCCACTCTTCTTCTACTTTTCCATTTGTTATCCATTCTGCTCGTTTTCTATTAACGAAAGGCATTAAATCTGCTTCAATTGTTGAAAGTCGATCTAGTTCCTCTCTGCTATGAAAGACTCTAGGATAAATATTTTCTGCTTGCATATGTGGAACCATCACTTCTTCCATTAAACCTAGTCTCCATGCAGCATCGTCTGGTTTCGTTGTAACCGTTCCATAATAGCTATCTAGTATTGCTAAAGGGCCGCCAATAGAAGTTCTCTCTCTCAATTCAACAGGTGCGGTACCGTCTAACGGTAAGTGCTCTAACATTTGAGCGCTTTCATCGAATTCAAAAATGTTTTGCTGCGAGTCATCCCCATACGTACCCCAGTTGTTTTGTACCGATTGAATCGGATCATATAGTTGATCAATCCATTTTGCTGTTAACTCAAGATTTTGGTTTGCACTTGTAATAACCATTCTTGAACGGTCAAAGCCCATTCCATTTGTTCTTGTTACATTAATGTGACCATCAGGACCTGCTAGTGGAGCCATTAAATCATAATCATCGTTCATACCTGAGATATTTCCTTTATCCCACGTAAAGTACAACCCATAACGTCCCTCTTGTCCTTTAGCAACATATCTCGGCCAATCTTGTTCGAAACCTTCAATATCCAATAAATCTTCTTCATATAGTTCATTCATGAATTTAATTGCATCTTTATATCCTTCATCTGCTGCTGTTAGTTTCACTTCACTATCATTTGTTACAACAGTACGATCCCAGTTATCACCTAGGCCAAAGGAACCGAATAAGAATCCTGGATCTTGTCCACCATCATTAATGATAAAGGACATTGGAATCGTTTGTCCGTCGCCAGCTGGATCATGATCTCTAAAAGCAATTAATACATTTTTTAATTCATCAGTTGTTGTTGGCATATCTAATCCTAATTCATTTAACCATTTCACATTAATCCAAGGAAAATTATCAACGGAGTGAATACTTCCCTTTCCTTCTCCAAGTTCTTCAATCCAAGGGAAAGCATAAATGTTTCCGTCTGGAGCCGTCATCATTGCTCGATACTGTGGTGCTTCCTCTAACACCGCTTGTAAATTAGGCATATAATTATCAATTAAATCGTTAAGAGGAATAATGGCTTCGTCTTTTGCTAAATTTAATAATTCATAATCACTATAGCCTGCATTAAGTATTGCATCCGGCATTTCACCACTAGACATCGCTAAATTTCTTCTTTCACCAAATTGTGCTCCTGTAAAGTTTCTCCACTCAATATGAACCCCTGTTTCTTCTTCAAGGCGCTGAAAAATTAATTTATCATTTGGATCATCAGGTGCTAACGGTGAGCTTTCTGTTAAAAATTTTAATGATACTTCTTCTTCTAATGGAAATGAGATATCTGATAGCTCATAATCCTCAGACCATGTTCTTTCGGAATTGCCGCTACATGCAACGAGCAGTGACGTTCCAATTAACATTGCTGACATTGTTTTAACAATTTTTTTCATATCAATACCCCACTTTTCTTTTTTTATTTTAATGACCCGACCATAACACCTTTTTCAAAGTATTTTTGGAAGAATGGGTACATAATTAATAACGGTAAACTTGCCACAACAATCGATGAATACTTGATCATCTCGGCTATCCTTTGCATCTCCGCCCTTGCAAGTTGATCTGCAATCATTCCCGGCTGTACTTCATTTTGAATTAAAATGTCACGCATAATTAACTGCAGTGGATATAATGACCTGTCTTCCAAATAAATCATTGCGTTAAAATATGAATTCCATTGCCCAATGAAAGCATATAGAGCGAGTACAAAAATAATTGGCTTAGCCAATGGTAATATAATGTTTAAGAATATTTTAAAGTCAGAAGCACCATCAATTCTTGCCGCTTCTTTCAACTCATTTGGTAACGCTTTAAAATAAGTTCTTGCTAAAATAATGTTCCAAACGGTAACAGCTCCGGGCAATATAACCGCCCAAGGTGTATTAATCATCCCAAGCTCTCTTACAAGTAAATATGTTGGGATCATTCCCCCATTAAAGAACATTGTAAAAAGGAAGAAAATCATTAAAGCTTTTTTCCCAGCTAGATTATCAATAGATAAAGAATATCCTGCGAGGATCGAAAAACCTACTGAAATTAGAGTAAATCCACCGGCATATAAAACAGAATTTAGGAAGCCTCTCATAATGGAACCATCTGTAAATATACGAACATAACCGTCTATTGTCCAATGTTCAGGATTAAACGAGATTCCCCTAGTTACTAGAATCTGAGGCTGTAAAAACGAACCCAATAGCACATATAAAAGAGGAATCGTAACAATTAATACGATTAAACCTAATACAACTCTATTTAAAAGAAGTATAAACCGATCCATTTTAGAGTTATTAATTAATCTATTATGGATCGATTTACTTTGGATCTGTAGTCGTTTCTTCTTCCATATGCTTTTTTCTTCTTTTTTCAAGTCACTCATGCTATTAACTCCTTTCTAGTAAAGTGATTCACCATTAAGTCTTTTGACAATATAGTTTACCGACACAAGCAAAATCAAGCTCACAACTGAGTTAAATAATCCAACTGCTGCACCAAATGACCAGTCCCCTGCTTGTAACCCACGTTTATATACATAAGTATCAATGATTTCTGAAGCAGGTAAATTCATGTCCGTTTGAAGAAGGTATGCTTTTTCAAATCCCACTCCCATGATTCCTCCAACTGCCAAAATAAAGAGGACAGCCATCGTTGGTTTTAATACTTGAATATCAATATGCCAAATTCTTTGTAATAGTGACGCCCCGTCAATCGTTGCTGCATCATGTAGCTGTGGGTCCGTATTGGAAAGTGCAGCAACATATATAATAGAGGCAAAACCAGCGCCTTGCCATATTCCAGAAGCAATGAAAATAGTTCTAAAATAATCCGGATCAGACATAAACGAAATAGGGCGATCTAAGAAAGCCGATAACATAGCATTAATAGGTCCTGCTGGTGATAGAAAGATAAAAATCATCCCGCCGATGACAACTGCTGATATAAAGTGTGGTGCATAAATCATTAATTGAATATTCTTTTTAATATTTGCTCTTCTCACTTGATTTAACATAAGGGCTAATACAATGGGAACAGGAAATCCGATGAGAAGTTCAAAAGCACTTAGTTTTATCGTATTTGCAAAAATTTGATGAAAGTTTGGCGATTGTAAGAAATTAGTAAAATGTGCCAAACCAACCCATTCACTTGCCATGATTCCTCTTGTTGGACTAAAATCCTTAAATGCAATTGTCACTCCATACATGGGTATATAATTAAATAAAAAAACTAAGATGACAGCAGGTGCTAAAAATATATAAAGCATGTAATTTTTTTTAATATAGTTTAGAAGGCTTTGTTTCTTTTTGTTGACATTAGGAACTTTATTAGAAGTAACACCAGTAACCTTTACCGGTGAGCCTAACTCTTTATCCATGAAAACCCCTCCTTAAGTAATAGATTTATCTTTTACTAACTCTTGAATCTTGAAAACTTTTATTCCTCCTACCTTTTCGATTTGCATCAATGTTTCAAAAAAGCTGTAATCCTTGTGTTTAAAGTAAGGAACCGCTTTCTTGTCTTTAATATAGCAAAATGTTTTAACAATATATTTCAATATTTTCGGTTTAACTTGTTTAATATTTTCGGCATCTGAAAACGTTTGCAGAGATTAGACATAAAAAATCCCCTAGTTGCTAACTAGAGGACTTCACTTTATTCAACTGCTTCATTCAAGGTAAACTCTTTTCTCGGTAACGAGTACGATGCTACTTTCATCATCACAAAATTGATTAAGCTCATACCAAAAATAAAGATTAAAACTGGGAAATTTATATATATATATAATACGATCGCTAATCCACCAACCATCATAATTGTTTGGAACGGTTTGGCCACAGCCAGAATTAAAGCATGTTTTGGGTATTGCCAAATCTTTAAATCGAAATGAACGAATAGCGGAAACATAAAAAGTAACGTTAGTAAATAGACAAAACCAACAACAACTGTGATGCTCGCTAAAGCTAATTGTAAAAGGCCGGTATCTAATAATTGTAATACTCTTAAATCAACGTATAAAATCAGGCCAACAAGTAAGAAAAGATAACCAATAATGTTTGACATGATGAATTCAGATTTAAATTTGCTCCAAAATAGTTTAATGACAGAGACATCTTCATCCTCCATTATCAATTGTCTTAAAACAGCAAACATTGCTGCAGTAGCTGGAAATAAACCTACTATAAACAGACCTAAGAAAGAAAACAATAACCATAAAAGATTTAGTAGAACTAAATTAAATGCCAAAGTACCTATTCGCATGTACCATGGTGACCTTTCAAACATGTTTGTTCACCTCCATTGTGATAATTTTCGTTTTTCCACCTCTTCTTTACTTTACCAGAAGCACCGAAAATAATAGTTTAATATTTTTGGTTAAGGATGTTTAAGATATTCAGGTGTCCCTGACACACTAAGCAAACTTAGCAAGACTCCATAAAAACCCCCTAGTCATTCTAGGGGGTTTTTCTAGTGCAACGTAGCTTGATAATGGCTAAGCTCGCTGCTCTCATTTATGAGTAACCGCTTTAGAGAGGCTAAAAACCATGTAGTAGCTTTGCTCATTGAGTCGAGTTAAGGGCGTTATTAATTTTTTCTACGGCTTCGTCTGCGGCTTCTTTTACATCTTTTTCGTTGAGAACGATGTCTTCAAATAAATCCTTAATAGCCTTACTAATAACTGGATAAGCTGGGGTGACTGGGCGATTCTTTGAATAGCTTTGTCCTTGTTCAATAAAAATGTTTTTTGGATACTCTTTAAGCTCAGGCAAGTCCTCGACTACGGAGTGCCTTGCCGGGATATCTCCTGTGATCTCCGAATGCTTTTTAACAGCATTATAGCTTGTAGCAAATTTAATAAATTCCCACGCTTCATCTGGATGTTCAGACTTTGCTGAAATCCCTAGAGTCCAACCTCCATTTGGTGTAACTTGGTAATCAGCTTTTGGCAATGGTGCGATCCCAAAGTCTTCTCCTAACACCAAACCATAACTTTCAAGATCTACCAAGTGCCAAGAACCCATGACCGTCATAGCAAGCTGATTCGATTCAAAAGGAACAGGAGGCAACTCGACCGTTGCTACACGATGCTTCAAATATAAATCTTGATAAAATTTAAGGGCTTCCAATGCTTCTTCAGAATTTAAATATCCCTCAGCAGTTGTCCCATCTGGACTTAATACATCTGCTCCGAACTGCCACAGGAATGGCAATTTAAAATAAGCAGGGCCTTCTCCTTCACTAAAGCCTTGAGCCGGGTCGATCCCATAAATACCCTGTTCTGGATTATGGATTTTTTTGGAAATATCGAGCACCTCGTCCCATGTCATCGCTTGTTCTCTTGACGGAAAAGGGATCCCAGCCTCGTTAAATAGATGCTTATTATAAAATAAGGCAATACTAGATTCTGCGATAGGGGCAACATAAATTTCATCCTGATAGGTTAACCCTTTCAATGTGTGCTCAAAGATGTCTTCAATATTTCCTTCTTCTTTCATGTATCGATCTAACGATAATAGCGTACCAGCATTGGCATATAAAGCTAAGTTAGGACTATCAATGGACATAATGTCGGGGTGGTTTCCAGCAACTAACTCCGTTCGGAGTCTAAGTTCATATTCATTTGCCCAGTGCATGGAAAGCATATTGATCTTTATATGAGGATGAGCTTCTTCAAACTCAGAAACCAATTCTTCATATGCCTGATTAGACGCGTGGTTCGCTAAATTACGTAAAAAGGTAAGCTCAACTAGTTCTTTATCATTTTTTTCATCACGCTCATTAGAATACGGGCCAACATAAATTAACGACACCCCTACAAGAAAACATAGAATAATGACGATTACAGCTCTTTTGCTCACCTGGTTTCCCCTTTCATTTTCTTTCCTTAAGCCTTCAATTTATGACACTTCTGATTTACGGAATGCTAAAGGTGTTAGCCCAAATTGTTTTTTAAAGACAGTACTAAAGTAGCCTGAATTCGAAAAACCAACTAAATTAGCCACATCAATGATTTTAAGCTGTTTATCTTTAAGAAAGTGCTTAGCTTTTTCCATTCGTAAATGAACGAGATAATCACTAAAGTTTTGTCCAACTTGAAGTTTAAACGTCTCTGATAAATAAGCACTATTTATATGAAATAATTTAGATAATGAAGTAAGCGAAATCTCATTTGCATAATGCTCGTCCAAATAGTGTCGTATACTTTCAATTAATTTGCTGTTTGAAAAACGAGCTAATCGTACTTTTTCAACAATTACCTGTGCTAATTGAATGAGAAACTCAATTACTCTATGTTGAGAATTTAGCTCCCAAATACTTTGTTGGCAATTCCAAATCGTGTTTTGGATATCTTTCGTCTCAGTATCGTATTTCTTCACCAATGAACCTAATAGAAAGAGTACTCGGTTGGCTACAAAGGTAAAAGATAAAACAGACTGAGCCTTTGCTCCCCCAAGGATATTGTTAAGATTCTCTTTAAACATCTCGATATCAACATTTTCAATAGCATTTGTTAACTTTCGTTCAAAATCAGGAGAAAAATCAAAAACTGCCTCTCTCGCTACCGTCTCATCGATTACTTGTGAATGACCGCCAAGTTGACTTTGACTCCAAGAAAGCAAACTAGTGATATACCCATTTCTAAATTCTTCAAGACCTTTTACAACATTTCCAATTCCTATGACCGTTTCTAAGTTTAAGTAATTCTTGACCTTTTCTTGAATGGATTTAACTAAGTTTGGTGTCTGCTCTGGAGTTTTTGAATCGAGCAGCTGCAAGAATTGAACCATATTCGTATAACTTGGATCGTAAAACGAGTACGTTCCTTCATGCTCTTTCGATATTTCCTTACATAACATTTGAAAAGGAAGCCATAATTCCTTTAATCGATTCGGATTATCCTCTGATTCTCTAATTTCTACCGTTGCAAACTGCACTATTACATTTTCATCTGCCAGTTCCTCTAACTGCAGCTGCAGAAGCCTCTCTTTCACCATCCTAAGTTGCAACCATTCTCCTTTTACTAATTGAAGGAAATATTGTTCTTGTACTTGCTGAAGGTGAGAATGGACAAGTTGACGCATCCGTTCTGATTCAATTTGACTTTTCTTCTCTTCCTCAATTTCTTTCCGTATTCTTCTTAATGCTTCTTCTAACTCATCAGGGGCAACGGGTTTTAATAAATAGTCTCTAACTCCTTCCTTCATTGAGTCGCGCACATAGTCAAAATCAGAATATCCCGATAAAACAATCAACTTTACATGTGGATATTTTTCGTAACACCGTTTAGCTAATTCGACTCCGTCCATAATAGGCATTCTCATATCAGTAATGATTAAATCGACATCAATATTTTTCAGTAATTCAAGTGCTTCTTGACCGTTGGATGCTTCGGCAACAATTTCAAAGCCTTCTACTTCCCAGTCTACTTTAAACCGTAAGCCTTTACGAACTTGAATCTCATCGTCCGTGATTATGACCTTCATCACAAATATCCCCCCTAAAGTTAATACACAATGTAATCCGTGTCCCTACATTCTTTTCGGACTTTATTTGATAGGAAAAATCTTGTCCATAGTAAAGCTTTAATCGTCCAATTACATTTTCAAGTCCAATACTGTTGCCTTTACTCTCTAATACAGTAATCGTTTCATCATCCATTTCTTCTTTAGCTAAATTAGCAATAACCTCCTCAGACATTCCTATCCCTTTATCTTCAACAACAATGTATACGTTATTTTGAACTTTTTCCGTTTTTATGTAGATTTGTGCAGACGATTTTTCAATAAAACTATATTTCACTGCATTTTCTACGAGCGGTTGTAAAATAAATTTTATAATCGGAAATCGTTTTGTTTGCAGCTCCTCGTCAATTTCCACTTTTATAGCATCCTCATATCTTAGCTTTAAAATGTCTGTGTAACTTTTAATATAACTTACTTCTTCGCCTAACTTCACCACGTTGCTTTTTGTATTCAATGAATACCTCATCATTCTGCCTAAATAAACACTGACATTCATAACTTCTCTATTTTTTCCTTGAACGGCTAATCCCCCAATGATTTCTAGAGTATTGTTTAAAAAATGTGGATTAATCTGCAATAATAACGCTTTGTACTCAGCATCTTTCCGACGCAGGTTAGCCTCGTATTCTGTTTCGATTAACTTTTTTAATTGTTCAATAGTGCGATCGAACACATTAATAAGATAACCGACTTCATCGTTATGCGATTTTATTGTCGGCATAAAGCGTTTGGCCCCAGTAAAATCCCCACGTTCAATATATCCCATCGCTTTCGCCAAATTTCCAAGTGGTCTTGTAATCGTTGAAGAAAGCATGAAAGAAGCGACTATTGTTAGCATAAATACAACACCACTCGTCAGTAGTAAGTTGCGCTGTAAATTGTTCACTTTTGAAAACAAGTCAGACTCAGTCACTTCACTAATTAAAATCCAATCTCCTATCGGTAATTTTTGAAAAAACATTAAGTAAGTTTCGCTATTATGGTCCGCTTCGATTAACCCTTTTTGTTGATAACCATTCGCTATTTCAGCCAAACCTTGTTTTAAAATATTATGAGGGAGATCGACTTGTGCTTGAAAAACATTTGACCCTTTTTGGTCGATCAAATAGGCTCGACCTTCTTGTCCAATTTTAATTTTATTTAAAGCCTTCTCTAGCAAGTCAGATGGAAAATTAACTTTTATGATCCCGCTTGGAACTAACGTATTTGTATCAAAGAGAGGCAATATATAACTGTTTATTTCACCTGGGTATGGCTGCAATTGGTCGATATGTGACTTTGCAAACTGTTGTTCATGTTCAATAAAATCTTGGAACCACTCTTCCTCATCGAGGTCTGGATTATTCCCCCAAATCCCAGTACCATCATAAAGAAGTATCGAAATGGACATAAAATTTGAATTGTTCACCATCATGGAAGATAACAAACTTCTTAGTTCATTCTTCATCAGCAAAGTCTCATCATCCGCAACATTCTCTTTTTCCAGCCTTAACCACTCTTGGGTCGTTTCGTTAATGAGCACCTGCTTGCCTAAATCCTCGGCCTGTGTCGTAATCGAGTCAACATACAACAAATACTGATCCATCATTTCAATTGTTAAGTCTTGTGCCTGGTCTCTAATTATAGTTGCAAACCAACTTGGAATAATAATTGATAATAAAATAAATGGAATCGTTAGCAAACATGTAAAAATAAGAAATAAACGATTGCGCAATGTAAAAAACATCTCAGCCTTCTTTCCCAATAAGATAAAAAAAGAAACCCCTTACATTTTATCCTAAGATTTTATACGTCACTATAAATCTAGTTCATTCGCTGTTAAATGTTCAATCAGTAAATTAAGTCTTCCTACCTATTCTTTGTATAGAACATTAGCATATCGCCCACACTTTTACCACTTGAAAATTTAAAGTAATCGCCGCTAGCAGGAGGTTATTAATTAGTAATTTAGAGCCCGTGTTCATTTTAAAAAGAAAAGCCCTCTCGCTCAAAAGCATTAAGTATTTAGTATTTAATAGGTTGAATTTTTAATTTAATTATCCAACCATTTTTGACTGACTCATTCAGTCCCTCTTTAAAATGGAAGGTACGAGAACACTTCAACCACTCATCTCTCTTGGTCGTCGTTTTCCAAAACAATCAAGCAATCGTGATATGCGAATCTTTTAACTTGGTTCATTGAAATAAAAGGAACTGGCAGGTTCAAGGTACACAAAAAACACGCCTCTCAAAACCTGAGAAGGCGCGTCTTTATTAACTTTCTTATGAATGACCCGTACTGGGTTCGAACCTGTGACCTCCACCCTGTCAAAATAAAGATTAATGAACAACGGTGATTAATTAAGTTAATATGGTTTAATGAGGCCTTTAATATCAAAGGATTTAAGAAGTTCAAATTAAATTACTGTAAATAAGTTATACCTAAAAAAATAATTCTGTGCACAGATTTGTGCACAAAGAGTAAGTGTGTGGTCGTTTAAGAAAAAAGTTATCAGTTCGTAATATTAAGTTAGCCAAATATTCTGGTTGACCTGATATTACGAACAGTTTTATGATAACGGGTGGTCGGGGGTCGATAAAGGTCATAAAGTGTTGTTATTGTAAGATTTTATGAAGATGATGTGTAAAATTTGTGTAAATTTATTCAGAGTTCAATTAAGGTAGAATGTTTGCCAACTTATTTTGTTCCAACACTCCACATGACCGGAATAAGTAATATTGACAATTTCAATTTAAAATGAGATATACAGTGTTCTCCGATAACTTCAGTGAAGATTGTCTTTTTTACTCCTTACATCATGCCGCCCATATAGGGGCTGAACTCACTCTACTAAACTTGAGGGGTTTTTTAGGTGATACAACACTATGTTTAAGATTTATTAAAAGGATGCTTTTAATTTTAAAGCATTCTTTTTTATTTTAATTTTAGTTGATTATAATGTTTGGTCAATTTGTGGTCATTTTGCTTTACGGCATAAATAAGAAGTAAAGGTTATTATTCGTACACGAACTTTAATTCATAGACGCTGACCTCCACCCTGTAGGTGGATAGGGTGATGGGAATATGACAGTTTCAGTAGGAAAACATTGATTTAATAGGCTCTAGATTTTGCTATGTAGGGCTATGTAGGATATATTCAGATGAAATTGGTGGCAGTATGATTATGTTTGCCGCCAATCTGCCAGCAGCTAAAATCCTTAAATCATAAGGATTTTAACGAACTCTATACACGCTAAATTACTGCTGACATATTTAGCTTTAAGGTAGCTGTAGTCTAAATGTGTTGAGTGCTGATTGTAGATAATAAATTCAAATAAAAAGATGTAGCTTTGTTCACCTTCAAACTCTAATCCCTTATGAAACTGGGGAATTATTCTATCTCAGTACCTATTTTTTTTCTTCTTGCTCTTCTTCAATAATTTTTTTAAAAATAATCGGAATGGCTTTTTCTTTGACAAATTGTTCTGTAGAAGAATTTGGCTTTATTTGCATCTCATTAACACAGATATATAACCAAGAATTTAATGAGAAAAATTCTTATAAAATCAACAACTTGCAATTTGACGGAACAAGCCAAGAATATATTGATAATAAGCTCGAGCAATTGGGATTAAGGCGCACATTCATAATAGATGGTGGCTCATGGTCAGATGATTTAGATTCTCAAGAAAATACTTCATTAACAAAGTTCGGTAAAGGCTTTATTGAATTTTTTAGAAGTAGAAAAATTTATGGTTAAAGCATCAATTGGAATTTTGAATTTAAAAACGTGAAAAAGCCCCATCTAGGTACTTTTTCAGTTCTTTTTCTTTCTCAAGATCGGATGATTAGCTTTTTTAACATTTCCACTTTTCATCTTTTTGTCCCACTTATCGACTTGTTCCATTAACACTTCTAACCCTTCCATTTGTTCACCGATCTTACTAACATCATATTCACCAGTAAATAAACTTCTCAAATCCTTGTCCTGGTTTTGCATCTTATATTTCTCTATTTCTTGTTGATGTAGTTTTTCTAATAGCTCTCTCTCATGATTTAATTTTAACTCTTGTTCTCTAAGTTTTGCGTCATATTCAATTTTGATCTTGTCCTTCTCATTCTCGTGTACATGTTTTTGATTTTCCAATTGTGTTTTAGCTTTTGATTTCTCGTTAATACGAGTGAATACAAAAGTAAGAATAGCAATAAAAGTCCCACCAATTAATTCAGGTATATAGTTAATAATCGCGTCCTGCATAACACGCCTCCCCCAGAAAATCAGATGATCTACTTCATGTAGAAAACAAACACAGCTATCTTATATCTATTTCCATAGAAGTTTAAAGTGCTAAGCAAGTACCCGCAAGTTACTTGCTTAGTATACTCAATACCACTTCTATGGTAATCGGAAAAGACAATACTACAGCTCTTTTAAACCTCCATGTTCCCGGCCATCAATTCAGCTTGCACTACTGTCTCTACAGCCATTTTTTGAAGATCAGGTGGATAACCGTATTTTTTAACAGGCGTCGCACAATAACCCTCATCTTTGCTCGCGCTGAATCTCTTAGGTTCCAGTCTATAGCGGACCGCTGCATCTGCGCCTGAAAACCATACTGCGAACGAGGAGCTTCATCTGCCATAACGACCACGTTGCGACGCTCTGTTAATGCACCCGTTTGGTCCATAACTTCCTCTGGAGCAAACTTTTGCATGGTAGTAAATATAATCCCACCTGATTCAACGGAAACGTACTTTAGTTTAGTCCCTCTGTTTTAAAAGAAGAGGAATATAAGCAGCAATAAACGCTGATAGTAAGGTCGTAATCAAAGTGTTCGTATTATCTTTTATCCAATTTGGTAATGTTAGAAACAGAGAAGTGTTAGCAGCCTCTATTTCATCAACAGTACCTGAAACCTTCACTTCCGACTTCTGGTTATTAATCTCCATTGCAACTGAAACATTCCCTTTTCCATTAAGACTAGCTTGCAACAATTCTAAAGTTCTAGGTTCAGCAGATTCAATAAAGTTCAAATTGGATTTTTCTTTTGGTATATTAAAAAAACTAAATTTAGACTCATATATAGAATTACCGGTCTCAACTTCTGTATTAAATATTACACTACTTGATAAGCTTTCAATAAAATGATTGTTCCCTTGGGTTAAAACCTTAAATTTCATAGTTTCTGATGGCGTTTTAAACGCCGTATATGTGTCTCTAGGTAAAAGAGAAATTGCATTGTTGACAATTACTTCAGAATCGTACTCCCATAACTCCTCAATATCATTTTGATAAAAAATTAGCAAGAACTCTTCAGGATTATACCCAGAAATTTCAAATTCAATATCAGCCAATTCATTGTTAAATTGAATTTGATAACCACTCTCTGAACTTTCAATCACATTAATGTATTTCAAATTTTGTTCAATTGTTATCACAACACTATCTTTGAATTTAATAGTGGAATCTCCTTTTAATAATAGTCTTAAATCCCCTTTGCTAATTGAGGTAAAATCGCCATTTCTCATTCTTACAATTGGTTCCATATTTGTAAGTTCAATCCAATCCGTATTTTGAAAGCTTAAACTGTCTGTCTTAAAAGATAATTTAATTCTATTTTTTTCAGATAAACTCTCAAACTTAGATACATTTACATCACCGTTATACACAATAAATGCACTTTTAGAACCAAAAAAACTTATACCTAGTAGTATTATAACTGTCATTAGTACTGCTAATGGTAGGAACATTTGTGTAATAACTATAAATTTTTTAAAGTTATTTTTCATCTTTTCACCTTCAACCTGTAAGACAAATTCGGTATATTGAAATTATCTTTTTTTAAAATACTTCAGAATAATATATTTAATTGATTTCATTATTATCCTTTGCTTATCTGATAAATAGAAAACTATATTATTTTAAAATAGCACAACTATATAACCTTAGGATTAATTTCTAACTCCAAAATTTATATTAATTCATATTAAAAAGACTCTTATTAGCTATCTTAATTTATAGATTTTATTATCATTTATATAAGTCTAGTTATTACCACTCTTTAAGTCTCGCTTCTGAAATTCTCTATCCAGGATAGATTTACCTACACCTGTTCTAGTTTCAATTTCATTAATAGTGTAATTATTCGACAACCAAAGTTCCACTGCTTGTTCAACTTGCCCTTCCTTTGCTAACTTCCAACCTGCTTACCGTTTCTCTGCTAACACTTCTCTTTCATTTCCTGCTAGTGCCGATAGAATGTCTGATATTACTCTCACCCTCGTTATTGGGTTAGAAAGGAAGCTATAGATTGTCATTCAAACAAAAACATTAATTACAATTTTCAATTCTAGTAATTATTGTTTTCCAAAGCAGGTGGTTAGAGTCTCAATTTCCCCAAAATAGCCGGATGGATGTCCCACCGGCTGATTTAAATGTACTATTTAAATTTTAAGAAAACAATGGTCTTTTGAAAAAATTACCATTAGCAATTTTATAATTAAACTTTGATATCATGACCGAAATTGAAAAATAATTGGTTAAATACCGACGATCTAACTCGTTTTCCAATGGGAAAGAGATGCGAAGCAGAGTCTCACCCGATTTTGAAGCCTTAGTTGGATTGGTTGATTTTACGACTCGAAGCGCAAAAGGGGAAATTTCCAGTTAAAAGAGAAGCCAACTACTATCCTTTGGTCTTTATTGTTTTGACCTTCGACTCCTTAAAGTTACCTGCATTTTATTTTCCCTTACGAAAAGTTACAGTGTTACCGAGTTATATACTATGTACAACTTTTAAAAGACTTGTTTTAACTACTTTCTTTCCCCTCGTTATTACTGATAATGATATCCATGCGCTTACTCCATGCCATTCCAATATTATGTGCATCTCTAAACTCATATCCATTAATATCTTTTCCGTTTCGATCATTTAAAAGTGTTACAGTATAAAAGGGATTATTCCAGTCATTCGTTGATACAACTAACTCAACTTTGTGGACTACCTTACGAGCATTTTTTTGCCCTGTTACACCACCAATGATTGCGCCAATCCCACCTGCTAATGCTCCACCTACAACAGCCCTACTTACTGCGCTAGTTACTGAGCTTTTATATTCCGTACTATCGTCGATCTGTAATTTCACGCCAGTGATTTGACTGTAGTAATAACCAATGTAACCCGTATTATTATTATAGAACCAAATAATCCCGTCTCCATGATCTTGTACTAAGTAAGTTCCATCCCAAAATCTATGATGTGTATAATCAATAATTTTATTCTTCTTCAAGAATCCATCAAAGCCACCCTCTTCTTTTTTCAAAAAGAATAATGAAGTTGGAATTACTAAAAGTGCGGTGATGATAAATAGAACTGCAAACAACCCTAGTCCAAATAGTATTAACAATTATAATTTCTCCCTTTTTTAAGACGATCCCCAACTGCCTTATTATTTAATACCCCTCACTATCATCGGCAGATAACTGCCAAGTCATTAGTACGATTTTTAATTACTTTCTACAGGATAACTAAGATGGCATCTTACCGTATACAGAACGGAAGCCCTACAGAGTGTTGGTGAAGCATGAGCCTTACAGTCTGTGATTATTGAGCTGTTTAATGTTGAAGTGATGGTGACAAAGAAAATGCACCCCGTTTGTTAAAGAAACTATGTGTTATTTTTGATGTTTCTATTAATCACTTAAAATGTGGGCAGTAGTTCTTTTAAATTACAAGCGTAGTTTATTCATCCCATTAAAGTACATATTTGTTTCAAAGATTATTCCTAAAATAAGAACAGGTATAAAAGCTATAAAAGTAAAGTCATAAACCAAAAACATTCCAGCACTAATTAAAATAGAAATATTTATTGCATGTGATTTAGCTTTTTCAACCTTCTCATTCATTACAATACCTCTTTCAGAACTATGTTCACGCGTACCATATTTGTTTTGATAGAATGATGATACTGAAACGCAGAATTATCTACTGTGCGAAAAGTGCAACACACTTAATTCTAAATCAAGACTTAAAACATTCGGTGTTTACTCAAACTAACAGAAATTAATGTATACTATTCTCAAAATTAGAATAAAAAAATTATATAACTGGGTTACTTTACTTAATACCCCATTTCCACCTGAACATTAGAGCTTATTTCATTCAAATACCTAATACCTTCTGGCTCTACATTAGTATTTGTTAGTTCAATTTCTTTTAAAGATGGGAAATTATCACTGTTTAGTAAGTACTCAACATCTTCTAGAGTTTCAAAATTCATGTTATAAAATACAATATATTCTATTTGCTTTAATTTACTCAGTTCTCTAACAAACACTTGGTTAACATAAGTAGATACCCGAATATTTTTCAATGATTCAATTTGCGATAATGGAGATAAGTCTAAAGTTACTGTGTGATCATAACTTAAGTCTGAGTAGTCTATTGTGAAAGATTTTAAATTAAAGGCATTCTCTATACCAGATAAGCTTTTAACCCCGTAATTTATTTTAATATTTTCTAATTGTAAAAGTTTTTATATGGTTATTTCCTTATTTTTTGAATCGATATGATTTAAGACATTATATTGTAAAGAAGAATCCGGGATTACTTCAACAACTGTCTCGACTGTTTTATTTTCCACGTTATTATTAGTTACATTTTCATCATAAGATTCAGTAAAATCTGCCCTCACTAAACTTAGATTATCTGATGTATTAGGAAAATATAGTTTAATCGCATTATCGTCTATGTACTCTATTTTTACGGAGGTCCTACCATACTCCCCTATTAAGTCAAGAAATTGAAGATTATATTCTTCTGATAACGTATAACTTGTAGTCATAACCGGTTCTCCCTCAATTTTGATACTAAGCTCATTCATGGAAAAGTTTATTTCAGCTTTATCATTTGATATTTCTCCATTACCCTCCCAATTTCCAATTAAATACTCAGTTGTTATCACCCGATTCTTTACAGCTTTTTGATATCCCTCTTCACCTGCATATTTATCTCGTTTGCTTTCTTTAACTGTATTCGAAAAGGCCATATTTGCATCTTTCACTACATTAAGACCATCATAAGTCACTATCTCATTATTATCCATGAGCTGCGAAATCAACGTTGACCAAATCGCAATTGTTATAAATGCCAAAGGCAGGACTAAAAAAATTACTTTCTTCATAGAAACCTCCAATATAAAATCCTTAAAATTAATAAACCAAAAGTTTTTCCTACGTTTTTTTTAATGGTTATTTTTTATTGCACCCCCATTTTTTCTTTGAAGAAATTCGTTACAGTGCCGATAATTCAATCTACTCCCATCAAAAATCTCACTTTCTTCACTCCTATTAAGGGTGAGAATTATAAAAAGCCTACCAGAAAAAAGGTAGACTACTAGCACAAATCTATCTTGTCCGGTAACTCGGCTACCTTAGCAATTGCTTTAGGTCCGTAGCTTTGCGTCCCTATCTTTCGAAAGGTTTGCCATCATCAGAAAACATATTAAAATATAGGTATCTTGTATTACTTTTTAATTATAAGGTATAGTTCAAATGTATCAATAGATTCGACAAAATAAGACAAATATCTGATTTATGGCAAGTTTTAATCCCGTTACTTAAGTACAGAGGAAAGAAATATGAAATTAATTTCTTCCACTTAATAATCAAATTTATCAATTTACTTGACTCTTATGCAAATTAAATTAATGTTTTAGAAGGGTTTTGTTAAAAAACATCTAATTAATAGAACTGGAGGTGATTCTGTTGGATAAATTTTATGACCAACACCTAAACGATGATGAATTAGAAGAATTTCTAGATGAAGTGGGAGAAACGATTGAAAGTTTAGAACGTATGAATGCTTTGAATTATTTATCTCCACTTCAAAAGTCAGCATACGAAGAAGTCAGCAAAGTAGAGATTGATAAGATTAATGGCTATGTAGAACCAAATGTCCCCACATTTGAAATCTGTGCTAAACGGCTGAAAGTGAGCGAATCAAAATTCAAGGATTTAATTTATGAAGCTCATGAAGAATTATGGAAGTTATTACGAAAATAATAATAAGGATTTTACTTCCCACCGAGATAAGCTTAAATCCCACAAAAACAAGTGTACATATTTATCTCACTAGTTAAAATTCTATACCTCACATTCACTGACAAGAATCTAATCATTATCTTCCTCATTCTTTAAAGATCTCCAAACTTATTAATCACAATTCTCTCTTTAGTAAACACGACTCCAGCCACCATCACCTTAACCACTTTCAATTAAAAATTTGCTAACTAGGTTCATCTTTCTAAAACCCAGTATTTCATGACTAGTGACTTCTGAAAGTAAAAACTCAAATCAATGAATTCGACTTTTTCGCTATTATAATTAAGTGGCTACATTATTTGATCAATCTCTAATTACTAGATCAAATAACGTAAGATCATTATTATGATTAAGTAAAAGAGACCTATTCGTTTTTTATTAAAAGTTAAGAAATAATTAAAATCTTCTATATTGTAGTTAGTATATAAATTGTCAAACATTGAAAAGGGTAATAGAAAAGAGGATAGGTGAGCAGTAATATATCTGCTATATCTATCCCTTTTTTTATTACCAATGACCTCATTTACCATAACAACAGAGTTTGGTGTTGTTGAAATAACGCTACCCGTTAGTTGAAGTGCAATCCTTCACAATATCTCTTTATTACTTATACATTAAAACCGATTTTACGCTTAATCTCTTTTAAGAATGGAGAACTAATAGTTCTTGCCTTTTCTGCTCCTTCTCTAAGGATTGCATCTATTTTATCTGGGGAGGACATTAGTTCATTATATTTTTCCCGTGGCTCTTCGATAAATCTATTCATCACGTTAAACAATTCCTTTTTCGCATCTCCCCACCCAATTCCTTGAAGGTATTGTTCTTTCATCTTTTCAACTTCAGTATCAGAAGCAAATTCTTTATATAGCATAAAGATTGGAGATATATCAGGGTCTTTTGGTGCTTCTGGTGGTAATGAATCCGTTATGATTTTGTTTATAAGCTTTTGTAATTTTTTAGGCTCTTCAAAAAGTGGGATTGTATTATTATAACTTTTACTCATTTTCCTACCATCTAATCCAGGTAATACAGATGTTTCTTTTTGGATTTTGTACTCTGGTAATAAAAATGTCTCGCCGTAGGCATTATTAAAACATTCAGCAATATCCCTGGCAATTTCAACATGCTGAACTTGGTCTTTTCCAACAGGAACAACTTCAGTTTTAAACATCAATATATCGGCAGACATGAGAATTGGGTAGTTAAACAAACCCATATTAACACCAAAATCCATATCTTTCTCTGATTTTTTATTACTATCGACAATTGCTTTATAAGCATGAGCCCTATTCATTAAACCCTTGGAGGTAAAACAACTCAATATCCAATTTAACTCAAAAATTTCAGGCACATCAGATTGCCTATACAAGGTTACTTTTTCAGGGTCAAGTCCCAATGCTAACCATGTTGCTGCAATTCCGTATGATAAATGTCTAAATTCCTCAGCATTATGAATTTTTGTAAGCCCATGGTAATCAGCCACAAAGTATGCTGCTTTATAATCTTCAATTTTAGCTAGTTCTAATGCTGGTTTTATCGCTCCAATATAATTCCCTAAATGAATTTGTCCCGTTGGTTTTATTCCAGTTAATATAGTTTTACTCATAAATAAACCTCCCTCAAATTATAAAATTAAATACAAAAAGGGTTACCCATCCCAAAATAAAAGGACGAGTAACCCGTGGTGCCACCTTAATTCGTTCACGTAAGTAAACGCACTTAATCCGTACAGAAACAGTATATTTGTTTCAATACTTAGTCTCTTTTAACGGTAAGACATTCCGCTAAACCTACTAATTATTTCAGTCTAGTAGCTCAGAAGCCCATTCAACAATAGTCCCGCACTGATTTTCACCAACCATCAGCTCTCTGAAGCGTTCATAAAAGTTTACTCTTCTTCTTCATCGCACTCTAATTATTATTATTAACTTTCATTGTAAAATATGGATAATAAAAGTTCAAGATTCTAAATGAAAACGTACTCTGTATCTTGTACTAATCTGCTCCGTTATTTGAATAACTTTCAGTATAACTTTAACATTAATTCCTTTTTCTGTTGCGCAAAAAAATGCTTTCCTTATTTAAGAAACTCTCCCGTTACTTTAATATTCTTACTTGGTTTCATCAATCTGTCGACTTATTTTTGAAAGCAGTCTAATAATTTCAGCAATCCCTACCAAAAGAATCCCGCCAAACATACTACCTATACTTATCAATAACACCAAGCCCTCACTCGTATCAAACTTGATTAGTACATACATTCCAGTTATTACTGCCATGATTCCAGGGATATATGTATAAAGTGCAACTGCATTCAAATTTTTCAAAGTAATTTCCCCTTCTCGGTTATCTCATTTTTCGACATATATATATCCACTATCCTTATTAAATGCTTTGTTAGTGAAACAAAGAAAACGATGCCATGTTCAAGCATCGCGCCCGTTAGCAAGAAAAGCGAGTGCTGTTGTTTCGCGGTCGCTACCCTTTTATCAATACTGAACTATTTACCAACTACCCAAAAATTTGTGCTGCAATCCCGAATAATGTATTGTTTCTAGAAGGCATATTGAGAGAATTGGTTACCATTATCGGAGGTTGACTTACATTAACAAATCCTTTCTTCTCCAAAAACATCATAAACTCATCATTACCTGACGGAACATCAATTCTTAGTTTCCCTTGATGCTCTGAAGATAATTTATCTATTAGTACAGAAGCACTTTGAAAGTCTGGTGCTACAATTGGACCTAATATGAGATTAATCGGGCCTAAAATGGAAAGTCCATATCCCACTATGGTTCCAATTTCATCTTTTACAACCAGACATTTTTCTGATTGTTTTATTCTATTTCTTAGAAAGTGAGTTCTTTTATCTCCAAATGCACCCTCATCAAGCTTAAGTAATTGTTCAAAATCAATTTCACTGAACTCTTCAATGCTTATATGACTGTCAATTAGTGGGGCAGTATCAACTTGATAATTATCACACAAATATTTATGGACAAAACCAACGGTATGAAAACCCATTTTCTCATATAAGGGTGTTCCTTCTTCTGTCGCAATCAACATAATGGACGTTTCCTTAGAAACACTTTCGATACATTCCTTAGTAACCTTTTTGCCTAACCCCATACCTCTAAAATTTTTATTAACTATAACCATACCAATTGAAGCTAAAGAAGTATCATAAGGAATGATTGCGGAACTAGACACAATTTCCCCCTCGGCATTTTTATGTCCGAATATTTTACCGGATGACAGAACAGTTCCAATTTCTTTTTCATCATAATCCCATCCAACTGATGCAGACAGCTCGATTAAATTTGGAATATCACATTTATCAAATTGGAATAATTCTAATACTGGTTTATTGGATGGGACCATAATTATCTCTCCTCCTCTGGAACATCATTTTCTTATGCAAAATTATACGATATTAATTTAAATTCTAATCTTACTGAAAAAGCGTTCCTGCTGTTGTTTTAATAATGCACTCTATAAGTTGTAGACTGTTAATACTGGTTTAATCCATTGAAACTTTATTACCTTGCTTTTTAAAAGAAAATGCACCCATCTCCGCAATAGTCACTTCAAAAGGATAAAATTCTGCATCTTTCTTTGAGAAGAACCACTTACGACCATCTTTAACTGTAATAAATAATCCATTTTCGTCCCCAACAGGTGTTAATCCTTCACTATCATCTCCAGTTAGGAATCCCTAATTCATTCAACTTTCTAACGAATGGGATTACCTCATCTACTACTACTCCTATTTCACTAATATTGATGAAATCATCTGAAGAAAAACGATGTTCAATTCCATTTTTCAAATTATGACGAGCAATGAATTACAAAATGTTTCCAGACGGGTCTTCAAAATAAATGGCATGAGCATTCCAGCTTTTAAAAAAGACTTCATCCGCTTCTTTTTCAATATTTAAATCTATTTTTGATTGTATCCAAGACTTTGCTTCTTCCATTTTATTTTCTGGTATATTTATAGCAAAATGATAAAATGGCTCTGAATCTTCCTGGGATTGTTTAAAAACTAGAGTAGTGGAACCTATTTCAACTGAGAATTCGTTTGTATTCTCACTACTAATCTGAAGCTCTAATACATCTTTGTAAAAACCTTTCATTTCCTTTAATTTATCTGTAAATAATTTAATTTCTGTAAATTTCATCTTTTTCTCTCTCCTCTTTCTGAAATATGTATAATGAGCTTTTATAATACAAAATCTATTTATTTAAGGAATCTGCCCCTTCAGTTTAACATTAATTTCCTTTTTAGTGATAAAAAAAGCATCCCTTGTGGAAGGAATGCAACCTTTACCTTAATAAGAAGTAGGAAGGAATATACTAAACAAAGTACTAATACATGTTAACTCCAGTAATTTTTCATAATATCATTTGTCCATTTAGGTTGAACAATTGACTCCTTTGGAAGAAATTCTTTCATCACTGGTTTTATATCCAAGATGGGTGTATCGCTAATGCAATCGAGACCTGCCACGGTTAATTCTTTTCCTTCTCGTTTAATTAGCTTTACTGTTGTAAGTCCTAATTGATTAGGTCTATTTTTTCCACGTTGAGCAAAGATGCCAACTTTAGGAAGAGTTTTATCATTTCTTGGATATCTTGCACCTGTAACAATTTTCTTTTTGTCTACTAAATGAAAATAAAAGATTATCTCTAAATGGGAAAAAGACTCAATTTCACTTAGAGCTTCCTCTGGAAGGGTACGATCCAAAATGATCTTGGTTACTACTTCCCCCCAGTAATCATCCTCAATTTCATGTCTTTCATTATAAGCAACGCCAATTGGACTTATTGTAATCATCTTATTTCTCCTTTTCCCTTTGAATTTATTACTCTTTAAAGATTGCACCCGTTACTTTAAGTAAAATACTTCACAATCTTTTTTACTTTTTTTAAAACCTAATTCCTTAAATTCGTAATCAATGCAATTACACCCTCTGTTTGGGTTCTCATAAGGTCTTTATATAGTTAATTCTTGCACGTTACATTTAAAGACGAATAGAGCCATAATGATGTCTACCCTCAAAAAGAAACGCAATGATACTCTCATAATAGGGTATAAATTTTTTAAGTTCGATTAGCTTTAAAATTTCCTCTTTAGAAGCCCATTTGACTGCCTGTACCTCTTCAGTCTGCAATGTCAATTCATTCAAATCAAAGTCATATTTAATTAAATAGTAATCATCAAACCCACGTTCAAAGTTAATAGTAAGTTGTGGACGTATCTTATCAAAGTTATAATGAATCCCCAACTCCTCGAATAACTCTCTTGAAGCCGCCTGCTGACTTGTATCGCCTGCAACCGCACTTCCACCACAAGTAATATCCCAAAGGTTCGACCACCCTTGCTTAAAGGGCTGACGTTGTTGTATGAGCATCTCTCCTTTTGAATTAAATATACATACGTGTACTACTAAATGAAACTCGTCTGATGTCATTTCATCTCCACGGGTTATTTGTTTTTCTATTTTATTACGATGCTTATCATATAAATCCCACTTTTCCATTGGTTAACTCCTTTTTAAAAGTTCCATTTTAAACTAACCTGCTCCTTTAGTTTAACATTAATTTCCTTTTCCTTAACATAGAAAAAAGCATCCCTTGTGAAAGGAATGCTACCCGTTTGTTTAAGTACAATTTTCAAAAACAATAAATTTCACCTTGTGGCAGCAAGTAATAATGAGAATGTTATTAGTAGGCGATTCCTACACGTGATTGGACATAATCTTTACTTTCTATTTGACGATAAGTAAATTCTGCTGTATCAGGAACTGATATTTTCGTACCACCTTCTGGCAAAAAATTACGTTCAATTCGATATTGACCTTCTCTTTCTCCATCTGGCAAATAGGTAGGACATACAATCGTCCAATCAAGTGATGATTGTTTCAGAATATCGTAAACTTTATGATGTTCTTCTGCGGCACGGGTTGATTTACGTTTCGATTCACTTGACTGATAACGGAGTATGCTTGGCGTAGTTCTACTTTGTAAGATCCCTGCGGTTCCTATCGTGATAATTCGTTGTATACCTTCGTTTTCCATTGCTTTGATAATTAGTGGCATACTTTCTGATAGAGTGGTTGTGCCATCAGTATTTAGTGCACTAATAACTACATCAATCCCATCCATTGCACGTACTATATCATTTTCATTTAAAACATTCCCTTGAACAATGGTTAAATTATTACTATTTATTTGAATCTTCTCTGGAGTGCGAACTAATACAGTAACATGATGTCTATCATGAAGGGCATAAGTTACTATTTGACTTCCAACTCGTCCAGTTGCACCTAAAATTAAAATATTCAAAAATATAATCCTCCTTTTTACGAATACAACTATTACATACACTATAAATGCATTATTTCGTCTTTTACAGCATTCTTCAACTAAGTTGCCCCTTAGCATAAGAAGTGCGCTGACCTTGTTAAATCAACGCACCCCGTTAGTGAAGTATTTCTAATATTAATTTATCAGGTAATCTATTTTAATTTTTTTAGAAGTTTTACGTATTCACCATATTCATCTTCCCCAAGATATACTACGGTTGTAAAACCTTTCTTTTCATATAGATGCCTTGCGTGTAAATTATCTGTATCTACTCCAAGTGTTATTTCCTCATATCCAAGATTTTTAGCATAATCAATCAAATAATCAACAATAATACTCCCTATTCCACGATTGCGATACTCTTCTTTAACAATCATTCGAGATAGATAAATTCGCTTATCTGTAATTGTATAATCTGGGACATTGCTTATAAAAATTAATGATCCTTCACCTATAAACTCGTTATTTTCTAAGTATATAAAAGTAATTCTGTTTCCACTTTTTATTTCATCATAAAACATCTTAGCCATTTTCGGTTTCTTTTCCATATCCCAAATATTACTGCACTTATAATAATCTTCGAGTTCTAATTTCTTTATTTGATAGGAATTCATAATTTATCCCTCTCTTTTAAATTACAAAGAAATAGTTTTTCCATTAACCTGCTCCGTTAGTTTAAGTGTAACCCTTCACAATCAATAATTAATTCCACCTAAATTTTTCCTCTGATCCATATTTACATTCTCAACGGCTTAAAGAAGGTCTCTTCATCTGGTGGAATTATATTTAAATCTTCATGCATACCAACTGCCAGCTGATATAAAGCACTATCAGTTGTAGTTTGACTTTCAACTAATTCTGTCATACCTACTCCTGTTCTAATCATTTCTCTTGCGTGACTATGAATATCTTTCTGTATAATAATCTTCCTGAAATTATTATAACTATCTAATACCTTAGGAGAATCTGAAAATATTACTCCTATTTTATTTAAAGCAGAGAAAAATATAGAGTTATCAGATATTCCTCTTGCCTGACTCATTCCTGGAGAATTGCCAACAATAGCATTTCTATGTCCCATAAAATCAGCTAAGAGAGATAATTTCAATTCTTTTCTTTGTTGACTGTATCTTTCATTTATTTCATCTGCAAAGATTTCTTTTTGGGCCTTTACTTGTCTTGAAGAAGCTATGTAGCTTCCCAATATCGTACAAAACCCCCCTATTAAAACACCAATAACACTTGCAATTCCAATCCAGATTTCAAGTGACTGCTCTCCCATTACACTCCTCCAATTCTTTATCAAAAAAACCATCCATATATGCTTAGCAAGGGATGGTTAAATCAAATATATTAATCTTTAATTCGTCTCCTATATTTTATCATATTATGGAAAAATGATGCTATCAGACTATAAAAATATTCTTATACCCTCTACATCCTAAATTCCTGCACCACCATCTCCCCTTCTCCTAGCGGTCGATAATCTCCCTCATACATAAACTCATCATCATCCTCTTCTTCTCCCTCAACACTCTCATCTTGCTCAGTTACCTTTTTAACATTCTCACCAAATATCTCCACAGCTGACTTCTTCTTATCTAAATTAAACAAGCTCATCAGCGCTGAATCAATACTTACATGTACAATCTCGTCTGGTCTAAAGCGTCGCAGTGAGATAAGATTCTCGTTGTTTAACTCAATATCCCCGAGTATAATCCTTACCGACTGATCCCACTCGTCTTTCCTCGTTTTATTTACTATTTCAATCTTTTTAATACTGGCCTTTAATACCGATCCCATTAATTATCCTCCCTATTTTAGCTGCTCTAGTTCAATTTTATTGGCTGTTCCAAGATGCTGTGTGACTTGCTTTAATAAATTCTCCTTTTCACCAAACGCTCCAATTTGCTTCCCATTTACAAGTAAACGGTAGATGGATTGCGGCATTACTTTTACAGGCTCACCTCCTTTCATTGGTCGCAATTTTAGAAGGCGCTGCAAACCATTTACATGCCCTTGTGCGATGGCTTTTAATACGGTTGGATCTTTTAACTGGCGAGCATCCCGAGTGTGATCAAGAAATAGGTTTTCCGTTAATACTGCTGGCATTTGCGTTAATCGCAGCACTGCAAAGTTACCTCTCTTCATTCCTCTATCCATACAATCAAGTCTACTAATAATCTCGTTATGAACCGCTTCTTGTAAGCTCTTTGTAGGTGTCTTTGCATTTGGATGGATATATGTCTCAAAACCGGTCCCACCTCCTGCGTTCAGATGAACAGATAGGAAATAATCAGCTCCCCAGTTGTTAGCGATTTTCGCACGCTCCTCCAGTGATAGAAATTTGTCACTATCCCTCGTCATACGTACCAACACATCATAGTTTTGTGTTAACGTTTCTTTGATGTTACGTGAGATTGATAGGGCTAGATTTTTCTCTAATAAGCCATTAAACACAGCACCCGGATCCTTTCCACCATGACCTAGATCGATTACAATTTTAAGCTTGCTCATATTTGTCATCCCCTTTAGTTATTCATAAAATGTTTTAATCGAAAATCCGGTCCACTCATCGTGACCGCTTTTGTTTGCTGCATGATGCGGGAGAAGTTTCTGGCTCCTATTTTCTGCTGCAGCTCTTTCCCATTTAGGTTTGTAGTATAGATCGTGTGCTTCTCAAGCCGGCCGGGTGATAAAGCAACATACTACATGGATATTGGACGATCATCAACATGGAATAGGCTACCCTTAATAAATAAAAGATGAAAATTATCATTAGTTAAAGGACAATCCAATGAGGGTGTCGAAAAATGCTAATTAAGGAGGAATGACCGAGAAATGAATTTATGGATGATGGATTTAAATTTAACCAGTTGCCCGAAGAAGAATGGCTATCATTCTTAGAAGAAGAGTTTAAAAATGAAGTAGATGAACTAATTACACGCCTAGAACGTCAAAATGCCCTCTTTTATTTGCCAGATAATTTATGAGAAATTAATTGCGAAGATAAACGCGTTGAGAAAGAAAAAGCGAAAAATGGATACCTCTATACTCGGAGGACCTTTGATATTGCAGCCTCAAATTTAAATTTGCCAGTTGATTATTACATAGAAATACTAAACCTAGCCCATAATATGTTAAAGCACTTAACAACAACCGAATAATCTTCACCTCTTCCCTAATCCCTATTTATAAATAATAACTTCCTGCATGTTTAGTAAGTGAAGTGAGCTCATTATGTTCAGTGAAAAAAATTAAAAGAAGCACCACAATAGCACTTCTTTTCACCAAGATATTTTTATTAAAATCATTTAATGAGGTTAATTAAGTGTCTACATCCTCGGTACTTTTTTATAATCAAAATTATTGTCCATCTATCTTAAACTTTTTTATATGACAATAGATTTCTCTATTAGCTTGCAATTCCATTCCATAATTCCTTATATAATTTCTAGCTATATACGTATTTGTAGAATTGAGCTTTTTATGTCCTAAAAGCTGCTGAATAACTATAATTTCTGCTCCACTCTCTGCCATAATTGTTGCAAAAGAGTGTCTTAAAGCATGAAGGGTTGAGAAAGGCAATTTCGCTTCATTTAGATAACCTTCAAATATCTTTTGTAATTCAGCCAGGTTCATAAGAGAACCATTATTGTTTATTAGATAATCATCCTCGGTTAAATTATTCTTCTCGATATACTTTTGAAGGTTTTTGCCAAATCCTTCTCTCAAAATAATATACTTACTAGATTTGTTTTTAGTTTTTTTACGATAAATGGTTTCATTGACAAAATCGATATCTTGCACTTTTGTATTTAATATCTCAGAAGGACGGCTACCTGTAGTAATTAATAACAGGAAAACTATAGCATCCCTTTCTAAATTAGAACTGTTTTTCAACAGAACCTGCAGAAATTTTAATAAGTCATGTCGTGTTGGAATATACTTTTTTTCAGGGGTAGGTTTTACTTTATGCTCTTCAACTCTAAAGTTCATCATTTCAATTAGATTAGGAAAATCATATTTCCTATTTAAGTAGAGAAAGAAACTTTGAAGCGATCTTTTTGTTTCTTCAAGCCAACTAAAACTCTTGTGGAGATGATCGGTTAAATATGTTTCCACTAATTCAGTGTCTAAAGGGGAAAAAAACAAAGAGTCTCCGTCAATACTAATGGTTTCGTAAATCTTCTCCAAATGTACTTCTTCATCAGAGGTTGCTTCTACTAAATACTTCACAAAATCATCCAATCTCCTACTGATAGTATTCTTGTAATGTTCTGAGTAAGTACAGGTGGACAAAAAAAACTTAATTTCTTCTTTTAAAATTTTCATAGGCCCCCCTTTAAACCAAATCATCTAAAAGGTTTTCAAAAGGGAATGGATAAAATTTCATCACCTCACCTTTTAAATCTTTTGGAAGTAGTTTTGTATACACAGCTGTTGTTTTAGGATCTTCATGACCGAGCATCTGCATTAGGTATTGTTCTTTTATCCCTTTTTTCAAACATTCAACTGCAAATGTATGGCGAAATGAGTGCACTGTAAAGTCCTTACTTAGTCCTATTTCATCAAACAAATTTCGTACGAGTAGCTGTACACTTCTATCTAAAATTTTTCTTTCCCTTTCTAACCCTTCATCTTGTGAGAATAGATACCCTGATAAGTCGGATCTCCATTGTTTGACTCCACTAATCTTCAAGTAATGTAATACTGCTAATTTAACTTCTTTAAACATCGGGATATATCTATCTTTATTTCCTTTTCCTTTACGTATGAAAATAAGTTCTTCCTTTATATCAAAGTCCTTTATCTTTAAGTTAGTTAGTTCACTCACTCGGCAGCCTGTTCCAAGAAGGAATAGTAGCATGGCCCTTTTACGGTACCCATATGATTTTTGAAGGGCTCCGTTAAGGACTTGTTCTATCTGCCCTTCATTTAAATATCTAGGTAAAGTAGAGCTAGTGTGTAGAGAGAATCTATACCTGAAATCTTTTTCAGTATACCCATTTTCGTATGCATACCTTAATAAGCTTCTAATAATCGCCATATATTTATTTACAGTATTCGTAGCCAACTTGTTATCTTTTCTAGGCACACTTTTTTTAAGAATATCAAGAATAACATCTTCATTTATGTCAGAAATATATAACCCGTCGTAATTCTTTACAACGAAGGAGCTTACTCTTTCTAAAAAATTTAGGTATGTGTTTACTGTAGTACTACTTCTACGATTCATCGCTTGTAATTTCTTTAGATATTCACAATACTCTCTCAAGATCTCTAAAAAAGAATGCTGATAAGAACTAGGTAGTTTCTTATCTTTGTTCTTCACTAGCTCTAATAATTCATCAACTGTAATTCCTAACTCTTTACATAGTGCGGTGTAATCAATAGTCGCTTGTCTCTTTATGGACATTTCTCTTCACCTCTACTTAACGGGCTCAGATTTAACGTATTTGATAATAGTCGCTTATTTGATCGTTGATAGTAATAGAAGGTTGACCTCCATTCTCTATGACCAATAGTTTTAGAAACTTTCTCAAATGGATGTTCTTCAAGTGCATTGGTAATGTAAGTATGTCTAAAAGCCTTTGCCGGATATAGAGATTTTCCAAAAGCTTTTAAGTTGTGTGAATAGAAAACATTATTGATATCTTCACTTGATATAGCTGAACCGTCACTATTAGAAAATAAATTCTCGGTCTTTGGATGATACTTATCGCGAATAGAAAGATAACTAACTATCACTTCCGCCACCTCTGTACTTACCTTTATCTTCCTTCTTTCTGTTTTAGCGCATGATAACGATAATGTTCGTTCCAATTCTTTAAAGTCATCTATTGTTAGATTTGCTACTTCTATGGGTCTACACCCTGTATCTACAATGATTAAAAAAATAGATAAGTCTCGTAGGACATGGTTAGATTGCTCATAGATAGTATTCATTAGCTGTATGATCTTTTCTTTAGGAACATATTGATTAGCTTGTTTCGCTCTTCCTCGTAATTGAATAGGAATGACATATTTCTTACTCACTTTACTTTTACTGTGTAAATATTTTAAAAATAATTGAATGGTTCTTAAATAACCAGTTACTGTAGCCAACTTGATCTCTTTATTATTTACTTTAGTTGTTAAAAATTTCTCATACTGATTAATTACTTCATATAAAAGTGTCTGTTTATCATCTTGAAGGAAGATATTGATGTCTTGCCCAATACTAGTAAGAAAACGATGAAACCGCATAATTCTTTTCTTATAATATTTGATTCCTTGATAGTTATGGTGGTCTAAATATGTTATAAATTCTTCTACAATGATAGGAAGTTTAACTTTTCCCTTTTTGACTCTTGGCTTTCTGATAGCAATACTTTTTACGTTTGGCTTTTGCTGTAACTGGAAGTTAATTAGATCCTTCTGATAAAGATATGAAATAAACTGTTTAATAAAGTCTATTTTGTTCTTGAGAGTTATCTCCGAAGCTTTTTTATAGTTCTGGACTCTTGTTAAGTAGTTAAAGAAATCTATACAGTGAGACTCTGATATGTCATTGAATTCTTTCCCAACGTACAAATAAAAACTCATAAGAGCATCTTTAATATAAACCCTGCGCTTACTATTAATCACAGTTATATAATCAAGGAATTCATCAACATAATTTTCGATGATTTCTAATTCATCGGAATTAATCCTTTGGTCATTGATAATTTCTGGTTTCAAAAAAGACACCTCCAAATTTTTCACCATTCACAACATTGCTATGTTAAAATTAAATTAACAATTATTGAGTGAATGTTTAAAAAAATCATTAGAAGGCAAAAAAATGCCTGGTTATAAAAATTATAACCAGACATTTCCAATTTTATTCGTAGAATCCCTTTTCTACGTTATTTTTCTTTATCTTACTACAGAGAATGAGGGAATTCAATTAGAATTTTCATTGTATTGGATACGAAATTTTAAAAAAGAAAGGGGTGTTGGTATGAAAACATTGAATTTTTTTATACTGTTGAAAAAGTTTAAAGCAAAGTCTTTTTCTTTAGCCGACCTGTTTCATCCAATACTTATTCTAAACCTATCGTACCCATAACAATGATTAAAAAAAACGTTGGACTTATCTAAGTCCAACGCAGAAATCCTTACCGAGTAAAGGTACGTTTATCTTGGTGATATAAATGAAAAAGCCAAGAACTCCTTTCGAAAAAGCTATAGATTTTATTGAGGGTAGAATTACAGAAAAAGAATATCTTTCAGAGAAGACAAGGGATAGTGCTGGACGAGAAATACTTGATAGACAGGATTTACCCCTTCTTAAAGAGGATATGAGCTTATTTAGAAAATATTTACTTACACTATCTCTTCAAGGACGATTTACGATTCTTTTAAGAAGAGAATTTTTAGGGATGCCTCAAACTAGTTTAGTCGACAAATATGGGATTAACAAAGATAAGATTCGAATTCTCAAAGGTCAACATCACCCTAGTAAAGTAAATAAAAAAGTTGCGATTAGACCTATTAACAGCAACCAAGACTTATCAAATGAACTTTTGGCTAATTTAGCAATCTTTTGGAGAGTCCCTATTTCCTGGATCCAACCGGGAACACCTGAACAGTCGTGGACAATAGATCATTTTAAATATCTCCCAGATCCTTTTTTTTCGGTAGAACAATTTCACGTATATTTAAATCAAACAGAAGAACTCGCTCTAAAAGAAAGGATTAAAATAAAACATACAAAACCAAATCATTGGGTTTATGATGTAAGAGGTGTTATTCTAAAAATTAGTGCGCATCAAAACATCTATCTTAGAGTTGCTATTTGGGAAAACGGCGGCTTCATAATTGAAATTTTTAGTATAAACAATGAATTAAACGATTTTGTAACATTAAAAGAAATATTACAGGGGTATGGTCCTCTTAAGGTGGGTTATTGCTATACTGTAATTAAAAATCGTATTAACATTGTGATCATTGCAAAAAGTCGTTCAGAAAATTTTACTATCCCTAATGAAGTTAGAGATTTTAATTAAATTATTTATGCAAAGACTTTATTAAGTCCAAACTTATTCTTTGCTTTAAAAGTGTTTAACCTCCTTAAAAAGGAGGTTTTTTTATGAGAAAAAGCACAGAGTTTTCGGAGAACAATACAGAAGATAAAAACAGAAGACGTTGCTTAGAAATAATAGACAAATGGTTGAGGGAACTTGAATCAGAAAATAGTCATACTAATAATACTGAAGGAGTCATAAATGAAAGATAAAGAAGAAGACTATCCCTTAATTCTAACAGCAAAAGAAATAAGTGAAATCCTAAAAATCTCAAAACCTACTGCATATGAAATGATGAATCAACCAACTTTTCCGTTAATAAGAATCGGACGTTGCAAAAGAGTGTTAAGAACTGATTTTTTCACATGGTTAAAAGGTTGAAATGTAAATAACCTTACTGAAATACAAACATTCCCTTCTTAGAATTTAAGGAAGGGAATGTTTGTATTTCAGTAGTATTCTTTTCAATAAAAGCACTTAATTGCGGAAGAAGGTTTGTGATCGGATAAAGCAAATTACTATCATATCAACAGAATTTACCATCTGTACCCTAGTTTATAATAACACTTGCTACCAAGTTCCCCACTTAACGTCAACACGTTTACCCATAGAAGAACATCAACAATTTAAGTGAAAAAGCCCTAATCCTCCTTATCTTTAACAAGTAATTAGGCTTTGGTCTTCCCCAATCGCGCCAATTGAAGTATATCAATTTCTATTGAATGGTATCGTTGTACTGCGCAGCAAAAGATCATTTGTAAATAATAGCTCTTGTTCAACTAAGGCAACCCGTTAGTAAAAAATCGTATTATCTCGTCATTTCATATTTATTTGCTACTTGTACTGCACGATTAAAAATGTCAGATAATAATAACACTATAAACGTCTAGTTATGCGCAACCGGAACTTCCTTAATCTAAAAGATCTTTAAACAACTTCATAATCACGCAGAAAAGCCGCTGAAAAGCGGCGTTATTTGCTTCTATTTTGTTTAGCGGATAGTAACAAAGTGTCGTTATTATCACACAAATCATTTGCTTTATTTTTGCTTTGAAATTGAAATTCCATAATACGATCATTCCATATCCTTATAACATTAACTTCTGTCAGGTACTGTAATGACTTCATTATTCTTGATGGTCTATACATATAAGTATCCGAAACAAATCGTGATATTTCAATGCTTCCTGCATGTATTTCACCTTTCAACAGCTTTTCTCCCTCGCTCTCTCCGTCTAAAAGTTTCATATAATTATCATATAAATCTTTTCTTTGAGCTAACAAAAGCGCTTCGACACTTGGATAGATATACTTATCAACAATCGACAGGGCAAAATATGGGGTTACGGTTCCGTCTTCCGGATTCACATAAATGTGATTAAAGAAATCTATATCAACAATACATCCGTGGATTTTCCCACTACCGCCAATTTTTTTAATACTATCAGATATGGATTTTAGTGCTTTATTGTAATCGCTAAATAACCCTTTGATGGCATCTGAATAATACGCCATTCTCTCAAAGTAATAATTGATGTCGTTAAGTTCTAAGTTATTAATCCTCCCGCCATTTAACAAATATATTTTTCCCTTATTCTGGTCTTCAAATATAAAACAATATACATTATTATTTTTAAGCATATGTATAGTTCCTGTTCTATTAAAAGTTACTTTAATCTCAACGCCTCGGTTAAAGTCCAAATATTGCTCTCTCGAAATAGAATAAATTCCGTCGGGATAATACTTAAAAATATCATAAACTCTTGGTAATTTAAAATGCTTTAAACCTATGCTTGTAGAAAAATACCCAATTTGATTGTCAGAATAGAAAGTTTTTTCCTCGTCACAACAGTAATCATTTCGATGAGTATGTCCATTCACATATATCCAGTTCCGATTGTAATCTTCGTTTGACCAGCTTTCTTTTGGCGTATGAGTTAAAATAATTACTTTATCATTGCCTAAAACACTTTTAACTTTATTGTAAATAAATTTAAATTGATTTGTCTGTTTAATGTCCTCATCTAAAGACATAATGGTTTGCCGATAAATTCCTTGTGTGGCGTTAAATTGTGAATTTAATCCGGTAAACCCTAATCCACCCAGTATTACAAAAGGATTTTTCAAGCAGATATGCTTCAGCTCGTCCTGATCAATGGATTTCAATTGTTTTTCTGAAATAATCATTCCGTTTGAAAGCAGCAAATCATTTTGTAAAAAGTATATGCCTAGACTTGAAAACAAGTCCCGGTATTGCTGAATAATTTCATCTAAAGTAATCAAGTTAGAATGTGCTACCCCGTGTCGATTATAATCCCATAATTCGTGATTTCCAAGCACTACTACTATTTTGCAATGACTCCAAAACCTAGATTTGATATATTCGACTAATTCTGTATAAAACAAAGTCGATATTTCAAAGTTAAAAGATATATCTCCTGCTATTAATAAGTAGTCGTTATTAGTTATATCTGTAGCAGTATCCATCATTTTTTTTACAAGCTGTCTGATATACATTATAACTTCCAATTCAGTTGCATTTGTTGGAAATACTTTTAAAAGCTTATGATTTAAGTGGATATCACTAATATAGTATATCTTGTGAGAAGTGTCGTTTAATGTGGGATCTAAAATCAAATCGATATCATGAAGAACAGAGATAGCCTCTACTACCTCATTTTCTTCAGAAATCATAAGCTCTGTTTTGCAATCATCATCTTTGACGTTGTCAGCGTAAAAAGAATCGTCATATAAGTGTTGTTCGACTAATACATCGCTATTAATATAGGCACCTTCAGTATTCAAATTGGCGAGACTGGCCTCTTTAAAATCATAATCATGCAGATTGGCATTTTTCAAATCACCATCTAAATGCTTATAAAAGTCAACAAATAAATCAAATTCTCTTACTTCATCCTCTTCTCTATAACATATTTTTTCTATCGTAATAAATCTATCTGTTTCTTTATCAAAGTATTTTCTCTTAAATTCCCTTACCTGTAATTGTCTTTCCAATCTGATAATTTGAATATCGTTGTTTATACTATCTGGCAAGCGGTTTGCTATCTCTCTTACACAAGAGCGGTCACTATACGATATCTCAGAAAGATCGTCGCATTCTCTTAATATCCGTTCAAATAATTCAAGGCAATTATTTAAAGTATACATACTCTCAGGTACATAGAGAAAAGCTTTCCAACTTGAATTTACCGCCGCATTGCACAACTCCGTCTTTTTATATCTGTTCGGTACATGTTCTAATGCCAATACATTATTATTAACAGCGGCATTACATAATTCTTTGCTTCGGTTTTTAATTGGCACATATTCCAAGGCCAATCCGTTTTGCTCAACTGCTAACATGAATAATTCTTTTGACAGAATATTCTTTGGAACAAATTTAAGCGCTAAACCATTTTGCGCAATAGCTATTCTGCAAAAACTTTCCGACTTATAATTATCGGGAACATATTCAAGGGCTTTGCCGTTTTGCTTTATTGCCTCAAGATAAAGCTTTTTTGTTCGAAACTCCTCAGGAATATAAGTGGAGTAGGCTATTATTGTTCCGTCATTTCTAACGGCTTCTATGCAAATATCAACGGTCATTATTTTTCTTGACACATATTTTATAGCTGAAGCATTTTGTTTAACAGCCTCAAGACACAAAGCTACAGAATGTAAATTTTTAGGGACAAATTGTAATATACGACCATTTTGCTTAACAGCTTCTAAGCATCTTTCAGGCGTTTTTTCTACCTTGTCAATGTACCAACCATTTTCTTTAATGGCTGTCATTATATCTCGATCACTTATGTTAATAATCTCAAATGGCTTATCGATGCTATCCACCTCCATTGAAAACACAATTGCCTAGATGTATAATACCATATTTTCTCATTTTTGTTTAATTCAAAAAATCCTCATATACCTCTTCCCCCTGTTTATTAGCTTTAGTACACTCTTTCACAAATCCCATTAAATATAAAGACCATTACTGCGCAGTATTTAGTCATATACGAAAAAGAGAAGATTACTTAATAAAGGTAATCTTCTCCGTAATTTTTCAACAGTATTGTTGTACTGTGTAGCTATTTAATTTGTTTCTTTATATAGATTAGTGATTTGTTCTTATCTCCTCTAATAATTCGTTCCAAGTCACAGAATCTATCCCGATGTCTTCAAAATAACAGAAATAATTAGATCGTATTGTAACAAGTATGGATCTCACACTATATTTTTTATCTGTATCACCACCGATAAAAGCAACCACGGAATCAATATGTTCTTCAACAGCATTCTGTCGATTCATCATTTTTTTAACTACCTCATCTTTTACTAATCTTCTTTTATCGCTGTATACCATCTCTCTAAATGAAGATGCTGGTTTAAAAAACTTAAGCTCGTACAATATCACTTCATTAGATATAGGATTTATTGCTAATACATCTATATCACCTAGGTTTTTACCATCTTTTTGCTTCAGAATGCTTTTCTTATTATTATAATTAAGAATAGTGTCTATCTCTGCTCGAACGATTTTCTTACCACTTTTAATCTCCGTAGGAACTATATATTTAGATTGCTTTAATACCTCAGTTAATTTAAATGCAAACAAACTACTCAATTTATTTTGTGCCTTTCTAATAACAGAAGATAATTTTACCCTCTCATCATACATCGTTAGAAAGTGCCCTGATATAATTAACTTTTCAAATATTGATATATTTTGGATCAAATCAATTTTGCCAAAAACAATAAAATCACCAACTTCATAAATGCTTCTTAATTCATAGTGACTGTCAACTGGATAAGAAATACGACTTGGGATTTTGTTTATTGAAAAGAGATTAATCACTTGCATAACATTATCAATATTAAACCCTTCTTTTAACAATTTTTCTTTTCTAATTATTTTTAAGGGAAGCTTATCATCAGTCTTTTCTAAAAACAGATCTTTTATATTGAAAATTTTATTCAGTTCGTCAAAACTTACTCCAAATTGCCTATTTACCTCTTTAGCTATAGATTCTTTAATTTGTGCATATGTTAGTCCTCTTTTGTTTAGATCATTAAATAAATCTTTGTCTTCGAAACGTAAATCCTCTGGTTTCTCGCCAGTTCCATCCTTCATGTATCTATTAAAGAAATCAGCCATTGTTTGATCCTCATGAAATTTAAAAGACATTTCCATCAAATCTTCAGTATGTTTCAAAATTTTATACTTCTCACAATTATCCCGTAATAAGACCAAAACTCGAGCATATACAATTGCTGTAATAAATCCATAATAACCTTGGTCCTTTTCCTCAATAGACGCTCCTAAAAACATTTCGTCATTAAACATCATAATCTCACGTTGTAATAGGATTGCCACCGAATATTCATTTTGGTAACTCCACAAATCTTCATCTTCTTTTAGGTCGAGCATTTTAATCCGACATGCTTCTTTAATTGATAAGGTTGCAGTTATTAAATCCTCTTTATGATAATACGATAACACTGTTTTTATTTCCTTTATGATTAAATGATCAAGTTCTTTAGCTTGCTCCAACAAACTCATTAAGGGGTGCTTTTCTTTAATGTCTTTAATGAGAATAGAAATTCTTTTTTTAACATTTGTCCATGTGAAGTTATCAACTGGATTTAAAAGTGATTGTAACCATTGCTCTAAACCTGATTCGCTTGCTCGCGCAAGGAAAGACCCTACCTCACACTGTTTGCAAACAAGCCCGTATTGTGAAGAATGAATCCTTTTTCCACAAAAGTAACACTGCATAACTCAAATACTCCCTCCCCTTTATATTTTTTGTTATTATTTATTATATTTAAACGCTATTTCGAAAGTAAGCCTTTAAGAAAACTACCTTTATCTGAAATGAAATACGCTTTTATAAAATCAACCACTGACATATCCCTTAAATCCCTTAACTTTAGAATACAATATTTTTGTTCCGCAGTATGTGTCAAATGGACAGAAACTTACTGAATCAAATACTTTTTATGTTGCTCTCGCTTTCGCTCATGAGTAATCTTTGCATATCTAAGTGTTGTATCTGGTGAACTATGTCCTAAGAGTTCTTGAATCGCAACTAATTCAGCACCATTATTTAAGGTTAAAGTAGCAAATGTGTGTCTTAAAACATGGGGACTTACTTTGTCTTTTAAACCTGCTTCTTGAGCGATTATATCTATATCTCTTTGAATTCCTCGTTTAGATAATCTTCTATAAGGTTTTCTCTCTGTAACCACTAAGGCTTCACAGTTATCATTTCTTCCTTTTATATACTTACCTAAATGATACATTGCTCTAATTGAAAAATAGACTTCCCTTTGTTTATCACCTTTACCAATAACTAATGTGCTCATATTTTGTAGATTAATATCAGCTTTATCTAATCCATGAACTTCAGATAATCTACAACCCGTTGCATACAATATTTCTAGAAAAGCACGCTGCCGGACTGTATCGCAGGATTCTCTTAACATTTCTAGTTCTTCGATTGATAGTGATTTTGGAAGTCGGTATTCATCTTTAGGAGCTTTTAATTTGGAAGTTGGATCACGCTTAATATATTCTTCTGAAGCTAACCAACTAAAAAAACTCTTTAAAACAGATAATTTCTTTCTAATTGTACTCATTTTTAAGGTCCCATCTTGACTTAAATACATTCTAACATCTGCTGTAGCGATGTCCTCATCCTTCTTTTTTACTATATCAGCAAACATACTTAATTCCATAAGGTAGTTTTCTAGAGTAATAGAACTTAAACCTTCGAGTTTTTTTGCCGAGATGAACAATTGTATTTTATCCTCAAGGTCAGGATGTACCTCACCTAACTCAACTCTTTGAAAATAATACTCTGATAGAACAGTAAAAAGAGACGATTACTTTTGGGGTAACCGTCTCATAATGGTTGTAAATAGCTAGTATCCTTGTACTGTGTAATATAATAAAATGTTAGTTTTTCGTAATTCTAATTTAATTATACGCGGAGAACAAAATTAAGGATGTGAGCTATTTGCAGCGATTTCTTCCCCTTCTAATACTAATTTATCTTTAGAGCTTTTTAAAATCTTGTAATACCATATTTAGAGCTAATCCTACTGTTAATCTATGTATGTTTACCTCAGTTTCCCTTTTATCACCAATATCTACAGTAAAATAGGCTTGTTCTGCATCAGTAATATTAGTTTCTAATGTTGTTAAGTTACGCTCCACATATGACTCAAATGATAACTTTTCTTCTTCATTCTCAAAATATAGAACAACTTCATCAAAATTTCTTTTTGCATACACTTCTTCCATGTCCTCATCATCCAAGAAGAACTGCTGCAGTTCATAGGCTATGCTATCCTTCAAATAATACTTGAATGAGTATTTGTGATTGATACCCCATTGATCACGGCCGACATAGCTCCACTGAGGTATCGGTGTTTTAAATCTCCCGCCGTCTAAAACTACTAATTGAAAACCTTCTAAAATGGTTTGGTTGCACATGACTTTTAAATCCTTATACATGAAGTCGGAGCTAGTCTGGGAATATACATAAAACTCCCCTGATCTTCTATAGTATTCATCATCGTCATATTCTTCTACAAGCTTAAACTCGGGTTTATAGGTATTATAGTGTGTTCCATTATTTTCAATCCATTCAGATTTGTTCCGTAATCTTATTACTATCTGATTTAATGGTGGTTGGGTTAAGCCAAGTCGTTTCTTCCATAACATTTCAATCTGTTGCATATTTGCATTTTGACTGATCGGAGTATTCTTATCTCCAATTCTTGTGTATATGTAACCCTCTTTTATATTACTGTACCTTTTGCTTTTTTTCTTTAAGTAAAAAGGTACAGAATAAGAGTTGTAAATGGTAAGAATATCAATTTCCTTACCCTCAATTTTAATGGTCTCTACACTTACCTCCGGAGTATTATCACCTGCAAAAACTGTGTTGGAGAGTAAATCTAATATTGCTACTTGCTTAACTCTGTGTTCATCACTAAGCCCAATAATCTCTCCATCATCAGAAACTCCAATAATTATATAGCAATCCTTATCGTGTACGGTATTTGCAAAACAAAGAATGTCATGTAGCAGCCTTTCATTATCTTTATGCCACTCTTGTTTAAAATCCCAATATTCACCTTCAGTGTTTCTGCTAATTAACTTATAAATTATCTCCTCAAAGTTGCCTTGCATAATTAACCCCTTTTTTAAACAGTGTACTAAAAAAGTCGTTTCCAATCATCATCGTAACGATCCATGGACATCGGCATTATTATTTCATCAGAATCCTTGTCTTTTCTTTTACGTAGTTCTTCCAGATGAACCGCCATAGACAACAAAATGATCCCTTCTCGTACATAAGCAAGTAACCTTATAGCTGCATCTTTAAATTCATCAACTGTTATCGAATAAGCCAATGGATCATCTCTATTCTCCCAAGATTCTGTTGTTATGGGATACAAAACACTGTCGTGAACTTTTAAATAACGATGCTCCAGATGGTGGCGAATTTTCGATATATGTTCAATTGCAGGTTCTATATAGTGGTGTTCTATCTTTTGCTTCCCTATGTCTTTACATAACCAGTAAAGACCGATTAATGGAAGGTTAAACGTTTCCTCACCTGTCATCCTCGACTTTAAATTAACTTTTAAGTTATATGAATTTTTTCCTTTTCTAATTTTATCCTGCCATATCGATCGGTAGGAAACATCCCTTTCCTTAATCCCAATTTCGAAATACTCATTCACAAAAAATGCAATCCGATCAATTAAGGAATATAAACTTCTATAGGAATATTTCATTTTTTCTATTGAAATACCGTAAACTGGATAATCTAATGTATTAACAAGGTGCACATCTTTATCTGAGAAATGGGCTCCTTCAGAAGACAAGGCATCATGTACCATATATCTAGCAGATACAAATTCCTGTTTTATCTGGTTAAACAAACCGTGAAACTTTGGTCCTTCATCTATTTTAGCAACAATGTTAGGTAAATGAAGAATATCAGTTGCAGAAACGGAATAAGGGAAAGCATCATTTAACGTATTAAGAAAAAAGGTATTTTCAAGACACCACTTTCGATATCCTACTTCTTCCTTAGAGTCCCCCAATGAATAGTCTTCAAATTCATACGGTTCCTTTAAAAATTCAATTGGATAAAACCGTTCTAATTTAGCAACTAAGCCCTCATAGTGTTTATAGGCATACTGTTCTATATTTTCAAAATCCAACACTGCTTTTAATAATTGATAAGACTCATTAGCAAAAACAGATTGATGCCCTTTGTCATAATCAAATGTAGCATAGTCCATTAAAAACCCAGCAAAGTTCCCAATGGCAATCGGAAAGTCTCTTCCTACACCAACCTTCAAGTAAGAAAGAGCCTTCATAAGTCTGCCGCATTTTTGTAGCAAGTTAGCATAGTTAGTGTATGCCATTAATAGATATGTAGAAAAATACTGACTTTCTTCTGAGCCTTCATTCAAATCTGCTTCCTCTTGATACGCAGTTAAATTTTCTAAAGATAATCGAAACAATAATAAACACATCTCAAAATCATTTTCGTTATTCATATCATCGGAATAACGTAATGCACCTTTGTATTTAAGATGTATATAGTTGCTGTAGGAGGTCGCACCATGATAAGCAAGAATCCCTTTCTCAAGAAGAGTGTACTCTCCAGATTTGACCCATTCCAAACAATCATGAGCTATTTTTTGTAAGGTGTCTGTATCTTTATCATCAAAAGCTCTATCGGCAAATATCCCAACAGTATGCACATTTTCATTAACCATGAATTTTACTCCTCATCATCTATATCTAAATTTTAAATATTAATAAACAACATTGATATTCTTAGTTAACTTATTTAATGCGAAGTATGAATCAAATACGAAAAACACAATCACATTGAATGCAATCGTTTCTAAGATTGTTGACGTCCAATTTCGTTATACTTGGTAATAATAGTTAAACCGCAATGATAGTCTAAAAAAACCAAAAGATTCTTTTATAACAGAAAAACGCCTTCCTCTATCTCGGTTATATTTTCAGGTGAAATACAAACCTCCCCCTGTAAGAAAACCATAAAGTTTTTATCTGGGTCCCAATAACTTGTGTTTTTGAATAAAACATACTCAATAGCCTTCAGAACATATTCTAAAGGTTCAAAATAATCAACATCCTCGAAGTTTACAAGCAGGGATAGTTTCATCGGTTTAGCACTTTTCTTCCATTTGCCAACTAATTCGGGCATTTTAATAAGATTGCTAATATCCCATATAAACTCAGGACATTCTCTAATATGCCTTACATTTGAATTATTTTCAGCATCTTCCTTTATCAAGAATCCGTTTATACATTTATCTTTGTTAAAACGATGAAAAAGCATATCATCCGTAAACTCCTGACCTTTAAATTTAATTATTGGTGGTGAATTTACCTCATAATTAATCTGAATTCCGAATTCAGCAAAGAAAGCTGATAAAATATCATTTTTAATTATAGATTCTAAATTCAATACTCCATTTTGTCGGAAACTACCATCACCTATTCCAGTTGTAAGATGAAACATAAATAATTTATCAGGATAAATTTCCTGTAATTGTAAATTAAAATGACTTAGTACATCATCGATATAGAGATTATCATAACGCCAACATTTATCTTTATTAATTATTCGGTATTTATTACTATTAATAAATGAATTTATACTCTTTTCGTCAGTTTTAAGTAAATCAGAAAGGGATTTTATTGTTGTTTCAACAGTTGAGCAGTCTAATATACGCAATTTATGTCACCTTCAACAGAATTTAATAATATCAATAATATTACTTTCGATAATAAGCTATTAAGAAATACAAATGACCAAGTGTAAATATTATTCTTTATTCCACAACTCTTTTTTCTTAATTTTAACATAGCTTCTTTATACTAAATACTTCTCTAGTTTAACTTTAATTTCCTTTTTGTTAATATAGAAAAAGCGCTCCTCTCTTATTCCAGGAGCGCTACTCTAGTTGATGTACAAATTTCACAAGCGTATTTAAAAGACAAAATTTCTTTTGAACAAATTATCTACTGACTAACTTAATTTAGTATGTATAAACCCCATACCATAACTAAAATAATTTTTTACTTTAAATAGATACTTGCATATTTTTAAGTAAATTAGCCCTCCTTGAATGGTTTTCAACATTTACTAACATATTAAAACTTGCATGGTTCTTATTTAAATAGATTGAATTTAATTCAGGCTTCAGATCGTATATTAGACCAGCCTCTATATTACTTAATAGGTTTTTGGCATCCTCAAATGGTTGTATAAATTCTAAAGGCATGTATTTTTTCTCATGATCTAAAAAGACAACTGTACCAAAATAGATATGTTTGGAAAGCCCCTCATATACAGGTGCATGAAGTTTAAGTGTAGCACGATGACCGCCAGAGAAGCGATGTGTTTTTGAGGATGTTTTTCCAACGTAAACTAATCGTTCTTCGGTGCCATCACCAACCGATATAAAATAAAGTGGATAACAAGCAGTTGGAGGTGCTTTTAGTTTATATTCAATTTCATGAATAATTTCCCTATCAACATTCCTTAATTTCTCTGCTTCTTCAATTCCTAGTTCTTCATTATACTCATCAGTATAATTCTGAAGGATTAGCAACATAATCAATTACTTCATTCCAAGTACCTTCTAAGCTTTGAGCTTCCATCTCCAATACTTTATACAGTGGTAAACACACATCTAAACCTATAAAACAACCGTATTCCGAATTTATATCCTTAAATCTGTATCTATCAAGAATAGGTAAGTAGCCTATTTTCATGTAATAATTTAAAGAGCGATGAATAGTCAATTAATTAACCTCTATTTATTTTATATTTGGAAATGGGAAAAGTGTGAAAAGAAAACCACTGTTTAAGTTTAGCATATCTTTATCTTCAACTATCCTGCTGGTTAGTTTAATTGAACTAAAAAATCTCAGTAATCTCTCCATATAAACCACACCAGAAAATGACAAATAAGGTGTATAACAGTTTCTTAACTAGTTTATGAGCAGTTGCTTAATACTTCCTGCGCAGTATAGGTCTACTACGTATACAAGAGGTACCCCTGATCAGTAAAAGTACAGTGGTAAACTACCTGTCATTTTATTTGAGTTAGTTACGTAACTTCCTTAAATACCTGTAAAAGAACATATCGACAAAAGGTTTCATGTCGACCCTAATCTTTACTATCCTCTGACTCTCTTATCTCCTCAGCTATTCGTGGGTAGTCATCACTTACATGTCTCCTTAACTTATAACCACTATGCACAATGATTTGCCTTACTCGTTCCGGTGATACACCTTCCAACTCACCTATTAGTTTTAGAGTAACGTTTCTTTCCTCAATTGCTGCTAGATGCTTTTCTTTTAAAATTCGAGTAAACCGGGGACTTAAGCGACATGGCTCAAGATGAGACTCTGTTAAAAGCCACTTTTCAAATTCCACGTATTCATTCTCTAATGATCCTTTGTCATGATATGTGTGCCATCTTATTTGATTATCAAGTTTTCTCATTACCTTAGACATGTACTGGACAGTATTTGGACTAGCACCATCACATTCTATCAGTTCCGCTAGGTCCCTGGGTAAATCACCGTATGTCTTTATTCCTCGGGTAAGTAGACTAGTTATTACTCTACTACCTCTTATATAGTATACTTTTTCAATTCTTTGTTTTAGTAATGTGTCGCACAATTCGAATGATTCACCATTAAAGACAAATACATTAGAAAGTATTTCATTTGTCATGTAGTTTCACCACCATTAAATTAAAGTGTCTTAACTTTATACCACTATGAAGAAGGCTTGTTGTTATTATACTTCTACTTACCTTTCTTAACTTTAGTAGATATGATTTTTAGATACTACTCACTTCCCACTCTTCTGGAATTATTATCTATTGTCGATGATAATGATATGAGCTTAGATGTAATATTCTCTTCAGGAGCAAATTTTAAATTATATTTTAAGGACAAACACACGAAAAAACCCAATTTCTCAATTTTAATACTGAGGGATTGTGGTAATAAATATTGTAATATCCTTAACGTTTTTAATACGTATATCCCTGACGCTCCCTCGCAATCTCCCCCTAAGGGCGTGGCCATATTTTATAAGATAAATGGTTAAAAACACTATATTAAATCTAATAAAAATAGAGGTATGAATAAATATCTGCCTTGATAAAGGAACTTATATTAGAAAAAAATTTTATTATATATAAATTATGGCCATAAATACTAATGACCCACGCTTATTCTTTGTTGTATGTATGCACAGATTACTAATGGAGGTTTGTCAATTTGAAAGGATATTATGTTAAAAGAGGTTCAACTTGGTCATACCGATTAGACATCGGAAAGGACCCGAATACAGGAAAACGTCGCCAAAAATCGAAGAGTGGTTTTCGTACTAAAAAAGAAGCACAAATTGCTTGTCATAAGGTGATGACCGAAGTGAATGAAGGTATTTATCAAGAGGTAAGCACTGAAAATTTTAGTGACTATTTTACGAGATGGTTTAATTTACATTATCGGAGAGAAGTGTCAGAAACAACATATGAAAGTCGCAAATATACAGTACTTAAACACCTTTTACCTTATTTCGAAAAGAAAGAGATATCTTCCTTTACCACCTTTGATATTGACTGCTTTTACTCGGAGAAAATAGACGAAGGTTATAGTCCACAGTTTATAAGACAAATGCACTCTTTACTTCGTCGTTCCTTTGAACAAGCAGTTAAATAGAGCCTACTTAAACAAAACCCTGTACTTAATGCAACACCACCTAAAATAAAAGGAAAAGAAGTCACTACATGGACTATTGAACAAGCAAAGCATTTTCTAGAAATTACAGAAAAAGAAAAAATGCATATCCCATACCTAATTGCAATTTTCTGTGGACTTAGACGTGGAGAAGTTCTTGGGCTTAAGTGGGAAGATATTGATTTAGGTAAAGGGAAGTTAAGGGTTCGACGTAGTCTAACAAGAATTAATGGTCGCTTAAGTTTTAAAGAACCCAAGACTTTAAAATCGAAAAGACAAATATCAATATCTCCATTTGTGATTACAAAACTAAAGGAACATAAAAACAAACAAGAAGTGTTAATGACAAGGTTTGCTCAAGTTTATCAAAACAATGATTTGATTATCTGTACAGAAGTCGGTAAACCTAAAGAGCCTCGAAATCTTTTACGTGAATTTTATAGGCTAACTGAGAAAGCAAATATCCCTAGAATTAGCTTTCATGACCTGCGCCACACCCATGCTACTCATATGTTAGAGATTGGAGAGAATCCTAAAATTGTAGCTGAGCGCTTAGGCCATACTCGAGTTGCTATTACATTAGACACTTACTCTCATGTAAACCAAGATATGCAAGATCGAGCTGCCGATAAATTTGAAAGTGCATATTTCTCTTCATAAAAAGACTTTAGTTAAGTAAAGGTGCACAAAAGGTGCACAAAGCGCTTAACCATTTAGTTTTCAAGCTCGCATGACTGATAGTAACATAAGAAAAACCCTTGCTACACAAGGGTTTCGCTTCTTAATTATTAATGACCCGTACTGGGCTCGAACCAGTGACCTCCACCCTGTCAAGGTGGAGGTACTAGTTCCCTTTAACCTTCTAACTCCCACGCCCCTAATGCCGTTGCTGTAATTGTCACTGTTACCGGTAAAGGGTCCTACCAATTGGCTATATTAAGAAGCCTTACGCTCCCATTTATTCTTCTCCTCTATTAAAGAAAGGCTATTTCTTGTCAGCACAATATACGAATGTTACTGGTGGCTTAATATAAGCTTTATGGTATGAGGCTGCATATACTATGGAACTTTTGAATTGAATGTAAAGGAGATCAAAGAAAAGATATAAACATACATCCGCAAACATAACCTTAACAGTGCGATCCATTCTTTTAACGTCATCCCATTGTTATTTCATCCCAACTGCTCTCGCTTGCTGTTGAAGATTACTATATGTCCCCCCGACATTTGCTGATAAACCTCCGTATCAGGTGCATTCATTCCACTTATGTTGATATTTTCTTTTATCTTAATCATCTAACCTCGGATAAAGTCTATTCTTCATTCATCAATTTTATAATTTCGTCTACTGCCTCTGTTCCCATTCTAATAAGAGCATCCTTAGTATTTGCTCCATTATGTGGGGTTCCGATAAAGTTTTTACACTTCAGTAGTGGATGATCTTTTGATACAGGTTCTTCGGCAAATGCATCGACAGCAGCACCGAATATTTTATTCAGCAATAATGCATCATAAAGATCTTTTTCATTAATTACTTTTCCTCTAGATGTATTAATCAGAATTCCATTTTCTTTCATAAGTGATAACTCACTTGCAGAAATTAAATTCTCTGTATCCGGAGTCAAGGGTACAGAAACACTAATTACATCACATTTTATCAATTATTTCTTAGTCATTTTAAATGTTCGCACTATAACAGCTTCAGCATTAGCGTAATCATTAATTTCAATATCTGTCCAATCTATTTTCATCTGACAAAATAAAACAAACCAGAAAATAACAAATTAGGTTTGAAAGAATTGCTTAGTAATTTTTTAGCAGGTTGTTTAATTACTTGCTGCGCAATAATAGTCTAATATGATAAAACGATCACATTTAATGCAATCGTCTCTTGAATGGTAGAACCATTAACAGTGTCCTAATCACACTCTTCTCCCTTAAAGTAGAAAATACGATCCTAAATGGACGGACACCTTTCAGTATACATTAGCGGCGATTTTCGTCGCTTCAATCACGATCTCCTCTGGTTCTTAAAGATTGCTATCAGCTAACCAGAAGTTTATGATTTCATAAAAGCAGCCTACCAAATCCATTCTATTTGTAAAACAAGAAAGAATTTGTTTATTTAGTTTTGTTTTGTATTACCTTGTTTAATTAATGGCTAACATTATCTACTAGAGTGTCTACCCAAAACGATTAAACGGCCTATGGAATATACAGCCGCTTAAATCTTTTTTATTATTTCCACTGTCTGCTTGACCTGGTTCAGTTCATTTTGATAGCGGTTTTTTTGTTCTTCTGCATCACTCCGATACTTCCATGGACGCCTGGATTTCCGGACTAATTTCCGTGTGAGGATAGTTAATTCTTTCATCAAATTCTACCCAGTCGAGATTTGCCATCATCAGCAGGTATCGTTTACCGCTAGCAGGGTCGCTGATAATGATATGGTCACGGCCAGCTGTTTCAATACGGCCTTGGTAAACCATTGCATTCCATTCGCTGTTCCCTTGGTAAGTAAAGTAGAATGTACCAACCTTGCCTTTGTTGTAGCGCAGAATATTTTCAATAAACGATTCTTCAACTCTGCCCATTAGCAGCTGCTGTCCTGTTCCCATTGGAACCACTGGCACAGAATACGCAGGACCAGAAGGCATCCCCGCCTGGAAGCCGGTAAATTGTTGCGGGGTATCGCCCCCCATCATAGTTGCTGGTTGAAAACCAGCCTGATTGCTCATTGGATAATTACTAGAGTTTCCATAATTCATGAGAAGTCCATCTCCTTTTTTTCATTTATCTATAAAACTCTGGGCAGTAGCCCGGTACACCGACATAGAAGCAATGATTCTTGTGTGCAAAATCGAACTGCGTCATAGGGGACCTTGGCATCGTGGGGGTACAAGGGTCTCGGTATGCTTGCCCCGGACTCGGATTAAAAAACCATAAATTCATTCGGGCTCGTGGATTCCGATGACCTTGCAACAAATTTCTAGCCCTCTGGAGGTCTTCTTCTGTGGGACGCTGTGTATACAAGGCTCCATTTAAAACAGGCTCGAAGTGAGGAATTCCCGTTCCCGGTATCGTTTGATAAATAGCATGACGGATATTACGTAAATTAGTGAAGTCCGGCTCACAGTCTGCCTCAACCCGATTGGCCACAACCGTTCCAACCATATCCATTCCTTCGACGCCTTCACCAATTGCCTCTGCCAGCATGAGCCTTGCTAAAGAATTCACATCATTTTCAGTATGTTTGATTCGCCTACCCATTTTCTCACCCCTTATACAGTAACTTATTGCTTGCAGCCTGTTTTCGTAGCTTGCCTTTCCGCCCAAACCTTGAAAATTGCATATAAAAAAAGTAAATGACTCATGTCATCTACCTAGATCTTGATACCAAATATAATTATTTGTCAGTTCGGTTGTGATGTAGAAAAACTAAATTCACAAAGGAAAAAACAGATTTAATCGCATAATTTCTTAAAACGGTAAATGCCTAATTGGCAACTAATAAGAAATTAACCTAGATAAATGACTAAACGACCTTTTTAATATAAAGGGCGGATAAGAATGTACCGTATATACCTAGTTTTTATCATGAATCAGGTGTACCTCAAGTAAAACATTGAACTTTTTATCATTTAACGAACCAAAACTTATCTTCGACCAACACAAGAAGTAGACCGCCTTTTTAGTTATCAGTTTGTCATTTAGGACTGCCTGAGCGGTTCATTCCGACTTCTATGTTTGCAAGATAGGTGTGGTAATAGAATTCAAATGCACCCCTTATTGCCACGGCTACAAGTACTGTTAAGGCTCATGCTAGATTTCATAAATGACATATTGGTTTCTTAATAAGCTATCTCTGCCGCTAAAGATTTTCATAAATTTCAATAAGAAACCCGTCAATATCTCTAAAATGAGCGACTTTAATTCCCCAATCCTCTTGCTCTTTAGGTTTCGTAACAAATTCAACTTTTTCTTTTAATTCGTTATAACTCTCTTCTACACTTTCTACTTTAAGAATTAATGCCACTCTATCGACCCGATGATCATCTGGAGAATAAGGAAACCCTACTGCTTCAGCCATTTGCTTTCGTTCAAATAATCCTACATTTACATTTCCTACTTTAAATTGACCATATAAAGAAAGTGCATCTCCCCAAGTGACTTCGAAACCTAATAAATCCCTGTAAAATAAAAAACTTTCTTTATAATTATCTACAAGCAAACGCACATGAGTTAAATCCAAGATGGATACCTCCTATAATTGGAATTTATAACTATTATACCATTTAATAGAATTAAAGTAGACATTCGATTGTGCGAGATTCTATTAATAATAAACGAGAGGGTGTCGCACGACTATAAAAGAAAAATCCTTGAATTTCTTTATTTGATATGAAGTCATAACTTATCCTTTCCTTTTACCAAAAAATAAAATTGTTTTGAGATATACAAAGGATTAATTGTAATTTATCAATAAGGTTTTACAGTCATCATTAGTTATTCAACAAACCTGATTCTTTACTTCAACAAGAAGAAGCGATTACCCTTTATTGAGCAATCGCTACCAGTTAGTTGAATAAAATATTAAATGAAACATAGAAGTTAAATTCAGTTACAAAGAAAAGTGTAATGGCAGTTGCCTTTCTTTTTTCGCGAAATTCAGTAATTCCAGTAACTAAAAGAATTAACGCTAAGAAAAACAATACATAAGGAATTATTGCTCCTGTTATGCCAGTTATCAAAGCATAAATTGATAAAGCAACAACAATAATTGCTAAAATAAGTCTAAGTATCTTCAACAATATGTCCTCCAAAAATAAAATTAAGTCCCTCACAAATTCCTGCTTAATCATATCAGTTAACACTATATATTGGGGTGAACTGCGATATTCCTTACTTATTGGACAATCTTGCTCCGTTACTTTAAGTACAATCCTTCACAATCTCTAATTACTTTAACATAATTATCCAATCTCAGTGCCGGTTGTTATTTAATTATATGGCCCTTTAAAGGAACAACTTATTGTCACTCAAAAGTTCCTTAATCGCTCATTCAATTCATATGTTCTTTTCCTTTTCACTATAAAAACACCCCTTTAGATAATCTAAAGGGGTAAAACAGTGCAACTTTTTTTTAACAGTACATCTTTTTTATAAACGGTACGGCTTTATTTCAAATCAACATTAGTATCAATCGCCATCTTTTTTCTCTCACCATTAAGGTAGTCTAATTATTTAATAAAATATAAAGATAGAAGTCCTCTTTATCTAGATCCTATCATTCTTTTCTTGTTGTTAATCGTGATTTATATAGGAGATAGGTAAAGTGATATCAACGGTTGTCCCTTTATCAATCTCACTTTCAATTAGTATTGTTCCTTGATGCTCTTTGATGATTTTATAACAAATCATGAGTCCTAAGCCTGTTCCTTTTTCTTTGAGAGTATAAAAAGGTTCTCCGAGGTATGGAATACGCTCTTGTGGGATCCCACACCCTTGATCGATAAAACGAATATTAACATGGTGATCATCCGCTTTATTGATTTGTACGATAATTTCTCCTCCCATTGGCATCGCTTCTATCGCGTTTTTTATGATATTGATAAATACTTGTTTCAATTGGTTCTCTTCGCATGGAATCAATGAAATGTCTGCTTCTGCCTGAATTATAATTTGTATATTGTTCATGATTGCTTCAGGAATAATCACGACGGAAACCTGTTCAATTAAAATTTTCAAATCTTGAAGTTGAATACTGGTGGCCTGCGGCTTAGCTACAGCCATAAATTGATTGGTAATGCACTCAATTCGATTCATCTCAGATACCATTACTTCCAAATACCGTTCGTTGTTCTTATCTATAGAAGATCTCAGCAAACTCAGAAATCCTTTGATAGAAGTCAAAGGGTTTCTGATCTCATGGGCAATTCCTGCTGATAATTGTCCGACTACCGCAAGCTTCTCTGATTTTATTAATAATTCTTCCGTTTTCTTCAGCTCTGTGATATCACGTCCAATGATTACAAGTCCTTTACGTTTACCATCAGGATAAAAAATTGGAACCTTTATCACATCGAAAATAATGGTTTTTCCATCAGGTAGAGGAAACATTTCTTCACTTCGAGTAATCCGGCCATTTTCCCAGGCTCTTTGATCGGATTGCTCACAAAAATTTAATGTTTCTCGAACGAACTCATTGTGGATAGCCAGTTCACGATTTGTTTTACCTTGATAAGGAATATTTTCAAACTGAAAACAAGTAAGCGTATGATCGTTCGCTTCGAGCCATCTACCCTCTCCATCTTTAAAGAGAATTACGTCAGGCATCGCATTAATTAAAGTTCGTAATCGTTTCTCACTTTCTTTCAAAGCTTCTTCCATTTTTTTGCGTTCTGAAATATCCCTTAAGATAGATACGAAAGCGGATACCTGTCCCTTAGCATTGACAATGGGCGAAACGAATTTAAAAACATCAATAAGACTCCCATCTTTATGCTGCCTAATCGTTTCAAACGATAATACATACCCGCTATTCAATATTTTCTTTAAGGTTTCGGTAAACTCTTCAACTAAATAATCAGGAATAATCGATAGCGGCCTTCCTATTACTTCGTGCTCAGTCCAACCAAATACTTTTTCAAAAGCTTCATTCACTTTTATGACGTTGCATTGTAAATCGAAAATAACAATGGAATCTACAGTATTTTTAAGAAACAAGTCCAATTGTTGTTTCGTTAATTGTAAATCTTCTTCCATTTCCTTATTTTTAGTAATATCATTTACAACTCCATAGATTCCAACGATCTCATTGTCTATAAAAATAGGGGAATTTCTTATTTTAATGTCAATTCGGTATCCTTTTTTGTGCTTAACGGCAACCTCATATTCCTGAGGTATTCCTTTCATTGCTTTTGCAAAATGACCCAATACATTTTCTTGATATTCTGGAAGAACTAGCGATAAAAGAGTAATCTTTCGAAGCTCTTCCACACTATATCCAATCATTCTCTCCAAAGACGGATTCACATCTATTAAAGTCACTTGTAAATCAAAGAAAAAGATTCCGTCAGGATTATGATCAAAAACGGCTTTATAAAACTCTGTACCTTTACTCCATTTATTTATATTAGTTTTATCTTTATGATTAGAAATAGGGATTACATTCTTGCTATTTTTGGAAGACAAAGATAAACTTATGCCGTCCATTACACCAGCCAAGGCATTTTTAGTATCAAAGGATATGTCCTTACCTCTTGTTTGGAATGGAGGGATCACGTTAACAACGGCACCGATAGGGATACCTCCATATATATACGGGGTTAGCTCAAAACGCCAAATTCCCTTACAATGTTCCATTTCCCAATGTGTCTTTGACTTTAAAGATAACGATAGTGAAAGAGCATTTACAAAGAAATGGTTCGGACTTATTAAACCTTGTTCATATAAAAATGGAGATGCTTTAATCACCTTCCAACTGCGATCTAAAACAGCTATATAGGACTTTGACTGCTGAGAAATAATTTGACTTTGGTAATATTCGAGCAACTTAAAGTGTTCTAAATTTAATTGATTTCGCAGTAGTCTAGCTGCATCTTGTGCAGATGAGGTTACGACTGACAAAAAATAAGGATCGTTGACGGCCCATAAACCTGTCATGTCAATAACGCCCAATATTTCTTGGGTAGCTGGATCACGGATAGGAGCAGCTGAGCAGGTCCACTTTTGTACCTCATGGCAAAAATGTTCTCCTGCAAATACTTGAATCGGAGAACCCGTGGCAAGGGCTGTTCCAATGGCATTCGTTCCTGCATCAATTTCTGCCCATGATGAACCAGCGACAAAATTCATATCCTCAGCCTTTAGCATTAAAGACAAATCTCCATCTATAGAAACGATATCTCCGGAATTGTTACAAAACGTAATCAAATGTCCGGTGTCCATATACATATCTTTTAATTTTTCAAATACTGGTTTTATCGTACGAAATAGGGGATCGCTTGAGATATACTCCTTCACTTGATCTTCACTCAGGTTGATGGAAGTCTTACTTTGGAGCGGACTGATTCCAAATTCCAAACAACGTTGCCACGAATCATGCATTAACGATCGGATATTTGGAGATGAGTTCGTACCAATAATGAACTTTTCCCATTCACGTTCAAGTTTTTGTTTTTCTAATTTAGGGGAAGAAGACTTATCCAAGGCAATTAAGTTATTCATGACCATAGCGACCCTCCCAATATATAATGGTACTTGAAAATAATAATTACATAATTCCCTGCCGATTTAAATATCTGTATATTCAGAATATTAATTGTAGTAGTGTACTTCGACAAAACGGTAAGAAAATCCTGCATTTTTATCGTACATTTGATCAAATTCTTCTTCTTCAATTGCAAAAGCAATATGCGTGTATGAATGAGTTATTTCATTACGAGGTATTTTCTCTCTACATTGAGAGCAAGCCACATTCCAGCTAAATCAAAGTAAGCAGTGTTTCTACACTTAACTAACAATTTAGCATCAAATACTTTTTTATAAAATTCAATAGAACTTTCTAAATCAGAAACTGAAAACAGAAAATTATTAAGCCCGTTTATCGACATTTCTCACCTCAATAAATTATTAAGCTTTACAACACTCTGACAGAAATACCTTCTTAAGGGAACCTGCCTCGTTAGTTCAATATCTAATTTGTGCTTTGTGCAAAAATGTCTATATTTAATGTCTTTAAAACTTCAATAGCTTCAATCACTGGTATTTTGGGTAACGAAAACTCTTCTGATAGCACAGCTCTAATTTCCTCTGGCGATGATAATGTTTCAACACTTGTTTCACCATTTGAATAACGTATACCGAACTTATTATTTACTAAAGAAACACTTCTTTGTTTACGGGTCTGATATAGTTGGCATCTTAAAATTGTCATAAATGGGGCGTTAGGTTTATTAGATTTTTCTATAACATCATTAAAATCACTAACTTTAGCTACTTTTCGAGAATTAAAGTGCCATGTTTTTCCGCTTTGTTTACCATTAGTGTAGCGAACATATTTGTACCTATTTCTTTGTGGCTCTTCTGGTATTATATATACTTCATCTTTACCAAAAGGAGAGATATTCTCATAATTATTCTCAAAACGTACTGGCTTAAAAAAGGGAGCAGCAGCACCACAATCCACATAAAAACGTTCATTGTCAATCCTAACTATAATCCCCATATGCTCTTCCCCAAGCATAACATGATGACAATCAAACCCTATCTCCCGCAATAAAATCATTAGGTTAGAGTTTAAAGTGTAGCAAGTTCCTCCAAAGTTGTATTCGATATAATTCTTAGTAAATAATTCAAATGAAGGTATTTCAAAATTATTGTAATTATGATTTCTAAAAAACCGTAATTTGCTGATATTCTCAAAGGGAAAAATATTTAATTGTGCATGACAAATTTGTTCTAAATAATTATATGATGGCTTCTCTAAATCTAAATTAAGACAATCCAAATATTTAGTTGTACTATCAGTTATATTGGACAATCCAATTTACCTCCCAAAAATCCTTTTTGTCAATTCTATTTCCACCTAAACTAATCTGCCCCTTTAGTTTAACATTAATTTCCTTTTTGTTGATAAAGAAAAAAGAAACCCCTGTGGAAGGAATGCTCCCGTTAGTTGAAGAAGTTCATATCCATTTATTCAAAGTAGATTTCCTCTTCTTTAAATTCGGGTCCTTCAAACCACTTAATTAGTATTGGAAAATGATTATTAATAGTATATACTGCATCAAAAGCATTTCGATCCATTATTTTAATAGTATTATTCTCAAACTCAGACTCATTTATCTTTAGACTTATGCTATAAGTGAATGGATCCTTAAATAAAATCTCAATGTTAGTAATATCTTCGTTATCCCCAATATACTCAAGCGTAATATCTAGTTCTTCCCCCATAGCATATATAGCATCTTTAGAATGCTTGTGTACGATCATGGATCCACCCCAATATTCTCCTTGAGTTTGAAAATGCCTACTTTCACTTTCCTCAGAGCAACCGAAAAGAATAAGTGATCCTATACACATCCACAAACCTAAATACGTTTGATTCACTAAAAATCTCCCTTTTTTCTTTCCAAAACCAATAAACACTTAATTTCCTCCCCTCTTATTGACCGTGCTTTTATGCAATCCTGCCCGTTACTTAAATAAACGCTGTATTAATTTTAACATTAATTTCCTTTTACAAGTGCAAAAAATGCGTACCTGCTATATTGCAGAAACGCACCAGTTAATTCAAGAAAGCCCTAATCCTTTTTTTCCTTTATTTCTCTTAGAAGTGTTATTATTTCTATATTTTGTTTAACCTGTTCATCTGAATTTAACATGATGAGTCTAATCCATCTAATGACCAAAGCAACTAAAATAATAGGTATTAAATATAAAAATGTCCCTATACCAATTCCCAATTATGTATCCCCCTAATAAATCTTTTCCAATTATTATCATGTAGGTCTTTGTTCAAGTAACCTGCTCCGTTAATTAAAGTACATTTTTTCACAATCTCTTCCTAATTTTAGCATATTACATGTACCATGTTATTAATAGGGTATTGCGAAAAAGAAAAAATCCTGCATCAATACAGGATTTTTGATCGATACTTTTATAAATGATAGAACTTCATTTCAAAGCCACACACAATAATGTCCCTTCATCCTCATTCAATCACAATACTGATCTTCCCGTTCTTTTTGGAGTGACTAATCAAGAATGGTCGCCTTTCTTCTTCCCTAATAACCTTCTGTTTAGCTGGTCCCTCTAGCCAAATAAACTGATCTAATCCCTCCATCGTGGTTTAGGTAGTTCCTTCCCTTCTTTCAAATAATCACGCATAAGCACCTGAAAACTCTCTGAAAGCTCTGCATGAAATAAAGCAGCTCTCATAATTTGATTACGATCTAATGTAGTAGTATCAAAGACGTCATCTATATACTCCTTGTAGACGTCTGGGTATCGTACAGTAGGTCTATATATCTCAATCCCCTTCTTTCTCTACGATCTTAATTAGTTCCTGACGTCCGTTCTCGGTAAGATAGATGTCTGATCGATTCAAAAGCTTCATTGCTTGCTCTTTACTCATGTAATCACTCTCCTTAATGATTGACGTCTTGTTTTACGTATTAGTGAATGATATGTACAGGGACTTGTCCAATATGAGCACTTCTTTTATTGCTGTAGGATTTGTTTTGGTTACGCATTACTTCGATAAAGAAAAGATCCCTAAGAAATCGATTATTCCGGCCTCGCTATTAATGTTTACCCTTTTAATAATGGTAAACTACATAAAGGATTTATTATAACAACAACGAAAGAGCATGCGAATTCGTATGGTCTTTCGTTGTTGTAGTTCACCCTATGGTCTTAGTTTAAATTATAGTGTACTGCCATTGTTTCTAATTAAATTCACTTAGCCTGCTCCAGCGTCCCCATAGCTTTGCATAATTACCTTATACAGCCACTGCTCTTTTTTCCTTTTTACTCTTAATCGCTTCAAGTTTTAGCTTAAAGAATAAAGTAATTAATATTGCTACTAAACTAATTCCTATCGCTAAAAGAAGGCTTCCTATTTCACTTGTCACACTTAGATCGGTGAACAGTATTTTATATAATCCACTAGCCATATAAGTTGCCGGTAGCCAGTTACTAAGTTCTTGATAAAAATCCGTTAAGAATAACTGAGGTATTAAGGTTCCGGATGTAACCAGTTGGGCAGATAAAAGAAATATATTAACAGCCATTCCCAATTGGTTAAACATTATCAAGAACAATGCAGTTAACAACATAAAGGAAAATAAACCTACTGATTGGAAAAGCCACAAATTTAATAGATTAAAATCATTAATATTCAAATTACTGATTAGAATAATAAAACCTGACACTAAGCCTACTATTATAGCACTAAGGAGATTCACAATAAGCCATGAAATATACAGCTTCCATTTGCAGCAAGGCTTTGTTTTTAGTGCCATTACTGATTGGTTCATAAACATAGCCATAACCATGGTTCCCACAAATGAAGATAATACCACCATAAGAGGTATCATTTTTTCAGCATGCGTCTCAATTGGATTGATATTCTCTACTGTAGAATTCATTCCTGATGAAAGAACTGATAAAGCCTCCTGAGCCTGTTCTAAAGGAACGTCTAAAGCTGTTAACATTTCTCCAGTACTGTTTAACAAAATCATCTTATCAATTGATGCGGTTACCCCTAGCATTATAGGAGTAACAATACTTTCTACCATTAAAGAAGTTGCGTCGTTTGTATAATACTTAATACTAGGCATTTGATTCATTCTTAAGTTAGTTGCAAATTCCTCATCTAAATAGATAATTAGAAATATCTCGTTATTCTGTAAATCCGAAATAGCGCTTTCCAACTGATCGTAATATTGAACCTGAAAATCTATTTGATTTTCTAAGTCAATTAATTCTTTCAAAGCTTCATTTTCACTTAAAAAACCAACTGTTGCTAATTCTGTTCTTTGATGAACCTCACTATAGCTAGTAAGCCAAACGATACCGAATACTAACTGAAATAAGAGCAACGCGCCAATTGCTATAATACTAGTTCTTTGTTTGATGAGATCTACAAATACTTTCATTACTTCTCTCCACCTATGTTAAGACTTTTTTTGAGAATATAACATGGTAATCCTCAACTAACCTATGGTACTCTTGAACTCTTATATCCATAGAAACTGTATTTAAAAGATTAACATTTTCTCCAGAGTTAATAGCATTCTTTCCTAACCATACACTATTACCCAAAAGCTTTAGTGAAGATAGTGAATCTCTAGTTTCTAAAGAAATACGTTTCAATTGATCATCATATCTTTCCCACTTATACAACGCATCTAAATCTAATGGTTTATTACACAGCGCTTGGCAATTACCTACCTCTTCCCCAAAGAGTCTTAAAGCATGGCATGAGCGACTAATAGCTAATAATTGAGCATTTACTACCCCGCTGAGACTTAACCCTTTACTTTGATATATCTCTTTTGTTTTCTCAGCCAGAGTTATGGGGTTGATTTCAACTTCTTTTACATTAAATGAAGTTAATAAATCTATCATGTAATCTGATTCCAAACTACCTTCTTTACTTATCAACTTTATGTTGTCTAACTCATGATCTAAGCTCTTTTCACTCCATGGTGAGTTATGATGACTAAAGTTTAGTAGTTGACCAATTCTGATATCTAATAAGTTACTATCGTCTAACCTTTTCATTTCAAACAACGTACCAAAATCATTTATGATAAACGATGTAATGTTATGTTGATTAATAAATCCACTTATCTTCTCTAATAATTCCTCAGCATGCTTTTGAAAAACAACTGGGATTTCCATGACTAATTTAATATTATTAGTTATTGTATATTCAACCCAATATTCGATATCATCTTGCTGCATAAATTTATGATAGCAACCGGGGTTCCCGATTACGATTTCATCCCACTCTAATTGCAGAACTTCACTTGCTCTAATAGAGGTATCTGAAATTTTTAATTGTTTCTTTTGCAAGTTATCCACCACACTTAGACATATGAATTAGTAACAGGTGTATTTAAGTAAGAACACCTTTTCTTTTCGCAAAACCTTGGCTTCCACATCATATTCCACATCAGATCTTCTTGGTCTAGATCATTATAGATCTGTTTGCTAGTCCTACCCTTTTCAACTTCTGTTATCCAAGTTTTATATATTTGGCAAATCTTTGAAGTGGTTATAGGATTGGGTACTTCTCTTCCTATTAATTTGATATAATTAACACCTGCATCTATTAGCTCTGGAATACTACATAAACTACAATCAGTAGCACCATCTAATACTTGCCCGTTCTCTAAATCAACTCCACTAAATGAATCAGTCACTTTATATCCTGTTCTACACCCTTGCCCTATTTCATTCTCTGTAGGACATTCTTCTAGTCGGCAGTGTCCACATACATTTCCGCCACCAAAATTCCCTGTAACAATCAATTCTAAATTCGTCTTAGAAGAAATATCGTTTATCTCATCTAATGTCATTCCTTGAGGTATCCCTACTCTTTGCACACCCATGCTTTCTAAATAACGATAGTAACCAATATTAGTAGCGGCCATGAAAGTACCTACATCAATCGGGATATTAAAGTCAGCTTGGGATATCCAGTTTAATGTACTAAAGTTTGAAACAGTGATTCTATTCACTCCAGCTTCTACAGCTAATTTAATGTGAAAAAGATAATCTCTTTTCAAAGATTCAGGTACATACTTGCTATTAGCCATAAAGTTTACTTTTACCTTATTTTCCTTACCCATTGCGGTTATCTCATTTAATTCCTCTAAGCTTTCAACTTGAGTAGGTGTGCCATTGACAAATTGGTGCCTGCTGTCAAAAGACAAATTAATCAGTTGCAAGGGCTTTAAACCTAGATGTACTTCATCAACTTTTGCTTCTAACATTTGTTTCATCATAAAAACTGACCTTACTGGTGCGATAAGCTTTAAAGAATTCATGTAGTACTCCTTATATTTTTTGAGTAGATAACGACCTAAGCTGATTCACGACCTTAATGCATGTTTTCGCTGCATATTGTATTTCTTCAATTGAGGTCTGATATCCAAAGCTAAATCTGACAGAACTTTTTATAGTTTGGTCTTCTAAACCTAGTGAAGTTAATACATGAGACTGTTTTGGAGAAGAGCTGCTACAAGCAGAACCGATAGAGATAGAAATACCATGAAGATTTAACATCATCGCTAGGGCCTCTCCTCTTATATGATTAAAAGCAAGATTCAGAGTAGAAGGATAGGACAAATCTAAATTACCGTTTACCGTCCAACTATCAAGAGAGTTGAGATTCTTCAAGAATTCATACCTCAATCGATAAAAATGTTGTGTGATCTCAGCTTCCTTTTTGTGAACTAGTGAGGCCGCTTCCCCTAAACCTACTATTCCAGCTACGTTTTCCGTCCCTGATCTAAAATCAAATTCTTGACCGCCCCCATGGATAAGTGGGAACACACTATTTTTATCAGCAATAAATAGTGCTCCTATCCCTTTAGGACCACCAAATTTATGCGCGGATAAAGAAAGACTATCTAGCTTTAACTCTTTTACTTCAACAGGTAATTTCCCTATTGCTTGGACAGCATCACAATGAAAATGAATCCCTTTCTCTTCACAAACCTCCCCTATTTCTTTTATAGGTTGTAAACTGCCTAACTCATTGTTAATCATCATAATGCTTACCATTACTGTGTTTTCTTGCAAACTATTTTTCAAATCATATACACTAACTACTCCACTTGAATTTATAGGTAATAGAGTTACTTCATAAGCATGTTCTGATTTCAAATAATCACACGCTCTTAACACTGCTGGGTGTTCTATAGAGGAAACTATTATATGTCCTTGTTTTTTTTTCTTGCTTAAGCAATAGCCTTTAATGATTGTTGAGTTGGCTTCTGATCCGCCAGAAGTAAAAATAATTTGGTTTTCCTCTGCCCCTATCAAGGCAGCAACTTTTATTCTAGATGAGGTAATAGCCAATTTTGCTGTTTTACCTAGATTATATAAAGCTGAAGGATTCCCGTAGGAATCCTTTAAAAATGGCATCATTTTAGTTAGTACTGGTCCTCTAAGTGGCGTTGTTGCATTATTATCAAGATAAGCAGTTTTACTCAACCAACTCACCTTCTTCAACTAAGTAATCTGTATTAACCTTAATGTGTTTCCATGGCTCGGATGAATAACTTAGAATATTTACACCTATATCGATACAGTGCATTTGAGAAGGTTCTAATTCTCCTAAAACTTCAGCAACATACTCTTCAGTATAAGCACTAATTTCTTCAAGTGTGCTGCCTTTAATAATCTCAGATAATATACTCGCCGTTGCAATAGAACCTGTACAGCCATAAGCCTGAAATTTAATATCGATAACTTTTTTATTCTTCACGTCTAGATACAAATGAATAGTATCACCACATATAGGATTGCCGATTTCAACGACATAATCTGGTTTTTCCAAAACACCTATATTTCTAGGGTTCATGAAGTGATCACAAATTTTATCATTATACATGTTCTAGTTCACCAGCCATTTTCTTCATTCTTTCCTCATTTTCTTCAATATACTTTTCTAGATTGATTGCACAGCAGCCAACTTCAACACCTGGCAATCTAGAAATATAGTGAAGCATTTGACCAGAACGTCCACAAGTACATGACATATCAGTATGAATATAACCAACATCCTCAGTCAAAATAAAGCCAGGATATGAAGTCGATGTTGGGTCAAAAATAGCTATTACTCCTCTTTCACCAGGCTTCACTTCTTCTAAAACATTCTTTGGATTTCTTATAGAAATATGAACCCAAGGAGGCATATGTTTTTTGTGCTGATCACACTCAATAGCAAGCATGTTAGCTTCAACTAAACCATACATATCTCGTACATTACATTGCTTAACACCTAAGTACTCTTCACAACGATTATTAAACTCTTCTCTAGAAATTTGTTGTCCAGTAAACCTCTTCCAACCACCTAGCGTAACAATAAAACTCTTATTATCAAGCTTTAATTTGATGTTATTGTCCATCAAATATTTTAATAATCTATGAATCAGAAATGGTGGGCCAACAATATGACGAGTATGCATACCTTCCCAATTGTTTAAACGCTCTACAGCTTCTTGGGGATTGAAAGAAACCTTTTTAACAAGGTTTACACTTCCATCAAATAAACCTGCAAATACGTTTAATACTTTAACCATACCCATTTCTGGCATTTCTTCAGTAGGGGGGAATAAAAACAACCCCATTCCTCTAGATGCTTGGAAAAATTCTCTATACAACTTAATAATGCCATCACTAGCATTATCCATTGTTTTCACATCTCTCCTAGATACACTAGGAATTCCACTCGTTCCTGTACTTCTCATCTCAAATTCAATATCCGTCATGTTAGAGGTTAAGAGTAAGTGAGAGTCACACTGTTTAAAAGTCCCAACTGGAATTAATGGGATTTTATTTAAATCATCAAAGCCTTTCACATCTTCAGGAGTTACTCCTTTTTTTGTACATGCATCTCTATAAAAATCATTGTTCTCATAATGATGTTTAAAGTTTTCAGCTATTACTTGGCCTTTTAATTTACATGAAGTTTTATAGGGTAACTTATATAATTCACTAGCACTACCGATCAATGTGTTAACTGGGGATAGACCGGCTTCTCTAATTGCATTTACAAATTCCATTTTCATTCCTCCGTTAGTTTACAATTTTAGATTCTTTTATTGTGTCAACAATATGTTTAATCGTCTTGACTTCCTCAAAAATCGAGTCATCAATATTAATTCCAAATTGTTCCTCCGCTGTCATTACGAGCTCTAAGAGGTCAGCAGAATCTAATCCCAGCTCATCTGTTAAATGACTATCCATCTTAATATCTTCTGGTTTTAATGGTGTATAGCTTGTTATTATTGTTCTGATTTTTTCTAAGATAAACTCGTCGCTCATTTCATTCACCCCATAATTGTTGATAGATATTCAGCATCCTTGTTAACCCCAGTTAAAAGAGCGGACCCTCGTGTGTGCATCCAAGGAAGACCTAAGAAATAAAACCCTTTCTGTTTTGTGACACCACGTTTTTGAATAGGTATTCCTTTTGAGTCAATAACACCCCTTACTTCTAACCAAGGATAACTGTAAACAAAACCTGTAGCCCAGATAATGTTATTGACTGGTAAGTTATCTCCGTCCTCAAAAATTGCTACATTATGAGATCCAGATTTTAATCTTTTTTTCATTTTAATTTTCCCTGCTTTTATGTAGGGTTTGTGCTCTTTTCCGATTACTGGATCATTCTTTTTTAATATTTTTCCAACTGGATGTCTTTCGGTTACTTTGGAGAGTCCTAAAACGTCAAACCACCAAAAAATACTTTTATTAAGGATTTTATGAGGTAAATTCTTGTTCTTATTACCTTCAGCTAAGTAAATATTAAAATCATCACAAAGCTCTGTAGCAATTTGATAGCCCGAATTCCCTGCTCCTACTATCAAAGTAGTCCCATTCACTAACTGCGATTTATTGCGGTATTCATCAGAGTGCAGTTGATTCACACCATCTGAAAAGGACTTACTAAATGTTGGTGTAAATGGCTCTTGAAAAGGACCAGTAGCTACAACTATATTTCGGGTTATAAATTCGCCATTATCAGTTTTTACTTTATAAAGGTTTTCAGCTTCTTTTGAAACCAGTGTTACTGTGGTATCTAATTGAATAGGTATTTCAAATTTTTTGGCATACTCTTTTAAATATGCTGCTACCTCATCTTTAGATGGGTAACCATCTTGTGAACCTTCAAGTGATAGACCTGGAAGGGAACTATATCTTCTGGGAGTAAAGAGTGTTAACGAATCATATCTCCGCTTCCAAGAATCACCTACATTGCGATGTTTATCTAGTAAAATAAATTTTTTTTTATTTCTTTTTAAATAGTATCCAAGAGATAACCCAGCTTGACCTGCTCCAATCACTACAACATCTAGAATGCGCATCTTAACCACTTCCTTCACCTTTCTGTACAACATTAAATAATGTATTGGTCCCGGGTGGCGTTTGTGCAGCAGAAAGAAGTTGGTTTAAAACTTCATATCTAGTGTCATTATCAAAAGGCTCCCCACACGGGCGACCTAATCTAAAAGGAACTTGTAAGCTTCTAGGAATCTTTGCCTTTTCTGCAATGCCTGGAATTAATGTTATCATCACAGTAGCAACATGACTTTCTTCTAAAGCTTGAGCATACAGCCCAAGTACATTATGACACTCACCTCAACCAGGTACTAAAATCGCTAAATCTACTTGATCATTTTTAAGTATTTCAGCAACCTCTGGAGCAGTGATTTCTTCATGCGGCTTATGATTTAAGGTCCCACCATTTAGTCCAATGTTGTATTCAGATACAGTTTTGATTACTTTTCCTTCAAGCGACTTAAGTTGCTCTAAAGGGAAAACTATAGATACATCTGCTTTTGAATGCCGAGTATCATAATAAATATGAGTTACAGCTAAGTGGTCATGTTTAGTCTCTGAAGGGATGATACGATATGTGTGATCACCTTCTAATGTTTCAACATTAAAAGGTTCATCATTTGCTAAATGTACCCCTGCACTTGTTATTAATGCCACTTTCCACTCATTTATAGGTTTATTTAATATCGTTCCGGTGTAACTCTCCCTCTGCTTTGTATTGCTCAACGTAAACTTTCTATAAGATGAAGGCAATAGCTTTGACCATTGAATGGCTACAAAAGATCTTAATCTATAATAAAGCTTCAATTAATTAATCACCTCCATCACATTTACATTCGCATATAGAAATTGTTACGCAATTCAATGATGACTTTATTTTAGTTTTAATGTTCATAAGGCAAGTCATTTAGTGGTAAAGGTAGATCTGCTCCTAGTCCAAATGAATTAAGAGCAAGCACTAGTGCTAATGTAGCAATTGTAAAAAAGTATTTTTTTCTCATGTCTATCCTCCTATCCTTTTGTTAAAATCAGTATATATCAAATATAAAAATACTTATTTTCCTATATAATACAGACTGATGTCAATAAGTCATATACATATGAGGATTTCTTTATTTTTCTGCTTGCAATATGAAAATGTGCATATTGACTTTAGGAGGAACAAAATGAATGATTTTAATATAGGTTTAGCAATAAAAAATATTAGACAAAGATATGGTTTGACCCAACGTGAACTTGCAAATGATATATGTGATCAAACTCTTATTAGTAGGATTGAAAAAGGAGTAGTTATACCATCATCCTTGTTATTAATGAAGATAAGTGAAAGATTAGGGGTAGATGTTAATTACGTAATTAATTTTGCTAAATACAATAATTTTGAATATGTAAATGAAGTCATTCATCAAGTAGAAGTGCTCTTGAAAAATAAATCTTTCCAAGAGTTAAATACTTTTATAAAAGCAGAGAAAGCCAACCCTTACTTTAAGTCGCAAGAAGGGGAACAATACTTATTATGGTTGGAGGGAATTTGTGCATATCACGTAAATGGGGACTCCAACATAGCTGTTAAGCTTTTAAAGGAAGCTTTTTCAAAAAGAGGTACCAGAAAAAAATCTCAGTCAGACTTAGATATTTCAATTATGAATAGTTTATGTGTAATCTATGGCGAGGAAAAGAAATATCCTAACGCTATAAAGATCTATGAAGAATTATACGATGAAATAGATACGCATCCTTCCTTAAACTATAAACTCAAATCTAAAATACTTTATAATTATTCAAAAATATTAATTAATATTGACTCTCTTGCAGCAAGTATTGATGTTTGTAATAAAGGAATTAAAGTGAGCAGGGGAAATGACTCGATATATTTATTAGGTAATTTTTACTATCAATTATCTTTTATTTATTCCTTATTACATAAATACGAAAACTCATTAAAATACATAGAATTAGCTATGGTTATGTTTGAAATAGAGAATCGTGATGATTTTATGAGAATTGCAAAAAAGAAGAAAGAAGAACTTCTTACCCAGTTATGACCATTATGAATTACTATTACTGCTTAATAATAAATGACACTGTTATAAATTCGATCGTTTACCAAAGAAAGGAATTATCCCTTCTATTTTACTTATGTTTATTTTATTGATTATTGGTAATTATCTCCGTACGTTAATTTAGTTGTTTGTTCAAAAGAAGCTGCCCCACTCGAGACAGCTTCTATAAAGACACCTCTATAGAGTAACACCTGACTTTTTAATTATATTCACTAAGTCTTCTCCAAATTCATTTACTTTTGTAGACGTCAAGTCGAATTTTACACTTTTTGCTCGTTTCCTTTTTACACTTCTGCTGAAAAGATACTTTTCTATTTTTCATACGATGACTTTCCTCATTTTCTCCGCCATGTATGACTTCCACACGATGAAGTAACCGATCTAAAATAGCCGTTGTAATGCCTTGATCCCCAATCAAATTCCCCCATTCATCTGGACTTTTATTAGAGGTCAGGATTATCGAACTTCGTTCGTATAAATGGTTAATTAAATGAAAGAATAGGTTCGCTTCTCTCTGACCCATGCCCATGTACATCAAATCATCGATAATCACCAAGTCAGCGCTTCTCATCCGTTTGAGTTGTACTTTTGATTTATTTAGATATTCTTCCGTCTTTAAGAGCTGTACAAGTTCTCCCATTGTAGCGAAGTAGACATTGAAACCTCTGTTAACAGCCTCGAGTCCCAGTCCAATCGTGATGTATGTTTTTCCGATACCAGGAGGACCTAGTAGAATTAAATTGTACTGTTGCTCCAGCCAGCTTAGCTCTCTAGACTGGCTTTTTGCTTGCATCTTACCTTGTAGCAGGAAAGGGTAGGGTGTCCTGCCTGCTAGAAGGTTAGATGCAAAAGGGTTTACTATTCAGGGGGCAAACGGAAAAATACCCCAAAATAAAAAAGCAGCCGAATGGCTGCTTTCCTTTGGTTTATTTTCTTTTAAATTTACTAACTCTGCTTTAGTTCTCTTAGAGACTCTAAGTATTTTTTTAGTGTTTCATTATTACTTTCAAAATAAAGCTCCTCATTACCTTCTTCGACTATTAAAACTGTATTTGTGTCTGTAGGAAACCAAAGTTGAAAGACATCTACGCGTTCTTTATAAATAAATTCAGCTTTATAACTGGTTCTCGTATATCAAGGGTTCCAACATGTCCTTTTGCCGTTTCAAAAGCTTCTTTAATGACTTTAATATCATCGTCTTCAACGGATACAGCGTTCTCTTCATTTTTCAAATCAATAATTCTTACTTCTGTAAGGTTATTACTAAGAGACAGCGATTCTTCATAACCACAAGCTACTAATAAAACAAAAGTTAAAAATATAATAATATTAATTTTTTTCATTTTCAGAAAACCCCTCTAGTTTATTTTTGTTTATAGTATATAATGAAAAAGGAAAATATTACAATTCATCTATACTAAAAGTTAAATCTACTGGAAATGTTCAAGTCGGTGTAATGAAAGATATTGAAGGTGATGTTCCAGAAACCACTAATGAGTTAAAAATACTTGAAGCTTATAAAGGACCTTTTAATTCAGGCGATAGTGTGACTGTAGCTGAAGCATTCTTTTTACAAGATGACCAGTATGTTCAAATTGAGGGTTATACTCCTTTGGTAGAAGAACGTGAATATATCCTCTTTATCGAAGAAGGACTTAAAGATGAAAGTGGCAATCTAGTTTATGGTATTTCGAGCTTAGATTTCGGAAAGTATAGCCAAGAAGGGGAAGTAGCAAGTGTAGATTTTACAACGTTCAATAACGTAAATGAACTATCAAAATATGATTTTATTAAAGAAGATCCCCATCATAACGATCTATATAACGAAAGCAAAAAAGATGTGTTAAGAAAATATTATTAAGAGTAAACGCTTAATTCATATAAGTATTTAAATGAACTACAAATCTATAAATACAATAGATATACCCTATAGCTAAGGAGCTCCTGTACTCCTTAGCTTTTTATATGGGAAATTTCGATTTCTCTTTGTTTATTGATTTTACCAAATCGCTTTTAAAAACTTTCAGTCTTAATGTTCTTTGGTTTCACTCTTTACCATTCGACTCAGCTTTTGCTCGATATCTTTTAGTTGTTTACTTTTCTTTAGAGAAGTACTTATAAACCAAGCTATTAAAAATAAGATAGAAATAGGAAATAATATTGCTATGATTTGATAAATTAAAGATTCCACACCAATTCCTCCTTCCGTATTTAATGAATGAACCCACATACAAATTTTACCACTTAAGAGAGGTAGGATGAAATGGTACCCTACTCCCTTTTCTTTACCTCTCTTTTTATCTTATAAATCGTATTACGAGAAACACCTGTCTCCCGATGAATATCCATAACAGAATGACCAATAGATAACATTTTAACGATTTGGTCATAAACCAATTTATCTGCTCCTTTCGCCCCTTCATGATAACGAACTTTACGACCTGTATATCTCCCTTGTTCTTTTGCTATCTCAATCCCTTCACGCTGCGCTGTGCGAATACGATTTCGTTCTTCTTCAACCATCCAACTTAGCAGCGTTAAGACTAAATTAGAAATTAACTCTCCAACACCTGGTATTTGTCCTTCATTCCTCGTATCAAGAATAGGCATATTGCGAACCACAATATCCGCTCCTTCTTCTCGAATCTCTTCCCATTCTTTCTTTATTTCTTTCGCATTACGTCCCAACCGAGAAAGATCATGAACCACCAACACATCTTTCTCTCGAATTTTGCTTTTCATCTTCTGAAAACCTTCACGATTAAAATCTTTTCCTGATTTCGTATCCTGATAGATGATTTCACAACCAAATTCCTCTAATTCTTTAATCTGTCGAGCTATATTTTGACCCTCAGAACTTACTCTGGCATACCCTATATACGTCATTTCTCTCCCTCATTTCAAATATGAAGTTGTTGAACAACCCAAAATGAACACTCCGACCCATTGTGTCACTTTAGATGTTATTTTGCACTCGTTTTAATCGCTATTTTGCGTTAGGAATAAAAAAAGTTGATCCTTTAAGAACCGACTTTTTCATTTTGTTCGCCCATGCTGAGCGAACAAAAAAAGCATCCCTTGTTGAAGGAATGCTCCCGTTAGCACTTAAGAAACAGTTGTACTTTCTCCAAGAAAACTAACCGTTAGAAGAAGGAAAGCTGTTTTTACAGATAATCTTTAGAATTATATTGTGAATAATTGCTGCCAGTTAATATTTTTGTAACCTATTCTTTCATAAAAAGCGTGTGCTTCTTTTCTCTGTCCACCTGAACGTAATCTGATTTCTTTATACCCACTTTCTTTGGCCCACTCTTCACTTCTTCGCATTAATCTCTCGCCTACTCCTTGTCTTCTTTTATTATTATCAACCACTAATCCCCCAATTTCAGCATATTCAAGTTCAATCAAGTGTTTCCCAAAAACGTAAACCCATCCAGATAGAGTCTCTAAGCCCTCATTAGTCTCAAAAACAAACACAGCATTATCATTATCTTTTATAATCGCTCTAAGCGCTGGGAAATATCTTGCTCGGTAACTGTATAACCTAATTGCAAGCAAATGCGTGTTATCTCCGATAAATCACTTGTATTTGCACTTCTAATAGTCATAGATTCCACCACCCCTTCGTTTTAGTCTTATTGCACTAAAGCACTCCGTTAGTTCAATAAATAATTATAATTTCTATTCTAAAAGGTTAAGGATAATTTTTCATTTACCTTTTCGTTTAAAGCATATCCAATATCAATGCCTATAACTTTATTATCAAAGTGTAGAAAGGATAATTGTAAATCATTATGATGATCAACATATCCTATTAAATAGATGGTTTGTTCTTTGTCTTCATAAATATAATAGTTCTCACCATAGGTTGCTATAACTTCATCAATAGACGAACCTCTTTTTATTCCCATTGCAGTTGAAGATGTATTGTTTTCTTCGAGAATGCTAACTTGTAAAATTTCATTTGTTTCTCTATCAACACTCACAATAATATCTTTATTCCAATATTGGTCGTAGTTTCTTTGTGTGGCATAGTGTTCATTACCTGGATGTTCCTCAAAATTTCCGTGTTTTATTATTAAAGATTTATCGTTGATGGACATACCTACTTTAATATCGTCAATACTTTCATTAGATAAATCCGTAGATTCAACTATCCTCATAGCATTCTCCCTAGTTTCTGAAGTACAAGCTGACATTAGAAATATAATTAAAGTAAAACAAAACAATATCCATATCCGTTTAGCTTCCAATTTTTATAGACCTCACTTTAAGGTTACTTCATTCAAGTGTTCTGTGGTTAATGCAATGAACGATTAAATTTATCAAACAATCACTATCTATTTATTAAAGTAGCTCTTTGTTTAATTAGGTAAAATTGATTGTAGCTCTGTTAAATCATCAATTATTATATCAGCTTGAGAAAGTTCATCTTCTTGAGCAAAATCAAAATTACATCCAATTGAAACTAAACTATTATCTTTTGCTGCATTTATGTCTGAAATCCTATCTCCAACTACCACTCCATTAGTGATATTGTATTTCTTTAAAATCTTTTGCACTAGATCTGATTTATTCAAAGAGTTAATTTCTTGTATACTAAATGATTCCGTAACCCATTTATCCAGCTCGTAATAATTTACGATTGTTTCCAGATAGTCTGTTAATCCATTGCTAGCTATGAATATGGAGAAATCATTATCTTTCAAGTAACTTAATACTTCGATTGCTTTCGGATATAAAGAACCTTTCCCACTTTTTATATGCTCAATCAATCTTTCTAGAAAATAAGCATTAACTTGTTCCCTTTCTTCACCACTATGATTAGGCAATAAAGTTTCCCATACCTTAGGTAAGGTACCCCCATAATTTGACGATATCTTTCAATTGGAGTATCAGTATTCCATTTATTTTTAAGGCGTAAGTCATTGAAAGTATCTTCTAGAGATAATTCTAATATTTTGTTGGTTTGAAATAATGTTCCATCCATATCGAAAATAGCTGTTTTCAAAATAAAGCTCCCCTTGTTAATAGATGTTGATTTTAAATAATATTTGCTATATTATTCAGTGTATAACAAACGAGAATAAAAGAGAATAAAAAATAGCATTACGGTTAAATTAATACAAAAAAGAGATAAAAGGAGAATTGGTGTGCTGATTGAAGAAAGAAGAGATAAAATCCTTCAGTTACTTTATAAACACAAGAGTGTAATGGTTAACGAATTAGCTCAGTCTTTAAACACTTCTGTACATACTATAAGGAACGATTTAAGTTACTTAGAAAAAGAAAATTTACTAAGGAGAACACATGGAGGGGCGATCTTAAATGAGAAGTCTATAAGACGGACATTTCAGTCCTCCGTGCGTTACGGTGAGAGTGATGATTCTCAGCATGCTATAGCAAAAGAAGCTGCTCAACATATAGAAGAGGGAACTACGGTATACATTGGGGGCTCTACTACTCATTATCTTATGTTGCAATATATTAATACTTCCATGAATTTTACAGTCGTAACAAATTCACTCAAAATTGCCATCGAGCTTTCTACTGTTTCTAATATAGACTGCTATATTGTAGGGGGAAAAGTTCCTTATTCAGCAAATACAAATGGGAGTTTGACATTAGAGCTAATGAGACAGTTTAATTTTGATACTTCCTTTATTAACACAGGTATAGATGCTTTTAGTGGCCTCACAACTTCTAATCCAGAAGTTGCTTTAATTCAAAAAGCTATAATTAAACAATCTAAGAGAGTTATATTTTTAGGGAATCACTATAGAGTTGGCATCACATCCTTCTTTAATGTTTGCTCCTTAGAAAAAGTACATACAATTATCTTTGATTCTAATGTTCCTGAAGCTGAAAAAGATAACTATAAGGAAAATCATAAATATATAGAGATAATACAAACCTAGAAAAAATCGTAAAAGGAGAATACCCATGAAGTTAGAAAATAAGATCTTCATAAGAGAATTTGATCAAGAGTCTGGTGATATCTATGAATTAACAAACCTTCTAAATATTGCTTATAAACAATTAGCTGACTTGGGGTTTCAGTATGTTGCTTCTTATCAAGGTCCAGAAACGACAAGGGAAAGAATTTTAGGGGCTAAATGTTTTGTCTGTTATAAAAATAACAAATTAGTGGGAACCATCACATTATATAAACCGGGTATAAAAAAAGGTTGTGATTGGTATGAAGAAAAACCTGTAGGGGTGATTGGACAATTTGGCGTATTACCAGCATATCAAGGAGAAGGGATCGGAACCACCTTATTAGATCATATAGAAAGCCAAGCTAGAAAAATGGATATAAAAGAGATTTCCCTAGATACGGCTGAGGGTGCTACTCACCTTGTAAATTTCTACTGTAAAAGTGGTTTTACATTGGTAGCATATACAGATTGGGAGATGACTAATTACCGAAGTGCAGTCTTCTCAAAAAAGATACACTAAGATAGCTTTATTATTTCTCTAATCATTAATGCTACATAGTAATTGTCTACTACGTATTAAGAAATGACGTTTTCCTTTTTCCCAAAAACTGCACCGTTAGTAGAAAAGCGACTGCTACTTGTTCAGCAATCGCACCCGTTTGTTCAATAAAGAATTATTTGTCTTTTTTTGATCTGCTTTTATTTTTGCAACATCGTAAATCCATAGTAAAGCAAGGAAGATTGCAAACAAATAAGTTATAGTTGTATTACTTAGATCATGAAGAAAATTAACTACTAAAACGATAATCAAATATATTTCTGCAAACAAAAACCTATTATATTTCTTAAACATACAACACTCCATTAAAGCAATCTGTAGTGACTTTCTTCACCTAAAATTAAGTAATAAATTTTTAAACACAGGCCATTAATTTAAACAAAAATTTCCTTTCTAGTGTCACAAAAAAAGCACGTCTATTCTTTAAGGAACGCACCCTTTAGTTGAAGTATACATTTTCACAAACACTCATAAGGCTTATATACCTCCTAAAAAGATTAATCGTCCTTATTAGCTTTAAATAAGTAATTTTTTTCTGAACTAAGAAACTATTCTTTCTCGACTGTTAGTTTCATCAATAAATTTAAAAAATGGCAACAACATTCCTACAACTGAAACAATACTAATCATTAAACCAATTAAAAGATATAAAGGTCTTACACCGAACATTTCACTTATTACACCACCAATAAGCACTCCCAATGGCATGGCCCCTCTTATAATTAACAACCGTACTGAAAATACTTTTCCCATAAGGTGATTTGGTACAGTTTTTTGGCAAATGGTTGTATTATGTACACTAAAAATAGCCATTACGATTCCTCCAATAACTTCTGTTGTTATCGCTAAAGGGATACTATGGTTTAAACAAAGTGCTATGAATGTTAGTCCTCCTATAAAAAGGGAACCAAGCATGAGAAATCTACGACTTTTATATTTTATCTTCGTCACTAATATAGCACCTACTATATATCCAATAGGAAAGCCAGCCATAAAATACCCATATTCTGCATAGGACCCTCCTAATTCTTCTGTTATGTATGGTAGAGTTGTAACCATGGTTACTCCCACTCCAAATTGAACAAAAGCTAAAAAGACCCCTAACCACACAATAATTTTTTGACTGAAGAAAAAAGATATTCCTTCTGAAAAATCAGCTAACCATGTTTTTCGAACTTCTAAATGATTTCTCTGTTCTTGAATAAAAAGTAATGTAAAGCCACTTATCATTAGTAAAGAACTCACAAGAATGAGGGTAAAATGAACACCCGTATATTCGATTACTATTCCAGCTACTAATGGAGATAAAAACGTCATTAGACGGACAGTTCCATCAATGTATGCATTCGCTGTCTGTAATTGCTCTTTTTTTACAATAGTCGGCGTTATTGCATGATTAGCAGGCACATAGAAAGGAGTGACTAAACCAACCACGCACTGAGCAACATAAATATGCCAAACCTCAAGGTTGCCCGATAATAACGCAGCTAATGGAATGATAAATACGAATCCCCTTGTCCATTGTGAAAGGACCATAATCCACTTTCTACTCCAGCGGTCAATATAGGGTCCAATAAATAGTTGAAGAATCAGTGATGGTAAGAAATACAAAAGCCACATACTCCCTAATGCCAGAGTAGAACCTGTAAGTTGGTAAATTAAAATTGAGTTACAAAACGTACCAAAGGCCCCGCCAAGTTCAGATACTCCATTTCCTAACCATGTTGAAACAAACGAACGATTTTTAAATATAGATGTATTCATAAACCCACCCTAATCATTGTTTTATGTACTGATCTAGTTCCTTAAAAAGCAGATCTATAACATTTGTTTTCAATGAATATTTAGCTTCATTCATTTCAACTATTTTAGCTGCGCGTAAAAGTTTAAGATGGTGATGAATAGTCGTTTTACCCATGTTTAACTGTTCTGTGAGTTCCTGTAACGAACGGTCCTTCTCCGATAATAATTTTACTATTCTAAGTCTAATCTCATCTCCTAATGCCTTATGCTTTTGCACAAGGAAGTTACTCGGCATGTATTTATCATTTGGTGAAAGACTCTCATTGGCTACTGGGTAGTAAAATACTTTTGTATCTTCAATATCCGCTTCGATATTCCAAGGACGATAGACATACTGTGGAATGAGCAAAACCTTATGAACACTTGGTTCAGGAAGATAATTGACGCCACCCGTTGCCCACTGAACAAGTTCTTCAGAAGACATTTTTTCTTTCATTTGATTTTTGGATTCATAATCGGTTCGTAAAATTTGATTCGTCAGCTCTAAATCAGGTCTTATCACTGTTTCATACCATAATGTCATAACCTCTAGTAGATGAGCTTTCAGTTCATCTACATCAGTTAAACTAATAAATTCTATGTACTGAGGAAAAAAGGGATTTTCACTCGTTATCCTTTTCAATTCTAAGATCGCACTCTCTTCTCCAACAGCAGCTCTTTCCCTTAAATGCTGAAACCGATCCCCAATAAAAGGCAGACAAATGAATTTAAATGTAGAGCCCTGTAGCATTTCGATATTAGAACAGAAGTCATCTAAGTTATCAGTATCAGAATGATGAAGTAATTGTAATAGTGCCTTCCATGTATTGTTCTTTTCCACAAACTCTAAATGATTTAACAAATTTTTAGATAATGATTCTTTAAGTTCTTCCCAATAAGTTTCAGGTTTTTCTAACGTATTCATTAGTCGCGAGTTCGTTACTGCTGCTATGCCAAGAGCACATTCCCATAATGGAGAGAAAGTAAATTGAACATCATACGTTTCCCTTTTTCTACCTGTTGTGTGTAATACCTCCACAAGATCACCTCGAATTATACTTGTTGGCTCCATTATACATAGGCATAATCTCGTATTCAATATTATCCGAATAATAAATTCAATATAATTTGAATAAAACCTTTCTTTTCCTTAGTTAAAGCTAATAAAAAAACGCATTTTGATTTTTAAAATTCAAAATACGTTTCTCTTTATTATTTTTAAATGAACAGGAGTAGCCTCACATTTGACTGCTCCCACTGTTCAAGTATCGCACCCTTTAGTTAAACAAGGAATATGTAGTACAATTCCAATGTTTTGCACCAGCATTTCTTTTGCCTTTCCAACCCATTTTCTTCAATTCCTTGGCGATTAACATATTAAAAAAACCATGACCAATTAAGACTATTGATTTATGTTCATTGGCGTAACCAATCAGTTGTTGTGAAGCCTTCTTTGCCCTCAATTTCGCCTGACTTAAAGACTCGCATTTGTTAGAATAGCCACTAAACCATAGTAGTCTCAAAAATACTGCCCAGTTATTTGGCTTTAATTTTACATTAAATAATATTGTTGGCTTAGCTGGTAACTCTGTTTCTCTAAATAAAGGGTCGGAAATCGTTTTTGTATTTGGATTTAATAAGTTTGCTGAGACAATAGATCTTTTTAAATGACTTGTAACTACAACCTTTGCAGTTGCTACTTTTTCAATTGTCACTTCAGGGTATGCTGATTCTTCAAACACTCCGTTAAGGTCATATTTTTCAACCCACTTCTTAAAATCTGCAAAAGTTATTTTATCATTTTCCGTCAATTGTGATTTACCATGTCTAATTAATGAAATCTCCATAACGAACTCCTTGATTAACTGTGATTTCTAAACCAATAACTTGTTAATTTCCATAAAAAAGTTATAAGTCCTTCTTCTTCCACAAACCTGCTCCTTTACTTCAATAAGAAGAAGCGACTACCCTTTATTGAGCAATCGCACGTTACTTAAATAATTTAAATTTCCCCCCTCACAAAAGGAGAAATCACAGAATAGATTGACCAAACAAACACTATCCAAAAAGTAAGAGAAGTAATCCGGTCGTTCAAGAGTAGATTTTTATTAGATAATACATAAGTTCTAAATAACGTATATAAACAAAACAATATAAAAGAAAGACCCAAGATAATACTACCCACATCACCTAAATAAGAAATACCAACACTTTCATATATTATACTTAATACATTTTCTGTAAGAATAAAACCAATAAACAAAAATAATACTATTTCAACAAATGTAATAACATATCCTTTCCATAGAGCCAAAAAAACACTCCCTTTTTCTTCTTGATTTATCATATTCCTTGTTCAAGCATCGCACCCATTACTTTAAGTACATTATTTCACAAAGCCTTTAATCATTATAAAATCTAACTATGCTTGTATTGAGAATTAAAAAAGTCCCCAATTTCTGCACTAGCTACTTTTATAACTATATTAGTTTACCAACTAACTCCATAAGATTTTTGAAATTGTTCAGTCAATTGAGGGTGGTCTGTAAGGCTAAATACATCTAATACTGTCCTATTGTTTTGATAAACTCTAACGATATACTCTTCACCGTCAGCTGTAGCTACATAAAATTTCCGCAAATGTGAAGAAGCCTCTGTCCCAAGATATTCAAATGTTAAATCATTACTTGGATTAATAGCTTCTATGATATTTGCTTCAAGAGTGCTTTTTTGTTGAGCGTTTGCGAAAGTAATCATCCCAGCAAAAAATATAAAGGAAAAAACAATAAAACCAATCATACCTTTAGCAATACTAACTTCATTACCTGTAACAACTTTGGATTTTCTATTAACCTCAGTTTGCATAACAACACCTCCTACGTTATATTAACAACTAAATTCCAATTATTCCAATTTATTTGTTAAAATTAACATAATATACTTAATTTGGTGCGTTGACCTTTTTGAATCAACGCTACCCGTTAGCACAATAAGGAGTAGCACACTACAAAATGCTTAATTGTTAAAGAAGAATTGCAATAATTCCTCTTTATCTATTCATTAATGTCATAAACTAAAATATCAAATAATTCATCATTTGTGTAAAGTAAAAATGCCCACTCTCCTTTTTCTGGTAATGCTATATTAGAAGGCATGTGTGCATCTGCACCGTTATTTTCTCCAACAGCTTGTCTTGTCCAATAAGAATCTCCACCTGGTCCGTTATACAAAACTTGATGAGCGGTATGTGTTTCTTTGTGAAAACCAACAACAGTTAACTCCACGTTCTCAACACCCCATAGATGCCACATCCATTTTTGTCCATTTAAAGTTGGCATATCTGCACCAATAACACCAGATTTGTTTTCATTTCCTATAATTCTTCTATCTCCAAATTCAACAGCTTTCCTTTTCCAATCAATTTTAATGAAATCACTTTCTTGAACAAAAGAAGGTATATTTTCTGGTAAGAGAATATTTGTTTCTATTGTTTCCTCCGAACTACAAGCAACTACAACAAACAGCATACTGACTAACATTAAAAACAATGATATTTCCCTCAATAATTTCATCTCCTAAAGTTAATTTTTTGTTAACCTAATAATGTAAAAAATAGCATGAAAACCTTTCTCCTTGTTCAAGTATCCTGCTCCGTTACTTGAATAACCATTGTTTTGATTTTAACATTAATTTCCTATTCCGTGTTCAAAAAAATGCGTTCCTGCTTTATTGCAGAAACGCACCCGTTAGTTTAAGTACATTTCCTCACAAAGTCAGCGCTAAATAGATGTTAGTTTGCTGCACAGTATCGTTGTACTGCGTGCAAAAGACATTGATAAATAAAAGAATAGATGCAATTACTAGGTGATCCAGCAATTATAACGACAATACTAGATTGTATTTAGCAAGTGGGGGACTGACCCCATTACCTCGTTTTCTTATTTCTATCGTATTCATCATATTCTACAACTATATATAATATATTTTGTTAATCGTGAAAAAAACGTAAATAATGAGGCTACTTCTCAAGAAGATGAAGGTACTAACCCTGGAATATCACGATTATAATGGCCCAAGGGGAGTGTATATTATATGCCTGTTGTAAGACAATCACATGTCGTTTACACCGTTCAACCAGGCGATACGTTATATGCAATCGCTGCACGCTTTGGCAGTACAGTCCTAGAAATTCAAAGAGCGAACCTACAGGATCCTCGTTTCCTCGATCCAAATGTCATTTTTCCAGGTTGGACACTTGTTATTCCTGTCCCTACCGTACGTCCCTTTGACACCACCTACCTTCCGGCCCCTGGAGATACACTTTTTCGGATTAGTCAGCGATTTTCAACACATTTCGATCTTATCGCCGGAGTTAATAGACTCCAGGATCCGAACCTTATTTTTGTTGGGGAGCTACTCTGGGTTCCAGCCTTTGTGTACGAAATTGAAGTAGGAGATACTCTATTTGGCATTTCCAGACACTTTCAAATTCCAATAGCAAATATTTTAGCAGCAAACGAAGGGCGTCCTGGATTTTCACTTGATTTAATTTTTGTAGGTTTTCGCTTACTCCTTCCACTTCCGTCATCAAGAAATATCGTAGTCACTCATCCTTTTCCAGGGGACATTATTCCAAGCAGAGAGCTTGTGGAAGGCTTCGCCCGTGTATTTGAAGCCAATGTATTGATGCAGATTCGGGATGATAACGGGGTGATCGTCTCAGAAGAACGCTTTACAACAGCACTTGAAGGTCCACCTGCATACGGTTATTTTTCTGGAACCGTCCTCACCGATCAACCACCTACCTCACCTAGCGGACAATTATGGATATACTCTCGCAGTCCAGTCGACGGCAGTATTATAGATCTTGTACAAGTAAGAGTTTTCTTTATGTAATCCATGGGGACGGTTCCCCCTATGAGTTTATTAAACAATCTTTAGAATAAGAGTATTAAAACTTATTGTGATAAATTCACTCTATTAAGAATGGATAATCTTTTACAAAGTGACCTAAAAATGAAGATAATTATTGCGCAGTATACGTCTACTACGCATAAGAAATGATGGCTTACTTCTTCAACTAACCTGCCTTGTTACTTTAAGTTATCATTTTGAATACTAAACTGCACACATTTCAAGAGTTATATTGCACTTTAAGTAAATATAAAACAGTCCCATTCCTCCACATTATTGCTGAGAAATCGGACTGTCTATATTTATTTTAGTGCAAAACCGCGCTGAAAATAAGTGCATCTGCAGCTTTACTTTTTTTCTTTTGAATAACATGGTTGTACTGTGTAGCAAAAAATTCATTTATAAATGACAGTTCAAGAGACGCTTTATAAAAAGGTTTTCTGTTACTTAACCTGTTTTTTACCCTTTTAGAATATTTTGATTTACTAATTATCCACCATTTGAGCCTTTTAACAATGCTGATTTTATTGCTTGTTCGATTTCTTGATAACCTGTACAGCGACAAATATTCGACTCTAAATGGTCTTTAATTACCGTATCGTCTGCATCAGGATACTTTTGGATTAAAGAATTACAATTCATAATAAACCCAGGTGTACAATAACCGCACTGAAAGGCAAACTTCTCGATAAACTCTGTCTGAATAGCGGCATTTTTTAGTCCTTCAACTGTCGTTACACTTTTATCAGAAGCCTCCACTGCCAGCGTTAAACATGACTTCATCGAATCGCCATCTATATCAACAGTACAGGAACCACAATCCCCATTTAAACAACCAGGCTTTGCTCCTGTTAATCCAAACTCTTCACGTAAAACGTACAATAATGTCTCAGCATTTCGAATATAAACGTTACGCTCTTCACCATTGATATGTAAGGTTATTTCTGTTTTATACATGTCCTACCCCTTCCAACTCATCCAGTACATCAAGCAATGTATTTTTCAATACGAACAATCGATATTCCGCAGAACCATTAACATCATCTAATATTGGTACAAAAATCTGTTGAAGAGCTTGCTCGACTCTTTCTTCTTTTGATAATTGCTTGTTATTTAAACTTTTTTCAATCATTGGATCGTAAATAGGGAAATCACTTAGTCCACTAAATGCTACTTTAATGTAACCTTCTTTCTTTAATGCAGCCGTCGTTATTAAAGGGTATCCGACATCCCATTGCCTGCGCTTTTTTACACAAACAAAAGGACAATCGATTTCACTTTGTTCAGTCGTCACTTGAACAAGAAATTCTCCTTTTTCTAAATTTAACTTTTGATGAAATACTCCTTGAAGAGGAACCTGTTTTAAACCATTAGGACTGGCTATGACAACTTCACTATTCGTTAACAACAACGGTAACACTGTTTCTCGATAGATAATGTTTGCACAAATATTACCGCCTAACGTAATTTTGTTACGTGCTGTATGATCTGCAATTTCGACAATTGCCTTATTTAGAAAGGGAAAAAACTGCATTTCGTGAATTTTATTTAATGATTGTGCTGCACCTAAAGTTACTTTTTTTTCATCTTTTTTTAAAATCATACATTCTGGGATTCCTTTGATATCAATTACTGCATCCGTCTGGATTTGATTTATTCTTCCTAAGGTGATCACTTCTGTCCCACCAGAAAAATAGATCGGTTCCTTCCCTTGCTCAACCAACGACTGAAACAATTGAGTAGCTTCATTAATGGAGGTTGGTTTGTAGTATTCAAAATCAAAAGAGATCATTTATTCCATTCCCTTCTTTTCCTTCCAAATTAACTCAGGAGTAATGGGCAGTTGGTTCAAGTCGACATTTGCAGCGACAGATAAACTATTCGCTAATGCAGCAGGCATACCAATTAAACCATGTTCACCCACACCACGCGCTCCATAGGGTCCATCCACATAAGGGGTTTCGAGAAAATGTACGACATAATTAGGGTGATCGCCATAACGAAATGGTACATATGTACGTAATCTTGAGTTAAGGACTTTTCCATCATTACTAAAAGAAAATGTCTCACTGCTCCCAAAATTCAACCCCATACTCATTGCGCCCATCACTTGGCCATGGGCTCCCTTATGGTTCAATACCTTTCCAATATCTAATACTGAATAAGCATTTATAATTTTATATGTAAAATCTCTTGTATCAAATTCTACTTCAACTCCTTGAGCACCAACTGAGTATTCTGGTCCTGGTTTCCCTACCCCAGTTTCATGGTCAAGGTTTGTTAAATGCCGTAATGTATAATTACCTCTACCAATAATTTGGCCACCGATTGAATAACCATTTGGATACTTATAGCCAAGACATACGTCTTTGACGTTAATATATGTGTCAGGTTCATCACGGACATAGACCATTTCATTTCCAACTTCTAAGTCATCGGGTGAACAGATTAAAACACGTGATGCAATATCTTTTAATTGAGAAATGGCATCATCGGCAGCTTTCAACAAAGCCCTCCCTGCCATAAACGTTCCTCGACTGGCAACTGTTTTCCAATGTTCAGGTGTTGTTTGTGTATCTATTTCCATTTTGACATGAATTTTATTGATATCCATTTTGAGTTTTTCGGCTAAAAGTTGCGCGAGAATTGTTTTTGTACCAGTTCCAATTTCAACAACACCAGAAAGAATGTTAATACTTCCATCAGCATTAAAGGTTAGTATCACTCCGGAGCTTGCTTCAGAATCAATAGTGGATGTCTTCCAAATACAACTGAGCCCTTTAGCTCTTACTTTTCGTTCATTCACTTGAATAAGTTGACCTTCTTTCCAATTCATTAGTTGTTTTAATTGCTCAATGCATTCAGGTAAATTACCAACCGTACTTTCATTTAGGCGAATTTGCGTCGGTGTCGTATGTCCTGGTAAAAATGCATTTTTCTCACGTAATTCTAACGGATCTATTTTGAGTTTTTTAGCGAGTATATCCATCGCACGTTCAAAAGCAAATAAAAGCTCAGAATGACTAAACCCACGATAAGCAGTCGCATACGGGTGATTGGTATAAACACAAATTGAATCACACCATATATTTTCAATATGGTATGGTCCTGTACAAGTAACAGCTGCGGCTCGACTAATTGTTGCTCCTTTGTCTGAATAAGCTCCACTATCAAACATATACATGATTTCAGCTGCTGTTAAATATCCCTCCTTTGTTGCCCCAAGCTTGACTGTGGCATCAAGGCCAATATGAACCGGTGAGGTAATCATATCTTCTTCTCTTGTATTTAGGATTTTCACAGGTCGCCCACCAACAGCAAGAGTTGCCATATAAGCAATCAACTCTAACTGTACCGCTACTTTTCCACCATAACCGCCACCAACCAACGGTGTATTCACGATTACCTTTCCTTCTGCTAAACCGAAGTAACTGCTTAATAATTTTTTGATCATATATGGTGACTGTGTTGCTGAAGAAAATACAACGACACCATCTGGTCTTATTTCCGCAGTTACACAACGGGTTTCCATAGCCATGTGATCAGAAGGCCCGAATGAAAAGTTTGCTTCAACTGTGGTCTCACTTTCCTTCCACCCTTTTTCGATGTTTCCCTTCCGAATTTTTGTTCGATCAGCTATATTCGTATTCGGTTCAGGGTATACATGTTCGATTCGCTCATAACTTGCTAAATTTTCATGGACGAGTGGGGCATTAGGTAGGAGCGCTTCTTTTACCGAGTTCACTACAGGTAACACTTTATATGTCACTTCGATTAATTCTGCTGCTTTTTTTGCTTGAACGGGATCATCGGCTATGACTGCTGCGACAGGTTCTCCATGATATCGCACCTTATCAAATGCAATCGGGGGACGATCATTAATTTCTTCTCCAGTGAGAGGAAAAGGTTGTCCAAGTAAAATTGCTCGAACGCCAGGGATTTGCCTTGCTTTTGTTGTATCAATGGCTTTAATTTTTGCATGAGCATGAGAACTCACGACTAATTTTATATGTAACATTTCTTTCTTAGAATAATCATCCGTATATTTAGCTGCTCCTGTCACCTTCTCAAACGCTTCTTTTCGATAAATGCTTTTCCCAATGCTCCAACTCATGAATCAAGCCCCCTCTAACCATATTTTCAGAACTTTTTTCTAATAATTTCTTTGTAAACCTACAAACAAATAGCCATAAAAAAAGAATAAGTTATTTCCTATTATTGGTTTATATATATCTGTTCATTCGTCCATAAGCCAAATCATTTAAGTATAGAAAGAAGGTCCTTTAATTCAAATAAACAGCATATGCAATATAACTTCACCTAAAATTAAAGTTTGCGACTTAATGTATAAATTTTCTTATTTAACAAAATCTACTACTGTCAATTTTTTATAAGGAGTTACAAACATGCCTAATAACAACGATGTTATTTCACCTGAAATGCTAGCCTTAATTATTACAGCAACGATTATTGGAACACTAGTCCGCTTCCTATCAATTATTCTTGATTATAGGCAGTACCCAAACTATCCAAACGGTTACTTAATTCACGTTGTCACTGGTGGATTTGCTGCTGCAATAGGTGCATTCATCATCCCGACATTAATGACCAAAAACTTTACAGCAGTTACGTTTCTTGCTTTAGCTGCGCAGCACTTCCGAGATGTTCGTAAAATAGAAAGGGAGAGTCTGTTAGACCTTGAAGGTGATGAATTTACAAGACGTGGTGATGCTTACATTGATGGAATTGCTAAAATCTTTGAAGCAAGAAATTATATTACATTGCTCGTTTCCTTTTCTACCGCACTAACCATTCAGCTTTTTCAAGAATTACTTGATGTGGCTACATGGATTGAAATTGTTTCCGGTTCCATTGTTGGTCTGATAGTATTTTATTTACTAAAACGATTTACTGCACGTCAAAAAGTCAGAGATATTGCGACTGTAGAGGAAGGAAAAATTGAAATAAAAGGTTCTGATTTATACGTGAATGATATGTTTGTCTACAATTTAGCAGGTAGAGAGGAAGCCAAAGAATGGTTTTTAGATGATGGAATCGCTGCAGTTATCCGTCCAAACAAAGAGCACTTTCAAATTCCTCTATTTAATGGTGGACAACGTCAAGCAATACTATTTGAAGCAACAAGAAGAATTGGACAGAAAAAGTTATACAGCGTAGAAAACCCTGGTGCTGGAGTCATTATTATTGTTTTGGTACCTATCATCAAAAATTTTGAATTGTTAAAAGAAACGGTTTTACTTACTCCTCTATTAGAGACGGTAAAAAAGAACCCTGAATTATTAAATTTCCATAAAGGGGGTCAAAGCTAATGGGTGATAACGGTGGGCAAATCAAAGGAATACTTGCCATGGTGACAACTGACAAAAATCGTTATTTAGGCGGGGCTCCTCTTTCTTTATTAGCTAAAGATCAGGAAGAATTAATCGATATTTCAAATAACCTTGCTGAAGTATTTTTAGCAGATATCTTAGAACTTAAAAGCGGGGATCATATAATCATAAAAAAATAGCACTTTAACCTCAACCAACGATCACTTATTAAGTGGTCGTTTTTTCTTTAGCCCCTATTTAAAAATTACCCTTTTATAAAGTTCTATCCTTTTTTTTCTCTCATAATTATCTTTACAAATAAAAATTAGAATCCGTTATGTTAATAGAACTTTAAGGGAGGACCATATGAGTGAACTATTCAACATTTTACAATCTGTTCGAACATCTGAACAAAAGATGGTGTTGGCTACAATAATTGACGTAGAAGGTTCTGCATACCGTAAAGAAGGGACGATGATGCTTGTTTTTGAAGACAATCTACAAATCGGTTTATTAAGTGGTGGTTGTTTAGAAAATGATATTCTATTAAGAGCTGCAGAAGTTTTTAAAGATCAACAATCCCGTACCCTTTTTTATGATATGAAATCAGATGATGATACTAGTTGGGGACTCAATAATGGATGTAATGGAAAGATAACAATTTCATTAGAATATGTTGATGCTAAACTCAAGAAACACTTAGAGCTCTTAGATAAATATATAAACCAGGGAGTACCTGTTCTTCATATTAAGAAATTATCTCATTCAAATTCGGTATTAAGTTCTATTTTCATACCAGCACACCATCCACAATTCGGAGATTTAAATCATGATGAACTAATAAGTGTTTCGAGCACAATTTTCGAGAACAACATCAATCATAAATTGTTTAAAAAGGACTTAAACCGCTACTTTGTTCAAGTTTTTCACCCTAAACCTCGGCTCATTATTTTTGGTGCTGGTCCTGATGTAAGACCACTAGCTGAAATAGCTGTAAAAACGGGATTTTATACAGTTGTAACAGATTGGAGACCAGATTATTGTACTCCGATGCACTTCCCCACTGCTCATGAAGTGATTCTAGAGGGGCCAAGTAAGTTGTTAAAGTCCCATCCATTAACGAGCAAAGATTCAGTTATCATTATGACTCACCATTTTCAAAAAGACCAAGAAATCTTACAATCTCTCATTCAAGAAAATTTAACATATCTAGGGGTTTTAGGACCCAGAAAAAGAACGCAACAATTACTAAATAAAGAGAAAATACCAGAACACCTTTATTCACCAATTGGATTAGCCATTGGTGCTAAAGGTCCAGATGAAATTGCAATAAGTATTATTGCGGATGTCATTAAAACTTACCGTGAGAAGGGGTGCGAACTTGATTTGTGGAATATATTTAGCGGCAGGTCAAAGCCAAAGAATGGGTTGTCCTAAGTTGGATCTTCCTTTAAACGGAAAATACTTAGGTAGTATTAGCTTAGAAACAGCTCTAAACTCTCAATTAGATAAAGTTATTGTTGTGGTAAATCAAGAAGGCCCCCTCACATGGCTTTCAGCAAACTTCCTTGATTCCCATCCCAACTGCATGGTTAAAAGGTCGAAGTTATCTAATCAAGGTCAAGCTGTATCTCTTAAAGCTGGCCTGAAAATCGCTCAAGACCTTCAAGCAGATGCTGTCATGGTTTTACTAGCAGACCAACCTTTTATCTCACAAAAACTTCTTGACCGATTAATCTCTATCTACAAAATAAAAAGACCTAACTTTATTGCCTCGTCTTTCAATGGTATTCAAAGACCACCAATTATTATTAATTCAATTTTATATCCTGAACTCTGGAAGTTAAAAGGAGACACTGGAGCTCGCCACATTATTCGGAATAATAATCAAGGAATTATCGTTAAAGAAAATGAAGAACTCCAATTTATAGATGTTGATACTCCTCAGCAATATGAATCCTTAATCAAATTAATAAAAAGTTGTTAAAGCTTATCATCTAGTTAAAAACTTTAAACTTCTTTATAGATTAATCCAAAGCTTAAAATGCTTTTTGAAAGTTAAAAATCAGGTGGAAAACTCCACCTGATATATTCACGTCCAAATAAAGCCAATTATTTACCCGCTCATTCCCGCATCCGAAGGCTACTTGTTCGGATTATGTATCTTATTTTAAAATTTATTAATTGGTGTATGGTGCCGTATGACTGGAGTAAGGAGAAAACGTAAAGCTAATTAGGTCTAAAAAGAAAAGTAAATATATTCGTACATTGCTTGGAGTTAACTACTTAATCATCATTTTATTGCTAAGGTTAAGCTTACTGATCATTCTATCTGAGGGATTTTAAGCCAGGTTATGGTGCTGGATAACTTGGACTATTTTCAACAAAGCAAGAAGGTTAAGGAGACTTGATTACAGGGTAAGGAGGTTCTCTTATGTTTAATTACCCTCTCCTCTATTCATTTACATATGTAGTAATATTTTGCGCTTTTCAATTTTTGTTTCGGGAAGAGCTCACTTGGATAATGAATATATTATTTGGGATTTCATTGTTATTATTTATTCAATTCGTAAAATGGTGCATGGTACCTTACGATTGGAATAAAAAAAAGCAATAACAAAAAGCATACCATTAATTTCTGGTTATGCTTTCTCTTCACCGCCATAATGATGGAAGAGAACGATATCATTCATTCTTAAGCCATAATTAACCATGCAGTTATGTTTTGAACAGCAGAATGGGACAAGCGTATTTCCTCTTGTTTGTATTATATGTGATAGTTTTCAAATTTTTTAAAATTATTACAAATGTCTTTATTATGATGCAGCGAAAGAGCTCTATGGCAATCCTTGCTGCGCAGTAAGAGTCTACTACGCATTAAAGTAGAGTGATTTATTCAGTCCATTAATAAAAGGAGCTGCCACATTGACAACTCCATGTTTCACTCTCGCACCAGTTACTTTTAGTGTAAGTCTTTACAATTACATAAATACAAGTGTCATTTAGTTTACTGCCATCTGGTGATACGTCCTCAAGGCAACGTATTACTAATTACTTAGGTGTCGATGAATTTTGCTGCTTATCAGACTTCTATTTAAAATATTAATGAGTACCTATCAACTAACTAGATAGCAATGTAATGTTTCTCTGAAAGGCTAATTGTAATTTTATCTTTGTGGCTGACCTTTTTTACGAAAAAACACTTCCTGTTCCCATCCACTAAATGGATGAGATTGGTTTTTTGTAGGTCCCGTTTGAACCCTTGGTGCTTGTTTTGGACGATCCTTTTGAATTGCAGCCTTTTGAAGTAACTGCTCTAGTGGCTGCCATTTTTTAGTAATAGAACACCTAAGAACAAAATCACTCCTGTTATCCCATAGGTAACCCATGGTAAATAACCAATCTCTGTTCCGGTCTCGAGTGATTGTCCCCCCATAAAATTTCCACCGGCTTCACCCAAACCAGACATGACATTGGCAAGTCCAAAAAAGAGACCAATCAACCCGGCAGTAGATAACTGAGAAATGGTGCTATCAATTGTAGGTAAAATAAGCATTTCACCTATTACAAAGATGGCTCCACTTAAAACTAGGAGATAAAACGATGTGGCATAGTATAGCGAACCAATCCCTGCTCCGATAAATAACATACCCGTGGCTAATACTGTTAAGGATGTAGTCTCTGAATAACTTTTCCGGTCACAAAATTTTGTGCTAGGATAAATATCCCGCTATTAATGGTCCAAATTAATGCTACATTGCTTGGATCAGGTAAAACCTCGGTACGTGTACAGCATCACGAGCATTGGTATTGATGACTTTCGTATAAAAACTTGAAAATTGATCACTAGTAAATCGATAAATGGTTGCTTCTTTTCCAGACCCATAGTGTGGATTGGCATCGGCATGTAACGATGAAACACCAACCTGTACACGCATTCCACTTGTGCTTTTTGTTCCGGTGTAAACTTTCTTCGTTTGGTGCTCATACAACTAACTTGCTCCTTTTTTGCTGTCTGAATTTCTTAGTCCATTATATAGGCTCTTCGACAAAAAAACTTATAGGATATCATCGTAGAAATAAAGTATCAGATTCTATCTGAAATTTTAAAATTTTCAGCGAAGTGGATTCCGATTCAAAACGAAATAGGCTAAACCCACCCCGGCCTCCTCTTTTTTGCTTCCCTGTAAAGAAGTGCCGAAGCCGCTGCAACAACTACCGTAAAAACAATGTAATCAAAAGCTTCCTTAAAACCGATCGAGAAAATCATGCTCAATAGGAATACCAAAAGCAGGGCAAGACTAGCTAAAGCAGCCTCTTTTAAGCGAATACCACTCACCAATAAAACCCCAAGCACAACTTCTAAGAAGGTTACAAAATAACCTAGGATATCAGACACTACTCTTGGGAACCAAGGGTTCAAAGTAGCTGTATACTCCAAAAAGTTATCAAAGTTTCCCCAGACCACACCTAGATTTCCAACTGGACCCAAGATGCCTAAACGGTCAGTAACTACCCATAAATACATCAACCCCAAAAAAACTCTTATAAAGATAAAGCTTCCTGTTTTAATAGTCATAATGCCCTCCGTCCAATTAATTACACTTTATTCTTATTGAACCTCTCATGACTAAAAGTCACGAGATTCATGCGTTGAACGCTCCACTTCCAGGATGCGCAGTACAAGTCGTACGAGGGGTGTATTGTACAAGTTCATTTGGGGGCTAAATAGCATACATGAAAATCAGGAGAGTTTGGCACCAAGCTCTCGAACGTGAGCAATCCATTTATCCCGCTGGCCAGATGTAGATGGTCTGATAGGACCAATCTCGGTTATGCGTACTGGTTTGATACCGCAGAAATGAAGTACGTTTCGCTTCATGACATTCAGCCCGGCCCGATGGTACACGAGTCGATTGTACCAGGAAGGGGTGTCGGACGTAACGATCAGGTGCGCAGATTTACCCAATAGAAGCTTATCCCATAACGGTGAATGCTGCCTGTATTTGAATGCGAACCCAGGCAAGAATACCCGATCGATAAAGCCCTTCAGAACAGCGGGCGTGCTCCCCCACCATATCGGATAAACAAATATCAGGTGATCCGCCCATCGGATCATCTCCTGTGCTTCAAGAAGTTCATTTTCCAGTTCCGTCCGCTTACCGTATCCATGTTGCAGATTCAAGTCAAAGGAGATTGAGCTTAAGTCGATATTTCGGACTTGGGCTTTGTTGTTCTCTTGAACTCCTTCCGTATATACTTTGGCCAAGGTTGCACAGTAGCTCTGTGCATCCGGATGGCCGTTAATGACAAGCATTTTCGATTTCATTGCTTTTACCTCCCCGGTAATTTCATTGTGATATAATAGAAAAAAGCAACCTTAGTATATAATGGCAACTGGCGGAATAAAATGATCAACAACGTATTTTACTTGATAAATCACGCAAAGGGGAGAATTTGGTGATCGATTCGGGTGTTTCTGTTACCATGCTGTATCCAATCATGAAGTCTCTTGTCCATAAGGGCGTGGACACAGATTCGTTTTTCCGGTATGTATCGTTTGACAACACTGTTCTGACGCAACAGGATGCGCGTATCCCAACAATGGAGTTAGAGAGATTGACAAAAGCGGCGGCGGTCTATACACAGGATGATCATTTCGGATTGCAGATGGGGGCGTTTACGGAATTTGCCGATTTGGGCGTGCTCGGATACGTCATGATGCATTGCAATAACATAGAAGCTGCACTTAAGTCGTTTCAGACTTACAATGAAGTGTTATGCAGCGGATTCAATCTGGATTGGGAGATCGTAGATGAAGATGTGAGAATACGCATGTTTACCCAATCTAACTGGAATTTTCCCCGCCATTGTGCAGAGGGTATGGCTACTTCGCTCTACCGTCTGATCGGAATTCTGTGTAATCGAACGGTTCCGTTGCATGAAGTCAGGTTTATGCATGAGTCACCGGGGGGAATACATCCATATGAAACTGTGTTCGGAGTGATTCCCACATTTGGAGACAATTCCACAATGCTGTGTATGAGTAAGGACTTGTTGGAGAATTTGGTTCTGTATTCCGATACAAGATTGTTATTCGTATTCGAAACGATTGCCAAAGAAGCCATTGAGAAGTTACAAGTGACAGGATCGTTCTCGGATGAAGTATTGCAATGGTTGGAACACTGTCTTCCGACCCATTATCCGACCTTACGGCAAACTGCGGAACACTTTCAAATGAGTGTGCGAACGTTACAACTTCGTTTGAAAGAGGAGAAAACTTCTTATAACGAATTGTCTATTCGTGTGCGAAAGCAATTGTCCATCGGTTATTTGGAACAATTGCATATATCTATAGGTGAAATTGCATATGCTCTCCATTTCTCGGAACCGAGCGCATTCAGCAACGCCTTCAAGAAATGGACGGGGGTAACGCCGTTACAATATAGGGATAACCTGAAATGCGAAACTGTAGATACAGGGTTATTTCGGGGTCCTACCAACAAAACGCGGAAAACATACGCTAAGAGAATTTTGGAATGAAAAAAGCCGATTTTCCCTACGCTAAGAGAGTAACATCAGAAAAATACGGGTTTACAACGGTAAGGAAATCTAAATATAAAAAAAAGCCTAATTTCTCGGTTTTAAACCGAGAAATTAGACTTTAGTTACTTCATTAAAGCGCCCTCATATGTTGTATGATTTTCGACCGTATTTAACGTTAATATAGATACAAAAACAGCCTATTTCCTATCTTTGTTTACTTGATATATATATAGTTAATAACTCAACTTTCGCAGGCCAAATTAGGCAGGTAAGCCCTGATGTAACTTGGTAAACCTGCAATCCATTGTGATAGTTGATTTTTAAGTAATTGTTGTGTTTGTTTGTTCGTCTTTTTCAAGACATCTTGAAGAAGCTCGATTAATTGCTGCAATGCGACAGCCCAATCTTCGACAATAGCTTTAATGAGAGGTTGTTGAGTGAACCAAGTGTCCATTAACAAGTAAGAAGCTTCAATTCCCTTGGATAAGGCTCGTTCAATCATCGCCGGGATTTGATCAGGGGCAGATTGGGTCGCTTCGATACGGCGCTTATAACCTAAACATCGCTTATCAATCTCTTGATTAATGCCGTTGATAGAAGACGTTTTTGAGCTTAGTAGAGAGAAGTCAACCGGCATGAATGTGTGTCCGTCAATATTTATTTATAGCAAGATAAATGCACTAACCAATTCAAATATTTTCTTTAATACTTTGAATACTTTTTTCATAGAATGCTCCCTTCAAGTTATATTGAAAGGATATGATATAAAAATAAATTTCTAATTAATTTTATGGTAATTAAATTATTTCTAAATAAAAGCCATTTATTAACAATATCAAGTAGAATCCATTGATACCTAATCAAATAACAGAGCTTTACTAGTAAATAGTTTTTATAGTCCGTCTTCTTATATATATTATCGTCCTTCTTTAAAGTAACTTCCTTAATAACATTTCAGCTCTATGTTTTACTCCTTTAAAACTATGCTTCACTTTCATTATTGTAATACCTTGCCTTTGAATACTATCTAGAGATTGGCTTGTCCAGGTACCACTATCATTCACAAAATTTACGAGTAATCTATTTAAAATATAATCCCAATCATTCATAGTTGGAGATGATAAAACGAGTATAGATAATGACCTATTCTCTCGTTCTACTTCAATAATATTAAATCTTTTCCCCATAACCATATATACTTCAGCAATTAAATATCTTCGCTTAGTCACGCCATCATTTAATTTCGTAAATTTACGTTCACCTAAACCTACTGGCATCAGTCTGTCGTCCTACCGCCCGAACGTAAGGTGTTGTAAGCAATGTAGTTCATCCTAAAATCTCCTACTGTATGTTTAATCACTCGATCGAGTATTTTCACTTCTTTTGAATACTCCTGATGATGAATGACATAGCTTCCCTGCTCTCCAATGTTTAGAATCCCAAATTAATCCACCGGGCTTTTTTTGTCCAGAATGGCCCATAGAGCGATTTTAAGAACTACGAGACTATACCATTAGGAACATTTAAAAACGCCGCATTTCTTTAAAAAGCGGTCGTTTTTTCACTCTGAAATTAAAAAAGCAGCGGATATAAACTATCCGCTGCTCAACAGACTAGTTAATTACTTTTTTTGTAATTCATTCGACGATTGATCGTACTTAGTACACCAAGAATAACTGCAGCACTTATAAAATAAACTAAGCCCTCCGTTGTAAACTGCATGCGATAAAATACAAATGTAGCTACTAAGAACAGAGCAACAATAACAACATTAAAAATCCAAAAAGTTTTCATACATAATCATCCTCTCTTAAAAATCCTTATAGACGGTTTTTGTTGCCCCTCTATAATTCTTTTCTTTATAGTATACCGTTTTTAGCCTTCCTTTTTTCTTCGCATCAGGACTTCTTTTAATATAAACCTTATAAGATATATGCCCTCTAATCAATTCGTTTGCTCCTATACCAGCCCCAGCAAGGAATGCTGTCACACCCATGCCCAGAATTAAACCAGCTGCTCCTACTGCAGTAGCTCCCATCACGCGGCGTCTTTAAGGTCCCGCTGTTTTGTTCTCCCTAATCCATTTACGATGATAACGCCGCAGAGGGCTACTAGTCCTCCGAACAGGGAAAGCCCGGAAGGCAATTCACAAAGCCAGAGCCAGGCAACCACTACAGCGATAGCCGGTCTTTTGTAGAGGCTGTTTTAAAGATATGTTGTTTTGCAAGAACTTCTTTTGGAAAAACGAACTGTCCAAAATTATTCTTACTAGTAAACGTATTGATAACCAATA